>JACVCO010000015.1 GCA_016741995.1 Hydrogenophaga sp. | reverse complement strand
ATCCCAGACCGCGCGCGGCCCCGATGGCCAGGGGCTCATGGTCTTCGACCGCTTCGGCTTCGGCCACCGGCGGCTGAAGATCATGGACCTGAGCGACGCGGCCCAGCAGCCGATGTTCGACCCCGGCCTGGGCGTGGGCATCGTCTTCAACGGTGCCGTTTACAACCACGACGCGCTGCGGAAGGAACTGCAGGCCAAGGGCTACCACTTCCATTCGAGCGGCGACACCGAGGTGTTGCTCAAGGCCTTCCACGCCTGGGGGCCGCGCTTCGTCGAACGCCTCAACGGCATGTTCGCGTTTGCGATCTGGGAGCGCGACAGCGGCCGTGTGCTGCTCGGGCGCGACCGGCTCGGCATCAAGCCGATGTACCTGGCGCCCGTGCCCGGCGGGCTGCGATTTGCCTCCACGCTGCCGGCGCTGCTGGCCGCGGGCGGTGTGGACACCGCCATCGACACCGACGCGCTGCACCACTACCTCTCGCTGCACGCCATCGTGCCGCCGCCGCGCACGCTGCTGCGCGGCGTTCGCAAGCTCGCGCCGGGCACGCTGCTGCACGTGGCGCCCTATGGCACGCAGCGCGAGGAGCGCTACTGGTCATTGGGTTTCGAGCGCAGCGCCGAGGACGAATCGCGTTCCTTCGACGACTGGAAGGCCATCCTGCTGGACGGCCTGCGCGCCGCGGTGAAGCGCCGCCTGGTGGCCGACGTGCCGGTGGGTGCGCTGCTCTCGGGCGGCGTCGATTCGAGCCTGATCGTCGGGCTGATGGCCGAGCACGGGGTGCCCGGCCTGCGCACCTACAACGTGGGCTTCGAGGATGTGGGCGGCGAGGTCGGCAACGAGTTCGCCTACGCCGACATCGTGGCGCAGCGTTTCGGCACGGTGCACGAGCGCATCTTCGTGCCCGAGGCACAGCTGCTCGACCGGCTGCCCGAGGCCATTGCCGCCATGAGCGAGCCGATGGTCAGCCACGACTGCATCGGCTTCTACCTGCTCAGCGAAGCCGTGTCGCGCCACAGCAAGGTGGTGCAGAGCGGCCAGGGCGCCGACGAGGCGTTCGGCGGCTACCACTGGTACCCGAAGCTCGCGGGCAGCACCCGGCCGGTGGACGACTACGCCGCCGCCTTCTGCGACCGCGACCACGCCGGAATGCACGCGGTGCTGCAGGACGCGCACCTCGGCGCGGACGCGACCCGTGCCTTCATCGCCGAGCGGCTCACCGCGCCCGGTGCCAGCGACCCCGTGGACCAGGCGCTGCGGCTGGACACCACCGTGATGCTGGTGGACGACCCGGTCAAGCGCGTGGACAACATGACCATGGCCTTCGGCCTGGAGGCGCGCGTGCCTTTTCTCGACCACGAACTGGTGGAGCTCGCGGCGCGCATTCCTTCGCGCCACAAGCTCGCGCACGGTGGCAAGGGCATCCTGAAGGAAGCGGCGCGCGGGGTGATTCCGCACGAGGTGATCGACCGGCCCAAGGGGTACTTCCCGGTGCCCGCGCTCAAGCACCTCAAAGGCCGCGTGCTGGAGACCGTGAAGGACGCGCTGCACAGCCGCGCGGCGCGCGAGCGCGGCCTCTTCCGCGGGGCCTATGTGCAGCAATTGCTTGCCGCACCCAGCGACCACATCACGCCGCTGCGCGGCTCCACGCTCTGGCAGCTTGGCCTGCTGGAGCTGTGGCTGCAGACCCACCTGCGTTGAACCCGAGGAGACACCCGACATGAGCACCGTTCGCCAGCACGCCCAGCGCGCCTTGCGCCTGGAGAGATCCGCCATCCCGCACCAGGCCACCGAACACCGCGATGCGGTGGTGCATTGCGGCTGGGGCCGCCTCATCGGTGGCCACACCTTCGACGAGCCGGCCGCCATCGCCCGGGCCCTGCTGCAGGAAACGCCCGGCGAGCGCGACATCGCCTTCTACCTGGACAAGCCGCACGTGGTGGTGTCGCACGCGCCACAGCAGCTGTTCGTCGACCCATCGGAAACCTTCCGCCTGCCGCTCAACACCTACATGCCGCAGCGCGCGCGGCGCCAGGGTTTCACCATCCGCCGCCTGCGCTCGCGCGCCGACGTGGCCGCCATCAACGCCATCTACCGCGCGCGCCGCATGGTGCCGCTGGACCCGGCGCGCGTGTGGGGTGAGCGCGCCGGCCGCACCACGGTCTACGTGCTCGCAGAGGACCGGTTGACTGGTGAGGTGCTGGGCGTGGCCATGGGGCTGGACCACGCCCAGGCCTTCGGCGATGCGAAACCCGGCGCCAGCCTGTGGGCGCTGGCGGTGGCACCGCAGGCCAGCCACCCGGGCATCGGCGAGGCGCTCACGCGCTACCTGGCCGAGCTGTTCCTGGCGCGTGGTCGGGCCTTCATGGACCTGTCGGTCTTGCACGACAACACGCAGGCCATCGCGCTGTATCAGAAGCTGGGTTTCCAGAACATCCCGGTGTTCGCGGTGAAGCGGCGCAACGCGATCAACGAGCCGCTGTTCAGCGAGGGGCACGGCCGCGACGGCCTCAACCCCTACGCGCGCATCATCGTGGACGAGGCGCAGCGTCGCGGCATCCACATCGAGGTGATCGACGACGAGCACGGCTACTTCCGCCTCACGCACGGTGGGCGCAGCGTCACCTGCCGCGAATCGCTGAGCGAGCTCACGAGCGCCGTGGCCATGAGCCGTTGCGCCGACAAGCGCGTGACCTCGCGCCTGCTGGCACGCGCGGGCCTGGCCGTGCCGGCGCAGACCACCGCGGGCGATCGCGGGCACAACGAGGCCTTCCTGCGCGAGCACGGCGCGGTGGTGGTCAAGCCGGTGGACAGCGAACAGGGCCGTGGCATCGCGGTCAACCTGACGTCGATCGACGAGGTCGAGACCGCGATCGAGCACGCCAGCCAGTTCGGCGGCGGCGTGCTGCTGGAGCAGTTCTGCGAAGGGCAGGATTTGCGCATCGTCGTCATCAACCACGAGGTGGTGGCCGCCGCGGTGCGCCAGCCCGCCACCGTGGTGGGCGACGGCCACGCCACCATCGCCGAGCTGATCGACAAACAGAGCCGCCGCCGCGCCGCGGCCACCGGCGGCGAGTCGCGCATTCCCGTCGATGGCGAAACGCGGCGCTGTCTGGCCGCTCAGGGCCACGCGCTGGGCGACGTGCTGCCGTTCGGAACATCGCTGCCCGTGCGGCGCACCGCCAACCTGCACACCGGGGGCACCATCCACGACGTCACCGAGCGGCTGCATCCGGCGCTCAAGACCGCGGCCGAACACGCCAGCCGCGTGCTCGACATCCCGGTCACCGGCCTGGACTTCCTGGTGCCCGCGGTCGACGGGCCCGACCACGTGATCATCGAAGCCAACGAGCGACCGGGCCTGGCCAACCACGAGCCGCAGCCCACCGCGCAGCGCTTCGTGGATCTGCTGTTCCCCGCCACCGCCCAACCGGAGACCGCCGCACCATGAGCGAAAAACCCCCGACCTTGCCGCCGCTGGACGAGGCCTACCTCGAAGAGACCCTGCTGCAGTTGCTCGCCATCCCGAGCCCCGTGGGCCTGACGGACGCCGTCGTGCGCTACGTGGCCGCGCGCCTGGATGCGCTGGGCATTCCCTACGTGATCACGCGCCGCGGCGCCATCCGCGCCACGCTCAAGGGCAGAGAGCGCCACCCGGCGCGCGCCATCGTGGCCCACCTGGACACCCTGGGCGCCATGGTGCGCGAGCTGAAGGACAACGGCCGCGTGGGCATCGTGCCCATCGGCAGCTGGTCGTCGCGCTTTGCCGAAGGCGGCCGGCTCACGCTCTACACCGACACGCAACAGATCCGCGGCACCTGTCTGCCGCTCAAGACCTCGGGCCACGCCTTCGGCGACGGCATCGACAGCCAGCCCAACAGCTGGGACCACGTCGAGGTGCGGCTGGACATGCCCGCGAGCGGGCGCGACGCGCTCGACGCCGCGGGCGTGAACGTGGGTGACTGGATCGCCTTCGACCCGCAGCCCGAGGTGCAGCCGGGCGGCTACATCAACGCGCGCTACCTGGACGACAAGGCCGCGGTGGCCGTGCTGCTGACCGCCTGCAAGGCGATCAGGGACAGCGGCACGCCGCTGCCGGTGGACGTGCACCCGCTGTTCACCATCACCGAGGAAGTGGGCTCGGGCGCCTCGGCCGCGCTGCACGGCGACATCGCCGAAATGGTGAGTCTGGACATCGCCATCGCCGCGCCCGGCCAGGCCACCGACGAGCGCGCCGTCACCATCTGCCTGCAGGACTTGTCGGGCCCGTTCGATTACCACCTCTCGCACAAGCTCATCAAGCTCGCACAGGCGCACGGCATACCGCACCGCCGCGACGTCTTCAAGTTCTACCGCAGCGACTCGGCCGCCGCGGTGGAGGCCGGCAACGACATCCGCACCGCGCTGATCGGCTTCGGCGCCGATGCCTCGCACGCGCAGGAGCGCACGCACATGGATTCGCTGCGCGCACTGGGCGCGCTGTCGGTGGCCTACCTGATGTCCGAGCCCGTGGCGCGCCGCGACCGCCAGAGCATGGGCTCCATCGAGGGCTTCACCGAACAACTCAAGCCCGAGGAAATGCAGGTGGCCACCACGCCGCTGCCCGACCCGCAGGAATTCCTGGAGGCGAAGCCCTGAACCGCGTCAGGCCCGTGCGCGCTCTTCGGCCAGCAAGGGCCGCAGCGCCCACAGGCCCAGCGCCGGCCCGATGGCCAGCCACGGCAGCAGCGCACCCAGCGGCACGGATTCGGCCAGCCACACGAACAGCAGGATGCTCGCGATGCTGATGCCGAAGCCGATGCTGTTGGTGAGCGTGAGCACGCTGCCCACGGCCTGGGGCGGCGCGTTGCGGGCGGTCAGCGTGCTGAACTGCGGCGAATCGCCCGAAACGGTGATGCCCCAGAGCACCAGCCACGCGTAGAAGGCCGTATCGGGTGCGCCCAGCAGCAGCGGGGCCGCCAGGCAGCAGGCGCCACTGAGGGCGAGTTGCGTGCCCGCCACCCGCGCGCTGCCCCAGCGCTGCGCCACCCAGCCGCCCACCGCGCAGCCGATGGCGCCGGCACCGAGCACCCAGAACGCGGCCCAGGACAGATCGGTGCCCCCGAGCCGCGTCGCCAGGATCAGCGGCACCATGACCCACATGGTGTAGAGCTCCCACATGTGGCCGAAATAGCCCAGCACCGAACTGCGCACGCGCGCGTCCGTCCACACCGTGCCGAGCGCGCGCCACTGCAGCGTGCTCACGCTCGCCACCGCGCCGGGTGGGTCGCCCAGTGCCACGTAGAGCAGCACACCGCCCAGCGCCGCGAGCAACGCCACCCCCAGCATCAACGTGGGCCAGGGCAGGGCGTCGCCCAGGGCGCGCAGCGCGTGCGCGCTGGCCGAGCCGACGACCAGCGCCGCGATCAACAGGCCCAGCGCCGCGCCCAGGCCCTTGCTGTACCACTGCGCGGCGATCTTCATGCCCACGGGGTAGATGCCGGCGAGGAAGAAACCGGTGGCGAAGCGCCACGCCAGCAGCGCGGTGAAGTCGCGCACCTGCCACCATGCGCCCACGGTGCAGGCGGCGCCCGCCAGCGCGCAGACCAGGAACACCCGCCGCGGCGGGAAGCGGTCGGCGATGGCGAGCAGCGCGAACACCAGCGTGCCCGCGATGAACCCGAACTGCAGCGCCGAGGTGAGCGTGCCCACCGCGCTGGTGGCCCAGCCGAGCTCGCGCTGCAGGTCGGGCATCACCGCGTTGACCGCGAACCAGAGCGACGTGCCCGCGAACTGCGCGAGCACGAGCACGGGGAGGACGTGGCGGGGGATGGGGGCGGTGCTCATCGCGCGCAGCTTAATCGCGCGCGATAATCGCGCGCGATTTGCTGCGCTGCCGCGAAAGTTCAGACGCCGTGCGCGCGATCCGTGTGGAAGCGCTGGCGGAATTCGCTGAAGGCGCCCGCGTCCAGCGCCTCACGCACTTCGCGCATGAGGTTCAGGTAGTAATGCAGGTTGTGGATGCTGGTGAGCATGGGGCCCAGCATTTCGCCGCAGCGGTCCAGGTGGTGCAGGTAGGCGCGGCTGAAGCCCTCGCGGCCGCCGTCGGCCCAGGCCACGCCGCTGTTTCCCGCGCAAGCATGGCAGGTGCAGGTTTCGTCGAGCGGGCGGTGGTCGGCCTTGTGCCGCGCGTTGCGGATCTTCAGGTCGCCGAAGCGGGTGAACAGCGTGCCGTTGCGTGCGTTGCGCGTGGGCATGACGCAGTCGAACATGTCCACGCCCGCGGCCACGCCTTCCACCAGGTCTTCGGGTGTGCCCACGCCCATCAGGTAACGCGGCTTGTGGGCGGGCAGGCGGTGCGGCGTGTGCGCCATGATGCGGCGCATGTCTTCCTTGGGCTCGCCCACGCTCACGCCGCCCACGGCGTAACCGGGGAAGTCCATCGCCACCAGCGCGTCCAGCGACTCTTGCCGCAGGTGCTCGAACATGCCGCCCTGCACGATGCCGAACAGCGCGTTGGGGTTTTGCAGCCGCGCGAATTCGTCCTTCGAGCGCTGCGCCCAGCGCAGGCTCATGGCCATGCTCTTGTGCGCCTCGGCCTCGGTGGTGATGTGGCCGTTGGTCTCATACGGCGTGCACTCGTCCAGCTGCATCACGATGTCGCTGTTGAGCGTGGTCTGGATCTGCATGCTCACCTCGGGCGACATGAAGAGCTTGTCGCCGTTGACGGGGCTGGCGAAGTGCACGCCTTCTTCGGTGATCTTGCGCATGGCGCCGAGCGACCAGACCTGGAAGCCGCCCGAGTCGGTGAGGATGGGCTTGTGCCATTGCTCGAAGCCGTGCAGGCCACCGAAGCTCTGCATGATGTCCAGGCCCGGGCGCATCCACAGGTGGAAGGTGTTGCCCAGGATGATCTGCGCGCCCATCTCGTGCAGGCTGCGCGGCATCACGCCCTTGACCGTGCCGTAGGTGCCCACGGGCATGAAGATCGGCGTCTGCACCACGCCGTGGTTGAGCGTGAGCGTGGCGCGGCGCGCGTGGCTGGCGGGGTCGGTTTTCAGAACCTCAAACTTGAGCATCGGTGGTCCTCGTGAGCAGCATGGCGTCGCCGTAGCTGAAGAAGCGGTAGTGCTGTTCGATGGCGTGGCGGTAGAGCGCCATCACGCGCTCGTAACCGGCCAGCGCGCTCACCAGCATCATCAGCGTGCTTTTGGGCAGGTGGAAGTTGGTGATCAGCGCGTCCACCACCTGGAAGTGGAAGCCGGGCGTGATGAAGATCTGCGTATCACCCTCGGGGTGGCCGAAGGCGGCCCAGCTCTCCAGCGTGCGCACGGTGGTGGTGCCCACGGCGACCACGCGGCCGCCGCGCGCGCGGCAGGCGGTGATGGCGGCGATGGTCTCGGCCGGCACGCGGTACCACTCGGCGTGCATGGTGTGCTCGGCGATGTTCTCGGTCTTCACCGGCTGGAACGTGCCCGCGCCCACGTGCAGCGTCACCTCCGCCGTGTGCACGCCGCGCGCGCGCAGGGCGACCAGCACGCCTTCGTCGAAGTGGAGGGCCGCGGTGGGGGCGGCCACGGCGCCCGGGTGTTTGGCGAACACGGTCTGGTAGCGGCGCTCGTCCTCGGCCGTGTCGGTGTGTTCGATGTAGGGCGGCAGCGGCACGTGGCCGTGCGCGGCCATCAGCGCGTGCGGCTCGGCGCTGAAGCGCAGGCGGAACAGGGTGCCGTGTTCGTCCGGCCAGCGGCCCAGCAGCTCTGCGTCGAAGCCGCCCTGCATGCGCAGCACCGCACCCACCGGCGGTTTCTTGCTCACCTTCATGTGCGCCACCACCTCGTGGTTGGGCAGCACGCGCTCCACCAGCAGTTCGAGCTTGCCGCCGGTGGCTTTCTCGCCGAACAGGCGGGCCTTGATGACTTGCGTGTTGTTGAAGACCAGCAGGTCGCCCGGGTTCAGCAGCGCGGGCAGGTCGCGGAACACGCGGTCCACGGGTGCGGTGCCGCGGCCATCGAGCAGGCGCGAGGCGCTGCGCTCGGGCGCGGGGTGCTGGGCGATGAGTTCGGGGGGCAGAGCGAAGTCGAAGTCGCTCAGGGTGAAGGCGCGGGGGCCGGGAGAAAACGTCATGTCGCTTGAGGGCCGGACGGGCCCGTTCCAAGGAGGGGGTGAAAACGGAAGGGCAGAATTGTCCCATGGCCGAACCCGCCAGCACCGCTGCCACGCCCAAACCCCTGTCCGCGCCCCAGAAGGCCATGCACAAGCTCGGCCTGCGGCGCGACATCGACCTCGCGCTGCACCTGCCGCTGCGCTACGAGGACGAAACCCGCATCGTGAAGCTGCGCGACGTGCGCAATGGCGAGCTGGTGCAGATCGAGGGCACGGTGACGCACAGCGAGGTGCAGTACCGCGGCCGGCGGCAGTTGCTCGTCACGCTCGACGACGGCACCGACACCTGCACGCTGCGCTTCTTCAGCTTCTACCCCTCGCACCAGAAGACGCTGGCCGTGGGCGCGCTCATCCGCGCGCGCGGTGAAGTGAAGGGCGGCTTTGCGGGCTACACGATGCTGCACCCGGCGTTCAAGCTGGCGGGCGGCGAACTGCCCGAGGTGCTCACGCCGGTCTACCCCACCAGCGCGCAACTGCCGCAGGCCTACCTGCGCAAGGCCGTGGCGGGTGCGCTTTCGCGGGTGGATCTGCACGAAACCCTGCCGCCCGACGCGCTGGCCGCATTGCAGCAGCACGCGCGCGTGAGCCCCACGCTGCGCGCATCGCTGCAGGCGCTGCACCACCCGGGGCCCGACGCGTCGCTGGCGGCGCTGGAGGACCGCAGCCACCCCGCGTGGCAGCGCCTGAAGGCCGAGGAACTGCTGGCGCAACAGCTCTCGCAGGCGGTGGCCAAGCGCGAGCGCGACGCCTTGCGCGCGCCCGGCCTGCCATTGCGCCGCGGCGGCCTGCACGAGCAATTGCTGGCCGCGTTGCCGTTCGCGCTCACGGCCGCGCAACGCCGCGTGGGCGACGAGATTGCACACGACCTGGAACGCACCGTGCCCATGCACCGCCTGCTGCAGGGCGACGTGGGCTCGGGCAAGACCGTGGTGGCCGCGATCGCCGCAGCCATCGCCATCGACGCGGGCTGGCAGTGCGCGCTGATGGCGCCGACCGAGATCCTGGCCGAGCAGCACTTCCGCAAGCTCATCGGCTGGCTCGAACCCCTGCTGGAACCGCTGGGCAAGCGCGTGGCCTGGCTCACCGGTGGACAGAAGAAAAAGCAGCGCAGCGAAATGCTCGAACTCATCGCCAGCGGCGAGGCCGCGCTGGTGGTGGGCACGCACGCGGTGATCCAGGAGCAGGTGGTTTTTCAGCGCCTGGCGCTCGCGCTCATCGACGAGCAGCACCGCTTCGGCGTGGCACAGCGGCTCGCGCTGCGCGCCAAGACCACCGACGGCCTGGAGCCGCACCTGCTGATGATGACGGCCACACCCATCCCGCGCACGCTGGCCATGAGCTACTACGCCGACCTCGATGTCTCCACCATCGACGAGCTGCCGCCCGGGCGCACGCCCATCGTCACCAAGGTGGTGAGCGAGCAGCGCCGCGACGAGGTGGTGCAGCGCATCCGCGGCCAGATCGATGAAGGGCGGCAGGTGTACTGGGTGTGCCCGCTGATCGAGGAAAGCGAGGCGCTGGACCTGAGCAACGCCACACAAACGCACGCCGAACTCTCGCAGGCCTTGCCCGGTGTGCTGGTGGGCCTGCTGCATTCGCGCATGCCGCCGGCCGAGAAGAAGGCGGTGATGTCGCTGTTCGTCGGCGGGCAGATGGGCGTGCTGGTTTCCACCACGGTGATCGAGGTGGGCGTGGACGTGCCCAATGCCTCGCTGATGGTGATCGAACACGCCGAGCGCTTTGGTTTGTCGCAACTGCACCAGCTGCGTGGCCGCGTGGGCCGCGGCGCCGCGGCCTCGGCCTGCGTGCTGCTCTACAGCGCGCCCGAAGGTGGCCGCCTGGGCGAGACCGCGCGCGAACGCCTGCGCGCCATGGCCGAAACGCACGACGGCTTCGAGATCGCGCGGCGCGACCTGGAGATCCGCGGGCCGGGCGAGTTCCTGGGCGCACGCCAGTCGGGCGCGCCGCTGCTGCGCTTTGTCGACCTCGCCACCGACACGCACCTGCTGCAGTGGGCGCGCGAGACGGCGCCCGCCCTGCTGGCGCACCAGCCGGTGTTGGCCGAACAGCACATCGCGCGCTGGCTGGGCAGCAAGGCGGAATACCTCAAGGCCTGAAAAAGGCGCCAGGGGAGCAAAATACCCCGCCATGACGCTCACCGAACTCAAATACATCGTCGCCGTGGCGCGCGAGCGGCACTTCGGCAAGGCGGCCGAGGCCTGCTTCGTGTCGCAGCCCACGCTGTCGGTGGCGATCAAGAAACTCGAAGAGGAACTCGAACTCAAGATCTTCGAGCGCAACGCGGCCGAGATCGCCGTCACCCCGCTGGGCGAAGAGATCGTGCGCCAGGCGCAGACCGTGCTGGAGCAGGCCGCGGCCATCAAGGAAATCGCCAAGCGCGGCAAGGACCCGCTGGCCGGCCCGCTGCGTCTGGGTGTCATCTACACCATCGGCCCCTACCTGCTGCCCGACCTGGTGCGCCAGGTGATCGAGCGCACGCCGCAGATGCCGCTGGTGCTGCAGGAAAACTTCACCGCCAAGCTGCTGGAGCAATTGCGCCTGGGCGAGATCGACGCCGCCATCCTGGCCGAGCCGTTCCCCGACACCAACCTCGCGCTCGCACCGCTGTACGACGAGCCCTTCATGGCCGCGGTGCCGCACACACACCCGCTGGTGGCCCAGGGCCACATCACGGCCGACGAGTTGAAGCGCGAAACCATGCTGCTGCTGGGCACCGGCCACTGCTTCCGCGACCACGTGCTCGAGGTCTGCCCCGAGTTCGCGCGCTTTTCCAACGACACCGAAGGCATCCGCAAGAGCTTCGAAGGCTCGTCGCTGGAGACCATCAAGCACATGGTGGCCGCGGGCATGGGCGTCACGCTGGTGCCGCGCCTGTCGGTGCCGCGCTCGGCCATCGACGATTCCGCCAAACCCGGCGAAGATTTCGGCGATTCGCCCTACGTGCGCTACCTGCCCTTCGACGGCGAAGCCCCCACGCGCCGCGTGGTGCTGGCCTGGCGGCGCAGCTTCACGCGCTACGAAGCCATCGCCGAACTGCGCAACGCGGTCTACGCCTGCGAACTGCCGGGCGTGAAGCGCCTGTCATGAGCTCACTGGCCCCCGCGCCGCAAGCGCCCTCGCGCCTGGCGCTCTGGCTCGACCTGATCCGCTGGAACCGCCCCGCGGGCTGGCTGTTGCTGCTGTGGCCCACGCTGTCGGCGCTGTGGGTGGCGGCCGGCGGCTTCCCCGGCTGGCACCTGCTCGCGGTGTTCACGCTCGGCACCATCCTCATGCGCAGCGCAGGCTGCTGCATCAACGACGTGGCCGACCGCGACTTCGACCGCCACGTCAAGCGCACCGCGCAGCGCCCGGTCACGTCGGGCAAGGTCTCGACAAAGGAAGCGCTCGCGGTGGGCGCGGTGCTCGCGCTCGCGGCCTTCGGCCTCGTGCTCACCACCAACGCCGTCACCATCGCGTGGTCGTTCGCGGCGTTGGCGATCACGCTGGCCTATCCGTATGCCAAGCGCGTCGTCTCCATGCCGCAAGCGGTGCTGGGCGTGGCCTTCAGCTTCGGCATCCCCATGGCGTTCGCGGCGGTGCAGGGCACGGTGCCCGTGCTGGCCTGGGTGCTGCTGCTCGGCAACGCGTTCTGGGTGCTGGCCTACGACACCGAATACGCCATGGTCGACCGCGACGATGACCTCCGGATCGGCATGAAAACCTCGGCCATCACTTTGGGCCGCGCCGACGTGGCGGCGGTGACGGCCTTCTACCTGCTGCACCTCGCCATCTGGACGGTGGCGCTGTGGCCGCTGCTGCGGCCGGTGGCGTGGCTGCTGGCGCTGGGTGTGGCGCTGGCCCAGGTGGTTTGGCACTTCACGCTGATCCGCACGCGTTCGCGTGAGGGCTGCTTCACCGCCTTCCGCGCCAACCACTGGCTGGGGTTCACGGTGTTTGCGGGGGTGGTGGTCGGGTTGGCTTGAGGGCGCTGCGTTTCGCTCGTCAGACCTCGCGTGCCCGCGGCTGCGGTGTGCCCTGCTCCGCGGCTGTCCCCCGGACCGGCTTCGCCGGTCCTCCTCCTTTATGCCGCTGCGCAGGGCACACCGCATCCGCAGGCGGGGAGGAAGGTGGGCGCGCTACGATGGCGCGTAGCGGCCAGAAGCGGAAGTTGACGATGGCAAAAATTGAAATTCCACATGCCTTACTGTGGTCCCTTGGTCCAGAAATGAAAATGGACGTTCACTGGGTTGACGTCGCACTCAAAGATGGGCGGAAGCTGAAGAACCTCGTGGTGAGAAGCGGCGCGTTTATTACTGGGCGGGACAGTGACCCCGGTGGCGAGGGTACTCTCGACTTTGTGAGTGATGACATCGTCAAGCTACGCCCTCACAGTTGGCTGCCTTTCTTCTAAAAGCCCAACTGGCGACGTCTGCTTTGGGCCCTAAGCGGAAGCAGGGTGAGGCACAACCGACGCAACCGCTTCGCGCCCGTCTCGGCGTCACCCTCTAGCGACCACCCGCCGAGATCGACTTGACCCCGCCACCGCGCTGGAACCAGGTCAGCAGCGGCCCGGTCATGAAGGTGGTCACCAGGGCCATGATGACCAGCATGGTGAAGATCTGCGGCGACAGGATGCCCAGGTCGTAGCCGATGTTGAGGGCGATGAGTTCCATCAGGCCGCGCGTGTTCATGAGCGCGCCCAGCTGCAGCGCATCGCGCCAGCCCATGCCGGTCCAGCGGGCGGCCACGGCGGTGGCGCCGAGCTTGCCGACCGTGGCGAGCACGATGATGAGCGCGCAGATGAGCCAGTCCTGCACACCCGAGATGAGCCCAACCTCGGTGCGCAGGCCGGTGAAGGCAAAGAACAGGGGCAGCAGCATCACGCTGCTGAAGCGCTCCACGCGCACGCGCAGGCGTTCGCGGAAATCGTTCGTGTCGGGCATGACCACGCCCGCCAGAAACGCCCCGAACAGCGCGTGAATGCCGATGAGTTCGGTGGACAGGCTGGCGGCGAACAGCAGGCAGACCACGACGGCCAGCGTGCCGGACGATGGCTCCGGGTTGGCGGTGTCCAGCGCGCGGGGCAATACGCGCCTGACCACGACCAGCATGAAGGCCACGAATACCAGCGCAAGCGCCAGCGCCACCACCGCGCCGCCGAGGCTCGCCGAGCGGGACATGGCCACGACGAAGGCCATGATGCTCCAGGCGGTCACGTCGTCGACCGCCGCGCACGCGATGGCCGTGGCGCCCAGGGGCGTGTTCGTCATGCCGCGTTCCTGCAGGATGCGCGCGAGCACCGGGAACGCCGTGATGCTCAAGGAAATGCCGAGGAACAGCGCGAAGGCGCGGAAGCTGGCCTGGGGCCCGGCCAGGCTGTCGAACAGCAGCATGGCGAGGCCCGCGCCGAGCACGAAGGGCACCACGATGCTGGCGTGGCTCACGGCCACGGCGGAGCGCACCTTGTGGCGCAGGTGGTCGGCCTTGAGTTCCATGCCCACGGTGAACATGAACAGGCAGATGCCGATCTGGCTGAACAGGCGCAGGGCGCCCAGCGAGTCTGTGGGGAAGATGAAGCCGAAGGCCTGCGGCGCGAGATGGCCGAGCAGCGAGGGGCCCAGCAGGATGCCCGCCGTCATCTCGCCGACCACGGCGGGCATGCCCAGCCGCACGAAGACGGCGCCGGTCAGCCGGGCCGCGGCAATGATCACCAGCAATTGAACGAACAGCCGGCTCAGGGGGTGGGCCAGGTTCGCGTGCAGGGCATCGAAGAGGCCGCCGGCTTCGGTGTTCGCAGCGGCCACGGGTGCCGTGGCATCGCCCTGCTGGAGGATCCAGCCGATTGCAACGAAGGCGATGGCGAGCCCGATGGCGTAGGCCAGCAGTTGCTTGATCCAGGAACCCATGGGGCGCTTTCCTCGTGCCGACAACGTGCGGCTTACTTCCCGAACTCCCGCCCCAGTTCCTCGGCGCGCCGTTGCGCCGCCTCAAGCGCCACCTCGAACGAAGCCTTCATGCCCGCCGCCTCCATCGCCGTGAGCGCCGCATACGTGGTGCCCCCCTTGGACGTGACCCGCTCACGCAGCACCTGCGGCGGCTCGGTCGAACGCTGCGCCAGCGTGGACGCGCCGACGAAGGTGCCGACCGCGAGTTGCAGCGCCGTCTCGGGCGGCAGTCCCATGCGCGCGCCCGCGTCGCGCATGGCTTCAAGGAAATAGAACACGTAGGCCGGGCCGGAGCCGGAGAGGGCGGTCACGGCGTCGAGGTCGCGTTCGGTGGCCACCCACACCAGCTCGCCCGTGGTCTTCACCACCGCTTCGACGAGTGCGCGGTCGGCGGTCGACGCGCCGTCGCGCGCGAACAGGCCCGTCATGCCCAGGCCCACGAGCGCGGGCGTGTTGGGCATGGCGCGCACGATGCGCTGTGTGCCCAGCCAGGTGGCCATGCTTTCGCTGGTGATGCCCGCGGCCACGCTCAGGTGCAGCGCGCCGCCCAGGTGCGGGCCGGCGGCGAGGGCGGCGTCTTTGAAGGTCTGGGGTTTGACGGCCCAGACCACGAGGTCGGAGGGTTTGAGGTCGGCGCCGGCCGCGGCGAACAGCGCCACGCCGGGGAATTGCTGCGCGAGGCGCGTGCGTTGCTCGTCCCAGGGTTCGACGATCTGCAGGCGGCCGGCCGCATGGCCCTGGCGCAGCAGGCCGCCGACGATGGCGCTGGCCATGTTGCCGCCGCCGATGAAGGTGATGAGGGGCGAAGAAGAGGAGGGCGTGTTCATGCGCGGCATTGTCGCCGCGCGCAGCGCCGCTCAGCTGGCGATCGTCTGACGCACCGCGTGCTCCCAGGCGGCCATTTTTTCGGCCGCGCGCTCGCGCGAGAGCGTGGGCTGGAAGGTGCGCTCGGCGCGCCATTGCGCGCCGAGTTCGGCCGTGCCCTGGTACACGCCCACGTGCAGGCCCGCGAGGTAGGCGGCGCCGAGCGCGGTGGTCTCCACCACCGCGGGCCGCACCACGGGAATGCCGAGCAGGTCGGCCTGGATCTGCATCAGCAGGTTGTTCACGCTGGCGCCGCCGTCCACGCGCAGCTCGCTCACGGGCACGCCGCCCGCGGCAACGGCGTCGCGGCTCATGGCCTGCAGCAGCGCGGCGCTCTGGAATGCGATGCTTTCCAGCGCGGCGCGCGCAATGTGGGCGATGGTGGTGCCGCGCGTGAGGCCGGTGATGGTGCCGCGCACGTCGGGCTGCCAATAGGGTGCGCCCAGGCCGGTGAAGGCCGGCACCACCACCACGCCGCCGGCGTCGGGCACGCTCTCGGCCAGGGCCTGCACGCCGCTGCTGCCTTCGATCGCCTTCAGGCCGTCGCGCAGCCACTGCACCACCGCGCCGCCGATGAAGACGCTGCCCTCCAGCGCGTATTGCGCCGGGCCGGGTGCCTGCGCGCACGCGGTGGTGATGAGCCCGTTCTGGCTGGTCTGGAAGCGCTCGCCGGTGTGCATGAGCATGAAGCAGCCGGTGCCGTAGGTGTTCTTGGCCATGCCGGCCTTGAAGCAGGCCTGGCCGAACAGCGCGCTCTGCTGATCGCCCGCCACGCCGCCGATGGGCAGGGCGGTGCCCAGCCAGTCGGTGTCGGCGGTGCCGAAGTCGGCGCTGGAGGGCAGGGCCTCGGGCAGCAGGCTGCGCGGGATGCGCAGCAGATCGAGCAGTTCGTCGTCCCAGTCGCGCGTGTTCACGTTGAACAGCATGGTGCGCGCGGCGTTGCTGTGGTCGGTGACGTGACGCGCACCGCGCGTGAGCTGCCAGATCAGCCAGCTGTCCACCGTGCCGAACGCGAGTTCGCCGCGCTCGGCCTGCGCGCGCGCGCCATCGACGTTGTCGAGGATCCACTGCAGCTTGGTGCCGGAGAAATAGGCGTCGATGCGCAGCCCGGTCTTGCGCTGCACCAGCGCCTCGTGGCCCTGCTCGCGCAACTGCGCGCAGGCGGCCTCGGCGCGCCGGTCCTGCCAGACGATGGCGTTGTACACGGGCTCGCCGGTGCGCCGGTTCCACACCAGCGTGGTCTCGCGCTGATTGGTGATGCCCAGCGCGCGCACGCCGTCGCCGCGCAGGCCGGCCTTGGCCAGCACCTCGCGCGCGGTGTCGAGCTGCGTGTTCCACAGGTCGCGCGGGTCGTGCTCGACCCAGCCCGGGCGCGGGTAGATCTGCGGGAATTCGCGCTGCGCCATCGCCACCACGCGGCCGTCGCGGCCGAACACGATGCTGCGCGAGCTGGAGGTGCCTTGGTCGAGGGCGAGCAGGTGGGTCATGGTGAACGGGGGTTCGGGTTCAGGCGCGGGTTCAGGCGGTCACGGCTTCGCGTTCGGCGGCCACCACGCACTCCACGTGGCTCTGCTCGATCAGCTCGGTGAAGGGCGGCGGGGGCGGTGCGTCGGTGAACATCACGTCGAGTTCGTCGAGCCGCGCGAGTTCGACCATCGCGGGCCGGTTGAACTTGCTGTGGTCGGCCGCGAGCCACACCTGGCGCGACTGCGCCACGATCGCGCGCGCCACCTTCACCTCGCGGTAGTCGAAGTCGCGCAGCGTGCCGTCGGCCTCGATGCCGCTGATGCCGATGAGGCCGATGTCGACCTTGAACTGGTGCATGAAATCCACCGTGGCCTCACCCACGATGCCCTGGTCGGCCGCGCGCACCTGGCCGCCGGCCACGATCACCTCGCAATCGGGGTTGGCGCTCATGAGCGAGGCGATGTGCAGGTTGTTGGTGATCACGCGCAAGCCGCGGTGGTTGCGCAACTCGCGCGCCACCGCCTCGATGGTGGTGCCGATGTTCATGATCAGCGAGCAGCCGTTGGGCACGCGCGCGGCCACCGCGCGCGCGATGCGCTGCTTGGCGTCGGACTGCATGGCCTGGCGCTGGCGGTAGGCGATGTTCTGGGTGGTGGAGCCCGGCAGCCGCACGCCGCCGTGAAAGCGCGCCAGCAGGCCGGCCTCGGCCAGGCGCTGCACGTCGCGCCGCACCGTTTGCAGCGTGACGCCGAAGCGCTCGGCCAGGGTTTCGATGGCTTGTGGCCCGTGGGCGCGGACTTCGTCGAGCAGGGCGGTGTGGCGGGGATTCAGGTTCATGGCGGGCCGTGGCAGCGAACGGTTTGGAACATATCGGAAAACGCTGATGGACTTCTAAGGGTATGTACCGAACATAAAAAGAAAAGAAACGAACAAAGATTCGCCGAAACGAAAACGCAGCCGGCGTTCAAGCCCGGCCTCGCACACCCACTCCCTATGCAACTGCTGCTGGATCAGATCACCAAGACGGTCGGGCCGTCGGTCCACCTGTACCCGATGACGCTGGCCCCGGTGCCGGGCGCCGTCACCGTGCTGCTGGGCGCCACGCAGGCGGGCAAGACCAGCCTGATGCGCGTGATGGCCGGGCTGGACACCGCGAGTTCGGGCCGCGTGCTGGTGGACGGCGAGGACGTGACGCGCCGCCCTGTGCGCGAGCGCAACGTGGCCATGGTCTACCAGCAGTTCGTTAACTACCCGTCGATGACGGTGGCGCAGAACATCGCCTCGCCGCTGCGCCTGCGTGGCGAGCGCGACATCGATGCCCGCGTGCGCGCCATCGCCGCGCGGCTGCACATCGAAGCCTTTCTGGAGCGGCTGCCGGCCGAACTCTCGGGTGGGCAGCAGCAGCGCGTGGCCCTGGCGCGTGCGCTGGCCAAGCAGGCGCCCCTGATGCTGCTCGACGAGCCCCTGGTGAACCTGGACTACAAGCTGCGCGAGGAACTGCGCGAGGAGCTGACGGCGCTCTTTGCCAGCGGCGACTCCACCGTGGTGTACGCCACCACCGAACCCGGCGAGGCGCTGCTGCTGGGCGGCCACACCGCGGTGATGGACGCCGGCGAGCTGCTGCAGTACGGCCCCACCGCCGAGGTGTTCCATGCGCCGAAGAACATCCGCGTGGCGCGTGCCTTCAGCGACCCGCCCATGAACCTGATGCCCGCGCGGCGCCACCCGCAGGGCGGTGTGCGAGTCACCCAGGGCGCCGACGCGGTGGACTGGCCGCTGGCCCTGCCGCCCGAAGCGGGCGACGACCTGGTGCTGGGCATCCGTGCCGGCGGCCTGCGCGAACAGGCGCGGCCCGGCGACCTGGCGATCGACGTGCGCGTGGAACTGGCCGAGATCGCGGGCTCGGACACCTTCGTGCACGTGCACAGCGCGGTGGGTGAACTGGTAGCGCAACTGGCGGGCGTGCACAAGTTCGACCTCGGCGCGCGCACCACCCTGCACCTCAACCCCGATCAACTGTTCGTTTTCGACGCGAGCGGCCCGCTGGTGCGTGCGCCGTTGGCACGGCAAGGAGCGCGCTGATGGCCCTGATCGAACTCGACCTGGCGCACGCCTACCGCCCGAACCCGCGGGCGGACGAGGACTACGCGCTGCTGCCGCTGCAGATGGCGTTTCGCGATGGCGGCGCGTACGCGCTGCTCGGCCCTTCGGGCTGCGGCAAGACCACCATGCTCAACCTCATCTCGGGTCTGCTCGCGCCTTCGCAAGGCACGGTGAAGTTCGACGGCCGCGATGTGACGCGCCAGTCGCCGCAGCAGCGCAACATCGCGCAGGTGTTCCAGTTCCCGGTGATCTACGACACCATGACCGTGGCGCAGAACCTGGCCTTTCCGCTGCGCAACCGCAAGGTGCCCGAGGCCGAGATCCGCCAGCGTGTGGGCCGCATCGCCGAGATGCTGGAACTCAGTGGCCAGCTCGATGACCGCGCGGCCGGCCTGAGCGCCGACCAGAAGCAGAAGATCTCGCTCGGCCGCGGGCTGGTGCGGCCCGACGTGTCGGCCGTGCTGTTCGACGAGCCACTCACCGTGATCGACCCGCACCTGAAGTGGCAGCTGCGGCGCAAGCTCAAGCAGATCCACCACGAGCTCAAGCTCACGCTGATCTACGTGACGCACGACCAGGTGGAGGCGCTCACCTTCGCCGACGAGGTGGTGGTGATGTCGCGCGGCCGCGCGGTGCAGAAGGGCGCGGCCGAAGACCTGTTCGAGCGGCCCGCGCACACCTTCGTGGGCCACTTCATCGGATCGCCCGGCATGAACTTCCTGCCCGCCACCGCGGTGCGCGGCGGCGTGCTGGTGAACGAACAGCCGCTGGCACTGCGCGATGGCCGCGAACTGCCCGAAGGCCCGCTCAAGCTCGGCATCCGCCCCGAATACCTGGGCCTGGGCGAGCCGGGCGATGGCCGCTCGCTGCCCGCGCGCGTGCTGCGCGTGCAGGACATCGGCACCTATGTGCTGCTCACCTGCGAGCTGGGCGGTCACACGCTCAAGAGCCGCCTGGGTGCGGGCGCGGCGGTGCCCGCGGTGGGCGACACGGTGCCCTTGCGGTTGCTGGATGCGCACACCTGCTTCTACCGCGACGAACAACTGGTGGAGACGGCCACATGAGCAACACGACCAAGCCCGTGAACCAGAAGGCCTGGTGGCTGGTGCTGCCGGTGATCATCTGCGTGGCCTTCTCGGCCGTGCTGCCGCTGATGACGGTGGTGAACTACTCGGTGCAGGACATCATCTCGCCCGAGCGGCGTGTGTTCGTGGGCACCGAGTGGTTTGCCATGGTGATGCGCGACACCGACCTGCACCTGGCGCTGTGGCGGCAGATCCAGTTCTCGCTCGCGGTGCTGCTGGTGGAGATCCCGCTGGGCATCGCGCTCGCGCTGTCCATGCCGGCGCAGGGCTGGCGCGCTTCGGTGGTGCTGGTGATCGTGGCGCTGTCGCTGCTGATTCCGTGGAACGTGGTCGGCACCATCTGGCAGATCTTCGGCCGCAGCGACATCGGCCTGCTCGGCCACACGCTGGCGCGGCTGGGGTTCGAGTACAGCTACACCGGCAACCCCGACCACGCGTGGTGGACGGTGCTGATCATGGATGTGTGGCACTGGACACCGCTGGTGGCGCTGCTGGCCTACGCCGGCCTGCGCAGCATTCCTGACGCGTACTACCAGGCCGCGAGCATCGACGGCGCGAGCAAGTGGGCGGTGTTCCGCTACATCCAGCTGCCCAAGATGCGCGGCGTGCTGATGATCGCCGTGCTGCTGCGCTTCATGGACAGCTTCATGATCTACACCGAGCCCTTCGTGCTCACCGGTGGCGGCCCGGGCAACGCCACCACCTTCCTCTCGCAGTACCTCACCACCAAGGCGGTCGGCCAGTTCGATCTCGGGCCCGCGGCCGCCTTCTCGCTCATCTACTTCTTCATCATCCTGTTGTTCTGTTTCGTGCTCTACAACTGGATGCAGAGCCTGGGCACGTCGCAGAAGGAGCACGGCCATGAATGAGCGCCGCTTCAAGAAGAGGACGCTGTTCCTCATTGCGTATCTGATCTTTGCGCTGCTGCCCATCTACTGGATGGTCAACATGAGCTTCAAGACCAACCAGGAGATCCTCTCCTCGTTCACGCTGTGGCCCACCGAGTTCACCTGGGCCAACTACCGCACCATCTTCACCGACCCGTCGTGGTACTCGGGCTACATCAACAGCCTGATCTACGTCGGCATCAACACCGCGATCTCGCTCACCGTGGCGCTGCCCGCGGCCTACGCCTTCTCGCGCTACCGCTTCCTGGGCGACAAGCACGTCTTCTTCTGGCTGCTCACCAACCGCATGACACCGCCCGCGGTGTTCCTGCTGCCCTTCTTCCAGCTCTACACCACCATGGGCCTGATGGACACGCACATCGCCGTGGCCATGGCGCACCTGCTGTTCAACGTGCCGCTGGCGGTGTGGATTCTCGAAGGCTTCATGAGCGGCATCCCGCGCGAGATCGACGAGACCGCCTACATCGACGGCTACAGCTTCCCGCGCTTCTTCTTCACCATCTTCCTGCCGCTCATCAAGGCCGGCGTGGGTGTGGCGGCGTTCTTCTGCTTCATGTTCAGCTGGGTGGAGCTGCTGCTGGCGCGCACGCTCACCAGCGTGAACGCCAAGCCCATCGTGGCCACCATGACGCGCACCGTGAGCGCCTCGGGCATGGACTGGGCCACGCTGGCCGCGGCGGGCGTGCTCACCATCGTGCCGGGCGCCATCGTCATCTGGTTCGTGCGCCACTACATCGCCAAGGGCTTCGCCATGGGGAGGGTCTGACATGTTCGCCTGGATGGTCTGGACCACGCCCGTCGCGATCTTCTTCACCTGCATCGTGCTCATGCTGATCGGCATGACGGTGTGGGAGATCCGCCAGCCCACCGTGGAGCGCAAGGGCTTCCTGCCCATGAAAACCACGCGCGGCGACCGGCTCTTCATTGGGCTGCTCGGCGCGGCGTACATCAACCTGGCTTTTGTCGGCATGGCCGGCTGGCTGACCGAGTGGCTGGCGCTCGAACAGGAGCCGTCGGTGTGGATCAGCTTCGTGCTGTCCATGCTCTGGCTGGCGTGGGTGATGCGCAAGGGCTGAGTGTGCTTTCCAACGACCGGCCCGCCGCTTCCCCGGTGCCGTGTCGATGTGTATGCCGGGGGGCGGAAACCAACGAGGAGACGACGACATGAAACTGCGACACACGGCGCTCGCAGCGCTGATCGCGACGGGGGCCGCGTTGCCGGCCTGGGCGGACGAGGCCGCCGCGAAGCGCTGGATCGACAGCGAGTTCCAGCCCTCGACTCTGAGCAAGGCCCAGCAGACGGCCGAACTCAAGTGGTTCATCGACGCCGCGGCCAAGCTCAAGGCCAAGGGCGTGAAAGAGATCTCGGTGGTCTCGGAGACCATCACCACGCACGAGTACGAATCCAAGACCCTGGCCAAGGCCTTCAGCGAGATCACCGGCATCACCGTCAAGCACGACCTGATCCAGGAAGGCGACGTGGTCGAGAAGCTGCAGACCTCGATGCAGTCGGGCAAGAGCATCTACGACGGCTGGATCAGCGACTCCGACCTCATCGGCACGCACTACCGCTACGGCCAGATCCTCAACCTGACCGACTACATGGCCGGCCCCGGCAAGGACTTCACCAACCCCGGGCTGGATCTGAAGGACTTCATCGGCACCAAGTTCACCACCGGACCCGACGGCAAGCTCTACCAGCTGCCCGATCAGCAGTTCGCCAACCTCTACTGGTTCCGCGCCGATCTGTTCGCGCGCCAGGACCTGAAGGACAAGTTCAAGGCCAAGTACGGCTACGACCTGGGCGTGCCGCTGAACTGGAGCGCCTACGAAGACATCGCCGAGTTCTTCACCAACGACGTGAAGACCGTCGACGGCAAGGCGATCTACGGCCACATGGACTACGGCAAGAAGGATCCCTCGCTCGGCTGGCGCTTCACCGACGCCTGGCTCTCCATGGCCGGCACCGCCGACATCGGCAACCCCAACGGCCTGCCCATCGACGAGTGGGGCATCCGCGTGGGCGCCGACAAGTGCACGCCGGTGGGTGCCTCGGTCGCGCGCGGTGGCGCGGCCAACTCGCCCGCGGCCGTCTACGCGCTCACCAAGTACGTGGACTGGATGAAGAAGTACGCGCCCAAGGAAGCCACCGGTATGACCTTCGGCGAAGCCGGCCCGGTGCCCGCCCAAGGCCAGATCGCGCAGCAGATCTTCTGGTACACCGCCTTCACCGCCGACATGACCAAGCCCGGCCTGCCGGTGGTGAACGCCGACGGCACGCCCAAGTGGCGCATGGCGCCCGGCCCCAACGGCCCGTACTGGAAGCAGGGCATGCAGAACGGCTACCAGGACGTGGGCTCGTGGACCTTCTTCAAGAACCACGACGCCAACAAGACGGCCGCCGCCTGGCTCTACGCGCAGTTCATCACCGCCAAGACCACCTCGCTCAAGAAGACCATCGTCGGCCTTACGCCGATCCGCGAGAGCGACATCCAGAGCAAGGCCATGACCGACATGGCGCCCAAGCTCGGTGGCCTGGTGGAGTTCTACCGCTCGCCCGCGCGCGTGGCCTGGAGCCCCACCGGCACCAACGTGCCCGACTACCCCAAGCTCGCGCAACTGTGGTGGCAGAACGTGGCCCAGGCCGTGACGGGTGAGAAGACGCCGCAGCAGGCCATGGACGGCCTGGCCGACCAGATGGACCAGGTGCTGGCCCGACTGGAGCGCGCCGGCATGGAGCGCTGCGCACCCAAGCTCAACCCCAAGGGCGACCCGAACAAGTGGCTGAGCGACAAGGCCGCGCCGTGGAAGAAGCTGGCCAACGAGAAGCCCAAGGGCGAAACCATCGCCTACGATTCGCTGCTCAACGCTTGGAAGGCGGGCAAGGTCCGCTGATCGCGGCCTTGTTGCCTACACCCCCGGTGCCCACCGGCACCGGGGCCTCACCGCCACGCCCATGAACCGAGAACAACGCTTCGCATCGCTGGCCGGCACCGACCGCTTCGACCTTGTTGTCGTCGGCGGTGGGGCCACCGGCCTGGGGGTGGCGCTCGACGCCAGCCTGCGGGGTTTTTCGGTGGCGCTGTTCGAGTCGCACGACTTCGCGGGCGGTACCTCGTCGCGCGCCACCAAGCTCTTGCACGGTGGCGTGCGCTACCTCGCTCAGGGCAACGTGGCGCTGGTGCGCGAGGCGTTGGCCGAGCGCACCACCGTCATGGCCATCGCGCCGCACCTGGCGCAGCCACTGCCTTTCGTGATGCCCAGCCACGCCTGGTGGCAGACGCCGTTCTACGGCATCGGGCTCAAGCTCTACGACCTGCTGGCCGGCCGCGCCGGCCTCGGGTCCACCGAATTCCTGAACCGCGCGCAGACCCTCGCGGCCCTGCCCGGTGTGAACCCGCAAGGCCTCAAAGGCGGCGTGCGCTATTGGGACGGCCAGTTCGACGACGCGCGCCTGGCCATTGCGCTGGCGCGTACCGCCGAGGCCGCGGGTGCTCGCCCGTTCAACCACGCCGAGGTGACGGCCATTGCCGCCGATGGCGATGGCCATGCCCTCACCGTGCGCGACCAGGTGAGCGGCGGCACGCACCGCGTGCGCGCCCGCTGCGTGGTCAACGCCACCGGTGTGTGGGTGGACGCGATGCGCGAAGCCGCAGGCACGCGCTCGCACATGGTCAGCCCGAGCCAGGGCGTGCACGTGGTGGTCGACCGCGATTTCCTGGGCGGCGAGCACGCCCTGCTGGTGCCCAAGACGCGCGACGGCCGCGTGCTGTTTGCCGTGCCCTGGCTGGGCAAGCTCATCCTGGGCACCACCGATACGCCGCGACAAGACCTTGCGCGCGAGCCCGCGCCTTTTGCGGAAGAACTCGCCTTCATCCTCGACGAGGCCTCGCGCGTGCTCAGCCGCCCGGTGCGTCGCGCCGACATCCGCAGCGTCTGGGTCGGGCTGCGGCCCTTGGTGGCCCCGCCGAGCGATGGCGATGGTGGAACCAAGGGGCTGTCCCGGGAGCACACCGTGGTGGTCGACCCGAACGGGCTGGTCACCGTCACCGGCGGCAAATGGACCACCTACCGCGCCATGGCCGAGGACGTGCTTCAGCGCTGCTTCGACGCCGGGCGCCTGCCCGCGCGCGCCGGCGGGCAAAGCGCCTATCACCGGCTGGTGGGGGCGCCGGCGGGCGCATCGGCGCCCATTCATGCGCCGCCGGGCTGGCATTTGTATGGCGCCGACGCCGAGCAGGTTCGCGCCTTGCCCGGCGCGGATCAGGCGCTGGGCATGGGCTTGTGCGCTGCCATGGTGCGTTTCGCCGTTCGATGTGAGTATGCGCACACTGTCGAAGATGTGCTGGCACGGCGTTGGCGGGCCTTGTTTCTGGACGTCATTCAGGCTCGAGATATGGCGCCTGCCGTGGCCGCACTGCTGCGTGAAGAAGGCGTGGTCGACCCGAAGCTCGACGCCTTCCTGAGCCTGACCTGTCGTTACGCGCATCAGGGCGTTTGACGCTCCCATCGACTCATGCCATAATCCACGGCTTCGCTCTTTTGGGCGATGTGTCTGGCGCAAGCCTTCTGCCCACCGAAGGGTGGCATCCGCCGCGGCAGCAGCCGCTTGCAGTGGGTGTCCTCCAACGACGGGCCCAAGACTGATCGCTGTTGGCCGTGGTGGTCTTCACGATTCAAGTTGGGACTTAAATCAAATGATCCAAACGCAATCTCGACTCGATGTTGCTGACAACACGGGTGCCAAGTCCGTGATGTGCATCAAGGTGCTCGGTGGTTCCAAGCGCCGTTACGCCAGCGTGGGCGATGTCATCAAGGTCAGCATCAAAGAAGCTGCGCCCCGTGGCCGCGTCAAAAAGGGCGAGGTCTACAACGCCGTGGTGGTCCGCACCGCCAAGGGCATCCGCCGCCAGGATGGCGCGCTGATCAAATTCGACGGCAACGCCGCGGTGTTGCTCAACGCCAAGCTGGAGCCCATCGGCACCCGCATCTTCGGCCCGGTCACGCGCGAGCTGCGCACCGAGAAGTTCATGAAGATCGTGTCGTTGGCCCCCGAGGTCCTCTGAGGAAGCATCCATGAACAAGATCCGTACCGGTGACGAAGTCATCGTGATCGCCGGCCGCGACAAAGGCAAGCGCGGCAAGGTGCTCGCCCGTTCCGACGAACAGCACGTCCTGGTCGAGGGTGTGAACATCGTCAAGAAGCACGCCAAGCCGAACCCCATGAAGGGTGTGACCGGCGGCATCGTCGACAAGACCATGCCCATCGACCAGTCCAACGTGGCGATCTTCAACGCCGCCACCGGCAAGGCCGATCGCGTGGGTGTGAAGCTCCAGGCCGATGGCAAGCGCGTGCGCGTCTTCAAGTCCAGCGGCGAAGAAATCAAGGTGGCATGACCATGGCACGACTGCAACAACACTACCGCGAGAAGGTGGTCCCCGAGCTGACCCAGAAGTTCGGTTACAAGTCCGTGATGCAGGTGCCCCGCATCACCAAGATCACGCTGAACATGGGCGTGAGCGAGGCCGTGGCCGACAAGAAGGTGATGGACAACGCCGTGGGCGATCTCACCAAGATTTCCGGTCAGAAGCCCGTCGTCACCAAGGCCCGCAAGGCCATCGCCGGTTTCAAGATCCGCGAAGGCCAGGCCATCGGTTGCATGGTCACCCTGCGCGGTGCCCGCATGTACGAATTCCTGGACCGCTTCGTCACCGTGGCTCTGCCCCGCGTGCGCGACTTCCGCGGTATCTCGGGTCGGTCCTTCGATGGTCGCGGCAACTACAACGTCGGCGTCAAGGAACAGATCATCTTCCCCGAGATCGAGTACGACAAGGTCGATGCCCTGCGCGGCCTCAACATCAGTATCACGACGACCGCCAAGAACGACGAGGAGTGCAAGGCACTGCTGGCGGGTTTCCGTTTCCCCTTCAAGAACTGAGGTGGCGCGTGGCCAAACAAGCACTGCTCCAACGTGAACTCAAGCGCGAAAAGCTCGCCGCCAAGTTCGCCAAGAAATACACCGAACTCAAAGCCACCGCCGGCGATGCCAAGAAGAGCGATGAAGAGCGCGACGCCGCTCGCCTGGCCCTTCAGAAGCTGCCCCGCAACGCGAACCCGACCCGCCAGCGCAACCGCTGCGAGATCACCGGTCGTCCGCGCGGCACCTTCAACCATTTCGGCCTGGCCCGCGCCAAAGTGCGCGAGATGGCGTTTGCCGGTGAGATTCCCGGCATCACCAAAGCCAGCTGGTAAGCCTCAGGAGATCCCCACATGAGCATGAGTGATCCCATCGCCGACATGTTGACCCGCATCCGCAACGCGCAGATGGTCGAGAAGGCCACCGTGTCGATGCCGGCGTCGAAAGTGAAAACGGCGATTGCCCAGGTCCTGAAGGACGAGGGTTACATCGATGGCTTCAAGGTCGTCAACGAAGGCGGCAAGAGCGAACTCGAAATTGCCCTCAAGTACTACGCCGGTCGTCCCGTGATCGAGCGCATCGAGCGCGTCAGCCGCCCCGGCCTGCGCGTCTACCGCGGCCGCAACGCGATCCCCCAGGTGCAGAACGGCCTGGGCGTGGCCATCGTGACCACCCCGCGTGGCGTGATGACCGATCGCAAGGCCCGCGCCAACGGTGTTGGCGGCGAAGTCCTGTGCTACGTCGCCTGATGCGGGCTTCAAGGAGAGATTGAATGTCACGTATTGGAAAACTGCCGGTCACCGTGCCCACCGGGGTCGAGGTGGCTGTCAAGGACGGCCTCGTCAACGTCAAGGGTGCCAACGGTGCGCTCAGCCTGTCGCTGAATGCCTTGGTCAAGGTCGAAGTCAACGCCGGCAAGGTGAACTTCGTTCCCGCGGACGAGTCGCGCGACGCCAACGCCATGTCGGGCACCATGCGCCAGCTGGTGAACAACATGGTCACCGGCGTGAGCAAGGGCTTCGAGAAGAAGCTCAGCCTGGTCGGCGTGGGCTTCAAGGCCCAGGCGCAAGGCGCCAAGCTCAACCTCACGGTGGGTTTCTCGCACCCCGTGATCATGGACATGCCGGCCGGCATCAAGGTGGAAACGCCGACGCCGACCGAGATCGTCATCAAAGGTGCCGATCGTCAGCGCGTGGGTCAGATCGCCTCGGAAGTGCGTGCCGTGCGTCCGCCCGAGCCCTACAAGGGCAAGGGCATCCGCTATGCGGATGAGAAGGTCGTGATCAAGGAAACCAAGAAGAAATAAGGAGTCCGATCATGCTGACCAAAAAAGAACAACGCCTGCGTCGTGCCCGCCAGACCCGCATCCGCATTGCCCAACAGGGCGCGGTGCGTCTGACGGTCAACCGCACCAATCTGCACATCTATGCCAATGTGATCTCGGCCGACGGCGGCCAGATTCTGGCCTCGGCCTCCACGGCCGAGAAGGAAGTGCGCGCTCAACTCGGCGCCTCCGGCAAAGGTGGCAATGCCGCCGCTGCCGCCCTGATCGGCAAGCGCATTGCCGAGAAGGCCAAGGCCGCCGGCATCGAGAAGGTCGCGTTCGACCGTGCGGGCTTTGCCTACCACGGCCGCGTCAAGGCCCTTGCAGACGCCGCCCGCGAGGCCGGTCTGCAGTTCTGATGAAACGGGATACACGACATGGCTAAGTTTCAGGCAAACATCAAGAACGAAGCGAACGAGGACGGCCTTCGCGAGAAGATGATCGCGATCAACCGCGTGACCAAGGTGGTCAAGGGTGGTCGCATCCTCGGTTTCGCTGCACTGACCGTCGTCGGCGATGGCGATGGCCGCGTGGGCATGGGCAAGGGCAAGGCGCGTGAAGTGCCGGTGGCCGTGCAGAAGGCCATGGAGCAGGCCCGCCGCAACATGATCAAGGTTTCGCTGCGCGACGGCAGCCTGCACCACGCGGTGCACGGCGAGCACGGCGCCTCCAACGTGATGATGCTGCCGGCCGTCAAAGGCACCGGCATCATCGCGGGCGGCCCGATGCGCGCTGTCTTCGAAGTGCTGGGCGTGACCGACGTCGTGGCCAAGAGCCACGGCTCGAGCAACCCCTACAACCTGGTGCGTGCCACGCTGGACGCACTCGAGAAGTCCACCACCCCGGCCGAAGTCGCTGCCAAGCGCGGCAAGACGGTCGAGGACATCCTGGGCTGAGAGGAATCATCATGAGCAACACGAACACCGTCACGGTCAAGCTCGTGCGCAGCCCCATCGGCTGCAAAGGGGACCACCGTGCCACCGTGCGCGGCCTGGGCCTGCGCAAGCTCAACAGCACCAGCACGCTGCAAGACACGCCCGCTGTGCGCGGCATGATCAACAAGATCAGCTACCTGGTCCAAGTGCTCTGATCGGAGACCGACGACATGGAACTCAACAACATCAAGCCGGCCGACGGTGCCAAGCACGCCAAGCGCCGCGTGGGCCGTGGCATCGGTTCGGGCCTGGGCAAAACCGCAGGCCGTGGCCACAAAGGTCAGAAATCGCGTGCCGGTGGCTACCACAAGGTGGGCTTCGAAGGCGGTCAGATGCCGCTGCAGCGTCGCCTGCCCAAGCGTGGCTTCAAGTCGGCCCTGCTTCAGTACAACGCCGAGGTCACCCTGTCCGACCTCAACGGCCTGGAAGCGAAAGAGATCGATGTGCTGTTGCTGAAGCAGCAGGGTCTCGTGCCGCAACTGGCCAAGCGCGTGAAGGTCGTCAAGTCCGGTGAGATCACCCGTGCGGTGACGCTCAAGGACGTGGTGCCCACCGCGGGTGCCAAGGCCGCGATCGAAGCCGCTGGCGGCCAGGTGGCTGCTGCCTGATCACGCCCGTTCGAAAGGACCTCGTGGCAACCGCTTCCCCGTCCCTGGTCAAGACCGGCAAGTACGGCGATCTGCGCCGTCGGCTGGTCTTCCTGCTGCTCGCACTGGTGGTGTATCGCATCGGTGCGCACATTCCCGTGCCCGGCATCAACCCGGAGCAGCTCCAGCAGCTCTTCCAAGGGCAGCAGGGCGGCATCCTGAGCTTGTTCAACATGTTCTCGGGAGGCGCGCTGTCGCGCTTCACGGTGTTCGCGTTGGGCATCATGCCGTACATCTCGGCCTCCATCATCATGCAGCTCATGACGTACGTGGTCCCCACGTTCGAGCAGCTGAAGAAGGAAGGCGAAGCGGGTCGCCGCAAGATCACGCAGTACACGCGCTACGGCACGCTGGCGCTGGCGATCTTCCAGGCGATGGGCATTGCGCTCGCGCTTGAAGGTCAGGCCGGCCTGGTGATCGATCCCGGCATGGGCTTTCGCCTGACGGCGGTGGTCAGCCTCGTGGCCGGCACCATGTTCCTGATGTGGCTGGGTGAGCAGATCACCGAGCGCGGCTTGGGCAATGGCATTTCGCTGCTGATCTTCGCGGGCATCGTGGCCGGCCTGCCGACCGCCATCGGCGGCTTGCTCGAACTGGTTCGCACCGGGGCCATGAACATCCTCGTGGCGCTGTTCATCATCGCCCTCGTGGTGCTCGTGACCTACTTCGTGGTGTTCGTCGAGCGTGGTCAGCGCAAGATCCTGGTGAACTATGCGCGCCGCCAGGTGGGCAACAAGGTCTACGGCGGCCAGTCGTCGCACCTGCCGCTGAAGCTGAACATGGCCGGCGTGATCCCGCCGATCTTCGCGTCCTCGATCATCCTGCTGCCCACCACGGTGGTGAGCTGGGTGAGCACTGGCGATTCGACCCGTTGGTTGCGTGACATCGCTGCGGCGCTGTCGCCCGGTCAGCCGATCTACGTGGCGCTGTACGCCGCGGCGATCATCTTCTTCTGCTTCTTCTACACGGCCCTGGTGTTCAACAGCCGGGAAACCGCCGACAACCTGAAGAAGAGTGGCGCGTTCATTCCTGGTATTCGCCCTGGCGACCAGACCGCGCGCCACATCGACAAGATCCTGCTGCGCCTGACGCTGGCCGGTGCGATCTACATCACCGCGGTGTGCCTGCTGCCCGAATTCCTGATCCTCGAGTACAACGTGCCGTTCTATTTCGGCGGCACCTCACTCCTGATCATCGTGGTCGTGACCATGGATTTCATGGCCCAGGTGCAGAACTACATGATGTCGCAGCAATATGAGTCGCTGCTGAAGAAGGCGAATTTCAAAACCTCCCTCGGCAGTTGAACCATGGCCAAGGACGATGTGATCGAGATGCAAGGTGAGGTGGTAGAAAACCTCCCCAATGCGACCTTCCGGGTCAAGCTCGAAAACGGACACGTTGTCCTCGGTCACATCTCCGGCAAGATGCGCATGCATTACATCCGCATCCTGCCGGGCGACAAGGTCAAGGTGGAGCTCACGCCCTACGACCTGACCCGCGCCCGCATCGTGTTCCGCGCCAAATGAAGCGCACGACCTGAACGTTTACTGGATTTCTAGGAGAAGAAAATGAGAGTTTCGGCTTCTGTGAAGAAGATGTGCCGCAACTGCAAGATCATCAAGCGCAACGGCATCGTGCGCGTGATCTGCACCGATCCCCGCCACAAGCAGCGTCAAGGCTGATCGATTTCGTAAGAGGATTCACATGGCCCGTATTGCAGGCATCAACATTCCGCCGCACAAGCACGCCGAGGTCGGCCTGACCGCCATCTTCGGGATCGGTCGCACCCGCGCCCGCCAGATCTGCGACGCTTGCGGCATTGCGCACAACAAGAAGATCAAGGATCTGAGCGACGCCGAGCTCGAGAAGGTGCGTGATCAGGTCAACACCTTCACCGTCGAAGGCGACCTGCGCCGCGAAACCACGATGAACATCAAGCGCTTGATGGACATCGGCTGCTACCGCGGCTTCCGTCACCGTCGCGGGCTGCCCCTGCGCGGCCAGCGCACCAAGACCAACGCCCGTACCCGCAAGGGTCCGCGCAAGGCCGCTCAGTCGCTGAAGAAGTAATCGGTTCGAAGGAAAACCATGGCCAAGTCTCCCGCCAGCAGCGCCGCCGCCCGCGTCCGCAAGAAAGTCCGCAAGAACATCGCGGACGGCATTGCGCACGTTCACGCGTCGTTCAACAACACCATCATCACCATCACCGATCGCCAGGGCAACGCGCTGTCGTGGGCTTCGTCGGGTGGCCAGGGCTTCAAGGGTTCGCGCAAGTCGACCCCGTTCGCGGCTCAGGTGGCCTCCGAAGTGGCTGGCCGCGCCGCCATGGAGCAGGGGATCAAGAACCTGGACGTCGAGATCAAGGGCCCTGGCCCGGGTCGCGAGTCGTCGGTTCGTGCCCTGGGTGCACTTGGCATCCGCATCACCTCGATCTCCGACGTGACGCCGGTGCCGCACAACGGCTGCCGCCCTCAGAAGCGCCGCCGCATCTGAGACCGGATTCCCGAGCCTGCCGCGACCGCGGTACAATGTCGGGTTTTTCGAGCCGCCACCGCAGTTTTCTGCTGCGGTGGCATTTTTGCTAAGCCCACCGCCCCCGCCATCGCGGGTGGCTCCCGCAGCACATCGGTTGCGGTAGATGATTCAAGGAAACCAACGTGGCACGTTACCTCGGCCCCAAGGCCAAACTCTCCCGTCGCGAAGCCAGTGACCTGCTGCTCAAGAGCGCACGCCGCTCGATCAGCGACAAGGCCAAGTTCGACTCCAAGCCCGGCCAGCATGGCCGCACCTCGGGCCAGCGCACCTCCGATTTCGGCGTGCAGCTGCGTGAGAAGCAAAAGGTCAAGCGCACCTATGGCGTGCTGGAGCGTCAGTTCCGCCGCTACTTTGCCGAGGCCGATCGCCGCCGCGGCAACACCGGTGCCAACCTGCTGTCCCTGCTCGAGTCGCGCCTGGACAACGTGGTCTTCCGCATGGGCTTTGCGTCCACCCGCGCCGAAGCCCGTCAGATCGTCTCGCACAAGGCGATCACCGTGAATGGTCAACCCGTGAACATCCCGTCCTTCCTGGTGAAGGCCGGTGACGTAGTGGCCGTGCGCGAGAAGTCCAAAAAGCAGGCCCGCGTGATCGAAGCGCTGGAGCTGGCCAAGCAGATCGGCTTCCCTGGCTGGGTCGACGTGTCGGTCGACAAGGTCGAAGGCGTCTTCAAGAAGGCCCCGGACCGTGACGAGTTCGGCTCGGACATCAACGAGTCGCTCATCGTCGAACTCTATTCGCGTTAATCCCCCGCCCCCGGTCGCTGCGGCTCGCGCCGCGTTGGCCGGGTCATTCCATGCTCCGTCTGCCTTATCGGTGTAACGAGCCGAGGGTCCTGAAGGAAGTCTGAATGCTGAACAACCTGCTCAAGCCCAAGTCCATCAACGTCGAGCAACTCTCGGCCAATCGCGCCAAGGTCACCCTCGAACCCTTCGAGCGCGGCTACGGGCACACCCTGGGCAACGCGCTGCGCCGCGTCCTGCTCTCGTCCATGGTCGGCCACGCGCCCACCGAAGTGACGATTGCCGGCGTGGTGCACGAGTACTCATCCATCGATGGTGTCCAGGAAGACGTCGTCAACCTGCTGCTCAACCTCAAGGGCGTGGTGTTCAAGCTCCACAACCGCGACGAAGTCACGCTGAGCCTGCGCAAGGACGGTGAAGGCGTCGTGACTGCCGCTGATATCCAGACGCCGCACGACGTCGAGATCGTCAATCCGGGTCACGTCATCGCCACGCTGTCGGCCGGTGCCAAGCTGGACATGCAGATCAAGGTCGAGAAGGGCCGTGGCTACGTTCCCGGCACGCTGCGCCGTGGTGACGATGCCGCCCGCTCCATCGGTCGCATCGTGCTCGATGCCTCGTTCTCGCCCGTCAAGCGCGTGAGCTACACCGTCGAGAGCGCTCGCGTGGAACAGCGCACCGACCTCGACAAGCTCGTGCTCGAGATCGAGACCAACGGCTCCATCGGCCCCGAAGAAGCCGTGCGTGCCTCGGCCAAGATCCTGGTCGAGCAGCTCGCGGTGTTTGCCCAGCTCGAAGGCGCCGAACTGTTCAGCGAAGCGCCCCAGCAGCGCAGCTCGCAGCAGTTCGACCCGATCCTGCTGCGCCCGGTTGATGAGCTCGAACTCACCGTGCGTTCGGCCAACTGCCTCAAGGCCGAGAACATCTACTACATCGGTGACCTGATCCAGCGCACCGAGAACGAGTTGCTCAAGACCCCGAACCTGGGTCGTAAGTCGCTCAACGAAATCAAGGAAGTGCTCGCATCGCGTGGCCTCACGCTGGGCATGAAGCTCGAGAACTGGCCGCCCGCCGGCCTCGACAAGCACTGATCGCTTTCAACCCCTGAGCCTTCGGGCCAGACCATGACGAACCGCCGGTACCTGATCCGGCCGGCGGCAAAAGACGGAAAGGAAACACCATGCGTCACGGACACGGACTTCGCAAACTCAACCGCACCAGCGAGCACCGCCTCGCGATGCTGCAGAACATGATGAACTCGCTGCTCACGCACGAGGCCATCAAGACCACGCTGCCTAAGGCCAAGGAACTGCGCCGCGTCGTCGAGCCCATGATCACCCTGGCCAAGGTGGACACCGTGGCCAACCGCCGCCTGGCGTTCAACCGCCTGCGCGACCGCGATGTGGTGACCAAGCTCTTCAACGAACTGGGCCCGCGCTTCAAGGTGCGCCCGGGCGGCTACACCCGCATCCTGAAGATGGGCTTCCGCGTGGGCGACAACGCGCCCATGGCGCTGGTCGAACTGGTGGATCGCGCTGAGCCGGCTGCTGAAGCCGGTGATGCCAACAAATCGTGATATAATTTTCGGCTTACCGCGGAGTGGAGCAGCCTGGTAGCTCGTTGGGCTCATAACCCAAAGGTCGCAAGTTCAAATCTTGCCTCCGCAACCAATCAAATCAAGCACCTGCTTGTCATCAAGGCCCTCGGAAACGAGGGCTTTTTTGTTTGTGTCGAGCGCTGTCAGCTTGTCGTCGGTGTGAAAGACGGAGGCCGGTTGTGAAAGAAAACATCCAGGATCTGCTGGCCTTCATTTCCATCGCCCGCGAAGGCAGCTTCACGCGGGCCGCGGCGAAGCTCGGGGTGTCGCAATCGGCACTGAGCCACACCATCCGCACGCTTGAGGCGCGCATGGGCCTGCGGCTGTTGACGCGCACCACACGCAGCGTTGCGCCGACCGAAGCGGGCGAACGCCTGTTGCGCACGGTGGCTCCACGTTTCGACGAGATCGAGGCCGAGTTGCTGGCCGTCGGCGAACTGCGCGACAAGCCGGCTGGCACCATTCGCATCACCGCCATCGACCACGCGATCGACACCTACATCTGGCCCAGGCTCGCCCCGGTGCTGCCCCTGTACCCGGACCTGAAGCTGGAACTGGTGGTGGACTACGGCCTCACCGACATCGTGGCCGACCGCTTCGACATCGGCGTGCGGCACGGCGACCAGGTCGAGAAGGACATGATCGCCGTGCGCATCGGCCCCGACGTGCAGATGGCGATCGTGGCGCACCCCGACTGTTTCGCGTCGCGGCCCGCGCCGACAACACCGCAGGAACTGCTCTCGCACAACTGCATCACCCTGCGCCTGAAAACCAGCGGTGGCCTCTACGCCTGGGAACTGCAGAAGGGCAAGCGCGCACTGCAGGCCCGTGTGGAGGGGCGTGCCACGTTCAACGGCGTGTACCAGATGATCAGCGCCGCGCTCGCGGGCGCGGGGCTGGCCTTTGTGCCGCTTGAACTGGTCGAGTCGCACATTGCCCAGGGCCGGCTGGTGTCGGTGATGGCGGACTGGTGCCCGGCCTTTCCTGGCCTTCATGCGTACTACCCGAGCCGGCGCGCGTCGTCGCGCGCGCTCGCCGTGGTGGTCGACGCCCTGCGTTACCGCGCCTGAGCCGCTGGCACGGCTTCAGCGCGGCCGCGATTCGAACACCGCCTTGGCCACCGGCACGGCCGAGAACACATTGGGCCAGCCTGTGTAGAACGCCAAGTGCGACAGCACCTCGGCCGCCTGCGGCTGTGTGAGGCCGTTGTCCATGGCGCGGTTGAGGTGGAAAGTGACCTGCGCCACCTGGCCGTTCGCAATCAAGGCGCTCACCGTTACCAGGCTGCGATCGCGCGGGGCCAGCGCGGGGCGTTGCCAGAGGTCGAGAAACAGCACGTCGCGCGTGTATTGCACCAGGCCGGGTGAGACCGGCCCCACGTGGGCCTGCACACCGCTCTCGCGCCGCGCTTCGGTGGCCGTGTCGAGCGGCAACAGGCGGGGCGCCACCTCGGGCAGATCCTCCGGCTTCACACCGCGTTTCGCGAACACGCTCCGCGCCAGGGGCACCGCCGCCATGGCGTTGCCCCAGCCCGCGTAGAACGCCAGGTGCGTGATGAGCTCGGAGAGCTCCGACGGCTTGACGCCCGCGTCCAGCGCGCGATCCAGGTAGAAGGCCAGCTCGGCCGTCTGCTGGCGCGCCACGAGCGCGGCCACCGTCACGATGGCACGGTCTCGCGCCACCAGGCCCGGGCGCTCCCACACCTCGCCGAGCAGGCGCTCGCGGGTGTAGCGCTCCAGCGCGGGCGACACGGCCCGCAGGTCGTCGGCCGAGGTGGCGAGGGCGGTGGCGGGCGCGCTGCCGAGGGTGAGCACGGTGCTCAAAGCGAGAAGGGTCTGTTTCATGGGGGCTCCGGTCGATGCGTCTTACTGGGCGTACTGCACGTCGCTCACGTGCTCCAGCCAGTCGACGTTCTTGCCGTCCAGCGTTTCCGTGATGGCGATGTGGGTCATGCCGGTGGTGGGGCCCGCGCCGTGCCAGTGCTTCACACCCGCGGGGATGAACACCGCATCACCAGGGCGGATCACCTCGGCGTTCTGACCCCAGCGCTGCACGCGGCCCACACCCGCGGTGACGGTCAGGGTCTGGCCGGCCGGGTGCGTGTGCCACGCGGTGCGCGCGCCGGGTTCGAACGTGACATACGCACTCGACGCGCGCGACGGTGCCTGCGCGGCGTTGAGCATGTCCACGCGCACCGCGCCGGTGAAGAACCCGGCCGCGCCCTTGGCCGACGCGTGGCTGCCGGCGCGGTGGATCGTGATGTCCTGTGCCTGCGTGGACAGGGCACACAAAGACAGGGCGGAGGCGCTCAGGAGGTGTTTCATGCCGATCTCGAAGAAGTGGTGACGAAGTCATGCACTCTAGGAATCCGCCGGGCCCGCGACTAGCTGGCTGAATTCGCTTGCAGCCATTCGAAACGTTCATGAATGGCTGCGGATCGGTTGGTTCCCGCCGCATTCATGAAAGAAGCTCATCAAGCCATCCCGGTGATGCGGTCTAGTCACCCGCCAGGCGCTTGGGTAACTTTCACGCTGCCGCGCCGTGCCGTTCCAGCGGGCGCATTGCTCAAGGACAACGCCCCATGACACAGATCCAGATCAACGGGCGGGCCGTCGAGGTCCGCTCCCCCCAGGAGACCCCTTTGCTGTGGGTGCTGCGTGACGAGCTCGCCATGACCGGCACCAAGTTCGGTTGCGGCATGGCGCTGTGCGGCAGCTGCACGGTGCACCTCGACGGCGTGCCGGTGCGTTCCTGCACCACGCCCGTGTCGGCCGTGGGTACGCAGCCCGTGCTCACCATCGAAGGCCTCGAGAACGACCGCATCGGCCGCGTGGTGCAACAGGCCTGGGTCGAACTCAACGTGGCGCAGTGCGGGTACTGCCAGCCGGGGCAGATCATGGCCGCCGCGGGCCTGCTGCGCGCCACACCCAGGCCGAACGATCGCCAGATCGAAGAGGCCATGAGCGGCAACGTCTGCCGCTGCGGCACCTACCCGCGCATCCTCGCGGCCATCCGCCTCGCGGCCCAACGCCTGGGAGCCTGAGCATGAACACCCCCACCGCTCCCTTCCTCGCGGTCTCGCGCCGCCGCTTCCTGCAGGCCACCGGCGGCCTGGCGCTGGCCGTCAACGCTGCGGGCACCGTGTCAGCCCAGGAAAAGAAGTTTGGCGCCGACAGCATGTCCGGCGGCACCGTGGACGACCCGCTGGTCTTTGTCTCCATCGCGGCCGATGGCACCGTGAGCATCGTGGCCCACCGCGCCGAGATGGGCACCGGCATCCGCACCAGCCTGCCCATGGTGGTGGCCGACGAACTGGAAGCGCGCTGGGACCGCGTGCGCATCGTGCAGTCGGGTGCCGACGAAAAGCGCTACGGCAACCAGAACACCGACGGCTCGCGCAGCATCCGCCACTTCTACCAGCCCATGCGCCGCGTGGGCGCCGCCGCGCGCCAGATGCTCGAAGCCGCCGCGGCCGCGCGTTGGGGCGTGTCGGTGGGCGAGGTTCGGGCGGTTCAGCACGAGGTGCTGCACAGCGCCACCGGCCGCCGCCTGGGCTATGGCGAACTGGCCGCCGCGGCCGCCACCCTGCCTGTGCCCCGGGGCGATGCGCTCAAGCTCAAGACCAACGCGCAGTTCCGCTACATCGGCAAGGGCGGCGTGCGGCCCTACGACCTCGACGCCATCGGCAAGGGCCGGGCGCAGTACGGCATGGATGCGCACCTGCCCGGCATGCTGTTCGCTGTGGTGGCGCGCCCGCCGGTGCTGGGTGGCAAGCTGCGCCGCGTGAACAGCGAGAAGGCCCTGCAGGTGCCGGGCGTGCAGCGCGTGGTGGAACTGCCCGTGCTCAGCGGTGCGCCGCTGTTCAAGCCGCTGGGCGGCGTGGCCGTGATCGCCAGCAACACCTGGGCTGCCATGCAGGGCCGCGCCGCGCTCGAAATCGAATGGGACGACGGCCCGAACGCCAGCTACGACTCGGTGGCCTACCGCGGCACGCTGGAGGCCGCCGCGCGCGCGCCTGGCAAGGTGGTGCGCAGCAACGGCGACGCCAACGCCGCGCTCACGCAAGCGCCCACCGAGCGCCGGCACGCGGCCGAGTTCTACATGCCGCACCTGGCGCACGCCAGCATGGAGCCGCCCGTGGCCACCGCGCTCGTCAAGGACGGTGGCATCGAGATCTGGAGCAGCACGCAGAACGCGCAGGCCACGCTCGACAACGTGGCCGCGCAGGCCGGCTTTGCGCCTGAGCGCGTGAAGGTGAACTGCCTGTTGCTCGGCGGGGGCTTCGGCCGCAAGTCCAAACCCGACTACGTGGTGGAAGCTGCGCTGCTGGCGAAGGCCCTGCCGGGCACGCCGGTGAAGGTGGTGTGGACGCGCGACGATGACCTGCGCCACGACTACCTGCACACGGTGTCGGTCGAGCGCATCGAAGCCGCGCTCGACGCCAACGGCATGCCGCAGGCCTGGCGCCACCGCACGGCGGCGCCCACCATCGCCTCCACTTTCGCTGCAGGGGCCAAAGGCTCGGCGCCGTTCGAGATGGGCATGTCGGCCACCAACATGCCGTTCGCGATCCCGAACGTGAGTGTGGAAACCGCCGAGGTCGAGGCGCACGCGCGCATCGGCTGGTTCCGTTCGGTCTCGAACATTCCGCACGTGTTCGCCTCGCAGAGCTTCATCGACGAACTCGCGCACCGCGCGAAGCAGGACCCATTGGCCTATGCGCGCGCGCTCATCGGTCCGCGCCGGCGCATTGACCCGACCACGCTGTCGGACGGTTGGAACTACTCGGAAGACCCGGCCGTGTACCCCATCGACACCGGCCGCATGCGCGACGTGCTCGACGCGGCGGCGCGGGGCGCCCGCTGGGGGCGCAAGCTGCCCCAGGGCCATGGTCTTGGCCTGGCCTTCTGCTACAGCTTCCTCAGCTACACCGCCACGGTGGTGGAGGTGGCGGTGGACGAGAAGGGCGCGTTGCAGGTGGTGGCGGTGGACATGGCCATCGACTGCGGGCCGCAGGTGAACCCCGAGCGCATCCGCTCGCAGATGGAGGGCGGCGCCATCATGGGCCTGAGCCTGGCCCTCAGTGGCGAGATCACGTTCGAAAAAGGCCGCGTGGTGCAGAGCAACTTCCACGACCACGAGCTGCTGCGCCACGCGCAATCGCCGCGCACCATCCGCACCCACCTGGTCAACAACGACCACCGCCTGCCACCGGGCGGCGTGGGTGAGCCCCCGGTGCCGCCGGTGGCGCCGGCCTTGTGCAACGCCATCTTCGCGGCCACGGGCAAGCGGCTGCGGCAACTGCCCGTGCGTTCGCTCACCGCCTGAGGCGACCCCGACCGGCGCGCGCCAGCGACCGCGGTCAGCTGCGGTGGCGCAGCGCGTCGATCACGAGCTGCGTCGGCCGCGACAGCTGGCGCCGGTTGGGGTAGTAGAGGTGGTAGCCCGGCACCACGATGCTCCAGTCGCGCAGCACCTCGGTCAGGCGGCCGGCCTGCACATGCTCGGCGGCGATGGTGTCGGTGCTGAAGGCCAGGCCCACGCCGTCGAGTGCGGCGCGCAGCACCTGGTAGGAGTTGTTGAACACCAGTTGGCCGTCCACGCGCACCTGCAGTTCGCGTTCGCCCTGGCGGAATTCCCAGGCGTACAGCCCACCGCCACTCAGCAGGCGCAGCGAGACGCAGTTGTGCTGCAGCAGGTCTTCGGGTGTCTGTGGCGCGGGGTGGCGTTCGAAGTACGCGGGCGCCCCCACCACCATGCGCCGGATGTCGGGCGCGATGCGCACGGCGATCATGTCGCGCGCCACCTGCCCGCCGCCGCGCACACCGAGGTCGAAGCGGTTCTCGACGATGTCGGTGAGCCGGTAGTCGGTGGCGATCTCCAGCCGGATGTCGGGGTACTCGGCCAGCAGGGGCCGCAGCCGCGGCCACAGCAGCGTGTCGGCCACCACGTCGGTGGCGGTGATGCGCACGGTGCCCGCGGGCTTGTCGCGCAGGTCGGCCAGGGCCTTGAGCTCTTCCTCGATCTCGGCCAGCCGCGGCGCCACGGTGCGCAACACGCGCTCGCCGGCTTCGGTGGGTGAGACGCTGCGCGTGGTGCGCGCCAGCAGCCGCAGGCCCATGCGCGATTCGAGCGCGCGGATGCGGTGGCTCAGGCCCGATTGCGAAATCCCCAGCGTGGCCGCCGCGCGCGTGAAGCTGCCTTCGCGCACCACCGCCACCAGCGCCAGCAGATCGCCGATGTTTTCCTTGGACATGACCGATGGTCGCAGCGGGTGGGGGCTTCGGGAAGCGCGGCAATCGGCATGCACTTATCGATCCTGTTCATGACTGGGGCCGACCTGGCGGGGTGCTTCATACAAACTTTCCCCCGATTCCTAGGGTAATTCCCAGCCTTCGGATGCAAAAAAGTACGGGTGCTGCCCGTTTGCGTACCAGCAGCGCCCGACACGCTGGCCAGAATCCGGGCACGGTCCCCGTGGCCGCCCTCGCTTCCGACAAGACATCCAGGAGACAACCCGTGAACCTTCGCATCGCTTCCGTCATGGCGGCCGTTCTGCTCAGCGCAGGGGCCGCGCACGCCAACACCGAGCTCGTGATCGCCACCGTGAACAACGGCCACATGATCGAGATGCAGAAGCTCGGCAAACATTTCGAGGCCGCCAACCCGGGCGTCAAGCTCAAGTGGGTGACGCTGGAGGAGGGCGTGCTGCGCCAGCGCGTCACCACCGACATCGCCACCAAGGGCGGCCAGTTCGACATCATGACCATCGGCCTGTACGAAGCGCCGATCTGGTCGAAGAAGGGCTGGCTCAAGCCCATCGCCACCGACGCCGCCTACGACGTGGACGACCTGCTGCCCGCGATCCGCAGCGGCCTGTCGCACGAAGGCAAGCTCTACGCCGCGCCCTTCTACGGCGAAAGCTCGATGCTGATGTACCGCAAGGACCTGGCCGACAAGGCCGGCGTGCAGATGCCCGAGCAGCCCACCTGGGCGCAGGTGAAAGACTTTGCCGCCAAGGCGCACGACCCGAAAGCCGGCGTGTTCGGCATGTGCCTGCGCGGCAAGCCGGGCTGGGGCGACAACATGGCCTTCCTCACCACGCTGGTCAACACCCACGGCGGCCAGTGGTTCGACATGCAGTGGAAGCCGCAGATCGAGAGCAAGCCCTGGAAGGACGCCGTCACCTTCTATGTGGATCTGATGAAGCAGTACGGCCCGCCCGGTGCGTCGGCCAACAGCTTCAACGAGAACCTGGCGCTGTTCAACGAAGGCAAGTGCGCGATGTGGGTCGACGCGACCATCGCCGCCTCCTTCATCAGCGATCCCAAACAGTCCAAGGTGGCCGACAAGGTGGCCTTCGCGCAGGCGCCGGTCGCCGTCACGCCCAAGGGTGCGAACTGGTTGTGGTCGTGGAACCTCGCCATCCCCGCGAGCTCGACCAAAGACGCCGCCGCGCAGGCCTTCATCAAGTGGGCCACGTCCAAGGACTACGTCAACCTCGTCGCCAAGGAGCAGGGTTGGGGCGCGGTGCCCACGGGAACGCGCAAATCCACCTACGCCAACGCCGAGTTCCAGAAGGTGGCCAAGTTCGCCGCCGCCGAGAAGAAGGCCATCGACTCGGCCAACCCGAACGACAGCACGCTGCCCAAGTCGCCGTACGTGGGCGTGCAGTACGCGGCCATTCCCGAGTTCCAGGCCATCGGCGTGGCCGTGGGCCAGCAGATGAGTGCGGCGCTGGCGGGCCGCGCCACGGTGGATCAGGCGCTCAAGACCGCGCAGACCATGGCCGACCGCGAGATGAAGAAGGCCGGCTACTACAAGTAAGCCAGCGTCTCTGTTCCGGATTGCCCGCATGAACCGGCTGCTTCCCCGGGTGCTGATGGCACCAGCGGTGATCGCGCTCCTGCTCTGGATGCTCGTTCCCCTGCTGATGACCATCGGCTTCTCGCTGGTCAACTACAACCTCATGCAGCCGGGCCAGCACGGCTTTGCCGGGCTGGCCAACTACGAATACTTCATCACCGACCCGGACTTCTGGCCCGCGGTGTCGAACACGCTGCTGCTCATCGGCAGCGTGATCGTCATCACCGTGGTGCTGGGGGTGCTGCTCGCGCTGCTCGTCAACGACCCGTTCCCCGGCCGCGGCATCGTGCGCGTGCTGCTCATCTCGCCGTTCTTCGTCATGCCCGCGGTCAACGCGCTGCTGTGGAAGCACATGATGATGAACCCCATCTACGGCGTGCTTGCCAACGTGTGGAAGTTCTTCGGCCTGGAGCCGGTGGACTGGCTCACCAGCGTGCCGCTGTTCTCGGTGATCCTCATGGTGGCCTGGCAGTGGCTGCCCTTCGCCTGCCTGATCTTCATCACCTCGCTGCAGTCGCTCGACCGCGAGCAGATGGAGGCCGCGCGCATGGACGGCGCCAGCGCCGTGCAGCGCTTCTTCTACCTCACGCTGCCGCACCTGGCGCGCCCGATGGCGGTGGTGATCATGATCGAGATGATCTTCCTGCTCAGCGTGTTCGCCGAGATCGCCATCACCACCAACGGCGGCCCGGGCAACGAGAGCACCAACCTCACCTACCTGATCTTCAAGCAGTCGCTGATGAACTTCGACGTCGGCGTCGCGTCGGCCGGTGCGCTGTTCGCGGTGGTGCTGGCCAACATCGTCGCGGTGTTCCTCATCCGCATCATCGGCAAGAACCTGGATTGAGCATGCCCACGAACCCCTTGCTCACCACCTTGCGAACGCTCGCGGCCTGGGCCGTGGCCCTGCTGCTGTTCTTCCCGCTGGGCTGGCTGTTCCTCACCGCCTTCAAGACCGAGCTGCAGGCCATCGCCGTGCCACCGCTGTTCGTGTTCGAACCCACGCTGGAGAACTTCGGGGAGGTGCAGCGCCGCAGCGATTACCTGCTCTACGCGCGCAACTCGCTCATCACCAGCGTGGCCTCCACCGTCATCGGCCTGCTCATCGCCGCGCCCGCGGCGTACTCGATGGCGTTCTTCCGCACCAAGCGCACGCGCGACATCCTCATGTGGATGCTCTCCACCAAGATGATGCCGGCGGTGGGCGCGCTGGTGCCGATCTACGTGCTCGCGCAAACGGCGGGCATGCTCGACTCGCTGAGCGCGCTCACCATCGTCTTCACACTGTCCAACCTGCCCATCATGGTGTGGATGCTCTACACGAGCTACAAGGACATTCCCAACGAGATCCTGGAAGCCGCCCGCATGGACGGCGCGAGCCTGTGGACCGAGTTCCGCCACGTGGTGTTGCCGCTGTCCGTGGGCGGCATGGCCTCCACCGGCCTGCTGTGCCTGGTGCTGAGCTGGAACGAGGCCTTCTGGGCGCTCAACCTCACCTCCGCCAAGGCCGGCACGCTGGCCACGCTCATCGCCTCCTACTCCAGCCCCGAAGGCCTGTTCTGGGCCAAGCTCTCCGCCGCTTCGCTGATGGCCATCGCACCCATCGTGGTGTTCGGCTGGTTCAGCCAGAAGCAGCTGGTGCAGGGCCTCACCTTCGGCGCCGTCAAGTGAACCCGGGAAGACCGACATGGCCTACCTTCAACTGAACAACATTCGCAAGAGCTTCGGCGAGGTGCACGTCATCCGTGGCGTGAACCTGGAGATCCGTCAGGGCGAGTTCATCGTCTTCGTCGGGCCCTCGGGCTGCGGCAAGTCCACCATGCTGCGTCTCATCGCGGGGCTGGAGGGCATCACCAGCGGCGGGCTGACGCTCGACGGGCGCGACATCACGAACCTGCCCTCGGGCGAGCGCGATCTCGCCATGGTGTTCCAGAGCTACGCGCTCTACCCGCACATGAGCGTGTACGACAACATGTCCTTCGCGCTCAAGCTGGCCAAGGTGCCCAGGGACGAGATCCGCCAGAAGGTGGAGCGCGCGGCGCAACAGCTCAACCTCACGTCCTACCTGCAGCGCACGCCGCGCGAACTCTCCGGCGGGCAGCGCCAACGCGTGGCCATCGGCCGCGCCATCGTGCGTTCGCCCAAGGTCTTCCTGTTCGACGAACCGCTCTCCAACCTCGACGCGGCCCTGCGCGGCAACACGCGCGTGGAGATCCACAAGCTGCACGCGTCGCTGGGCGCGACGACGATCTACGTCACGCACGACCAGGTCGAGGCCATGACGCTGGCCGACCGCGTGGTGGTGTTCAAGGACGGCGTGATCGAGCAGGTCGGCACGCCGCTGGAGCTCTACGACCGGCCCGCCAACCAGTTCGTCGCGCAGTTCATCGGCATGCCCTCGATGAACATGGTCGCGGCCAACGCCATCCCCGGTTTCTCGGCGCGCAGCGGTGGCCGGCTGCCGGTCGACGGCTTCCTGGGCGTGCGCCCCGAGGGCCTGCGCGTGCAGGCCGGCTCGGGCACCGGCGAGCCGGGCCGCGTCGATCTCATCGAAGCGCTCGGTGCCGACACGCTGATCCACGTCGATGTCGGCGGTGTGCCGTTGATCGCGCGCCAGAACGAGCGCACGCCGCTGCACGCGGGCGATGTGGTGCGCGTCGAACTCGACGCGTCGCAGCTGCACCTCTTCAACCGCGAAGGGCGCGCCGTGGCCCACCCCACCACCGCGGCCTGACACCACTCTCCCGCGATTGCTCCCCGCTTTCTCACCGATACCGTGACCCTGCCGCCCCCCGCCACCGAGTCCGTGCTGCTGCACCTGGGCCTGGGCTCCTTCCACCGCGCGCACCAGGCGGTCTACCTGCAACGCCTCATCGAACGCGGCGACACGCGCTGGTCCTTCGCCAGCGCCAACCTGCGCGACGACATGCCCCAACTGCTGGCCGCCCTGCGCGGCCAGGGCGGCGCCTACACGCTGGAGACCGTGTCGCCCGCGGGCGAGTACCGCTACGAGCGCATCACCGCCATCCGCGAGGTGCTGCCGTATGCGCCCGGCCTCGCGGCGGTCATCGCGCGCGGTGCCCACCCCGCCACGCGCATCGTCTCGTTCACCGTCACCGAGGCCGGCTACTACCTCGACGACCGCGGCCGGCTCGACATGGCCTACACCGACCTTGCCGCCGACGTCGAACGCGTGCGCCGCGGCGAAACGGGTGAAACGCTGTACGGCGCGCTGTGTGCGCTGCTGCGCGCGCGCCGCGCGGCCGGTGCCGGCCCGCTCACGCTGCTCAACTGCGACAACTTGCGCCACAACGGCGACCGCGTGCGCGCCGGCCTGCTCGAATTCATCGAGCGCGTGGGCGACGCCGCGCTCGCCGCCTGGGTGCAGGCGAACACCACCTGCCCGAACGCGATGGTCGACCGCATCACGCCGCGCCCGCCGCCCGAGCTGCGCGAGCGCGTGCGCGCCGCCACCGGCGTCGACGACGCGGCCCCCGTCACCGGCGAAAGCTTCATCCAGTGGGTGATCGAGGACCACTTCATCGCCGGCCGCCCCGCCTGGGACGCCGTGGGCGTGCAGATGGTGGACTCGGTCGCGCCTTACGAGGAAGCCAAGATCCGCATCCTCAACGCCAGCCACAGCTGCATCGCCTGGGCCGGCACGCTCGCGGGCCTGCAGTTCATCCACGAAGGCACGCGCACGCCGGCCATTCGCCGGATGGCGTTCGACTACGTCACCGACGACGTGATCCCCTGCCTCGCGCGCCCCGGCGCGCCCAGCCCGGTGGACCTGCCCGCCTACCGCGACGTGGTGCTCGAGCGCTTCGCCAACCCCGCGATCCGCGACACCAACCAGCGCGTGGCCATGGACGGCTTCTCCAAGATCCCCGGCTTCATCGCGCCCACGGTGCGCGAGCGGCTGGCGCAGGGTGCGGCCATCGACAGCGTGGCCCTGCTGCCCGCGCTGTTCCTGGCCTTCCTGCAGCGCTGGCACGCCGGCCAGTTGCCCTACACCTACCAGGACCAGGGCATGGACCCGGCCGTGGCCCGTGCCATCTGCGCGGCCGCCGACCCGGTGGCCGCGCTGTGCGCCGACACCACGCTGTGGGGCGCCACCGCGGGCGATGCGCGCCTGGTGGACGCGGTGCGCCGCGCGGGTGTGCGCGTGGCCGCGTTTCTCGCGCAGGAGCCGGCGTGAGCGGCCGCCTTGCGCAGCGCCACGTGCTCGTCACCGGCGCGGGTGGTGGCATCGGCCTGGCCATTGCCGCGGCCTGCCTCGACGAAGGCGCGCGCTGCTGCGTGGTCGACCGCGCGGGCGACGCGCCCGAGGCCGTGCGCGCCCTGCAGGCCAGCCACCCGGGCGCGCTGCATTACCTGGGTGCCGACGTCACCGACCGCGCCGCGATCGCGAAGCTGGTGATCGACGCCCGATCGCACTTCGGCCCCATCCACACGCTGGTGAACAACGCCGCCGTGTTCGACATGGCGCCGCTGCTGGAGAGCGACGAGGCCTCGTTCGACCGCCTGTTCGCGGTCAACGTCAAGGGCCTGTTCTTCGTCATGCAGGCCGTGCTGCAGCAGATGGTGCAGCTGCGCACGGCCGGCGCCTCGGTCATCAACATGGCCTCGCAGGCCGGGCGCCGCGGCGAGGCCCTGGTATCGCACTACTGCGCCACCAAGGCCGCGGTGATCAGCTACACGCAGAGCGCCGCGCTGGCCATGGCGCCGCACGGCATCCGCGTCAACGGCATCGCGCCCGGCGTGGTCGACACGCCCATGTGGGACCAGGTCGACGCCCTGTTTGCGCGCTTCGAGGAATTGCCCCCGGGCGAGAAGAAGCGCCGCGTGGGCGCCGAGGTGCCCCTGGGCCGCATGGGCGTGCCCGAAGACATTGCGCGCGCCGCGGTCTTTCTCGCCAGCGACGACGCGCGCTACATCACCGCGCAGACGATCAACGTCGACGGTGGTAACGTCATGTCGTGAGTTGAGCCTGTTGCCGACCATGCCCGCCCGCTCCGCCGCCACCCCCCGCCTGCTCCGCCCCGAGCTGGAGAACGAGTACGCGCGCTCGCCCGACCTGGGCTACGAACCGCCCGACGAGGTCGGCTTCGTGCGCTGCCTCTCGCACGGTTTTCCCACGCCGCTCGCGCGCTGGCACTACCACGACGAATACGAGCTGCACCTCATCACCGCCACCTCGGGCAAGGTGTTCGTGGGCGACTGGATCGGCCCCTTCCAGCCCGGCCAGCTGGTGCTCACCGGCCCGCGCCTGCCGCACAACTGGGTCAGCATGGACCTGCCCGAGGGCGGTGTGGCGGTGCGCGACCTGGTGATCCAGTTCGCGCACGAGCCGCTGGTGCGCGCGAGCGAAACCATCCCCGAGCTGGCCGACGTGCTGCCCATGCTGGAGCGCGCCAAGCACGGCATCGAGTTCTTCGGTCTGTCCGACGCCGCCGAGGCGCACTGGAACAAGGTGAAGGGCACACACGGCCTGCGCCGCTTCACCGCGTTCTGCGATTTCCTCGCCGACCTCGCCGCCTGCACCGACTACCGCCTGCTCTCCAGCGTGCAGTTGCAGAGCGACGACGACGCGGCCGAGCTCGACCAGATCGACGCCGTGGTCAGCCGCATCACCGACCACCTGGCCGACGAGCACTCGGCCGCCGCGCTGGCCGCCGAACTCGGCATGAGCGAAAGCCGCTTCAGCCGCTTCTTCCGCCGCGCCACCGGCAACACCTTCACCGATTTCGTCAACCGCGTGCGCATCAGCCGCGCGTGCCAGCTGCTGATGGACACCGACCAGCAGATCACCCACATCTGCTACGAGGTGGGCTACAACAACGTGGCCAACTTCAACCGCCGCTTCCTCGAGATCAAGGGCATGACGCCCTCGGAGTTCCGCCGCCAGTCCCTCGCGCGTTTTCGCGGCGCGCACTGAACCCTGTTCCCTGGCCCGGAGAGCGCATGTTCGTCGTTTGTGGAGAAGCCCTGTTCGACGTGTTCGCCACCGCGCCCACGCCCACCGGCATGGCGCTGGACGCGCGCCTCGGTGGCTCGCCCTTCAACCTCGCGGTCGGCCTGGCGCGCCTCGGGCAACCGGTGTCCTTCCTCACCACCGTCTCGCGCGGTTTCCTGGGTGAGCGCCTCATGCAGGCGCTGGGTAGCGAAGGCGTGGGCACGGCGACCGTGCAGCGCAGCGACGCACCCACCACGCTCAGCCTGGTGGGCACCGACGCCGCGGGCGTGCCGTCGTACGCGTTCTACGGCGATGGTGCGGCCGACCGCCAGCTCGCGCCCGCGGCGTTGTCCACGCTGCCACCCGACACGCGCGCGATCTGCCTCGGTTCTTACGCCACGGTGGTGGGCGAGACGGCGCACACGCTGCGTGCCCTGGTCGAGCAAAACCCCACGAACGCGCTGATCGCCTACGACCCCAACATCCGCCTCAACGTGCAGCCCGACGTGAGCGCCTGGCGCGAGCAGATCGCCTGGATGCTGCCGCGCACCGACGTGCTCAAGGTGAGCGACGAGGACCTCGCGCTGATCGATGGCCGATCGCCCGACGATTTCGCGCGCGCCGCGCTCGACGCCGGCGTGTCGCTGGTGGTGGTCACGCGCGGCGAGCGCGGCGCCATCGCCTGGACGCCCGCGCAGCGCGTGGCGGTGGCCGCACCCACCGTGGCCGTGGTCGACACCGTGGGCGCGGGCGACACCTTCCAGGCCGCGCTGCTCACCTGGCTGGCCGAGCACGGCGCACTCAGTGGCACCGCGCTGCACGCGCTGGATGCGGCGGCGCTGGCCGAGGCCATTGCCTTCGCGGCACAGGCCGCCGCCATCACCTGCGCCCGCCGCGGGGCCGACCTGCCCACGCGCGCCGACCTGGCGCGCGCCATGGGCACACCGCTGTTCCTCGACGAGCGCGTCACCCGGCTGGGCGGTTCGAGCCTGCCGACGGGCATCGCGGTGCTGGGTGCACAAAGCTTTCCGGCCGGCCGCGTCACCGCGCTCGGCATCGAGCACGCCATCGAACGCGTGGAAGAGGCCATCATGGCGGCGGGCCCGCTACCAGGTGCCGGCGGTGAACTCGACCTGCAGGACCCGGCGGTGACCACGCTCTTTGCCGGCGTGGCGCCCGGCGAAACGCACCTGCCGCTCGACACGGTGGAACGCGCCTTCCGCGAACTGGCCGACCACGCCGCGGGCAGCGCCGTGGCCGCGCGCGGCATGCCCACCGACGTGGCCTCGGCCGCGCGCCTGGTCTGGCTGCGCGAGCTCATGCACCACGGCCCGTTCCGCGCGCTCAACCTGCGTCGCTGAGCACCCCCCGCAACCCCGCCGGCACCGGCCGCTCATCCAGCCGGCTCAGCTGCGCCACCGCCGCCAGAAACCCCTCGCGGTCCGCGCGCACCGGCCCCAGGTAGCGCAGCACCCCCGCCGGCCGGAAGATCGCCACGCTGGGGAACGCGCTGATGCCCAGTTCGTCGGCGTCCAGCCCCGCGTCCTCGATGTCCACCCAGCGCAGCCCCGCCAGCCCCTGCACCACGGGCGCGAAAGCGCGGCACTGCGTGCACCAGTCGGCGCACAAGGCCATCACGAACACATCGGGGGGCAGGGCGGTGGCGGTCATGCTGAGCACAGAGTCCGTTGGCGTCGCCCGGGTTCCGGCGGGCAACGCCGCGTGGGTTTAAGCTGGGCCTGACTTTGGCCTGATTTGGGTCAAGGTTCGATCTGTTCGGGTCGAATTCGACCGCCTAGCATCCACCGCAATGCCGCGCCACAGAGCGCCGGCAGAGGAGACAAACGTGACCTGGAAAGGCCTCAAGAACGGCGAAAAGACGCTGCTCGACCACGTGTTCTGGGCGAGCGGCATCTCGCGCGACGCGCTCGCCGCGGCGTCCTCGTTTTCCAAGAGCCGCGCCAACGCCGCCGTGGCCGAGCTGCTGGAGCAGGGCCTGCTGGAACAGACCGGTGAGCTGGCCAGCACCGGCGGGCGCCGCGCCGAAACCCTGCGCCTGAGCCGCAGCCTGGGCGTGCTCATCGGCGTGGCCGTGGGCGCCACCGGCCTGGAGGTCGGCATCCTCAGCCCCGACCTCACCGTGCTCGCCCACCACAGCGAACCGGCCGACGTGCGCGACGGCCCGGTGCCCGTGCTCTCGCGCATCCGCGCGCTCATGCGCGAGCTGCTCGCGCAATGCGGCGTGCAGCCGCGCCAGGTCATCGCCATCGGCATCGGCCTGCCGGGCCCGGTGGATTTCGACAGCGGCCAGCTCGTGAACCCGCCGCTCATGCCGCAGTGGGATGCGTACTCCATCCGCGACGACATCGCGACCGATTTCAGCGCGCCCGTGTTCGTGGACAACGATGTGAACGTGATGGCGCTCGGCGAGCTGTGGCGCATGCAGCGCGGGCTGCAGAACTTCCTGGTGGTGAAGGTGGGCACCGGCGTGGGCTGCGGCGTGGTCTGCCACGGGCAGGTGTACCGCGGCGCCAACGGCTCGGCCGGTGACGTGGGCCACATCTGCGTGGTGCCCGACGGCCCGCGTTGCCACTGCGGCAACCTGGGCTGCGTGGAGGCCATGGCCGCGGGCCCGGCCATCGCGCGCATGGCCACCGAAGCGGCCGAGGCGGGCCAGAGCCCGCTGCTCGCGCGCCTGATCGCCGAGCGCGGTGCGCTGCGCCTGCAGGACGTGGCCGAGGCCAGCCGCGCGGGCGACATGGCCGCCAACCAGGTGATCCAGCGCTCGGGCGCCCACGTGGGGCAGATGCTCGCGTCGGTGGTGAACTTCTTCAACCCCTCGCACGTGTTCATCGGCGGGGGCATCACGCGCGTGGGGCCGCTGTTCCTGGCCGCCGTGCGCCAGAGCGTGTACCACCGCTCGCTCGCGCTCTCCACGCGCCACCTGGACATCCAGTACACGCCGCTGGGCGAACGCGCCGGGCTCATCGGCGCGGGCGTGCTCGCCATGCAGGAAAGCCTGCGCCAGATGGAGGTGGTGTGATGGCCGCGCCCCAACCCGGTGGCGTGCGCATCGAACTGCGCGGCATCGTCAAGCGCTTCGGCCCGGTGCAGGTGCTGCATGGCGTGGATCTCGCCTTCGAGCCGGGCCGCGTTTATGGCCTGCTGGGCGAGAACGGCGCCGGCAAATCCACGCTGATGAAGATCCTCGCGGGCTACGAGGTGCCGAGCGAGGGCGGCATCGACGTGAACGGCCGCGCCGTGGTGTTCGACGGCCCGCGCGCCGCCGAGGCCGAAGGCATCGTGCTCATCCACCAGGAATTCAACCTGGCCGAAGACCTCACGGTGGCGCAGAACATCTTCCTGGGCCACGAGAAGCGGCGCGGCCCCCTGGGCCTGTGGCTGGACGACGTGGCCATGCGCGCCGTGGCGCGCCGCGTGCTCGACGACGTCGGCCTCTCGAAGGTGGACCCCGACACGCGCGTGCGCGAACTCATCGTGGCCGAACGCCAGTTGGTGGAGATCGCCAAGGCGCTCTCGCGCCAGGCGCGCGTGCTGGTCATGGACGAGCCCACCGCCACGCTCACCCCGGGCGAGACCGGCCGCCTGTTCGAACTCGTGGCGCGGCTCAAGGCCGAGGGCGTCACCATCGTTTTCATCTCGCACAAGCTCGACGAGGTGGAGCGCATCACCGAGCAGGTGGTGGTGATGCGCGACGGCCGCCTGGTGGCGCAGCAACCCACGGCCACGCTCACGCGCTCGCAGATGGCCAACCTGATGGTGGGCCGCGAGCTGGCCGACCTCTACCCGCCGCGCAGCACCGTGCCCGCCGACGCGCCGGTGCTGCTCTCGGTGCAGGACCTGAGCGTGCCGGGCTGGGCGCAGGGCGTGAGCTTCGAGGTGCGCGCGGGCGAGGTGTTCGGCTTCGCGGGCCTGGTGGGCGCGGGCCGCACCGAGCTGTTCGAGGGCCTGCTCGGCCTGCGCGAGCGAAGCGCCACCGCCGTCGAGGTGAACGGCCGCGCCGTGCTGCCGCGTTCGCCGCGCGAGGCCGCCGACGCCGGCCTCACCTACCTCAGCGAAGACCGCAAGGGCCGGGGGCTGCATGTGCACTTCGGGCTGCGCGAGAACCTCACGCTCATGGCCCTGGACCGCCATGCCCAACCCTGGCTCAAGCCCGCGAGCGAGCGCGACGCGCTGGCGCAGGCGGTGCGCGAATTCGGCATCCGCTGCGGCTCGCTCGACGTGGCCGCGGGCTCGCTCTCGGGCGGCAACCAGCAGAAGCTGGCGCTGGCCAAGGTGCTGCACCCCGGCCCGCGCGTGCTGGTGCTCGACGAGCCCACGCGCGGCGTGGACATCGGCGCCAAGCGCGAGATCTACGCGCTCATCCGCCGCCTGGCCGACGAAGGCCGCGCGGTGGTGGTGGTGTCGTCCGAACTCATGGAACTCATCGGCCTGTGCCACCGCGTCGCGGTGATGCGCGCGGGCCGCCTGCAGGCCACGCTGGCCGCCGCGCAGTTGAACGAACAGGAGCTGATCGCCCATGCCACCGGATCGCATTGACCCCCCCGCGGCCGCCACCGCACCGGCCGCCCGCCGCTGGCGCCTGCCCACGCTGGGCCCGCTGCTGGGCCTGGCGCTGCTGTGCATCGCCGGCACGCTGCTCAACAGCCAGTTCGCCACGGCGGACAACGCCCTGAACGTGCTCACGCGCACCGCCTTCATCGGCATCATCGCCGTGGGCATGTGCTTCGTGATCATCTCGGGTGGCATCGACCTCTCGGTGGGCTCCATGGCCGCGCTGATCGCGGGCGTGACCATCCTGCTCATGAACAAGATCGCGCCGCTGGGCTGGCCGCCGGTGGCGGTGGTGATGACGGGCATGGCCACGGCGGTGCTGCTGGGCGCGCTGTTCGGCTTCGCGCACGGCCTGCTCATCACGCGCGGGCGCATCGAGCCCTTCATCGTCACGCTCGGCACGCTGGGCATCTTCCGTGCCTACCTCACCTACTTCGCCGACGGCGGTGCGCTCGCGCTCGACAACACCCTGGCCGACGTCTACGGCCCGGTCTACTACGGCAGCCTGCTGGGCATCCCGATCCCGGTGTGGGTGTTCGCGCTGGTCGCCATCGGTGGCGCGCTGCTGCTCAACCGCACGGCCTACGGCCGCTACGTGCAGGCCATCGGCTCCAACGAGCAGGTGGCGCGCTACGCCGCCGTGGACGTGGACCGCACCAAGGTGCTCACCTACACCTTGCTCGGCGTGTGCGTGGGCATCGCCACGCTGCTCTACGTGCCGCGCCTGGGCTCGGCCTCGCCCACCACCGGCCTGCTGTGGGAGCTTGAAGCCATCGCCGCCGTCATCGTGGGCGGCACCGCGCTGCGTGGCGGCGCCGGCAGCATCGGTGGCACCGTGGTCGGCGCCATCCTGCTCTCGGTCATCAGCAACATCCTCAACCTCACCAGCATCATCAGCGTGTACCTCAACGCGGCGGTGCAGGGTTTCGTGATCATCGCCGTCGCATTCATGCAGCGGCGGCGTCCGTGAGGGCACGCCAAGCCTTCGCTTTTTTCACCGTCAGTACCACCACCTCAAGGAGACAAGCATGAAGAACCGCATCCGTCTGCACGCGCTGGCCGCCGTGGCCGCCATCGGCCTGGCCAGCCCGCTGCTGGCGCAGGCCCAGAACAAGGTGAACCTGGGCGTGGCCATCCCGGCCGCCACCCACAGCTTCGCCGCCGGCCTGGTGTACTGGGCCAACGAGGCCAAGAAAGAGCTCGAGAAAGACCCCAACATCAAGGTCACCATCAAGACCGCCAGCGGCGCGCCCGAGCAGGCCAACCAGCTGCAGGATCTCGTCACCGCGACCAAGATCGACTCGCTGGTCATCCTGCCCTTCGAATCGGCCGCGCTCACGCGCCCGGTGCAGCAGGTGAAGGCCAAGAACGTGTACGTGACGGTGGTCGACCGCGGCCTCACCGACACCAGCGCGCAGGACGCCTACGTGTCCGGCGACAACACGGCCTTCGGCAAGGTGCCGGCCGAGTACCTGGCCAAGTTCCTCAACGGCAAGGGCAACATCGTCGCGCTGCGCGGCATTCCCACCACCATCGACAACGAGCGCATGGACGCGTTCAACGCGGTGATGAAGAACCACCCCGGCATCAAGGTGCTGGACGCCAAGCACGGCAACTGGAACCGCGACGACGCCTTCAAGGTGATGCAGGACTTCCTGACGCGCTTCAAGGAGATCGACGCCGTGTGGGCGGCCGACGACGACATGGCCTTCGGCGTGCTGCGCGCGATCGAGCAGGCCAAGCGCAAGGACATCAAGATCGTCTTCGGTGGCGCCGGTGCCAAGGCCATGGTGAAGACGCTCATGGACGGCAGCAACCCGCTGATCCAGGCCAACGTGTCCTACTCGCCCAAGTTCCTCTACGAGGCGATCAAGATGACCGCGCTGGCGCGCCAGAAGGGCCAGAAGCTGCCAGCCTCCACCATCGTGCCCTCGGTGCTGATCACCAAGGAAAACGCCAAGGACTTCTACTTCCCCGATTCGCCGTTCTAAGCCCGCGGACCGCCAGGAAGATCTTCATGAAAACGATTCAAGGCCCCGGGATCTTCCTGGCCCAGTTCATCGGCACGGCCGCGCCCTTCAACACGCTGGAGGGCCTGGCCGGCTGGGCCGCGTCGCTGGGCTACAAGGGGGTTCAGATCCCCACCAGCGACGCGCACCTCTTCGACCTCGAACGCGCCGCCACCAGCGACGCGTACTGCGACGAGGTGAAGGGCGTGCTCGCCGCGCACGGCCTGCAGGTGACCGAACTCTCGACCCACCTGCAGGGCCAGCTGCTCTGCGTGCACCCGGCGTACGACCTGCAGTTCGACGCCTTCGCCGCGCCGCACGTGCGCGGCAACCCCGCTGCCCGCACCGCGTGGGCGCACGACCAACTGCTGCTCGCGGCGAAAGCCTCGAAGCGGCTCGGCCTGAAGGCCCACGCCTCGTTCTCGGGCGCGCTGGCCTGGCCCTACCTCTACCCCTGGCCGCAACGCCCGCCGGGTCTGGTGGAGGCAGCCTTCGACGAACTTGCGAAACGCTGGCGCCCGGTGCTCGACGCCTTCGACGACGCGGGCGTGGACGTCTGCTACGAGCTGCACCCCGGCGAGGACCTGCACGATGGTGTGACCTTCGAGCGCTTCCTTGACGCCGTGGACCAGCACCCGCGCGCCAACATCCTCTACGACCCGAGCCACTTCGTGCTGCAGCAACTGGACTACCTGGCCTTCATCGACCACTACCACGAGCGCATCCGCGCCTTCCACGTGAAGGACGCCGAGTTCCGCCCCAGCGGCAAGCAAGGCGTGTACGGCGGCTTCAGCAACTGGGTCGACCGCGCGGGCCGCTTCCGCTCGCTCGGCGATGGTCAGGTCGACTTCAAGGCCATCTTCTCGAAGATGGCGCAACACGACTACGCGGGCTGGGCGGTGCTGGAGTGGGAGTGCTGCCTCAAGCACCCCGAAGACGGTGCGCGCGAGGGCGCCACCTTCATCCGCGACCACATCATCCGCGTGGCCGACCGCGCCTTCGACGACTTCGCCGCGAGCGCGGGCGATGCGGCCACGTTGCAAACGCTGCTGGGCCTGAACCGATGAGTGACGACCGCAAGACACGGCGCATCCGCCTCGGCATGGTCGGCGGTGGCGAGGGCAGCTTCATCGGCGCCGCGCACCGCATCGCCGCGCGGCTCGACGACCAGTTCGAGCTTGTGGCCGGCGCGTTCTCGTCCACCCCCGAGCGCTCGCACGCCAGCGCGGCGGCACTGCACATCCCGCGCGAACGCAGCTACGCGAGCTACGCCGAGATGGCGCAGGCCGAAGCGCAGCGCCCCGATGGCATCGACGCGGTGGCCATCGTCACGCCCAACCACCTGCACGTGCCGGTGGCGCGGGCCTTCGCCGATCAGGGCATCCACATCATTTGCGACAAGCCCATGGCCACCTCGCTCGCCGAGGCCCAGGGGCTGGCGCAGCGCGTTGACGAACGCGGCGTGCTGTTCCTGCTCACGCACACCTACAGCGGTTACCCCATGGTGCGCCAGGCGCGCGAGCTGGTGGCGCAGGGCGCCATCGGCGCGGTGCGCATCGTGCAGGTGGAGTACGTGCAGGACTGGCTGGGCGAGCCCATCGAGCAGCAAGGCAACAAGCAGGCCGCGTGGCGCAACGACCCGAAACAGGCCGGCCCCGCGGGCGCACTCGGCGACATCGGCACGCACGCCTACCACCTCGCGGGCTACGTGTCGGGCCTGAAGCTGCAGGAGCTGGCGGCCGAGCTCAGCACCTTCGTGCCCGGCCGCGCGCTCGACGACCACGTGCAGGTGATGCTGCGCTACGAAGGCGGGGCGCGCGGCATGCTGTGGGCCAGTCAGGTGGCCAGCGGCAGCCGCAACGGCCTGCGCCTGCGCGTGTACGGCAGCACCGGTTCGCTGCAGTTCGATCAGGAGAAGCCGGAAGAGCTGTGGCTCACGCGCCCGGGCCAGGCTTCGCAATGCCTGTACCGCGGCGTGCCGGCCACGCCCGGTGGTGTGCCGGTGGCGCACCGCATTCCCGCGGGCCACCCCGAGGGTTACCTCGAAGCCTTCGCGCAGCTCTACCGCGATTTCGCGCGCGCCTGGCGCGGCGAGGCCGGTGTGGAGTTGCCGGGTTTGAACGAGGGGCTCGCCGGCATGGCCTTCGTGGAGGCCGTGCTGCGCAGCCACCGCGACGGCATGCGCTGGGTCAGGCCTTGAAACCGATGCGCGCCAGCGTCTGATCGATCCAGGCCGTGTCGAGCTGGCCGGCCGCGATCTGCTGCAGCGTCACCTGCTCGGCCTGGGTCTTCTTGCGGCCCGCTTCCAGCAGCGCGGCCGCGTCGTCGAAGGGCACGCACAGCACGCCGTCGGCGTCGCCCACGATCAGGTCACCGGGGTGGATCACCATGCCGTCGATGGCCACCGGCACGTTGATCTCGCCCGGGCCGTCCTTGTAGGGGCCGCGGTGCGTGATGCCGGCCGCGAACACGGGCAGGGCGCCGGCGCCGATGACGTCGAGGTCGCGGATCGCGCCGTTGATGACGAAGCCCGCGAGCCCGCGCTTCTGTGCATACGTGGTCATGAGCTCGCCGATCAGCGCGTTGCTGAGGTCGCCGCCGCCGTCGACCACGATCACGTCGCCGGGCTGCGCGATCTCCAGCGCCTTGTGGATCATGAGGTTGTCGCCCGGGCGCGTCTTCACGGTGATGGCCGGGCCGGCCAGGCGCGTCTCGCGGCTGAACGGGCGCAGGCGCGCGCCGGCGGCCGTCATGCGGGTCATGCAGTCGCTCACGTTGGCAACGGGGACGCTGCGGAAGGCCTCGATCAGCGAGGCGTCGACGCGGCGGGTGATGGGGAGGATGCGCAGACCGAGCATGGGGGTGTTCAGGGGTGGGGGGAGGGGATGAGGTGGTCGGGCCCGAAGTCCTCGGGCCGCAGCACACCCATGAGGGCCATGTTGCGCGAGACCTCGCTGCGCAGCAGGTCGATCGCGCGCCGCACGCCGGGCTCGCCGCCCACGGCGGCCGCGAACGCGAAGGGCCGGCCGACGAAGACGAAGCGCGCGCCGAGCGCGAGCGCCTTGATCACGTCGCTGCCGCGGCGCACGCCGCTGTCGAGCATCACGGGGATGTCGGGGCAGGCTTCGACGATGCGCGGCAGCACCGCGAGCGGCGCGGCCGCGCCGTCGAGCTGGCGCCCGCCGTGGTTGCTGACGATGACGCCGTTGATGCCTTCGTCGGCGGCGCGCCGCGCGTCGCGCGGATCGAGCACGCCCTTGACCACGATGTCACCGGGCCAGTAGCGGCGGATCATCTGCAGGTGGCGCCAGTTGAGGTGGCCGCGGTCGGACAGCGTGCGTTCCACGTTGGGCGACAGGATGGGCGCGCCGCGCGTGGCGTAGCTGTTCTCGAAGTGCGGCATGCCGTGCTGCGCCAGCGTGCGCAGGAAGGTGCCGAACAGCCAGCGCGGGTGCGTGATGCCTTGCCACGCCAGCCGCACGCTCGGGCGCACGGGGATGGTGAAGCCCACGCGCAGGTTGCTCTCGCGGTTGGCCGCGGCGGCCGTGTCCAGCGTGATCACCAGCGTTTTGTAGCCCGCGGCCTTCACGCGTTCAAGCAGCGCGAAGATGCTGTCGTCGTCGCCCGGGAGGTAGGCCTGGAACCAGGCGTCGGGGTTGACCGCGATCACCTCTTCGAGGCGGATCAGCGAGGAGCCGCTAAGCACGAAGGGAATGTTCTCGTGCCGCGCGGCCTGCGCGATCACCAGGTCGCCGCGGTAGGCCGAGAGCGCGGCCAGGCCCATGGGTGCCACGCCGAAGGGCGTGGCGTAGCGCCGGCCGAACAGCGTGACGCCGGGGTCGCGCGGGTTGATGTCGACCAGCACGCGCGGCACCAGCTGCCAGGCCTGGAAGGCGCTGCGGTTGGCGCGGAACGACTGGTTGGTTTCGGCCGCGCCCGCGACGTAGCCGAACACCGGCAACGGCAGGTGGCGCCGCGCGGCGTCCTCGAAGTCGTCGAGGCACAGCAGGTTGTGCAGGGACATGGAGAGCGGGGGATCAGTCGGGTTCGCGCTTCGCGGGCAGCGGGCGGCCCGAGAGGTGCTGCACCTGCACGGCCAGGGCGGCCCAGTCCCAGTCGGCGCGGCCGCTTTCGCACAGCGCGTCGAGCAGACCTTCGGCCAGAGCGGCGGTGGGCAGCACGGTGCCGGTGCCTTGAGCACCCTGCAGCGCCAGGCGCAGGTCCTTGCGCATCAGCTGCGCGCGGAACCCCGGCGTGAACTGGCCGGCCGCGATGCGCGGGGCGTGCTTCTCCAGCGAGAAGCTGCGCGCCGCGCCACCGAGCAGGGCCTCGCGCATCTGCGCCAGGTCCACACCCTCGGCCTGCGCGAGCGCGATGGCGTCGGACACGCCGAGCAACGCACCGGCCACGGCCACCTGGTTGCAGGCCTTCACGACCTGGCCCGCGCCCACGGCGCCCACGTGCTGGATGCTCTTGCAGAACGCGGCCAGGGCGTCGCGCGCCGTGGTCAGGTGCGCGGCATCGCCGCCGACCATGCAACTGAGCACGCCGTCGGCCGCGCCCTGCTGGCCACCGCTCACCGGCGCGTCCAGGAAGCCGATGCCGCGCTGCGCCAGCTCGGCCGCGAACGCGCGCGCCGACGCAGCGGCGATGGTGCTGGTGTCGACCACGAGGCTGTCGGCGGCCAGGCCGTGCACCAGGCCGTCGGGGGCGAACAGCACCTCGCGCACCACCGCGTCGTCGGGCAGGCTGAGGAAGACGATGGCGCTGCCGCGGCCGACCTCGGCCGACGAGCCACCCGCCACCGCGCCTTGCGCCACAAGGGCCTGCACCGCGTGCGCTTCGCGCGCATGCACCTTGAGCGAAAAGCCCTTGCGCACCAGGCAGCCGGCCATGCCGGCGCCCATGGCGCCCAGCCCGATGAAACCGATCGAAAGACTCATTTGCCGATGGCCTTGCCGATCAGGTCCACCGCGCCCACGATCTCGGCCTGGAAGGCCGCGCCGTCGGCGTAGTCCTCCGTGAGGCCCGACTTGGCCACGTAGTCCTTCCACGCCGGCGTCTGCATGGCCTTCTGGAAGGCGTCGTGCAGGTAGCGCTTGATGGGATCGGGCAGCTTGGCCGGGGCCATCAGGCCCTTCATGTTGTCCAGCGCCACGGGCACGCCGAGTTCGGTCATGGTGGGCACGTTGGGCAGCGCGGGCAGGCGCGAGCCCGAGAACAGCGCGAGCGGGCGCACACGGCCCGCGTCGATCATGGCCTTCATCTCTTCGTACGCGCCGAAGGCGCTGTCGACCTGGCCTGCGAGCAGCGCGGTCATGGAATCGGCCGCGCCGCGGTAGGGCACGTGCAGCAGTTTCAGGCCCGTGGTCTTCTCGAACACGACGCCGGTGGCGTGGAAGATGCCGCCTTCACCGGTGGAGCCGTACGACACCTTCTCGGCGCCTTTCTTCGCTTCGGCGATCAGGGCCTTCATGTCGGCGAACGGCGAATCGGCGCGCACGGCCAGGATGCTGGGCGCGCGCGAGACTTTGATGATCGGCGTGAACGAGGTGCGCGAGTCGTAGCCCAGCGGGCGGAAGTGGCCCACCGAGGTGGTTTCGCTGCCGCCGCCCACGAACACGGTGTAGCCATCGGGCTTGGCGTCGGCCGTGGCCTGCGCGGCGATCGCGCCGGCCGCGCCCACGCGGTTCTGCACCACCACCGGCACCGGAATGATCTCCTTGGCCGCGAACGACAGTTGGCGCGCGATCTGGTCGGCCGAGCCGCCGGGCGCGAAGCCGACGAGGATGGTGATGGGCTGCGTGGGCTGCCAGGCCTGGGCGCGTGCCGCGAGCGGCAGGGCCGACAGGCCGAGGGCGGCGCCGGTGGCGCCCACCAGTTGGCGGCGGTTGAGGCCGGGGGAACGGGGTTTCATGTGTGTCTCCTGTGTGGTGCGTGGCCGCGGCACCCGTCGGGGCGGGTGCTCAGGGGGCGGATTCTGGGAACAGGCCTTGTGGATGAAAAGCGATATATTTCGATCACTCTTGTTCGCTTTTTTGCAAGTGTGACACTCAAACAGCTCGAAGCCTTCTACTGGGCCGCCACCGCCGCGAGCTTTCTCGTGGCAGCGCAGCGCTTGCACATCTCGCAGTCCACGCTGTCCAAGCGCATCGGCGAACTCGAGGCGCAACTGCGCCAGCCCCTCTTCAACCGCAGCGGCCACCGCGCCGCGCTCACCGACGCCGGTGAGCTGCTGCTGCCCATGGCGCGGCGCATGCTCGAACTCTCGGAGGACATGCGCACGCAGCTGGCGGCCGGTGACGGCGGCCTGCGCGGGCACTGCCGCTTCGGCGTGGGCGAACTGGCCGCGCTCACCTGGCTGCCCGACCTGGTGTCGCAGGCCGCGGTGCGCTACCCCGCGCTGCTGCTCGATCCACGCGTGGACCTGGGCGCCGCGCTGGAGCAGCGGCTGGACAGCGGCGAGCTCGATTTCGCGGTGGTGGCGGGGCGTTCCTCGCGCAGCGCCATCGCCAGCGATGCGATCGCCGACGTGCGCTTCTGCTGGGCCGCGGCGCCCGCGCTCGTGGGGCGCCGCCGCACGGTGGACGAGGCGATGCTGCAGACGCACGCGCTCATCACCATGCCGCCCGCGGCCGGCCCCACCCGCATGCTGGAGCAGTGGCTGGAAGCGAACGGCCTGCAGGCGCCGAACCGGCTGGTGTGCAACAACCTGTCGGCGATCGCGAGCCTCATCGCGTCGGGCCTGGGCATCGGCCTGTACCCACGCGGCTGGTTGCGCCGCCCGGCCGCGCGCAAGGCGGTGGTGGAACTGCGCAGTGCGCGGCCGTTGCCCGACGTGCAATACACCTTCCAGTGCCGGCGCGACGACCACCGCCCGCTGCTCGCGCGCATGCGCGATCTGGTGCGCGAGACGGTGGATTTCGAGAAGCCCAGCCCGTTGTGGGGGGGCTGACGCTCAACGGCGCAGGTGCCCCTCGAGCTCGGTGAGCACGCCGTCGATGCCCTGCAGCGTGGTGGCCAGTTCGCGGCACAGCTGCAGCCATTCCTGGCGCTGCACCGAGTGCTGGGGGTCGGTTTCGGCGGTGATCAGCCGCACCGTGGTTTCCAGGTCGCCGCCCGCGCGCTGGCGCAGGCCCATGGCGTGGATGAACAGGCCGCGCGCCGTCTCGTGCGTGTCGCCCATGGCGGTGCGCGCATCGCCGGTGGCGGTCACGTCGGCCATCAGCAGGTTGCGGATGGTTTCCAGCGCGGCGGTGAGCTGGCGCATGCGTTCGCACACGGCGACGAGGTGTTCGAAAGCGTTGTCCATGGTGAACCCGAGACCATAGCGCAGGCCCCCGGCGGACGCGCGTGATGCCGTTCACGCGGCGGCTGCTCCGGACCGGCGGAAACTTCTGCCCGAGCCTCAGTCCTCGCGCGCCTCGGCCTCGCGCGGCACGAAGGCCACGTCGCGGCCATCGCACAGCAACTGCTGGATCTTCACCGGTGCGCCGCTGTCGTCGAACTGCACCAGGCCGATGCCGGCGCCGTTGAGCAGGCGCCGCCCGTGCGGCGTGCCCTCGGGCTTGCGCGGCGTCACCTTCATGTGCCGCCGGCGCGTGAAGCGGTTGAGCGGCGAGCGCGGCGAGAACAGCCAGCGGTTGAGGTGGTCGAGTTTTTCGAGCAGACCGTCGGGGAAGGCGTTGCGCAGGCCGCTGCTGCAGATCTGCCAGATGTGCGGCCCCTGCACCGGTTCCTTGCGCCGCCCGCGCGGGCGCAGCTCCACGTCGTAAACGAAGGAGTAATGCACGTCGCCCGAGAGCACCACGAAGGTCTGTGGCGTTCTGGGGTGGCGGAAGATGTTGAGCACCGCGCTGGCCGCGCCCGGGTGCGACATCCAGTTCTCGGCGTCCACCAGCAGCGGGTTGCCGAAGAAGCTGAACACGCGCTGGATGGTCTCGATGAGCTTGACGCCGAAGATCGGCGCCGAGGCCACGAGCAGCACCGCGGGGTGGCCACGCAGCGCCTGCTGCAGGTCGGTGAGCGCTTCCCAGTCCATCAGGCCCGAAGGGCGCCGCGGCGAGACCTCGGAACGCCAGCGGTGGGTGCGGCTGTCGAGCACCATCAGCGGCGGCGTGGTGGGCCACACGTAGTGCCAGTCGCGCCAGTGCAGCAGGCGCTCGATCAGCGCCTCGTGCGCGTCGCCGCCGGGCTCGTCGAGCGCGGCCTGCACCTGGTCCAGCAGCGCGTCGTCGCCGAAGGCCTCGGGCCGGTTGCCCCAGGCCTGGTTGAGCAGGTAGGCCACCAGCGCGTTGCCGATCACACGGCGCGAGAACGGGTGGCCGTAGGCCACGTCCTCCCATTCGCGGCTCAGGTTCCAGTCGTCGGTGATGTCGTGGTCGTCGAACACCATGGCCACCGGCAGGTGCGCGAGCACGCGGCGCACCGCGCCCAGACCTTCGCGGAAACCGGCGATGGCTTCCGATTCGCGCGCGTAGCGCTCGGCGTGTTCGGGTTCGAGCCCGGGCGGCGGCGACAGGTCCAGCCCCTGCCACGGCAGCGGCGACCACGCCAGCAGGTACATCGCGATCACCTCACCGAGCGTGATCAGGTGGTTGTGTGCGTTGTCGGTGGTGAAGATGGGTTTCTTCACGCCCTCGAACACCAGGTCGATCAGGCGCTCGCTGCGCGGCGTGCGCGGCAGCAACTGCTCGCGCCGGTAGTAGCTGGCGGGGTGGGCGATCAGGTCGGCGGTGCAGCGCAGTTCGCTGCCGTCGGCCCCGGCGATGGCTTCTTCGTTCAGGCCCAGGCGCTGCATCAGGCCGTGAATGGCGCGCAGCATCGGGCCGGCCACGTCGTCGCAATAGACCTGATCGCCACTGAGCACCAGGGCCGACGGCCAGGGCGCGGCATCGCCACCGGGGCCTTCGCCGAGCAGTTGCTGCAGGTGCGCGTCGGCGCGGGCGAGGCCGTCGCCCCCGCCCGCGTGGTGCGGCTTGCGGCAGGATCCGTGCAGCAGCGCGTGCACCTGCGGCGCGAACCGGAAGCCCGGCGTGTCGTGGCCGGGGTAGCAGAGCGCGGGGTCGTCGTGCGGGGTCCAGGGGCCGCCGTCGGTGTCGGCCAGCTCGACGCGGTAACCGGTCCAGGTGCCGGGTTCGAGCGGCGCGTCGAGCGCGAGATCGATCAGCAGGATCCACAGGTGCTTGCCCGCGCGCAGGCGGTGCACGGTGGGCTCGTGCACCGTGGGTGCGCCATCCGCGCGTTGCAGGTACACACGCACCCGGTGCGGCTGCGTGCAGGCCAGCCACCAGGCGATGCGATCGGCCTGCACGCGCCGCAGGATGGGGCCCGCCAGCACCGGCGGAAGGGGGTCGTGCGGCGGGGGCGTCATGTGGACGCGCATTGTGGCGCCGGTGCGTTGCCCTTTTGTTGCGCTGCGGCAATGCCTGCAACACGGTGCATCAGGCGGCCTGGCGCAGGGTCTGCACCAGCAGGCGGTGCAGGCTGTCCACCGCGGCCGCGCCGCGCGATGCGCGGCTGCGGTACGCCGCCACGGCCATCGGGGCCAGCGGGCCCAGCCCGTGCTCCGCCCCCAGCACCTGCAGGTGGGCCGGCGCGCTGCACTGCGTGAGCGCGGCCACCGCGAGGCCGCTTTCCACCGCGGCGATCTGGCCCGCCAGGCTGGAGCTGTGATAGACGACCCGGTGGCGCCGGCCTTGCTGCGAGAGCGTGGTGAGCGCGTGGCGCCGCGCCAGGCTGGTGTCTTCGTACACCGCGATCGGCAGCGGGTCGCGGCGCCAGACGTCGAACTGCGGTGAGCCCACCCACACCAGCGGCTCGTGGAACAGCAGCGTGCCGCGCTGCGCGTGGTCGCGCGAGACGATGGCGAGGTCGAGATCGCCGCGCGCCACGCGCGGGATCAGCGAGGTGGATTGCTCGCACAGCAGCTCGATCTGCACCGCCGTGTGGCGCGCCGCGAAGCGCTTGAGCACGGGCGTGAGGTAGCGCGCGGCGTAGTCGTCGGGCACGCCCAGGCGCACGCGGCCCTCGAGCGCGTCGGGCTTCATGGCGGCCTGGGCTTCGGCGTGCAGGTCGAGCAGGCGGCGCGCGTAGCCCAGCAGGGCCTGGCCGTCGGGCGTGAGTTCGAGCTTGCGCGGCCCGCGCAACAGCAAGGGCCGGCCCACCGCGCGTTCCAGTTTCTGCAACTGCATGCTCACCGCCGATTGCGAGCGGCTCACCTCGGGCGCGGCCGCCGACAGCGAGCCCGCGTCGACCACGGCCACGAAGCACTTGAGCCAGTCGATCTGCAGGTCGTCGGCGCGCATGGATTCGGTTTTCGGATGAATGGGTTGCGAATTATCCGCTTTGCGCAACACGTTGCCATGGCCACAGTGCGGCCATGAATGCCGTCGATCGATCGTTCGTGGATGACCGCGCGGCCGCCTGGCGCATGGCCGCGGGCGGCGCCGTTCTTGGCACCCTGGGTGTCTTCCTGCTCGAATCGGGCAGCGACGCGGCCTCGGCCGCCTGGTTCCGCTGCGCCTTCGGGCTGCTCGCGCTCACGCTGTGGGCCTGGGCCACGCAGCGCGCCCCGTTGTGGCGCCTGCCCGCGGGCACGGCGGTGCGGGTGGTGGTGGCCGCGGCCCTGGTGGTGCTGAGCTGGGTCGTGTTCTTCGTCGCGATCCAGCACCTGTCGGTGGGCCTGGCCACGGTGGTGTTCCACGTGCAGCCGCTGTGCCTGATGGTGGCGGGCGCCTGGTGGCTGGGCGAGCCGCTGCCGCGCGAGCGCCTTGCGGCGGTGCTGCTCGCGCTGGCGGGGCTGGCGCTGGCCACGGGCCTGCTCGGGGCGGGGGCCGTGGTGTCGCTGCTGGGCGTGGGCCTGTGCCTGGTGGCCGTGGTGGGGCAGACCGCGGTGGGCCTGCTGCTGCGCGCCCGCACACCGGTGCCGCCGCTGGCGCTGGCCTGGTGGCAGTGCGCCGTGGGGGCGCTGGTGCTGTGGCCCTGGCTGCTGTGGCAGGGCTGGCCCGCGTGGGGCCCGGCCTGGGGCTGGCTTGCCGCGCTGGGCGTGGTGCACACCGGCTTCGCCTACGTGCTCATCTACGGCGGCATGGCGCGGCTGAACACCTCGCGCACGGCGCTGCTGCAGTTCGTCTACCCCGCGGTCACGCTGCTGTGCGATGCCCTCGTCTACCAGCGCTGGCTGTCGCCGGGCCAACTGCTGGGGGTGGCGCTGATGGGTTTTGCTTTGTGGTGGGGCGCACGCCCGATCACGCCGGCACCGGTGGCGCGGCCGGGGTGATCGCCAGCGGCAGCCAGGCCTGCGCGCGCAGGCCGCCCTGCGGCGATTCGCCGAGCGCCACGCGCCCGCCATAGACCTCGACCAGATCGGCCACGATGGCCAGGCCCAGGCCGCTGCCGCGCCGCGTTTCGTCGAGCCGCTTGCCGCGCACCAGGGCCTGCGCGCGCGCCGCGGGCGCGATGCCCGGGCCGTCGTCATCCACCGTCAGGCACAGCCCGCCGTCGGCCGCCTGCAGGCCCAGGTGCACGTGCCGGCGCGCGTGGCGCGCCGCGTTGTCGAGCAGGTTGCCCAGCACCTCGTGCAGGTCGTGCGGCGTGATGCGCGGTGCGGGCAGGGCCGTGCCGTCGTCGGCCGCGATGTCGATGGCCGGGTGCAGGCGCGCGACGGTGCGCAGCAGCGGCGGCAGCACCTCGTGCAGCACAGCCCGCGCCTGCCCACCCTGCACCGAGGCGGTGGCGCGCGAGCGCATCAGGTGCCAGTCGATCTGGCGCTGCATGGTGTTGAGCTGTTCGCGCAGCAGGGTGCGCGCCTCGGGCGGCAGGCCGGTGTCGGCCTGCGCGAGCTGGCCCAGCACGGCCAATGGCGTCTTGAGCGCGTGCGCCAGGTTGCCGGCCTGCGCTTCGGCCTGGTCGACCAGGGCCTGGCGCTGGTCGAGCACCTGGTTGAGTTCGTCCACCAGCGGCTGCACCTCGGCCGGGTGGTGGCCGTCGATGCGCGCGCTGCGGCGTTCGCGCAGCGCCGCCAGCGCGGCCTGCAGGCGGCGCAGCGGCACCAGGCCCAGCCGCACCTGCGCGTGCGAGGCCAGCACCAGCAGCAGCGCGAGCAGCGCCAGGGAGGCGCCCAGGCCGCGCGCGAAGGAGCGGCTCGCGGCTTCGAGCGCGCTCGCGTCGCTGGCGACCACGAGCACCACCGCGCCGTCCCAGCCCGCGGGTTGCACGCGGCGCAGCCACAGGCGCAGCGGTTCGCCCTGCGGGCCGGCGGCGGTCTGCGGCCAGGCGCTGGCGCCGTCGAGCCCGGCGGGGGGTGTGGCGGTGATGTCCGGTGTGGCGTCCCACCACGAGCGCGAGCGCAGCGGCTCGCCGCCCTCGGGCAGCGCGAGCCAGTACAGGCCGCTGCCGGGCTGGTGGAACAGTGGGTCGGCGGGTTCGCGGCGCAGGCCGAGCGCGGCCAGCCCGTCGGGTCCGGTGCGCACCTGCAGCGCCGCGGTCAGGTCGTCGAGCTGGCGCTGAAGGCGCGCGTCGAATTCGCGCTCGGCGTGGTCGCGGAACAGGCGGTGCAGGCCGACCGCCGCGAGCAGCAGCGCCAGCAGCACCAGCACCGAAGCGGCCCATTGCAGGCGGCGCTGGAGCGAGACGGGTGGGGTCGTCATGCGTCGAGCCTGAAGCCTTGGCCGCGCACCGTGGCGATGCAGCCGTCGGGCAGCTTGCGGCGCAGCCGCGCGATGAACACGTCGAGCGTGTTGCTGTCGCGCTCGCTGGCTTCGTCGTACAGGCGTTCGGTGAGCTCGGCGCGCGAGAGCACGCGGCCCGGGTGGTGCATGAAGGTGTTGAGCAGGCGGTACTCGAAGGCCGTGAGGTCGACCGCGCGGCCATCGACCTGCAGCGCGCGGGTGCGCGTGTCCAGGCGCAGCGCACCGTGCTGCAGCACCGGGCTGGCCAGGCCGCTGGCGCGGCGCAGCAGCGCCCGCAGGCGCGCCAGCAGTTCTTCCAGCTCGAACGGCTTGGCCAGGTAGTCGTCGGCGCCCGCGTCCATGCCGTGCACCTTGTCCTGCCACGAGCCGCGCGCGGTGAGCACCAGCACCGGCACTGTGCTGCCGGCCTCGCGCCAGTGGCGCAGCACGCTCAGGCCGTCGCGCCCGGGCAGGCCGAGGTCGAGCACCACCGCATCGGGCGGCCGCGTGAGGCCCAGGTGCTGGGCGTCGGTGCCGTTGTCGGCCAGGTCCACGGTGTAACCCGCGGCCTGCAGCGCGTCGCCCAGTTGCACCAGCAGGCGCGGGTCGTCCTCGGCGATCAGGATGCGCATGGTGTCAGCGGCGCTCGCGGGTGAACAGGGTTTCCAGGCGCTGGCCCTTGATCTCGATCAGGTGGCCGGTGCGGCCCTCGTACTTGAGCTCGATCACCCGGCCGTCGTCGAGCAGCAGCTCCAGTTCGTACTCGATGCGGCGGCGCTCGCCGTCGATGTCCACCTCGATCACGCGCCCGCCGAAGGTGCGCAGCGCGTGGGCCGTGACCTGCGCCAGCGGCACCGCTTCGCCGCGGCGCACGGCTTCGCGTGCGCGGTCCTGGTCTTTCGCGAATGCAGGCAGCAGCGCCAGCGCGAGGGCCAGCGCACCGAGGGCGCGCGCACAGGGGGCAAAGGAAATGGGCAGCACCCGTGCAGCCTGCCACAGCGCGCATGAACGCTTCATGAACCCGGGGTTCACGCGGTGTTCAGGGCGCGTTTTGCACAGTGCATCCCCATGGCGCCGCGGGGTGCCATGCAACCACCAACCGACATCGAAAGGAACCGCCATGAAGAACACCGTGCTGTTGCCCCTGATCCTGACCACCGCGCTCGCCGGCACCGGCCTGGCCATCGCCCAGGCACCGGCAGCGCCCGCCGCGGGCCCGGCCGCCATGGGCTTCGGCCAGATCACCGAGGCCCTGCAGCGCCAGGGCTACCGCGACATCCACGAGGTGGAGCGCGAGAGCGACAAACTCTATGAGGTGAAAGCCTACGCGGCCAACGGCGACCGCGTGGAGCTGTATGTGGACGCGCGCTCGGGCGAGGTGCTGAAGACGGAAACGAAGCGCCCGCGCAAGCGCGGGCGCGACTGAGGATCGAACCGCGCTCAGGCTTCCAGCAGCGAGCGCAGCATCCAGGCCGCCTGCTCGTGCACCGTGAGGCGCTGCACCAGCACGTCGGCCGTGGGTTCGTCGTTGGCATTGCCCACCAGGTCGAACAGGCCGCGCGCGGTGCGCGCCGCGCCTTCGTGGCCCTTGGCGAGGATGGCCACCATCTCCAGCGCCTTGGGCGGGGTGGTGGGCGCGTCGGGCAGCGAGCTGAGCTTGGCGAATTCGGCGTAGCTGCCGGGCGCCACGTGGCCCAGCGAGCGGATGCGCTCGGCGATCGGATCCACCGCGTTCCACAGCTCGGTGTACTGCGCCATGAACATGGCGTGCAGGCTGTTGAACATCGGGCCGGTGACGTTCCAGTGGAAGTTGTGCGTGGTGAGGTAGAGCGTGTAGGTGTCGGCCAGCAGGTGGCTCAGGCCCTTGGCGATGGCGGCGCGGTCTTTCTCGCTGATGCCGATGTTCACGGCCATGACGGGCTTGGTGGTCTTCTTGCTCATGGGGGCTCCTGAAAGGGACGAACGACGGCCCCGAGCTTAGCGCCGCGCGCGTGCCGCCGTGTTGACCAGGGTCAAGCCGGGCCGGGCGGGCCGGGCCTCAGGCGCGGGTGCGCCAGCCGTGGTCCAGCGGCCCGTGCCCGCGGCCCAGGCGCCAAGCGGCCGAGGCCTTGAGCGCGGCGCGCACGTAATCGCGCGCCTGCGCCACCGCCTCGCGCAGCACCAGGCCGCGCGCCAGGCCGCAGGCGATGGCGCTGGAGAGCGTGCAGCCGGTGCCGTGGGTGTTGGGCGTGTCGATGCGGTCGCCCTGCCACACCGTGGCGCCGTCGTCGTCGAGCAGCAGGTCGGTGAGCACCAGGCCGGCGAGGTGCCCGCCCTTGAGCAGCACGCCGCGCGCGCCCATGGCCTGCAGCGCATGGGCCGCGGCCTCGAGCGCCTCCGCGCTGGCGATGGGCCGGCCCAGGAACCAGCCGGCCTCGTCGAGGTTGGGGGTGATGACGGTGGCGCGCGGGAACAGCTCGGCCACGAGCACGGCCACGGTTTCCTGCGCGATCAGCCGGTCGCCGCTGGTGGCCACCATCACCGGGTCGAGCACCACGCGTTGCAGGCGGTGGCGGTCGATGGCCTCGGCCACCGTGCGCACCACCGCGGGGTCGTGCAGCATGCCGATCTTCACCGCGTCGACGCCGATGTCCTCGACCACCGCATCGATCTGCTGCGCCAGCAGCGCGGGCGGCAGCGCCTGGATGGCGCGCACGCCCTGCGTGTTCTGCGCGGTGATGGCGGTGATCGCCGTCATGCCGAAGCAGTCGAAGGCGCTGAAGGTCTTGAGGTCGGCCTGGATGCCGGCGCCGCCGCCGGAATCGCTGCCGGCGATGCTGAGCACGCGGGGCGGGTGGGTCATGGCGCCGATTGTGTCAGCGTGCGCCGGCGGGCCAGGGCCCCGCCGAGCGCGATGGAGGCCGCGGCCAGCGGCGCGAGCGCCTGCGGATCGTCCATGGTGGCGAGCGTGGCGGCGCTGACCAGGCAGGCGAGCACGCCCAGCGCGATCAGCGCCCACCACAGGGCCTGGCCCGCGGCGGAGCGCACGCGCCACTGCAGCAGCAGGCCCAGCCCGGCCACGGCGGTCGGGTCGGGCGCCAGGCCGATCAGTTCGGCCTGCACCAGCGGGCGTTCGCCGGCCCAGGCCATCAGCGGCCACGAGAGCGCGGCCAGCGCCATCAGCACGGCGCCCGCGCGCGAGGGCCGCAGGTGGCCTTCGGGCGCGAGCAGTGGCCAGCCCAGGGCCGCGAGCGCGAACAGCCCCGCCAGCGCCTGCGCCCCCCAGTTGATCGGCACGTACAGGCGCCACACGAAGCCCCAGGCCACGGCGGCGCTCAACACCGCCATCAGGCCCGCGCCCAGGCCCGCGCCCAGGCGCGGCGCGAGCGCATGGCCGCGCCACAGCGCAATGGCCATGGCCAGCACGAGCGCGTTGGCCAGCAGGCCCAGCGGCCACCACGCCGCGTTGTGCAGCTCGAACAGGCGCCAATAGGTGTCGGGCGCGAACATCAGGAAGTCCGCGGGTCGGTAGGTCCACCATTCGCTCATGCCGTGTTCCTGGTGCGCTAGAGCGCGGCGATGGTGCGCGCGATGCGGTCGCGCAGCGCCGCGTTCGGCAAGGGGCCGCGCGCGGCGGCCAGGTTCTCGCGCACATGCGCCACCTGCCGCGTGGCCGGGATGGCGCAGGTGACGGCCGGGTGGGCCAGCACGAACTTAAGGATCAGCTGCGCCCAGCTCGTGGCGCCGGCCTCGGGCCCGGCCCACGCGGGCAGCGGGTGGCGCGCCAGCGCGCGCGTGAGCTGGCCTTCGCGGAAGTTGCGGTTGGCCAGCACCGCCACGCCGCGCTCCTGCGCCAGCGGCAGCAGGCGCTGCTCGGCCTCACGGTCGAGCGGGTTGTAGGTGAGCTGGATGGTGTCGATGGCCTGCGTGCGCAGGATGCGCTCGAACTCGTCGTGGCGGCGCCCCTCGGAGGTGCTGATGCCCACGTAGCGCACGCGCCCCTCGGCCTTCATGCGCTGCAGCAAGGGCAGTTGCTCTTCCCACGCGAGCAGGTTGTGCACCTGCAGCAGATCGAAGCGCGGCACGCCCCAGTGCGCGCGCGAGGCCTCGATCTGCGCCGGCCCGCGCGCGCCGCTACCCGTCCACACCTTCTCGGCCGAGAACAGCGCGCGCGGCATGCCGAGCCGCGCCAGCGCCTCGCCGATCACCGGTTGCGAGGAACCGTACATGGGCGAGCTGTCGATCAGCCGCCCGCCGCCGGCGAAGAAGGCGCGGACCACGTCGGTGCTCTGCGCGCGGGCGCGCGGGTCGTTGCCCACGTTGAAGGTGATCCACGTGCCCAGGCCGACCGCGGGGATGGCTTCCCCGCTGGTGGGCATGTTGCGCTGCAAGATCGGATCGGGCGCTTGTGCCGCTGCGGCCAGCGGCGCCAGGGCCAGGCCGAGCACGGTGCGCCGGCGCGGGTGGGGGCGGTGGGGGTCGGGTTGTTCCATTTCGTCGCACAACAGGCACAGGCCACGGTGGGATATTGCCCCGGCGCTTGTGGCCATCGCGGGGGGCCCACCACAATGAGTTCGCCCGACCCGCTCGGGTTCCACCAAAGAGGAGACACATGAAAGCGACCCAGCTCATCGCAGCATTGCTGCTGTGCGGACTCGTCACGTCCGCCTCCGCCCAGGCCGGCAGGGACAACCTGCAAGCGCTCAAGCAGTTCAAGGTCTCGGGCACCGACCTGAACATTCCCCCCGTGCCCCAGGAAGGCCGCAACGCGGAAGCGATCAAGGCCAACCTGAAGAACGTGAAGCTGCCCCCGGGCTTCAAGATCGATCTCTACGCCGTGGTGCCCGACGCGCGCCACATGGCCGTAGCGCCCAACACCAACATGCTGTTCGTGGGCACGCGCAAGACGCGCGTGTGGGCCGTGACCGACCGCAACGGCGACGGCGCCGCCGACGAGGTCAAGCCCTTCGCCCCCTCGCTGAATTTCAAGGTGCCCAACGGCGTGTGCTGGACCAAGGACGGTTTCCTCATCGTGGTCGAGCACAACCGCGTGCTCAACTTCCCCGCGGCCGAGTTCTTCTACGAAGGCCCGGACGTGGCGGTGATCGAGGTCGTGCCGCAAGGCGGCCTGATCCCGGTGGAGGAAGAGTCGTTCAACCACGGCGCGCGCGTGTGCCGCGTGGCCGACGACGGCACGCTCTACATCGCGCTCGGCCAGCCCTACAACGTGCAGCCCGCGGGCAAGGTCGAGCTGTACGACAAGCTGGGCATCGGCGGCATCGTGCGCATGAACGCCTTCGACGGCTCCAAGCGCGAGGTCTATTCGCGCGGCATCCGCAACTCCGTGGGCATGGACATCAACCCCAAGGACAAGACGGTGTGGTGGACCGACAACCAGACCGATGGCCTGGGCGACGAGGTGCCGCCGGGTGAGCTCAACCGCTCCACCAAGGTGGGCGAGCATTTCGGCTACCCGTACTGGAACGGCAAGTTCAAGGTGGCGGGTTCGGGCGCGGCGCCCGACCTGAAAGACATGAAGGAACCGGCCAATGCCATCGCGCCGCAGGTGGAGTTCCCGGCCCACCAGGCGCAGCTCGGCATGACGTTCTACAGCGGCAAGCAGTTCCCCGCGAAGTACCAGGGCGGCATGTTCGTGGCCGCGCACGGCTCGTGGAACCGCACCAAGCCCAGTGGCGCGCTGATCAACTTCATCCCGCTCAAGGCCGATGGCACCGCGGGCGCGAGCGAGGTCTTCGCCGAAGGCTGGCTCGACGCCAACGGCGTCTACAAGGGCCGCCCGGTGGACGTGGCGCAGATGAAGGACGGCTCGATCCTCATCTCCGACGACTACGTGGGCGCGATCTACCGCGTCACGTATTCCGCCAACTGATGCGCGGCACAACGACGATCCTGGTGCTGGCCCTCGCGGCCGGCACCGCATCGGCGGGCGACATCGCGGCGGGCCGCGCCAGGGCCGACGCGGCCTGCGCGGTCTGCCACGGGCCCAACGGCCTGTCGATGCAGCCCAACGTGCCGCACCTCGCGGGGCAACCCGCGATCTACCTTGTTGAACAACTCAAGAACTACCGCAGCGGCAAACGGCCGCACGAAGTCATGTCCGTGATCGCCAAACCCCTGACCGACACCGAGATCGAGAACCTCGCCGCCTGGTACGCCGCCATGCAGCTCAGCGTGCAACTGCCATGAAGCGGCGCGCACGCACGCTGTGGGCCGTTCCGCTGGCGTTCGCGCTGGCGCCGTCGTGGGCCCAGAACGCGGCCGACGGCGGCGCGCTGGCGCCCGTGGTGATCACCGGCAGTGGCGCGGCCGACACGCGCTGGCGCGGCAGCGCGTCGGTCGATGTGGTGGATGGCCGCGAACTGCGCGACGGGCAGTTGCAGATCAACCTCTCCGAAGGCCTGGGCCGCGTGCCCGGCCTGGTGATCCGTAACCGCGAGAACTACGCGCAGGATCTGCAGGTCTCGATCCGCGGTTCGGGCTCGCGCGCCACCTTCGGCGTGCGTGGCGTGCGCCTGTTCGTCGACGGCATTCCCGCCAGCGCGCCCGACGGCTCGGGCCAGGCAGCGAACTTTCCGCTCGGCAGCGCCGAGCGCATCGAGGTCGTGCGCGGGCCCTTCGCCACGCTCTACGGCGCCTCCAGCGGCGGCGCCATCCTGCTCTACACCGAAGACGGCCGCGAGCCCGGCGAGTGGCGCACCGGGCTCGGCCTGGCCGAGAACGGGCTGTGGCGCTTGTCGACGCAGCTCACGGGCCGCATCGGCGGTGAGGCCGGCTGGTCGTACGCGCTCGACACCGGCCGCTTCGAGACCGATGGCCTGCGCCCGCAATCGGCCGCGCACCGCAGCACCACCAACGCCAAGCTGGCGCGCGCACACGACGGTGGGCGCACCGTGCTGCTGTTCAACCGCCAGAGCGCGTTCGCGCTCGACCCACAGGGCCTGAGCCGCGCGCAGTTCAACGCCGACCCGGAGCAGACCGCGGTGCAGGCGCTGCAGTTCAACACCCGCAAATCGGTCTCGCAGACGCAGGCCGGCATCGCCTGGGACCAGTCGCTCGGCGGCGGGCACAAGATCGAGCTGATGGGCTACGCGGGGCAGCGCCGCGTGGTGCAGTTCCAGTCCATCCCGCCTGCGGCGCAGGTCGCGGCCACCAGCTCGGGTGGCGTGATCGACCTCGACCGCGATTACTGGGGCTTCAACGCGCGCTGGCGCCTGCAGACCGAGTGGCAGGGCGGGCAGCTCGACCTGAGCGCGGGCCTGGCCGGCGACCGCCAGAGCGACCTGCGCCGCGGCTACAACAACTTCACCGGGCCGAGCGGGGCGCCCACCGGCCTCGGGGTGCAGGGCAACCTGCGGCGCGACGAGACCAACCGCGCCGACACGCTCGACCCCTACCTGCGCGCGGCTTGGGTGCGCGAGGCGCTCACGCTCGAAGGCGGGCTGCGCCGCGTGCGCGCCGAGTACCGCTCCACCGACCGCTTCCTCGCCAACGGCGACGACAGCGGCGAGACACGCTACAGCCGCACGCTGCCCGTGGTCGGCGCGCGCTGGCAGCTCGCGCCGCAGACCCAGTTGTTCGCGAGCGTGGGCCAGGGCCTGGAGACGCCCACGCTGAACGAAGCCTCTTACCGCAGCGGTGGCGCCACCGGGCTGAACACCGCGCTCAACGCGGCGCGCAGCACCAGCGCCGAGATCGGCCTGCGCGGGCGCCACGCCAACGGCCTGTGGAACGCCACGCTGTTCGACATCCGCACGCGCGACGAGATCGTGGTCGAGAGCAGTGCCGGCGGGCGCACCGTGTTCACCAACGCGGGTCGCACCGAGCGCCGCGGGCTGGAGCTGTCGGCCGAGCAGGCGCTGGGCAGCGAGTGGTTGCTCAGCGGGGCCTACACGTGGCTGCGCGCGCGCTACGCGGCCTCGGCCGATGCGCGTTTCCCCGCGGGCAATGCCTTGCCCGGCGTGCCGGGGCAGCAGCTGTTCGCGCAAATCGCGTGGTCGCCGGCCTGGGCCGCCGGCGTGGGCGGCGTGTTCTCGCTGGAGGCGCGCCACACCGGCCGGGTGTACGTGGACGACCTGAACACCGACGCCGCCGAGGCCCACGCGCTGTTCGCGCTCGGCGCGCGTTTCGAGCAGGTGCACGGGCCCTGGACCTGGCGCCAGTTCGTGCGCATCGACAACCTCACCGACCGCCGCCACGCGGGCTCGGTGATCGTCAACGACGGCAACGGCCGCTTCTTCGAACCCGGCGCGGGGCGCACGCTGGCGGCGGGGGTGGAGTTCGTGCGGCGCTTTTGATTCCGCGGCGGAATCGATCAACGGCACGCTGGGGCGGGTGAGCGCGACGGCGGGCGCGTGAACGATCGGTAGCATCTTTCAACGTCTTGAGACCCGGGCCCGCCCGGGTTTTTCCCTTCCCGCCAGGAGCTCCCCACGATGCGCCGTTTGCCGTTTCGCCCCGCCGCTGCGGGCTTGTCCCGCCGCACCTTTGCCCTCGCGGGCGTCGCCTCGCTCGCCGCGCCCGCGCTGCATGCGCAGAGCAACCGCATCGTGCTTGGCCAGTCGGCCGCTTTCAGCGGACCGGCCGCGCAACTGGGCATCCAGTTCAACGCGGGCGCACAGCTGCATTTCGATCTGCTCAACCAGCAGGGTGGTGTGAACGGCCAGCGCATCGAGATCGTCAAGCTGGACGACGGCTACGAGCCCGACCGCTGCGCCGAAAACACGCGGCAACTGCTCTCGCGCAACTGCACCGCGCTGTTCGGCTACATCGGCACGCCCACCAGCCTGGCCGCGCTGCCGCTGGCCACGCAGGCGGGCACGCCCTTCATCGCGCCGTTCACCGGCGCCATGGGCCTGCGCGCGCCCTTCAACCGCCTGGCCTTCCACCTGCGCGCCTCGTACAACGACGAAACCGCGCTGATCGTGCGCCAGCTCACCAGCCTCGGCCTCAACGACATCGCCGTGTTCCACCAGAACGACGCCTACGGCAAGGCCGGCCTCGATGGCGTGACGCTGGCCATGAACTCGCGCAATCTCAAGCCCAAGGCCACCGCCACGGTGGAGCGCAACTCGGTGGACGTGGCGCAGGCCGTGGCCACCATCGTTGCCGCCAAACCGCAGTCCGTGGTGCAGATCAGCGCCTATGCTTCGTGCGCGGCCTTCATCCGCGAAGCGCGCAAGGCCGGCTATGGCGGCACGTTCTACAACGTGTCCTTCGTGGGCACGCAGGCGCTGGCCGACGCGCTCGGCAAGGAAGGCGCGGGCGTGGCCATCTCGCAGGTGGTGCCCAACCCCTTCACCACCACGCGCCCCATCACGCGCGAATTCCTCGACGCGATCGAGCGCGGTGGCAACAAGGTGCAACCCAACTTCTCCAGCTTCGAGGGCTTCCTGGCCGCGCGCATGCTGGCCGAAGGCGCGCGCCGCGCGGGCAACCGGGTCACGTCCGACAGCCTGGTCAGCGGCCTCGAGGCCATTGGCGACACCAGCTTCGGCGGCTTCAGCGTCTCGCTCGGCCCGAACAACCACGTGGCTTCGCGCTTCGCCGAGCTGTCCATGCTCACGGGCGACGGCCGGGTCCGCACCTGAGCGCGCTGGCGCGCGTCGCGCGATCGATGCATGATGGGCACCGCGCCATGCGCGCGCGTGCCCACCCATGACGCCTCCCGCCAACCCACCCGTTTCCCCCGTCACCGCCTGGCCACCGACACCTGGTCAGCGTTCACCCGTTGCGTTGTTCGTGGTCACCGCAGACCACCGCGTGTGTGCGGTCAACGAAACCGCCGAGGCCTGGTTCCAGCCGCCGCGCATGCTGCTGCCGCTGGCCACGTTCCTCGGCATGGCCGACCACGACGAGCGTGGTGACGAACTCCAGGCGCTGGCCGACGACCTCAAGGCCCGGCGCCAGCCGCGCGAGATGCGCCTCACCTTGCGCCGTGCCGACGGGCAGGTGTTCCCCGCCCTGCTGATGACCACCCCGCTGGCCGATGGCGAAGGCCACCACCTGGGCTTCGAGGTGGTGCTGCTGGATCTCGCGCGCTGGACCGATCGCGAAGCGCTGGTGCCCCGGACGCAGGACGAAGCGATGGTGCTGCGCCTGCAGTCGATGGAGCAATCGCTGAACCTGCTGCAGCAGGAAATGGAAGGCTTCTCCCAGGCCCTCGGGCACGACCTGCGCGCGCCGCTGCGCCACGCGACGAGCTACCTGCGCCTGCTGCGCGAGCGCGCCGAGACGGTGGGTGACGCGACGCTGCAGGAGTACGGCGCCAACGCGCAGCGGGCCACGCAGCGCATGGGGCAGATGATCGAGGCGATGCACGACTACGTGCACCTGTGCCGCGCGCGGCTGAGCCCGCAGACCGTGCCGCTGGGGCCGCTGGTGCACAGCGTGCGCGCGCGCATGCCCGCGCGGCCCGATGGCGCGCCGATCGAATGGCGCATCAGCGAGGCATTGCCCGTCGTCCAGGGCGATCCGATGCTGCTCGCCGAGGTCTTTCGCCACCTGATGGACAACGCCGTGAAGTTCACGCGCACCACGGCGCAACCCGTCATCGACGTGGGCTGGGAGCGCACGCTCGATGGCGGCCACCGGTTCCGAGTCGAAGACAACGGCGTCGGCTTCGACCGCATGCACGCGGACAAGCTGTTCCTGCTGTTCCAGCGCCAGCACCACTCCACCGAGTACGAAGGCCTGGGCGTGGGGCTGGCCATGGCCTACCGCATCGTGGAGCGGCACGGCGGTCGCATGTTCTGCGACGCCACGCCCGGTGGCGGCTGCCGCGTGCAGTTCGTGCTGCCCGACGGCACGCTGGACGCTCCGCGCCAGGACTCCCCGGCCTGAGCGCGGGCCCGGTGCTCAGTCGGGCAGCACCGCCGTCACCTCGATCTCGACCTTGGCGCGCGACTCCACCAGGCGACGCACCTCCACGCAGGTCATGGCGGGGAAGTGTCTGCCCATCACGGCGCGGTAGGCCTCGCCGAGTTCGCGCAGCCGCGCGTTGTATTCGTCGCGGTCGAGGATGTACCAGGTCATGCGCACCATGTGCTCGGGGCCGGCGCCCGCGCAGCGCAGCACGTCGTGCACGTTTTGCAGCGCCTGCTGCGTCTGCGCGATGAAATCGTCGCTCTCGAACCGCTGCTGGCCGTTCCAGCCGATCTGGCCGCCCACGAAGATCTGTGTGCCGCGCGCGGCGATGCCGTTGGCGTAGCCCTTGGCGGGCAGCCAGCCCTCGGGGTGAAGGTGTTGCATGGTGGTCATGTCTTGGGTTGCTGGCGCAGCGCGAAGCGCTGCAGCTTGCCGGTTTCGGTGCGGGGCAGGCGTTCGACGAACACCACCTCGCGCGGGTACTTGTAGGGCGCCATGCTGGCCTTGGCGTGCTCCTGCAGCGCCTTCACCAGCGCGGCGTCGCCGCTGTGGCCGGGCTTGAGCACCACGTAGGCCACGATCACCTGGCCGCGGTCCTCGTCGGGCCGGCCCACCACGCCGCACTCGGCCACCGCCGGGTGGGCCAGCAGCGACGACTCGACCTCGGGCCCGGCCACGTTGTAGCCGGCGGTGATGATCATGTCGTCGGTGCGCGCCTGGTAGACGTAGTAGCCGTCGGCGTCGCGCTGGAAGGCGTCGCCGGGGAAGTTCCAGCCGCCCTGCACGTACTGCGCCTGGCGCGGCTCGTCCAGGTAGCGGCAGCCCGTGGGGCCGATCACCGCGAGGCGGCCGACCGTGCCGTCGGGCACCTCGTGGCCTTGTTCGTCCACGACGCGCGCGGTGTAGCCCGGCACCACGGTGCCGATGGCGCCGCGCTTCACGGCCTCGGGCGCGGCCGAGATGAAGATGTGGAACATCTCGGTGGCGCCGATGCCGTCGAGCATCTCGATGCCGCTGGCCTGCTTCCACAACTGCCGCGTGGCATCGGGCAGGCCTTCGCCCGCGCTCACGCAGATGCGCAGTTTCCCGATGCCGTTCTGCTGCGCGAACGGCGCCATCTGCCGGTAGAAGGTGGGCGCGGTGTAGCAGATGGTGGCGCCCTTGTCGGCGATGAGCTTCACCATCGCCTCGGGCGTGTAGGGAATCGACGGGAAGTAGACCGAGCAGCCGGCCCACATCGGGAAGATCAGCAGGCCCCCCAGGCCGAAGGTGAAGGCCAGCGGCGGCGAGCCCACCACCACGTCGTCGGGTGTGGCGCGCAGCATGTGGCGCGGCCAGCACTCGCAGGCCGCGAGCACATCGGTGTGTGTGTGCACGGCCGCCTTCGGCACGCCCGTGGTGCCCGAGGTGAAGGCCAGCAGCGCGATGTCGCTTCCCGCGGTGGGGCAGGGTGTGGCGTGTGCGGGCTGCGTCGCGGCCAGCGCTTCCAGGCCATCGGCCGCGTCGGTGTTGAAGCGCAGCAGCGGCAGCCCGCTGTTCGCGCCCTCGAGTTCGGCGGTGAGTGCGGCGTCGCACAGCAGCAGCGCGGGTTGTGCCTTGTCGATAACGGCCTTGAGTTCCTTGGCGCGCAGCAATGGCATGGTGGCCACCACCACCAGGCCTGCCTGCACCACCGCGAGCCAGGCCAGCGCCATGGCCACCGAATTGCCGCCGCGCAGCAGCACGCGGTTGCCCGGCACCAGGCCACGTTCGTTCACCAGCAGGTTGGCGATGCGGTTCACCGCCGCGCGCGCCTGAGCGTAGCTCAGCGTGCGCGTGTCGCTGCGCAGGAAAGGGCGCCCCGCGTGGCCGTTGGCCTCGGCGCGGTCGAACAGGTGCTGCACGAGGTTGACCTGCGCGGGCAGGGCCCGCAGCTCGGGCGTGTCGAAGCGCAACTCGGGCCACTGCGCGCGTGGTGGCAGGCGGTCGTGCACGAAGCGGTCGGTCTGGGCGGATGTCATGTCGTGTTCAGCGCAGTGCGGCTTTGCCGAGGATGAGCAGTTGCACCTCGCTCGCGCCTTCGTAGATGCGCAGCGAGCGGATGTCGCGGTAGAGGTGTTCGACGACTTCGCCCACGCGCACGCCGCGCCCGCCGAACATCTGCACCGCCATGTCGATCACCTTCTGCGCGTTCTCGGTGGCGGTGAGCTTGGCCGCGGCGGCCGCCGCGGTGTAGGCCGGCGTGCCCGCGCCTTGCGTGGCGCTTTCGTCGCGCAGCCAGGCGGCGCGGTAGGTGAGCATCGCTGCGGCGTCGATGAGCGCGCTCATCTCGCCCAGGCGCGCCTGCGTGAGCTGGAAGTCGGCCAGGTGCTGGCCGAACATCTCGCGCTGTTTTGCGTGCGCCACCGCCTCGGCGAAGGCGCGGCGCGCCATGCCCAGCGCGGCCGCGGCCACCGACGCGCGGAAGATGTCCAGCGTCTGCATGGCGAGCTTGAAGCCGCCGTCGACCGTGCCGATGAGCGCGTCGGCGCCCACGCGGCAGTGGTTGAAGCGCAGCGTGGCCAGCGGGTGCGGGGCCATCACGTCGATGTGTTCCGAGGTGTCCAGGCCCGGTGCGTCGGCCGGCACCACGAAGGCGCTGATGCCGCGCGCGCCCGCGTCGGGCGTGGTCTTGGCGAACACCACGTAGAAGTCGGCCAGGCCGCCGTTGCTGATCCAGGTCTTGCTGCCGTCGAGCACCCAGCCGCGGTCGGTTTCGCAGGCGGTGGTGCGCATGCCGGCCACGTCGGAGCCGGCCTCGGGTTCGCTGAGGGCAAAGGCGGCGATCTGCTCCCCGCTGGCGACCGCGCGCAGGCGCTGATCGCGCTGCGCTTCGCTGCCACCGAGCGTGATGCTGCCGCTGCCCAGGCCCTGCATCGCGAACGCGAAATCGGCCAGCGGCGAGTGGAAGGCCAGCGTCTCGCGCAGCACCACGAGCGCGCGCGAATCGAGTTTCTCCAGCGCGCCGCCGTGCGCGGCGGGCACACAGTAGCGCAGCCAGCCGGCCGCACCCAGGCGCGCCACCCAGTCGCGGCAGGCGCGGCGGTCGTCCGTCTCGTCGACCTGCTGCGCACCGGCCCAGTCGGCCAGGCCCAGCGCGAGCGCGCGGTGCTGTTCGCCGAAGAAGGGCAGTTCCCACTGCGCCTGCGGCGGTGTCATGCCGTGGGGGCGGTCGAAGGCGACCATGGGATCAATCTCCTTCAAACACGGGGCGTTGTTTGGCCGCGAAGGCCTCGTACGCGCGGCGGAAGTCCTGCGTCTGCATGCAGATCGCCTGCGCCTGCGCCTCGGCTTCGATGGCCTGGTCCAGCGTCATGGCCCATTCCTGGTGCAGCATGGTCTTGGTCATGCCGTGCGCGAAGGTCGGGCCTTCGGCGAGCGACTTCGCCAGCTTCGTGGCCGCCTCGGGCAGCGCTTCGGGTTCGTGCAGCGCGTTGAAGAAGCCCCAGGCCTGGCCTTCGGTGGCGCTCATCGAACGGCCGGTGAACAGCAGCTCGCTCGCGCGGCCCTGGCCGATCAGGCGCGGCAGCAGCGCACAGGCGCCCATGTCGGCACCGGCCAGGCCCACGCGCGTGAACAGGAAGGCCGTGCTCGCGCGCGGCGTGCCCAGGCGCAGGTCGCTGGCCAGCGCCATCATGGCGCCGGCGCCGGCGCACACGCCGTCGATGGCGGCCACGATGGGCTGCGGGCAGGCGCGCATCGCGCTCACCAGCGCGCCCGTCATGCGCGTGAAGGCCAGCAGCTCGGGCATGGTCATCTTGGTGAGCGGGCCGATGATTTCGTGCACGTCGCCGCCCGAGCAGAAGTTGCCGCCGGCGCCGGTGAGCACCACGGCCTTCACGTCGGTGGCGCGTTGCAGGGCGAGGAACCAGTCGCGCAGTTCGGCGTAGGAATCGAAGGTGAGCGGGTTCTTGCGATCGGGCCGGTTCAGCGTGACGGTGGCCACGCCGTTGGCGATGGCCAGCGCGAAGTGCTTGGGCGCACTGGCGGCGGGGCCGAACTGGCCGCGCATGGGGTTGTGGTCGGGGATGGGGTGTTTCATTCGTCCAGTTCTTTCTGGTGTTGCTTCACCTTGCCGAGCAGCTTGTAGAGCTGGTCGAGATCGCGCGCCGACAGGCCTTCGAAGGCTTCGACGATCCAGTGTTCGTGCTGCTCGGCCATGTTGGCGAAGGCGCGGCGGCCGCGGTCGGTGAGGCGCACGCGGAACACGCGCCGGTCGCCCTCGACGCCGGTGCGCTCGACCAGGCCCTCGGCCACCAGCTGGTCGGTGATGCCGGTGACGTTGCCGCCCGTGACCATGAGCCGGTGCGACAGCTCCTTCATCTTCAGGCCCTCGGGGTGGCGCTCGAGTTGCGCCATCAGGTCGAAGCGCGGCAGCGTGGTGTCGAAGTGCTCGCGCAGGCCGGCGCGCACGCGCTTCTCGATCAGCTGCGAGCAGGTGAGCAGGCGCAGCCACAGGCGCAGGGCCTGCGCGTGCTCGCTGTGCGCGCGCGCCTCCAGATCCAGGGTTTCGGTGTCGTCGTTCACTTCGTTGCCTCCTCTTCCTCTTGGGCCTTCATGGCTTGCTGGCGCGCGATTTCGCGGTACAGCTGGTCGCGCCCGCTCAGGTAGGGCGCGGGCCAGTGCACGGCGCGCGTCTGCAGCTTGGCGGCTTCGTGCAGCGTCCAGGCCGGGTTGGCCAGGTGCGGGCGCGCCACGGCGCACAGGTCGGCGCGGCCGGCGGCCACGATGCTGTTGGCGTGGTCGGCCTCGCTGATGGCACCAACCGCCATGGTGAGGATGTCCACCTCGTTGCGGATGCGGTCGGCGAACGGCGTCTGGTACATGCGGCCATACACCGGCTTCGCCTGGCGCGTGGTCTGGCCCGAGGACACGTCGATCACGTCGCAGCCCGCGGCCTTGAACAGGCGCGCCATCGCCACGCCGTCGTCGGGCGTGTTGCCGCCGGGTGCCCAGTCGTGCGCGGAGAGGCGCACGCTCATGGGTTTGTCGGCGGGCCACACGGCGCGCACGGCTTTGAACACCTCCAGCGGGTAGCGGCAACGGTTCTCCAGCGAACCGCCGTAGTCGTCGGTGCGCTGGTTGGTGAGCGGGCAGATGAAGGCCGAGAGCAGGTAGCCGTGCGCGCAGTGCAGCTCCAGCCAGTCGAAGCCCGCGGCCGCGGCGCGCTTCGTCGATTCGACGAAGGCGGCGGTCATCGCGTCCATGTCGGCGCGGTTCATGGCGCGCGGCACCTGGTTCTGTTCGCCATAGGGCACGGCGCTGGCCGAGAGCAGCGGCCAGTTGCCGGTGGGCAGCGGCTCGTCGATGTTGTCCCAGCCGAGCTGCGTGGAGCCCTTGGGCCCGCTGTGGCCGAGCTGGATGCCGATCTTCGCGCCGTCGCCACTCTCGTGCGCAAAACGCACGATGCGCTCGAACGCCGCCTGCTGCGCGTCGTTCCACAGCCCGGGGCAGCCGGGCGTGATGCGGCCCTCGGGCGTGGGGCTGGTCATCTCCACCATCACCAGCGCCGCACCGCCCGCGGCGCGCGCGCCCAGGTGCACGAAGTGCCAATCACCCACCACGCCGTCCTGCGCCTTGTACTGCGCCATGGGCGAGACGACGATGCGGTTCTTGAGTTCGACGCCGCGCACCTTCAAAGGCAGCAGCATGGGCGGGGTCGGGTGCTTCGCGGTTTTTGTTCCCGCCTGCCGGGCCAGCCAGTTCTCGTAGCCTTCGAGCCACTTCGCATCGCGCAGGCGCAGGTTCTCGTGGCTGATGCGCTGGCTGCGCGTGAGCAGCGAGTACGCGAACTGCTCGATCTCCATACCGGTGTAGCGGTCCACGTGTTCGAACCACTCGGTGGAGTTGCGCGCCGCGTTCTGGATCTTGAGCACCTCCACGCTGCGGCGCGCCTCGTAGGCCTGCAACACGGTGGCCACGTCGGCCTCGGGGTGGCGTTCGAATTCCGTCGCCAGGTCGATCGCATCTTCCAGCGCGAGCTTGGTGCCGCTGCCGATGGAGAAGTGCGCGGTGTGCGCGGCGTCGCCCATCAGCACGACGGGGGTTTGGCGGCCGGAAACGTCCTGCCAGTGCACCCAGGTCTTGCAGATCACCCGCGGGAAGCGGATCCAGATCGCCGAGCCGCGCAGGTGCCCGGCGTTGCTGATCAGCGGGTGGCCGTCGAGGTAGGGGGCGAAGAGCTTTTCGCAGAAGGCGATGGCCTCGGCCTGCTCCATCCGGTCGAGGCCATGCGCCTGCCACACGGCCTCGGGCGTTTCCACGATGAAGGTGGAGGTGTCGGCGTCGAACTGGTAAGCGTGCGCCTGGAACCAGCCGTGCTCGGTTTCAACAAACGCGAAGGTGAAGGCGTCGAACTTCTTCTTGGTGCCCAGCCACACGAAGCGGCACTGGCGGGTGTCGATGTCGGGCTCGAAGGTGCTCTGGTAGCGCGTGCGAATGCGGCTGTTCAGGCCGTCGCTGGCGATCACCAGGTCGGCGTTGTACTGCGCGGCCAGCGCCTGGTCGTCGGTGACGTCGGTCTCGAACACGAGGTTCACGCCGAGCTGCTGGCAGCGCGCCTGGAGCACGTTAAGCAGGCGCTTGCGCCCGATGCCGCAGAAGCCGTGGCCGGTGCTGCGCACGCTGCGGCCTTTGTAGAAGACCTCGATGTCGTCCCAGTGGTTGAAGGCGTCGCCGATTTCCTGCGCGGTCTCCGGGTCGGCCGCGCGCAGGTTGCCCAGGGTCTGGTCGGAGAGCACCACGCCCCAGCCGAAGGTGTCGAACGGGCGGTTGCGCTCGACGACGGTGATCTCCAGCGAGGGTTGGCGCCGCTTCATCAGCAGCGCGAAGTACAGGCCCGCCGGGCCGCCGCCGATGCACAGGATGCGCTGCAGGGAGGTTTTCATGTCTAATTAGTTTAGACTTGAAATATCCCCGGACAACCGGGTAAACCCGCACCCCAGCCCGCCAAGGTGGCGCCGTCGGGCAGAAGGGCGTATCTTTTTGCGTTCGTCCCCCGATTGGCGCCTGCCCTTGGGAGAATGCCCCCATGACTGTTTATCGATTCAAATCCCGCGAGACGGGTGATCTCGTGATGCTGCGCCCGCACGGCAAGCGCCTGCTCGAAATCCTCGGCAAGGACCCGGAGGTGCCCGGCGTGCTGTTGCCCGACGACATTCCCCGCGCCATCGAAGCGATCCGCGCCGCGGTGGTGGCCGAGGAGGCCGAGCACAAGCGCCAGACCGAAGAGGCCCAGGCCAGTGGCGAAGAAGCACAACCCGAGGCCGATTCCGTGAGCCTGCGCATGCGCAGCGCGCCCTTCATCGAGATGCTGGAGCGCTGCCGCAAGGCGGGGGTCGAGGTGACCTGGGGGGTTTGAGGGCGTCTGCGCGTTGGCGTGCCGCACCAAGTGGCCGCTGGCTTCAATGTCTATGGGAGGGGGCAACATGGGCGTTGCTCGTTGGGTTCATCTCTTGCTTGCGATGGCACTGGCAACAGGCGCCAGCGGTGCGCTATCCGAGGTGTACCGCTGGAAGGACAGCAACGGCCAGGTCCACTTTGGCGACCGGCCAGACGCTGCCGAGTCTCAGGGGGCAAAGAAGCTGGTCGTTCCCCGTCCCAATCTGGCCAAGGGGCTGGAGCGCACGCCACCAACGGCGCCCGTCGGCTCGACCACCAATGAGTCGGGTGGCGAGACCCCCAAATCGGCCGTTCTTCCCGACGCAGCAGAAAAGCCCGCACCCGGGCCAGCACCCAAACGGGGCTTTGCTGCACAGCGCCAGGACAGCTGCCAGGCGAAGTGGGCGGCCTTCTGGGCCAGCGCGGAGTGCTTTGGTTCCTGTGGCAGAACCACCGGTAGATATGGCATCAGAAACAACGCTGGCTGTGAGCATTGCGTCGAAACATCAAGGCCCGGTTGTTGACGCGTGTCCTAACCCGCTTGCGGTGCGGCGTTGTACGGCTCGAACACCTCCACCACCCAATCAACGAAGACCCGCAGCTTGCCGCTGACGTTGCGGTTGGGCGGATAGGCCACATAGAACGGCATGGGCGGTGGCGCCCAATCGGCGAGCACCTCAACCAGCGCACCGCTCTCGATGTGCGGTTGCACGATGGGGTCGAAGGTCTGCACGAGCCCCAGGCCGGCCAGCGCGGCATTCAGGTGCGCGGTGCTTTCGTTGACGGAGATCACCCCCTGGCCTGTGATATCGAAGCGCTCGTCTCCGCGCACGTACGGCGCCGGCACGATCCGGCCGGTGCCGGCGGAAAAGTAGCTGACCATGAGGTGCCGGCCATCCAGCAGCTCTTGCGGGCCGACGGGCACACCGTGCCGCTTCAGGTAAGCCGGTGAGGCCACCGTGGTGAATGCCATCTGCGCGATGCGCCGCGCCACCAGCGATTGGTCCGTCATCGTGCCGCCGCGAATCACGCAGTCGACCGCTTCGCCCACCAGGTCCACGGGCCTGTCGCTGACGCCCAGTGCGAGCCGGACCTGGGGGTAGCGTTGGTAGAAGCCGGGCAACCGGGGCATCAGGATCTGGTTGGCCACCGACGATCCGACGTCGACGCGCACACAGCCCCGGGGGTTGGTCCGTTCCTGCGTCAGGTCCGATTCGATCTCGTCCAGTTCGATCAGCACGCGCTTCGTGCGCTCGTAGTAGGCCGCGCCCTCCGGTGTGACCGTGACGTGCCGCGTCGTGCGGCGCAGCAGCCTGACCTTCAGGTGCGTTTCCAGTTGCTGCACCAGCTTGGTCACGCTGGGCTTGTGCATCTGCAACTGGTCGGCGGCCCGCGAGAAATTGCCGGCCTCGACAACGCGGGCAAACACACGCATGGCGCTGATCTGGTCCATGCGGCCATTATTAATGGATCGGAAATAAACAAGTGCCGTTCACGGTCTTGGTGTCGGGTGGGGGCGTACCCAAACTGAGGCGTCTCTTCATCACCGTGCAAGGCACACACCATGACTTCCAGACTCTCCAACAAGATCGCCCTCGTGACCGGCGGCACCAGCGGCATCGGCCTGGCCACCGCGAAGCGCTTCGTCGCCGAAGGTGCCCATGTCTTCATCACCGGCCGCCGGCAGGACGCCCTCGATGCCGCCGTGAAGGAGATCGGTCGCCACGTGACCGGCGTGCGCAGCGACGTCTCCAACCTGAGCGACCTCGATCGCCTGTACGCCACGATCCGGCAAGAAAAGGGCCGGCTCGACGTGCTGTTCGCCAACGCGGGTGGCGGTCAGGTGGCGCCGCTGGGTGAGATCACCGAGGCCCACTTCGACAGCATCTTCGCCACCAATGTGCGCGGCCTGGTGTTCACGGTGCAGAAGGCGCTGCCGCTGATGCCCAAGGGCGCGACCATCGTGCTGAACGCCTCGACGACGTCGATCAAGGGCACGCCGGGGTTCAGCATCTACAGCGCCAGCAAGGCGGCCGTGCGCAACCTGGCGCGAAGCTGGGTGCTGGACCTGAAACAGGCCGGCATCCGCGTCAACGTCCTGAGCCCCGGGGTGGTGCCCACACCGGCCTATGACCTGCTGGGCCTGAAAGGCGAGCAACTGGCCGCCTTCATCGACATGCAGGCACAGACGATTCCCCTGGGCCGCGTCGGCGCGACCGACGAGATCGCCAGTGCCGCGGCGTTTCTGGCGTCGGACGACAGCAGCTTCGTCAATGGCGTCGAACTGTTCGCCGACGGCGGCATGACGCAGGTCTGACGCTTCAGTCCACCTTCGCCCCCGACGCCTTCACCACCGCTTCCCACTTCTTGATCTCCGCGTCGATCAGCGCGGTGAACTCGGCGGGGGTGTTGCCGCTGGGGATGGCGCCTTGGGCGAGCAGGCGTTCTTTCACGGCGGGCAGGTTGAGGGCCTTGGCGGTTTCCTGCTGGACGCGGTTCACGATGTCGGCCGGGGTGCCGGCGGGGGCGAGCAGGCCGAACCAGGAGCTGGCTTCGAAGCCGGGGAGCTTGCCGGCTTCGGCGACGGTGGGCACATCCGGCAGGGCGGCGGAGCGCACGGCGCTGGTGACGGCGAAGGCCTTGAGGCCGCCGCTCTGGATGTGCGCCATGGACGAAGGCAGGTTGTCGAACATCACGTCCACCCCGCCGGCGAGCAGGTCGGCCAGTGCCGGGCCGGAGCCGCGGTAGGGGATGTGCGTCATGAAGATGCCGTTGCGGGCCTTGAACAGTTCGCCCGCGAGGTGGATGGAGGTGCCGTTGCCGCTGGAGGCCATGTTCAGCCGGCCGGGGTTGGCCTTGGCGTGCTTCACGAAATCGGCCACGGAGTTGATGCCGAGTTCCTGTGCGCGTTTGGCGCCCATCACCATCACGTTGGGCACGCCGGCCACGAGCGTGATGGGCGCGAAATCCTTCTGCGGGTCGTAGGGCAGCTTGCTGTAGAGCGATTTGTTGATGCCGTGCGTGCCCACGGTGCCCATGAGCAGGGTGTAGCCGTCGGCGGGGGATTTGGCCACGGCTTCGGCCCCGATGTTGCCGCCGGCGCCGGCGCGGTTCTCCACCACGAAGCTCTGGCCGAACACCTTGGTGAGCTCGGGCGCCAGGGTGCGGGCCAGGATGTCGGTGGTGCCACCGGGGGCGAAGGGCACGACGATGCGCACCGGCTTGTTGGGCCACGCGCCTTGCGCAAAGGCCATGGGCACCGCCAGGGCGGCGGCGAGGGCGACGAGGGTGCGGCGGGCGAGGCTCATGGTTGTCTCCTTTGCAGTTGTTCGATCTGCGGCCGCAGCGCGGCGCCGGGTTCGATGCCCAGCGCCTGTGCGGCCCGGTTGACGTGGCTGACCACGCCGTCGGCCAATGTACTGTCGGCCTGCCCGATGCGGGCGCTCGTGTGCGACACGGCGCACGCCGCCAGGCCCTCGGCCTGCAGCATGGCCAGCCCGGCGATGCCGGCGTCGTCCTTGCCCACGCCGGCGTCGTTGAACACCGAGAGCAGCGGCCGCGCCGCGATGGCGTAGCGCGCCGAGCTCGCACCCCCGTGCGAGCCGCTCAAAGCAATGCAGCCCGCATCAGCGGGCTGCAATTGGGTGATCGAGTCGATGACGCGAAGCGCAACCATGGGAAGCGCTTCGCGTGGGGGGCGATCAGTCGGCGTACTGGCCGGCGGCGTCGATCACGGTTTTCAGCTTGGTGATCTGGTCGGCCACGTACTTCTTGTGGCCATCCGGCGTCATGCGGCCGTCGGTCACCACCAGGGCGCCCAGCTCATCCTGCTTCTTCATGAAGTCCGGGTCCTTGAGGGACTTCACCAGCGCGTCGTTGATGGTCTTGAGCACGGGGGCCGGCGTGCCTTTCGGGGCGTACAGGCCGTGCCAGATGGTCAGGTCGAAGCCACGCAGGCCCATTTCCTGCAGCGAGGGGTAGTCCTTCAGGGTGGGGTGCTTGGAGAGCGGCCGGGCCGTGGTCACGGCGAAGGCCTTCACGCGGCCGCCTTCGATCTGCGCGGTGGTGTTGGTGGTCTGGTCGCACATCACGTCGACCTGGCCGCCGATGAGGTCGTTCATGGCCGGGCCGGTGCCGCGGTAGGCGATGGTGGTCATCGACTTGTCCAGCTTCACGGCGTGTTGCCACATCAGGCCGCACAGGTGCGAAGCGGAACCCAGGCCGGCGTGCGCCAGGTTGAGCTTGCCGCCGTTGGCGCGGATGTAGGCCTCGAAATCGCGGTAGGTGTTAGCGTTGAGCTTGGTCGAGCCCAGCAGCGTCATGGGCACGTCGTTGATCATGCCCAGGTACTCGAAGTCTTCCAGCGGCTTGTAGGGCAGCTTGCGGTACAGGCCGGCGGTGGCGGCCATGCCGATGTGCCACACCAGCAGGGTGTGGCCGTCGGCCGGGGAGCGGGCCACCTTGGCCGCGCCGATGGTGCCGCCCGCGCCGGTGGCGTTCTCGACCACGATGTTGGCGTTCGGGATGAACTTGCGCATGGTTTCCGCCAGTTGGCGGGCCACCAGGTCGGTCGGGCCGCCGGCGGCGAAGGGCACCACGAAGGTGATGGGCTTGCTGGGGAAGGTCTGCGCGAACGCGCCCACCGACATGGCCGCGCCGATGGCGAGGGTGACGAGCTTCTTCATGGTCATGTCTCCAGGGGAAAGGAGGGAAGGGAAGGAAAACCCGGGCATCCTAGCCCCCGGGCCTGCCCCGGCCATCGCGGAAAGTACGTAGCGCGACCCCTGGGAAATCCCGGGTCGGGGCCTCCCCGCGGGGGCCGCCGCGGCCGTCAGCGGTAGCTGCGCGCGTCCTCGATCACCTTGCCGTCGTTGGGCAGGCTGCCCGGCGCCACCAGCTCCACCTCGCTGCGCAGCTTGGTCACGTCGCGCACGGCGGCGGCGATCAGCTCGCGCAGCGTCTCGTCCACCTCGGGGGTCTCCACGCGCAGGCACATCTGGTCATTGGCCATCTCCCCGCTCACCACCAGCCGCGCGCGGCGGATCTGCGGGAAGCGGCGCGCGATGTCGGCCACCTGGCCCGGGTGCACGAACATGCCGCGCACCTTGGTGGTCTGGTCGGCGCGGCCCATCCAGCCCTTGATGCGCGGGGCGGTGCGCCCGCTGGGGCAGGCGCCGGCCAGAACGGCCGACAAGTCACCGGTGCCGAAGCGGATCAGCGGGTAGGCCGGGTTGAGCGAGGTCACCACGAGCTCGCCCACCTCGCCGTCGGGCACGGGCTCGCCGGTGCCGGGGCGCACGATCTCCACGATCACGCCCTCGTCGAGCACCAGGCCTTCGCGCGGCGCGGTTTCGTAGGCCACCAGGCCCAGGTCGGCGGTGGCGTAGGTCTGGTACACGGCCACGCCGTGCTCGGCGAACCAGGCCGTCAGGCTGGGCGGGCAGGCTTCGCCGCCCACGCTGGCCTTGCGGATGCTGGCCACGCTCACGCCGGCCTCGGCCGCTTTCTCGATCAGGATGCGCAGGAAGCTGGGCGTGCCGGTGTAGGCGTCGGGGCGCAGCTCGGCGATGGCCTGCAACTGCTGCTCGGTCTGGCCGGTGCCGGCGGGGAACACGGTGCAACCCACCGCGTGCGCGCCCGATTCGAGGATGAAGGCGCCCGGCGTCATGTGGTAGCTGAAGGCGTTGTGCACCAGCTCGCCGGCGCGGAAACCGGCGGCGAACAGCGCACGGCCGGCGCGCCAGTAGTCGCGCGTGGCGCCCTCGGGTTCGTAGATCGGGCCGGGCGACGAGAAGATGCGCGTCATCTGCGGGCCGCGCACCAGGGTGGAGAAGCCGCCGAAGGCGTCTGTCTCGCGCTGCGCGCGCTGGCGCTCGAACAGCGCGCTCTTGCGCGTGACGGGCAGCTGCGCCAGCGCGGCGCGGCTGGTGATGGCCGCCGCGTCCACGCCCTGGAGGATGTCGGCGAAGGCCGCGCTGTGCGCCTGCGCATGCGCCACCTGTTTCGGCAGCGCCGCCATCTGCTCGGCCTCGCGCTGCGCGGGCGCGCGGGTTTCCAGCGCGTCGAAGAATGCTTTGTTCACGCCAGCCACCGCTTTCTCCGTTTGTAGCTTTTCACGTCCTTGAAACTCTTGCGCTCGCCCCCGCCCACGCCCAGGTAGAACTCCTTGACGTCCTCGTTGTTGCGCAGATCGGCCGCCGGCCCGTCCATCACGATGCGGCCGCTTTCCATGATGTAGCCGTAGTCGGCGTAGCGCAGCGCCATGTTGGTGTTCTGCTCGGCGAGCAGGAAGGTCACCCCCTCCTTCAGGTTCAGGTCCTTCACGATCTCGAACACCTCTTCCACGATCTGCGGCGCCAGGCCCATGGAGGGTTCGTCGAGCAGCACCACGCTGGGGTTGGCCATGAGCGCGCGGCCGATGGCGCACATCTGCTGCTCGCCACCGCTGGTGTAGGCCGCCTGGCTGGTGCGCCGCGTCTTCAGGCGCGGGAAGTAGTTGTAGACCTTCTCCAGCGTGCGCGCGATCTCGGCCTTGTCCTTGCGCGTGTAGGAGCCGGTCATCAGGTTCTCTTCGATCGTGAGGTGGGCGAAGCAGTGGCGCCCCTCCATCACCTGCACCACGCCGCGCTGCACCAGATCGGCCGGCGAGAGGTTCTCAATGCGCTCGCCGCGCAGTTCGATGCTGCCCTTGGTGACCTCGCCGCGCTCGCCCTTGAGCAGGTTGGACACCGCGCGCAGCGTGGTCGTCTTGCCCGCGCCGTTGCCGCCGAGGATGGCCGCGATCTGCCCCTGGTTGACCGTGAGCGAGACGCCCTTGAGCACCAGGATCACGTGGTTGTAGATGACCTCGATGCCGTTGACGTTGAGAACGGGTGTGGGTGTGCTCATGAGGGGGTTTCCGTCTGGACCATGGGCAAGGGCGGCACGCCGCCCTTGGCGATGGCACCGCGCCGAAGCGCGGTGGGGTGGATCAGGACTGGCAGTCCTGGGGCGTGCGCGCCGTCAGCTTCTTCTCGGCCGCGTACTTCGACGCCGTGGCCTTGACCATCGGGCGGATGATCTGCTGGTCGGCCTCGAGCCAGTCGGTGCTGAACTCCCACTTGGCGCCGTCCCAGGTGTGGATGCGCGCCGCACCCGCGCCGACGTGGTCGGCGCACGAGGTGCTGATCGGGCCGCGCAGCACGCCCTTGAAGCCCAGCGCGTCCAGCTTGGCCTGCGTGAGGTTCAGGTTCTCCAGGCCCCAGCGCACCTGTTCACCCGTCATCACCTTGCCTTTGCCGAAGCGGTCCTGGGCGGCACGGATGCCTTCCACGCCCATGGCCGCGCTCACCACGCCACGCAGGTACAGGGTCTCGCCGACTTCGTCGCGCGGGCCGGTGCCCTTGTTCTTGTCGTGCAGCTTGGCGAGGATCTCTTTCACGATCGGCGCGTTCTTGTCGGTGCCGTGTTGCAGCGTCACGGCGTTGTAGCCCTTGGCGCCCTGGCCCACGTCCTTCACGTCGGGTTCGGCACCCGACCACCACACGCCGTACATCTTCTCGCGCGGGTAGCCGGTGGCTTGTGCTTCCTTCAGCGCGGTGGAGTTCATCACGCCCCAGCCCCAGAGCAGCACGTAGTCGGGGCGTTGCTGGCGCACCTGCAGCCAGGTGGCCTTCTGTTCCACGCCAGGCGCGGTCACGGGCAGCAGCGAGAGCTGGAAGCCGTTCATGGCGGCGCGCTCCTGCAGCAGCGGAATCGGTTCCTTGCCGAACGGGCTGTCGTGGTACACGAGGGCGATCTTCTTGCCCTTGAGCTTGTCCATGCCGCCTTCGCGCTTGCCGATGGCCTGCACGATCGCGTCGGCCGCCACCCAGTAGGTGCCCAGCAGCGGGAAGTTCCACTTGAAGATGGTGCCGTCGGCGCTTTCGCTGCGGCCGTAGCCGGTGGTGATCAGCGGGATCTTGTCGACCGGGGCCTTCTCGGTCAGCGCGAAGGTGGCGCCGGTGGACCACGGGTGGATCAGCGCGGCGCCGCCGTTCTTGCCCTTCAGGCGCTCATAGCACTCCACCGAGCGCGCGGTGTCGTAGCCGGTCTCGCATTCCTCGACGAGGATCTTCACGCCATTGATGCCGCCGCGCTCGTTGACCAGCTTGTAGTAGTCGACGATGCCGTTGGCGGTGGGGGTGCCGTTGGGGGCGTAGGCGCCGGTGCGGTACGACAGCACCGGCAGGTACTGCTCCTTCGCCTGTGCCCAGGCGCCGGTCGACACGAGCGCGCCACTGCCCGCGATCAACGCGGCGGCGAGGACGATCTTGCTTGGCTTCATGACTTGTCTCCTATAAGGTTGGTTGAAGCAGGCACGGGGAAAACAGCGAAAGCGGCATTGCTTGTTCAATGCGGGAACGGCCACAGGCGCAGCTTCTGCTTGCCGATGGACCACAGCCGAGCCAGCCCGTGCGGCTCGACGATCAGGAACCACACGATCAGGCCGCCGAAGATCATCAGTTCGGCGTGCGAGACCGCGGTGGTGGAAATGGCGATGCCGAAGACCCCGGCCACCGCGGGCAGGATCTGGTTGAGCGCGATGGGCAGCACGACGATGAAGGCCGCGCCGAAGAAGCTGCCCATGATGGAGCCCAGGCCGCCGATGATCACCATGAACAGCAGGCGGAAGGAGTAGTCGACCGAGAAGGCCGAGGGCTCCCAGGCACCCAGGTAGACGAAGGCCCAGAGCGCGCCGGCCACGCCGATGATGAAGCTGCTGACCGCGAACGCGCTGAGCTTGGCGTACATGGGGCGGATGCCGATCACTGCGGCCGCCACGTCCATGTCGCGGATGGCCATCCACTCGCGCCCGATGGCCGAGCGCACCAGGTTCTTGGCCAGCAGCGCGATCACCGCCAGCACCGCCAGGCAGAACAGGTACTTGCTCGCCGCGCTTTCCAGCGGCAGCCCGAACACCTGCAGGTTGGACACCGCGACCGAACCCGAGGGCGTGTCCAGCGTGAACCACTTGATGCGCAGGAACATCCAGTCGGCGAAGAACTGCGCGGCCAGCGTGGCCACCGCCAGGTACAGGCCGCGCACGCGCAGGCTGGGCAGGCCGAAGAGGATGCCGAAGAAGGTGGCGCACAGGCCGCCGAGGATGAGTGCCGGAACGAGCGGCATGCCCGGCACGCGCACGAAGAAGTTGTAGGCGCCGTAGGCCCCCACGGCCATGAAGGCGCCCGAGCCCAGGCTGATCTGGCCACAGTAGCCGACCAGGATGTTCACGCCCACCGCGGCGAGCGAGAAGATCAGGAACGGGATCAGGATCGCGCGCATCAGGTAGTCGCTCGCGAGCATCGGCACCGCGATGAACGCGAAGGCGATGAGCGCGATGACGAACCAGCGGTCCTGCGCGATCGGGAAGATCTGCTGATCGGCGCGGTAGGAGGTCTTGAACTGACCGTTTTCTCTGTAGAACATGTGTCAGTGCCTCAGACGCGATCGATGATCTTCTCGCCGAACAGACCTTGCGGGCGGAAGAGAAGGAAGACAAGGGCCAGCACATAGGCGAACCAGATCTCGATGCCGCCGCCCACGAAGGGGCCGAGGTAGACCTCGGAGAGCTTCTCGCCCACGCCGATGATCAGCCCGCCGATGATGGCGCCGGGCACCGAGGTGAGGCCGCCCAGGATCACCACCGGCAGCGCGCGCAGCGCCACGGTGGTGAGCGAGAACTGCACACCCAGCTTGGAGCCCCAGATCATTCCGGCCACCAGCGCCACGACGCCGGCCACGCACCACACGATGACCCAGATGCGGTTGAGCGGGATGCCGATGGACTGTGCGGCCTGGTGGTCGTCGGCCACCGCGCGCAGCGCGCGGCCGGTGGCGGTTTTCTGGAAGAACAGGGAGAGCACCACCACCAGCGCGGCGGCGATGCCCGCGGCGATGATGTCCTCCTGGTTGAGCAGCAGGCCGCCTTCGAACACCGTGTCGAGCACGAACACCGGGTCCTTGGGCATGCCGATGTCGATCTTGTAGATGTTGCTGCCGAAGACGGTCTGGCCCAGGCCGTCGATGAAGTAGGTGATGCCCAGCGTGGCCATCAGCAGCGTGGCGCCTTCCTGGTTCACCAGGTGGCGCAACACCAAGCGTTCGATCAGCCAGGCCATGGCGAACATCAGCAGGCCGGCCAGCACGAAGGCCACCACGTTGGCCAGCACCTTGCTCTCGATGCCGGTCCACTGCGGGATCCACTCCGAGAAGCGCGCCATGGCCAGCGCCGCGAACAGCACCATCGCGCCCTGCGCGAAGTTGAAGACGCCCGAGGCCTTGAAGATCAGCACGAAGCCCAGGGCCACGAGCGAATACAGCATGCCCACCATGAGGCCGCCGAACAGTGTTTCCAGAAAGAACGCCATGTCTCGCCTCGCTCAGTGGCTGGTGCCGAGGTAGGCGCTGATCACCTCCTCGTTGTTGCGCACCTCGTCGGGGGTGCCGTCGCCGATCTTCTTGCCGTAGTCGAGCACCACCACGCGGTCGGAGATGTCCATCACCACGCCCATGTCGTGCTCGATCAGCACGATGGTGGTGCCGAACTCGTCGTTGACGTCGAGGATGAAGCGGCTCATGTCCTGCTTCTCTTCGAGGTTCATGCCGGCCATGGGCTCGTCGAGCAGCAGCATTTGCGGTTCCATGGCGAGCGCGCGGCCCAGGTCCACGCGTTTCTGCAGGCCGTAGGGCAGGGTGCCCACGGGCGTCTTGCGGTGGGCCTGGATTTCCAGGAAATCGATGATGTGTTCGACGAACTCGCGGTGCTGTTCTTCTTCCTTCTGCGCCCCGCCGATGCCGAACGGGTTGCGGAAGGCTTGCGCGAGCAGACCGCTTTTCACGCGCAAGTTGCGCCCGGTCATGATGTTGTCGATCACGCTCATGCCCTTGAACAGCGCCAGGTTTTGGAAGGTGCGCGCGATGCCCATCTCGGCCACCTGACGGCTGTTCATGTGCTTGAACGTCTGGCCGCGGAAGCTGATGGTGCCTTCCTGCGGCTGGTACACGCCATTGATGCAGTTGAGCATCGAGCTCTTGCCCGCGCCGTTGGGGCCGATGATGGCGCGGATCTCGTGCTCGCGCACGTTGAAGCTGATGTCGGTGAGCGCCTTGACGCCACCGAAACGCAGGCTGATGTTGTGCACGTCGAGGACGACCTCGCCGATCTTCTTGGATGTCATGCGGCAGCCTTCACGGGGGCGAACGTCTTGGCGTCGCGGATCTGCAGCGTCGCGCTGACCGAGCCGGTGCGGCCGTCCTCGAACTTGACCTGCGTTTCGATGTACTGCTCGGACTTGCCGCCGTAGAGCGCGTCCACCAGCACCTGGTACTTCTCGCCGATGAAGCCGCGGCGGACCTTGTTCGTGCGCGTGAGCTCGCCGTCGTCGGCGTCGAGCTCCTTGTGCAGCACCAGGAAGCGGCTGATCTGGCTGCCCGCGAGCAGCTCGTCGCGCGCGAGGTCGGCGTTGACCTTCTCCACGCACTCCTGGATGAGTGCGTAGACCTCGGGCTTGGCCGCGAGATCGGTGTAGCCGGCGTAGGGCAGGTTGCGGCGCTCGGCCCAGTTGCCCACGGCATCGAAGTCGATGTTGATCATCACGCAGACCTTCTCGCGCTTGTCGCCGAAGGCCACGACTTCCTTGATGTGCGAGAAGAACTTGAGCTTGTTCTCCACGTACTTGGGCGCGAACATGGCGCCGTCGTGCGCGCCGCCCATGAGGCGTCCCACGTCCTTCACGCGGTCGATGATCTTCAGGTGGCCGCTGGCGTCGATGAAGCCGGCGTCGCTGGTGTGGTACCAGCCGTCGGCGCTGAGCACCTCGGCCGTGGCCTGCGGGTTCTTGTAGTACGCCTTGAGCAGGCCGGGCGACTTCACCAGGATCTCGCCGCTCTCGCTGAGCTTGATCTCCACCCCTTCGCAAGGCACGCCCACGGTGTCGGCACGCGCCTCGTTGTCGGGCTGCAGGCACACGAACACCGCGGTTTCGGTGGAGCCGTAGAGCTGCTTGAGGTTGATGCCGATGGAGCGGTAGAAGCTGAACAGGTCGGGGCCGATCGCCTCGCCCGCGGTGTAGGCCACCCGCACGCGGGAAAAGCCCAGGCTGTTGCGCAGCGGGCCGTAGACCATCCAGTCGCCCAGGCGGTAGGCGATGCGATCGAAGACGCCCACCGGCTTGCCGTCCATGAGGTCGGGGCCCACGCGGCGCGCCACATCCATGAAGGCATGGAACAGGCGCCGCTTGATCGCGCCCGCGTCTTCCATGCGGATCATCACGCTGGTGAGCAGGCCTTCGAAGATGCGCGGCGGCGCGAAGTAGTAGGTGGGGCCGACCTCCTTGAGGTCGATGTTCACGGTGCCGCTGCTTTCGGGGCAGTTGACGACGTAGCCCGTGACCAGCCACTGCGCGTAGGAAAAGATGTTCTGCCCGATCCACGCGGGCGGCATGTAGGCCAGCACTTCGTCCTGCGGGCCGAGCTTGTCGAAGCGCGTGCCGGCGGCGGCGCGGTCGAGCAGGGTGCGGTGGCTGTGCACCACGCCCTTGGGGTTGCCCGTGGTGCCGCTGGTGAAGAACATCGCGGCCACGTCGTCGGGCTGGCCCTGGTCCACCTGGGCCTGGAAGGCGCCGGGGTGCGCCTTGGCGAACGCTTCGCCCGCGGCCAGCAGGCTGTCCAGGCTCTGCAGGCCGGGCTGGTCGTAGTTGCGCAGGCCGCGCGGGTCGTCGTAATAGATGTGCGTGAGTGCCGGGCACTGCTCGCGCACCTCCAGCATCTTGTCGACCTGCTCCTGGTCTTCCACCACGCAGAAGCGCACCTCGGCGTTGGTGATGGGGAAGACGCACTCGGCGGCCACCGCGTCCTGGTAGAGCGGCACGGGAATGGCGCCCAGCGATTGCGCCGCCAGCATGGCCGCGTACAGGCGCGGGCGGTTGGCGCCCACCACCACCAGGTGCTCACCGCGCTGCAGGCCGGCCTGGTGCAGGCCACACGCCAGCGATTGCACCAGCGCCGCCATGTCCGACCAGCTCGTCGTCTGCCAGATGCCGTATTCCTTCTCGCGCATGGCGGGCCCGCCGGGCCGCTGCCGCGCGTGCTCCAGCAAGAGCCGGGGGAAGGTGGTCTGCATGCCTTGTCTCCTTCGATCGCCGCGCTGTCCGGCACGGGACAGCGGGGGTTTGATGGGGCGGATGGTAGGCCTGGGTTTGACGTCATGTTGTCCGTCCGACGACAATCTCGGGTCATCCCTCCTAGGACTTTCCCGATGTTTCCTGCCCGCCGAAGCGCGATCCGCGAACGCGCGCGCCGACCCACCGACGCGGAACTTGCGGGCATTCCGTGGCTGTCGCATCTGGTGGGCGAAGCGCGCGAACGCGCGGTCGAGGCGCTGGAGGTGGGCGAGGCCGAAGCCGGCGACTACATCTGCCGTTACGGCCGGCCGGTCACGTTCTGGTTCGGGCTGGTGGACGGCCTGCTCAAGATGAACAACGACGATTCGCAGGGCAACACGATCACGTTCACGGGGGTGGCGCCGGGCGGCTGGTTCGGCGAGGGCACGGTGCTCAAGCACGAGCAGTACCGCTACAACATCCAGGCCCTGCGCAAGAGCCTGATCGCGGGCCTGCCGGTGGACACGTTCGACTGGCTGCTCGATCACTCGATCGGTTTCAACCGCTTCGTGATGCATCAGCTCAACGAGCGCCTGGGCCAGTTCATCGCGGCGCGCGAGATCGATCGCCTGACCAGCCCCGACCTGCGCGTGGCGCGCAACCTGGCCGCCCTGTTCCACCCGCTGCTCTCGCCCAACGTGGGCGGGGTGCTGCGCATCACGCAGCAGGAACTGGCCTACCTGGTGGGCCTTTCGCGCCAGCGTGTGAACGAGGCGTTGCGCGCGCTGCAGGAGAAGGGGTGGATACGGATCGAATATGGGGGGCTGCGGGTGCTGGACCTGGCGGCGTTGCGGTCGGGGGGGCTGGACTGAGCCTGTGGCCGGCACTGCGCCGAAAGAGCGAGGGACAATCCCCCCATGTCACAAGACCCCCCCGGCCGCACCCTCAAGCTCAAACCCGCGGCCCCCAAGCCCCCTGCCGACCCGCGCGCCCCGCGCCGCGCGCCCGTGCGCCCACCCGGCCCCGCACGCGCCCGGCCATTGAGTGCCGCGCAACGCCCCGAATTGCCTGTGCAGCCCGCGGCCACCGCCAGGGCGCCGCGCGAGGCCGATGCGCCCGGGCGCGCCCCGGCCCCGCGACGGGACCCCCGATCGGACAACCGGTCCGATGCCCGCTCCAACAGCCGGCCCAACACCCGACCTGATACCCGATCGGACG
>JACVCO010000014.1 GCA_016741995.1 Hydrogenophaga sp. | reverse complement strand
GTGGCATGGTGGCTCGCCGCGGAAACCGCGGCCCTTATTCGCTGGTGAAGATCGTGCCCAGGCGCTCCATGCGCTCCAGGGCCATGCCGCAACCGCGCACCACGCAGGTGAGGGGCTCCTCGGCCACCAGCACCGGCAGGCCGGTTTCCTCGGCCAGCAGGCGGTCCAGGTCGCGCAGCAGGGCGCCACCGCCGGTGAGCATCATGCCGCGCTCGGCGATGTCGGCGCCGAGTTCGGGCGGGGTCTGCTCCAGCGCGTTCTTCACGGCGCTGACGATCTGGTTCAGGGGTTCGGTCAGGGCTTCCAGCACCTCGTTGGAGCTGATGGTGAAGCTGCGCGGCACGCCCTCGGAGAGGTTGCGGCCCTTGACCTCCATCTCGCGCACTTCCGAACCCGGGAAGGCGGAGCCGATTTCCTTCTTGATTGCCTCGGCGGTGGGCTCGCCGATCAACATGCCGTAGTTGCGGCGGATGTAGGCAATGATGGCGTCGTCGAACTTGTCGCCACCCACGCGCACGCTGCCCTTGTAGACCATGCCGCCCAGACTGATGACGCCCACCTCGGTGGTGCCGCCGCCGATGTCGACCACCATGGAGCCCGACGCGTCGGACACCGGCAGGCCGGCGCCGATGGCCGCGGCCATGGGTTCCTCGATCAGGTAGACCTCGCTGGCGCCGGCGCCCAGGGCCGATTCGCGGATGGCGCGGCGCTCGACCTGGGTGGAGCCGCAGGGCACGCAGATGATGATGCGCGGGCTCGGCTTGAACATCGAGCGCGGGTGCACCATCTTGATGAACTGCTTGAGCATCTGCTCGGTGACGGTGAAGTCGGCGATCACGCCGTCCTTCATCGGGCGGATGGCTTCGATGTTGCCGGGCACCTTGCCGAGCATGGCCTTCGCCTCGCGGCCCACGGCCTGGATGGTCTTCTTGCCCTGCGGGCCGCCTTCGTGGCGGATCGACACCACCGAGGGCTCGTCCAGCACGATGCCCTTGTTGCGCACGTAGATCAGGGTGTTGGCGGTGCCGAGATCGATGGCCAGGTCGGTCGAGAAACTCCGACGGAACGCTTCAAACATGGTGGATGGGTCCTGTGGGTTGCGCACACTGGTGCGGGTGCGTGCAACCGGGGGTGGGGCCGAAGATCGGGCCGGACATCGGGAGCTAAGTGGTTGATTCGTGGGCGAAAAGCAGGCAAAAAAGCCCCTTTCGCTGAACGCAGGATAATACCCGACTCCCTGTGCACAACCGCACGAAAACAGGGCGTTTTCCCCCGTAGAACGCCCGTTTTGCATCCGGTTGCCACCCGGCCCGTCCCGCGCGGGCTGCGCCTCTTCCACCCCAGCACCATGTCCCTGACCCTCAACGACATCGGGCGCATCGCCAACCTGGCGCGCCTCGAACTGAGCCCCGCGCAGAGCGAACGCATGCTCGGCCAGCTCAATGGCTTCTTCGACATCGTCGAGCAGATGAACGCTGTCGACACCACCGGCGTGGAGCCCCTGGCCCACCCCACCGCGGTGATGGAAGACGTGGCCCTGCGCCTGCGCCCCGACGTGGTGAGCGAGCCCAACCAGCGCGAGGCCAACCAGCAAAGCGCCCCGGCCGTGGAGCGCGGCCTGTTCCTGGTGCCGAAGGTGATCGAATGAAGGCGCTGCACGAGATGGGCGTGGCCGAGCTGGCGCAGGCCATCGCCGACGGGAAGACGAGCAGCACCGAAGCCACGCAGCACCTGCTGGCGCGCGCGAAGCAGCACACGCAACTGGGCGCCTACCTCGCCTTCAACGAAGACGCCTCGCTCGCGCAGGCCCGCGCCGCCGACGCGCGCGTGGCCGCCGGTGAGCGCACCCCGCTGCTGGGCGTGCCGATCGCGCACAAGGACATCTTCGTCACGCGCGATTTCCCCACCACCGCCGGCTCGAAGATGCTCGAGGGCTACCGCAGCCCGTTCGACGCCACCGTGGTTGCCCGGCTCGGGCAGGCCGGGGCGGTGTCGCTCGGCAAGCTCAACTGCGACGAGTTCGCCATGGGCGGCAGCAACGAGAACTCGGCCTACGGCCCCGCGCGCAACCCCTGGGACAGGGCGCGCGTGCCCGGTGGCTCCTCGGGCGGTTCGGCCGTGGCTGTGGCCGCGCGCCTGGCGCCCGCCGTCACCGGCACCGACACCGGCGGCTCGATCCGCCAGCCCGCCAGCTTCTGCGGCATCACCGGCATCAAGCCCACCTACGGCCGCTGCTCGCGCCACGGCATGGTGGCCTTTGCTTCCAGCCTCGACCAGGCCGGCGTGATGGCGCGCAGCGCGGCCGACTGCGCCACCCTGCTCACCGCCATGGCCGGGCCCGACATCGACCGCGACTCCACCAGCCTGGACTTGCCGGCCGAGGATTACAGCCGCCTGCTCGGCAAGCCGAACGAAGGGGCCACGGTCGCGCAGCCGCTCAAGGGCCTGCGCATCGGCTTGCCGAAGGAGTTCTTCGGCGACGGCGTGGCCGCTGACGTGCTGGCGCCCGTGCGCGCCGCGCTTGCCGAACTCGAGAAGCTCGGCGCCTCGCTGGTCGAGGTCTCGCTGCCGCGCACCGAGCTCGCCATCCCCGTCTACTACATCATTGCCCCGGCCGAAGCGAGCTCGAACCTGAGCCGCTACGACGGCGTGAAGTTCGGCCACCGCGCCGCGCGGTACGACGACCTGATCGACATGTACAAGAAGTCGCGCAGCGAGGCCTTCGGCCCCGAGGTGCAGCGGCGCATCATGATCGGCACCTACGTTCTCTCACACGGCTACTACGACGCCTACTACCTCAAGGCGCAGCAGATCCGCCGCCTGATCGCGCAGGATTTCCAGCAGGCCTTCACGCAGTGCGACCTGATTGCCGGCCCCGCCGCGCCCACCGTGGCCTGGGCCATTGGCGAGAAGGCCGACGACCCCGTGGCCAACTACCTGGCCGACATCTTCACGCTGCCCGGCAGCCTGGCCGGCCTGCCCGGGTTGAGCGTGCCCGCCGGCTTCGGTCTGGGCGGCCTGCCCGTGGGCCTGCAGCTCATGGGCAACCACCTGAAGGAAGCCGGGCTGCTGCAGGTGGCGCACGCCTTCCAGCAAGCCACCGACTGGCACACGCAGTCCCCCACGGGTTTCTGACATGAGCACCAAGACCGCCTCCCTGCTGGTGCAAGGCTACGAAGTCGTGATCGGCTTCGAGACCCACACCCAGCTCGCCACCCAATCCAAGATCTTCAGCCGGGCCGCCACTGCCTTCGGCGCCGAACCCAACACCCAGGCCTGCGCTGTGGATCTGGCCCTGCCCGGCACGCTGCCGGTGATGAACCGCGAGGCCGTGGCCTGCGCGATCCGCCTCGGCCTGGCCGTGGGCTCGCACATCGCTGAGCGCAGCGTGTTCGCGCGCAAGAACTACTTCTACCCCGACCTGCCCAAGGGCTACCAGATCAGCCAGTTCGAGATTCCGGTGGTGCAGGGCGGCGCGGTGAGCTTCTTCCTCGGCGACGAGAAGAAGACCGTGCGTCTGGTGCGTGCGCACCTGGAAGAAGACGCCGGCAAATCGCTGCACGAAGACTTCATCGGCCAATCGGGCATCGACCTCAACCGCGCCGGCACGCCGCTGCTGGAGATCGTGACCGAGCCCGACATCCGCTCCAGCGCCGAGGCCGTGGCCTACGCGAAAGAGCTGCACAAGATCGTCACCTGGATCGGCATCTGCGACGGCAACATGCAGGAGGGTTCGTTCCGCTGCGACGCCAACGTCTCGGTGCGCAAGCCGGGCCAGCCGTTGGGCACCCGCCGCGAGATCAAGAACCTGAACTCGTTCAAGTTCATGCAGCAGGCCATCGACTACGAGGTGCGCTGGCAGATCGAGCAGATCGAGGATGGCCACGCCATCCAGCAGGCCACCGTGCTGTTCGACCCCGACACCGGCGAGACCCGCGCCATGCGCACCAAGGAAGACGCGGCCGACTACCGTTACTTCCCCGACCCGGACCTGCCGCCGCTGGTGGTGGCGCGCAGCTGGGTGGACGAGGTGAAGGCGGCCATGCCCGAGCTGCCGCGCGCCATGGCCGAGCGCTTCGTGCAGCAATACGCCCTGCCCGAGTACGACGCCACCACGCTCACGCAAAGCCCGGCGATGGCGGCCTACTTCGAGGCCGCGGCGCAGGCCAGCGGCCAGGCCAAGATGGCCAGCAACTGGGTGATGGGCGAGGTCTCGCGCCGCCTGAACAACGAGGAGCGCGACATCGCCGACGTGCCGGTGAGCGCGGCACAGCTCGCGGCGCTGCTCAAGCGCATCGCGGACGGCACCGTGTCGAACAACGCCGCGAAGCAGGTGATGGATGCGCTGTGGACCGGCGAGGGCAGCGATGTCGACGCCATCATCGACGCCAAAGGCCTCAAGCAGGTCAGCGACAGCGGCGCGATCGAGAAGATCATCGACGAGGTGATGGCCGCCAACGCCGACATGGTGGCCCAGTTCCGCGCCGGCAAGGACAAGGCCTTCAACGCGTTGGTGGGCCAGGCCATGAAGGCCAGCAAGGGCAAAGCCAACCCGCAACAGGTGAACGACCTGCTGCGACAGAAGCTGGGTTGAGCCGGGCGCGGGCCGCGCTCAGCGGCCGACCGAGGCCTGCGCGGCCCAGAGCTGCTTGAGCTTGACCAGCTCTTCGTCGAAGCGCGCGTTGATGCGCTGCTTCTCCTGCACCTGTTCGGACAGGAAGCGCTTCTGCACTTCCACCTGCTTCTCGTTGTCCTCGCGCTTGCGCTTGAGCCACATCGGCGCCTTGGCCGGGTCGCTCGCATAGAACTCGAACTCGGTGTCGATTTCCTTGCGCTGCGCCACCAGCGCCACCTCGCGCTTGTTCACCGCCGAAATCACTTCGTCGACCTGGGCCAGCGCTTCCTGGCGCTCCTTGTCGTGCACACCCGGGTTCGGGTAGCGGATCAGCAGCGCGCGGTCGCGGCGCTTCTCTTCCTGGATGCGCGCTTCCTTCTCGGCCTCGGCGCGGCGTTGGGCGTCGAGCTTCTCGCGTTCCTCGCGCGTGTAGCTGGGCGGAATCACCTCGCGCACGGTGCCGGTGCGCCCCAGGCGCTGTTGCTCGCGGTCCAGGCAGTCGGCGATCGGTCGGTCGGAGGTGATGCGCCGGCCCTTGCTGTCGGTACAGGTGTAGATGCTCTGGGCGGCGCCCTGGGCCAGGGCCGCACACGACAACAGCGCGCCCGTTGCGAGAACCGCGAGGGCGCGCAGCGGGTGGGAAGGGGGCAGGGCGGAGCGGTTCATGGTCAGGAGTCCTTGACGCCGTAGCGCTCGCGGTAGGTCAGCACACGCGCCCGGTGCGCCGCGATCTCGCCCCCGGGCTGCTCGTTCAGATACTGGAGCAAATCGTCCAGCCTCGCAATCGCGCAAACCTGCAGGCCGAGCTGGCGCTGCACGTATTGCACGGCACTGTGATCCACGTCGCGGACCGCGCCATCGGCGCCGACCTCGGTGGCTTTCTCCTGTCGGTCCAGCGCAATCGCCACGGCGCTCGGCGTGGCGCCCGCCGCGCGGATCAGCGCGATCGATTCGCGCGCGGCGGTGCCGGCGCTCATCACATCGTCCACGATCAGCACGCGGCCCCGGAGCGGTGCCCCCACGAGGTTGCCGCCTTCGCCGTGGTCCTTGGCTTCCTTGCGGTTGTAGGCGAAGGGCACGTTGCGGCCCAGCCGCGCGAGTTCGATCGCCACCGCCGCGCCCAACGGAATGCCTTTGTAGGCCGGGCCGAAGACCATGTCGAACGCGATGCCGCTCTCCAGCAGGGCGCGTGCATAGAATTCCGCCAGCCGGCCGAGCTTGACGCCGTCGTCGAACAACCCGGCGTTGAAGAAGTAGGGCGAGAGGCGACCGGCCTTGGTCTTGAACTCACCGAACTTCAAGGCCCCGGCCTCGACGCAGAATTTCACGAATGCCTGTGCCAGCGGCTGTTGTGCCGTGGCGCCCGCCATCACCATGGAGACTTCCTTGTGTTCAAGCTGACCAGCCTCAACCTCAACGGCATCCGTTCGGCCGCCACCAAAGGCCTCGAAGACTGGCTGGCGAAAAGTGCGCCGGATTGTATTTGTGTGCAGGAGGTCAAGGCGCAGGCCCCGGATGTGGCCGGTCGCTTCGAGACACTGGCCGGCCTGCGGGGGCACTTCCACTTCGCCGAGAAAAAGGGCTATTCGGGCACCGCGATCTATAGCCGCCACGAGCCCAGCGCCGTGCGCATCGGCTTCGACGCCGGCGAGTTCGACGCCGAGGGCCGCTACACCGAGCTGCGTTTCGACACGCCCAAACGCAAGTTCTCGATCATCAGCGCCTATTTCCCGAGCGGGTCGTCCGGCCCCGAGCGCCAGGAAGCCAAGTACCGCTTCCTGGCGGCGTTCTTCCCGCACCTGCTCACGCTCAAGAGCGAGCGCGAGTTCATCCTGTGCGGCGACGTGAACATCGCCCACACGCAGAACGACCTGAAGAACTGGCGCAGCAACCAGAAGAACAGCGGTTTCCTGCCCGAGGAGCGCGAGTGGATGAGCCAGCTGCTGAGCGAAGACGTGGGGCTGATCGACGTCTACCGCCGCCTGCAGCCCGACACCACCGACACCTGCTACACGTGGTGGAGCAACCGCGGCCAGGCCTACGCGAACAACGTGGGCTGGCGGCTGGACTACCACCTGGCCACGCCCGCCATCGCCGCGCTCGCCCGCACCGAATCCATCTTCAAGGACCAGCGCTTCTCGGACCACGCGCCGATCACGATCGGCTACGACTTCAAGCTCTGATGCTGCGCTACCTCACCGTTCCCGTCACCGCCTTCGCGCAGAACTGCTCCATCGTCTGGTGCGACGAGACCCTGGATGCCGCGGTCATCGATCCGGGGGGCGACCTGGAGCGGCTGCTGGCCGAAGTGCAGCGCCTGGGCCTGTCGCTCAAGGCGATCTGGCTCACGCACGCGCACATCGACCACGCGGGCGCCACCGCCGAGCTGGCGAACCGCCTGTCGCTGCCCATCGTCGGGCCGCACGAGGGCGACCGGTTCTGGATCGACGCCCTGCCGCAACAGGGCGCTATGTTCGGCTTCCCACCCAGTGAGGCCTTCACGCCCACGCGCTGGCTGCGTGACGGCGACATGGTGCAGATCGGCCAATGCACGCTGGCCGTGCGGCACTGCCCGGGCCACACGCCCGGCCACGTGGTGTTCCATTCGAAGGACGCACAACGCGCGTTCGTGGGCGACGTGCTCTTCGCCGGCAGCATCGGGCGCACCGATTTTCCGGGTGGCAACCACGCGGAGCTGCTCGCCAGCATCCGCGAGCGCCTGTGGCCCATGGGCGACGAGACGGTGTTCATCCCCGGCCACGGGCCCGAAAGCACGTTCGGCGAGGAGCGGCGCTTCAACCCCTACGTGGGCGAGCGGGCCTGAGGCCGGCGCCGGCGCTCAGCCGCGCCGTGCCTGCTCGTACAGCCCCTGCACCTTGGGCAGGTTGGCCTCGAGTTCGCGGATGCGGTTCGGGCCGCTGGGGTGGGTGGAGAGAAAACCCGGCCCGGCGCCGCCGCCGGCCGCGGCCATCTTCTGCCACAGCGTCACGCTGGCGCGCGGCAGGTAGGCCGAGCGCGCAGCCAACTCCAGGCCCACGAGGTCGGCCTCGGTCTCGTCGTCGCGGCTGTACTTCAGGCTCAGCAACTGCGTGCCCAGGTTGGCGGCCACGTCCCCCAACTGGCCCAGGCCCAGCAGTTGCGCCGCGATCGACAGGCCCATGCCGGTGGCGTTGGTCTTGGCCACGCGCGCCCGTGCGTGTTCGCGCAACGCGTGTGCCATCTCGTGGCCCATGATCATCGCGGTCTCATCGTCGGTGAGCTTGAGCTTGTCGAGGATGCCGGTGTAGAAGGCGATCTTGCCCCCGGGCATGCAGAACGCGTTGATCTGGTCGCTGCGGATGAGGTTGACTTCCCACTGCCAGCCGGTGGAGCGCGCGTTCCACGGGGGCGCGTGCGGGATCTGGCGGCGCGCGATGTTGCGCAGGCGCTGGAGCTGCGGGTCGCTGGCGGGGGCGAGTGCGCCTTTGGCCTGGGCCTCGGCCATCATCTGGCCGTATTGCTTGCCGGCGGCGTTTTCCAGCTCTTCGGCCGGCACCAGGTTGCGCAGCGCGGAGCCCTGGCCCACGTCCACCTGCGCGAGCGCCGGCACCGCCGCCGCCGCGCCGGCGGCCAGCACGAAGGCGCGGCGCGCGTTCCACACGTGGTCGGGCCGGGCCGACGCGGCTTGGCGCGCATTGGCGCGGGTCTTGAGGTCGCAGAACAGGCACATGGGCGAATAATAGGCAAAGCCGCGCGCGTGTGCGCGACGGCGAGCCCCCACCCATCGCATGGCTTCCGACACCTCCCCCGATCCGCGCCCGAGCTGGGCCCAGACCCTGCGCGTCTACCTCGAACCCGCCAGCCTGCGCATGTTCGCGCTGGGTTTCGCTGCCGGCCTGCCGCTGCTGCTGGTGCTGGGCACGCTGAGTTTTCGCCTGCGCGAGGCCGGCATCGACCGCACGACGATCGGCTACCTCAGTTGGGTGGGCCTGGCCTACGGCTTCAAATGGTGCTGGGCGCCGCTGGTCGACCGGCTGCCGATTCCGTTGCTCACGCGCGCGCTGGGGCGGCGGCGCAGCTGGCTGCTGGTCTCGCAACTGGCCATCGCGGCGGCGCTGGTGGGCATGGCGGTGGCCGACCCCCGCCAGGGCCTCGACGTGGTGGTCTGGTGTGCGCTGGCCGTGGCCTTCGCCTCGGCCACGCAAGACATCGCGCTCGATGCCTTCCGCATCGAATCGGCCGACGCACAGCGCCAGGGCGCGCTGGCCGCCACCTACCAGACCGGCTACCGCCTGGCCATGATCTGGGCGGGCGCGGGCGTGCTGTGGATCGCCGCACGCAACGAGATCGCTGGCGGGGGTTACCAGCAGGTGGGCTGGACCACCGCTTACCTGGTGATGGCCGCGAGCATGGCCGTGGGCGTGCTCACCGTGCTGTTCTCGCGCGAGCCCGCCCGGGTGGAGTTGCCGCCCGCGCGCAGCGCCGCCGAATGGCTGCAGGGCGCGCTCATCGAGCCCTTCGCCGATTTCCTGCGCCGCTACGGCAAGCAGGCCGTGCTCATCCTGGCCCTCATCGGTGTCTACCGCATCAGCGACGTGGTGATGGGCATCATGGCCAACCCCTTCTACGTGGACATGGGCTACACCAAGGACCAGGTGGCCGGGGTGAGCAAGGTCTACGGCGTGATCATGACCCTGCTGGGGGCCTTCATCGGTGGCGCGCTGGCCATGCGTCTGGGGGTGATGCGCGTGCTCATGCTGGGTGCCGTGCTGTCGGCCGCCAGCAACCTGCTGTTTGCCTGGCTGGCCGGGCACGGCGCCAGCCTGCTCGCGCTGGTGTTCGTCATCTCCGCCGACAACCTCAGTGCCGGTGTGGCCTCGGCCGCTTTCATCGCCTACCTGTCCAGCCTCACCAACGTGAGCTATTCGGCCACGCAGTACGCGCTGTTCAGCTCGATGATGCTGCTGGCCCCGAAATGGTTGGCGGGGTACTCGGGCGCCTTCGTCGATGCCCACGGGTACGTGCCCTTTTTCCTGGGCACCGCGGCGCTGGGCCTGCCCGTGCTGGTGCTGGTGTGGCTGGCCACGCGCTGGCTGCCCACGCCGCAGGCGGCGGGCCTCAGCGCTGACTCACCAGCCACGCCCGGAGCGCGGGCTTGACCACCTTGCCCAGCGCGGTGCGTGGCAGGGCGTCCACGCGGTGCCAATAGCGGGGCCACTTGTAACGCGCCAGCCGGCCGTGCAGCGCGGCTTCCACATCGGCCGACCAGTTGTCGGGTGCGCCCTCGCGCACCACCACCACCGCCACGCAGACCTCGCCCCAGCGCTCGTCGGGCCGGCCCACCACCGCGCAATCCGCCACCCAGGGGTGCTCGGCGAGCAGGTGCTCGATCTCGGCCGGGTAGATGTTCTCGCCGCCCGAGATGATCATGTCCTTGGAACGGCCGACCACCACGTAGTGGCCATCGGGCTCGCGGCGCGCCAGGTCGCCGCTGTGGAAGAAGCCCTCGCTGTCCACGGCGTCCACATCGGGCCAGTAGAGCGTGACCACATTGGGCCCGCGCACGCAGATCTCGCCGACGCGCCCGCGGGCCACGGGCTCGCCCTGGGCGTCCACCAGCTTCACTTCCACCCCGGGCACCGGCCAGCCGCAGGACCCGGCCAGGGCCATGGCACGCTCAGGGCCGAGCGCAATGGAAAAGGGCCCGGTCTCGGTGCTGCCATAGACGTTGCACACCGGCACCTCGCGCGCATGGCAGGCGCGCAGCAGTTCGGCGGGCAGCAGGCTGGAGCCGGCCCAGATCGCGCGCAGGCACGACAGGTTGACCGCGGGCCAGTGCGGGTGCTGCAGCAGCGCCTGCAACGTGGCCGGCACCTGCAGGGTGAGCGAGGGGCGCTCGCGCGCAATCGCGTCGAGCACCGCACCGGGGTCGAAGCGGCGGTGCAGCAGCACGCGCGCGCCCACCGACAGCGCGGGCAGGGTCTGGATGCACAGGCCGCCGACATGGAACAGCGGCAGAGCGGTGAGCACGGTGTCGTGGTCGCTGAGTTCTTGCACCTGGGCCGCGATCGCCATGTTGGCGAGCAGGTTGGCCTGGGTGTGCACGGCGCCTTTCGGGTTGCCCGTGGTGCCCGAGGTGTAGACGATCAGCGCGGCGTCGTCCGGTCGGCCCTGGTCGGGCAGGGGTTCGTCGGTCGACAGATCGATGGAGTCGATGGCGATCGCCTGCAGGCCCTCGGCCGAGGCCAGCGCGCGTGCGGGCTCGGTGAAGGCGTCGTCGTGCAGCAGGCACAGGGGCGCGCAGTCGTCGAGAACGGCGGCCCACTCGGCCGGGGCGAGCCGGTGGTTCAGCGGCACCAGCACGGCGCCGCGCAGGGCGAGCGCGAACAGCAGCGCGAGCTGCGCGGGGTGGTTGAAGCCCAGCCAGGCCACGCGCAGACCGCGCTCCACCGGCAGCGCGCGCGCCAGGGCCTGGGCGCGCGCTGCCAGGGTGGCGTAATCCAGCTGCTGCCAGCGCGGGTCGGCGCCGTCCCATTGCAGGGCGGCGTGGTGGGCGTGTGTGGCGGCCCGCTGCGCCAGCAGGCCGCCCAGGGTGTTTGCGGGTTCCAACGGCATTTACCTTACTTTACGCGGGGCTCAAGGCCGGGACACGCCCACCCGTCAGCATCGGGCGCTGTCGCAGCCTGAGTCGCTGGCTACACTGAATCGCATGACGACCTCCCGACTCCTGATGATCGAAGACGATGCGCGGCTGGCCCACATGGTGCAGGAGTACCTCGGGCAGTCGGGCTTCGAGGTGACCCACGCCGCCGACGGGGAGCAGGGCCTGGCCCAGTTGCCGCTGGTGCAACCCGAGCTCGTGATTCTGGACCTGATGATGCCCGGCATCGACGGCCTGGAAGTGTGCCGCCGCATTCGTGCGTTGACCACGGAGCAATCCCGCGTGCCGGTGCTTATGCTCACCGCCAAGGGCGACCCGATGGACCGCATCATCGGCCTGGAACTGGGCGCCGACGACTACCTGCCCAAGCCGTTCGAGCCGCGCGAGCTGCTGGCGCGGGTGCGCGCCGTGCTGCGCCGGCGCGCCGAGACCGGCTCTGGCGGCGCCGGCTCACGCACCACGCCGGTGTTGCGCTTCGGCTCCCTGGAGATCGACCGCGACGCGCGCACCGTCACGGTCGGTGAGGTGCAGGCCGAGCTCACCTCCTACCAGTTCGACCTGCTCGTGGCGATGGCCGAGCGGGCCGGTCGCGTGCTCACGCGCGACCAGATCATGGAAGCCGTGCGTGGGCGCGAACTGGAGGCCTTCGACCGTTCGATCGATGTGCACATCGGCCGCATCCGGGGCGCGATCGAGGTGGACAGCAAGAACCCCAAGCGCATCCTCACCGTGCGTGGCGTCGGCTACGTCTTCGCCAAGCAGCAAGACTGACGATGGCTTTCGGACAGCGCCTGTACCTGCGCATCTGGCTCGCGGTGGTGGCCGCGGTCACGGTGGTCACGCTGGTGGCGGGGTGGCTGTGGCAGCAGGCCCTCGAGCAGCGCGATCGTGTCGAGAACGACGCGCGCCTGATGCGCACCATCGTCGTCCAGAACGCCGCGGGCGATGTGCTGGGCGACGCGCCGGCCCGGGGCGAGCGACTGCCCGGCGAAGGCTGGCGCTTCGAGGTGCTGATGAAGGACGGCGAGAAGCTCTATGTGCTGCTGCCGCGCTCGAACCGCCCACCCACCAACCCCGGCAGCCGTGCCCCGGCCTGGCTGCTCACCCCGGCAGGCTTCGCCTGGTTGCTCGGCATGGCCGCGGTCGCCGTGGCGCTGGGGGCCTATCCCATCGTGCGGCGCCTCACCCGCCGGCTGGAGATTCTTCAGAAAGGCGTGGAGCGCTGGGGCGCGGGCGACCTGTCGGCGCGCCTGCCCGTGACCGGGGAGGACGAAGTGGCCTTCCTGGCCGGGCGCTTCAACGCCGCGGCCGAGCGCGTGCAGTCGCTGTTGCAGGCGCACAAGCGGCTGCTGGCCAACGCTTCCCACGAGTTGCGCTCGCCGCTGGCGCGCATCCGCATGGGCCTGGCGCTGGTGGGGGACGACCCGGCGCACCGCGCTCAGCGCGCCGAGATCGCGCGCAGCATCGACGAGCTCGATCAGTTGATCGATGAAATCCTGCTGGCGAGCCGGCTCGACCTGCGCGACGCCTCCGACCCGGCGGCCTTCGGCGCCCAGGAGGACGTGGACCTGCTGGGCCTGGCCGCCGAGGAGTGTGCCCGCACCGGGGCCGACCTGGCCGTGGCGGCCGACGTCGGTGAGGTGGTGGTGCGTGGCCACGCCAAGCTGCTGCGCCGCGTGGTGCGCAACCTGCTGGAGAACGCGCGGCGCTATGGCCGCGCCGCCGGGCAAGAGGGCGCCGAGGTGCACCTGAGCCTGCACCGCATGGCGACGCCGGCGCGGGTGGCGCTGGTGGTTGACGACCACGGCCCCGGCGTGCCGGCCGATTTGCGCGAGCGCATCTTCGAGCCCTTCTACAGGCTGCCCGGCGCGAGCGAGCGCGAGGGCGGCGTGGGCCTGGGGTTGTCGCTGGTGCGCACCATCGTGGAACGCCACGGCGGCACCGTGCGTTGCGAGGAGCGGCCAGGCGGCGGCGCACGGTTCGTGGTCGCTTTGCCTACCTGACCGACGAAAAGCGGCAAGTGTTCCCCCAAATTGGGGATGGTGCGTGGGCATACCGCAACGCACAATGCCGGGGTTGCTGTCACAACACCCCCAGCACCTTCATCTGCACCCCGTCGAGAACCCTCAGGCGCTCGACAGAACGTGTGAACAGGTCTCCCAACGACGTCCTTCCAAGGACTTGAGAAAGCCACCGCAAGGTGGCTTTTTTTTATATCGATGCCGGGCGCGTGGCGGCCGTGTCCGGTGGCTCCGGGGTGGAGTGCAGCCAGTCGACGACACCGCCCGTGGGCTGGTAACCCTGCACCGTGCGTTGCAGCAGCGTGCGCAGGCCCGGCACATCGTTGGCCAGCAGCGTCTGGTCGAAGCGGGCGAGCAGGTCCATCAGCGTGTCGTGCTCGATCCGCGCTTCCCGGGCGCGCCAGATGCGGGGGTGGTTCGTGGCCTGCGGGTTGTCGCCGATCAGCAGCTCCTCATAGAGCTTCTCGCCCGGGCGCAGGCCGGTGACGTGGATCTCGATCTGCCCCCAGGGCTGCCCGGCACTCTTCACCTGCAGGCCCGAGAGTTCGATCATGCGCACGGCGAGGTCCATGATGCGAACGGGTTCGCCCATGTCGAGCACGAACACATCACCACCCTCGGCCAGCGCGCCGGCCTGGATCACGAGCTGCGCGGCCTCCGGGATGGTCATGAAGAAGCGGGTGATGTCGGGGTGCGTGACCGTGACCGGCCCGCCGTTGGCGATCTGCTCGCGAAACAGCGGCACCACCGAACCGCTGGAACCCAGCACATTGCCGAAGCGCACCATGCTGAACCGCGTGCGGTCGCCATGGCGTTCGGCCAGGGCCTGCAGCACGAGCTCGGCCAGGCGTTTGCTGGCGCCCATGATGTTGGTCGGGCGCACGGCCTTGTCGGTGCTGATGAGCACGAAGTGGCGCACGCCCGCGGCCAGTGCCGCACGCGCCGTGACCCAGGTGCCCCAGACGTTGTTGCGCAGACCCTGCACGGCGTTGTGCTCCACCAGCGGCACGTGCTTGTAGGCCGCCGCGTGGTAGAGCGTGTGCGGGTTCCACGCGCCCAGGATCTGCGCCATGCGGGCTTCGTCCTGTACCGAAGCCAGCAGCGGGACGATCTCCACCGCGTCGTGCCCCAGGCGGCGCTGCAGTTCGTGGTGGATGGCGTACAGCGCGTACTCGCTCTGGTCGATCAGCAGCAGCGTGCGCGGGTGCAGATCGACGATCTGCCGGCACAGCTCGCTGCCGATGCTGCCGCCCGCACCGGTGACGGCGACCACGCGATCGTGGATCAGCCGCTGCAGCAGCGCGGGCTCGGGCGCCACGGGCTCGCGGCCTAGCAGGTCTTCGATGTCGAGCTCGCGCAGGTCGCTCAGATCGGCCTTGCCCGAGGCCAGGTCGGCCACGGCTGGCAACGTGCGCACGTGCAGTGGCAGCCCGCGCAGCGAATCGAGGATGGCGCGGCGCCGTTGCTGCGAGGCAGAAGGCAGCGCCAGCAGCACATCGCTGGCGCCAATGCTTTTCACCAGTTCGGGCAGGCGCTGCGGTGCATAGACGGTGCGGCCGTCCAGGCTGTTGCCTTGCAACGCCGGGTCGTCGTCGATGAAGCCGAGCAGCCGGTGTTCGGGGCTGCGCACCAGCGCGGCCGCAAGCTGGCGGCCTGCATTGCCCGCGCCATAGATCAGCACGCCGGGCAGCCCGCGGCGCGCGAGCAGGTTGCGGTACAGCCCACCCAGCCACACGCGCACGAGCAAGCGGCTCAGGGCCACGAACATGAACAGCAGCAGCGGCTGGATGATGCCCACCGAACGCGGGATACCGGGCACGCTGATCATGGTGAACACGGTGGCATAGACCAGACCGTACAGCGCCATGGCCTGGCCGAGCGTGAGCGTGGCGTTCCAGCCCGCGTAACGGAAGATGGCGCGGTACAGGCCGAAGCGCACGAACAGCGGAATCGCGATCAGCACCGAACCGAGCACCGCCCACAGGTAGGGCGGCTCCAGCCGCAGCCACACCTCCAGGCGCAGGTAGAGGGCGATCCAGACGGCCAGCACGCACAGCACCACATCCACGGTGATGGCCAGCGTGCGTTTGGCCAGCCGCGGCAGGTGGAGTAGGGCGGTGGCGGCGTTGTCGGGCTTGGGCTCGTTCATGGCGTGCGGCTCAGTGGATCACTCCGTCGCGGCGCAGCACCTTCACGGCAGTCAGCCACAGAATGCGCAAGTCGAACACCAGGCTGCGTCGACGCAGGTACTCTGCGTCCAGTGCCACCTTTTGCGGAATCGGCAACTCGTCGCGACCGTTCACCTGCGCCCACCCTGTGAGCCCGGGCACCAGTTCGTGCACGCCGGCGGCGGTGCGCAGGGCAATCAGGTCGTCCTGATTGAACAGCGCCGGCCGAGGCCCCACAAAGCTCATGTCGCCCTTGAGGATGCTCCAGAGCTGCGGCAGTTCGTCGAGGCTGCTTTTGCGCAGAAAGGGGCCGATGGGGGTGAGCCAGCGCGCCGGATCGTCCAGCAGGTGCGTGGCCACCGCGGGGGTGTCCGTGCGCATGCTGCGGAACTTGGGCATCCTGAAGAGGCGGTTGTGGCGGCCGACGCGGTCGCTCCAGTACAGCGCGGGGCCGGGCGAGGTGAGGCGCACCGCGAGGGCAACCAGCGCAATGGGCAGCAGCAACACGAGCGCGGCGGGAACGGCCAGCGCGAGATCGAACGCGCGCTTCATGGGGTGACCAGGCCGCCCGCCGCGCGCCGCAGTCCTTCGTCCACCGAGATCGGCGGTGTCCATCCGAGTGTCTCCCTGGTGTGCGTGATGTCGACCTGCAGATTGCCCAGCAGGCGTTGGGCCGTGTCGCGCTTGCCGAGCAGGGTGGCACCCGCCTGCAGGACGGCGGGCGGCACCGGGAACAGCCTGGCTGGCCGACCCATTGCCGTTCCCAGCCGACGCAAAAGACCGGTGGTGGAAAGGTCCTCGCCGTCGCTGACCAGGAAGGTCTGGTTGGCGGCGGCCGGGTGGTCGATGCAGGTGATCAACAGGTCCACGAGGTTGTCGAGCGCGACAAGGCTGCGGCGATTGTGCGTCACCGAGGCCAGGGGAAGGGGCAGTCCGCGCTGCACGGCGCGCATCATGGCCGCGAAGTTGGCCTTGACGCCGGGGCCGTATACGAGGGGGGGCCGGATGATGACCATCTCCATGCCGGTGGCGGCGCCGATCTCGCGGAGTCTGTCTTCGGCCTCGCGCTTCGAGATACCGTAGGGATCGAGCGGGGAGGGCGCGTCGTCGTGCTGGTAGGGCAGGCCAGGCCCCGTGGCTTCGCCAAGCACCTTGACCGAGCTGAGGAAGATCAGTCGCCGTACGCCCGCTTCCAGCGCCTGGCGCGCGAGCTGAAGCGTTCCCTCCACGTTGACCGCCCGAAAGGCAGCCAGTCGATCCGGGGCGAGGTCTTGCAGCATGTGCACACGTGCCGCGGCATGGATGACGGCGTCGCAGCCGGTCAGCGCAGACGACCAGTCCGTCTGGGGGCCAATGGACCCGACGCCGATGGCATTCCCGACAGGGTTTCGGGTGGTGGCCACCACCACGTGACCGAGCCTGGTCAAGGCAGCAACGGTGGCGCTTCCAACGAATCCATTGGCGCCGGTCACAAGAACTCTCATCGTGCGAACATTTGTCGGTAGACGCTCAAGGTCTGAGTCTCGATCAGCTCGGACGAGAACTCATTGGCAATGCGATCCCTCCCTCGCCCACCCAGCCTTGCCCGAAGCGACGGATCGATCAGTAGCTTTTCGAGGGCATCTGCCAACGACGCTGCGTCGCGCACGGGCACCAGCAGGCCGTTGTCTCCATCCCTGACGGCCTCGCGACACCCAGGCACGTCCGTTGTGACACATGGCAGACCAGCCGCCATGGCTTCCAGCAAAAACCGTGGAAGTCCCTCGCGGTATGACGGCAGGCAGGCGACAGTGGCCCGCGACAGGAGGTCCGGCATGTCTTTGCAGAACCCCCACAGCTCAACCACGCCCGCCTTCCGCCAACGCTCGAGCGTCTGATGGTCTATGCACGCGCGGTTCCCCGGATCGGTGTCACCTGCAACGACGAATCGAGCGTTGATGCCACGCGCACGAAGAAGATTCGCCGCCTCGACGAACTCTCCGACACCCTTGTCCCAAAGCAGGCGGGCGCCCAGAAGCACGATGGGCGGGTCCTCTTTGCGCTCACCCGTTGCATAGAGTGCAGGGTCCACCCCGGCGCCTTTGATGAGCACCGCGGCAGCAGGGTCCACTTGCTTCGTCCGCACGAACTCGCCGATGTCGTCGGCGTTCTCAAATACGACTTTGCTGCCCTGCGGATTCAGAAGCAACCTGAGGGCCAGCCTCAAAATCGGCCGAAAGGCGCGCATCCGGAGCGACTCGGACGTCATCGCATAACCTCCGCCAACGATCGCGTTCACAACGCGTCGAATACCGCAAAGCCGCGCTGCAAATCCACCCAGCAACACAGGTTTGAGTGCGATCTGGTGCACCAGCGAAGGTCGCTCCTCGCGATAGACCCGAAGAACCTGCAGAAACGTGAGCCAGGTCGCGTAGGGGTTCATGCTGCGTCGGTCCATTCTCAGGGGGATGAGCTTGAAACCGCAGGCTTCGATCACTTCCCGGTGCTGGTCGACGTGAGCCAGGACCACCACCTCATAGCCTGCGTTTTTTGCGGCCACGGCGCGTCCGAGGAAGTGTGAGCAGAAGAACCAGTCGACCGAAATGAAGTACAGAACCTTGGGCCGTCCTGTGACAGCGGCCAACGTGGAAGGACCACCTCCCTGTTGACTCGATGTCTGTGCAGTTGTCGTGCGTTTCATCCTCGGCCGCATGTCGTGAATCCCGGTTGAATCAACCCGGATGAGGCCCCGGGCACGGGAGTCGTCGGTTTCAGGGGCGGGCAGCGTGCCCAGGGTGCCCGGGTGCCGGCTTGGCGCACGCTTGCCGCATCGACGGGTCGGTTCTCCACCGGATCTGCCCGCGCGATCATAGGGCCCTGCGAAAGGCGACCACCAGCACGCGGCGCAGGAATTTGGCCATCGAGAAAACCGAGCAGCCAACAAATCGCCACAGGCCGATCAGTCCAGCCTTGTGCAGTCGCCGATAGCAGTCAAGTTCCCCAAGCTCCATTCGCACCAGGTCTGCACTCAACCCCCCCGCACCAAAATCGCCTTTGAAGGCCACCGCGAGTGGCGCATCGAGCTTGACCGCACGAACGCCGCCCAGGACCATTTCGAGCCAGAGCAGGTAGTCTTCCGCATGTCGTTTGCCTTCCCTGAATCGATGGGGCAGGTCCCGTCGCAGCATGACCGTTCGCGTGGCGATGGCGTTGAAATAAAGCAGCGATCGGCCTTCGATCGGGTGGGCAGAGAAGGGGTCGGGAGTTGCAGTCGGTGCATGCAGGCCGGAGGCGCTTTCGTCCGAAAGCAGATGGCGGTGGCACGTCAGCAGTACCTCTGGGTGGTCGCGCATCCATGGGTACTGAATTTCGATTTTTCGAGGAAGCCACGCATCGTCGGAATCCAGAAAGGCGATGAAGGGTTGATCTGCAAGTTCCCAACCGCGGTTGCGCGCGCTTCCAGGCCCGCCATTTTTTGTCGACAGCACGACCCGGATCGGGATCGAGGCCCCATACCGCGCAGCCAGTCTCTTGAGTTCTTCAACGGTTGCTCCGCCGTCAGGGCTTGCGTCATCCACCAGCAGGATTTCCCTTGGCGGCATCGTTTGCTGCAACACGGAGAGCAGTGCGCGTTCAACCGTCTCCCGACAGAGGAAGCAGGGGATGACGACGCTGACGGGCGCATGGGCATCAGTCATGCGGGAACATTCTTCCTGGCCAGCCAGCAGCGGTGAACGTGTGCCGCCCGGCGAGCCGCCAACTGAGCTCGTACACCAACCTGCGCGCGGCTCTCGGCCCCTTTTCCTTGCCGAACGCAAGCGCGCCCAACCGCATCAGAACGTTCCTCAGAAGCCTGAGAGCAGGCGTCAGCCTGTGCCGCGCGGCAGCCTGCTCGAATGTCGGCACGGGCATCGCACGCGGGCGTGCCCGCGAGGTCGACTGAGCGAAACGAAGCAGTTGAATGAACCGGTGTTCATAGGTGTGCTCCTGCCGCGTTCGCTGAAAACCCGCCTGGGCGATCAGATCCCGCGCCTGAGGGTGCGCGAGGTAATGGTTGATCTTGGCGACAAGATCATCGAGATCGGCGAAGACGGCAATTTCCTGGCCTGCGCGGTAATAGTTCTCCAGCGATCGCGCTGGCTCGGTGAGAAGAAATCCTCCAGCCCCTGGCACCTCGAACAGCCGTGCCTTGATCTGGTTTTCACCCTGAGAGTTGGCAAAGTTCAAGCTGATGAACGACTCTCGAATGATCCGAGGCATCTCTTCAGCCGCCACTGGCCCGTTCGGCCATCCGTACCCGAAACACGTCACCTCGATGCCTCGGGCTCGTAGCGCTTCGACCCACTGGGACCGCGACCCATGTGACGTCCCGATGAAGCTGACAGGGTACCGGCATCGCGCGGCGGCCAGGGGCTCCTGCAGGCGGTCTGAAATGGCGGCCCACTGAGTGGCGAAAACGTGATCAATCCCGTCCGCCCTGTACTGAGCCACCACGTGGTCATAGGTGGTCGCCATCGCGTCATAGGAGCCGGCGATGAAACGAGAAACCTCTCGGTACTTCCATGAGTCGTCTGTCGCCCACGACAGTGTGATCACGTCACCGCGCGCACGGATCAGCTCCAGCGTCTCCAGCCAGATCTCGTAGTTCATCTGCACCGACAAGAGAACATCGGGCCGAAAGTCCTCGACGGCGTCCAGTAGCGCACGATTCAGCGACGCCAGATCCGCATAGGCGCGCCTGTTCCAGGTCTCGACGAGCCTGACCTCATGGCCGAGGTTTCTGAGTGCCGGCAAGAACGCCGAATACTCCGGACTTTCACCACGCTCGGCATTGCCGTAGTTGTACTGGCCGAAAGCGCACAAGATCTTCATCGGACAACCGGTTGCAGGGCCGTGGTATTCGTGGCGTCGACTCGGGCTGACCCGAAAAGATCAGGGGGCCTGATGGGAGCGTGGCTTCTCCAGCACAAACATTCCGCAGCCGTAGTCGAGGCCGTTTGCCCGATCCGGTGAGCAGTCCGGCCAGAAGCGACCGGTATCGTCCACCAGCGAGAAGGAGATCAGATTCAGCTTCCCGAAGAGATCGACGATGGTCTTCGTCGCGAAGACCCGGTGTGCGTTGAAGCAGATTCGTTCCCGCCCGACAGGCACCGAGAGAAAAAGGCGTCCCCCGTGGGCAAGCACGCGCTCCAGTTCCGCGATGGCTTTGCGGCTCCCCTCGGGGTCGATCGGATCACCATACCTTCCCAGTCCGATGTGTTCCACCACGTGCAGGCAAGACACCGACGTGACGGAGTCGTCTGCCATCGGCAGCGCCAGGATGTCCCCACGCGTGCACTCAAGGCCGGTCAATGTCGCGTCCAGAGGGCGAAAATCCATGAACTCGGTCGGCACGAACGCCGACAGGGTGCCGATCAGTTTGACGTCAGATCCGATGTCCAGGTGTTTGGCGGGAGGGGCGCTCGCCAATTGACGGGCAAGCCAGGCCGCCTGGTAAAAGTAGTGGGGGTCGAAGGGGGTGGACGCAACCCAATCGCACAGATTGGGATAGGCGTCGACAAGCCGCAGGCGAGCGTCCTTGCTCAACCGGCTGAACCTCATCCAGTGGCGGATGAACCTGGGCAGGTAGGCCAGGCCGATCAGCGGGCGCGGGTAGATGGCCATCATCGCCAGATTCCTGACCAGTTGCTTAACTGCCATGTTTCACCCCGTGTCCGGCGTCGGTGCCTTGGCACACCACATCACCCACTGTCTTGCCCCGCAGGTGATCCATGTTCCGTTTCCTGGCATGCACCCTCACCCGCCAGCGAACCTTGAACCAGTGGTAGATGTTGATCAGTGGCAAGAGCGGGTTGGGGGGCAATGCAACCAGCTCGCGCTTTCGGCACTTCTCTCGCTCTGCTTTGTAGAGCGCCGTCTTGGCCATGGACAGTTGCCCTTCGTGCCTGCGGAACGCGCCAAAGACAACCGGAAGGTACTGGCAGCGTCCGGTCAGGCTGGCTCTGAGGAAGAAGTCGTAGTCGGCCGCGTACTTGACGCCCGGGTCGATCCCGCCAACCTTCTCGTACAGGGCGCGTGTCCAGAAGCAGGACTCCTGCAAGGGCGTCCAGCCGGCGTACAACATCATCGCCCGCAAGTCCGCTGCGTGGCCATTCGTCACTTGCATGACCTTGTCTTCTTCATCGATCAGCAAGTCATCGCCGAAGATCAAATCGGCGCCGGTACGCTCGAGCGATGCGCGTGCCTTCTTCAGTGCTCCATCCAGCAGGAGATCGCCGGAGTTGACCCAGCACAGGTAGTCACCTCGGGCCAGGCGAAACCCCTTGGCGACCGCGTCTGCGTATCCGGCGTCGGGCTCGCTGACCCATCCGGTCAGTCTGGTTTCGTGGGCTCGAATGACCTGCGTGCTGTTGTCCGTCGAGCCCCCGTCAATGATGAAGTACTCGTCCCCCGGTTCGAGGTTCCGCAGCACGGACTCGATGGTGGGGCCGAGGTGCCCGCCCATGTTGTAGTTCGGCGTGACGACCGTGAACGACCGACGCGCCCCGTCACCCCGCCGTGCGGCATCGAGCTGGTTGTCGGACATGGCTCAACAGCCTGTGCGGCCCGAGAGGGCCGGCATTGCGTTCGCGCGGTGGCAGGCCGCAGGCGTGTGCTGCTCAGTCCTCACAGATCAGCCACTTTCCGGTCGAGATCTCGTCCTGCCAGGCCGAGTCGAGAACCGTGACCTTCGAAAAGGTCCTCCTGCAATGGGCCACCCACCAATCGGTCGAGTTGTTGAAGTAGCTTTGCCAGGGGCTGATCCAGCCCTCGTTTTTCTGCGACCGTGACACCGGAATCATGTGGAAGCTGCGCTTGGCCACGACCTTCCTGCACTCCTGCAGGAACAAATGGATTCCCTCTTCGGTGAAGTGCTCCAGCGACCCGATCGAATAGGCGAAGTCGAATTGTCCAGCGGGGTATGGCAATGCGGTGGCATCGCAACAGGTGAGGCGTTCTTTGGCAATGCCGCGTTCGACGGCCTTGGCGAGAAGGAAATCGGAGATGTCGCAGCCATGGACTTCAATTTCCTTCAGGCCCTGCAGCATGCTCATGACCTTTCCTGTGCCGCAGGCGATGTCGAGCACCGAACCCTGCGCATTCAGAAGCAGGAGCTGTATCTCGTTCCATGCGTTGCCTTCCCCCCAGGTCTCAAGGGCGGCGGCCATCGCTGGATCCCAGTAGATGTCGAGTTCCTGGGCCCCAGTCTTTGCGCCCGCCCGCGATTTGGCCTGCATGCGCCGTTTGACCTGCTTCAGCCCCCGCAGCAGCACCGGCGGCAGCGTGTCCTTCAAAACAGTTTTCATCTTCATTCCAGACACCACTTCCATCAGTTCAAGCCACACATAGTCGCCGCAGGTCGCGTTCGTGTCGCAGCCGCTGTTGCTGTCGGTCCGGTGCCATGTATCGCGCCACCAGTGCCTCACCGAAGCCGATGTCGGTCTTGCTCTCGACCACGAAATGGGTGCCAAGGCAGGCGGTGCTGACGGTCAGACAACGCAGGCTGTCCACGACCGACACCAGCTCCAGCAACAGCACTTCAACAGGCAGGTAGGCACTGCCGACCGAATCGGCACACCACACCTCATCGAAAAGCCCCAAAAGCTGCTTTTCCAGCAGTGGCCGCTTGCCCCTGTCGTCACGCGGGTGCGACTTTATCAGCAGCACTGCTCCAGGCTCCGGTTGCAAGCCCTCGATCCAGTCCCGGTAGGCTGACGCCTCTGATTCGGGTGTCATCAGTCCCTGCTCGGAAAAGTTGCTTCCCAGCAGCACCCACACCGAGCGGCCAGCGGTCCTCTGACGAATCTCCTCCAGAGCGGGACCATCGAGCAACGAGGCGAGGGAGCCGAACAGATCGCGCAGCGTGGTGGCCTGTGTTCGAACCACTTCGCCACCCGGAGGCATGCCGAAGGCACCAGGCAACAACAGGTAGTTGATGTCCACCCGCGGATTGTCCAGAAGGCCTTGCCGTGCTTGCCCCCATTGACGCAGTCGCGCGGCGACCCGCGACCAGGGCGAACGCCTGGGCGACATGAATCCTCGCGGCAAGTAGACACCGACGCTGTCGCCGTAGCAGACATGGGTGGCCTCCGGGTAGGCGCCCAACGCGAGTTCGTTGCACGCTTGCCAATCGCGGACGGTGAACACTTCGTCCACCTTCTCCACCCCCGTCACCTTCTGCAGGCGGCCAGCGACCTCGCGTGCACCGGCGCCACGCTGGGCGGAATCGATCAATTGCTCGAGTGCGCCGTCGTCGAGCCTGCTGATGGACGCGAACGGGTGCAGCAAGGCGGCCATGCGTTCAATGACCCTTGCAAACTCGTCGGCCTGCCCTTCGGGCACGGCCAGTCCGCAGATCAGCAGGTGGTCTCTCGATGGCGTTTCATCGGCTTTGGTCCCCGCCCGCTTCGCGTGCGCTCGAAGCGCCGAAACCGCGGTCACCAACTGAGCCGTTCCCTGGCAAACGACAAGGCGCTCCATCTTGGCCGATCAGCGCCGCTGCAGGCGGGCCGCCCGGATGCAGCGCAGTTCCGACTTGAGATCGCTGCCCATCCGGCGCAGGTACGAGGCAAGTGTCCAGCGATTGCCTTCAAGCAAGTCCTTTCGCGCGTAGGCACGAACCAGCGTGAGTTCGATGTCGCGCTCGGTGACGAAGCCGGCCTTTCGCGCTTCGTCGAAGTATTCAAACCAGAGATCGCCGTACGGATGGCTGCGGAACTTCCAGGGCTGCGCGTAGAGGTTCGTGTAATGGATCAGTCGCGTGTCCTTGTCGCGGCGATCAAACTCGTTCCACCTCGGATCGATACGCCCGATCTTGAACGGGTGATGTGCCAGGAAGCGCGGACGCATCTGGTGCAGATCGGTGTAGTCGTAGAGCCCGGCTTCGATCTCGTCGAAATACTGGTCAAGTGCAAACCGCGTTTGATCGCAGTCGACCAGCATGACGCTCAGCCCCCACTGCTCGTCCGTCTGGTCGCCGTATGCTGCGGGCTTGGCCAGAAGCTGCCTGTTGCCCATCTCGGCATCGAACAGTTCGCCTATGTCCCCCAGCGCGATCACGTCCGAGTCCATGGAGATCGCTCGCCCCCGATGCCCGCACGCCGCAGGGACCAGGAAGCGGTAGTTGCTGAACTCGGTGACGTTCTGGTACTTGACCTTGAGCGACATGGGCGCGGGTTCGGGTGCATGGCCCTCGCGCTCGATCGTGTTGTGCGTGCCATTGAAGACCCGTATGTCCAGGTCTCGCCGGGAGTTCCGGCGCAGGGAATACATCAGTACCTTGCGCTCAAGAAGGCTGGCCTCGCCCGAACTGATGAAAACCGTGACAGGCGAGCTGGACGTGGATCCCATATCAAGATGCGTCGGTTGGTGTTGTCACCGACGGTTTGTCATGCCTGCCCAGCAGGCGCTGGAGCTTGCTGCGAATGCGTTGGCGCAGCACCAGGAGCTGCCCGCGCGTGAGGTGCATGCGCCAGCGCCGTTCGGTGCGGCGGAGGTAGTCAAGCATTGCGCGACCCGCCTTGAGGTCATCCGGTGCCGACACGGGCCCCTGCCGGCGGGTGAGCACCGCCCAGAACTCCGGGCTCTGGTTCGCGTCGCGCTGTTGCAGGCTCTCGACCTCGAGGCCCGCACGGGCCGCCAGCATCCGGAACCCGGCGAGCGAAAAATTGAAGCGGTGCGCAATGTGCAGGAACAGCCGCAGGTCGCCGGCTGGAAACGGAAACTCGCTGATGCGGCTCACATCCGGAACGATGATCAGCACCTTGCCGCCCGGCGCCAGTGCGTCGCGCAGGCCCTCCAGCTGGCGCAGAGGGTCCCTGACATGCTCGAACACGTGGTGCATGTAGATCAGCGAGGGCGCAGGCAGCGATTCGAGTGCAGCCAGCGGAGGCCCCCAGTGGAGGGAAAGTCCTTGGGTGCGACCATGGTCAACCAGCTCCTGGCTGTAGTCACATCCGCTAACCTGGTATCCCCCGTCACGCAGGACGTCCAGGGCGCCACCCGCGCCGCAACCCGCCTCGAACACAAACGCGCCTTCAGGTAACCAGCTCCTGACCGCCTCCAGAACGCGTTGCCCGTACCCTCGCTGCTTGGCAAAGTAGGCCACCCGGTCGTCAGACCGGGCGTACATCTGCTGGTAGTGGTGCGTGTAGAAGTCGGCAAGCCCGTCGTCATCCGGATACGGGTTCGCGCGAAGGGTGCCGCAGCCCGAACACAACACCGTGTCCAACGGCAGACCGTAGCGGTCGATCGCCGAAACGGGCACGTCCGTGCCGGACTGTCCGCAGCAGGCGCAACTGTCCGAGAGCATCCGGTAGCCGCCGCCGGAGAGCTTGTCGGCAACCGTTGTCCTGATCGCGCGTTGATCGGTGCCCAGCCTGACGGCAGGGCCTGCGTCCCGTGCGAATCGGGGAGACAGCAAGGTTGGGGCGGGAGTGGCGCTCACGATGGGTGGCTTCGTTTGATGATCACACCCTGACCTGTCGTCAGGCAAAGAACCGTGATGCCCCTGGGGTCGCAGTACTCATCCAGCGCCCTTCGGGCTCCGGGCCATTGCAGGTGGGCGTAGTCGTCACAAACGATGACGCCACCCTCGCGAAGGCGGGGATAAAAGTACTCCAGCGAATCCCGGGTGGGCTCATAGAGATCCACATCGATGTGAACGAACCGGTACTGGCGCTCGGGCAGGTTCTTGAAGCTCTCAGGGATCCAGCCCTTGTGGTATTCAATGGCGGGGAACTCGCTCAGGGCCTGGCGCACGTGATCGAGGCCGCCATGGAACGATCCGGCGCCCATGTAAGCCACGCCCGTGGCGCCCACTCGAGCGTCCTGAATGTGGTCCTGCTCCTTCGGTTCGCTCAGGCCTTCGAAGGAATCAAAGATGTGAAAGTCGCGGCCATCGTAGCCGGGGTCGGACTCGCGCAGCGTGTGACAGAACATGAAGCTTCCAAGCCCCTTGAAGCTGCCGCATTCGGCAATGCACCCTTCCATAGAGCGCACCAGGCGGAGAAACTGAAGGGTGTTGTACTGCTTCTCGATGCTCTTCGTCTTGCCGTCGGGACTTGCAGTCGCAGCAAGTCCCTTCGCCCGTAGCGTGTGATACCGGGCGTCGGCCTCGTACATCATGTTCTTCTCATAACGCCCGTGGTTGTTGATCCTTCGGATCTCGAAGCCCATCGATCGGGCCAGGCGCCGGACGCCATCACGAATAGCACCGATCATTTTTTCTCGCGTGTGAAGATCTGGTTGCGAGCCCAGATGTTGCCATTTCGGTACTCTCGAGAGTGCATCGAGACCGGGTGAAGGCCGAGTGACGCGAGTCGGCCGATGGCGGCCGGTTCGATGCCATCCTCGCCCGCGATTTCGATCAGCAATGAACGGAAGTCTGGGTGGCTCAGCACGGCCTTCGCACCGTCCAGGATGCGATCTTCCAGTCCGTCCACATCAATCTTGATGTGCTGGGGAATCGGAAATCCGTGCTCATGGCAAAGCCTGTCGATCGTGCTGGCAAAAATGCCCTGCGTTCCGCTGCACTCTCGGCGAAACATCGGGTTTTCGGCACCCAGGTTGTGTTGCGAGTCCCCCGGGTTGGTGCTGGTCACATACAGGAGATCGAAATGCTCTCGATCGGCCAGTGCCATGCAGTAGGGCGTCATCTCGCCAGGCACGTTTGTCAAGCAGTTGTTCGCCAAGCCCGCAAAGTTTTGTCCTTCGGGCTCAAAGCTGTAAACACGGACGCCCCGTTTTGCCGCGTAGAGTGAGTACAAGCCGATATTGGCTCCGACGTCGAAAAGCACGTCCCCTTTGCCAAAGCCATCGATCCAGTCCAGGGTCTCGGGCTCTTTGGTTTCGTATGTCCGGCAGCGCCAAAGCTCCAGCGACGAGCGAACGCCGATGCTGATGTCATGGCCGCGAACCTTGCAGCTCTTCCGAAAGGGGCCGAATACCCGCAGTCGCAGATAGTCGGTCCAGGAGATTCCGTATGGCGCGCTCAGCATGATTTAGATTGACTCGATATTGACAGTGAGTGTTCGTCGCATGACCTCGCGCGGCCCCGTCATCGGTTTGACGGCATGCAGGGAATTGAAGGTCTTGATGAAGATGACGCATTGGTTGGACTCATAGGGCATCGTCTCAAGCGTCTCCACCTGATCAAAATTCAGGTAGCGATTCAGGTGGTTGAAGTTTTCGCTGGGGTCCAGCGGGCGCATGAGATCGGTGCCGCCACCCCACGATGAATCCCACTCCCCTGGCTTGACCATGCTCACCACCAAAGTGATGTGCTTCTGGGGCGAGTCCGTGTGCGGGAGGATGTTGCCGCCCGCCGCGCTCATCATTGAAAACTCGAAGCGTGCCCGGAGCTCATTGCGGGACTTTCGGCCCAGCAAGCCGTCGCGCAGCTTGCGCAGGACGCCACCCGCCCCCGATGCATTCAGGCCAAGTTCGATCTTTGATTGAGCCAGCGCTCGCAGGACTTGATCAATGAAGCCTGGACTTTTTACCTCGCGGAAAAGCCGATGCCACTCGTCGTTGGCGCGCAGAAACTTGTGATAGAGGTCCGGATGGTTGACTTCCGACAACGACCATTTGTCCCCATGATGTTGCATGAAGCGGAAAAGGTCGGCGGGCGGGAATGTATCGACCAAGCGTGCATACAAAGCTGGGTCGAAGATATCGCGGATGATGCCGATGGGGTACGGCTCGTACCTGAAGTGGGCTCGCCCGAGCTTGAGCAGTTGCTCGCCGTCGGTCGGCAACGCAACGGGAGCGGAATGGGCGGGTGCGCCCTGCGCGGTTGATTCAAGCATGAATATGTCCCCAATCGTGTTTGACAAGAATCTGGCCGAAGCCCGGATTCAACACCAATCCCTCGGCAAACCCTTCAGGGGGCGTGACCTCGAACTCGAGTGCGCGGTCCAGCTTGTCCTCGCTCACACCGCCGATCAGCACGGCCGCGGTCAGCCAATAGGTGTCGGCGATCAGTGGCAACCCCGCAGGGACGGTGCAGCGAAAGCGTTGGCGTTCGGCCGTGAGACGCAAATCGCTTTGCGTCCACTCGGTGTACAGGGGCACCATGCGCGTGTCGCGGCTGTCGCACACGATCAGGATCAGGTCGACCTTTTTGCCCACGGCTTCGGGCGCCGCCGACACGGTCACGTTGACGCTGAATGGTTGCATGGAGGCAATTCTGGGCGTTTCCTCGCCCGCGCCGTTCTCCAGCACGATGGACTCGATCCTGGCGCGGCCCGTGCCGCTGCGATCGTGCCGTTCACTGAGGGCCACCCCCTGCCGCCAGGTGTGTGAATAGGCTTCGACGATACGGCGCGTATCGCCCGAGTCCACGATCCGGCCGCCCGCGAGCAGCACCGCGCGGTTGCAAAGTGTCTCGACCGCTGCCATGTTGTGGCTCACGAACAGCAGGGTGCGCCCCTGCTGGCTCACGTCCTCCATCTTGCCGAGGCATTTGCGCTGGAACGCGGCGTCGCCAACGGCCAGCACCTCGTCGATGATCAGGATGTCGGTGTCCAGATGGGCTGCCACCGAAAAGGCCAGGCGCGTGTACATGCCGCTGGAGTAGCGCTTGACCGGTGTGTCCAGAAACTTCTCGACATCGGCGAAGGCGACGATCTCGTCGAACTTCCGGTCGATCTCCCGGCGGCCCATGCCCAGGATCGCTCCATTGAGGTAGATGTTCTCCCGCCCTGTCAGTTCGGGGTGGAAGCCGGTGCCGACTTCAAGCAGGCTGGCCATTCGACCACGCAGTGTGGCCCGGCCTCGCGTGGGTTCGGTCACGCGGCTCAACAGCTTCAGCAGGGTCGATTTTCCTGCCCCGTTGCGGCCCACGATCGCCAGCCGCTCCCCTTGTTCGACTTGCAGGTCGATGTCCTTGAGTGCCCAAAACTCCTCGCGCTCTGTCCGGGTGGGCGCCGGCCGGCCAAGCACCGCTCCTCTGGCGGCACCCACAAGGCGTTGCGCGCCGTCGGCCAGCGCATCGCGCAGCGAGTGGTAACGCGCCTTGTGTTGGTGGGTCAGCAGGTATCGCTTGCCGAGCCCTTCAATCTTGATGGCAAAGGACATGGGTCAGATGTTGTCGGCAAACGAACGTTCGGTGGCGCGGAAGTACAGCGCACCCGCCACCAGAAGCACCACCAGCACGCTCAGTGACAAACCGATGCCAGGCCACCATGGCGTGAAGTTGCTGCCCAGGACCGTCCATCGAAACGCGTCGATCAGCCCTGCCATGGGGTTGAGATAGTACAGAGTGCGCCAGCCTTCGGGGATGAGGCTGGTGCTGTAGGCGACGGGCGAAACGTAGATGCCCATCTGCACAATGAACGGGACCACGTAGCGAAAGTCGCGGTATTTGACGTTGAGGGCGGCGAGCAACAGGCCGGGCCCGAGCGCGGCCAGCACCGCGAACACCAGCACCACCGGCAGCGCCAGCAGGTTCCAGTCGGGGGTCAGACCGTAAAACGCGAAGATCCCGACCATGATCAGCAGCGCGATTGCAAAGTCCACGGCACATACCGCCAATGCGCTGATGGGGATGACGAGCCGGGGGAAATAGATCTTGCTGACGATCTTCTCGTTGTCCGTCACGCTGCTGGCGGCATCGGACAGCCCGGCCGCAAAGAACTGCCACGGCAGCAGGCCGCTCAGCACCAGCAGGACATACGGCGCATTGCCTTCGGAGGGCAGGCGCGCAATCTTGCTGAACACGATGGTCAGAATGATCAACGTCAGCAAGGGGCGCAGCACCGCCCAGGCGGCGCCGATCACGGTCTGTTTGAATCGAACCCGGATGTCCCGCCACGCAAGAATGAAGAGCAGGCTGCGATACCGCCACACTTCGCTGGCGTATTGGCTGGGCGAGCTGCCGGCTTCTATGACCAGATCTCGCCGGGAGGAATCAGGGGCATTCATGATCGGTTTTCTCTCGGGCGCATGGCATCGGTGATGGCGTCGAGGGCGATCTCCTCGTAGGTGCGGCCAAACTGGACCATCCGCTCTGGCAGGTGCAGCGCAGCTGCCTCGCGCGCTTGTTTTGCCACCGCCGGATCATGCGTTCGTATCGCTGACAGCAGTGCCTCGGCCAGCGCTTCGGCGGAGCCGTTTTTGAAGAAGCGGCCCAGGGCGGGTGCCTGTTCCTGGTGGACGGGAATATCCGAAAGGATCATCGGCAGTCCGAGTGATTTTGACTCCTCGACGGTCGTGCTCCAGCCCTCGAAGTTCGACGGGTTGATCAGCGCGAGTGCATGCAGCATGAGCGACTGGAGTTCTGGCAGGCTCACGATCCCCAGCACCCTGAAGCTGTCTTCGATACCAAGCTGCTTCACCCGGGTCATCAGGCGTTCGAAGTGCTGCGGGTCTCTGTGATCCGATGTCTTGCCTGTTGCCAGAACCAGCACATCGGTGCCCTGCTTGCGAAGCAGGCCGACGGCTTCAATCACCGCGGCGTGGTTCTTGTGTGTCCAGAACTGGTTGGGCAGGTGGAAGTAGGGGCGATCGATGCCGAAGCGGCTCCCGATTTGCTCACGCGTCAGCGCCGCCTCGGTGCTGTCCGGGCAGGCGACGAAATGCAGCACGCGGGCCTTGTCGATGGCGTGCGGTGCAAACGCAGTGAAATCCCGCAGAGCGTCGTTGCTGCTCAGGATGAGTCGGCGGCTTCCGTCGGTCAGGCGGAGGTACTGTCGGTTTCGCTCGTCGCGCTCGCGTTGCGTGAAGTACTCAGGCATGCGAACGTGTTGGAAATCGGGAATCCAGCCGATGGAGGGGACCGCGCTCCTGGTGCCGATGGCGGGCGCGTGAGACAGCGCGTCGATGCGGTGCTTTCGCAGCAACAGTTCCAGCGTGATGTCACGCTGGCAGAGATCGAAGACAGCCCTGCTGGCCAACCGCGCCGGGTGCCGGTGCATGACCAGTGGCGTCCTGATGACCTCGACGGCGGGGAAGCCGGACAGGTCGGCTTGTGCCATGGCCGGATGCACCATCAGCACGGGGTCGATGCGGCGGGCCGGATTGGCCAACACGGCCTTGAGCAGGTTGCGCAGGTAACTGAGCCCACCCAGCCATTCGTGTTGGTTGGCCTGCATGAAGAAGGCAATCCGCTTCACGGCGCCCCCGACTTGAACCATTCCACGAAATGCCCCAGCTCGGTGTCCAGCGAGTGCGTGGGACGCCAGTCGAGCACTTCGGTGCCCTGCATGTCTGCGATGAGGTGAAGGGGATCACCCGGGCGACCGCCTCCCGAAAACCGCACATCACCGGCACTGCCGAAAGCCTGTGCAATGGTTTCGACGATCCGGTGGATGGGCACACCCACGCCAGTCGCGCCGTTGATGGTCAATCGGCTCGAATGGTCCGCCAGGCCGGCCGCCAGCAGAAGCCGCGCGGCGTCATCGACATGCAACCAGTCGCGCGTTTCGTGTCCGGTTCCGCCGAAGGTGGCTGGTCCGCGCGACAGCTTGTTGCACGCGTCCCATAGAAGCTGCTTGCGAAGCCCGACGCCGTAAACGGAAAACAAGCGAACGATCCCCACCGAGATACCGAAATGCTGGGCGTAGGAAAGACAGAGTTCCTCGGCCATCTTCTTGTGCATGCCGTAGGGAGACACCGGGCACAGTGGCGCATTCACGCTGATGGGCATATCGCCGGCGTTTCCGTACACGCTGGCGCTTGAGGGGATCACCACCCTGGCATGGGGACGATGCAGTCGCGCGTACTCGAGAACGTCGCGCGTGGTCACCACCGTTCGATCGAAATCCTGCGAAGGGTGTGCCATCGAGAATCCGACAGAGCCGCTGCCTGCGCAATGGATGATGAGGTCGGGTTCGCCGCCATACGACACGAGAGAATCCCGCGTCAGATCTGCCGAGTGCCACTCGCTCAAGCCCCATTTGCTCCATTCGGCGCGGGTCCATGCGCCGTGGCCAATGCCGCGCACTGTGTGTCCTGCGTGGGCGCAGGCCCGTGCGACGTGCCGCCCCAGAAAACCGAAGGCCCCCGTGACCAGTACGTTGCGCAGCATCACGTCGCTTCCGCCCGGCCGGCAAGCAGTGCCTGCCAACGAGGCGAAAGCAGGCTCTGGGCATCACCCAGTTGCCGTTGGGTGTTCGTGGATACGTCGATGACCGGCATGTCCGCCATGACCGATGCGCGGTCGGCGGGCGCCACGAATGTCAATGCGCCATCCGGCGCGCGGCTCTCGCGGAATCGGGATGGGCGGTCTTGCACAAGGTCGATTCGCTTCAAGATGCAATCCGCTCGATCGTTGCGGACGAAGAAAGCGTTGCTGCCAGCCCGATTGGTCCCGACCAGCGTGTACCCGCGTCGGGCGGCGAGATGCTGGGCGGCCCTGATCGAAAGACCGTAGTAGAGGTTGCTGTGGTGCGCCCGCGAACGGACGAAGTCGTGAGAGTACGGAACGGTCAGCGGGAGGATGTCGCCGAAGGCCGAGTTGTACTCGGCGATGATGATCTGGGGATTGATGCGGTCGATGGCCTCCCAGACCCAGTAGTCGACACCGTCGATGTCGACGCTGAGGATGCCGATTTCCCCGGTGAAGCCGGCGCCCGAGATGATCGAGTTGATGTTGTCCCGCGTGATGAACGAGGCCACCGCCGTCAGATCGTGGCGCCAGCTGATCTGGTCCCGGTGAATGAAGTCAACGTGTGTTTCGCTGCCATCGATGACCAGGCCGCGCCAGTTGCGGTGCTGCAGCAGAAAACGCGTGTTCGACTCGAGGTAGTTCTCGACGCCGAATTCGACGAAGGATTCCGGGATTCCCTCCATCTGGTGCACCAGCCATTCGATGATGCCGTCTTCGCCCCATTGTGAGGACACCCGGAACTCTGCGTCGCAGAGGCTGCGCAAACGCTCCAGCCCCCGAACCTGGCGCGCGGCAGTCTCGCCCGCCAGGAACGCAAGGCCCTCCGTGCGCATCTGCGAGGAAAGCGCCCTCGTGACAAATCCCAGTGCCTTGCGCTTGATCATTTCTGTCGCATTCATGTTCTGACTCATGCGCTGCGCATTTCATGCAGTTGCATGTCGCGGTAGGCCATTCGCAATCCGGCTTCCAGCGACACGGTCGGTTTCCAGCCCATGGCCTGAAGGCGGCCCGAATCCATCAGTTTTCGCGGCGTGCCGTCGGGTTTGCTGGCGTCGAACACGATCTTGTTCTCGTAGCCCACCACCCTTGCTATGGTGTGCGCCAACTCGGCAATGGTGACGTCCTCCCCGTAGCCCACGTTGATGTGGCTGAGTTGTGGCTGCACCTGGGCCGCGTAGGATGCGGCCGGCAGATTCATCAAGAAGATGCTCGCGGCGGCCATGTCGTCCACGTAGAGGAACTCCCGCTTCGGCGTGCCCGTGCCCCAGATGGTCACTTCTTGAGCACGGTTCTGGACGGCCTCATGAAAGCGCCGCAACAGTGCTGGAATGACGTGACTGTTCTCCGGGTGGTAGTTGTCGCCAGGACCGTAGAGGTTGGTGGGCATTGCGCTGCGATAGTCCCGCCCATACTGGCGGTTGTAGCTTTCGCAGAGCTTGATGCCCGCGATCTTCGCCACCGCATAGGGTTCGTTTGTGGACTCGAGGACCCCGGTGAGCAGGGTATCCTCACGCATGGGTTGCGGAGCCTGTCGCGGGTAGATGCAGCTGGAGCCCAGGAACAGCAGCTTTTGTACGCCGTGCGTGTGCGCCGCATGGATGACGTTGGCCTGCACCATCAGGTTCTGGTAGATGAACTCCGCCGGATAGGCGTTGTTGGCATGGATGCCCCCCACCTTGGCCGCAGCGAGATAGACCTGGGTGGGTTTCTCCTGGCCAAAGAAGGCCTGGACCGCGATCTGGTCACTCAGATCAAGCTGGTTGCGGGTGCGTGTGACGATCGATTCCGCAGCGACACCCTGCGCCAACAAGGCGCGAACGATGGCACTGCCTACCATGCCGCGATGGCCTGCGACGAAGATCTTCTCGGGGGAAGTCATTTTTCCTTGCTCACTTGCACCGAGAAGCCGTGCCGCCTCAGCAAAGCGAGTTGCCTGGCTTGTTCCAGGTCGTGGTCGACCATTTCCCGGACCATCTCGTCCAGGGTGATCTGAGGAACCCAGCCCAGATCCTTCTTGGCCAGCCCGGGATCACCCAACAAGGTTTCAACCTCGGCAGGCCGGAAATAGTGCGGATCGACCCGAACGACGACGTCGCCCACCTTGAGGGCGGGCGCCTTGTCTCCGCTGATGGCCGCCACCACGGCACATTCGGCTTCTCCCTTGCCTTCAAACCGCAGGGAGACACCGAGTTGTGCCGCAGATTTCGTGATGAACTCGCGCACGCTGTACTGCACGCCCGTGGCGATCACATAGTCTTTGGGTTGCGCTTGCTGCAGCATCATCCACTGCATGCGCACATAGTCCTTGGCGTGGCCCCAGTCGCGCAGCGCGTCCATGTTGCCCATGTAGAGACACGCCTCAAGCCCTTGCGCGATGTGACAGAGGCCGCGTGTGATCTTCCGGGTGACAAAGGTTTCGCCCCGTCGGGGGCTCTCGTGGTTGAACAGGATGCCGTTGCATGCGTACATGCCATAGGCTTCGCGGTAATTGACCGTGATCCAGTAGGCGTAGAGCTTGGCAACGCCATAGGGGCTGCGCGGGTAGAAGGGCGTGCTTTCCCTTTGTGGCGTCTCTTGCACCAGGCCGTACAGCTCCGAGGTGGATGCCTGGTAGAAGCGGGTTTTCTTCTCCAGGCCGAGGATGCGGATGGCCTCCAGCAGCCGCAGCGTGCCAATGGCGTCAACGTCGGCCGTGTATTCGGGGCTCTCGAAGCTCACGGCAACGTGGCTTTGCGCTCCAAGGTTGTAGATCTCGTCGGGCTGCACCTGCTGAACGATGCGCACCAGGTTGCTTGTGTCGGTCAGATCGCCGTAGTGCAGGACGAAGTTGCGGTGCGAGATGTGCGGATCTTGATACAGGTGATCGACCCTGCCGGTGTTGAACAGGCTGGCGCGGCGCTTGATGCCGTGAACCACGTAACCCTTCTCGAGCAAAAATTCGGCCAAGTACGAGCCATCCTGGCCCGTGATGCCGGTGATCAATGCCTTCTTGTTCAAACGATTCCCCTGTAAGTGCTGGCGATCGGACTCCTCGCAAGGCGCGGCCCGACCGTCATGTTTCTTCAATTCCTGTGGGCGCCCTGCGGGACGCGCAGCTGCGCATGGGTCTCAGCATCCCGAAGCAACTGTCCGCCCAGGTCTTTTGCCGACAGCTGCGGCTCGTCTTTGGTCGGCCAACTGATCGCAAGCGTCGGGTCGTTCCATACGATGCAGCGCTCGCAATCGGGCGCGTAGTAATCCGTCGTCTTGTACAGAAAATCCGCGCTCTCGCTGGTCACCAGAAACCCGTGCGCCAGCCCCGGCGGAATCCACAGTTGCCGGTGATTGTCCTCGCTGAGGTCCACGCCCACCCACTGGCCGAAGGTGGGTGAGTCGCGCCGGATGTCCACCGCCACGTCGAACACGCTGCCGCGCACCACGCGCACCAGCTTGCCCTGCGCGTGCGGCGGCAGCTGGTAGTGCAGCCCGCGCAGCACGCCCTTGGCCGAGCGGCTGTGGTTGTCCTGCACGAACTGCACGTCCAGGCCGGTGGCCTCGTTGAAGGCGCGCTGGTTGAAGCTTTCGAGGAAGAAGCCGCGGTCGTCGCCGAAGCGCTTGGGTTCGAGGATGAGCACGCCCGGGATGGCGGTGGGCGTGACCTGGAGGTTGCCGCTCACGCCGCGCCTCCGCCGAACACCTTGTCATCGAGCAGGCGCAGCAGGTACTGCCCGTAGCCGTTCTTCTTGAGCGGTTCGGCCAGGCGTTGCAGTTGCTCGGCGTTGATCCACCCATTGCGCCAGGCGATCTCCTCGGGGCAGGCGATCTTCAGGCCCTGGCGGTGCTCCAGCGTGGCGATGAACTGGCTGGCGTCGAGCAGGCTGTCGTGGGTGCCGGTGTCGAGCCAGGCGTAGCCGCGTTGCAGGATCTGCACGTTGAGCTGGCCGTTGTCCAGGTAGGCCTGGTTCACGGCCGTGATCTCGAGCTCCCCGCGCGCGCTGGGTTTCACCGCGCGCGCAATATCGACCACCTGGGCGTCATAGAAGTACAGGCCGGTGACGGCGTAGTTGCTCTTGGGCTTGGCGGGTTTCTCTTCGATGCTGGTGGCCGTGCCCTTGCCGTCGAACGCCACCACGCCGTAGCGCTCGGGGTCGGTCACGTGGTAGGCGAACACGGTGGCGCCGTGGGGTTGCGTGTCGGCGTTGTGCAGCACGCTGGCGAAGTCGTGGCCGTAGTAGATGTTGTCGCCCAGCACGAGCGCGCTCGGGCCGTTGCCCACGAAGTCGGCGCCGATGATGAAGGCCTGGGCGAGGCCGTCGGGGCTGGGTTGCACGGCGTACTGCAGGTTCATGCCCCAGGCGCTGCCGTCGCCCAGCAGTTGCTGGAAGCGCGGTGTGTCCTGCGGCGTGCTGATCAACAGCACGTCCTGGATGCCCGCGAGCATGAGCGTGCTCAGCGGGTAATAGACCATGGGTTTGTCGTACACCGGCAGCAGTTGCTTGCTGATGGCGAGCGTGGCCGGGTGCAGGCGCGTGCCCGAGCCGCCGGCGAGGATGATGCCCTTGCGTCGTGTGGTACTCATGATGGCGTGAGGAACTCCGTGAGCATGCGCCGCACGCCGGCTTCCCAGGGGGGCAGGCGCAGGGCAAAGGCGGTTTGCAGCCGGGTGGTGTCCAGCCGCGAGTTGTGTGGCCGGCGCGCCGGGGTGGGGTACTCCGTGGTCGGAATGGGGTCGATGCGCGACACCTTCCAGGGCAGGTCGGGCCGCAGGGTTTGCGCGGTGTCGATGGCGAAGCGGGCCAGGCCGTGCCAGCTCGTCTCGCCGCCCGCCACCAGGTGGTAGGTGCCAGCCAGCGCGGGCTGCGCGGTCAGCGAGCGCAAGGCGTGCGCGGTCACGTCGGCCAGCAGATCGGCGCCGGTGGGAGCGCCCACCTGGTCGTCGATCACGCGCAACTCGGCGCGCTCCTGCGCCAGCCGGATCATGGTCTTGGGGAAGTTCTGCCCGCGCGCGCCATAAACCCAGCTGGTGCGCAGGATCAGGTGGCGCGCGCCGCTCTCGCGCACGGCCTGCTCGCCGGCCAGCTTGGTTTGCCCATACACGCCGAGCGGGCCGGTGGGGGCGTCCTCGGTGCGTGGGTGTGTGCCGCTGCCGTCGAAGACGTAATCGGTGGAGTAGTGCACCAGCAGCGCGCCCCGCGCCGCGGCGGCGCGCGCCAGCACACCGGGCGCCGCGGCGTTGAGGGCGTGGGCCAGATCGGGCTCGCTCTCGGCCTTGTCCACCGCGGTGTGTGCCGCCGCGTTCACGATTGCATCGGGCGCCACACGGTCCACCAGCGCGGCCAGCGAATCGGGTTGTGCGAAATCGGCTTCCCCGAGCGTTTTGCGGTCGAGCGCGATCAGCTCGCCCAGCGGGGCCAGGCTGCGCTGCAGCTCCCAGCCCACCTGGCCGTTGGCGCCGAGCAGCAGAACCCTCAAGCCGCCCCCTGGTATTGCGCTTTCACCCACTCGCGGTAGGCCCCGCTCTGCACCTCGGCCACCCAGTCGGCGTTGTCCAGGTACCAGCGCACGGTCTTGCGGATGCCGGTGTCGAAGGTCTCGGCCGGGCGCCAGCCCAGTTCGCGCTCGATCTTGCGCGCGTCGATCGCGTAGCGGCGGTCGTGGCCCGGCCGGTCTTTCACGTAGGTGATCTGCGTGGTGTAGGACTGGCCGTCGGCGCGCGGGCGCAATTCGTCGAGCAAGGCGCAGATGGTGCGCACGATTTCGATGTTGGGTTTCTCGTTCCAGCCGCCCACGTTGTAGGTCTCGGCCACGCGGCCGGCCTCGAGCACGCGGCGGATGGCGCTGCAGTGGTCGCCCACGTAGAGCCAGTCGCGCACCTGCATGCCGTCGCCGTACACCGGCAGCGGCTTGCCCGCCAGGGCGTTCACGATCATCAGCGGGATCAGCTTCTCGGGGAAGTGCAGCGGCCCGTAGTTGTTGCTGCAGTTGGTGGTGAGCACCGGCAGGCCGTGGGTGTGGTGCCACGCGCGCACCAGGTGGTCGCTCGCGGCCTTGCTGGCGCTGTAGGGGCTGTTCGGTTCGTAGGCGTGCTGCTCGGTGAACGCGGGGGCCTCGGGCGTCAGGCTGCCGTAGACCTCGTCGGTGCTCACGTGCAGGAAACGGAAGGCCGCGCGCTCGGCCTCGGGCAGGTCCAGCCAGTGGCCGCGCACCGCTTCGAGCAGGTGGAAGGTGCCGACGATGTTGGTCTGGATGAAATCGCCCGCGCCGAGGATGGAGCGGTCCACGTGGCTTTCGGCCGCGAAGTTGACCACCGCGCGCGGGCGGTGCTCGGCCAGCAGCCGCGCCACCAGGCCGGTGTCGCCGATGTCACCCTGCACGAACACATGGCGCGCATCGCCCTCCAGGCGGTCCAGGTTGCGCCGGTTGCCCGCGTAGGTGAGCTTGTCCAGGTTGAGCACGGGCTCGTCGCTGTGCGCGAGCCAGTCCAGCACGAAGTTGCTGCCGATGAAGCCGGCGCCGCCGGTGACCAGAATCATTCGAGTCGTCCCCCTGTGCGGTGCCGGGTTCTCAGGCCCACCACCTTGGCGCCGTCAGTGGCTGTGCGAAACGTGCTCGCCGGCCGCGAGCTGGTACACGGTGCCGCAGTACGGACACCGGGCGCTGCCGGTCTTGGCCACGTCCAGGTACACCTTGGGGTGGCTGTTCCAGAGCTTCATGTCGGCCAGCGGGCTGGGGCAGAACACGCCGCCCTGGGCGTTGAGGTCCTTGGCCTTCAGTTCGACGACGGCTTTGCTCATGGTCAGACCTTGGTGAGCCAGTGGGCGTACTTGGCGTTGCGGCCGTTCACGATGTCGAAGAACCCGCTCTGGATCTTCTCGGTGATCGGGCCACGGCTGCCGGCGCCGATTTCGATGCGGTCGAGCTCGCGGATCGGCGTCACTTCGGCGGCGGTGCCGGTGAAGAAGGCCTCGTCGGCGATGTAGACCTCGTCGCGCGTGATGCGCTTCTGCACGATCTCCAGGCCCAGGTCCTTGGCGATGTGGAACACGGTGTTGCGCGTGATGCCGTTGAGGGCGCCGGCCGAGAGGTCGGGCGTGTAGATCACGCCGTTCTTGATCACGAAGATGTTCTCGCCCGCGCCTTCGCTCACGAAGCCGCTGGAGTCCAGCAGCAGGGCTTCGTCGTAGCCCTCGTCCGTGGCTTCCATGTTGGCCAGGATGCTGTTGGTGTAGTTGCTTACCGCCTTGGCCTGCGTCATGGTGATGTTGACGTGGTGGCGGGTGTAGCTGCTGGTCTTGACGCGGATGCCGCGCTTCAGGCCTTCGTCGCCCAGGTAGGCGCCCCAGGCCCAGGCCGCGATGCTGAGGTGGATGGTGTTGCCCTTGGGGCTCACGCCCAGCTTCTTGTCGCCGATCCAGGTGAGCGGGCGGATATAGCAGCTCTCGAGCTTGTTTTCGCGCACCACCTGCTTCTGCGCCTCGTTCACCTGCTCTTGGGTGAAGGGGATCTTCATGCGCAGGATCTTGGCGCTGTTGAACAGCCGCTCGGTGTGCTCCTGCAGGCGGAAGATGGCCGTGCCGTTGACCGTGTTGTAGGCCCGCACGCCCTCGAACGCCCCGCAGCCATAGTGCAGCGTGTGCGTCAGCACGTGGATCTTGGCGTCGCGCCAGTCCACCAGCTGGCCGTCCATCCAGATCTTGCCGTCGCGGTCGGACATCGAGGGAGGGGCGGGGCTCATGGAAATCCTTGGCAGGGGGGGTATGGGGGCAGCCGGCGATTTTACGGGGCGTCGGCCCCCGGGCCGGGCGCTTCCGGGCGTTTCAGGCCCCAGTCCTGCAGCTTGCCGCGGGCAAAACGGGCCTGCACGCTGGCGTCGCCCGGGTCCGTCCAGCGGTAGACCTCGGGCTCCTCCCCCTCGGGCGAGACCTTTTCGCCCAGCGCGCGCGCCAGGCCCGTCACGCCCACCAGCGGCATGCCGGCCTGCAACCGGGCGTTGAGCATCACCGCGCTGTCCACGTGGCCGATGGGGCGTTGCGCGGCACGGCGCATCACCGCCATCAGGCGCGTGAAGTGCAGCAGCAGCCACATCACCAGGCCGCCGGCCACCGCGGCCACACCGGCCCAGCCGAACTGGCGGTGGCCCCAGAAGAGCAGGGCAGCGGCGATCACGGCGATCGCCAGACGTTGCCAGGTCATGTATCCGTCCTTTCAGTCAATCCAGCCGGCGCGCGAGCTCGAGCGCCTGCTCGATGCGTTCCACGCCGTGCACGGTCAGGCCTTCGAAGGCCTTGTCGTTCTTCTTGGGCAGGTTGGCCTTGGGCACCACCGCCACGGAAAACCCGAGCTTGGCCGCCTCTTTCAGCCGCTCCTGCCCGCGCGGGGCCGGGCGCACCTCGCCCGCCAGGCCCACCTCGCCGAAGGCGATGAAGCCCTTGGGCAACGGCTTGCCGCGCAGGCTGCTGGTGATGGCCAGCATCACGCCCAGGTCGGCCGCGGGCTCGCTGATGCGCACGCCGCCCACGGCGTTGACGAACACGTCCTGGTCCATGCAGGCCACGCCGGCGTGGCGGTGCAGCACGGCCAGCAGCATGGCCAGGCGGTCGCGCTCCAGGCCCACGCTCAGGCGCCGCGGGCTGGGCCCGCCGCTGTCCACCAGGGCCTGCAATTCCACCAGCAGCGGGCGCGTGCCTTCCAGCGTCACCATCACGCAGCTGCCGGGCACGGGCTCGGCGTGTTGGGACAGGAAGATCGCGCTCGGGTTGCTCACGCCCTTGAGGCCCTTCTCCGTCATGGCGAACACGCCGATCTCATTGACCGCGCCGAAGCGGTTCTTGATCGCGCGGATCAGCCGGTAGCTGCTGTGCGTGTCGCCCTCGAAATAGAGCACGGTGTCCACCATGTGCTCCAGCACGCGCGGCCCGGCCAGCGCGCCTTCCTTGGTGACGTGGCCCACCAGCACGATGGCCGTGCCCGAGGCCTTGGCCGCGCGCGTGAGGTGCGCCGCGCATTCGCGCACCTGGGCCACGGAGCCGGGCGCGCTGGTGAGCTGGTCGGAATACACGGTCTGGATCGAGTCGATCACCGCGATCGCGGGCTTCACGCTGTCCAGCGTGGCCAGAATCTTCTCGAGCTGGATCTCGGCCAGCACCTGCACCTGCGAACCGTCGATGCCGAGCCGGCGGGCGCGCAACGCCACCTGGGCGCCACTTTCCTCGCCCGTTACATACAAGGTGTTCAGCCCCGCCCGTTGCAGGCTGTCCAGCGCCTGCAGCAGCAGGGTGGATTTGCCGATGCCCGGGTCGCCGCCGATCAGCACCACCCCGCCTTCCACGATGCCGCCGCCCAGCACGCGGTCGAGTTCCTCGTGCCCGGTGGGCGTGCGCTGCACGTCGCTGGCCTCGATCTTCGACAGCGGCATCACCTCGGCGGTCTTGGCCAGCGCGGCAAAGCGGTTGCGGGCCGGCGCGCCGCCGCCCTCGGCCACGCCCTCCACCAGCGTGTTCCAGGCGCCGCAGTGCGGGCATTTGCCCAGCCAGCGCGGGCTGGTGCCGCCGCACTCGCTGCAGGTGTAGATCGTCTTGTCCTTGGCCATGAGGCGGGGACTATATCGGGGCGGCCGTCAGCCCCCCGATCCGCCGGATTGCGGGGTTTTCGGGGGCTTATTCCCGGGCTTGCCGCGGGGTGTCGAAACCTACGATCCCTCCAACCCACAGACCGGCGCCCGAACCCTGCGTGGCGCCGCGTCCGGCCCGGAGCGTTTCATGATCATCGACCGACACCTCGGCCCCCACGTCGTCTACCACGAAGACGCGATCCAGCACGCCCTGCAGAAGATGAACCGCAACACCAAGCGCATGGTGTTCTGCATCTCCGAAAGCGGTGTGCTCGACGGCATCGTCACCGACGGTGACTTCCGGCGCTGGGTGGTGAACGTCGAGGACATCGACCTGCAACGCCCGGTGCGCGACATCGCCAACCACCGTTTCACGTCGGCCCGCATCGGCGACGAGCCGGCCCGCATCGAAGCGCTGTTCTCGCCCAAGATCACCTCCATCCCGCTGCTGGACGCCTCGGGCCGCCTGGTGGCCATTGCCTGGCGCGAGAACGATGGCCTGCGCATCGGCAACCGCGTGATCCGCGAGGACAAGCCCGCCTTCCTGATCGCCGAGATCGGCAACAACCACAACGGCAGCCTCGATCTGGCCAAGCGCCTGATCGACGAGGCCGCGCGCGCCGGCGCCGACTGCGCCAAGTTCCAGCTGCGCGACATGGCCAGCCTCTACACCCAGGGCGGCAACGCCGTGAGCGAAGACCTGGGCGCCGAGTACACGCTCGACCTGCTGCGCCGTTTCCAGCTCACGCCCGACGAGATGTTCGCCGCGCTGGACCACACCCGCGCCTGCGGCCTGGTGCCGCTGTGCACGCCGTGGGATCTGGTGAGCCTCAAGCGCCTCAACGAGTACGGTCTGGAAGGTTTCAAGATCGCCTCGGCCGACCTCACGAACCACGAACTGGTGCGCGCCGCTGCGCGCACCGGGCGGCCACTCATCGTCTCCACCGGCATGTCGGTGGAGCACGAGATCCGCGAGACGGTGGGCCTGCTGCGCAGCGAGGGCGCGGCCTTCGCGCTGCTGCAGTGCAACTCCACCTACCCCACGCCCATGCAGGACGTGAACCTGGCCTACATGAACCGTCTCAAGGAGATCGGTGGCGTGCCCATCGGTTACTCGGGCCACGAGCGCGGCTACGAGGTCTGCATCGCCGCCATCGCGCGCGGCGCCAAGGTGATCGAAAAGCACTTCACCCTGGACCGCAACATGGAAGGCAACGACCACCGCGTGAGCCTGCTGCCCGACGAATTCGAGGCCATGGTCAAGGCGATCCGCAACGTCGAGCTCGCCATGGGCACGGGCGACAAGCGCGAGATCAGCCAGGGCGAACGCCTCAACCGCGAGGTGCTGGCCAAATCGCTCGTGGCCGCGCGCGACCTGCGCGCCGGCGACATCATCACCAGCGACATGCTGGAGATCCGCAGCCCCGGCCGCGGCCTGCAGCCTTCGCGCACGGCCGAGCTCGTGGGCGTGGCCGCCTGCCGCGACATGAAGGCGGGCGACCTGTTCTTCGAGACCGACATCGCCGGCGAGTGCGTGCGCGCCCGCGACTACGCCTTCGATCGCCCCTGGGGCATCCCCATCCGCTACCACGACTTCGCCACGCTGGCCGCGACGACCAGCGCAGACTTGGTGGAAATCCACTTCAGCTACCGCGATCTCGACCTGAACCCGGCCGATTACTTCCAGGCCGCCACGAAATTCCAGCTGGTGGTGCACAGCCCCGAGCTGTTCGCGGGCGACCACATCATGGACCTCTCGACCGACGACGAGGCCTATCGCCAGCGTTCCATCGCCGAGCTGCAGCGCGTCATCGACCGCACGCGCGAACTCAAGCGCTTCTTCCCCGCCACCGAACGGCCGCCGATCATCATCAACGCCGGCGGCTTCACGGCCGACCAGTTCATGCCGCAGGCCGAGCGCGCGCGGCGCTACGACCGCATCGCCGACGCCCTGAAGCAGGTGAACGCCGAGGGCGTGGAAATCCTTCCCCAGACCATGCCGCCCTTCCCGTGGCATTTCGGTGGCCAGCGTTTCCACAACCTGTTCATGGCGGCCGATGAAACCGTGGCCTTCTGCAAGCGCCACGGCATGCGCGTCTGCCTCGACATCTCGCACTCGCGCCTGGCCTGCAACCACTTCGGCTGGTCCTGGCGCGATTTCGTGCGCGAGCTCGGCCCCTTCACGGCGCACCTGCACGTGGTGGACGCCAAGGGCACGCACGACGAAGGCCTGCAGATCAGCGACGGCGACATCGACTTCGAGGCACTCGGCGCCGACCTGGCCCGCTGGGCGCCGGGCGTGGGCTTCATCCCCGAGATCTGGCAGGGCCACAAGAACCAGGGCGAAGGCTTCTGGGTCGCGCTCGACCGGCTCGAGAAAGCCTGGAGCGTGCAGCCCTGGGCCGAACGCCTGGCCGCCTGAGGACGTGATGAACGCATCCCCCGTGAAACCCGTGCCCCGCGTGCTCGCCGTCGTGCCCGCGCGCGGTGGCTCCAAGGGCATCCCCCGCAAGAACCTGGCGGACGTGGCCGGCCGCCCGCTGCTGGCCTGGACGCTGAAGGCCGCGCAGGACAGCGGCGTGATCGACGAGCTGATCGTCTCCACCGACGACGCCGAGATCGCCGCCGTGGCGCGCCGCTGGGGCGCCGCGGTGCCCTTCCTGCGCCCGGCCGAACTCGGCCGCGACGAGGTGCACGCGGTGCACACCGTGCTGCACGCGCTCGACTGGTTCGAGGCCACGCACGGCGCGCTGCCCGAGGTGGTGCTCATGCTGCTGCCCACCAGCCCGCTGCGCCGGCCGGAAGACATCCGCGCCTGCGTGAACCTGATGCAGCGCAGCGACACGCCCGCGGTCATCAGCGTCACCGACCTCGGCAAGTACCTGAACAACCTGCGCTACCTCGACGGCGACGACCTCAGCCTCGTCGACCCGAGCGTGGACCGCAACGGCCAACGCCAGACGCAACGCAAGATCCACGCCGTCAACGGCTCCATCTTCGCGGCGCGCCCGCACCTGCTGCGGGCGCACGGCAGCTTCCACATCGACGGTGCCTGCGGCCACCCCATGGACCCGCAGCACTCGATCGACATCAACGGCCCGCAGGACCTGGCGCTCGCGCGCGAAGCGCTGGCCCGCCGGGCACCCACCGCGCTTGCGGCCTGACCTGGCCTGACCCGGACACCCCATGAGCCAGCAATCGCTCGTCACCCACGGCCCGCCCACCCTGCTGCCCATGCAGACCACCACGGGCCGGCCCGGCGCGCTGCGCCTGCTGCACGTGGGCGTGCACAACTCGGCCAACCGCAACGCCGGCGACACCCTGCTCTTTCCGGTGGTGCGCCGCCTGTTCGACGCCGCCTTCGGCGACAACGACTGGACCCTGCGCCAGGCCTGGTCGCCCTTCCTGGGCCTGGACGCGGCGGACGCGAACGGCCGCTTCGACGGCCTCGTGATCGGTGGCGGCGGCCTGCTGCTGCGCGACCAGGCCGGCAGCGATGTGGGCAACAGCGGCTGGCAATGGAACAGCAGCGTCGAGGCCGTGCAGGCCCTGCGCCTGCCGGTGGCGGTGTTCGCCATTGGCTACAACCGCTTCCGCGGCCAGGACGATTTCGACCCGGTGTTCACCGACCACATCCGCGCCCTGGCCGACGCGAGCGGTTTCTTCGGCCTGCGCAACCACGGCTCCATCCGCGCGCTGGGCCGCTACCTGCAGCCGGCGCAGGCCGAGCGCCTGGCGCACCAGTACTGCCCCACCACGGTGATCTGGCAGCTCTACGAACAGCACCGCGCCGCCGCGCTCGCGCACGACGCGAGCGGCCAGCGCGTGCTCGCCTTCAACGCCGCCTTCGACCGCGCGCACCTGCGCTTCGGCGAAAACGCCGATGATGTGCTGGGCAACGTGGCGCGTGCCGTGCGGCGCGCGCAGGAGCGCGGCTGGCGCATCGTCGTCGCCGCGCACAAGACCATGGACCGCGAGATCGAACCGCACCTGGACAAGGCCGGTGTGACCTACGACACCGTGGACCTGACCGACGCCGGCCCAGAAGAAGTGATGGCCTTCTACGCCCGTGTCGATCTCGCCATGGGCATGCGCGGCCACGCGCAGATGATTCCTTTCGGCCTGCGCCGCGCCGTCATCTCGCTCATCAGCCACGACAAGATGCGCTACTTCCTTGACGACATCGGCCACCCCGAGTGGGGCTTCGAGGTCGCCGATGCCCAACTCGTCGACCGCATCGACGCGCAACTGCAGCGCCTGGAAACCGACGCCGCCGGCCAGCGCGCAGGGCTCGACGCCGCGCAGGACCGCGTGTGGCAGGCCACGCGCGCCAACATGGCCCGCATCGGCACCCTGCTGAGCACCCAATCGCACCTCGGAGCCTGAACATGGACGCCACCGTGCTGGCCGACCACGACCTGATCCGCACGCTGGAGCGCGTCGGCGCCATCGACGCGGAGCGGCTCGAACCTTTCTTCCCCCGCGTGCGCGACCGCGACGACGTGGCCGTGCTGCGCGACCCGGTGAGCGAAGTGATCGTGCTCTCGCGCATCGACCACGCGCAGGCGCAGTACTACGAGCAGCGCGTCGAGACCGGTGCCTACCTGGTGCACGGCGAGCAGATCAAGACGCCGCGCCTGCCCGACGACGTGCGCCGCGCCGAGGCCTTTGCCGCCACCGTCCGTGGCCAGCGCTGGCTCGATTTCGGCTGCGGCCTCGGTGGCGCGCTCGACGCCCTGGCCGGCGAAGCCTCGTGGGCCGCCGGGCTGGACCTCAGCCGCGAGCGCCAGGCCATCGTGCGCGCCAAGGGCCACCACGCCGTGGCCAGCCTCGACGACATCGCGCCCGCGTCGCTCGACGTGGTCACGCTGTTCCACGTGCTGGAGCACATCCCGAACCCGGTCGAGGTGCTGCAACACATCCGCACCCGCCTCAAGCCCGGCGGCACGCTGGTGGTGGAGGTGCCGCACGCGCGCGACGCGCTGATCACGCTCTACGACTGCGAGGCCTTTAAGCGCTTCACGTTCTGGAGCGAGCACCTGGTGCTGCACACCGCGGCCAGCCTCGGCGCCGTGCTGGCCCAGGCGGGCTTCGATGCCGGCCCGGTGCAGCGCGTGCAGCGCTATTCGCTGGCCAACCACCAGTACTGGCTGCGCCACGGCAAGCCCGGTGGCCACGCCAGGTGGCCCGAACTGGAAGACCCGGCGCTGGTGGCGGCCTACGCCCAGAGCCTGGCCGCCATGGACCGCACCGACACGCTGGTGGCGGTGGTCGGCCCCGCGGCTTAAGCGAAGCCTTCGGCCAGGGCGGCCGTGATCGCCGCCGCGGGCGTCGAGCGGCAACCGCGGGTGTTCTGCCCCGACCACAGCGGCGAGAAATCGCCTTTGCCCTGCTTTTCCCAGTGCGCCCGCAATGGCGCGATCGCGGCCGTGGCGAGCGGGAATTCGGGCGCCGCGTTCTGCAGCGCGCCGAGCTCGCGCATCACGCGGTTGGGTATGCCCCGCGCCGGCCGGCCCGTGAACAGCGTGGTGAGCTGCGTGTGCCGCGCGGCTTCGCTCTGCAGCGTGGCGCGGTGCAGCGCGCTGGTGGTGGCTTCGTCGCTGCACAGGTAGGCCGTGCCCACCTGCACGCCGTCGGCGCCCAGGGCCATGGCCGCGCGCACACCCGCGGCATCGGCAATGCCACCGGCCGCGATCACCGGCACGCGCACCGCGGCCTTGGTCTGCGGCAACAGCGCGAAGGTGCCGGTCTGCAAGGTCAGGTCGTGGTCCAGGAAATGCCCACGGTGCCCGCCAGCCTCCAGGCCCTGCGCGATCACGGCGTCCACGCCCTGCGCTTCGAGCCACCGCGCTTCGTCCACCGTGGTGGCCGAGCTCAACACCACCGCACCCCAGGCCTTCACGCGCGCCAGCAGCGCGGGTGAAGGCAGGCCGAAGTGGAAGCTGACCACGCGCGGCTTGAAGGGTTCGAGCACGTCGGCCGCCGCGGCGCTGAAGGGCAGGCGGCCCGCGCCCGCGGGCACGGCGTTCACGTCCTGCCCGATCTCGGCGTAATAGGGCGCCAGTGCGGCGCGCCACGCGGCCTCGCGCGCCGCGTCGGGCTCGGGCGGCGTGTGGCAGAAGAAGTTCACGTTGTACGGCCGCCCGGCCTCGGCCAGTCGTTGCAGTTCGCGCTGCAGCGCGTCGGGCGCGAGCATCGCGCAGGGCAGCGAGCCCAGGGCGCCGGCCGCGCCCGCGGCGATCGCCAGGCCCGCGTCCTGCACACCGGCCATGGGCGCCTGAATCAGGGGCCAGCGCGTGCCCAGCAGTGTGGTCAATCGGTTCATGGGCGCGATTCTGATCTCAGGGAAAACACCCACGTGCGGGAGGGTTGGTGGCGTTGCCGTTTTATTTAACTTGTTAAATAATCGACCGCATGCCCGGCACCGCCTTCACCCACCGCAACCTGCCACGCCTGCTGCTGCAGGCGCGCGAGGCCGTGATGCAGCACACCCGCCCCAGCCTGCGCGAGCACGGCCTGAGCGACCAGCAGTGGCGCGTGCTGCGCGTGCTCGGTGAGCACGCGCGCGACCCGGCGGGCATCGAAACCGGCCGCATCGCGCGCGAAGCCTTTCTGCTGGGGCCCAGCCTCAGCGGTGTGCTCACCCGCATGGAACGCGACGGGCTCATCACCCGCGAGCGTTGCAGCCAGGACGCGCGGCGCACCGTGGTGCGCGCCACGCCCGCGGGCCTCAAGCTCGTGCGCAAGCTCTCGGCCACCATCGAGGCGCACTACGGCTGGCTGGAGCAGCGCCTGAGCAAGGCGCGGCTCGCGCAGCTCTATGCCTTGCTCGACGAGGTGATTGCCCTGGAGGGCGGCGTGGACGAACCGATCGACGAGGAAGCGGCATGAGCTGGACTCCCCCAGGCACGGTCTACGGCACCTTGCTCAACTTCCGCGGCGAATGGGCGCAGTGGCAGCCGCGCATGCAGGACAAGCCTTACCTCGCCCCACCGAAAGCGCCGGTGCTGTACGTGAAAACCGCCAACACCTTCGCGCCGCACGGTACCGCGGTGGCACTGCCCACGGGCGAGGCCGTGGAGGCCGCGGCCAGCCTGGGCCTGTTGATCGGCGGCGACGGCCAGCCCTCGCACGCGCTGCTGGTGAACGACGTGAGCGTGGCGCACGCGAGCTACTACCGCCCGCCCATGAGGTTCCGCAACCGCGACGGCTTCCTCGGCCTGCCGCTGGAACCCACGCCGCTGGCGGCGCTCGGCGGGCTCGATGGCCTGGCCTTGTTGGAAATCGAGCTGCGCATCCACGGCGTGCACAAGCAGACCACCACCCTGCGCGACTTGGTGCGCGACATCCCCGCGCTGTTGCGCGACGTGGCGGAATTCATGACGCTGCAACCTGGTGATGTGCTGCTGGTGGGCAGCGAGGCCTTGCCCGATGGCACGCGGCCGCGCGTGGCGGCCGGCGACGCCGTCGAGGTCAGCGCGCCCGGGCTCAAACCCGTTCTGCAGCGCTTTGAAGAAGAGGTGCCGGCATGAAGCGCGCCCGCATCGCCTGGGCCGGCGCCGTGCACGACGCCGTGGAGAGCGACGGCCAGCTCGAGCTGCTCACGCCCGCGTTCAAGGGCCGCCGCGTCGGCTTCGACGAGGTGGTCTGGCTGCCGCCGCTGGCCCCCGTGCCGCGCGCGCGCACCGTGCTCGCGCTGGGCCTGAACTACGCCGACCACGCGAAGGAACTCGCGTTCAAGCCGCCCACCGAGCCGCTGGCCTTCGCCAAGGGCGAGGCCTCTCTCATCGGCCACCGCGGCCACACCGTGCGGCCCGCGGGCGTGCAGAACATGCACTACGAATGCGAACTCGCGGCGGTGATCGGCCGCACCGCGAAGCACGTGAAGCGCGACGACGCGTACGACTTCATTGCCGGCTACACAGTGGCCAACGACTACGCCGTGCGCGACTACCTCGAGAACTGGTACCGCCCGAACCTGCGCGTGAAGAACCGCGATACGGGCACGCCCATCGGCCCCTGGCTGGTGGACGCGGCCGACATCGCTGATCCCATGAACCTGGCCTTGCAGACCACCGTGAATGGCGCCGTCACGCAAAGCGGCAACACGCGCGACATGGTGTTCGACATCGCCACATTGATCGAGTACTTCACGTCCTTCATGACCCTGAACCCCGGCGATCTCATCCTCACCGGCACGCCCGACGGCGTGGTCGACTGCCAGCCCGGTGACGTGGTGATCACGTCCATCGACGGCATCGGCGACCTGCACAACACCATCACCGCCGCGTGACCACCCCATGACCACGATCCAGCACCTCATCAACGGCCAGGCCGTCGCCAGCGCCGCGCGCTTCGAATCCACCAACCCCGCCACGCAGGAGACCCTGGCCGACGTGGCCGCGGGTGGCGAGGCCGAAGTGAACGCCGCCGTGCAGGCCGCGAAGGACGCCTTCCCCGCTTGGGCCGGCCGGCCCGCCACCGAGCGCGCGGCCATCGTGCGCAAGCTGGGCGAGCTCATCGCGAAGCACGTGCCCGAGCTCGCGCGCACCGAAACCGACGACACCGGCCAGACCATTTCACAGACGGGCAAGCAGCTGGTGCCGCGCGCGGCCGACAACTTCAGCTACTTCGCCGAGATGTGCGTGCGCGTGGACGGCCACACCTACCCCACGCCCACGCACCTGAACTACACGCTGTTCCACCCGGTGGGCGTGTGCGCGCTCATCAGCCCGTGGAACGTGCCCTTCATGACGGCCACCTGGAAGACCGCGCCCTGCCTGGCCTTCGGCAACACCGCGGTGCTCAAGATGAGCGAGCTCTCGCCCATGACGGCCGCGCGCCTGGGCGAGCTCGCGCTCGAAGCCGGTGTGCCGCCGGGCGTGCTCAACATCGTGCACGGCTTCGGCCGCGACGCGGGCGAACCCTTGTGCGCCCACCCCGACGTGCGCGCCATCAGCTTCACCGGATCCACCGCCACCGGCAACCGCATCGTGAAGACCGCGGGCCTGAAGAAGTTCAGCATGGAGCTCGGCGGCAAGAGCCCGTTCGTGATCTTCGACGACGCCGACCTCGACCGCGCGCTCGACGCCGCGGTGTTCATGATCTTCAGCAACAACGGCGAGCGTTGCACCGCGGGCAGCCGCATCCTGGTGCAGCAAAGCATCTACGCCGACTTCGCACAGAAGTTCGCCGAGCGCGCGAAGAAGATCGTGGTGGGCGACCCGCAGGACGAGAAAACCATCGTCGGCCCCATGATCAGCCAGGCCCACCTGGCCAAGGTGCGCAGCTACATCGAGCTCGGCCCGAAGGAGGGCGCCACGATGCTGTGCGGCGGGCTCGACCGGCCTTCGTACGTGCCCGAACTGTCGGCGCGCGTGAGCAAAGGCAACTTCGTCTGGCCCACGGTGTTCGCCGACGTGGACAACCGCATGAAGATCGCGCAGGAAGAAATCTTCGGCCCCGTGGCCTGCTTGATCCCGTTCAAGGACGAGGCCCACGCGATCGCCCTGGCCAACGACATCCAGTACGGCCTCTCCAGCTACGTGTGGACGGAGAACCTGGGCAAGGCGCACCGCGTGGCCGCGGCCATCGAGGCCGGCATGTGCTTCGTGAACTCGCAGAACGTGCGCGACCTGCGCCAGCCCTTCGGCGGCACCAAGGCCTCGGGCACGGGGCGCGAAGGCGGCACCTGGAGTTACGAAGTCTTTCTGGAACCCAAGAACGTGGCGGTGTCGCTGGGGTCACACCACATTCCGCATTGGGGCGTGTGAAGCGCCCGCACCGCAGGAGACAAGACCCATGGGCAAGCTGGCACTGGTGGCAAAGGTCACCCACGTTCCCTCCATCGTCATGAGCGAGTTCGATGGGCCGCGCAAGGGCACGCGCCAGGACGCCATCGACGGCCTCAAGGCCATTGGCCAGCGTTGCCGCGATCTGGGCGTCGACAGCATCGTCATCTTCGACACCCACTGGCTCGTCAATGCCAGCTACCACATCAACTGCGCCGGGCAGTGGGCGGGCAACTACACCAGCAACGAGTTGCCGCACTTCATCAGCAACATGCCCTACGCCATCCCGGGCAACCCCGGTCTGGGCCGGCTGCTGGCCAAGGTGGCCAACGGCCTGGGGGTGGACACGCTGGCGCACGACGCCACCACCCTGGCACCGGAGTACGGCACCATCGTGCCCATGCGCTACATGAATGCCGACCAGCATTTCAAGGTGGTGTCGGTGTCGGCCCTGTGCATGGCCCACTACCTCAACGACAGCGCGCGCCTGGGCTGGGCCATTCGCCGGGCCATCGAAGACGAGTACGACGGCACCGTCGCCATCCTCGCCAGCGGCTCGCTCAGCCACCGCTTCGCGCAGAACGGCCTGGCGCCCGAATACGCCTTCAAGCTCTGGAGCCCCTTCCTGGAGACCATGGATCACGAGGTGGTGCGCCTGTGGCAGGCCGGCGAGTGGAAGGCCTTCTGCGAAATGCTGCCCGAGTACGCCGTCAAGGGGCATGGCGAAGGCTTCATGCACGACACGGCCATGATGCTCGGCGCCCTGGGCTGGAGCGAGTACCGCGGGCAGGGCGAGGTCATCACGCCGTACTTCGGTGCTTCGGGCACGGGGCAGATCAACATCGTGTTCCCCGTCACGCCCGTCACCGGCCACGCCATCCCCGCGCCGCAGGCCTCGTCGGCGCAGGGCTTCCAGGCCGTCTCGCGTTTGTGAACCCGCCATGCCCCACCTCGTCATCCTCTACAGCGGCAATCTCGATCACCCACCCGCCGACGGCGGCACCGACATGCGCGCGCTGTGCCGCCGCCTCTGCGATGCCTTGCTCACCGTGCGCGACGAGCAGGACCGCCAGGTCTTTCCCACCGGCGGCACGCGCGTGCTGGCGTTCCCGGCCGCGCACTGGGCCATCGCCGACGGCGGTGCGGCCGGCGAGGCCGCGGGCCGCGGTGGCGACTACGCCTTCGTCTACCTGAACCTGCGCATGGCCAAGGGCCGCAGCGCCGAGGTGCACCGGCGCACGGGCGAGACCATCGAGACCGTGTGCAAGGCGCACTTCGCCACGCACCTGGCCACGCGCGCCATCGGCATCACCGCGCAGGTGGACGAAGGCCACGAGGTCTTCGACGCCAAGAACAGCTCCATCCACCCCTTGTTCGCGCCGCCCCCCAAGGCCTGACATGCTCGACGCCGCCACCATCGAACAACTTGCCGCCGAGCTCGACCGCTCCGCGCAGACGCGCCAGCCGCTCACGCACTTCTCGCAACGCTTCCCCGGCATGACCATCGACGACGGCTACCGCGTCGGCCGCGCCTGGGTGGCGCTGCAGCGCGGGCGGGGCGATCCGGTCATCGGCCACAAGATCGGCCTCACCAGCCGCGCCATGCAACTCTCCAGCCAGATCGACGAGCCCGATTTCGGCACGCTGCTGGGTTCGATGAGGCTGGTGGCGAAGGCCGGTGAAGAACTCGAAATCCCGGCGAACCGTTTCCTCTCGCCGCGCGTGGAGGTGGAACTGGCCTTCGTGCTCAAGCGCGAACTCCGCGGCCAGGCCACCGTGGGCGAGGTGCTGGCCGCCACCGAGTACGTCACGCCCGCGATCGAGATCATCGACGCGCGCATCGAGCAGTTCGACCGCCAGACCAAGGCCCCGCGCAAGGTGTTCGACACCATCAGCGACAACGCGGCCAACGCCGCCATCGTCATCGGCGAGGGCGACGAACGCTACCGCGCCAACCCGCTCACCACCGACCTGCCCTGGTGCGGCGCGGTGCTGCGCCTCAACGGCGCGGTGGAAGAGACCGGCCTGGCCGCGGGCGTGCAGGGCCACCCGGCCATCGGAATCGCCTGGCTCGCCGAGAAGCTGCAGCCCTGGGGCGACACCCTGCAGCCCGGGCAGATCGTGCTCGCCGGTTCGTTCACGCGTCCCGTGCCCGCCAAAGCCGGCGACCGTTTCGAGGCCGACTACGGCCCGCTCGGTGTGCTGCGCTTCCGTTTCGTTTGAACCCACGGTTCCCTGTCGCCATGCAGACCCCCGTCAATTCCTTCAAGCAGGCCCTGGCCGAGGGCCGCGCGCAGATCGGCCTGTGGGCCGCGCTGGCCAGCCCCTACAGCACCGAACTGGTAGCGGGCACTGGCTACGACTGGCTGCTCATCGACGGCGAGCACGCACCCAACGACGTGCGCAGCACGCTCGCGCAACTTCAGGCCGTGGCCAGCGCGCAGCAGGCCTTCGGCGACGCGCGCTCGCACCCCGTGGTGCGCGTGCCGGTGGGTGTGGGCGAGGTCGGCACCGCGCTCATCAAGCAGTACCTGGACATCGGCGCCCAGACCCTGCTGGTGCCCATGATCGACACCGCCGAGCAGGCCGCGCAGGTGGTGGCCGCCACGCGCTATGCGCCCGTGGGCGTGCGGGGCATGGGCAGCGCACTGGCGCGCGCCTCGCGCTGGCAGGCGCACGCGCGCTACGTGCACGAGGCCGATGAGCAGGTGGGTGTGCTGGTGCAGGCCGAGACCGCGGCCGCGATGAAGAACCTCGACGCCATCGCCGCCACGCCGGGTGTGGACGGCGTGTTCATCGGCCCCGCCGACCTCAGCGCCAGCATGGGCCACCGTGGCAACGCCGCGCACCCCGAGGTGCAGGCGGTGATCGCCGACGGCATCCGCCGCATCCGCGCCGCGGGCAAGGCGCCCGGCATCCTGGCCACCACCGAGGCCGGCGCGCGCCAGTGGCTCGCCGAGGGGGCGCTGTTCGTGGCCGTGGGCGCCGACACCATGCTGCTGGCCAGCGGTGCCGCGCAACTGCTGGGCCGGTTCAAGAACGCCGCACCGCAAGGCGCCAACACCTACTGAACGCGAGAGGAGACACCGCATGAACGCCACGCTTCAGACCAGCACCGTGCTGCCCAGCGGCATGCACCCCGACGAATGGGCCGCGCGCCTCGAGCTCGCGGCCTGCTACCGCGTCTTCGCCATGCTCGGGTGGACGGAGATGATCTACAACCACATCACGCTGCGCCTGCCCGACAGCGTGACGCGCGGCGAGAAGCAGTTCCTCATCAACCCCTTCGGCCTGCACTACAGCGAGGTCACCGCCAGCAACCTGGTGCGCATCGACCTCGAAGGCCACGTGCTCGACGGCTCGGCGCACCGCGTCAACCCCGCGGGGTTCACCGTGCACGCCGCCATCCACGACGGCATCGAGGGCGCGCACTGCGTGATGCACACGCACACCACGGCCGGCGTGTCCGTGGCCTGCCTCAAGGACGGCCTGCAGCAGACCAACTTCTACACCGCGCAACTGCACGGCATGCTGGCCTACCACGCCTTCGAGGGCATCACCATCCACGCCGAGGAAGGGCCGCGCCTGCTCAAGAGCATGGGCGGCAAGCCCGCGGTGATCCTGCGCAACCACGGCCTGCTGGCCTGGGGCGCCACGCTGCCGCAGACTTTCGCCATCCTCTGGACGCTGCAGCGCGCCTGCGAGATCCAGCTCGCCACCTTCAGCATGGGCGGCCCGCAGGCCGCGCTGCCCGTGCCCGAGGCCATCGCCGAAAAGTGCACGCGCGACGCGCTGCAGTTCAGCCCGAACCACGGCGCCGGGCGCGATGTGTTCGACGCGCTGGTGCGCCAGGTCGACCGCATCGATTCGAGCTACCGTGCATGAACACACGGTGTGCCGCCGCACGCAGCGTTTAAGCTCGCGCGCATGACTCAGCCCTCCATCCAGAGCGTGGCCATCGTCGGCGCCGGCGCCATCGGCGGCTGGCTCGGCGTGCGCCTGGGCCGCGCCGGTTGCCAGATCAGCGCGCTCGCGCGCGGCGACACGCTCAACGCATTGCGCACCCACGGCCTGCGCCTGAACCTGGGCGGCGAATGGCTGCAGTGCCCGGTCGACGCCTCCGACCGCGCCTACCAGCTCGGCGCGGCCGATCTCGTGATCCTCGCTGTCAAGGCGCCCGCGCTGCCCGGCATCGCGCCCGTCATCGGCCCCCTCATCGGCCGCCACACCACCGTGCTCACGGCCATGAACGGCGTGCCCTGGTGGTTCTTTGAAGGCTTCGGCGGCGCGTTGAAGGGCACACCCCTGCCCGTGGTGGACCCGCACGGCGCCATGGCGCGCGCCGTGCCCGCGCGCCACGTGCTCGGCGGTGTGGTGCACGCCAGTTGCTCGGTGGATTCACCGGGCGTGGTGCGCCACCATTTCGGCAACGGCCTCATCGTGGGTGAACCCTCGGGTGAACAAAGCCCGCGCGCGCAGGCCGTGGTGGCCAAACTGCGCGAGGCCGGCATCGACGCCACGCTCTCGCCGCAGATCCAGAAGGACATCTGGTTCAAGCTCTGGGGCAACATGACGGTCAACCCCGTGAGCGCCATCACCGGCGCCACCACCGACCGCATCCTGGCCGACCCGCAGGTGCGCGGCTTCATCAGCGCCGTGATGCTCGAAGCCAAGGCCATCGGCGCGAAGATCGGCATCCCCATCGACCAGCAACCCGAAGACCGCCACGCCGTCACGCGCAAGCTCGGCGCGTTCAAGACCTCGATGCTGCAGGACGTGGAAGCGCGCCGGGCGGTGGAGCTCGACGCGCTGGTGGGCGTGGTGGCCGAGCTCGGCCGCCTCACGCAAGTGCCCACGCCTTTTACCGACGCACTGCTGGGCTTGGCGCGCCTGCAGGCGCAAACGCTCGGCCTGTACCCCGCAGACGAATCGCCGCTGGCCCAGCCCCCGCGGCAGGGTTAGCCCGCTGGCGCGGCGGGTGGGCGTGTTTCCAGAATGAACGCATGCCCGCCATCTGGTCCCTCGACGCCCCCGCACCCGGCCAGGCCCTGAACCCCGCCGCCGTCTCGGCGCTGATCGACTGCGCGAGCGCCCCGCCCAGCGCCGCGCGCCTGCTGCGCGCCATCGACGCCGTGGTGCCGGTGGAATACCTCTCGCTCGTGCACTTCCAGCGCGACACGCCCGAACTCGTCGAAGGCAGCTCGCGCCTCGCCCACGGGCCGAGCGGCCGCGACGTGGTGGCCGAGTGCTTCGCCATCTACCGCCGCAGCTACTGGCGCAGCGACTCGGTGATGCGCCTGGCCGACCGCGTGGCGCAGCGCCCCGCGCGCGAGGTGGCCGTGCTGCACTGCCGCGCCGACGAGTTGCCCGTGGCCGGCTGGCGCAACGAGATCTACAAGCGCGAGCGCCTCACCGAACGCTTCACGCTGCTGCACGCGCCCACCCCCGGCGCCGTGCAGGCCATCCACCTCTACCGCGACGAACGCCAGGGCCTGTTCCAGCCCGACGAGATCGAACGCCTGCTCGGCCTCGCGCCGCTGCTGCGGCAGGCGCACCAGGCCGCGCTGGCGGCGGGGGGCGTGGCGGCCGATCGCGTGGCGCAGATCGCACAGGCGCGGCAGAAACTGCGCCGCCTGCTGCCCACGCTCTCGCCGCGCGAAGCCGAGGTGGTGTCGCGCATCGCCTGCGGCCTCGGTGCCGACGGCATCGCGGCCGAGCTCGACGTGGCGCCCTCCACCGTGCTGACGCTGCGCAAACGCGCCTACGCCAAGCTCGCCGAAGCGGGGCTGCCGGCGGACCGGTTGCGTCTGGCGCGCTGGATCGGCTAGCCCCGCACCGCGTCAATCAGGGCTTTCCTGTGCTGTGGCTAGGTACGGTCCCGTACCTAGAATCGCGCCGCATTACAGGAGGAGGATTTCATGACGCATGTGATCCGCGCGCTGCGCGGTTTGATGCTGGCGGCCTTGATCGCCAGCCTGGGCGGCTGCGCCGCCATGTACGTGGACGGCAACGCCCCCGAGGTGCCGTCCGCGCAATACCAGAAGCCGGCCCAACCGGGCGACGTGCAGTTGATCTGGGAATTCCAGAGCAATGGCGCGGCCAACGCGCGGGCGACCGAGATGCTCAAGACCCGGGTGCACGACCAGATCGCCGCCAGCGGGCTGTTCGCCAAGGTCAGCGAATCACCCACACCGGGCAGCGGCCTGCTCACCCTCACGGTGAACAACGTCTCGCTGAGCGACGACGCGGCCAGCAAGGGCTTCATTGCGGGCCTGACCTTCGGCCTGGCGGGGCAGACGGTGGGCGACGGCTACGTCTGCACGATGCGCTACACGCCCGGGCGCGCGGGCGCGGGGCCGCTCGTGAAGAGTGGCAAGCACGTGATCTACACCAGCATCGGCACCGGCCAGCCCCCGGTGGGCGCGCTGAAGATGGCCAACGTCGATGAGGCCGTGACCACCATGCTGCGCCAACTCATCAGCCGAACTCTCAACGACCTGTCCAAGGACCCCGCCTTCCCATGACCACCACCGTCCTGACCCGACTGTTCCCGGCCCTGCTGCTCGCGCTCTTCGCCACCGGTTGCGCCAGCGTCAAGCTCGACGCCACCGGGGCCACGCCCGCCACGGTGGAGAAACTGCGCGGCGCCAACCTGGCGCCCGCCAAGGCCGGCACGTTCAAGCTCGCGGCCGGCAAGGACGCTGCGATGGACACCCAACTGCCCGGGCTGCGTGGCCTCCGGCTGGAGCCCGGCAAGGGCAGTTGGTCGCAGTTCCTCAAGGACACCCTGGTGGTGGAGCTGACCGCGGCCGGGCTTCACGACGCGGCCTCGCCGATCGTCATCGAAGGCCAGCTCGTCGACAGCAAGGTCGATGCCGCCATCACCACCGGCACCGGCCGCGTGGCGGCGCGCTTCACGGTGGCCAACAACGCCCGCGTGGTGTACGACAAGGAGCTTGCGATCGATGTGTCGTGGGAGTCGTCCTTCATTGGGGCCGTCGCGGTGCCCGAGGCCATCAACCAGTACGGCGCGTTGTACAAGAAGCTGGTGGCGAAGCTGATCGACGACCCGGACTTCCGGCGCGCGCTGGCGAAGTAGGCAAACCCCCGTCCATCCCCCCCGAAGGGGACAGGCCCGCCGCCCCCGCCACCTAGCATGGCCGCTCCATCCCCACGAGGAGGAGACACCCCATGTGGCTGCGCAACTGCTGGTACGTGATCGCCTGGGATCACGAGATCCCGCCGGCCGATTCACCGCAACTGTTCACGCGCACCGTGCTCGGCGAGCCGGTGCTGGTGTACCGCACGCAGGCGGGTGAGCTCATCGCGCTCGAAAACCGCTGCTGCCACCGGCACGCGCCGCTGTCGGCGGGCCGGCGCGAGGGCGACTGCGTGCGTTGCGGCTACCACGGCCTCAAGTTCGACCACCGCGGCCAGTGCGTGGAAGCCCCGGGCATCGAGGTGATTCCGGTGAAGGCGCGTGTGAAGCGCTACCCGCTGGTGGTGCAGAACAAGTGGGTCTTCGTGTGGATGGGCGACCCGGCGCTGGCCGACGACGCGCTGCTGCCCGACAACTTCAGCTGCGACTCGCCCGAGTGGCAGAACATCCCGGGCTACCTGCACTACGACACGCCCTACCTGCTGATCTGCGACAACCTGCTCGACTTTTCCCACCTCTCCTTCGTGCACGAGAAGACGCTCGGCGGCTCCACGCGCATCGCCCAGGCGCGGCCCACCATCGAGCCCGTGCCCGGCCCGAACGCCGACTGGCCGCAGATCGGCATCAAGGTTTCACGCCACGTGCACGATGTGCCGCCGCCGCCGTTCTACCAACGCTTCCGCCGCTTCGAGACCAACCTCGACCGCTGGTTCGTCTACGACTTCCTGTTGCCCGGCACGCTGCTGATGCACTCGGGCGGGCGACCCACCGGCACCGGGCCGGACCAGCCCGGCCCTTCGGTGCGCCTGCACTCGTGCCAGACGCTCACGCCGGAAACCGCCACCACCACGCACTACTTCTTCCAGCAGTCGCACCCGGTGGGCGAGGGCGACGCGAGCGTGACCCAGAGCATTTACGACAGCCTGGTGGGCGCCTTCAACGAAGACCGCGACATGATCACCGCGCAACACCGCAACCTGCAGCACAACCCCACGCTGCCCATGCTGCCGCTGGCCATGGACGCGGCGCTGATCCAGTTCCGCCGCCTGCTCGAGGCGCGCGTGCGCGCCGAGCAGGCAGCACCCACCGTTTCCCCCACCCAACCGGCCTCGATGGCCTGACAACGACCCGGAGACCGCCCATGAAACGCAACACCCCCATCCTCGCCGCGCTGCTGGCCGTCACCGGCGCGGCCGGTGCACAAACCGTGCTCAACGTCTCCACCTGGCTGCCGCCCGCGCACGGCGCCACCATGGCGCAGAACCAGTGGTGCGAAGCGGTGGAGAAGGAAACCAAAGGCAGCGTGAAGTGCAACCTGCTGCCCAAGGCCGTGTCGGCGCCGCCCGGCACCTTCGACGCCGTGCGCGACGGCCTGGCCGACGTGTCCTTCACGGTCGATGGCTACACGCCGGGCCGCTTCATCTTCACGCAGGTGGCCGAGTTCCCGTTCCTGGGCGACAGCTCCACCGCCACCAGCGTGGCGTACCAGCGCATCTACGACAAGTACTTCGCCCCGCTCGGCGAGCACCGCGGCGTGAAGGTGCTGGGCGTGTTCACGCACGGGCCCGGCATCATCTTCACGGTGAAGCAGCCGGTGACGAGCGCGGCCGACGCGGGCAAGCTCAAGTTCCGCATCGGCGGCGGCAACATCAACGAGCTCTCCAAGCTCATGGGCTGGAACACCACGCTCAAGCCCGCCACCGAATCGTTCGAACTGCTCTCCACCGGCGTGATGGACGGCACCTTCTTCCCCGACGAGTCGCTGCAGTCGATGCGCCTGAGCATGGTGAAGTACGCCACCACCTTCCCGGGCGGTCTCTACAACACCAGCTTCGTGTTCATGATGAACCCGGCCAAGTTCGACGCGCTCAAGCCCGAAGAGAAAGCCGCCATCACCAAGGTCTCGGGCGAAAACGCCGCGCGCCTGTTCGCCGCCGGCTGGGACCGCACCGACGCCGCCTCGCGCGACATCCAGAAAACCACCGGCGTGCAGCGGCAGATGGCGAACGAGGCCTTCGTCAACGACGTGAAGGCCAAGCAGGCGCAGCTGGAAGACAAATGGGTGGCGGCGGCGGAAGCGCGCGGGCTGAAGAATGCGCGCGCGGTGCTGGCGGAATTCCGGGCCGAGACGCAGAAGCTGAAGTGAGGCACCATCGGCGGCATGCGGCCGCCGAAGTTGTCGTTCATGGCCATGCTGCCCCCCGATGTGCGGGAGTGGTTGCGCCATGCCGCGCTGGCTTGCGGCTGGCTGGAGCAAGCCGAGGGCATGTTCGATGCACGGCATTGGCACCAATCGCTGTCGAGCCCCATGGATCTTCGGCCGGGTCTGGTGGAACGCATGCTGGCGGCGGGGCGCCATATCGAGGCCGAACGCGTCTCGCTGTTGTTCAACCGCATCGCCGGCCCACCGTCCGGTGCGGACAAGACCCACTGGGCCTTTCGAACCCAGGGTCGACCGCATGCATTCGATGCGCTCGTGACGAGCGTGCGAACGGCACTTTTGTATCAGGGGCTGGAGGATCCGAGCGGACACGCCCCACACATCACGATCAGCTACCGGGCCCCGCACGCCATTGCCACGCAATGGATCACGCCCATCGCCTGGCGCATTGATGAGGTGTCGCTGGTGCAAGGCGGCGGCGAGCCGTTTCACTACGAGACGCTCGCTTGCTGGCCCCTTCGACCGGCGCCGCAACTCGAACTCTGGTGACCCTCACCCCGCCAGCGCGGGGAACAGCTTCACCAGCCCGGTGGCCATCACCTCCACCGACAGCGCCGCCAGGATCAACCCCATGAGCCGGGTCATCACGTTGATGCCCGTCTGCCCCAGGAAGCGCGCGATGGGTTCGGCCAGTGCAAAGCACACGGCCGTGGCCAGCGCGATGACCACGCCATAGCCCACCAGCATGGCGTGCTGGAAGAAGGTCTTGGCCTGGTCGGCGTAGATCACCACGGTGGACATGGTGGCCGGCCCGGTGAGCAGCGGGATGGTGAGCGGCACCACGGCCACGCTGGTGCGTGCCGAGCCATCGCTCAGGTCCTGGTCGGTGGCCTTGGCCTCGGCCGGGCGCGCGTTCAGCATGGACAGCGCCGAGGTCAGCAGCAGCATGCCGCCGCCCACCTGAAAGCTCGCGAGCGAGATCGAGAAGAATTCGAGGATCTGCAGGCCGATGAGCGCGCAGGTGGCGATGACGGCGAAGGCGCTGAAGGCCGAGATCATCACCGTGCGCTGGCGCTGCTTGCGGTTGAAGCCCTGCGTGTAGTGGATGAAGAACGGGACGATGGCCAACGGGTTGACGATGGCCAGCAGGGTGATGAGGGGTTTGAAGTCCATGGCGGCGGCGGATGAACGCGCCGCATTGTGGCTGGCTTCAAGGCGTTTGGGCAGGGCTCCTCAGCCGGAACATCCCGTAGCCCTCCATGCGCAGCACCGGCTCGCCGTGCTGGTTGGCCATCTCCCAGATGGTGCGCACCAGGCCCACGTCGGGGCGTTTGCCCATCACGCGCTTTTCGGTGATGGTGTGCTTCAGCGTCAGCGTGTCGCCCGGGAACACGGGCTTGAGCCACTTCAGGCTGTCCAGCCCCGGCGAACCCAGGCTCGAGGTCTCGTGCAGGAAGTTGGTCACCATGAGCCGCATGCACATGGCGCAGGTGTGCCAGCCGCTGGCGCACAGCGCGCCGAACACCGAATCCTTCGCGGCCTCGGGGTCGAGGTGGAAGGGCTGCGGGTCCCACTGGCTCGCGAAGGCGACGATTTCTTCGGCGGTGGGGGTGAGGCTGCCCAGGTCGCGCGTTTCGCCCACCTGCAGGTCTTCCCACCAGATGCGGGGTTCTTTCGTCGGCATCACCGGGCTCCTGACACGTCGATCAGGCTCATGGTGGTGTAGCTCGCGGCGTCCGAGAGCAGCCACACGATCAGGTTGGCCACCTCGTCGGCCGTGCCGCCGCGCTGCATGGGAATCTGCGGGGCCAGCTCGCGAAGCCGGTCGGGGCGGCCGCCGCTGGCGTGGATGTCGGTGTCGATCAGGCCCGGGCGCACCGCGTTGACGCGGATGCCCTCGTTGGCCACTTCCTTCGCCAGGCCCATGGTGAAGGTGTCGATGGCGCCCTTGCTGGCCGCGTAGTCCACGTACTCGCCGGGTGCGCCCAGGCGCGCGGCCGCGCTGGACAGGTTCACGATGACACCGCCCGTGCCACCGTGCTTCGTGCTCATGCGCCGCACCGCCTCGCGCGCGCAGAGCAGGCTGCCGATCACGTTGATGTCGAACATGCGCCGCCAGCGCGCCACGTCCATCTCGTCGAGCCGGGCGCGCCGGTCCACCACGCCGGCGTTGTTGACCAGGCCGGTGAGCTGGCCGAGTTCGGCGTCGATGCGCTCGAACATGCGCAGCACCTGCGCGCCGTCGGCCACGTCGGCCTGCACCGCCAGGGCGCGCCCGCCGTCGGCCTGGATGGCGCGCACCACCTCGTCGGCCGCGCCCGGGTTGGCCGTGTAGTTCACCGCCACCGCCCAGCCCGCCTGGGCGGCCTGGCGGCACGTGGCCGCGCCGATGCCGCGCGAGCCGCCCGTGACCAGCAACACCTTCTCCGTCATACCCTGTCTCCTGCAACGGTCGTGCGCTTGGCGTACAAGATCGCCTGCGCCGGAAGCCCCCCTGGAACCGGTTCATTACAACAGCCAACGGAGACACCATGCGTCGCACGGTCGACTACTTCTTTGCCACCATGAGCCCCTGGGCCTACCTCGGGCACGAACGCTTCGTGCGCATCGCCCAGGCCACCGGCGCCCAGGTGCGCGTGCGGCCCATGGACCTGGGGAAGATATTCCCGCTCTCGGGTGGCCTGCCGCTGGCCAGGCGCGCGCCGCAACGCCAGGCCTACCGGCTGGTGGAGCTGCGCCGCTTCAGCGACTGGCTGAAGTTGCCGCTCACCCTGCAGCCGAAATTCTTTCCCGTCGCGGGCGACCCGTCGGCCCGGCTCATCAGCGTGGTGGCCGAGCGCGACGGCACCGACGCCGCGCTGCGCCTGGCGGGTGCGGTGCTCGCGGCCGTGTGGGCGCAGGAGCGCGACATCGCCGACGCCGACACCCTGGCCACCCTGTTGCGCGAGACCGGCCTCGACGCCGCGCGGCTCGCACAATCGCAAGACGCCGCCGCCCAGGCGCTGGCCGACGCGCACACGCAAGCGGCGATGGACGCCGGCGTGTTTGGTGCCCCCAGCTACGTGATCGACGGCGAACTCTTCTGGGGCCAGGACCGGCTCGATTTCGTCGAGCGCCGTCTGCAGGCCTGAGCGCAGGGCCGGATCTTTTCAACACAAGGAGCACACACCATGAGCGAGACCATCACCCTCAAGGCCGCCGACGGCCACAGCTTTCCCGCCTACATCGCCAAGCCCGCGGGCCAGGCGAAAGGCGGCGTCGTGGTGCTGCAGGAGATCTTCGGCGTCAACGCCCACATCCGCGCCGTGGCCGACGGCTACGCCGCCGCGGGCTACTTCGTCGTCGCGCCCAGCACCTTTTCCCGCATCGGCAAGGGCGATGTGCAGCTCGGCTACACCGAGGCCGACATGAACGAGGGCTTCGCGCTCAAGGGCGCGGTCGAGGCCTTGCCCGCGCCCGGCGTGCTGGCCGACATCCAGGCCGCGGTGGACCACGCGGCGCAGGCCGGCAAGGTCGGCATCGTGGGCTACTGCTGGGGTGGGCTGCTCACCTGGCGGGCCGCGGCGCTGGTGAAGGGCCTGAGCGCGGCCGCGCCGTACTACGGCGGTGGCATGACCACGCCCGAAGAGATCGCGCGCCAGCCCAAGGTGCCGGTGATGGTGCACTTCGGCGAGCAGGACCGCTGGATCCCGCTCGACACCGTGGACGCCTTCAAGAAGGCGCACCCGGCCGTGGCGGCGCACCTGTACCCCGCGCACCACGGCTTCAACTGCGACCACCGCGGCGCCTACGACAAGGCCGCGGCGGATCTCGCGCGCGAACGCACGCTGGCGTTCTTTGCCCAGCACCTCGCCTGATATGGAACACCCCCGCCGCGCTTCGCGCGTCCCCCCTCAAGGGGGCGATGCCTGCGGCCCGGCAAAGCCGGTTCCGCGGCATCTCTGGCTGGCGTTTCTTCTGGCGGGACTGATGAGCAGTGCCCATGCGCAATACAAAGGCCCGCTGTTCGACGCCCACCTGCACTACAACGACGAGGCCTGCGTGCACGACGCCCAGGCCTCGCCCGGGTGCCCCTACCCGCTGGCCGACGTGCTCGACCGCATGCAGCGCAACGGCGTGCGCGCCATCGTGGCCAACTCGCGCCCCAACGAGGGCACGCGTGCGCTGGCGCAGGCGCGCGAGCAGACGCGCGCGGCCGGCGTCACCGTGGTGCCCTTCGTGCGCCTCTACCGCAACCGCGCCGACTACAACAACTGGTTCCGCGACCCGAGCATCGTCGCGATGGTGAACACCGAGCTCGCGCGTGGCACGCCCGCCGGCCCGTACCGCGGCCTGGGCGAGTTCCACCTCTACGACAGCGCCAACGCCGATGGCCCGGTGGCGCAGCAGCTCATGGCGCTGGCCGATGAAAAGGGCCTGGCCATCCTGGCGCATGTGGACGACGTGGCGGTGGAAAAGCTCATGGGCCACACGCCGTCGAAGGGCCGCAACACGCGCCTGATCTGGGCGCACACGGGCATTGGCGGGTCGTCGGTGGCGCGGGTGGACGCGCTGATGGCGAAATTCCCGCAACTCAGGGGCGAGTTGTCCTACCGCCCCGGGCTCACCTGCGGCGACGGCGCACTGTGCCCCGAGTGGCGCGCCCTGCTGCTCAAGTACCCCGACCGTTTCCTCATCGGCTCCGACACCTGGGTCAACCAGCGCTGGGCGCAGTACGACGACCTCATGAAGGGTTACCGCGCCTGGCTGGGCACCTTGCCGGCCGACGTGGCGAAGAAGATCGCCTGGGACAATGGCGCCACGCTCTTTGGCGTGCCCGATCCTGCGCCCCGATGATCCGCCTGCACCACTACCCCAGCACCGCGGCCATGGTGCCGCACATCCTGCTCGAAGAACTCGGCGTGCCTTACGAGCGCGTGCGCATCGACCGCGAGCACGGTGCGCTCGACTCGGCGGCCTACCGTGCACTCAACCCCAACGGCCTGATCCCGGTGCTGGAGGACGGCGATCTCGTGCTCTACGAAACCGCCGCGATCGGCCTGCACCTGAGCGACACGCACCCGCAGGCCGCCCTGATGCCGGCACCGGGCACGCGCGAGCGCGCGAACGCCTACAAGTGGCTCATGTGGCTCACCAACACGCTGCAGGCCACGCTCATCGTCTACTTCTACCCGCACCGCTGGGTGGAAGAGGGCAGCGCCACGCAGGACGAGGTGAAGGCCGTGGCCAAGCGCCGCGTGGGTGCGCTGCTCGACCAGCTCGACGCCGAGCTCGCGCGCCACGGCGGCCCCTGGTTCCTGGGCAGCACGTATTCCTTGCTCGACGCTTATGTGTTCACGCTGTGCCGCTGGACGCGGCACTTCTCGCCCGATTCGCCGGTGCGCCCTGCACGCGAGCGGGAGCACCTGGGGACCTACCTGCAACGTGTGCTGGCGCGGCCCGCGCTGCAGCGCGTGATGGCCAACGAAGGCCTGCAGCCGCCGTTCGTGTGACGGTGCCGGCTCGCGTGTCGCGGGTCAGCGCCCCGACGAGCGCAGGTAGCGCTTGCGCCAGAAGTACGCGCTGAGCCCCACGGCCACGGCCACCATCGAGCCCATCGCCCACCAGAAGCCGGCGCGTTCGTGGATGAACGGGATGAACTCGAAGTTCATGCCGAAGATGCCCGCGATCAGGTTCAAGGGCAGGAACACCGCGGTGAGCGCGGTGAGTGTGCGCATGATGTCGTTGGTGCGGTTGCTCTGTGCCGAGAAGTGCATCTGCACCGCGGTCTCGGCGTTCTGTTCGAGCCGGCGCACGTGGTGCACCACGCGCTCGATGTGTTCGAGCACGTCGCGGCTGCGCACCCGCAGCAGCTCCAGCCCGCGCTGCCCGCCGATGGGTTCGGTCGGCTCCCAGCCTTCCAGCGCCTCGATCCAGTCCTGCACGGCGCTGCGCTGGTCCTCGCAGATTTCGTCGAGCTGGTGCAACGAGATGCGCGCGTCGAGCAGCGAGCCCCAGTTGGTGAAGCGCGTGCGCGGGCTCAGCAACTCGCTCTGCCAGTGGTCGAGCTGGCGCGTGAGCTCGCGCCGCAGATCGAGGTAGCCGTCCACCATCTGGTTGACGATGCGCAGCATCAGGTCGGCCGGGCTCGCGGGCAGGCCCACGCCGGCCACGCGCGCGCTGGTGGTGGCGCTGGCCAGCAGCCGCGCGGAGTACTGGTCGAGCACGCCGCAGCCGGCCGGGTGCACCGTGAGCAGCACGCGGTCGAACACCGCGAAGCCCACCGGGCTGGTGTCGATGCGCCGCAGCACCGGCGGCCCGCTGCGCTTGACGTGTTCGGTGAGCACCGCGCCGGGCTGGCTGATGTCGGTCTCGGCCTGGCCGGCCGCCAGGCGGCGGAACACCAGGATGTCGTACTGCGAGGTGTAGTCGTAGTGCGAGGGCAGCTGGTTGTTGAGCAGGTCGCTCACGTGCAGGTCCACCAGCGTGGTGCCGCACATCACCTGCAGCGTGGCCTGGATGTGGCCGTGCTCGAGCTCGAACTCGCGCCGGCCGCAGGCGACCCAGAGGTAGCCGCGGGGCGGCAGCACCATCGGCAGCGTGGCCGCCTCGCTGACGGCGCCGGGTTGAACGTGGAAGACCCGCATCGCCGTGGCCTCCGGTTCAGCCGCGCAGCAGCCGCGCGGCGTCGCGCGCGAAGTAGGTGAGGATGCCGTCGGCGCCGGCGCGCTTGAACGCGAGCAGGCTTTCCATCATCACCGCGTCGTGGTCGAGCCAGCCGTTCAGCGCCGCGGCCTTGAGCATCGCGTACTCGCCGCTCACCTGGTAGGCGAAGGTCGGCATGGCGAATTCGTCCTTCACGCGGCGCACGATGTCCAGGTAGGGCATGCCGGGTTTCACCATCACCATGTCCGCGCCTTCGGTGATGTCCATCGCCACCTCGCGCAGCGCTTCGTCGGTGTTGCCCGGGTCCATCTGGTAGACCTTCTTGTCGGCCTTGCCCAGGTTGGCGGCTGAGCCCACGGCGTCGCGGAACGGGCCGTAGAAGGCGCTGGCGTACTTGGCGCTGTAGGCCATGATGCGCGTGTGCACCCGACCCTCGGCCTCGAGCGCGCTGCGGATGGCGCCGATGCGCCCGTCCATCATGTCGCTCGGGGCCACGATGTCCACGCCCGCCGCGGCTTGCGTGAGCGCCTGCTTCACCAGGATCGCCACGGTGGGGTCGTTCAGGATGTAGTTGTGTTCGTCGAGCAGGCCGTCCTGCCCGTGGCTGGTGTACGGGTCCAGCGCCACGTCGGTCATCACGCCCAGTTGGGGGAAGCGTTGCTTGAGTTCACGCACCACGCGCGGGATCAAGCCATCCGGGTTCATCGCCTCCTGGCCATCGGGTGTCTTCAGGGATGGATCGATCACCGGGAACAGCGCCATCACCGGAATGCCCAGCGCCACGCAGTCCTCGGCCACGGGCAGCAGCAGGTCCAGGCTCAAGCGTTCCACGCCGGGCATCGAACCCACGGCCTCGCGGCGGTTCTGGCCGTCGAGCACGAACACCGGGTAGATCAGGTCCGAGGGGTGCAGCCGGTGTTCGCGCACCAGTTCGCGCGTGAAAGCATCGCGGCGCAGGCGGCGCGGTCGGGCAGCGGGGTATGGGGCTGGGGTATGCATGGCGGCATTGTGGCAAATACGCGGGTGGCGATGGCGGGGCGGCAAACGTGCGGCAACGCACGAAACGTAGAACTTCCCGCTACGTGTGTCTGGCTTGAACGCCCGTTCTGGTGCAGATTTCGTTACATCGCCGTGCAGGAAAGCACAATCGGCGGCTTTGCGCGGGCCAGGGGCCCGGCGAACCACGGACAGACGAGCCTTGAAACACCGAATGGCCACACCCAAGAAAGACCAACCCGGCGCCGCTGGCGCCGCGGGGTCGTTGCGTGGCGACGATCCCTGGTCACTCACGGAACACGCGCCCCAGCTGCTGGCCTCGGCGGCCGAGCAGATCGGCGACGCCCTGCAGGCGCTGCAATCGGGCGTCGACCAGCTGCAAAGCCAGCAACGCCTGGGCCCGCAGGCCCAGTGGGCGCTGGGGGTTCCGCTCAACCGCATCAAGCGCCTGACCTTCGTGATGCAGCAGCTGCATCGCTTCCACGCCGGGCGCATCCGGCAATCGCACGAAAAGACCGACCTCGCCCGCCTGGTCGAGGACAGCCTTCAGGAACGCCGCAAGGAGTTCGCGCTCATCGGCGTCGAGATGCGCCGCAAGCTCAAGCCGGTGGACGTGCTGATCGACCCCGCGGTGGCACACGCCTTCCTCAACGCCTTGCTCGACTGGGCGCTGCCGCTGGGCCGGCGCATCGATGTGCGGGTGGACGTGAACCACTGGCCGCCGCACGCGCGGCTGCAGGTGCGCGTTCATGGCGACGGCGCGCCGCCGTCGTCCATGCCGACCTCGCTGGACAACCTCGACTGGGCGCTGGTGCGCCAGATCGCCACCACCGCGAGCGGCGTCGACCTCCAGCGCGAGATCACGCCCGACGGCATCACCACGACCGCGCTGTTCCAGCGCACCGCGCAGTCGGTCGACGGCATTTCGGCGATCGAGCTGTCGGCCGAAGACCAGTCGTCCATGTTCAAGTCGCTGCAAAGCGTTCAGGCGCTGGTGATCTCGCCCGCGCTGCAGATCCGGGCCGACGTGCGCGATGCCTTGCGCGAGATCGGCGTGAACGCCGACAGCGTGGTCGACCTGCAGCAGGCCAGCGACGCGATCACACACCGTACACCGAACATCATCGTGATCGACGCGGCGCTCAAGGGTGTCGATTTCGACGCCTTCCGCCGCGAGGTGCTGCGCCTCACCATGGACATGCCTTTCGTGGAGATCGCCCACGACGACAGCTCGTTCGACATGTCGGGTTTCGGCGAGATGTCGATGGCCAAGGTCGGCCGCGGCAACATCCGCGAGGCGCTGGGCACGGCGGTGATGTTCGAGCTCGCCAGAACGATGTGACCCACCCGGTTTGAAGCGCGGCCGGTACGGCCGCAAAAGAGAAGGGCGCCCCTCGGGCGCCCTTCTCGCCTTCTGGCGCGCGGCAATCAGCGGGCGGCTTTCACCTTCAGGCGCCAGGCGTGCAGCAGCGGCTCGGTGTAGCCGCTGGGCTGTTCCTTGCCCTTGAACACCAGGTCGAGCGCGGCCTGGTAGGCCTTGCTGGTTTTCGCCTTGCCGGCCATGGGCTGGTAGAGCTTGTCGCCCGCGTTCTGCTTGTCCACCTTCGCGGCCATGCGCTCGAAGGTCTCGCGCACCTGGGCTTCGCTCACCACGCCGTGGTGCAGCCAGTTGGCGATGTGCTGGCTGCTGATGCGCAGCGTGGCGCGGTCTTCCATCAGGCCCACATCGTTGATGTCGGGCACCTTGGAGCAGCCCACGCCCTGGTCGACCCAGCGCACCACGTAGCCCAGGATGCCCTGCACGTTGTTGTCGAGTTCGGCCTGCTTCTCGGCCGCGCTCCAGTTCGGGTTGGCGGCCACGGGCACGGTGAGCAGGCCGGTGAGCAGGTTGTCGCGTTCCTTGTCGGCGTCGGTCTTCTCCAGCGCCTTCTGCACGTCGCGCACCAGCACCTGGTGGTAGTGCAGCGCGTGCAGCGTGGCGCCGGTGGGGCTGGGCACCCAGGCGGTGTTGGCACCGGCCTTGGGGTGGCCGATCTTCTGTTTCAGCATTTCGGCCATCAGGTCGGGCATGGCCCACATGCCCTTGCCGATCTGCGCCTTGCCGCGCAGGCCGCAACCCAGGCCGACCAGCACGTTGTTGCGCTCGTAGGCCTGGATCCAGGCGCTGGCCTTCATGTCGCCCTTGCGCACCATGGGGCCGGCCAGCATGGCGGTGTGCATCTCGTCGCCGGTGCGGTCCAGGAAGCCGGTGTTGATGAAGGCCACGCGGTCGGCCGCGGCGGCGATACAGGCCTTCAGGTTCACCGAGGTGCGGCGCTCTTCGTCCATGATGCCCAGCTTCACCGTGGCCTGCGGCAGGCCGAGCAGTTGCTCGACGCGGCCGAACAGCTCGGCCGCGAAAGCGACTTCGCGCGGGCCGTGCATCTTGGGCTTGACGATGTAGACCGAGCCCTTGCGCGAGTTGCGCAGCGGGTGCTTCTTGTCCTTCTTCAGGTCGTGGATCGCGATCGCGGTGGTGATGACCGCGTCCATGATGCCCTCGGGAATCTCCTGGCCGTCGGGGCCCCAGAGGATGGCCGGGTTGGTCATCAGGTGGCCGACGTTGCGCACGAAGAGCAGCGAGCGGCCGTGCAGGCGCACGGCCTTCTTGCCGTCGGGCGCGGTGTATTCGCGGTCGCCGTTGAGGCCGCGGGTCATCACCTTGCCGCCCTTGTCGAACGATTCGGTGAGCGTGCCCTTGAGGATGCCGAGCCAGTTGCTGTAGGCCAGCAGCTTGTCCTCGGCGTCCACCGCGGCCACGGAGTCCTCCAGGTCGAGGATGGTGGAGAGCGCGGCCTCGATCACGAGGTCGCTCACGCCCGCGGGGTCGGTCTTGCCGATCGGGGTGTCGGGGCGGATCTGGATCTCGATGTGCAGGCCGTTGTGTTGCAGCAGCACGGCGGACGGCTTCTTCGCGTCGCCGGTGTAGCCCACGAACTGCGACTTGTCGTCGAGCTTGCTGGTCTTGCCGTCGGCCAGCGTCACCACCAGCTCGCCGTCCTTCACGCGGTAGCCGGTGGAGCCGACGTGCGAGCCCTTTTTCAGCGGTGCGGTGCGGTCGAGCACGTGGCGCGCGTACTCGATCACCTTCGCGCCGCGCCTGGGGTTGTAGCCGCCCTTGGGCCCGGCCTTCTCGATGCCCTTGTCCTCGGCGATCACGTCGGTGCCGTAGAGCGCGTCGTAGAGCGAACCCCAGCGCGCGTTCGCGGCGTTGAGCGCGTAGCGCGCGTTCAGGATCGGCACCACCAGCTGCGGGCCGGCCTGCAGCGCGAGTTCGTCGTCCACGTTCTTCGTGGTGGCCTTCACCTTGCCGGGCTCGGGCGCGAGGTAGCCGATGGTTTCGAGGAACTTGCGGTACGCGGCCATGTTGCGCACCGGGCCGGGGTTGGCGCCGTGCCAGGTGTCCAGTTCGGTCTGCAACCGGTCGCGCTCGGCCAGCAGCGCGGCGTTCTTGGGTGCCAGCGCGTGCACCAGGGTGCCGAAGCCCTGCCAGAAGGCCGCGGGCGCGACGCCGGTGCCGGGCAGCACCTGGGTGTTGATGAAGTCGTGCAGGGCGGTGTCGACCTGCAGGCCGTGGACGGGGGTTCTGGCGCTCATGGGCGGGCTCCGGCTGGGGTGGTTGAAGTCAGAAGAAATCGAGCACCGCGCGCAGGTTGGTCCCGGTCGCGGTGGGTGGGGTGTCGAGCTGTTCGAAGGGCAGGTTGGCGCGGTTGATCCACAGCGTCTGGTAGCCGAACCAGGTGGCGCCGAGCACGTCCCAGGCGTTGGCGCTCACGAACAGGATCTGCCCGCGCGGCAGGCCGGTGGCCTGCTCGCCCAGGGCGTAGATCTGCGGCGACACCTTGTAGGCGCGCGCCGCGTCGGCGCTGATCACGGGGTCGAGCAGACCATCGAGCCCCGCGCTGCGCAGGGCGATGCCGAGCATCGCCGGGTCGCCATTGGAGAGGATGCCCGTGACCACGCCCTGCATGCGCAGCGCCTGGATCACCTCGCGGTTCTCGGGGAAGGCCGAGAGGTGGCGGTACTGGTTCATGAGGCTGGCCGCGGCTTCGGCGTAGGCGTCCCAGTCGTCGACGGCCTGCGGCACGATGGCCTGGATCGCATAGCGCAGCGCGCGCTCGGTGAGGTCCCAGAAGGGCAGGTAGCGTGCCGGGTCGCCGCTCATGGTGATGAGGCGCGAGTAGTCGAGCTGGCGTTCGCGCCAGAGCACGGCGAGCCGCGCGCCGCGGCCCGGGAACAGCTGCTCCGCGCGCAGGCCCACGCTGTACACGTCGAACAGCGTGCCATAGGCGTCGAACAGCACGGCCTGGGGCTTGGGCATCCCGGTACTGTATTGCTGACTTCCGGATGTATTGATGGCGACCCACGCCATTTATCCATGACTTTTTTGGGTGTAATCTGCGCCTCCTGTGCCCCGAGGAGACCCCATGCCCGATTCGCCCCCCGAAGCCCCGCTGCCGCTGCAGGGCGTCCGCGTCGTGGAGTTCACGCACATGGTCATGGGGCCCACCTGCGGCCTGGTGCTGGCGGATCTCGGCGCCGAGGTGATCAAGGTCGAGCCGCCCACGGGCGACAACACGCGCCACCTGCTGGGCTCGGGCGCGGGCTTCTTCCCGCTGTTCAACCGCAGCAAGAAAAGCGTGGTGCTGGACCTGCAGAGCGACGAAGGCCGCGAGGCGGCGCTCAGGCTCATCGCCACCGCCGACGTGGTGGGCGAGAACTTCAAACCCTCGACCATGCAGAAACTCGGCCTGGACTACGCGAGCTTGAAGGACCGCTTTCCGCGCCTGATCTACGTCAGCCACAAGGGCTTCCTGCCGGGGCCGTACGACCACCGCACCGCGCTCGACGAGGTGGTGCAGATGATGGGCGGGCTGGCCTACATGACCGGGCGCCCGGGCGACCCGCTGCGCGCCGGCACCAGCGTCAACGACATCATGGGCGGCATGTTCGGCGCCATCGGCGTGCTGGCCGCGCTGCGCGAGCGCGAGCTCACCGGCCGCGGCCAGGAGGTGCAGAGCGCGCTGTTCGAGAACAACATCTTCCTGGTCGCGCAGCACATGCTGCAGTACGCCGTCACCGGCGTGCCCGCCAACCCCATGCCGCAGCGCATCTCGCCCTGGGGCATCTACGACGTGTTCGAGGTCGCCGACGGCGAGCAGATATTCCTGGCCGTGGTGAGCGACACGCAGTGGGCCATCTTCTGCAACGCCATGGGCTGGGACGACTGGATGGCCGACGAGCGTCTGCGCAAGAACAACGACCGGGTGCGCGCGCGCGACTGGCTGCTGCCCGAGATGCGCCGGCGCGTGGCGCCGCGTGGCAAGCAGGAACTGGCCGAACTGTTCGAAGCGCACGGGCTGCCGTTCGCGCCCATCACCAAGCCCCACAAGCTGCTCGAAGACCCGCATCTCCAGGCCACCGGCGGCCTCGCACCGATCACCCTGCCTGATGGCGAGCGCGCGGGGCAGACCGTGTCCACCGTGCCGTTGCCGTTCACGCTGCACGGGCAGCGCCTGCCCGTGCGCAGCCCGCCGCGCCTGGGCGAACACAGCGCCGACGTGCTGCGCTCGCTCGGCTACGACGACGCGGCCATCGAACGCCTGTCGCGCGCAGCGCGCAAGGGCTGACGCGCATGGCCATGGACAAACTCAAGCAACTCGAAACCTTCGTCTCGGTGGCCACGCGCGGCAGCCTCACGGCCGCGGCGCGTGCGGAATCGGTGGCGCCGGCCATCATCGGCCGCCGGCTCGACGCGCTCGAATCGCGCCTGGGCGTGAAGCTGCTGGTGCGCACCACGCGGCGCATTTCGCTCACGCACGAAGGCAGCGCTTTCCTGGAGGATTGCCAGCGCCTGCTGACCGACCTCTCCAACGCCGAGGCCAGCGTGAGCGCCGGGGGCGTGAAGGCCAGCGGGCACCTGCGCATCACCGCGCCCGCGGGTTTCGGGCGCCGCCACGTGGCGCCCCTGGTGCCGCGTTTTCGCGAACTGCACCCCGAGGTGACGGTCTCGCTCAACCTCTCGGACCGCGTGGTCGACGTGGCCGGCGAGGCCTACGACTGCGCCGTGCGCGTGGGCGATCTGCCCGATTCGTCGCTGGTGAGCGTGCGCCTGGCCGACAACCGCCGCCTGTGCGTGGCCGCGCCGGCCTACCTCAAGCGCCGCGGCGCGCCCGCCACGCCGGCCGAGCTCGTGAAGCACGACTGCCTCACGCTCTCCAGTGATGCGTCGCAGACGCGCGGTTGGGCGTTTTCGCTGCCGGTGGAGGGCGGCGAGCCCGGTGCGCGCGAAGTGCACTACCTGCGCCCGGGTGGCCCCATGGACTGCAGCGACGGCCAGGTGCTGCACGAGTGGTGCCTCGCGGGCCTGGGGCTGGCCTGGCGCAGCACCTGGGAGGTGGAAGCCGACATCCAGGCCGGCCGCCTCGCGAGCGTGCTCGACGATTTCGCCGCGCCGCCCAACGGCATCTACGCGCTGTTCCCGCAGCGCAAACACCTCGCGCTGCGCGTGCGCCTGTGGATCGACTTCCTCAAGCACGAGTACGGGCGGGTGGATTACTGGGCGGGGCGCTGAGGGGGCAGTTCAATGGTGTTCAGGGCGGTGGCCTTCGCCGTTTCCAGCGACAGCCGCGCGCCGTCGCGACCGAGCGCCGTGGATTGCCCGTTGTAGACCGTACCGCCTTCGTGCCCGCAAGCGTTCGCGTACGCGATGGCCATGCCGAAGCGGCGGGCGGCCTCGGGCAGGCGGGTCTGTTGCACGTCGTCGTAGCCCACCATGTTCGCCGTGGGCACCAGCGCGGCGTGCGCACCACGCGCCTGCAGGCTTTGCAGCGGTTCGTCCTGTTCCACGTCGAAGCAGATCAGCAGGCCCAGGCGCCAGCCGCGCCACGCGAACAGCGCGGGTGCGTCGGTGCCGGGCGAGAAGCGCTGCGCATCGCCATCGCCGAACAGGTGGATCTTGCGGTGCACCGCGCGAACGCCGCCCGTGTCGTCGATGGCGATGGCGCTGTTGAAGGGCAGGGCGCCGGTGCGGGCCTCGGGCCAGCCGGTGACGATGCCCAGCGCGTGGCGCTGCGCGATCGCGCGCACGGCCGCGATCAGCGGGCCGTCAACCGGCTCGGCGCGCGCGGCGATCAACGCGGGGTCGATGAGGTAGCCGGTGAGGAACATCTCGGGCGTGATCAGCCAGTGCGCGCCCTGCGCGGCGGCGTCGCGCGCCGCGGTGTCCAGCCGCGCGAGCGCTTCCTGGCTGTCCGCCGGGTGCGGCGTTTGCCACAGCGCCAGGCGCAGCGCGTCCATGGGCTCAGTCCGCCAGCGCCACGGGCCCGATGCGCAGGTACGCCTCGCAGGGGCCGGGGTTGTCGCTGTGGCTCGCGCCACCGAGCTGGTGCACGATGCCCGCGACCGCGTTGAGCGCGGTCTGCACCGCTCCCTCGACCCACGCGGGCGTGAAGGACACGTCGTCGCCCGCGAGGAAGAGCCCGCGCTCCTGCGCGGGCAGCGTGTCCTGCAGGAAGTGGCCGTACATGCGGTGGTTGTAGCGGTAGTGGCCCGGCAGCGCGCCCTTGAAGGCGCCGAGGAAGTGCGGGTCGGCCTCCCAGGAGATGCTGATCGGGTCGCCGATCACGTGGCGGGCGATGTCCACGTCGGGGTAGATCTGCTTGAGCGCCGACAAGGCGAGCTGCACGCGTTTCGGCGTCGGGTGCGGCAGCATCTTGAGCGCGTCGCTCATCCACGCGTAGCTCAGGCAGATCACGCCGGGCTTGTCGGGGCCGTTGTCGAACAGGTAGGTGCCGCGCGTGAGGCGGTCGGTGAGCGTCATGCCCATCACGGGCCAACCGTCGGCGCGCAGTTCGTTCCAGAACGGCTTGTCCACCATCACGAAGGTTTTGGACGACTGCATGTAGCGCGTGCGGTCCAGCGCCATCCAGAGCTTGTGCGACAGCAGCGACTCTTCCACCGCGATCTGCGTGGTGAGCAGCCAGCTCTGGCAGGTGACCAGTACCGCGGGGTAGCGGCGCGTGTTGCCCAGCACGTCGGTCACGTCGAGCTGGCCGTGCGGCGCGCGGGCGATGGCGGCCACCCCGGGCCGCGGCGCACCGCCGTGCAACTGTGCGAGCGAGGTGCCCGCGCCCCAGTGCTGCAGTTCGCGGGCCGCGGGCGCGTGCTGCCACAGGCCCTGCGGCACCTGCTGCACGCCGCCCACCACCAGGTGCTGGTTCTCGTCGCAACCGGTGAGCACCACGCGCAGGATTTCCAGCATGGAGTTGGGGAAGTCCGAATCCCAGCCGCCGGTGCCGAAGCCCACCTGGCCGAACACCTCGCGGTGGTGGAAAGACAGGCGCCGGAACGCGTTCGACTGCGCGACGAAGTCGTAGAAGGTGCGGTCGTCCCACAGCGGCACGAGCGCATCCCACAGCGCTTTCAGGCGCGGCACGTCGCGCTCGCGCAGCGCGTCCTGCAGTTCGCCGAAGCCCGCGCCTTCTTCGAGCGCGGCGGCCCAGGCGTCGGCCACTTCGCGAAACAGCGGCGGCAGATCGGCCAGCGTGCGTGCGCGGTGCGTGCGGCCTTCGAGGTCGATCACCGTGCTGCCGGCCGCGGGCGTGAGCGGGTTGGGGAAGGCTTGGGTCTGCAGGCCCAACCGGTCCACGTAGTGAAAGAAGGCCGTGCCCGAGCGCGGGAAGCGCATGCCGCCGAGCTCGGCCACCACGCCCTGGCCGCCCTCGAAGGCCTGCGAGCGCAGCCGCCCGCCCAGGCGCGAGGCCTCGTACACCACGGGCTTGAGGCCGAGCTTCATGAGCTCGTGCGCGGCGGTCATGCCCGCCATGCCCGCGCCCACGATGGCCACCTCGGTGCCGTGCAGGTCGCGCGGCAGCGCACCCAGGCCCGCGGGGTGGCGCAGCCAGTCGTCGTAGGCGAAGGGGAAGTCGGGGCCGAAGACGGTGACGGGTTTGTTCGAGGTCATGGGCTCAGAACAGGGACAGCAGCAGCCAGAGCGCCGTGCCCCACATCATGAGCGCAACCAGGCCGTCGAGCATGCGCCACAGGTGCAGCGAGTTCAGGCGCCGGCCCATCCAGAAGGCGGCCGCGCCGAAGCCGACGAACCAGATCAGCGAACCCGTGGCCGCGCCCAGGCCGAACACCTGGCTGGCCGGGCCGTAGGCCAGCGAGGCGGTGCCGATCAATACCGCGGTGTCGAGCCAGGCGTGCGGGTTGAGCCAGGAGAAGGCCAGCGCCGAGAAGAAGGCTTGCTTGCGCGTGGTGGGCGCGGGGGGCGTGGGCTGGCCTTCGGGCGAGCGCGCCGCGGGCGAGCGGAAGCGCTGGAAGGCCTGCCAGCCATAGACCGCCAGGAACAGCACGCCGGCGCCGATCAGCGCGCCCTGCAGCTTGTCCGACAGGCCACCCAGCTGCGCCAGGCCCAGCACGCCCAGGGCGATGAGCCCGACATCGGACACCGCGCAGACCGCCACCGTGAGCCACAGGTGCTGGCGCTGCAGGCCCATGCGCAGCACGTGCGCGTTCTGCGGGCCGATGGCCATGATCAGCGACAGGCTCAGCACCATGCCGGCGGAGAAGACGGGGAAGCTCAGGGTCATGTCGGTCTCGGTTCTTGTGGGTGACAGCGGAGCGCATGGTGCCGCAAAGCGGCTTGATGTTTAATCGAGTTGATTCGAAATCTATTCACTCAAGTTTCATTGAATGATTGATCCCCGCCAGCTCGACGCCCTGGCCGCCGTGGTGGAGCACGGCGGCTTCGGCCCCGCCGCGCAGGCGCTCAAGCTCACGCTCGCGGCCGTGTCGCTGCGCATCAAGTCGCTCGAAGACCAACTGGGCCAGCGCCTGCTGGTGCGCGGCAAGCGCGTGCACGCCACGCCCGCGGGCCAGGCGCTGCTGGGCCATGTGAAGCAGGTGCGCATGATGGAAGCCGACCTGCTGGCCGGGCTGCGCGGTGGCGAGGCGCGCGCGGGCGAGCGCTGGCAGAGCCTGTCGGTGGCGATCAACGCCGATTCGGTGTCGAGCTGGTTCCTGCCTGGCGTGGCGCCGCTGCTGGCGCGCCACCACCTGCTGCTGGAGATCGTGATCGACGACCAGGACCACACGCACGACGCCCTCAAAAGCGGCGACGTGCTGGGTTGCGTGACCACCCGCGCCGACGCCATGCGCGGCTGCGTGGCCGAGCCCCTGGGCGTGATGCGCTACCACTGCGTGGCCACCGCCGCCGTGGCGCAGCGCTGCCGCACCCCGCGTGGCGCGCTCTCGCCGCACAAGCTGCTGGCCACGCCCGCGGTCATCTTCAACCGCAAGGACGCGCTGCAGGACGCGTTTCTCGAGCAGCACATCGGCCTGAAGCAGCCCGCCTACCCGCGCCACTACGTGCCCGCGGTGGAGGCTTTCGAGACCGCGATCGAACTCGGCCTGGGCTGGGGCATGGTGCCCGAGCAGCATTTGCCCGCCCGCCCCACGCTCACCGAACTGCTGCCCGGTGCCACGGTGGACGTGGCCCTGTACTGGCAGCACTGGGCGCACGAGCCGCCGTCGGCGCAGCGGCTCACGGCGGCCGTGAAAGCGGCGGCGCGCGAGCGGCTGGCCCCACTGGCCGGGCCCGAACAGGCCCCCACCTAAAATCGCCCGATGCTCCAGATCCAACAAGCCCTGCTCGCGGCCCTGCGCGACGAGCTGGAAAAGCTCAGCCCCGGCGCCGGCGACAAGGCCGCCTTCGAATCCCCCAAGGTCGCCGCGCATGGCGATTTCGCCGTCACCGCGGCCATGCAACTGGCCAAGCCGCTCAAGCTCAACCCACGCGCCGTGGGTGAGCAGCTGCGCGCCGCGCTGCTCACGCAACCGGCCTTCGAGCGCTGGGTCGAGGCGATCGAGATCGCCGGCCCGGGCTTCATCAACATCCGCCTGAAGCCCGAGGCCAAGCAGCAGGTGGTGCGCGAGGTGCTCTCGGCCGGTGCGCACTACGGCGCGCAGGCCGAGAGGAAGGCTGGGCAGGGCCAGCGCCTGATGGTCGAGTTCGTGTCGGCCAACCCCACCGGCCCGCTGCACGTGGGCCACGGCCGCCAGGCCGCGTTGGGCGACGCGATCTGCAACCTCTACGAAACGCAGGGCTGGAACGTCCACCGCGAGTTCTATTACAACGACGCGGGCGTGCAGATCAACACCCTGGCCACGTCCACGCAGCTGCGCGCGCAGGGCGTGAAGCCTGGCGACGCCGGCTGGCCCGAGGCGGCCTACAACGGCGACTACATCGGCGACATCGCGAACGATTTCCTGGCGAAGAAAACCGTGCAGGCCGACGACCGCGCGTTCACCGCCAGCGGCGATGCGAACGACCTCGACGGCATCCGCCAGTTCGCGGTGGCCTACCTGCGCCACGAGCAGGATCTCGACCTGCAGGCCTTCGCCGTCAAGTTCGACCACTACTACCTCGAGTCGAGCCTGTACACCAGCGGCAAGGTCGAGGCCGCGGTCAACCGGCTCGTCGCCAACGGCAAGACCTACGAGCAGGACGGCGCCCTGTGGTTGCGCAGCACCGACTACGGCGACGACAAGGACCGCGTGATGCGCAAGTCCGACGGCTCGTACACCTACTTCGTGCCCGACGTCGCGTACCACATCGCCAAGTGGGAGCGCGGCTTCCACAAGGTCATCAACATCCAGGGCACCGACCACCACGGCACCATCGCGCGTGTGCGCGCCGGCCTGCAGGCGGCCGACGTGGGCATCCCCGCCGGCTACCCCGACTACGTGCTGCACACCATGGTGCGCGTGGTGCGTGGCGGGCAGGAGGTGAAGATCAGCAAGCGCGCGGGCAGCTACGTCACGTTGCGCGACCTGATCGAGTGGACCAGCAAGGACGCGGTGCGCTTCTTCCTGCTCAGCCGCAAGCCCGACACCGAATACACCTTCGACGTCGATCTGGCCGTGCAGCAGAACAACGACAACCCCGTCTACTACGTGCAGTACGCGCACGCGCGCATCTGCTCGGTGCTCGCCGGTTGGGGGGGCGACGCGGCCACGCTGGCCGAGGCCGATCTGTCGCCGCTCGACACGCCCGCCGCGCAGGCGCTGATGCGCCAGCTCGCCAAGTACCCGGAGATGCTCACCGCCGCCGCGCGCGACTTCGCGCCGCACGACGTGAGCTTCTACCTGCGCGAACTTGCCGCGAGTTACCACAGTTACTACGACGCCGAGCGCATCCTGGTCGATGATGACCGTGTGAAGCGCGCGCGTCTGGCGTTGGTCGCCGCCACCGCGCAGGTGCTGCACAATGGCCTGGCCGTGCTGGGCGTGAGCGCCCCTCAGAAGATGTAAAGGCCCGCGAGCCCCATGAAGAAATCCCCTTCCTCCCAATCCCGCAGCCGCAGCCTGGGTGGCACGCTGATCGGCTTCGCCATCGGCCTGCTGGTGGGCCTGGCCGCGGCGCTGGCGGTGGCCGTCTACGTCACGCGCGTGCCGGTGCCCTTCGTTGATCGCGGCCTCTCGCGCAGCGCCGAGGACGATGCCAAGGAGGCCGAGCGAAACAAGGGCTGGAACCCCAACCGCGGCGTCAGTGGCGTGACCACGCCCGCCACCCCGGCCCCCGCCACGGGCGCCGAAGGCGCGATCTCGGTGCCGCCCGCCGATGGCCGGGCGCTGCCGCCCGCGGGCACCGCCGCCAAGGACCCGCTCGGCGACCTCGTCAACTCGCGCATCGGGCAACCGGGCAGCGCCGCGCCCGCCGCGGGCGGCACCGCCACGGCGGCCGCGCGGCCCGGCACCGCGGCGCCCACGGCCCCCGCTGCAGGCGCCCCCGCCCCCACAGACCCCGGGGTCGGTGCCGACCCCTTCACCTATTTCGTGCAGGCCGGCGCCTTCCGCAACGTCGACGAGGCCGAGGCCCAGCGCGCGCGTCTGGCCATGCTGGGCATCAGCGCCAACATCGACGAGCGCGAACAGAGCGGGCGCACCGTCTACCGCGTGCGCGTGGGCCCGTTTGCCCAGAAGGCCCTGGCCGATCTCACCATCGAGCAACTGCAGGTCAACAAGGTCGACGCCGCGCTCGTCCGCGTGCAGCGCTGACCCGGCGGCGCGCGGGAACTTTCGCCGGTTCCCGCCGCCCAAGCGGTCGTTTCAATGACGGAGCCCATCTTCCATGTACCGCCGCGATTTCACCCTGTCCCTTCTTGCCGCCGGCACCGCGCTGCCCGCCCTGGCCCAACGCGTGGCACCCAAAGAGGGCGTTGAATTCCAGCGTCTGGCCAAGCGCGCCCCGGTGGGGGCTCCGGCCGGCCAGGTCGAGGTGGTCGAATTCTTCGCCTATTCCTGCGTTCACTGCTTCAACTTCGAGCCGCTGCTGGAAGACTGGGAGAAGCGCAAGCCCGCCGACGTCGTGCTGCGCCGCGTGCCGGTGGGCTTCTCGCCCGCGTTCGAGCCCATGCAGCGCCTGTTCTACGCGCTGGAGGCCATGGACCAACTGGGCCGCTTGCACAACGCCGTGTTCAAGGCCATCCACGTCGACCGCCTGCCGCTGACGGCGCCCGGCCCGATCACCGACTGGGTGGTGCGCCAGGGCGTGGACCGCGCGAAGTTCGGTGAGGTCTTCAACAGCGGCGCCATCGCCAACAAAGCGCGCCTGGCCACCGCGCTGCAAGACGCCTACGCCATCGAAGGCACGCCAGCGCTGGGGATCGCCGGGCGCTTCACCGTGCCGGGCCAGGGGCCGAACACCCTGGTGGTGGCCAATGCCCTGATCGCCGAAGCCCGCAAGGGCTGAGCCGGCCGGCAAAAAAGTCACCCGGCGAGGGCGGCATGCCGTTGGCGGCGCCCGGGCGTCGCTAGAATGGCATGCAAGTTTCGTGCCCTCCACATGCGCCCACTCCACCGAATCCCCCACCTGCTGGCCCCCGTGCTCGGCGCGGCCCTGGCGCTTGGCGCCACCGGCCTGCGGGCCGAACAGGCCGATCGCCTCAAGCCGCTCAACGCCGAAGCCGACAACCTGCGCTACGACGACGCGCGCCAGGTCAGCGTCTTCACCGGCAACGTGGTGATCACCAAGGGCACCATCGTGATCCGCGGCGCGCAGGTCGAGGTGCGACAGGACCCGCAAGGGCACCAGTTCGGCACCGTGCAGGGCAGCCCGGGCTACTTCAAGCAAAAGCGCGAAGGCCTCAACGAGTTCATCGAAGGCGAGGCCAAGCGCATCGAGTACGACAGCCGCGCCGACACGGTGCGCTTCATTGGTGAGGCCGTGCTGCGCCGCTACCTCGGCACCCAGCTCAACGACGAAACGCGCGGCAGCGTGATCGTCTACGACAACCGCAGCGAAGTCTTCACGGTCGATGGTGGCCCCGCCGGGGGCACGGCCGCCAATCCCGGTGGGCGCGTGCGCGCCACGCTCACCCCGGTGCCGCGCGAAGGCGATGCACCCGCCATGCCTTCGGCGCCGGCCACCGGCACGCCCCTGCGGCCTTCGGGCTCGCTCGGCGGGGGCCGCCCGTGAGCCGCATGGCGCCGCAAACCGAATTCGCGTCGACCCAGGTGATGGCCGGGGTCAGCCGGCTGGTGGCGCGCGGGCTCAAGAAGTCCTATGGCAGCCGCCTGGTGGTCAAGGATGTCTCGCTCGCCGTCGACAAGGGCGAGGTGGTGGGCCTGCTCGGGCCCAACGGCGCCGGCAAGACCACCTCGTTCTACATGCTGGTGGGCCTGCTGCGCGCCGATGGCGGGCAGATCCTGCTGGACGGGCAGTCGATCGAGCGCCTGCCGATCCACCGCCGCGCGCGCCTGGGCCTGGGTTACCTGCCGCAGGAAGCGTCCATCTTTCGCAAGCTCACCGTGGCGCAGAACGTGCGCGCGGTGCTCGAGTTGCAGGAGGACGAGCGGGGCCGGGTGCTGGGCGCGGCCGCGATCGACGAGCGCCTGGACGCCTTGCTGCGCGACCTGCACGTGGAGCATTTGCGCGATTCGCCGGCGCCCGCACTGTCCGGTGGCGAGCGCCGCCGTGTGGAGATCGCGCGCGCGCTGGCCACCAACCCGCGCTTCATCCTGCTCGACGAACCGTTCGCGGGCATCGATCCCATCGCGGTGATCGAGATCCAGCGCATCATCGGCTTCCTCAAGTCGCGCGGCATCGGCGTGCTGATCACCGACCACAACGTGCGCGAGACCCTGGGTATCTGCGACCGCGCTTACATCATCAACGACGGCCACGTGCTCACCAGCGGCACGCCGTCGGAAATCGTCGAGAACGCGGATGTGCGCCGCGTGTACCTTGGCGAACACTTCAGAATGTGATGAAGCAGAGCCTGTCGCTGCGCGTCTCGCAGCATCTGGCGCTCACGCCCCAGTTGCAGCAATCGATCCGCCTGTTGCAGCTCTCCACGCTGGAGATGGCGCAGGAGGTCGAGCAGATGCTCGACGAGAACCCCTTTCTGGAACGTGCCGAAGACGGCAGCGAACGCGAGGACTTCGGCGTGGCCGGGGCCGCCGACGCGCCCGTGAGCGCGGGCGAGCAGATCGTCGACGCCGCCGCATCCGGCCCGGCCTCCGCCAGCAGCGACAGCGCCGACACCGGTGATGGCGGCGACGCCGATGCGCTGGAGGCGCGGCTGGATGGCGCGAGCCCGGTCGAAGAAAGCTGGGAAGGCGACGGCTCGGTGGAGATCGCGCCCGACGACAGCGAGTGGGGCGGCGATGCGCCCGCGCGCAACGCGGGAAGCGGTGGCGACGACGAAACGGCCAGCGCGGCCGAACTCGCGCGCGCCCAGATCTCGCTGCAGGATCACCTGCACGAGCAGGCGCGCTGCCTTCGCCTCGGCGACGAAGACCGCGCCGCGCTGTTCTTCCTGATCGAGTCGCTCGACGACGACGGCTACCTCGAGGACGCCCTGGAGGCCCTGGCCCCGGCGTTCCTGCGCCTGCAGGGCGTGGCCTTGCCCGAGCACGATCCCGAAGTGGCGCTGGGGCGGCGCGAAGCGGCCGAGCAGTTGCTGCGCACCGCCTTGCAGTGGCTGCAGCACATGGACCCACCCGGCGTGGGCGCGCGCGATCTCGCCGAATGCCTGCGCCTGCAGATCCTGGAACTGCGCAACACGGCCGAGGCGCGCGCCGCGCTCGCGCTGTGCGCGCAACCGCTCGAACTCGTGGCCAAGCGCGACATCCGCAAGCTCTGCAGCGCCTGCCGGCTCGACGACGAGACCGTGCGCGCCGCGCTCACGCTCATCGCCCGCCTGGAGCCCAAGCCGGGCCGCCGCTTTGTCGATGTGGAGCGCAACATCGTCGTGCCCGACGTGATCGTCACGCGTGCCGGCCGCGGCTTCAAGGTCATCCTCAACCCCGACGTGATGCCGCGCCTGCGCGTGCACGACGTGTACGCCAACGCGCTGCGCCAGAACCGCGGCGCGCGCGACGGCGGCGAAGGCGGCCACGCCGCCATGCAGCAGCGCCTGCAGGAGGCGCGCTGGTTCATCAAGAACATCCAGCAGCGCTTCGACACCATCCTGCGCGTCTCCAGCGCCATCGTGGAACGCCAGCGCAACTTCTTCATGCACGGCGAACTCGCCATGCGCCCCCTGGTGCTGCGCGAGATCGCCGACGAACTCGGCCTGCACGAATCCACCATCAGCCGCGTGACCACCGCCAAGTACATGGCCACGCCCTTCGGCACCTACGAGCTCAAGTACTTCTTCGGCTCCTCGCTCGGCACCGAAACCGGTGGCAACGCCTCCAGCACGGCGGTGCGTGCACTGCTCAAGCAGTTCATCGCGGCCGAAGAAGCGGCCAAGCCGCTGTCGGACAACCAGCTGTCCGATCTGCTCAAGGAGCAGGGCATCGAGTGCGCGCGCCGCACCGTGGCCAAGTACCGCGAGGCCATGCGCATCGCCCCGGCCAATCTTCGCAAGTCCTTGTGAACCAGCTCCAGCTTTTTCTGCCCTGCGCCGCCGGCGTGGAAGACTTCCTCGCCACCGAGGTGCAACGCATCACCGGCATCGACGCCATGCAACGCTCGCGCGGGGGCGTGTCGCTCGAAGCCTCGTGGCGCGACGCGATGCGCCTGAACCTGCACAGCCGGCTCGCACAACGTGTGCTGGTTCGGCTGTGGCATGGCCCCTACCGCAGCGAGGACGACCTGTACCGCGCCGCCATGGACGTGGCCTGGGAAATCTGGTTCACACCGAAGCAGACCATCAAGGTCGAACTCACCGCGCAGCACAGCCCGCTGCAGAGCCTGAACTTCGCTGCCCTCAAGATCAAGGACGCGGTGTGCGACCGCTTTCGCGACAAGCGCGGCGAACGCCCCAGCGTCGACACGCAGCGCCCCGACGTGCGCCTGTACGGCCACCTCACGGCCGAGTCGCTCACGCTCTACATCGACACCACCGGTGAACCCTTGTTCAAGCGCGGCTGGCGCGAAGACAAGGGCGATGCGCCGCTGAAGGAAACCCTGGCCGCGGCCATGATCGCCGCCACCGGCTGGGACGTGCTCGCGCGCGAAGCCGCCACGCTGGCCGACGTGCCGCCACTGGTGGACCCGTGCTGCGGCAGCGGCACGGTGCCGATCGAGGCCGCACAGATCGCGCTGAACATCGCACCGGGTGGCGAGCGCCGCTTTGCCTTCGAGAAGCTGCTGCCCTACCAACCCCACGTGTGGTACGCGCTGCACGACGAGGCCCGCCAGGCCGAGCGGCCCTGGCCCGACGGCCACCCGCCCATCGTCTTCGGTAGCGACGTGGCCTTCCGCATGGTCGATTTCGCGCAGCGCAACGCCGCGCGCGCGCACGTGGCCCAGGCCATCGAGCTGCGCGGCGGCGACGCGCTGCAGCGTCTGCCCCCGACCCCGCGCGCGGGCGTGCTGCTGCTCAACCCGCCGTATGGCGAGCGCATCGCCGCCGCGGGCGTGGCGGGCCGCAACGCGGCCGAGCGCGCGCGCACCTTCACGGTGGGCCGTGAGCAGGCGCGCGACGACGACGGCGAGACCGCCGACGCCTTCTTCGAGCGGCTGGCCGCACACTGGAAGTCGCACTACGCGGGCTGGAGCGCCTGGCTGCTCACGCCCGACCTGAAGCTGCCCGGCCGCATGCGGCTCAAGGAGTCGCGTCGCGTGCCGCTCTGGAACGGCCCGATCGAGTGCCGGTTGTTCCGCTTCGATCTCACCGCGCGCAAGCCGCGCACCGAGCACACCGAGGCCTGAGCATGCGCACGGTCGTCATCGACACCAACGTCGTGCTCGACCTGTTCGTTTTCGACGACCCGGCCTGCACGGCCCTGCGCGCCGCGCTGAACGAAGGCCGCGCCGACTGGCTCGCCAGCGAGGCCATGCGCGACGAACTGCAGCGTGTGCTCGACTACCCGCACATCGCGCGCCGGCTTGAGCCGGCCGGGCCGGCCGCCGTGCTTGCCGCCTTCGACCGCCACGCGCGCCGCGTCGAGCCCGCGCCCAAGGCCGCCTTCACCTGCCGCGACCCGGACGACCAGCGCTTCATCGACCTCGCGGTGGCGCACCAGGCCACGCTGTTGAGCAAGGATGCGCAAGTGCTGGCGCTCACGCGCCGGCTTGCGCGCGTCGGCGTGTGCGTGGGCTTGCCCGCGGTATTGCCGGAGGATGTGGCGTGAAACCCTGGGCCGCCCTCGTTTGCGCGGCCCTGGCGGGCGGCGCCACCGCCGACGAACTGCGCTGCACCGCCCCCGGCCCCGGTGGCCTGCAGCAGTGCCGTGCGCCCGATGGCTCCGCGCTCGAACGCGTGATGACCGCCGATGGCCGCCGCGCCTCGGTGCTGCTGCGCCGCTGGCCCGACGGCAGCCTGGCGGAACTGCGCTGCGCCCCGGCCAGCCTGCTGCCCGCCGATCGCCAGCCCTGCGGCCACGATGGCCAGGCGCGCGAGACCACGCTCTACCGCGAGCCCGGCAAGGCCCTGGGCACGGTGAGCTACCTGCGCGGCGTGCTGATGCGCCAGACCATCGTCAACCCCCAGGGTGCGCTGGTGCGCAGCGAAGAGTTCGTCGACCACGCGGACGCGCCCGATCGGCGCATCAAGCGCGTGTACTACCCCTCGGGGCAACTGCGGCACGAGATCGATCTGTTGGAGCCCGCGCCGCAGAACTACCGCGGGCGCGAAGGCACCGGGCGCGAGTACGCCGAATCGGGCCAGATCACGCAGGAAGTGGAGTGGGCCGAAGGCCGCGAGCGGCGCATCCGGCAGTGGTACCTCGATGGCCGGCTCAAGCTGGAGCAGACGGTGCGCCGGCTCGGCCGCGACGAGTGGCGCGAGACCAGCAGCTTCTACGAAGACGGCTCGCCCGCTGCCGTCAACCGCGAGCGCAACGGCCGCCTGTTCGGCTGGCAGCGGTACCACGCGCGCGGCGGTGCGCTGCAGCGCGAGGACGAACACGGCGAGCGCGGCGTGCTGCTGCAGCGCAAGTTCTACGACGCGCGCGGCCGGTTGCTGCGCACCGAGCGCGTCAACGAAGACGACGCGCGAACCTGAGCCCCGGCTTCAGGGCGCCAGCGCAAAGCTGTCGGCGCGCGCGCGCCGCCACCAGGTGGTGAACACCGCGTGTTCGCCATCCACGTCGTCGTCGAGCAGGGCGCCCGGCGCGGTGGTGGGCAACAGGTTGGCCAGCAGGCGCACCTCGTTGTCGCTCACGCGGCGCACCAGGTGGTGGGCCGTGATGTCCACCGGATGGCTCAGGCCGGCGGCCTGCACCAGTTCCTTCAGCGCCTTCAGCGTGTTCTGGTGGAAGCGCCACACCCGCTCGGCCTTGTCGGGCACCACCAGCGCCTGCTGGCGCAGCGGGTCCTGCGTGGTCACGCCTGTGGGGCACTGGCCGGTGTGGCAGTGCTGCGCCTGGATGCAGCCCAGCGCGAACATGAAGCCGCGCGCGCTGTTGCACCAGTCGGCACCGATGGCGATGGCGCGCGCGAGGTCGAACGCGCTCACCACCTTGCCCGCGCAGCCGATGCGGATGCGCTCGCGCAGGTTCACGCCCACCAGCGTGTTGTGCACCAGGCGCAGGCCTTCCTGCAGCGGCGCGCCCACGTGGTCGGTGAACTCCAGCGGCGCCGCGCCGGTGCCGCCCTCGGCGCCATCGACAACGATGAAATCCGGCGTGATGCCGGTCTGCAGCATGGCCTTGACAATGGCGAACCATTCCCACGGGTGGCCGATGCAGAGCTTGATGCCCACCGGTTTGCCACCCGAGAGCGTGCGCAGCTTCGCGATGAAGGCCATCATCTCCAGCGGCGTGGCGAACGCGCTGTGGGCGGCCGGCGAAATGCAGTCGATGCCTTCGGGCACGCCGCGCGCGGCGGCGATTTCCGCGGTGACCTTGGCGCCCGGCAGCACGCCGCCGTGGCCCGGCTTGGCGCCCTGGCTCAGCTTGAGCTCGATCATCTTCACCTGCGGGTCGATCGCGTTGGCCACGAACTTCTCTTCGCTGAAGCGGCCGTTGTCGTCGCGGCAGCCGAAGTAGCCCGAGCCGATCTCCCAGATCAGGTCCCCGCCGTGCAGCCGGTGCCAGGCCGAGATCGAACCCTCGCCCGTGTCGTGCGCGAAGTGCCCGCGCGCGGCCCCCGCGTTGAGCGCCTGGATTGCGTTCGCCGAGAGCGCGCCGAAGCTCATGGCCGAGATGTTGAACACGCTGGCCTCGTAAGGCTGCGTGCAATCGGGGCCACCGATGGCGATGCGGAAATCGTGCGTGGCCAGCGTGGTCGGCGCGATCGAGTGGTTGATCCACTCGTGTCCGTTCTGCTTCATGTCCAGTTGGGAGCCGAAGGGGCGCTTGTCGGTCTCCCCCTTGGCGCGCGCATAGACCAGGCTGCGCTGGCTGCGCGAGAACGGTTGTGCTTCGGTGTCGCTCTCGAGGAAGTACTGGCGGATCTCGGGGCGCACGTACTCGAGCATGAAGCGCAGGTGCCCGATCACCGGGTAGTTGCGCAGGATCGAGCTGCGCGATTGCCGCAGATCCCACGCACCGATGGCGCTGAGCGCACCGAACAACAGGAACCAGAAACCGCCCACGCCGAACGCCACCAGCGTGAACAGGCTGAGCAGCGCCAGCACGGCGCACAAAGCGAGAGCGGTATAGCGGACCGGATAGACGGCGTTGAGTCGATCGAGCATCGGTGGGCTTCGGACGGGCGGCACGTGGGGCCGCGAAATGGCGTGCGGACATTATTGGCGAGGTGCCTGTACAAGCGAACAATGGCCTTCATCACCCACCGCGCGGGGCAGGCAGCGCGGACGGGCCCTGGCAGTGCCTGCACCGCAAGGAGATCGCGATGTCCCCCAACCCGATGGACGAGGCCGATTCGATGAAGGTGGCGCCCCGCGCCTGGCAACTGCTGCAGGACGCCTGGCGCGGCACGCAGAGCCCGCCGCGCGAAGCCACCGGCACCGCGCGCGAGCCCGTGTCGCCTGCGCCCTCGGCGTTGGCGGCGCTGGCCTTTGGCGCTGGCGAGCTCGATCCGCACCGCCACCACTGACCCCGCGGGGCGCGGCTACACTGCCCGGCTTTTGCCGGCCCGCAGGCCCGTAGCCCCATGAGCCAAGACCCTGGCGCGCCGCTGGCCGGCGCCGATTTCGACGAACTCGATGCGCTGCTCGACGAGCTGCGCACGCGCGACGAAGAGGTGCCCGAATGGGAGTTCCTCGAAGGCGCGCTGGCCGCGCTGGTCTGCACGCGTCGCCCCGTGCCGAGCGCCGAGTGGTTGCCCTTGCTGCTGGGCACCGGCGATCTCCCCACGCTGCCGCAGGCCGAAGGCACCCACTTCCCCAACACCGCGGTCTACGAGCGCTTCATGGCGCTGTGGGCGCGCCGCGAGGCCGAGGTGCGCACCGCACTCGCCACCGAAGTGCAAGGCCTGGACGACGAGCGCAGCTACCACCCCGAGGTGATGGACGTGCGCGGTGCGCTCGCCACGCTGCCCGAGAGCGAGCGCCCGCCGGCCGACCAGCCCGTGCCGTCCTACGGCCAGGTGTGGGCCCTGGGCTTCCTGTTCGTGGTCGAGCAGTGGGACGAGGAATGGGCGCTGCCGCGCGACCGGGAAACCGCGCAATGGATCGAGGAAGCGCTGGACAGCGTCGACGTGCTCACGCAGGACGACACCGGCGCGCCTGCCGTGAACCTGCACGACGAGCAGGCCCCGCCCAGCGTGAGCGAGGCGCGCCTGGACCATTTCGCGGCCGCGCTCTGGGCCGTGTACGACCTGCACCGCATCTGGGCCAGCCTGGGCCCGCGGGTGCAGCCGCTGCGCCAGGCCGCCGCCCCGGGCCGCAACGACCCGTGCTGGTGCGGCAGCGGCAAGAAGTTCAAGCGCTGCCACGGCGCCTGAGCGGCGTCGCCGCGCCCGGGTTGGTCCCGATGCCCGGCCGCCGGGCCCCCGCGTCCACTCACCCCCCGGGGTAGATCGCCGCGCGCATCGCCACAATGCGCCGCCGCGCGGGCGAGGTCGTGCGCGCGAAACAGGAGCCACCCATGGGATTGTTGCGACGCCGGGTTGTTGCGTGCGTGGCGGGCACGGCCGCGTTGGCCATCGCGCCACCCGCGTGGGCCCAGACCACGCACCGGTTGACGGCCGCAGCCGGCCACCCACCGGTGTTCCTGTGGGTCAAGCTGCTCGACGAATACTTCATTCCCGAAGTCGATCGCCGCCTCGCGGCCCAGGGCGGGCGCCACCGCATCGAGTGGACGCGGGCCTGGGGTGGAACGCTCGTGAAAGTGGGCAGCGAGTCCCGCGGCCTGGCCGATGGCACGGCCGACCTGGGTTTCGTGGGCACGGTGTTCGAGGCGGCGCGTTTTCCCCTGCAGAACGTGAGCTACGTGGTGCCGTTCGGCACCGACGACGTGGGCGCCGTGAGCGCCGCGGTGGCCGCACTGCAGACGCGGGTGCCCGCCATGGCCGACGCCTGGACGCGCAACAACCTGGTCTATCTGGCGGGCGTGTCGGTCGACTCGTACCACCTCTGGTCGCGCTTTCCGGTGCGTTCGCTGGCCGATCTCAAGGGCCGCAAGATCAGCGCCCCCGGGCCCGCGGCCAACTGGATCCGCAACACCGGCGCGGTGGCCATCGCCGGCTCGTTGCCCACCTACCACGAGGACATCAAGTCCGGCGTGTCCGAGGGGGCCCTGACGTTTGCCACCGGTGCCTGGGGCGCGCGTCTGCACGAGGTCGCACCGCACATCACCAAGGTCGGTATCGGGGCCATGTACGTGGGGGCAGCGGCCATCAGCAAGCGCCGCTTCGATGCCCTGCCGCCCGAGGTGCAGCAGGTGCTGCGCGAGGTGGGCGCCGGGTACGCGCGCCGCTACGCCGAGACGCAGGACCGCGCGGCCCGGTTGATGCTGGCCCAGGCGCAGGCGGCCGGTGCCCAGGTGCACGAACTGCCGCCCGCCGAGCGCAAGCGCTGGGCCGACGCGTTGCCCAACGCGGCGCAGACCTGGGTCGACGAACTCGAAGGCCGGGGCCTGCCCGCGCGCGCGGTGCTCAATGGCTACCTCGACGACCTCAAGCGCCACGGTGCGGCCTTGCCGCGCGACTGGGCGGTCCGGTGAGCGGAGGTCAGGGGCCATCGGGGTGCGACGGGCCCCGGGCCGATGGCACCGCCCCGCTGCCCGGCTGGTTGCGGTGTGTCACGCAAGGGTTGGCCGCACTGGGGTCGCTGTGGATCGTGGCGCTCATGCTCCTGATCAACGCCGACGTGGTCGGGCGCGGTGCTTTCGGGTCGCCCGTGCGGGGCGTCACCGAGCTCGTGAGCCTGTCCATCGTCGGCATCGTGTTCCTGCAACTGGCCGATGCCTTGCGCTGCGGGCGCCTCACGCAGGCCGATGTCTTCCTCGGCCCGCTGCGCCAGCGCCAACCCGCGCTGGGCGCGGCCTTGCAAGCGGTCTTCCATGGCCTCGGCGCCTTGCTCATGGGCCTCATCCTGCACGCCACCTGGCCCCAGCTGGTCGATGCGGTGCGCATTGGCGAGTACGTGGGGGCACTGGGCGATTTCACGGCCCCCGTGTGGCCGGTGCGCCTCGTCGTGCTGCTGGGGCTCGTGGCCACCGTGCTCACCTTCGCCCTGCTGGCCGTGGCCGAAGCCCGCATGGCCTGGCGTCTGCGGCGGGGTGGTGCATGAGCGGGGCCACCGTTGCCCTGGCGTCGCTGGTGCTGATGCTGGCGTGCATCGCCGCCGGCATGCACGTCGCCGTGGCCTTGGGGCTGGTGTCGATGCTGGGGGTCTGGGTGCTGCGCGCCGACATCGGCGTGGCCGCCAACCTGCTGGCGCAGGCGGCGAGCGACGCGATCGCCAGCCACATCTTCGGGGTGGTGCCGCTGTTCGTGCTCACGGGTCTGCTGGTGGCTCGCGCCGGGCTCGGCGAAGACGCGTTCGAGGTGGCGCACCAGCTGCTGCGCCGTGTGCGCGCCGGCCTGGGCGTGGCCACGGTGGCCGCCAACACGGTGTTCGCGGCGGTCACGGGCATTTCCATCGCGTCGGCGGCGGTGTTCGCGCGTGTGGCCGTGCCCCCATGCGCCGCTTCGGCTACCGGCCGCGCTTTGCGGTCGGGGTGGTCGCCGGGTCGTCGGTGCTGGGCATGCTGATCCCGCCCAGCCTGCTGATGGTGCTCTACGGCTTTCTCACGAACCAGTCGGTGGGGGATCTGTTCACCGCGGGCATCCTGCCCGGGCTGTTGCTGGCCGTGGCGTTCGCGCTGACCGTGGTGGCGTTGGCCACCTGGCGGCCGGGTTGGGTGCACGTGGCCGCGGCGGAGCCCCTGCCGGCGCTCCCGCCCCTGTCCGTCGCGCAGATGGCGGCGAAGCTGCTGCCCACGATCGCGATGATCGCCGTGGTGCTTGGCGGCCTGTACGGGGGCCTGTTCACCGCCACCGAGGCCGGCGCCGTGAGCGCCGTGCTGGCGCTGTTGATTGCCCTGGCCCGGCGCCGGCTGAACGCCCGGGCGTTTTGGGCGGTGCTCACCGAGTCCGGCCACATCACCGTGGCCGTGAGCTTGCTGATCATTTGCGCCAACACCTACAGCCGCATGCTGGCCATGTCGGGCCTGCCGCAGGCGCTGGTGGCGCAGTTCTCTGCCTGGGGCCTGGGCCCCGAGGCCTTTCTGCTCGCACACATCCTGGCGATCATCCTGCTGGGCATGGTGATCGACTCCTCGTCGATCCTGCTCATCGTGCTGCCGCTGGTGTTGCCGCTGGCGGAGCAGTTCGGCTTCAACCTCGTGTGGTTCGGCATCGTCACCATCATCGCGGTCGAGATCGGCCTGCTCACGCCGCCGTTCGGCCTGTCGGTCTTCGTGGTGCACGGTGCCTTGAACGATCCGCGCGTGAGCCTGGCCGATGTCTTCATCGGCACCTGGCCCTTCACGCTCACCATGCTGGCGGTGCTCGGCGCGGTGGTCGCCTTTCCCTGGCTCAGCCTCGCGCTGCTCTGACTTCCGGGTGCTCACCATGCCACGCCGTTTCGTCGATCTGTCCATCCTGCTCGAAAACGGCGTGTCGTCGGATCCGCCCGGCTTCGAGCCGCGCATCCAGTACTTCACGCACCGCGACACCTTCGGCCAGATCGCGCCCTTCTTCCCGGGGCTGCGCCCGCAGGATCTGCCCGACGGCGAAGCCTGGGCACTGGAGCGGGTGGAACTCATCACGCACAACGGCACGCACCTGGACGCGCCGTACCACTACCACTCGACCATGGACGCCGCGCTGGGGGATCCCCGGCCCGCCATCACCATCGACGAGGTGCCGCTCGAATGGTGCTTCCAGCCCGCGGTCAAGCTCGACTTCCGCCATTTCGACGACGGCTACGTGGTTCGTGCGGCCGATGTGCAGGCCGAACTCGCGCGCATCGGCCATGTGCTTCAGCCGCTGGAAATCGTGGTGGTGAACACCCGCGCCGGCGCGCGCTACGGCCAGGCCGACTACCTGCAGGCCGGGTGCGGCATGGGCCACGAAGCCACCATGTACCTGCTGGAGCGTGGCGTCCGCCTCACGGGCACCGATGCCTGGAGCTGGGACGCGCCCTTCGCGCACACCGCGCAGCGGTACCAGGCCACGGGTGACGCCGGCCTGATCTGGGAGGGGCACAAGGCCGGCCGCGACATCGGCTATTGCCACCTCGAGAAGCTGCACAACCTCGAAGCGCTGCCGCCCAACGGCTTCTACATCAGCTGCTTCCCGCACAAGATCCGCGGGGCGTCGGCGGGCTGGACGCGCGCCGTGGCGATCTTCGACGACGCGCTGATGGCGTCGCCACCTCAGCCCGGGATTTCGTAGGGCCCGCCCTTGTCGATGGCCCGCTGGTAGGCCGGGCGGTCGTGGATGCGGTGCAACCACTCCATCAGGCGCGGGCGGCGCGCGTCGAGCCCCGCGCGTGCCGCGGCCGCCTCCACCGGAAAACTCATCTGCACATCGGCCGCGCTGAAGGACTTGCCCGCGAACCACGGGCCATCGGCCAGCTCGGCCTCCAGGAAATCCAGGTGCTGGCGCAGGTTGGGCGTGATCAGCAACTTCTTCACCTGGGCCGAAATGCCCTTGGCCACGGGCCGCACCAGCAGGGGCGACTTCTGCTCGATCTGGTCGAACACCATCTTGAGCAGCAGCGGCGGCATCAGCGAGCCCTCGGCGTAGTGCAGCCAGTAGCGGTAGCGCAGGAACGCGGGCGTGCCCGGCTCGGGGCGCAACTGGGGGCCGTGGCGCTCCACCAGGGTCTCGATGATCGCGCCCGATTCGGCCAGCACCAGCGGGCCGTCCACCACCACCGGCGACTTGCCCAGCGGGTGCACCTTCTTCAGCTCGGGTGGCGCGAGCATGGTCTTGCGGTCGCGCTCGTAGCGCACGATCTCGTAAGGCAGGCCCAGCTCTTCGAGCAGCCAGAGCACGCGTTGCGAGCGCGAGTGGTTGAGGTGGTGGACGCGGATCATCGCCAGCGCCCGCTCAGTCCAGCAACTCCTTGGGCACGTTGCCGCCGTTGGCCGCGATGTGGCCGAGCACGTTCTTGTGCAGCCACACGTTCATCTTGGCCGAGTCGTTCATGAACTCGTCGGGGCAATAGAGCTCCTTGGCCAGCTCCTTGCGCGCCTGCAGGCTGCTGTCCATGTCGAGCAGCTTGAGCAGGTCGACGATGGAGGTGCGCCAGTTGAGCTTCTGCGGGTTGGCCTTGGCTTTCTGTTCCAGCAGGGCCACCACGTCGACCATGGCGATGGGGTTGACCACCGCGGGTGCCGGGGCGCTGGCCACGGGTGCCGGCGCAGCGGCCGGGGCCGCCGCAGGTGCTGCCGCGGGCGGCGTGGCGGCCTGGGCCTTCGAGATGCCGAGTTTGTCGAGGATGGTGCTGAAGAATCCCATGGCGGTCTCCCGGTGCGTTGGTAGGCCGGCCAGTATAGGAGTGCCCTGTGGCACCGGGGTGCATTGCGCCGGGCGGGGCGCTGCTCAGGCGCGCAGATCGAACGCCGCCTCGGCCACCGCCACGCCGTTGACCAGCAGCACCACACGGTGGGGCCCCGGGTACAGGCGCCGCGTGGTCACCTCGCGCAAGGAGTGGTTTTTGTTCAGCGCCCGGGCTTCGCCTGCCGCGAGGGCGAGCTTCCAGCCCTTGAACACCTTGGGGGAACTGCCGCCGTTGGCCTTGACGTGGTGCACCGCGTAGTCCACCACCAGGGCCTGTGCGGTGCGCGCGGTGGAACGCAGCGCCACGGCAAGAGCCACCGATTCGCCGACGCGCACGCACGCCGGTGCAATGGCCAGCGAGGCCTCGCCCCGCAGGCCCTGCGACAGACCCCAGGCGAGCAAGGTGGGTGCGTGGCCGGCCTTGATGAGCCCACGGCTGGCGTGGCGCAGCAAGGCTTCGCGCGCCGCGCTGGCGCCCGCACGGTGCTCGTGCACCCAACCCGCCACCAGGTCGGGGTGGTCCTTGGCGACATCGTTGAGGTGGTTGGCGACGCTGCGGCGCACGTAGGCGCTGGGGTCGTCCTGCAGCGCGCGCAGCAGCGGCAGCGTGGGCGAGGGGTCGGCCACCAGGGCCTGCAGCCGCAGGCCCCAGGGCAGGCGCGGGCGGCTGCCCTCGCTGGCAAGGCGGCGCACGTGCGCGCTCGGGTCGCGCGACCAGCCTTGCAGCACGGGCCACACGGCCTCGGGGCGTTGGGCGATGAAGGGCCGGATCGCGAACTCGGCGGTGAAGCGCTGCGTGATCGCGTGCAGGCAATCGAGCGCGCGCGCCGGCGCGCCCAGGCCGTTGCGCGCCACCCATTCGCCGGTGCCCCACAACGCCCAGCCGGCGATGCCGTCCGGCGGCAGACCCCCCTGGAGGCCGATGGGCTCGCCGTCGGCGTCGAGCGACAGTGGCGGGGCGAGCGCGGTCTCGATCACGCCGCAGGCGCGGTCGAAATCGTCCGGCAGCGTGGCCTGCAGCGCGTCGGCCCAGCGCAGGGCGCGGGCCTTGAATTCGAGGGCATCGAGCCCGTCGGTGGCGAGCGCCTCGAAGCTTGCGGCGTCGAAGCCGCGCCAGGCGCGCCGCAGGTGGTGCGCCGCGTGGCGGGCGGTGCCGGCGTTGATGAGGTTCTTGAACGGTTCGGCCATGGCGCGTCGGGCTCAGGGCAGGCGTTGCAGCAGCCCGCCCAGCGCGTGGGCCACCGTGGCGCGGCGCACCGCGGCGCGGTCGCCGTTGAAGCACTGGCGTTCAGTGAACACGCCCGCCGGCGTGCACCAGGCGAACCACACCGTGCCCACCGGCTTCTCGGGCGTGCCACCGGTGGGGCCCGCCACGCCGGTGACGGCCACGGCGCAACCCGCACCCGAGCGCTCCACCGCGCCGGTGGCCATGGCGCGGGCCACGGGCTCGCTGACCGCGCCGTGGGTGGTGATGAGTTCGGCGCTCACGCCCAGCAGCTCGGTCTTGGCGAGGTTGGAGTAGCTCACGAAGCCGCGCTCGAACCAGTCGCTCGATCCGCTGAGTTCGGTGCAGGCGCCCGCGATCAGGCCGCCGGTGCAGCTCTCGGCGGTGGCCATCATCCAGCCATGCTCGCGCAGGCGCCGGGCCAGGCGGGTGACGAGGTCGAGCAGCGCGGCGTCCATCGTCGGTGGGTCGTCAGAAGCGCCAGAGGGCGATCACGAGCAGCGTGCACAGCGCGGCCGCGAAGTCGTCGAGCAGGATGCCGAAGCCGCCGCGCAGGCCGAAGCCCTTGAACGTGCGGTCGGCCCAGGCCATGGGGCCAACCTTCACCGCGTCGAACAGGCGGAACAGCGCAAAGGCCACGAGTTGGGCCCAGAAGCCGCTGGGCGCGATGAGCCAGAGCACGAGCCAGAACGCCACCACCTCGTCCCACACGATGTGGCCCGAATCGGCCACCCCCATGTGCTGCGCCGTGACGGTGCAGGCCCACCAGCCCACCAACGTGGCCGCGGCGATGAGCAGGCCCCAGGTTTCGTGCGGCATGAGCGGCTGCAGCACCAGCCAGGCCACCCAGGCCCACAGCGTGCCGGCGGTGCCGGGCGCCACGCGCGCCAGGCCCGCGCCCGCGCCCAGCGCGATGAAGTGCGCGGGGTGCGCGAAGAGGAATCGCCAGTCGGGGGAGGCCATGGGTGCGCTCGGCATGGCGGGATCATAGGCGGCGCTCGATGTCGCTTTGCGCCATCGGCGGGGGGCGTCAATCGGCGAAATGATCGAAGCCGCGTCGCCGGGTTTCCATGCCGTGCCCCTGCGCGTCGAACAACTGCAGGCCCGGTATCGCGGTGATGCGCCCGATGCGCGTGACGGCCACACCGGCGGTGCGGCCGGCGGCGAGCACGGCGTCTCGCGCCGTCGGATCGGCCGTGAACAGCAGCTCGTAGTCGTCTCCGCCCGCGAGCAGGCAGTCGAGCCGGTGTTCGAGGGCCAGGCTTTGCAGCGCCGGCGCCACCGGCAACGTGTCCACGCCGACCTCGGCCCCCACGCCACTGGCCTTGAGGATGTGGCCCAGGTCGCCGAGCAGGCCATCGCTTAGGTCCAGCGCGGCGCGCACGCCGTCAAGCGTGGCCAGGGCCTGGCCGAGCGCCAGGCGCGGGGTGGGGCGGTCCATGCGGTCGGCCACGTCGGCCGCTTCGCCTTGCGCCCACGCCTCGCCGCGGCGCAGCGCGAGCGCCAGGCGCGCTTCGCCGGTGCGCCCGCTGAGCCAGAGGTCGTCGCCCGCGCGCGCCGCGTCGCGCCGCAGCGCGCGGCCCGGCCGCACCTCGCCGAACACGGTGATGCACAGGTTCAACGGCCCGCGCGTGGTGTCGCCGCCCACCAACGGGCAGGCGTGCGCGTCGGCGAGTGCGAACAGCCCGCGCGCGAAGGCGGCAATCCAGGCGTCGTCGGCCGTGGGCAGGGCCAGCGCGAGCGTGAAGCCGAGCGGCCGCGCGCCCATGGCCGCGAGATCGGACAGGTTGACCGCGAGCGCCTTGTGGCCCAGCGCCTCGGGGTCGGCCCCGGCAAAGAAGTGCCGGCCTTCCACCAGCATGTCGGTGCTGATGGCGAGCTGGTGGCCAGGCGTGGGTTGCAGTAGCGCGCCGTCGTCGCCCACGCCGAGCACCACCGCGCCACCGGGCGGCGCAGGCCGCGTGAAGTGGCGCGCGATCAGCTCGAACTCACCCATGGGCGCTGGGTTCGCCGGGCGATGCGGCGGCGTGCTCGCGCGGGGGCCGCAGGAAGGACAGCGGTGCGGCGCGCAGGCGCCGGCGGATGGCGGTGGCGATGAGCTTGCGGTTGACGCTGCTGATGGCCTGGGCTTGCAGCGCGAGGCGGAACGCGAGGTAGAAGCTCACCGTGAGGTTGAGCGGGCCGATGAACACCACCGAGGCCACGGCCCACCAGAAGTCGGGCAGGCGCAGCACGTCCAGCCCGAGCGCGAACGCCGCGGCCGTGATCTGCCCGGCCGAGAGGGTGACGTGGCGCACGTCGAGCCCCAGGCCGAAGAACTGCGCGAACACCGGCACCAGGCCGAGCAGGAAACCCAGCGAGATGTTGGCCGCCAGGCCCGAGACGTTGTTGCGCAGCCAGTGCGCCCAGCGCGCGGCGCGCTCGCGGCCGAGCACGTTGGTGAAGCGCGGGTTGTGCGCGATCGCCGAGTCGAGGTTGTGCAGCACGAACCAGTTCTCGACCCAGCCCGCGATGATGCTGCTGGAAAACAGCAGCACGCCGGTGAAGGCCGCGAAGAACAGCGTGGGGCCGAGCAGGTGCAGATCGTGCAGCACGTGCATCGCCTTTTCGGTGCCCACAATGGCCTCGCCGGTGGCGAATTGCAGCAGCGCGCTGATCAGCAGCACGGTGGGGATGACCATGCCGATGTTGCCCAGGATGGCCGCGATCTGCGAGCGGAACAGGTGCGCCACCTCGTCGACGAAGCGGCGCACCGCGCCGGTGGCCTTGATGTCCTTGAGCTTGGCCACCATGGCCGGCGCGGTGACGGCGGGCTGTTTGGTTGCCACCGTCCAGCGCAGCAGCATGACGAGCACGAAGCAGCTGGCGTAGTTGAGGCCGGCCGCGAAGCCGCCCCAGAACGCCGACAGGCCCAGGCCCAGCAACGCGAACTTGGCCCAGGTGGTGAAGCCGATCAGAAAGCCACCGCCCGCTGCCTTGCCCAGCATCTCCTTGTACTCGGCGGCATTGCGGGTGATGTAGTGCTCGCCGCTTTCGGCGCTGCGCTCGGCCACCTTGGCGGCCGTGAGGTGCGAGCTGCTCGCGATGAGCGCGCGCACGCTGCGGCCCTCGATGCCGACCTGCGCGAGATCGGCCAGCAGCGCGGCGTTGGCGCGCCCGCTCTCGCTGGCCAGCAGGCAGTCGAGCAATTGCTTGATGCGAACGATGCGCTCGCGCAACTGACGCAGCCGGAACACGATGCCCACCGAGACGCCGTGCTCCTCGAGGTGGTGGTAGACGGTGTAGGCCGCGTGGCGGCAGGCATCCAGCTGTTCGCGCAGGCGGTTGGCGGCCTGCGCCGCTTCTTCGCTGCGCGGGCCGTGCACGCGCACCTCGCGCCGCAGGGCTTCGAAGGTGGTGGGCAGTTCGTGGAAGGGGCGCGATGCGCGTGCCTCGTCCGACATGCGGATACGTATCTCGGCCGCGAAGCCGGTGGCGCTGACCTGGCTCACGCAGCAGGTGAGGGCGTCCATGAGCGCGTCGTTCCACACCTCGCCCGCGCGCTCGGGCAGTGTGGTGGACAGTTGCTGCAGCGTGGTCGAATCCAGCGCCTTGATCCAGCGCACGTCGAAGCGCGTGGGCAGCAGCAGCGAGAACAATTCGGCCAGATCGCGCGTTTCGGGGGTGCCGGGCAGCAGCTTGCGCCGCAGGCGGTGGCCGAACTCGCTCAGGAACGCGGTGCGCGGGGCGAAACCGAAATCGGCCAGCAGCGGCGTGAGGTCGACGGTGTCGACGAAGGTGCGCAACCAGTTGTGCCAGCGCTGCGCCAGCGCCGGGTCGGCCTCGAGCGCCGCCACGAAGGCACGCACGCGCGCCACGCTGGCGGCCACGTCCAACCCCTCGCCGCGCACCCAGGCCAGGGCGTCCATGAGCCACAGGTGGCGTTCGGCCAGCGGCGCCTCGGGCGACAGCGTGTCGAGCAGCCGTTGCAGGTCCATGGTGGCGGTCAGTGCAGCACGCGCGCGGGCGCGTCACCACCGGTGTGGCCGCTGGCGCGCAGCGCGAACCCGGGCACCGGGGCCTCGAAGCGCTCGCCGTCTTCGGCCACGCAGAAGAAGCTGCCGCGCATGGCGCCCGTGGGCGTGCGCAGGCGCGTGCCGCTGGTGTACTGGAACGATTCGCCCGGCCGCAGCAGCGGCTGGTGGCCCACCACGCCCAGGCCTTTCACTTCCTCGGTGTGGCCGTGCGCGTCCTCGATGACCCAGTGGCGCGCGATGAGCTGCGCCGTCACCTCGCCCGCGTTGGTGATGGTGATGGTGTAGGCGAAGGCGTAGAGGTCCTCCTCGGGCGCGGATTGTTCGCTGAGGTACTGCGGCTCGGCTTCGCAGGCGAAGAGGTACTTGGGCATGGCGGGATGTTACCCGTGGCCTGAGACAATGCGGGCCCGCCGCGCCGCCTTCAGACCCGCCGCCATGAGCACCTTCCGCATCGCCCCGTCCATCCTTTCGGCCGATTTCGCCCGCCTGGGCGACGAGGTCCGTCACGTCGTCGCTGCCGGCGCCGACTGGATCCATTTCGACGTGATGGACAACCACTACGTGCCCAACCTCACCTTCGGCCCGATGGTGTGCCAGGCGCTCAAGCCGCACGCGAAGAGGCCGGATGGCACGCCGGTGCCGATCGACGTGCACCTGATGGTGCAACCGGTGGACGCGCTCGCCCAGGCCTTCGCCGACGCGGGCGCCGACCTCATCAGCTTCCACCCCGATGCGAGCGCGCACGCACACCGCAGCGTGCAGGCCATCAAGGCGCGTGGTATCAAGGCCGGCCTCACTTTCAACCCCGCGGCACCGCTGGACGTGCTCGACTGGCTCATCGACGACATCGACCTCATCCTCATCATGAGCGTCAACCCCGGCTTTGGCGGGCAGAGCTTCATCGATTCGGCGCTGCGCAAGATCGAGCGGGCGAGAAAACGCATCGAAGCCAGCGGAAAAGACATCCGGCTCGAGGTGGATGGCGGCATCAAGCCCGACAACATCCGCCGCGTGGCCGACGCGGGCGCCGACACCTTCGTGGCCGGCAGCGCCATCTTCGGCAAGCCCGACTACAAGGCCGTGATCGACCAGATGCGCGCGGCGTTGGCGTGATCGCGAACATCCGCGCGGTCATCGTGGACCTGGACGGCACGATGGTCGACACGCTCGGGGATTTCGATGTGGCGCTCAATGCCACCTTGCGCGAGCTGGGTCGTCCCGCCGTGGCCCGCGCCGACATCGAGCGCATGGTCGGCAAGGGCTCGATGCACCTCATCCGCTCGGCGCTGCAGCACGGCGGGCTCGACGCGGCCGCCGCCGATGGCGTGCTCGACCAGGCCTGGGCGCGCTACCAGGCGCACTACCGCACCATCAACGGCACGCACAGCGCGGTGTACCCCGGTGTGTCCGAGGGCCTGGCGGTCTTGCGCGCGCGTGGCCTGCCGCTGGCCTGCCTCACCAACAAACCGCTGGCCTTTGCGCGCGACCTGCTGCAGGCCAAGGGCCTGGCCGGGCACTTTGCGCAGGTGTTCGGGGGCGACAGCTTCGAGCGCAGCAAACCCGACCCGCTGCCCTTGCTCAAGACCTGCGAAGCGCTGGGCAGCGCGCCCGCAAGCACGCTGATGGTGGGCGATTCGCAGAACGACGGCCTGGCCGCGCGCGGGGCGGGCTGCCCGGTGGTGCTCGTGACCTACGGCTACAACCACGGCGAACCGATCGCGCAGGCCCCGCACGACGGCTTGATCGGCTCGCTCGCCGAGCTGGACGCGCTCATCGCCTGAGCGCCCGCGGATGCCCGTGGCTCAGGGCTGCTTCTTCACGCCCAGCAGGGCGTCCTTCAACTGCCAGTCGGCCGGCTTGGGGCCGAGCCAGATCCGCATGAGCGCGTCGAAGAACTCGGGCTCCTTGAACGGCTCGCCCTCGACCTTGCCGCGCACCGTGAGCACCGAGCCCCGGCCCGGCACCCAGTCCACGGTGAACGTGTCGCCCTTGTTGAGCTTCTTGTAGTCCGCAAAGATCTGGCTCATGCGCAGCACGCCGGGGATGAGCTTGGAGAACGCGGCGCGGTCCATGTTGTCTTCCATGCCGCGCGAGAACAGCTTGCCGAGCTCGGCCGCGTCGATGTCGCGCAGCATGGTGATGGTGATGCGCTTGGGGCCGGTGGCGGCAAGCACGCCGTCGGTGGTGGTGGCCTTGGCCGTGAGGTACAGGCCGGCCGTGTACACCTGGAACACGGCCTTGTAGCGCACGCCCGCACCATTGAGCACCAGCGGGCTGCCGGCCACCGTGATGCGGTCTTCATGCGGCACGCCGGCCAGGTCGATGGTGGCGGACCAGGCTGGCACGCAGGCAAAAAAAGCGCCGGCCGTGGCCAGCGCGCGCAGGGATTTCAGAAGCATGTCGGGCTGATGAGTAAAAGTGAACGACCGTTCGATTTTCGGGATTGTCACCGCCCGTTCTAACCCGGTCCAGCGGGTTTGGCACTAGAACGAAAGCTTGGCCGCGTGACGCAGCGCACGCAGGGCGGCCTGTCGCGGTGCTTTGTTATAGTGCCGCTCCATGTCCCGTCCCAGCACGCTCACCCCTGGCTCTCAGCCGCGCCTCTTCGGCGGGGGAGCCTGGCCCTGGCGCAAGCCAGCCTGAACGTGCACCTTCCCCTCGCGGGCACCGGCTGAGCGCCTGACTCGGCCCCGCGCCCGCCCCGAGCCGCCGGCAGCCCCGTTGCCGGCCCGACAGGAACCCCGGCCGCGAACCTCACCCCCCTGGCTTGTCGCGGCCCCGGACGGATGGACCGAACATGATCACGGAACTCGAATTCAAGAGCCTGGCCCAGCAGGGCTACAACCGCATCCCGCTGATGCTCGAGGCCTTTGCCGACCTCGAAACGCCGCTCTCCCTTTACCTCAAGCTCGCGCACGGCCGCGGCGATGGCCGCCACAGCTTCCTGCTGGAATCGGTGGTGGGCGGCGAGCGCTTCGGCCGCTACAGCTTCATCGGCCTGCCCGCGCGCACCCTGCTGCGCGCCAGCGGTTTTGGCGCCGAGGCAAAGACCGAGGTGGTGCGCGACGGCGAGGTGATCGAGACCGCGCAGGGCAACCCGCTCGACTTCATTGCCGCCTACCAGCAGCGCTTCAAGGTGGCGCTGCGGCCCGGCCTGCCGCGCTTCTGCGGCGGCCTGGCCGGCTACTTCGGCTACGACGCGGTGCGCCACATCGAGAAAAAGCTGGAGAACAGCTGCCCGCCCGACACGCTCGGCTGCCCCGACATCCTGCTGCTGCAGTGCGAGGAACTCGCGGTCATCGACAACCTCTCGGGCAAGCTCTACCTCATCGTCTACGCCGACCCGGGCCAGCCCGAGGCGTTCAGCAACGCCAAGAAGCGTCTGCGCGAACTCAAGGAATCGCTCAAGTACTCGGTGAGCGCGCCCCAGGTAAAGGCCACTCAGGCCCACCCGGCCGAGCGCGGCTTTGCCAAGGCCGACTACCTCGCTGCGGTGGAGCGCGCCAAGGAACTCATCGCCGCGGGCGACTTCATGCAGGTGCAGGTGGGCCAGCGCATCCAGAAGCGCTACACCGAGTCGCCGCTGTCGCTGTACCGCGCACTGCGCTCGCTCAACCCCTCGCCCTACATGTACTACTACCACTTCGGGGATTTCCACGTGGTGGGGGCAAGCCCGGAAATCCTGGTGCGCCAGGAGCACACGGACGACGGCCAGAAGATCACCATCCGCCCCCTGGCCGGCACGCGCCCGCGCGGCGCTTCGCTCGAGAAGGACAAGGCCACCGAGGTCGAGCTGATCAACGACCCCAAGGAGCGTGCCGAACACGTGATGCTGATCGACCTGGCGCGCAACGACATCGGCCGCATCGCGAAGATCGGCAGCGTGAAGGTGACCGAGGCCTTTGCCGTGGAGCGCTACAGCCACGTGATGCACATCGTGAGCAACGTCGAAGGCATCCTGAACGACGGCATGACCAACATGGACGTGCTCAAGGCCACCTTCCCGGCCGGCACGCTCACCGGCGCGCCCAAGGTGCACGCCATGGAGCTCATCGACCAGCTCGAACCCGTCAAGCGCGGCATCTACGGCGGCGCCTGCGGCTACCTCAGCTACGCGGGCGACATGGACGTGGCGATCGCGATCCGCACGGCCATCGTGAAGGACCAGACGCTGTACGTGCAGGCGGCGGCCGGTGTGGTGGCCGATTCGGTGCCCGAGATGGAGTGGAGGGAAACCGAGCACAAGGCGCGCGCCTTGCTGCGCGCGGCCGAGCTGGTCGAGGAGGGTCTGGAATGAGCGGGATCAAAGTCCTGATGGTGGACAACTACGACTCGTTCACCTTCAACATCGTGCAGTACCTGGGCGAGCTGGGGGCGCAGGTCGACGTCGTCCGCAACGACGAGGTCACGGTCGACGAGTTGCAGGCGCGCCTGGACGCGGGCGGCATGGCGCGTCTCGTGATCTCGCCCGGCCCGTGCTCGCCGGCCGAGGCCGGCATCTCGGTGCCCGCGATCCGCCACTTCGCGGGCCGGTTGCCCATCCTGGGCGTGTGCCTGGGGCACCAGAGCATCGGCGCGGCCTTCGGCGGCACCATCGTGCGCGCGCAACAACTCATGCACGGCAAGACGAGCGAGATCGCCACCACGCAGCGCGGTGTGTTCGCTGGCCTGCCCGGGCGTTTCACCGTCAACCGCTACCACTCGCTTGCCATCCGCCGCAGCGATTGCCCGGCCGATCTCGAGGTCACGGCCTGGACGGACGATGGCGAGATCATGGGCGTGAAGCACAAGACGCTGGCCATCGAGGGCGTGCAATTCCACCCCGAGAGCATCCTCACCGAACACGGTCACGCGATGCTCAAGAACTTTCTGGAGCAGAGCCAATGACGCCGGTGGACTTGCGCAGCGACACCGTCACGCAACCCACGCCCGCCATGCGCGAGGCGATGATGGCCGCGCCCCTGGGCGACGACGTGTTCGGCGACGACCCGTCGGTGAATGCGCTGCAGGCGAAGATCGCCGCGCTCACCGGCAAGGAGGCAGCGCTGTTCATGAGCAGCGGCACGCAGAGCAACCTCTGCGGGATGATGGCCCACTGCGGCCGCGGCGACGAATACATCGTCGGCCAGAACGCGCACACCTACCGCTACGAAGGCGGTGGCGCCGCGGTGCTGGGCAGCATCCAGCCGCAACCGTTGGCACAGGACGCGCAAGGCCGTCTGAAAGCCAGCGACGTCGAGGCCGCGATCAAGCCCGACGACCCGCACTTCGCGCGCACCCGCCTGCTGTGCCTGGAGAACACCTGGAACGGCCACCCCATGCCGGATGATTACCTGCGCGAGCTGACCGATCTGGCGCGCCGACACGGCCTGGCCACCCACCTCGACGGCGCGCGCGTGTTCAACGCTGCGGTCGCGCGTGGCGGCGATCCCTTCGTGGCCCTGCGCGGCATCACCGACCTGTTCGACAGCGTCTCCGTCTGCTTCAGCAAGGGCCTGGGCGCGCCCGTGGGCTCGGCCTTGTGCGGTTCGCGCGCGCTCATCGACAGCGCGCGCCGCTTGCGCAAGATGGTGGGCGGTGGTCTGCGTCAGGCGGGCTTGCTGGCGGCCGCTGCCTCGCACGCACTCGACCACCACGTGCGCCGCCTGGCCGATGACCACGCGCTCGCCCAGCGCCTGGCCCAGGGCCTGGGCGCCATCGACGGCCTCACGGTGCGCTCGGCGCAGACCAACATCGTCTTCGTCGACGTGGCCGACGGCCGCGGCCCGGCGCTGCTCGCGCACCTGGAAAGCCAGGGCGTGCTCGCCACCGGCCTGATCGGCCTGCGCTTCGTCACCCACCTCGACGTGGATGCGGCGGGCGTCGACCGCGCGCTGGCGGCGGTGCGCGGCTTTTTCGAGCAGGGTGCCACGGCGGGCACCGCGACCCGCGGCCGCGCGGTCTACTGAAACGGAGCCCCGCATGCCCGACCTGCCGCAACTGCTCCTCTTCATCGCGGCCGGCTGGCTGCTCAACCTCACGCCCGGGCCCGACGTGCTCTACATCGTGAGTCACGGCCTGCGCAGCGGCGCGCGCGCCGGCATGGTGGCCGCGCTGGGCATCATCGGCGGCTGTTTCGTGCACGTGTTCGCCGCCGCGGCGGGGCTGAGCGCGCTGCTGGCCACGTCGGCCACCGCGTTCACGGTGCTCAAGTGGGTCGGCGCCGCCTACCTGCTGTGGATGGGCGTGAAGCTGCTGTTCTCGCGCGGTGGTCGGCTGGATCTCGCCGACGGCCCCGCGCCGGAGACCGACCTGTGGGCGATCTGGCGCCGCGGCTTCCTCACCAACGTGCTCAACCCCAAGGTCGCGCTGTTCTTTCTGGCCTTCGTGCCGCAGTTCATCAAGCCCGACGCCGCCCACCCCGCGCTGGCCTTCCTGCTGCTGGGCGTGCTGTTCAACCTGAACTCGCTGCCCATCAACCTGGGCTACGCCTGGCTCGCGGCCTGGGCCGCGCGGCGCCTGCACGTGCTGCAGACCGCCATGGGCTGGATGGACCGCATCGCCGGCCTGATGTTCATTGGCTTCGGCCTGCGCCTTGCGCTTGCCGAGCACCCCACGAAACCCTGAGGAGACAAGCCACATGGTCCAACGCATCCACCACATCACGCCGCAGGAAGCGCTGCAGCGCACGATCGAGCATCGCGAGATCTTTCACGACGAGATGCTGCACCTCATGCGCCTGATCATGAGCGGCGAAATGTCGCCGGTGATGATGGCCGCGCTGATCACCGGCCTGCGCGTGAAGAAAGAAACCATCGGCGAGATCACCGCCGCCGCGCAGGTGATGCGCGAGTTCTCCACCAAGGTGCACGTGGCCGACAAGACGCACCTGGTCGACATCGTGGGCACGGGCGGCGACGGTTCGCACACCTTCAACATCTCCACCTGCAGCATGTTCGTGGCCGCCGCGGCCGGTGCGCGGGTCAGCAAGCACGGCGGGCGCAGCGTCGCCAGCAAGAGTGGCAGTGCCGATGTGCTGGAAAGCCTGGGTGTCAACATCAACCTCGCGCCCGAGCAGATCGCGCGCTGCATCGAGCAGGTGGGCGTGGGCTTCATGTTCGCGCCCAACCACCACCCGGCCATGAAGAACGTGGCGCCGGTGCGCCGCGAGCTCGGCATCAAGACCATCTTCAACATCCTGGGGCCGCTCACCAACCCGGCCTCGGCGCCCAACATCCTCATGGGGGTGTTCCACCCCGATCTCGTGGGCATCCAGGTGCGCGCGTTGCAGCGCCTGGGCGCCGAGCACGCGGTGGTCGTCTACGGCCGCGACGGCATGGACGAGGTCTCGCTCGGCGCGGCCACCATGGTGGGCGAACTCAAGAACGGCGAGATCGTCGAATACGAGATCCACCCCGAGGACTTCGGCATGACCATGGCCGGCAGCCGCTCTCTGCGCGTCGAAACCCCCGAGGCTTCGCGCGCCATGCTGCTCGGTGTGCTCGAACGCCGCGACGATCCCGCGCTCAAGGCCGCGAGCGACATCGTGGTGCTCAACGCCGGCGTGGCCCTGTACGCCGCGAACGTGGCGGCTGATGTGGAAGCCGGCATCGCGCTGGCGCGGCGCACGCTGGAATCGGGCGCGGCGTTGACCAAGCTCCAGCAACTGAAGGCCTTCGTGGCGGCGTGAGGCGGGCATGAGCGACATCCTGAACAAGATCGTGGCCACCAAGCGCGAGGAAGTGGCCGCGGCGAAAAAGAAGAAACCGCTCGACGCCATGCGCGCCGACGCCGAGAGCCGCGTGCTCACGCGCGATTTCGTGGGCGCGCTGCGCACGAAGATCGCTGCCGGCCAGGCCGCGGTGATCGCCGAGGTGAAGAAAGCCAGCCCCAGCAAGGGCGTGCTGCGCGAAGACTTCATCCCGGCCGACATCGCCCAGAGCTACGCCGAGGGGGACGGCGCGGTGAGCGCGGCCTGCCTCTCCGTGCTCACCGATCGCCAGTACTTCCAGGGCTCGGCCGACTACCTCAAGCAGGCGCGGGCGAGCTGCGAACTGCCTGTGCTGCGCAAGGATTTCCTGATCGACCCGTATCAGGTCTACGAAGCGCGCGCGATGGGGGCCGACGCCATCCTGCTCATCGCCGCCTGCCTGGACGACGCGCAGATGGCCGACTTCGAGGCCATCGCCCGCACCTTGGACATGGCGGTGCTGGTGGAGGTACACGACCGCGATGAGCTGCAGCGTGCGCTTCGACTCAAGACCCCGCTCGTGGGCGTGAACAACCGCAATCTGCGCACCTTCGAGGTCTCGCTGGGCACGACGCTGGGGCTGTTGCCCGACCTGCCGGCCGATCGCCTGCTGGTCACCGAGTCGGGCATCGTCTCGCGCGCCGACGTGCAGGTCTTGCGCGCGGCCGGCGTCAACGCCTTCCTGGTCGGCGAGGCGTTCATGCGCGCCGACGAGCCCGGCACTGCGCTCGCCGAGTTGTTTGCATGAGGCTGCAGCACGCAGACCCGGCGCACTGGCCCGTGGCGCCGGGGTGGGCGCCCCTGGTCGAGCGCTTCTTTGATTCGACAACGGGTCGCGCTCTGCTCGATTTCCTGGCCGGTCGGCTGGCGCAGGGCGCCACGGTCTACCCGCCCGAGCCCCTGCGCGCCCTGATGCTCACCCCGCCCGAGGCCGTGCGCGCGGTCGTTCTGGGCCAGGATCCGTACCATGGCCCCGGCCAGGCCGAGGGCCTGGCGTTCTCGGTAGCGCCGGGCGTGCCGTTCCCGCCGAGCCTGCGCAACATCTTTCTGGAGCTGCAGCGCGACCGCGGCACGCCACCGCCCATGAGCGGCTCGCTCGTTCGCTGGGCGGGGCAGGGCGTGCTGCTGCTCAACACCTGCCTCAGCGTGGAAGACGGCCAGGCGGCCAGCCATGCCGGACGGGGTTGGGAAGCGCTCACTGACGCTGTGATTGCTGCCGTGGCTTCTGATCTATCCCCCAAGGCCTTTCTGCTTTGGGGGGCGCACGCGCAGAAGAAGACGGCGCTGATCGGTGCGCCGCACCGCGTGTTTGCCGCCAACCACCCTTCGCCTTTGTCGGCTCGCCGCCCCCCGGTGCCCTTCCTGGGGTGCGGGCATTTCGGTGCCGTCAACGCCTGGCTGGAAGGCCAGGGCCGCACGCCCATTGCGTGGTGACGCCCCGCATGGGGGCACTGGCGAGGGGTCACTTTTCCGTGGCATAATCGCCGGCTGCGCTACGGAGGGGTGCCCGAGTGGCTAAAGGGGGCAGACTGTAAATCTGTTGGCTTACGCCTACGCTGGTTCGAATCCAGCCTCCTCCACCAAGCGCGACCGAATGGCATGCCAGCCCGGGCGGGAGTAGTTCAATGGTAGAACCCCAGCCTTCCAAGCTGATGACGCGGGTTCGATTCCCGTCTCCCGCTCCATGTCGTCGGGGGTTTGACAGTTGATTCCGGGCGTCGGATGCAATCCGGCGCCTTCGCCCATGTGGCTCAGTGGTAGAGCACTCCCTTGGTAAGGGAGAGGTCGCGGGTCCGATTCCCGCCATGGGCACCAGTTGCTTGATCCGGTGTTTCGGCAATTTCGTTTTTGGAGCTGAAGAAATGGCAAAAGAGAAATTCGAGCGGACGAAGCCGCACGTGAACGTTGGGACGATTGGTCACGTGGACCACGGCAAGACGACGCTGACGGCGGCGATCACGACGGTGCTGGCGTCCAAGTTCGGTGGCT
>JACVCO010000027.1 GCA_016741995.1 Hydrogenophaga sp. | reverse complement strand
TCACCACGTCGGCGGCCTTGACCGCCTCGTTGACTTCCAGCACGTTCAGCCCGGCCTTGCCCACCTTGTCCCAGCTGGCGCCGCCCTTGCGCAGGCCCACCACCACCTTCACCCCGCTGTCGTTGAGGTTCTGCGCGTGCGCGTGGCCCTGCGAGCCGTAGCCAATGATCGCCACAGTCTTGCCCTTGATCAGGGAAAGATCGCAGTCCTTGTCGTAGAAAACTTTCATGGTGTCGTTTCGGGTTGGGGGATGAGAGACAGCGCCGCGTCGACGACGGCGGCGGGGGAGATGCGGGCCACGGCCTCCAGGCTCGCGGCGTAGCCCACGGGAATGCGCGGCGCGCCCAGGCGGCCGACGCGGCAGCCCGTGGCCTGTGCCGCGGTGGCGGCCACCTCGGCGCCGAAGCCGGCGGTCTGCACGGCGTCGTGCACCACCAGCAGGCGGCGCGTGCGGGCCACGTCCTGCAGCACGGCGTCGCGGTCCCAGGGCCAGAGGGTGCCGAGGTCGATCACGCTGGCGCTCACGCCTTGCGCGGCCAGCGCGTCGGCGGCCTGCGTGGTGGTGTGCACCGCGGCCGACCAGCTCACGAGCGTGATGTCGCTGCCGCGGCGCAGCACGTGGGCGCGGCCGGGCACGTGCACCACGGATTCGTCCACCTCGCCCTGCAGGCCCCAGAGCTCCTTGTTCTCCATGTAGATCACCGGGTCTTCGCCGCGCAGGGCGTGGGTGAGCATGCTGTAGTTGTCTTGCGGGGTGGCGGGGCACATCACCACCACGCCGGGCAGGTGCGCGAACCAGGCTTCCAGGCTTTGCGAGTGTTGGGCCGCGGAGTTCTGCCACAGGCCGATGGGCATGCGCATCACCAGCGGCACGCGGCCCTGGCCACCGAACATGTAGCGGTTCTTCGCGGCCTGGTTGACGATCTCGTCCATGCCGCAGAGCGCGAAATCGACCACGCGCATTTCCACCACCGGGCGCATGCCCACCAGCGCCATGCCCACACCGGCGCCCACGATGGTGGCCTCGGAGATCGGCGTGTCGATCACGCGTTCGGGCCCGAACGTGGCCTGCAGGCCCTTGTACTGCTGGAAGATGCCGCCGCGGCCCACGTCTTCGCCGAGCACCACCACGCGCGGGTCGGCGCGCATGGCGTTGGCCACGGCGTGCACGGCGGCTTCGGCGTAGGTCATGCGGTTCGTCAGTGCCATGGGCCGGCTCCGGTGGTCTGGATGTCGGTGTACGCCGCTGCCGGGTCGGGCGCGGGTGAGGCATGGGCAAAGGCCACGGCATCGTCGATCTCGGCCTGCACGGCGGCGTCCACCGCGTCGAGCTCGGCCGCGCTGGCGCCGCGTTCCTGCGCACGGGCGCGCGCGCGGCGCAACGGGTCGGCGTCGATCGCGCCTTGCAGGTCGCTCGGGTCGCGGTAGGCCTGCTTGTCCACCGACACGTGGCCACGCACGCGCCAGGTGAGGGCGTGCAGCAGTTGCGGGCCTTCGCCCGCGCGGATCTTCTCGACCAGGCGGCCGGCCGCGGCGTGCACGGCCTCCACGTCGTTGCCGTCGGCCGCTTCGCCGGGCACGCCCAGCGCCAGCGCACGCGCGGCCACGCCCGGCCCGGCAGTAAGGCCGGCGGTGCTGGTGGTGGCCGAGAACTTGTTGTCTTCGCAGATGAAGAGCACGGGCAGCTGGTAGACCGCGGCCCAGTTGAGCGCTTCGAGGAACGGGCCGCGGTTGATGGCGCCATCACCGAAGAAGCAGGCCACCAGGTGCGGCTTGCCCTGCAGCTTGAGCGCCTGCGCCGCGCCGCACGCAATGGGCAGGCCCGCGGTGACGACGCCGTTGGCGCCGAGCATGCCGACCGAAAAATCGGCGATGTGCATGGAGCCGCCCTTGCCGCCGTTGTTGCCGTGGGCACGGCCGAACAGCTCGGCCATCATGCGGCGCATGTTGCCGCCCTTGGCCAGCGTGTGGCCGTGGCCGCGGTGCGTGCTGGTGAGCAGGTCGTCGCGCGTGAGGTGGGCGCAGACGCCCACGGCCACGGCTTCCTGCCCGATGGACAGGTGCAGCGGGCCACGCACCTTGGCGCGTTCGTCCACCTGCGCGCCGAGCACGCCCACGCCGCCCTGGCTGGCCACCTCGGCCGCGAGTTCGAAGGCGCGGATGCGCGCCATGGTTTTGTAGAGCTCGATCATGGTCACGCTCACAAGGCCATGGCGGTGATCTGCGGGAAGGCCGCGATGATCACCACGCCCACCAGCAGGGCCAGCAGGTAGGGCCAGATGGCGCCGATGACTTCGTCGGGCGGCGCGTCGCCGATGCGGCAGGCGATGTAGAAGCCCACGCCGATGGGGGGCATCATCAGGCCGATGTTCATGGCGCAGACCACGACCATGGCGTAGTGGATGTCGTTGATGCCCAGCGACTTGGCGATGGGGAACATGATGGGCGCCAGCAGCAGCACCGCGGGCAGGCCTTCGAGCAGACAGCCCAGCGCCACGAACACCAGGATGGTGACGGCCATGAAGCCCATCCAGCCGCCGGGCAGCGAGGTCATGAACACCGAGAGCTGCTGCACCACGCCGCTTTGCGTGATGGACCAGGCCATGGCCGACGCCGCACCCAGCACCAGCAGCACCACGCCCGAGAGCGCGGCGGTTTCCACCAGCATGTCGTAGAACTTGCGCAGGCCGATGCCGCCGTACAGCGTCTGGCCGATGATGAGTGCGTAGAGCACGGCGACGGTGGAGACCTCGGTGGCGGTGGCCACGCCTTCGCCCACCGCGGCGCGGATGAGGAAGGGCAGCACCAGCGCGGGCGTGGCCACGAGCAGGAAGCGGCGCACCGCCGACAGCGGGGCGCGCTTGGCGTTCTGCATGTCTTCGTTGCGGGCCTTCCAGCGCGCCAGCACCAGCAGCACCGCCAGCAGCACCATGGCAATGACGAAGCCGGCCTGGAACAGGCCCGCGATGGACACGCCCGCGACCGCACCGAGGACGATGAGCACGATGCTGGGCGGCACGGTGTCGGCCATGGCGGCGCCGGTGGCCAGCAGCGCCACCATCTCGCGCGGCTTGTTGCCGCGGCGCTTCATCTCGGGGAAGAGCGCGGGTGCCACGGTGGCCATGTCGGACACCTTGGAGCCGGAGATGCCCGAGACGATGAACAGCGAGCCCAGCAGCACGTACGACATGCCGGCCTTGATGTGGCCGAGCAGCGAGGCCAGGAAATCGACGATGGCCTTGCCCATGCCGGTCGCATCGAGAATGCAGCCGAGCAGCACGAAGATGGGCACCGAGACCAGCACCAGGCTGGACATGCCTTCGTCCATGCGGCCGATGACGACGGTGAGCGGCACGTGCGTGGAGAAGGCCAGGTAGCACACCGCACCCACGCCGAAGCAGAAGGCGATGGGCACACCGGCCACCAGGCACACGGCCGCGAAGCCGATGAGGAAGATGACGATGTTGGCCGGCCCGAGCTTCATGAGCTGCGGCGAGAAATGCCAGCACGCCAGGGCCACGGCGCCGACGATGACGGTGGCGAGCGCGAGGTCGAGCTTGCGCGCCGAGCGGCCGGCGTACATCAGCACCAGGGCCAGCATGGCAATGAAGCCGAAGGCAATGGAGCTGACGCGAAAGGTGTTGGGCAGGTCGAGCGCGGGCGTGTGGATGAACCACTCGTCCTTGGCGTACTCGATGGCGGGGCCGATGAGGGCCAGCAGCAGGGCGGCGATGGCCACCAGCGCGAAGGCGTGCACGAACTCGCGGGCACGCGCGGGCAGCAGATCGACGAACAGGCCGAGGCGCAGGTGTTCGTTGCGGTACACGGCGATGGCCGCGCCCAGCATGGTGAGCCAGATGAAGGAGATCGAGACGACCTCGTCCGACCACACCAGGGATTTGTTGAACAGGTAACGCGAGATCACGCCCACCAGCAGCAGCACCGCGATGTTCAGCATCAGGAGGGCCGAGACGGCCTCCAGAGGCTTGAGCCAGAACGGGCTGCGGCGGGTGTCGTGAAGGACGGTGCCCTTGTAGGCACCGTCCGCGTCGGCAGAAGTGCCGGCGATGAGTTCTGTCATGTCAACCCAGTGTCTGTCAGCCCAGCTTGCCCGTGTACTTTTCCATCACGGCCCAGGCCTCGTCACCGAACTTGGCCTTCCACTCGGCGTAGAAGCCGGCGCTGCGCAGCTTGTCGCGGAACGGCGCGGTGTTGGGCGAGTTGAAGACGATGCCCTTGGCGGTGAGGTCCTTCTGCAGCGTGGCCTCGTTGGCGGCCACGTCCACGCGTTCCTTCATCGCGGCGTCGTTCAGGTGCTTGGTCACGATCTCGCGCACGTCCGGCGGCAGGCGGTCCCAGGCGCGCTTGTTGATCAGCGTCCAGAAACCGTCCCACATGTGGTTGGTGAGCGAGCAGTACTTCTGCACTTCGTAGAGCTTGAAGTTGGAGATGACCGCGAACGGGTTCTCCTGGCCGTCGGCCACCTTGGTCTGCAGCGCGGTGTACATCTCTGACGCGTTGATCGAGATCGGCGAGGAACCGAACGCGCGGAACATCGACGTCCACATCGGCGACACGGGCACGCGGATCTTGAAGCCTTCGAGATCGGCCGGCGTGTTGATGGGCTTGGTGGAGGTGGTGGTCTGGCGGAAGCCGTTGTCCCAGATGCGGTCGAGCGCGTGCAGGTTCACCTTGGCGATCTGCGCGCGGATGTAGGCGCCGACGTCACCGTCCATGGCTTTCCACACGGCGTCGTAGTTGGGGAAGGCGAAGCCCAGGCCGTTGAGCGCGGCCGGCGTGACCAGCGTGGACAGGATCAGGCCGGAGAGGTTGAACATCTCCACACCGCCCGAGCGCAGCTGGCTCAGCGTGTCGGTGTCGGAGCCGAGCTGGTTGCTCGGGAAGATCTGGATGTCCATGCGGCCATTGGTTTCCTTCTTGATGGCCTCGACCGCTTCCTTGGCGCGCACGTTCATGGGGTGCGCGGGCGGCTGGTTGTTGGCGTACTTGAAGGTGAACTCGGCGCTCTGGCCATAGGCCAGCTTGATCGGCGCGGCGACGCTGGCCGCGGCGATGCCGGTGGCCTGGATGAGGGTGCGGCGGGAAAGGGTCATCGTTGTCTCCTCGGGTTGGAACTTGTGGGGGCGGGGGAAAGCTCAGGCCGCGGCGGCGGTGGGCGTGGCGGCGGGAATGTCGAACAGCTTGGGCATGAACAGGCCGCTGGCAAGGTAGCCGCCGTCCACACCCAGCGTTTGCCCGGTGATGAAACTGGCCTGTTCGGAGCAGAAGAACACCACGGCGGCCGACACCTCCTGCGGCGAGCAGAAGCGGTGCATGGGGCAGACGTCGAGGTAGGTGTTGGCCTTGGAGCTGCCGTGCAGCGTGCGGATCATGGGCGTGTCGACGAAGCCCGGCGCGATGGCGTTGACCGTGACACCGCGCACCGCGACCTCGATCGCGAACTGGCCCGTCATGGCGATGAGCGCGGCCTTGGAACTGCCGTACGCCAGGCGCCCCGTGCCGGCGCGCACGCCGCTGATGGACGAGATGTTCACGATGCGGCCCCACTGCCGTGCCTGCATGGCGGGCAGCACGCGCTGCGTGAGCACCATGGGCGCGGTGAGGTTGATGGCCAGCGTGGTGTTCCATTGCGCCAGCGTCACGTCGGCCGCGGGCTGGGTGGAAACGACGCCCGCGTTGTTCACGAGGATGTCGATGGCGGGGAAGCGCTGCAGCAGCGCGTCCATGCTGTGCTGGATGGCCTCGGCGTCGGCGAGGTCGAGCACCACGGCCAGGGCCTGGCCGCCCGCGCCGCGGATGGCCTGGGCCGCTTCTTCGGCCGAGGGGCCGTTGCGGTCCACGATGCAGACCGTGGCGCCCTGCTGCGCGAGGTCGTGCGCGATCTGCAGGCCGATGCCGCTGGCTGCGCCGGTGATCAGAGCGACCCGGCCTTCGTGCTGCTTAGGGTTGTCCATCTCGCCCTTGTGAGGTTGAATGTCCAGAATGTGAATCAATGAGCACGATGTTGGCAGCAGCCGTGCTGGATGCGTCAGAGGAAAACCCTGAATGGCCTCGCAAAAACGGATCACTATGTGGACCTTTGATCGCGGGTAACTACCGAGATGAACCCACCCGAACTCCCGGCCGGTGACACGCCTGGCGCGCAGACGCTGCGGCGCGGGCTGGGCATCCTCAAGCTGCTGGCGCGCCACCAGCCCGATGGCCTGCGCATCGGCGAGATCGGCCGCCGCTTGGGGCTAAGCAAGGCCACGGCGGTGCGGCTCACGCACACGCTGGCGGACGAGCGCTTCGTGGTGCACGACGCGGCCTCGCGCTGCTACCGGCTCGGGCCCGAATCCTTCGTGGTGGGCCTGGCGGCCGAGCCCAGCTACTCGCTGCAGCGCCTGGCCACGGCCTCGCTGCGCGCCTTCGCGCTGGAGACGGGCGACTGGGTGTTCTTCTCGGTGGTGCAGGGGCTGGAGGTGATCTGCCTCTCGCGCGAGACCGGGCACGGGCCGATCCCGAGCGACGCGCTGCGCCTGGGCGACCGCCACCCGCTGGGCGTGGGCGCGGGCGGGCTGGCGATCCTGGCCGCGCTGCCCGACGACGCGGTGGACAACGCACTGCAGGTCAATGGCCCGCACATCGACGAGAACTACCCCAAGTCGCCCGTGGCCGTGATCCGCCACCTGGTGGCCGAGACGCGCGAACGCGGCTACGCCGTGATTCCCGGCATCGTGGTGCCGGGCTACTGGGCGCTGGGCGTGCCGCTGCTGCAGCGCGACGGCCACCCGGTGGGCGCGATCGTGCTGGTGGCCAGCGAATCGCGCCTGCACCCGACGCGCCGCGCGGCGCTGGGGGATCGCATGATCAGCATGAGCCGCGACCTGATGAACCGGGCGGAGCAGGGCGCGGCGCACTGAGCGCCGAACCGGGCAGCGCGTTCGACGGCGCGCGCTTGCCGCCGCGGCCGCGGTTCCCATAATCCCCGCGTGGCACCGCCGCTCACCCAATCGATCCGCTTCTGCACCACCGCCGACGGGGTGCGGATCGCCTACGCCACCACGGGCCATGGCCCACCGCTGGTGCGCGCGGCGCACTTCCTCACGCACATCGACGTCGATCTCGACAGCCCGGTGTGGCGGCCATGGATCGAAGAGCTGAGCCGCGAGCACACCCTGATCCGCTACGACGGCCGCGGTTGCGGCCTGTCGGACCGCACCGGCGCGCCGCTCTCGCTCGATGCGTGGCTGGCCGATCTGGAGGCCGTGGTGAACGCCGCGGGTTTGCCGCGCTTTGCCCTGCTGGGTTGTTCGCAGGGCGCCGCGATTGCGGTGGCCTGCGCGGCGCGGCACCCCGAGCGCGTGTCGGCGCTGGCGATCGTGGGTGGCTACGTGCGCGGGCTCATGCACCGCCAGCCCACGCCCGCGCAGTTGAAGGAAGCGAAGCTGCTGTTCGATCTGGTCGAGGTGGGCTGGGGGCAGGACAACGAGGCCTTTCGCCAGGTGTTCACCTCGCTCTTCATTCCGGGCGGCACGCCCGAGCAGACGCACTGGTTCAACGAACTCGAACGCCTCTCGTGCAGCCCCGAACACGCGGCGCGCACCATCGCGGCTTTCGGCCAGATCGACGTGAGCGACCTCGCCCGGCAACTGCGTTGCCCGACGCTGGTGATGCACGCGCGCGGCGACATGCGCGTGCCTTTCGACGAAGGTCGCCACATCGCGGGCCTGATCGACGGCGCGCAGTTCGTGCCGGTGGACAGCCGCAACCACGTGCTGCTGCAGCAGGAGCCCGTGTTCGCTTCGAGCTTTGCCACCTTGCGGCGCTTCCTTGCGCAGGCCGACCCGGCGGCCCGTGCGCCGTCGGCGTTCGCGCAGCTCACGGCGGGCGAGCAGGCGCTGCTGGAATTGCTGGCACAGGGGCGCGACAACCTGCAGATCGCCGCCCACCTGGGCCTGAGCGAAAAGACCGTGCGCAACAAGGTCTCGGCCGTGTTCGCCAAGCTCGGCGTCGCCACGCGGGCGCAGGCCATCGTGCTCGCGCGCGAGGCCGGTTATGGCATGGGCTGAACGGGACGCGGGTCCCGGCCCTGGGGCGGCGTTGGCGGGCCGCTCGGGACGGCTGTCCCGCACAAAGGGCTCGTTCGATCGATGAAATCACCCCCAACGCACACCGTGCGCACTGGAGGTTGAGATGAACGCCCTTGGATACCCCGCTTCAACGCCCGCCGAACCCCGCCTGACGAGCACGCTGCGCCGCTGCGGCCGGGCCATGAGGGCCTGGCCCGGCCGCTGGTGGCAGGCCGCCTGCCGCCATGCGGAGCGGGCCGATCGGTTCGTGCCGTACTACTAGACCCCGACGCCGAGCGAACGCGTGTTCATGTGGCCAGCGTCTTGAGCCCCAACCACGTGAGCAGCAGCGAACCGAACAGGTGCAGCGAAGACACGCCCAGCGCGAGCACGAAGCGCCCCTGCTGCAGCAGCGTGATGACCTCGATCGAGAAGGTGGAGAAGGTGGTGAGCGCGCCCAGCAGGCCGGTGACAATGGCCAGGCGCCAGAGCGGATCGAGGTGGGGGTTGGCCTGGAGCACGGCCACGGTGAGGCCGATGGCGTAGGCACCGATCCAGTTGGCGGCGAGCGTGCCCCAGGGCAGCAGGCTGTGGGGGTGGCTCAGCCACAGGCCCAGGCGCCAGCGCAGCAGCGCGCCAATGCAGGCGCCGATGCAGATGGCCAGGACCGGGGCCATGGTGGTCAGAACGGCGGGCCGTCGGCGTCGGCACCGGCCGACGCGGTGGCGGTGGCGGTGGGTTCATGGCCCGGCACCTGGCCGGGTTGCAGCTCGCCACCGAGCGCGGCGATCAGCGCGTCGAGCACGCCGCGCAGTTCACCCGTGCCGATGGCGACGTTGCTGTCGAAGGTTTCTTCTTCCTTCGATGTCTGTTCGTCGAACACGCCTTCGAGGAACTGGATCTTCTTGAGCGCCATGCTCTCGGTGAGTGTGAAGCCGACGCGGCCTTCCCAGTTGAGCGCGAGGCGCGTGGGCAGTTTGCCTTCGCTGATGTGGCGGCGCACCTCGTCGTTGAAGAGGTGGTGGCGCGTGAAGCGCACCACGGAGCGCTCTTCGTCGCTGGAGCGCAGCTCGCAATCGCGTTCCACGGCCAGGCCTTCGGGCCATTGCTCGGCATCGGCCGCGCTCAGCCATTGCGTCATGGCGGCCTGCGGCGTCATCTGCGTGTTGAACAGGGTGGGGGCGAAGCCATCGAACGCACGCACGAGCGCGGTGATCAGGACGTCGAGCTTGCCCTGGCTGCTGGCGTCGGTGGCCAGCCAGCCGCGTTCCGGGTCGATCCAGACCCAATGGCTTTGCTGGCGTGCAAAGGCCTGCGGCAGTAGCGAGAGCAGGGCGTCTTCGCGCAGGCCCTTCACTTCCTTCTTGCCGGGTTTGCGGCCGGTGGTGGCCTCGATGTGGTCGGCCGCTTCCTGCGCCTTGCGCCGCACCACGGCGCCGGGCACGGCCTTGCTTTCGATCTGCAGCTTGAGGATGCGCTGGCCGGCAACGGCCTCAACCAGCGGGCCGTGGGCTTCGCCGCGCGGCTCCACCCAGCCGACGGATTTGTCTTGCGTGGCGCTGCAGGGCACGAAGCGCGCGCCATCGAGCGCTTTCTCCATCGCATCGGGCGTGGGCGACCAGCCGGGCGCGATGCGATAGAGCGTGAGGTTCTTGAACACGAAACGGGTCTCCGGAAAAAACAACCCCGCGCACCTGTCGGTGGCGGGGTGGTCATCTTAGCGAGCGGCGTTCCTACATCTTGGAAGGCATCCAGGTAACGAGACCAGGCACCCAGTAGAGCAACAGCACCGCGAACACCATGATGAAGAAGTAGGGCAGACAGGCCATGGCGATCCAGGTGATTTCGCGCTTGGTCATGCCTTGCAGCACGAACAGGTTGAAACCCACGGGCGGCGTGATCTGCGCCATCTCGACCACGATGACGATGAAGATGCCGAACCAGATCAGGTCGATGCCGGCGGCGGTGACGGTGGGCAGGATCACACCCATGGTGAGCACGATCATGGAGATGCCGTCGAGGAAGCAGCCGAGCACGATGTAGAAGATGGCCAGCGCAACCAGCAGCATGCCGGGCGTGAGGCCCAGGCCGCCCACCCACTCGGCCAGGTGCCGCGGCAGGCCGATGTAGCCCATGGACAGCGTGAGGAACGCCGCGCCCGCGAGGATCAACGCGATCATGCAGTAGAGCCGCGTGGCGCCCATCAGCGAATCGCGAAAGCTCTGCCAGCTGAGCGAGCGTTGCGAGGCCGAGAGCACCAGCGAGCCCACCACACCGATGGCCGCCGCCTCGGTGGCGGTGGCGATGCCGCTGTAGATGGCGCCGATGACGCTGCCGATGAGCAGCACCACCGGGATCAGGTGGCGCGCTTCGCGCAGCTTCTCGCCGAAGCTCATGCGTGCATCGGCACTGGGCACTTTCTCGGGGTTGAACAGGGCCCACACCACGATGGCGCCGCTGAACATGGCCGCCAGCACGATGCCGGGAATGACGCCGGCCACGAACAGCTTGGCGATCGACACCTCGGCCGCCACGCCGTAGACGATCATGATGATCGAGGGCGGAATGAGCAGGCCCAGCGTGCTGGCGCCACCGAGCGATCCGATGATCTTCTCGGGCGGGTAGCCACGGCGCGTGAGCTCGGGGATGGTCATCTTGCCGATGGTGGCGCAGGTGGCCGCCGACGAGCCGGACACCGCCGCGAAGATGGTGCTGCCCAGGATGTTGGTGTGCAGCAGCCGCCCGGGCAGCGCGTTCACCCAGGGTGCCAGGCCCTTGAACATGCTTTCGGATAGCTTCGTGCGGAACAGGATCTCGCCCATCCACACGAACAGCGGCAGGGCGGTGAGCGTCCAGCTGCTGGCCGAGCCCCAGATGGTGAGCGCCATCGCGTCGCCCGCGGGGCGCGACGAGAACAGCTCCATGCCGATCCAGGCCACGCCGGCGAGCGTGAGGCCGATCCACACGCCGCTGCCCAGCAGCAGGAACAGCGAGACGATGAGCAGGGTGGTGACGAGCACTTCATTCATGGTGCGTCTCCACTTCGGTGCGTGCGCGCTGGCCACGCAGTTCGAGCACCCACTCGTCGAGCAGCGCGATGAGCAGCACCGTGCAGCCCAGGCCCATGACGATCTGCGGGATCCACAGCGGCGTGGCGTCGGACGCGGTGGAGATGTCGTGGAACTGGTGCGATTGCCAGGCCAGGCGCCAGGAGAACCACGCCAGCGCGCCGCTCATGAGCACGGCCACCGACAGCGCCCACAGCTCCATCCCGCGCCGCGCACCGCCCTTGAGCTTGCCGATGATCAGCGTGACACGGATGTGTTCGTTGCTCTTGAGCGTGTGGGCCAGCGCAAGAAAGCCGGCGCCCGCCATCGCGTAGCCGGCATAAGCGTCGGTGCCCGGCACGTAGAAGCCCATGAGGCGGCTCACGATGGACAGCAGCACCATCGCGAGCACGCCGATCATGAAAAGCGCGGCCAGCCAGCCCGCGCCGAGATAGAGAGCATCAAGCGTCTTGCGCATCAGGTGTGATTACTTCTTGTACGCGTCGATGATCTGCTGGCCTTCGGGGCCGGCCTTGCTCAGCCATTCCTGCAGCATGGTGGCGCCCACCTTCTGCAGGTCGGCCTTGAGGGCGGCGGACGGCGGTTCGATCGTCATGCCGTTGGTCTTGAGGATGGCCATGGTGTCGGTGTTGACCTTCTCGGACGCGGCCCAGCCACGCGCTTCGGCATCGGCCGCGGCTTTCATGAGCGCGTCCTGCGTGGCCTTGTCGAGTGCGTCGAAGGCGCGCTTGTTGGCCATCACGGCGTTCTTGGGCAGCCAGGCCTGCACGTCGTAGTAGAACTTCAGGTGCTCGTACAGCTTGCTGTCCACGCCGGTGGCGCCCGAGGTCATGTTGGATTCGACGACACCGGTGGCCAGGGCCTGCGAGAGTTCGGCCGCCTGCACGGTGACGGGCTGCGCGCCCACCAGCTCCGCGATGCGCGACGTGGCGGGGTTGTAGGCACGCCATTTGTTGCCCTTGAGATCGGCGCCGCTGGTCACGGGCTTCTTGCTGTACAGACCCTGCGGCGGCCAGGCCACGGCGTAGAGCAGCACCATGCCTTGCTCGGCAAGCTTCTTCTCCAGCACGGGCTTTTGCGCCGCGTAGAGCTTCTTCGACTCGGCGTAGCTGGTGGCGAGAAAGGGGATGCCGTCGAGGCCGAACACCTGCCATTCGTTCGAGAAGGCCGAAAGCAGGATCTCACCGGCCTGCGCCTGGCCACCCTGCACGGCGCGTTTGATCTCGGGCGCCTTGAACAGCGAGGCGCCAGGGTGCACCGTGATCTTGAGTTTGCCGCCCGTGGCCTTGTCGACGTCGCTGGCGAAGGTGGCAAGATTGACCGAGTGGAAGTTGGTGGCCGGGTAGGCCGCGGGCAGGTCCCAGGTGGTCTGGGCGTTGGCGGCGGCACCGAAGGCGAACGCCGCGGCGGCAAAGGCAAGCTTGAATTTCATGGTCACTCCAAGGATTGAACGGATGACAAAGACGGGCAGCATAGTTGCAAAAGCCGGGCCAGGCCCGTCCGTATTTCCCCGGAGGCCGGCGTGAACCTGCGCTTTGTCGAGGCCTTCTACTGGGTGGCCACGCTCAAGAGCGTGACGCGCGCGGCCGAGAAACTGTTCCTCACGCAGTCGGCCATGTCCAGCCGCATTGCCGCGCTGGAAGAAGAGTTGGGCGTGTTGCTGCTCGACCGGCGCGACAAGCAATTTCGCCTGACCACCGCGGGCACGCGCTTCCTGGTCTATGCCCAGCGCCTGCTGGAACTGCAGCGCGAGGCCAAGGCCGAGATGGGGTCGGGCGAGGCGCTGGCGGTGTCGTTGCGCATCGGGGCCATCGAATCGGTGCTGCACTCGTGGCTGATCCCGTGGATGGAACAGTTGCGCACCGAGCACCCGTCGCTCGAACTGGAGCTGTCGGTGGAAACCACGCCCATCCTGCTGGAGCAGATGCGCCGTGGCACGCTGGACCTGGCGTTCGCGGCCCAGCCCACGGTGACCGATGGCGTGCGTGCCCGCGCGCTGCCGTCGATGGAAATGGTGTTCGTGGGCAGCGCGAGCCTGCACCGGCGGCGGCGCTACACGCTGGCGGAACTGGCCGAGCTGGAGTTGCTGACTTTTCAGCGCGGCTCGCTGCCCCACGTGGCGCTGCTCGATCTGTTCCGGGCCGCGCGTGTGGAACCGCGGCGCGTGCACACCATCTCGTCGGTCTCTGCCATGTTGCAGATGGCGCAGGGTGGCTTTGGCGTGGCCACGCTGCCGCGCGAGGCGGTGCAACACCTGTTCGTGGTGGCCGATCTGCGCGAGTTGCCGTGCGATGCGCGGCTGCAGCCGCTGCCCATCCACGCGAGCTACCGCAACGACCCGTCCACCCAGGCGGTGGAGACCGTGATGCGGTCCGCCCAGGCCTTCGTGGAGGCGTGGAGTGCGGTGCGCGAAGGCACCGCAATGGGGCGATCGAAGGCGAAAACGCCCCAAGCGAAGGCATCGAAAAAATCGATGAGCTGAGCAAGAAAATTTGCGTTTGTGGTCGCCAGGGCGGCTCCACACAATCCAGCCCAACGTGACAAGCCCGTCACGAAACCTCACGAACCGGCGAGGCCGGTGGAGCTGGAGACGCACAGTGGGATTGCGAGAAGAACTGCAGACGCGCCACATCGACACCGGTGCCCGGGCGCTGGCCGAGCGGGTGCGCGGGCCGATTCGCCGCGGCGAATGGACGAAGCACACCAGTGGCCTGGCCGACGAGCTGGTGCAGGGCAACGTGGTGATCCTGCCGCAAGCGCTGGCCGACGACTTCCTGCGCTTTTGCGAAAGCAACCCCAAGCCCTGCCCGCTGCTGGCGGTGGGCACCCCGGGCAACCCCTGGCTGCCCACGCTGGGCGAGGGGATCGACATCCGCAGCGATCTGCCGCGCTACCGCGTGTGGCACAGGGGCGAGCTGGTGGACGAGCCCACCGACATACAGACGCTCTGGCGCGACGACCTCGTGACCTTCGTGATCGGATGCTCGTTCTCGTTCGAGCAGGCGCTGATGGCGGCGGGCATGCGCTTGCGCCATGTGGACCAGGGCCGCAACGTGGCCATGTACCAGACCAACGTGCCCACCGTGCCGGTGGGGCCCTTCGCCGGCCCCATGGTGGTGAGCATGCGCCCGCTCAAGGCCGGCGACGCCGCGCGCGCCGCGCAGATCACGGCGCGCTTCCCGGAAGTGCACGGCGCGCCGGTGCACATCGGCGACCCGGCCCTCATCGGCATTGCCGACCTTGCGCGGCCCGACTACGGCGATGCCGTGGACGTGATGCCCGATGAAGTGCCTGTGTTCTGGGCCTGCGGCGTCACGCCCCAGGCGGCCATTGCCCAGGCCCGCCCCCCGTTCTGCATCACGCACGCCCCTGGCGCGATGTTGATCACCGACCTTCTCAACCACCAACTCGCCATCGAACAAGGAGTGTGACCATGATCAAGACGGTATTCGGCCTCGCGGCCCTGGCCCTGGCCGGCGCGGCCCACGCGCAGGCCAAGTGGGACTTGCCCAGTGGCTACGGCGCCAACACCTTCCAGGTGCAGAACCTGCAGCAGTTCGCCAACGACGTGGACAAGGCCACCGGCGGCAAGCTCAAGATCACCCTGCACGCGGGCGGATCGCTCTACAAGGCCAACGAAATCAAGCGCGCGGTGCAAACGGGGCAGACCCCCGCGGGCGAATTCATCATCTCGGGCGCGGCCAACGAGAACCCCCTGTTCGGCGTGGACTCGGTGCCCTTCCTCGCCACCGGCTATGCGGATTCGCGCCGCCTCTACAACGCGGCCCGCGGCGCGCAGGAGAAGGTGCTGGCGCAGCAAGGCATGAAGGTGCTGTTCTCGGTGCCCTGGCCCGGGCAGTCGCTGTACTCGATCAAGGCGGTCAACACCGCGGCCGACCTGGCCGGCACCAAGATGCGGGCCTACAACCCGGCGACCACGCGCATCGCGCAACTGCTCAAGGCGCAGCCGGTGACGATCCAGCTGGCCGAGCTGCCGCAGGCGCTGGCCACGGGCGCGGTGCAGAACTTCCTCACCTCCAGCGCGAGCGGGGTGGAGAGCAAGCTGCATGAGCAGGTGAAGCACTTCTACCCGGTGTCGGCCTGGTTGCCGCGCAACGTGACGGTGGTCAACCTGAAGGATTTCAACGCGCTGGACAAGGCCACGCAGGATGCGCTGCTCAAGGCCGCGGCCGAGGCCGAAACGCGTGGCTGGGCGATGAGTGAAAAGCTCGATGGCGAGTACATCGATCAGCTCAAGGCCGCGGGCATGGCCATCACGCAGCCGAGCGAGGACCTGAAGAAGGCGCTCGCCGCCATCGGCGACACCATGACCGCCGAGTGGATCAAGGCCGCTGGCCCCGATGGCCAGGCCATCGTCGACGCGTACCGCAAGTAACCCCCCGCCGCGCTGCGCGCGGCTTCTCCCCCCCTTTCATTCGTTTTCGTGGCGAGGAGCTCACGATGGACAAGCTCGTCCTGCATTTCTTCCGCTGCCTGCTGGCACTGGCCAGCGTGGCCATGGAGGCGGCGTTCGTGACCGTGAGCCTGAGCATGCTCTCCCGCCTGTTCGGCTGGGACATGCCGGGCCTGGATGCCTATGCCGGCTACGCGATTGCGGCCGCGCTGTTCCTGGCGCTGCCGTCGACGCTGGTTCGCGGCGAGCACATCCGCGTGACGCTGGTGCTCGATCGGCTGTCGCCGCGCGGCCAGCGCGTGCTGGAGTGGTGGTGCCTGCTCGCGGGCCTGGGCCTGTCGCTCTACATCGCCTGGTACACGCTGAACCTGGCCTGGATCTCGCACACCACGCACGACGTCTCGCCATCGGCTGACGCCACGCCGCTGTGGATTCCGCAGATCGCCATGGTGCTGGGCTGCCTGGGGCTGGCCATGGCCTTCGTGCAGGCGCTGGTGTGGCGCCTGCAGGGGCGCGAGTTGATCGCGGCCAACACGGCCGCCGCCACCGAATGAACCCGTTCGCAACCCCCTTCAAGGAATCGCCATGGAAGCCGTGATCGCCCTGGTGCTCATCGTCGCCCTGCTGGCCGTGCTCGGCTCGGGCCTGTGGATCGGCTTGTCCCTCATCGCGGTGGCGGTGGTGGGCATGGAACTCTTCACCTCGCGCCCGGTGGGCGACAGCATGGTGCTCACCATGTGGGGCGCCACCTCGAGCTGGACGCTCACCGCCTTGCCGCTGTTCCTGTGGATGGGTGAGATCCTGTTCCGCAGCCGCGTTTCGGACAGCCTGTTCAAGGGCCTCGCGCCATGGCTGAACTGGTTGCCCGGGCGGCTGCTGCACGCCAACGTGGTGGGCTGCACCATCTTCGCGGCCATCTCGGGCTCGTCGGCCGCCACCTGTGCCACGGTCGGCAAGATCACGCTGCCCGAGCTGAAGAAGCGCGGCTACCCCGACCACATGGCGGTGGGCACGCTGGCCGGCGCGGGCACGCTGGGCCTGCTCATCCCGCCCTCGATCATCCTCATCGTCTACGGCGTGGCGGCGAACGTGTCGATCGCCAAGCTGTTCCTCGCGGGCGTCATCCCGGGGTTGATGCTGGGCCTGCTGTTCAGCGCCTACATCGTGGTGTGGTCGCTGCTGCGCCCGGGGCAGATTCCGGCGGCCGAAATCGGCTCCACGCTGCTGCAGAAGCTGCACGCCTCGCGCCACCTCATCCCCGTGGTGTTGCTGATCGGCCTGGTGCTGGGCGGCATCTACAGCGGTATCGCCACCGCCACCGAGGCCGCGGCACTGGGTGTGGCCGGCTCGCTGCTGCTCTCGCGGCTGGACGGCACGCTGAACTGGGCCAGCTTTCGCGACGGCCTGGTGGCCTCGTGCCGGGTGTACTGCATGATCGGCCTGATCCTCGCGGGCGCGGCCTTCCTCACGCTGGCCATGGGCTTCATCGGCCTGCCGCGCCAGGTGGCCGAGTTCATCGGCGCCCTGCAGCTCTCGCCCTTCGGCCTGCTGCTGCTGCTCACGGTGTTCTTCATCGTGCTGGGCTGTTTTCTCGACGGCATTTCGATGGTGGTGCTGACCATTGCCGTGCTGCTGCCCACAGTGCAGGCCGCCGGCTTCGACCTGATCTGGTTCGGCATCTTCATCGTGCTGGTGGTCGAGATGGCGCAGATCACGCCACCGGTGGGCTTCAACCTGTTCGTGCTCAAGGGCCTGACGCAGCGCGAGGTGACCTGGATCGCACGCACCGCGTTTCCGCTGTTCCTGCTGATGGTCGTCGCGGTGCTGCTCACCTACGCCGCGCCCGGCATCGTGCTCTGGTTGCCTTCGCAGATGCAGGGCTGAGGGGCTCGCCCATGCACCGCCGTTCGATCGTGTTGTGCGGCGCCGCACTGGCCTTGCCCGTGCGAGCCCAGGCGCCGGGCGCGGTGTGGCGCCTGGCCAGCGGTTACCGGGCCGAGTCGTTTCACACCGAGAACCTGCGCGCCTTTGCCCAGGCGGTGAACAGCGCCGCCGCGGGCGCCTTGCGCATCGACGTGCACCCGGACAACCGACTCGAACCGCTGGCGCGCATCTTCACCGCCGTGCGCGAAGGGCGCATCGAGGCAGGCGAAACCATCATGACCAGCCTGACCGGTGAGCTGCCGATCGCCGGTGCGGACGCGGTGCCCTTCGTGGTCGCGAGCTATGCCGACGCGCAGCGCTTGTGGGCCTTGCAACGCCCGCTGATCGAGCGGCAGTTTGCGGCGCGCGGGCTGGTGCCCTTGTACGCCGTGCCCTGGCCGCCGCAGGGGCTCTACAGCCGCCGCCCGGTGACCGATGCCACCGACTTCCGCGGCACGCGCATGCGAACCTACAACCCCACCACCGTGCGCATCGCCGAGCTGCTGGGCGCCGAGCCCGTGGATGTGCCCATGGTGCAGGTGGGCGAGGCGCTGCGCAGCGGCCGCATCGACAGCATGATCACGTCGGCCGTGACGGGGGTGGAGAGCGCGGTGTGGGAGCACATCGGCCACTACCACGAGATCAATGCCTGGTTCCCCAAGAACATTGTCTTCGTGCGCCGACAGGCGTTCGAGGCGCTCGACACGCGCCTGCAAGCCGCGGTGCGAACGGCCGCCGCCGAGGCCGAGGCGCGCGGCTGGCGCCTGAGCGAGGCGGTGGCAAGCACCTCGACCCAGACGCTGCGCGACAAGGGCATGACGGTCTCGCGCGTGCCGGCGCGTGTGGACACCGCGCTCAAGCGCCTGGGCGAAAAATTTTCCCGTGAATGGGTACGATCCGTTGGTCACGAAGCCAACGAGATCTTCGTTCCCTACTACCTGCAATCTCCCCGATGAGGGCCGTGAGCCCCGAACCCATGAACGACATCAAAGACACCCGCTGGCAGTTCTGGATCGACCGCGGCGGCACCTTCACCGACATCGTGGCCAAGCGCCCCGACGGCTCGTTGACCACGCACAAGCTGCTCTCGGAAAACCCCGAGCAATACCGCGACGCCGCGGTGGCCGGCATCCGCCACCTGCTGGGCTTGAAGGCCGGCGAGGCGGTGACGCCCGCGCAGGTGGCCTGCGTGAAGATGGGCACCACGGTGGCCACCAACGCGCTGCTGGAGCGCAAGGGCGAGCCCACGCTGCTCGTCACCACGCGCGGTTTTCGCGACGCGCTGCGCATCGCGTACCAGAACCGCCCGCGCCTGTTCGATCGCCACATCGTGCTGCCCGAGCTGCTGTACGGCCGCGTGATCGAGGCACAGGAGCGCGTGGGCGCTCAGGGCGATGTGCTGCAGCCGCTGGACGAAGCCCACCTGCGTGAGCGCCTGTGGGCCGCGTTCGACGCCGGCCTGCGCAGTGTGGCGATCGTGTTCATGCATGGCTACCGCTTCACGGCGCACGAGGCCGCGGCGGCGCGCATTGCCAAAGAGATCGGGTTCACGCAGGTGAGCACCTCGCACGAAACCAGCCCGATGATGAAGTTCGTGAGCCGTGGCGACACCACGGTGGTTGACGCCTACCTCTCGCCCATCCTGCGCCGCTACGTGGACCAGGTGGCGAGCGAGATGCCGGGCGTGCCGCTGTTCTTCATGCAATCCAGCGGCGGCCTCACCGACGCGCACCGCTTCCAGGGCAAGGACGCGATCCTCTCCGGCCCGGCCGGCGGCATCGTCGGCATGGCGCGCACGGCGACGCTGGCGGGCCACGACAAGGTGATCGGCTTCGACATGGGGGGCACGTCCACCGACGTGTCGCACTACGCCGGTGCCTTCGAGCGCGAGTTCGAGACCCAGGTGGCCGGCGTGCGCATGCGCGCGCCCATGATGAGCATCCACACCGTGGCCGCGGGCGGTGGCTCCATCCTGAGCTTCGACGGTTCGCGTTTCCGCGTGGGCCCCGAGAGCGCGGGCGCGAACCCCGGGCCCGCGAGCTACCGCCGCGGCGGCCCGCTGGCCGTGACGGACGCGAACGTGATGCTGGGCAAGATCCAGCCCGCGCACTTTCCCAAGGTGTTCGGCCCCAACGCCAACGAAGCGCTGAGCGCCGACGCCGTGCGCGCGAAGTTCGACGAACTGGCGCAGCAGACCGGCCGCACCGCCGAGGACGTGGCCGAGGGCTTCATCCGCATCGCGGTGCAGCAGATGGCGAACGCGATCAAGAAGATCTCGGTGGCGCGCGGGTATGACGTGACGCGCTACACCCTGCAGTGCTTCGGCGGCGCCGGTGGGCAGCACGCCTGCCTGGTGGCCGACGCGCTGGGCATGAGCCGCGTGTTCGTGCACCCGCTGGCGGGCGTGCTCAGTGCCTATGGCATGGGTCTGGCCGATCAGAACGTGATCAAGGAGCAGGCGGTGGAGCGCGTGCTCGACGCGGCCGCGCTGGGCCCGATCGCCACACAGCTTGATGCACTGGCGCAGGCCGCGAGCGACGAGCTGCGCGCGCAGCAGGCGAGCCAGGGCGCGCTGCAGGTGCACCGCCGCGTGCACGTGCGCTATGAGGGCAGCGATGCGGCGCTCATCGTGCCGTTTGGCGATGCCGCCTCGATCGAGGCTGCGTTCGAAGCCGCGTACCGCCAGCGCTTCGCGTTCCTCATGCCAGGCAAGCGGCTGATCGTCGAGGCCGTGTCGGTGGAGGCCGTGGTGGCGGGCGACGCACCGGCCGAGCCGCGCCACGCACTGCACGAGCCGCGCGCCGTGCCGCGCCGCGACACCGTGAAGATGTACGCCGAAGGCCAGTGGCTGGACGCCGCGCTGGTGGTGCGCGAAGACCTGCAACCGGGCGACGTGATCCCCGGCCCGGCCATCGTGGCCGAGAAGAACGCCACCACCGTGGTGGAGCCGGGCTGGGAAGCACAGCTGACCGCGCTGGACCACCTGGTGCTGGAGCGCCGCGTGCCACGCGCCACGCGCCACGCCGTGGGCACCACGGTCGACCCGGTGCTGCTCGAGGTGTTCAACAACCTGTTCATGAACATCGCCGAGCAGATGGGCCTGCAGCTGCAGAACACGGCCTACTCCGTGAACATCAAGGAGCGGCTCGATTTCTCTTGTGCGCTGTTCGACGCCGAGGGCAACCTGATTGCCAATGCGCCGCACATGCCGGTGCACCTGGGCTCCATGGGCGAGAGCATCAAGACCGTGATCCGCGAGAACACGGGCCGCATGCAGCCGGGCGATGTGTACGTGCTCAACGACCCGTACCACGGCGGCACGCACCTGCCCGACGTGACCGTGATCACGCCGGTGTACATCGGCGGTGCGCCGTCGCCCACCTTCTATGTGGGATCGCGCGGCCACCACGCCGACATCGGCGGCACCACGCCGGGTTCGATGCCGCCGTTCTCCACGCGCATCGAGGAAGAGGGCGTGCAGATCGACAACGTGAAACTGGTGGAGGGCGGGCGCCTGCGCGAGGCCGAGATGATTGCGCTGCTGCAGAGTGGGCAGTACCCGAGCCGCAACCCGCAGCAGAACATGGCCGACCTGAAGGCGCAGATCGCTGCCAACGAGAAGGGCGTGCAGGAGCTGCGCAAGATGGTCGAGCAGTTCGGCCTGGACGTGGTGCAGGCCTACATGCGCCACGTGCAGGACAACGCCGAGGAGTCGGTGCGTCGCGTGATCACGCGCCTGAAGGACGGCGCGTTCACGCTGCCGCTGGACAACGGCGCGCAGATCCGTGTGGCAGTGCGCGTGAACGCGGCCGAGCGCAGCGCGCAGATCGATTTCACGGGCACCAGCGCACAGCAGACCAACAACTTCAACGCACCCACGGCGGTGTGCATGGCCGCAGTGCTGTATGTGTTCCGCACGCTGGTGGACGACGACATTCCGCTCAACGCGGGCTGCCTGAAACCGATCGAGGTGATCATCCCGCCGGGTTGCATGCTCAACCCCAACCCGCCGGCCTCGGTGGTGGCGGGCAACGTCGAGACCTCCACCTGCATCACCAACGCCATCTACGGCGCGCTGGGCGCCATGGCCGGCAGCCAGCCGACGATGAACAACTTCACCTTCGGCAACGCGCGCCACCAGTACTACGAGACGATCTCCGGCGGCAGTGGCGCGGGCGAGGGCTTCGATGGCACGTCGGTGGTGCAGACGCACATGACCAACTCACGGCTCACCGATCCCGAAATCCTCGAGTTCCGCTTTCCGGTGCGGCTGGAGAGCTATGAGATCCGCAAGCGCTCGGGCGGTGCGGGCCGCTGGCGCGGAGGCGACGGTGGCGTGCGCCGCGTGCGGTTCCTCGAAGCCATGACGGCGAGCATCCTGTCCAACGGACGCGTGCACCCGGCGTTCGGCATGGCCGAGGGCGCGCAGGGCGCACCGGGCATCAACCGCGTGGTGCGCAGCGACGGCCGCAGCGAAGACCTGCAGCACATCGGCCAGGCCGAAATGGCGGTGGGCGATATCTTTGAGATCCACACGCCCGGTGGCGGTGGCTACGGCGCGGCCTGAGGCTCAGATCTCTTCCACGCGGCGCGCCGGGTAGCTGTCCCAGGCCTGGCAGCCGGGGCACTGCCAGAAATGCTGGCGGGCCTCGAAGCCGCAGGCCGCGCAGCGGTAGCGCTTGAGGGGGCCGCTGGCGTGGTCGAGTGCGCGCTGCACGCTGGCCTGGGCGGCCGGGTCGGACAGCGTTTCGCCCGCGAGCCACTGGCTGGCGATCACGAGCGACGGCTCGGCGTCGAGGTGGCGCAGGAAGGCGCGCCGCGCCTCGGCTGGCTGTGCGGCCAGGCGCGCGAGCGCATCGGTCACGTCGATGGCGGGGGAGCGCGACTGCGCTTCCTCGAGGGCGGTGCGCACCGCGGCCACACGATCGGTCTGTTGCGCGAGTTCGGCCATGGCGCGCGCGGCCAGTGGCAGCGCCTGCGGGGCCTGTCGCGCGAGCGAGAGCAGGTCGTCGAGTGCGCCGCCCGCGTCGCTCTGCTGGGCGCGCAGGGCCGAGCGGGCCATCCAGCCGCGCGCCAGGCCGGGTGCGCGGCGCACCACCTCGTCGAGCAGGGCGCGGGTGCGCTGGGCCTCGCCCTGGCGGTGCGCAAGTTCGGCCTGCTCGCACAGGTAATGCGCGATGCGTGTGGTGAAGCTGCCGTGCTCCACGGCGTCGAGCTTTTCGGCGATGGCCTTGGCCTGGGGCCAGTCGCGCGAACGTTCGTAGATGCCCAGCAAGGCCAGCCGCGCCTCGCTCTCGAAGGCCGTGCCTTCGAGCTTGTGCAGGGCGGATTCGGCGCGGTCGAGCAGGCCGGCCTTGAGAAAGTCGAGCGCGAGCGCGTGTTGTGCGCGGTCGCGTTCCTTGCGGTTGAGGTCGGCACGCGCGAGCAGGTGCTCGTGCACGCGCACGGCGCGGTCGTAGTCACCGCGGCGGCGGAACAGGTTGCCCAGGGCGAAGTGGAGTTCGGCGGTGTCGGGGTCGCCCTGCACGGCCTCGATGAAAGCGTCGATGGCCTGATCCTGCTGCTCGTTGAGCAGGTGGTTGAGGCCACGGAAGTAGGCCTTGGGCGCCTGGCGGCCTTCGAAGCGCCATTGCCGCAAGTCCAGCCGCGAGGCGGCCCAGCCCAGGGCGAACGCCACCGGCAGGCCCCAGAGCAGCCAGGTCAGATCAAAGTCCATGCCGTCGATCGGTGGGGTCGTTGGGCATCACGGTGCTGTCGACCCCGAAGGTGGTGCTGAGCCCGGAGCGCGTGCGCGCGCGCTTGGCCCGCAGCCACAACGGCAGCATCACGATGACGCCGAGAAACACGCCCAGCAACAGCACCACCAGCAGCACGAGCACCAGCGGCGCCTGCCAGCTGTGGCCGAAGAACAGGTGCAAGGTCACGCTGTCCTGGTTGTTCAGCGCGAAAGCGAAAAGAACAAAAAAAAGGGCTGCGTTGAGCAGCCACATCAGGTACTTCAATGCATCCCCTCTGTGGTGGGGCGATTGTAGTCAGGGGGGATTCAAACCGGGTTCTTGGGCTCTTGCTGCAGCAGCACCTTGGTGCGCTCGTCAACCTGCTCGCGCAGGGCCTTGCCGGGTTTGAAGTGCGGCACGCGCTTCTCGGGAATCATCACGCTCTCGCCCGAACGCGGGTTGCGTCCGATGCGAGGCGAGCGGCGATTCACCGAGAAGCTGCCGAACCCGCGGATCTCGATGCGATGACCCTTGACCAGCGCGTCCCCCATCGCGTCGAGGATCGCCTTGACGGCGAACTCCGCGTCGCGGTGGGTGAGCTGGCCGAAACGGGCCGCCAGGGCTTCAACGAGATCGCTGCGGGTCATCAGCGGCCGTTGTTGTTGTCCAGCTTGGCGCGCAGCAGGGCGCCCAGGCTGGTGGTGCCGGCGTTGCCCGAGTTCTGGCTCAGGCTGGCCATCGCTTCTTGCGCGTCGGCGTTGTCCTTGGCCTTGATCGACAGCTGGATGTTGCGGGTCTTGCGATCCACGTTCACCACCACGGTCGTGACTTCGTCGCCTTCCTTGAGCACGTTGCGCGCGTCTTCCACGCGGTCACGGCTGATTTCGGAAGCGCGCAGGTAGCCCAGCACGTCTTCACCGAGGTCGATCTCGGCGCCCTTGGCGTCCACGGTCTTGACCTTGCCGGTCACCACGGAGCCCTTGTCGTTGACCGACACGAAGGTGGTGAACGGGTCGCCATCGAGCTGTTTGATGCCCAGGCTGATGCGCTCGCGCTCGACGTCGATGGCGAGCACCACGGCGTCGACTTCCTGGCCCTTCTTGTAGTTGCGCACGGCTTGTTCGCCGGGCTCGTTCCAGGACAGGTCGGACAGGTGCACCAGGCCGTCGATGCCGGCGGCCAGGCCGACGAACACGCCGAAGTCGGTGATCGACTTGATCGGGCCCTTGACGCGGTCACCGCGCTTGGTCTGCTCGGCGAATTCGTGCCAGGGGTTGGCCTTGCACTGCTTCATGCCCAGCGAGATGCGGCGCTTGTCTTCGTCGATGTCGAGCACCATGACCTCGACTTCGTCGCCCAGCGACACGAGCTTGGACGGGGCCACGTTCTTGTTGGTCCAGTCCATTTCGGAGACGTGCACCAGGCCTTCGATGCCGGGCTCGAGTTCCACGAACGCGCCGTAGTCGGCGATGTTGGTGACCTTGCCGAACATGCGGGTGCCTTGCGGGTAGCGGCGGCTCACGCCCAGCCACGGGTCGTCGCCCATCTGCTTGAGACCCAGCGAGACGCGCTGCTTCTCGGTGTCGAACTTGAGGATCTTGGCGGTGATTTCCTGGCCGGCCTGAACGACTTCGCTCGGGTGACGGACACGGCGCCATGCCATGTCGGTGATGTGCAGCAGACCGTCGATGCCGCCGAGGTCGACGAACGCACCGTACTCGGTGATGTTCTTGACCACGCCGTGCACGATGGCGCCTTCCTTGAGCGTTTCCATCAGCTTGGCGCGCTCTTCGCCCATGGAGGCTTCCACCACGGCGCGGCGGCTCAGCACCACGTTGTTGCGCTTGCGGTCGAGCTTGATGACCTTGAATTCCAGGGTCTTGTTCTCGTAGGGGGTGAGGTCCTTGGTGGGACGGCTGTCGACCAGCGAGCCCGGCAGGAAGGCGCTGATGCCGTTGACCATGACCTTGAGGCCGCCCTTGACCTTGCTGGTGGTGGTGCCGGTGACGAATTCGCCGGACTCCAGGGCCTTCTCGAGGGCCATCCACGAAGCGAGGCGCTTGGCCTTGTCGCGCGAGAGCAGGGTGTCGCCGAAGCCGTTTTCGACGGAGTCGATGGCCACGGAGACGAAGTCACCGACCTGCACTTCGAGTTCGCCCTGGTCGTTCTTGAATTCGGCGAGCGGCACGTAGGCTTCCGATTTCAGACCGGCGTTGACCACCACGTGGTTGTGTTCGATGCGAACGACTTCGGCGGTGATGACTTCGCCCGAGCGCATTTCAGCGCGCTTCAGGGACTCTTCGAAGAGGGCGGCAAAAGATTCAGACATTGGGTTTTCCTGGACCGCTTGGCGTCGGCGCGGGTGTGCCCGGATGGGCAGCGCGGGTGACGACGGGTGGGCGGCGATGCTGTGCCGTGCGAAACACGGCGGGTTGGTTTGAAGAACCCTCGGACCTGCGGACGGGGAATGTCCGGCGGGGTCGTCAGGGCGGGGGTGGCCTTCTCAGCGAACCGGGAAGGCCTGTTTGCCGTGCCACCAGTTCAACACCCTCTGCACCGATTGCTCGATGTCCAGTTCGGAGTTGTCCAGTAGCACCGCGTCTTCGGCCGGCTTGAGGGGAGCGTGAGCCCGGTTCATGTCCCGCGCGTCGCGCGCCCGCAGGTCGGCCAGAAGATCGGCGAGTATAGCCGGGATTCCCTTTGAAATCAATTGCTTATGGCGACGCGAGGCGCGCTGCTCGGCGCTGGCGGTGAGGAAGACCTTGAGTGGTGCGCCGGGGAAGACCACCGTGCCCATGTCGCGCCCGTCGGCCACCAGGCCGGGCAGGTGGCGGAAGTTGAGTTGCAGGTCCATCAGTGCGGCGCGCACCTGGGGCACGGCCGAGACGCGCGAGGCGGCCATGCCGGCGCTCTCGGTGCGCAAGGGATCGCTCACATCCTCGCCGTCGAGCCATGTCTTGCCAGGGGTGAACCGCACGTCCAGCCCAGCGGCCAGCCGTCCCATGCGATCGGCGTGGGCGGGCTCGCGCAGATCGGCCTCTGTGGTGGACAGGCCCTCGCGTTCGGCCGCCAGGCCCACCAGCCGGTACAGCGCACCCGAATCCAGCAGGTGGTAGCCCAGCCGCGTGGCAAGCTCGGCCGCGAGGGTGCCTTTACCGGACGCCGTGGGGCCGTCGATGCACAGCACGGGAATGCGCTCGGCCGGGGTGTGGCAGACGCTGAACAGGGTTTCGAAATAGTCGGGGAAGGTCTTGCCGACGCATTTCGGGTCGTCGATGCGCACCGGCAGCCGGGCCGGGTTGAACGCCGCGAGCGAGAAACACATGGCGACGCGGTGGTCGTCGTAGGTGTGGATGGTGGCTTGTTTCCAGACTGTGGGCGGCGTGATGCGGATGTGGTCGGCACCTTCTTCCACCGTGGCACCGAGCTGGCGGCATTCGATGGCCATGGCGGCGATGCGGTCGGTTTCCTTCACGCGCCAGCTGGCGATGTTGCGCAGCGTGGTGGTGCCATCGGCGTAGAGCGCCATCACCGCGAGCGTCATCGCGGCGTCCGGAATGTGGTTGCAGTCGAGGTCGATGGCCTTGAGCGGCCAGGCGCCGCGGCGCACGCGCAGGGCGTTGTCTTCGCCCACCACGTCGGCGCCCATGAGGCGAGCGGCTTCGACGAAGCGGATGTCGCCCTGGATGGAGGACAGGCCCACGCCGTCGATGAGGATGCCGTCGGTGCCGGGGGTGGGCGGGGCGATGGCGCCCAGGGCAATGAAGTAGCTCGCCGAGGATGCGTCGGCCTCGACCGCGATGCGGCCGGGTGAGGTGTAGCGGCTGCCCTGGGGGATGGTGAAGCGCTCCCAACCGTCGCGCTGCACATGAACACCGAAGCGCTGCAGCAGGTTGAGCGTGATCTCGATGTAGGGCTTGGAGATGAGCTCGGTGCTCATCTCGATCACCACGTCCGTGTCGTTCGCCACCAGCGGCAGCGCGAGCAGCAAGGCGGTGAGGAACTGGCTGGAGACATCGCCGCGCACCCGGATCGGCGCGTCCAGCCGGAGGGCGCGCACGGTGCCATCACCCACGCGCAGCGGCGGGTAGCCCGGGTTGTGCAGGCACTCCACCGGGCAGCCAAGTTGGCGCAAGGCATCGACCAGATCGCCGATGGGGCGTTCGTGCATGCGAGGCACACCCGAAAGCTCGAACCGGGCGCCCTGGGCTGTGGCCATCAACGCGAGTGCGGCCGCCAATGGGCGCATGGCGGTGCCAGCGTTGCCCAGGAACAGCGCGGCTTCATGCACGCCGAGTCGCCCCCCCAGACCCTGCACGCGCACCGATGCGGGGCCGGCGGATTCGATCTCGCAGCCCAGCGCGCGCAGCGCGTCGAGCATCACGCGGGTGTCGTCGGAGTCGAGCAGGTCGTCGACCTGCGTGGGCCCTTCGCTCAGGGCGGCCAGCAGCAGCACGCGGTTGGAGATGCTCTTGGAGCCCGGCAGGCGAACGCGCCCGCCAGCGCTGGCCAGGGAGGGGATGTCGAGACTGGGGATTGCGAACATGCGCCGGCGTCAGCCCTGGGGCTTGATGGCCGTCATGCGCCAGCCCGCGCGCGCTTCGCTGGCGACGTCGATCAGTGTTTCGAGGGCGTCTGCGTCGCCGTTCTTGATGGCGATCTCGAACTGCTGCAGCGCGCGCAGGAACTGGCGCGACTGCGTGATGAGTTCTTCGCGGTTGGACAGCAGGATGTCGCGCCAGATGGAGGCGTCGCTGGCGGCGATGCGGGTGAAATCGCGAAACCCCGGGCCGGCGAGCGAAAGATAGTCGGCCCCTTCGGGCTGGTTCTTGATGGCGGTCATCAGCGCGAAGGCCAGCAGGTGAGGCAAGTGGCTGATGGCTGCGTAGGCCGCGTCGTGCCCTTCGGGCGTCATGCGCTTGACCTGGCAACCCAGCGCGCGCCAGAGCTGTTCGGCCTTGTCGATGTGTGCGGGGAGGGTGCGCTCGATAGGGGTGAGGATGACCTGGCGGCCGGTGTAAAGGTCGGCGTCGGCGTGGTCCACGCCGGCGAGTTCCTTGCCGGCGATGGGGTGCGCCGGCACGAACACGCCCACGTGTTCGCGCAGCACGCGGCGCGCGGCGTCGATCACCTCGCGCTTGGTCGAGCCCACGTCCATGATGAGCACGTCGGCCCTCACGAGGTGGCGAATGGCCTTGAAGGTGGCTTCGGTGGCGGCTACGGGAACGGCCAGGAGCACGAGGTCGGCCCCCGAAACGGCCAGCAGCGCGGAGGGCGCTTCGACATCGATCACGCCCAACTGGCGCGCGCGTTCCGTGGTCGACGGGGACTTGCTGTAACCCACCACGCGCTTGACCAGGCCCGCGCGCTTGAGCGCGAGCGCAAAGGAGCCGCCCATGAGGCCGCAGCCGATCAGTCCCAACTGTTCAAACATCATTCGGTCACCGGGTAGGCCCCCAGCACCTTGTAGAAGGCACACAGGCGTTGCAGTTCGTCGAGAGCGGCCGCCACGTGCGGCTGCGAGGGGTGGCCCGCGATGTCGATGTAGAAGTAGTACTCCCACTGGCCGGATTTGGCCGGGCGCGATTCAAAGCGTGTCATCGACACACCGTGCTGCTTGAGCGGCACGAGCAGGTCGTGCACCGCCCCGGGCCGGTTGGGCACCGACACGACGAGGCTGGTGCAGTCGCGCGCGCTGGCGGGCGGCATGGCGAGCGTTTGCGGCAGGCAGATCACGGCAAAACGGGTGCGGTTGTAGGCCTCGTCCTGCACGGCGTGGGCGACGATGTGCAGGCCGAACTGGGCCGCCGCACGCTCGCTGGCCAGCGCCGCGCAGCGTGGGTCATCGGCCGCCAGGCGCGCGCCTTCGGCGTTACTGGACACAGCGCGCCGCTCTGCATGGGGCAGGTGTTGCGAGAGCCAGCCCTGGCATTGCGCGAGCGCCTGCGGGTGCGCCATCACCACATCGATGCCTTCGAGGCCGGCTTCGCGGCGCAGCAGGTTGTGGCGGACCAGCAGGCTGACTTCGCCGACGACGTGCACAGGCGAACGCAGGAAGAGATCGAGCGAACGCGCCACCACGCCTTCGGTGGAGTTCTCCATGCCGACGACACCGTACTGCGCGGTGCCCGCGGCGGTGGCGTGAAAGACTTCGTCGAAGCTGCTGCAGTAGATGAGGTTGGCCGCGCTGCCGAAAAACTCGATCGCGGCCTGCTCGCAGAACGTGCCTTGCGGGCCGAGCACCGCCACGCGTTGCGGCGTTTCAAGCGCGAGGCACGCCGACATGATCTCGCGCCAGATGGCGGCCACGTGCTGGTTGAGTAGCGGGCCGGGGTTGGCGATCTGGATCTTCTCGATCACCTGGGCCACGCGGTCGGGGCGGAAGAAGGGCGAGCCCTCCTGGCGCTTGAGCTCGCCCACTTGCTCGGCCACGAGCGCGCGCTGGTTGAGCAGTGTCAGCAGTTGCTGGTCAATGGCGTCGATCTGCACGCGCAGCGCGCCCAGGGCCTCGGTTTGCTGGGGTTGGGCTGCCATGGGTCAGGCCATTTCCTTTTCGAAGGCACGCATGTGGTCCACCAGGGCGCGCACGCCTTCGATGGGCATGGCGTTGTAGATGCTGGCGCGCATGCCGCCGACGGACTTGTGCCCCTTGAGCTGAAGCAAGCCGCGCTCCTGTGCGCCCTGCAGGAAGGCCTCGTTGCGCGATTCGTCTTTCAGGAAGAAGGGCACGTTCATGCGCGAGCGGCAGTCGGGCGCCACGCGGTTCTCGTAGAACGGGGATTGATCGATGAAGTCGTAGAGCAACTGCGCCTTGGCGATGTTGCGCCGCTCCATTTCGGCGATGCCGCCTTGCCGCTGCAACCACTGGAAGGTGAGGCCGGCGAGGTAGATCGCGTAGGTGGGCGGGGTGTTGTACATCGAGCCGTTGTCGGCGACGGTCTTGTAGTCGAAGGCGCTGGGGCAGACGGGCAGGGCGTGGCCGATCAGGTCTTCGCGCACCACCACGAGCGTGACGCCGGCAGGCCCGAGGTTCTTCTGTGCACCACCGAAGGCCAGGCCGACGCGCGACCAATCCACGGAGCGCGAGGCCACATGCGACGAAAAGTCGATCACCAGCGGGGCGTCGCTCCCGAGGGTTTTCAGGTCGGGCAGCTCGTGAAACTCCACGCCATGGATCGTTTCGTTGCTGCAGACGTGCACGTACTGCGCGTCCTTGCCGATTTGCCAGGTGGCAGGCGCGGGCAGGGTGGTGTGCTGGGTGCTGGCATTGCTGGCAGCGGTGCGCGCGTTGGCGTAGCGGCCGGCTTCCTTCTGCGACTTCTGGCTCCAACTGCCCGTGACAACGAAATCGACAGCGCCACCGCGCGACAGATTCAGCGGCACGATGGCGTTTTCGCCCAGGCCGCCGCCCTGCATGAACAGAATCTTGAAGTGCGCCGGCACGGCCAGTAGCGAGCGCAAATCTGCTTCGGCGCGCGCGATGATTTCCCCAAAGGCTTTGCCGCGATGGCTCATTTCCATCACGCTCATGCCGGTGCCGTGCCAGTCGAGCATCTCGCCCGCGGCGATCTCCAGCACCTCGGCGGGCATGGCGGCCGGGCCGGCCGAGAAGTTGTACGGCCGCGCCATCACGCTGCCGGCTCGGCGTCGCCGCTGTCGGCCTCGCCACCCTCGGGTACGTTGGCGTCGTTTTCGACAATGCGCTGCAGACCGGAGAGTTCGTCGCCGTCATCGAGGGAAATCAGCGTGACGCCCTGCGTGGCTCGGCCCATTTCGCGGATTTCTGCAACGCGGGTGCGCACCAGCACGCCCTTGTCGGTGATCAGCATGATCTGGTCGTCGGTGTGTGCCAGCGTGGCGGCCACCACCTTGCCATTGCGCTCGCTCTGCTGAATGGCAATCATGCCCTTCGTGCCACGGCCATGGCGTGTGTACTCGCCGATGGGCGTGCGCTTGCCATAACCGTTGACGGTGGCGGTCAGCACACTCTGCGATTCGTCTTCGGCCACGAGCATGGCGATGACGCTCTGACCATCCTCGAGCATCATGCCGCGCACGCCGCGGGCGTTGCGGCCCATGGGGCGCACGTCGCTCTCGTCGAAACGCACCGCCTTGCCGCCATCGGAGAACAGCATCACGTCGTGCTGGCCATCGGTGAGTGCAGCGCCGATGAGGTAGTCGCCCTCGTCGAGATCGACCGCGATGATGCCGGCCTTGCGGGGGTTGCTGAATTCGTCGAGCGTGGTTTTCTTGACCGTGCCGCCGGCGGTGGCCATGAACACGTAGTGGTCGGCCGGGAAGCTGCGGAATTCACCCGTGAGTGGCAGCACCACGTTGATCTTTTCGCCTTCGGCCAGCGGGAACATGTTGACGATGGGCTTGCCGCGCGAGCCGCGCGAGCCGCTGGGCACTTCCCAGACCTTGAGCCAGTACAGGCGGCCGCGGTTGGAGAAGCACAGGATCCAGTCGTGCGTGTTGGCGATGAAGAGCTGGTCGATCCAGTCGTCTTCCTTGGTGGCGGTGGCCTGCTTGCCGCGCCCGCCGCGCTTTTGCGAGCGGTACTCGCTCAACGGCTGGCTCTTGATGTAGCCCGAGTGGCTGAGCGTGACCACCATGTCGGTGGGTGTGATCAGGTCCTCGGTGCCGAGGTCTTGCGCGTTGTGCTCGATCTGGCTGCGCCGGGCACCGAGCTTCGTCTGCCCGAATTCCTGCTTCACCGTGATCAGCTCTTCGCTGATGATGGTGGACACCCGCTCGGGCCTGGACAGGATGTCGAGCAGATCGTCGATCTCGGCCATCACGTCCTTGTACTCGGCCACGATCTTGTCCTGCTCCAGGCCGGTCAGGCGCTGCAGACGCATTTGCAGGATTTCCTGCGCCTGGGTCTCGGAGAGGCGGTACAAGCCGTCGCCCTGCATGCCGAACTCGCGGTCCAGGCCATCGGGGCGGTAGGCGGGAGGGTTTACGTGCACGCCCTCGGCGTGTTAGGGCGCGGGGGTACTTGCCCCCACGTGGCCGGTCCCCGTCCGCGGCCAGTGCACTGCCGCGGGCACCGCCGCCGGCGGCTCGACCATCGCGACGAAGAAGTTCTCGTCGCGGCCCTTCGACAGCAGCACGCCGGACTGGATGCGGTCGCCCGCGAGCCGGTAGTCGAGCACGAAGTCGCGGTCGTTCGCGGCGCGGCCCGTGTCCGCGAGGCGCACGAGCGTCGCGCCGTCGCGGCCCGGGATCAGCGACAGCGTGTGCGAGGGCGACGTGACCTCCTGCACGGCGATCGGCGTCGCGAGCTCGACCTGCAGGTCGAACGTCCACGGCGCCGGCTGCCCTTCGCGGAGGAACGGCATCGCGAGCCAGCGCTCGTCGCGATGGCTCTCGGCGCCCGCGGGCCCGTTGTAGCGTGGGCCGACGACCGTCGGGAACACGAACTGGTAGCGACCTTCGGTCGGGACCGGCAGCTCAGTGTAGTGCAGTTCCACGTCCACGCTGTCGCCCGGCCGGATGTTG
>JACVCO010000013.1 GCA_016741995.1 Hydrogenophaga sp. | reverse complement strand
CGCCCCGGGGGCCGCAGCCGCAGGCCCCGGGCCCCCGGGTCGGGCACCACGCGGCAGCCGCGCCGCCCGCCCGGGGGGGCGTGCTGGGGCGGGTTGAGCCGGAGGTTGGCAATGGCCTGACTGCAAAGGCGCATGTCGGACCAGGCGGTGGTGTCGTCGGCCAACGGCAGGTTCAGCGGGTGCGGAGGCAGCGCGTCCAGCAGGGGGGCGATCGCCTCGCGCACCAGGTCGTCGGCGGGCACCCATTCGGGTTGGGGCCGCACCGCGCCGCCTTCGAGCCGCGCGAGTTCGAGCAGGTCGCTGCCCAGCGCCTGCAGGCGGCGCGCCTGCTCGAGCACGCGGGTGATGAGCGCGGTCTGGCGGGCCGGGGGCACCTGGTCGGCCTGTTCGAGCACGGTGCTGGCGGCGCCGATGATCGTGGTCAAGGGCGTGCGGAAATCGTGCGAGATGCTGGCCAGCAGTGTGCTGCGCACGCGCTCGGCCTCGGCTTGCAGGGCCGCGTTCAGGTGCCGCTGCGCGAACTCGCGCCGCGACAAGGCCATCGCGGCCTGTTGCGCCATGGCCGCCACCAGCTCGTGATCGGCCGGCGCCAGGGCCGGTGCCGCGCCGCCTTGCAGGCGCAGCCAGCCTTGCGATTCGCCGCCCGCCTGCAGGGGCAGGTCGAGCGTGCGCGCGTCACCCGCTGGCGCGGGCGCGCGGTGCAGCGTGGCTTCGCAGCCGGTGTGCGCCCGGGCGGCGCTCGTGAGCAGGGTGCCGATGTCGGCCTCGGTGTCGGCGTGCGCGAGGTCCTGCGCGAAGGCGCTGAGCGCATGGGCGCGGCCGGCGGCGGCGGTGGCTTCGTCGGCGGTCTGGCGCGCGCGCGAGGCCAGCCGGCTCACCACGATGCTCACGATCAGCGCGATGCCGAAGGTCAGCAGGTACTGCGGGTCCGAGGGAATGACCGACCAGCGCGGGGCCACGAACAGCCAGCTGTACACCAGCAACGCCATCGGCACGGCCGCCAGCGCCCAGCGGGTGTCTTCGCGCAGGGCGAGGTAGACGATGCCCACCAGGTAGACCAGGATGTGGTTGATCGGGTGCAGGTACGGAAAGATGAGTTCGCCGACCGCGGTGCACACCAGCAGCACCGCCAGCGTGCGCCACAGGCCGCGCCAGCGCGTCACCGCGCGGCCACCACGAAACGCGGCCCGCCCTGGGTACCGGGCTCCAGCACCCATTGGTGCTCGTGCCAGGCCGCCACGCCCGGGCGGTGTGCGATCGAGACCAGCGCGCCGTCCTGCTCGCGCAGGCGTTCGCGCAGGCGCTCGTAGAGCGTGGCTTCGGCGGCTTCGTCCAGCGCGCTGGTGGCCTCGTCGACAAACAGCCAGCGGGGCCGCTTGAGCAGCGCGCGCGCGATCGCCAGGCGCTGCTGTTCGCCGCCCGAGAGTTTCTGGCCCCAGGCGTCGTGATCGTCCAGGCGCGGCACCAGGTCGGGCAGCAGCGCGTCGCGCAGGGCCTGCTGCAGTTCGGCATCGCTGTGCTTGTTCGCCGGCTCGGGGTAGGCCAGCGCGTCGCGCAGGCTGCCGTTGGGGAAGTAGGGCCGCTGCGGCAGGAACATGGCGCGTGTGGCGAAGTCGGGCGGCAGGCGCAGTGCGCGTTGCGCCCAGGGCCAGATGCCCGCGAGGCCGCGGAACAGCGTGGACTTGCCGCTGCCCGATGGCCCTTTCACCAGCACCGTGTCGCCGGCGGCGAGGCGCAGGCCGTGCACACCCAGCAGCGCCGCGCCGCCGGGCAGGGCCAGTTGCAGGTCGTCGATGGCGAGGGAGTCGCCGTCGCTGGCGGATTCGCTGCCGGTGGCGTGGTCCTGGCGGCGCAGTTCGGCGAAGCTGTCCTCGAAGCTGGTGATGCGGTCGGTGGTGGCGCGCCAGGCCGCGAGGCTGCTGTAGTTGTCGACGAACCAGGAGAGCGAATCCTGCACGCGGCCGAAGGCCGAGGCGATCTGCATCAGCTCGCCGAGCTGGATGGCGCCGCTGAAGAAGCGCGGCGCGGCCACGATGAAGGGGAACACCACCGCCGCCTGGCCGAAGCCGGCGGTGAACCAGGTGAGGCGCTTCTGCGCGTTGAGGAGCTTGAGGTAGTTGCCCAGCACGTCGGTGAAGCGCAGGCCGAGCTGCTGGCGCTCCACGGGTTCGCCCTTGTCGAGTGCGATCGACTCGCTGTATTCGCGCACGCGCACCAGGTGGTGGCGGAAGTCGGCCTCGTAGCGCTGCTGCTGGAAGTTCAGCGCGATCTGCGGGCGGCCGATGTAGTGCGTGGCGATGCTGCCGAGCACGCAGTAGAGCACCGCCATCCAGACCATGAAGCCGGGGATGCTGTAGTCCGTGCCCTGGAAGCTGAAGCCGAAGCTGCCCGAGAGCGTCCAGAGGATGCCGACGAAGCTGACCAGCGTGACCACCGCGTTGAGCAGGCCCATCGACAGGCCCACCGTGTAGCTGGTGAAGAGGTTCATGTCTTCGGCCAGGCGCTGGTCGGGGTTGTCGGGCGGCGCGTTCTCGCCGCGCGCGTAGCGCGCGAGTTCCATCTGGTAGAAGCGCTGGTGCGCGAGCCAGCGGTCGAGGTAGTGGCGCGTCATCCACGAGCGCCAGCGCATCTGCAGCAGTTGGGTGAGGTAGAAGCGGTAGACCGCGATGATGATCAAGCCGAACGCGATCCACGCGAAGCGCCCGAGCTCGCGCCAGAACACGGCGGCGTCCTTGTTCTGCAGCGCGTCGTAGAACACGCGGTTCCACTCGTTCAGCAGCACCAGCATGTAGACCGCGCCGAGGTTGAGCACGACGATGGCCGCGAGCAGGCCGCGTGCCCGCCATTTCTCGTCGGACGAGAAATAGGGGGTCGAGAGTCGCCAGGCCTTGCCGGCGAATTCGCGGAAGGCCTGGAGTTTTTCGCTGAGCTTCATGGGTGCCCCTTGGGCTGGTTGGCGATGCCGCTGGCCACGTGCCCCGCGGGCACGTGCTGTGCGGCCGATTCGATGTGACCGGTCTGGTCGTCGAAGAAGAAGTCGGGCTCGAACTCGCGCAGGAATTCGCCCTTGGGCAGGCCGCCGAGGAACATGGCCTCGTCGACCTCGATGTTCCAGTTCATCAGCGTGCGGATGGCGCGCTCGTGCGCCGGCGCGCTGCGCGCGGTGACGAGCGCGGTGCGCACCCGCATCAGTGGCGTGCCTTCGCTCTGCAGCCGGTGCAGCGCTTCCAGCAGGGGCTTGAACGGCCCGCCTTCCAGCGGCGTGGCGGCCTTGCTGGCCTCGTGCGTCTGGAACGCCGAGAGGCCCTGCGCCTGGTACACGCGCTCGGCCTCGTCGGAGAACAGCACGGCGTCGCCGTCGAAGGCGATGCGCACCTCGTTCGGGTGGGCATCGCTGGCGCGCACCGAGGTGGGGTAGACCTGCGCCGCGGGCACGCCGGCCTCGAGCGCGGCGCGCACGTCGGCCAGGTGGGCCGAGAGGAAGAGGTTGGCGCGCAAGGGGCGCAGGTAGCGCCAGGGCGGCTGGCCGCGGGTGAAGCTGCCGCGCTGGATCGGCAGACCGTAGTGCTGCGCCGAGCGGAACACGCGCATGCCCGACACCGGGTCGTTGCGCGAGAGGATCACCACCTCCACGCGCTGGGCGTTGGCGTCGTTGAAGGCGAGCAGCTTGTGCACCAGCGAGAACGCCACGCCGGGCGCGGCGGGCGTGTCCAGCCGCTCGAGCTGCAGGCGCATGTAGGCCTTGTCGTCACCGCCCTCGAAGACGCGGTTCTCTTCCTCGAAGTCGAACAGGGCGCGCGAGGAGATCGCGACGACGAGCTTGCCGTCGAGCGTGACTGGCATGGGTTTATGTGACGAGCGTGTTGAGCTGGATGATCGGCAGCAGCACCGCGAGCACGATGACCATGACGACCAGACCCATGCCCACGATGAGCAGGGGCTCGAGCACCGTGGCCAGCGACATGGCGCGCCGCTGCACCTCGGCGCCGAGCTGGTCGGCCGCGCGCTGCAGCATGTGGGGCAACTGGCCGGTTTGCTCCCCAAGGCGGGCGAACATGCTGAGCAGCGGGGGGAAGCGCTTCTTGGCGGCCAGCGCCGAGGCCAGCGGGGCTCCTTCGCGCACGCGCACGAGGGCGTCGAGCGCGTCTTCGCGCAGGGCGCGGTTGTTCAGTGTTTCGGCCGCGGTCTGCAGTGCGCGCAGGATGGGCACGCCCGCGCCCGCGAGCATCGCCAGGGTGCCTGCGAAGCGCGCCGCATTGAAACCGCGCGCGAGCCGGCCGATCACGGGCAGGCGCAGCACGGTCGCGTCCATGCTGAGGCGCACGCTGTCGCGCCGGCGGGCCAGCCACAGGCCGACGAAGCCGAGCACCAGCAGGATCAGCACCAGCCAGCCCCACTGGCGCACGAAGGCGCTGATGCCCATCATCACCACGGTGAGCGTGGGCAAGGCGCGCTTGCTGCCTTCGAACACGCCGGCCACCTGCGGCACCACGTAGCTCACGAGGAACACCACGATGGCGATCGCCACCAGCGTGACGATGGCCGGGTACAGCGCGGCGGCGATGAGCTTGTTGCGCAGGGCCTCGCGCGCTTCGAGGTCGTCGGCCAGGCGTTCGAGCACGGTGCCGAGCTGGCCGCTCTGCTCGCCCGCGGCCACCACGGCGCAATAGCTGGGCGCGAACTCGCGCGGGAATTGCGACAGCGCGCGCGCGAAGGCCGAGCCGGCGTTGACCTCGCCGCGCAGCGTGGCCGCGAGGTTGCGCACCTTGTCGTCCTCGGCTTCTTCGGTGAGGGCGGTGAGCGCGCGCTCCAGCGGCATGCCGGCGGACACCAGGCCCGCCAGCTGGCGCGTCCACACGCCCAGCGCGGTGGTGTTGAAGACGCGCCCGCCCCACAGCGTGATGTTCAAGCCCTTGTTACCGCCTTCCGGCGTGGCCGCACTGGCGGGCTCCACCGCCAGCGGCACCAGGGCGCGTGCGCGCAACTGGCTGCGCGCGGCGCGCGCCGTGTCGGCGTCGATCAGGCCCTTGTGCGTCTGGCCGTCGGCGTCGAGCGCTTCGAAGGTGTAGGCGGGCATCAGCGCGCCTCGCCGCCGGGCCGCCCCAAGGCGAGGCTGCCCCCCTGGGGGGCAGCGACCCGCACAGCGGTGGAGCGTGGGGGCTTCATGTTCATTCCCGGGTCACGGACATCACTTCTTCCGCCGAGGTGATGCCGCTGTCGATCAGCCGCTGGCCGTCCTCGCGCATGGTGCGCATGCCCGCCTTCTCGGCCTGCACGAACAGCTTGCTTTCGGCCGCGCGGTTGTGCACCAGGGTGCGGATGGCGTCGTCGGTGACCATGAGTTCGTAGATGCCGGTGCGGCCCTTGTAGCCGCTGTGGTTGCACTGCGCGCAGCCCACCGGGTGCCAACGGCCCTGGGTGTCCTGCTTGCGGCAGTGCACGCAGAGCTTGCGCACGAGGCGCTGCGCGAGCACGCCGAGCAGCGAACTGCTCAGCAGGAACGGCTCCACGCCCATGTCGGTCAGGCGCGTCACGGCGCTGGGGGCGTCGTTGGTGTGCAGCGTGGCCAGCACCAGATGGCCGGTGAGCGAGGCCTGGATCGCGATCTGCGCGGTCTCGTGGTCGCGGATCTCGCCGATCATGATCACGTCCGGGTCCTGGCGCAGGATGGCGCGCAAGGCTTTGGCGAAGGAGAGCTCGATCTTCGGGTTGACCTGCGTCTGGCCGATGCCGGGCAGTTCGTACTCGATCGGGTCCTCGACCGTCATGATGTTCTGCGCGCCGGCGTCGAGCCGCTGCAGCGCGGCGTAGAGCGTGGTCGTCTTGCCCGAACCCGTGGGGCCGGTGACGAGGATGATGCCGTGCGGCTGCTTGACCAGCCGCTCGAAGCGAGCCAGCACCGGGCCCTGCATGCCCACCGATTCGAGGTTGAGCTTGCTCTCGCTCTTGTCGAGCAGGCGCAGCACGGCGCGTTCGCCGTGTGCGCTGGGCAGGGTGGAGACGCGCACGTCGACCGCGCGCGTGCCGATGCGCAGGCTGATGCGGCCGTCCTGCGGCAGGCGTTTCTCGGAGATGTCGAGCTCGGCCATGATCTTCAGGCGCGAGATCAGCGCGGCGTGCAGCGCGCGGTTGGGTTGCACCACCTCGCGCAGCGTGCCGTCGACGCGAAAGCGCACGCTGGAGTGGCGCTCGAAGGGTTCGATGTGGATGTCGCTCGCGCCATCGCGCGCGGCCTGCGTGAGCAGGGCGTTGAGCATGCGGATGATGGGGGCGTCGTCCGCGGTTTCGAGCAGGTCCTCGATCGCGGGCAGCTCCTGCATCATGCGGCTGAGGTCGGCGTCGCTCTGCACCTCGCTCACCACCGCGGCCGCGCTCGATTCGCCCTGCGAGTAGGCGGCGCTGATGCGCTGGCGCAGGCCCTCGGCGTCTTCCCAGCGCATGTCCATCACCGGGTGCAGGCGCAGGATCTCGGACAACGCGGACAGGCGCCGTGCCTGGCCTTCCGCGTCGGCCGCGAGGCTGCGGCTGCCGATCAGGGTGAGCGCGCCCGCGTCTTCCTCGAGCAGCCACTGGTGCTCGCGCGCGAAGGCATAGGGCAGCGGGTACTTCAAGGCCAGGCTCCCGTCAGCGCGTCGGCGCGGGTGCGGGTGCCGGGATCGGCGTGGTCGTGACGCCCGGCGCGCCTTCGGGTGCGCCCAGCGGCGGCACGGACGGGGCCTGGCGCTGGTACGGCACGGGCTGTTCGCCCAGCACCGGGCTCTGGTTGATCTGCAGCACGCTGCTGGGGGGCGGCTGCAGATCGCGTTGCACCGCACGCATCTGGTCGTAGCGGTCGAGCGCGAGGTTGGAGGTGTCGCGCGCGTCGCGCAGCACCACCGGGCGCAGGAACACCATCAGGTTGGTCTTGCGCCGGCTGCGGGTTTCACTGCGGAACAGGGTGCCCAGCACGGGCACGTCGCCCAGGCCGGGCACCTTGTCCTGGTTGCTGGCGAACTCGTCCTGCAGCAGGCCGCCGAGCACGACGATGGCGCCGTCGTTCACGAGCACCGTGCTTTCGATGCTGCGCAGGTTGGTGATGAGACCGGTGCTGGAGTTCACCGACTGCGGCGCCACGCTGCTGACCTCCTGGTAGATGGTCATCTTGATGGTGCCGTTCTCGCTGATCTGCGGCTTCACGCGCAGGGTGATGCCGACGTCCTTGCGCTCGATGGTCTGGAACGGGTTGACCGAGCCGTTGTTGCTGCCGGTGTTGGTGAACTGGCCCGTCACGAAGGGCACGTTCTGGCCGATGACGATCTTCGCCTCTTCGTTGTCGAGCGTGAGCAGGTTGGGCGTGGACAGGATGTTGCCGGCGCCGTTTTCCTGCAGGAAGCGCGCGAGGAAGCCGAGCACGTAGACGCCGCCGGTGCGCCGTGCCAGGCCGATGTTGAGGCCGGTGGCCGGCGCGGTCTCGCCCTGTGCGAGGTTGAAGATGTTGCGGCCGCCCTCGCCGAAGTTGGTGCCGAGCAGGCCGATCACGCGGTCGCCCGAGCTGCCCGACGCCCCTTGCCACTGGATGCCGAACTCCGCGGCCTTGTCGTCGTTGACCTCGGCGATCAGGCTTTCCACATAGACCTGCGCGCGGCGCGAGTCGAGCTGGTCGATCACGGCGCGCAACTGGCGATACAGCGGCTCGGGCGCGGTGATGATGAGGGAGTTCGTGGCCGGGTCGGCCTGGATCATGCCGCCGGTGGACGGCTGGGCGCTGGGCGAGACCGGGGTGGCCGCCACGCTGGCGCTGCCGCCGTTGTTGCCCGTCAGGTTCATGGCGGGCGCGCGCGCGGCGCTGGCGACACCGCCGCCCAGGGAGCTGGCCGCGCCACCCCCGCCACCGCCGCCCTCGGACGCAGCGATCGCGGCGCGCAGCGTGGTGGCCAGGGCCACCGCGTCGGCATTCTTGAGGTAGACCACGTGGATGTTGCCGCTGGCCGCCGCCGCCGAGGGCTGATCGAGCCGCACCACGAGCGATTTGACGAGCGCCAGGCGCGCCGGGTTCGCCGCGCGCAGCACCAGGCTGTTGCTGCGCTGGTCGGCGAGGATGGTGGTGCGAAAGCTCGCGTCGCCACCGGGCGCTGCGCCACCGGCCACCGAGCTGGGGTCGAGCAGGCGCTGGATCAACGGCACCACGTCGGCCGCCACCGCGTGCTGCAGCGGGACGATCTCGATGTCGCTCGCGCCGGGCACGTCGAGCGCCGAGATGATGCGTGCCACGCGCTGCAGGTTTTCGGCGTAGTCGGTGATGACGAGCGAGTTGTTGCCCGGGTTGACGTTGATCGTGTTGTTGGGCGGGATCAGCGGGCGCAGCACCGGCACCAGGTTGTTTGCGTTCTCGTGGTTGAGCTTGAAGATCTGCGTGACCACCTGGTTGGACGACGGCAGCGCCGAGGGCGAACCGGCGTTGACCACGTTGCCCTGGAGCTTGGCGTCGGCCTCGGGCACGATCTTGTAGAGGCCGCCGGTGTCGACCAGCGCGAAACCCTGCAGCCGCAGCGCGGCGGCGAACTGGTTGAGCGCCGCGTTGGGCGGCACGGGGCGGTCGGTCGAGAGGTTGATGGTGCCGCGCACGCGCGGATCGACGACAACGCTGCGGCCCGTGATGGTGGCCATGGTGCGGGCCACGGCTTCGATCTCGGCGTTGACGAAGTTCAGCGTGACCGGCTCGGTGTTGCGGGCCTGGGCGAAGGCCGCGGGTGTGCCCGGCAGGCTCAGCGCCAGGGCACAGATCAGCGCAAAAGCGCCGCCGCGGCTGGCCAGGGGAGTGAGGGCAAACATGGCGCGATCCTATCGTGTGGAGGTCGTCATCAACCGATGGTGATGACCGAGCGTGGGCCGTCGCGGCGGCCCACGATGTTGAGCAGGTTGGTGAGGGCGAGTTCGCTGCCGGGCGCGGCCTGGGCATCGCCCGCGAAGCGCAGCCGCCCACCCACCCATTGGCCCTGGCCCTGCAGCAGCAGGGCGCCGCTGGTGGTGCTGAGGTCGAGCCGCGCGGTGTGGCCATCGGCGTCGGCGCGCAGTTGCGCGCGGTAGCTGCCGAGCGGGCGGATGCTGGACAGCCGGGAGGCGAGGTCGATGGCGTCGATGTCGAGCCCGCCCTGCAGTTGCAGGCGGCCACTGGCCATGGCCATGCCGAGGCCGTTGCTCTTGAGCGCGATGGTGCCTTCGAGCCGCAAGGTGTTCCAGGGCGTGCCCAGCCCGGCGAGCAGCCCGGCCGGCCAGCGGCTCTCGAACGCGGCCATGTCGAGCCTGGTTTCGCTCAGGCCGGGGCGCAGGTGCAGTTGCAGCGGTTGCGGGGTGCAGCAGGGGGCATTCAGGCCAAGCGCCAGGGCCGGCCCGCCGTGCCAGGCCGGGCGCAGGCGCCACGCCAGCCCTTCGGGCAAGGCACTGGTGGTGCGGCTGCCTTCGCCGCCGGTGAACAGCACGTCCGCCCGGCCCCGCCACACGGTGCCGCTGGCGTTGACGAGCTGTACCTGCCCGCCGCTGGCGCGGCTGACGGCGTCGGCCAGCCAGCGCGCGGGCGCGAACAGCAGCAACGCGAGCAGCGTGCCCAGCACGGCGGCGACGATGGCAAGGCGCTGGATGGCGGCGGGGCCCATGTTCGGCTCAGTTACCGGTGGCCAATGGCGGGCCGGCCACCACGAGGGTGCCGGTCCAGCCGCCGGAGGCGGCGTCGCGCGTGAGCTGGGATTCGACCGGTAGCAGCCGGGCGTTGTTGCGCACCTGCTGCAGCCACTGAGCCAGGGCGGCCGGCGCGGTCTGGCGCAGGGCCAGCGTGGCGCGGTCGCCGACCACGCTGATCTGGGCGTTGCCGCCCAGCCCGGCGGTGGCCGCTTCGAGTGCGCGCAAGGCTTCGTCGCGCGCCGGTGCGGCGGCGCTGGATTGCGCGCGCAGGGCGATGGCCTGCTGCGCGAGCTGTTGCATGCGGGTCAGTTGGGCGTCGGCGGTGGCGTGGCGTGCCGGGGCGCTGCGCAGGGTCTGCCAGGCGGGCGCGATGGCCAGCCACCACAGCAGGCCCAGGCCGAGCGCGGCCGCGGCGATCACCACCCCGCGGCGTTCGCGCGGCGACAGGCCGGCCAGCCAGGCCGAGGCGGCGGCCAGGCCGCGGGTGGTGGAGGGGGTGTCGCTCGTGGCCATGGTCAGGGTTGGGGGGGCTGGAGCGTGAGCTCGTTGCCGTCGAAGCGGCTGCGCCAGCCGGCCGATTGCAGGCTCTGTTGCAGGGCGCGCACCTGTTCTTCGCCCGCGCGCCAGCCCGACAGGCGCAGGCCGTTGGCGTCGTAGGCGATGCGCGTCGGCGTGATCGGCTCGGTGCCTGCGGCGCGGTCGATGGCGCCGAGCAGCGTTTCCATGTCGCCGCTGGCGAGGTGGCCGCTGGCCTGCTGCAGGCGCGCGACCTCGCGTTGCATCTGCACCGGGGCGTCGATCACGAGGGTGACGTTGGGAAAGGCTTCGGTCAGCGCCTGCCGCGCGGCGTCGTGCTTGGCCTGCAGGCTGCGCTCCTCCTGCCAGGCCACAAGGTTCAGGCCGATGAGCTGGGCCACCAGCAGCGCCGCCAGGCCCCAGCGCGCGGGGCGCCAGGCGGGCGCGCTGCGGAACTGGCGCCAGGCGCGGCGCAGTCGCTGGCTGCGCCGCGCGTTGGAGGAGAGGCTGAGGTCGAACTGGGCGAGGTTCCAGTCGGTCTGGCCGGCGCGCAGCAGCCATTGTTCGGGCGCCACCGGGTCGAAGTGGCGCTGCAGCACGCGCTCGGCCAGTTCGGTCACCAGCGGATCGGCCAGCCAGACGTCCAGGCTGCGGGCCGCTTCCTGGTGGTCGGAGGCTCCAGGGATCAGGGCCGACAGCGGCAAGGTGCCTGCACCCTCCTGCAGCGCCACGCAACTCACGCCCAGCGGGCTGGCGCTGACGAGCCAGGCCTGTTGCTCGTCGATGTGGGCCCAGTGAAGCAGGCTGGGGGCGTCCATGGCGAAGCTGCGCGTGGCGCCCGCGGCCGATGGCGCCGCGGCCGAGACCATGGGCCAGACCAGGGGGGCGATGCGCGCCACCGGGCGGCCCGAAGTTTCGAGGGCGCGGACCCAGCCGCGCAGCTGTTCTCGGTCGGTGCAGGCCACCCACACGGGCTGGCCAGGGCGTCCGTCGGGCTCTAGGGCGTGGTGCAGCGCACCCACTTCGCTGAGCACGCGGTCTTCCAGCAGGCCGTCGAGGGCCGCGCGCAGGCGCGGGCCGCTGACGCGGGGCAGCGCGATGCGGTGCCAAGAGATCGCGCGCGGGGCCAGCGCCAGCACCAGTTCCTCGTCGCGCGGCAACAGGTCGATCGCGCATTCGCCGTGGTCATCGGGGTGTTGGCCGTCGGCGCTGCGCACCCACTGCAGCAGCGTGGATGCCGCGCTGGGGCTGGCGAGGCGGTCGACGGGCGTGACGATGAGCACGGAAGTTTTCAGAGAGTGGAACCGGCCATTCTAGGGACGCTGTGCGACAAACCCCCCAGAAACACCCGGGCGGCGTTGCGTGGCGGCTTCAACGGCGGGTGAAGCGTTCGCGCCAGACGATGCGCACATCCAGGTTGCGCCGCACCACGAGCGAGCGCTCTTCGATGATGGTGTCGTCCAGCCGCAGCCGGCCGCGCACCTCGAAGTAGTCGCTGCGAACGCCGTGGTACTGGTCGGCAATCTGGGGGATCTCGCTCTCGCCCAGCACCTTGGCCGCATCGCCGATCGAGAGGAAGGGGGTGCGCTCGCGGGCGCTGATCAGTCGACGCGCGCGGGCCAGGTCCAGCCCGGGGGAGGAAGCGGCCAGGGCCTCCGCGCTGGCGGTGTTGATGTTGAGGACGGTGCGCTGGGGCAGCACGGTGAGGTGCGGTTCGAGCCGTGCCAGACTGTCGCGCGAAATGCCCAGCCAGGCCAGTTGCGAGAACTTGGCCGGCAGCAAGGCCGAGCGCGAAGGCTGCGGGTCGGTCAGCGCCAGGCGGGTGGTGTGCAGCAGCTCGTTGGCAGCGGCCTGCAACTCGCTCACCGGCAGGCCCAGGCTCTCGTAGAGGCGCTGCAGGGCCGCCATGTCGGGCTCGGAGAGCTCCACCGTCTGCGTTTCGCCTTCCTTGCGGCGGATCACGTTGTTGAAGTTCAGCCGCGATTGCAGGTCGGTCATCTCGCCCGACAGGAAGGCCTGCAGCACGCTGGCGGCGCTGTTGTCGCGGTCGGCGGCCAGAAAGCTGGCCAGCCGGGCTTCTTCGAGAGGCAGCGCCCAGGGTTCGCCGAGGTGGTCGGGGTTGCCGCTGGTCTGGTTGCCGCGCGCGTCTTCGCGCAGGATCAGGCGTGCCCAGTCCAGCGCCCCCACGAGGATCCACGCGGCCTGGGCCCGCTGGCGCTCGGCGCGCTCGATCTCGATCGCGCGCCACTGCTGCCACGCCGCGCTGGCCGCCAGCGCGGCCACCAGCGTGACGGTGAGCATCGCCAGCAACAAGGCGGCGCCGCGCTGGGGGCGCAACGGCTTCACGGCGCGGCCTCCAGCGTGGGGCGCACCCAGTCGCGCAACAGGGTGCCTTGCAAGGGCAGATCGCCGCCCAGCGTGAGCTGCAGCCGCACGCCATTGGGCAGGTTGGCGTTGGGGACGACGTTGTCCTCGCCGGGCGGCGTGCGGTCGGCGGCCGATTGCGGGTTCGTCCAGGCCTCACCACGGTGGTAGTAGAGCTGCCAGCTCTCGGCGCGCACCAGCGCGATGGTGCTGTCGGCGGTGGGCGAGGTCAGGGCGTCTCCCCCCGCCGGCGGCGGGTTGACGCGGCCCGAGGCCCATTCGCTCGCGCGTTGCCAGGCGCGCGCGAGTTCGTCGCGCTGACGCAGCGGGCCGGACTGCCAGCGCGACCAGCGCAGCCCATCGGGGCTGGACAGCAGCGCCCAGGCCACCACGCGGATGCCGCGGCTGTCCAGGCCGGTCTCCATCGGGTCGCGCCGGGTGAGCCGCAGCACCCGGCCATTGAAATCGATCGGGTTGACCTCGCGCGTGTCGATCAGGGCGTCGAGGTCGGCGTTCCATTGGCCCAGGGCCGATTGCAGCCGCAACAGGCTGTCGGCGCGCGACTGGGTGATCGACTGCGTGCGGCTCATGCCGTCGATGGCGCGCCAGCTCAGGATGGCGATGGTCGACAGAATGACCAGCGCCACCAGCAGCTCGACCAGGGTGAAACCGCGCGACCGCCTGCTCATGTTCAGTAGCGGCCCTGCACCGTGGAGAGCGTCAGCAGGCGTGTCGCACCCTCGCCGGCGCCCGGCAACACGGTGGCGTCCACGCGCCGGAAGTTGGGGTTGGGCGTGGGCGAAACCGACAGGCGCACCAGCAACGTGCGGTTGGCCTGCTCGCACACGACCTCGCTGTCACCTGTGCCCGGCAACTGGCGCTGCAGCCGCAGCGCCACGAGCGCGTTCTCGGCGCATAGCTGCGCCAGCCACTGTTCGGTCTGGCGCTCGGCATTGCGCGTGAGCGCGCCGCTGGCTTGCAGACCGGCCGTGAGCGTGAGCGCGACCACACCCAGGGCGACCAGCACTTCGATGAGCGTGAAACCGCGCGCGCGCTTCATGGGCTGTCAGGGCTCGTTGACCACGGCGAACGGGCCCAGCCCGTCGGAGGCCAGCACCAGGCGCCGCTCGCCCAGGCCGATCACCACGCGCTGGGCCGGGATCAGGGGTTCCGGGCCCAGCACCAGGCCGGTGGCGCCGGGTGGTTGCAGCACCTGGGCCGCGGTGTCTTCGTTGAGCCAGTGCTGCGGGCCGTCGCTCACACCGGCCGGGCGGTTGCCTTCGCGCGGCGTGGGCAGGCCGATGAACTCGAAGCCGTTCGGCCGCGGGCGCCACACCACGGGCAGGCCGCTGGTGCGCGATTGGGCGCGCGCCGATTCGATCAGCGCCGTCAGGCGCATGGCTTCGCGTTCCAGCCGGGTGCCGCTGTCGTCGCGCAGCGCCAGGGTGACGCTGGCCGTGGCCAGGGCCACGATGGCCACCACCACCATGATCTCCAGCAGGGTGAAGCCCCGGTGATGGCCGCGCATGGGAGGTTCAGCAGGCCATCAGGCGGCCGCCGGGCTCACTGCCAACTGCCGATGTCGGCGTTGGGGCCTTCGCCACCGGCCTGGCCATCGGCCCCGAGCGAGAGCACGTCGACCTCGCCGTGAACGCCGGGGTTGAGGTACTGGTACGGCCGGCCCCAGGGGTCGTTGGGCAGCTTGTCGAGGTAGCGGCGCCAGTTCGGCGGCGCCGGGGCGGCGGCGGGCTTGGCCACCAGCGCGGCCAGGCCCTGCTCGTTGCTCGGGTAGCGCTGGTTGTCCAGCCGGTAGAGCTTGAGCGCCTGCATGAGGTTGTTGACGTCGGTGCGCGCGGCGGTCATGCGCGCATCGTCGGTGCGGTCGAGCACGTTGGGCACGATGAGCGCGGCCAGCACGCCGATGATGACCAGCACCACCATGAGTTCGATGAGGGTGAAGCCGCGGCGCAACGCGCGCCGCGCGGGGAAGAAGGGTCGAATCAAGCGCGTCTCCGGTGCCGCGTCAGCGGGGTCCGGTCGATGATAATGCGCCGTCATGGCAACAGATCGCGGCTTTGGTCACTCGGTGTTTCTTGGCGAAGGCGCTGCCAGCGGCGCCACGCCGCGCCGCACGCCGGCGGTGATGGCCATGCTGCTCTGGCTGGCCGCCGGCCTGAGCGTGGGTTACTGGGTGCTGCAGGTGCTGGGGCGTTCGCCGCTCACGCCGGTGGCGGTCAGTGCCGGGTTGCCCGAGGCCCCCGAACCCGCGGCGCTGGCGCGCGTGCTGGGCGCCACACCCCAGGCCGCCGAGGTGGTCGCCGGCCCGGCGGCGGCAACGCCCCTGTCTTCCCGGTATCAGTTGGTCGGCGTCGTGGCCGACCGCGCCGATGGCGGCGCCGCGCTCATCGCCTTCGATGGCCAGCCGCCCCGGCCCTACCGGGTGGGCGCCACGCTGGAAGGCGGTGCGGTGCTGCAGGCGGTGCAGCGGCGCTCGGTTCGTCTGGCGCCAGCGGGCAATGGCCAGGCGTTCGAGCTGAGCCTGCCCGAGCCGCCGACCACGCCCTCCTGAGTGCCCGCATGGCACAGCGCGGCGATGCCCCGTCGACCGGCGCCGTGCCCGACGCGTTGCGCCCCTCCGGCAGCCTGCTGGCCAACCTGAGCACGGAGCTGCAGCGCCATCCGCCGTTCAACGAGATGGATCCGGCCCATGTGGCCGCTTTCGTGGCCGCGTCGCGCCAAGCCTATTACGCGCCGGGCGAGACCGTGGTGGCGCCCGGGCACGGCCCGGTGCGCGAGCTGTTCTTCATCCGCCGCGGGGCGGTCACCGGCAAGCGTGGCCTGTCCGATGTGTCGGGCGGTGCCTTCCAGTACGAGGCGGGCGACCTGTTCCCCATCAGCGCCGTGCTCGCGCAACGGGCGCCCACCACGCAGTACCACGCGACGGAAGACACCTTCGTGCTCGTGATCGGCGCCGAGGCGATGCGCGCGCTGGCACAGCAGAGCCCCGTGTTCGGGGATTTCCTCAACCGCCGCATCCTCAAGTTCCTCGACCTCTCGCGCGCTGCGCTGCAGGTGGCGTATTCGTCGCAGGCGCTGGCGGAGCAATCGCTGGAGACGCCGCTGGGCGAGCTGGGCCACAAGACACCGGTGACCTGCGCGCCCGAGACGCCCTTGCGCGACGTGCTCACGCGCATGCACGAGCAGCGCATCGGCTCCATGCTGGTGGTGGACGCGCGCGGCGCGCCGCTGGGCATCCTCACCCGGTCCGACGTGCTCGGCCGCGTGGCCCTGCCGCAGGCGGCGCTGGACACGCCCGTGTCGCAGGTGATGGTGTCGCCAGTGCACAGCCTGCCCCACGACGCCACCGCGCAGGACGCGGCGCTCGCGATGTCGGCGCACGGCATCCGGCACGTGCCGGTCACGCGCGATGGCCGGGTGGTGGGCATCGTGTCCGAGCGCGATCTGTTCGCTCTGCAGCGCCTGAGCCTCAAGCAGGTGAGTTCGGGCATCCGCCACGCCGCGAGCGTGGATGCCTTGCGCGTGGTGGCGCACGACATCCGCCGCTTTGCGCGCACGCTGCTCGGCCAGGGTGTGCAGGCGCGCCAGCTCACCGCGCTCATCAGCCACCTCAACGACGCGCTCACCCAGCGCCTGCTGGAGCTGACCGCGCAGCGCCACGGTATCGACCTGAGCCTCTGCTGCTGGCTGGCGCTGGGCTCGGAGGGCCGCAGCGAGCAGACCATCGCGACCGATCAGGACAACGCGCTGATCCGCCCGGAGGGCAGCGAGGCCGCGCCCTACCTGGCGTTCGCGCGCGAGGTCAACGAGGCGCTTGACGATTGCGGCTACCCGCTGTGCAAAGGCAATGTGATGGCCGGCAACCCGGCCTGCAACCTGACGCCCTCGCAGTGGCGCGAACGCTTCGACGAATGGATCGAGCACGGCTCGCCACAGGACCTGCTCAACGCCAGCATCTTTTTCGACTTCCGCCCGCTGGCGGGCAACGAAGCGCTGGCACACGAGTTGCGCGCGTTCGTCACGCGCCGCGCGCGCGTGACGCCGCGCTTCCTCCATCAATTGGCGCTCAACGGCCTGCAGCGCGCCACCCCACTCAACTGGCTGGGCAACATCGACACGGTGGAAGCGGATGGCCACGACACCCTGGACATCAAGTTGCAGGGCACGGCGATCTTTGTCGACGTGGCGCGCCTGTACGCGCTGGCGCACGGCGTGGAGGCCACCAGCACGCGCGAACGGCTGGACGCCGTCGGCCCGCTGCTGGGCGTGCCGGCGCACGAAGCCCAGGCCTGGGTGGGCGGTTTCGATTACCTGCAGTTGCTGCGCTTGCACGCGCAGCTGGACGGGACCACCGTGGGCGACAACCCCAACCGCATCGCGGTGGACACGCTCAACGACATCGACCGGCGCATCCTGAAAGAGACGCTGCGCGTGTTGCGTGCGCTGCAGCAGCGCCTCAAGCTGGATTACGAGCGGTGATGGGCTGGTGGGCGGGCTGGTTCGGTGGCAAGGCGGCGGCGCCGCCTGCCGGGGTAGAGCGCTGGGTGGTGCTCGACGTCGAAACCAGCGGCCTGGATGTGCGCCGCGACCGCTTGCTGGCGATCGCGGCCATCGGCCTGCGCGTGGACTGGCGCCGCCACCGGCTCGATGTGTGCCTGGGCGACAGCTTCGAGGTCGTGTTGCGCCAGCAGGAGGTGTCCAGCCGCGACAACATCCTGCTGCATGGCATCGGCGCTCAAAGCCAGCGCGATGGCATCGACCCCTCGGTGGCCCTGTCCGCGTTCTCCGCTTATGTCGCGGATGCGCCGCTGCTGGCTTTCCACAGCGCGTTCGACGAGGCGCTGATCGGTCGCCACGCGCACCAGCATCTCGGGCGGCGTCCACCCAATCCCTGGGTGGACATCGAGCACCTGTGTGCCGCCACGCATCCCCAGGTGCGGGCCCGCTCGCTCGATGAGTGGATGGCGCATTTCGGCATCGTCTGCCCGCAGCGCCACCAGGCCGCGGCCGACACCCTGGCCGAGTGCGAGTTGCTGCAGTGTGTGTGGCCGCGCGTGGCGGCCGAGTGCCACGATTGGCGCGGCGTGCAGCGGTTGGCGCGGCAGCGGCGCTGGCTGCCGCAACCCTGAGCGCTGGTCTCAGGCCGCGGAGCCGAGCAAGGCCTGCGCGGCCAGCAGCAGCGGCCAGGCGAGCAGCGCGCCCGTGCCCTGGTTGATGTTGAGTTCCAGGTCGAGCAAGGGCCGCGCATTCAGGTGAATGAGCATCAGGCGGTGCGGCGGGGCGGCCGTGCGCTGTGCGTGCACCAGGTAGTCGGCGACGTTCGGGCTGAGGCCGCGCGCCACCAGGGCCGCGGCACCCACCACAAAGCCGTCCACCAGCACGACGCGGCGCTCGCTCGCGGCCTGCAACATCGCGCCCACGAGCATGGCGATCTCGAAGCCGCCGAACGCCGCGAGCGCGTGGATGGGCGACATCGCCAGCGCGTGCCGCTGCGAGGCGGCCTGCAGCTTGTCCAGGCGCTGCCAGTGCAGCGTGTCGTCGAGCGAGATGGCGTTCGGGTTCTCGCGCGGAAAGGCGTCGACCACCGGCACCCCGCACAGGCGCGACAGCAACAGCGACGCACTTGCCGCCCCACCGACACCGATGTCGCCCAGGGCGATCACCGTGCCCGGCAGGTGGCGCACCACGTCCATGCCCGCGTGGATGGCCGACACCGCCTGCGCCTGCGACATCGCCGGTCCGAGCCGGCAGTTGCGGGTGCCGTAGCCGATCTTGCGTGGTTGCAACTGCCCGGCTGGCCGGGTGAGCGGCAGCGAAATGGGCGTCGCCACGCCGGCATCGACCACTGTGACTTCGAAACCGTGTTGCCGGGCCAGGGCACTGGCCGGCGCCACGCCAGCCAGCAACTGCTCCACGTGCTCGTGCGTGGTCGCCTGCGGCTGGTCGCTCATGCCTTCGTCGACCAGACCATGGTCGGCGGCAAACACCACCAGCTGTGGTGCATCCAGCACCAACCGGTCAAAGGGTTGCGGGCTGCCATGCTGTATGCGCGCCAGCTGCTGGGCGAGCAACTGGATGCGGCCCAGCGCGAGGGCATCGCGCGTGGGGGATTGCAGGCGCTGCGCCAGCCCGTGATCGAGCATGGCGTCGGCGATGGGGCGGATCGCGGGCAGCCGCAGGCCCGACACCGGCGCGTGCGGCCGGGCGTTGATCGGGGTCAGCGCGGGATCGCGGGCCATGCCGTCAGGTGCGCAGGAAGAGCCGGTACGCCGGGTTGGCGGTTTCTTCGACGTAGGGGTAGCCCAGCGTGTCCAGGAACTTGTCGAACGCCTTGCCGTCCTTGGCCGGAACCTGCAGCCCCACCAGGATGCGGCCGTAGTCGGCGCCCTGGTTGCGGTAATGGAACAGGCTGATGTTCCAGTTCGGGCGCATCAGGCTGAGGAACTTGAGCAGCGCGCCCGGCCGCTCGGGGAAGATGAAGCGCAGCAAGCGCTCGTCCTGCACCAAGGCAGAGTGTCCGCCCACCAGGTGGCGCAGGTGCTCTTTGGCCAGCTCGTCGTTCGTGAGGTCCAGGGTTTCGAAACCATGACGGACCAACTGGCCTGCGATCTTGGTTGATTCGCCCTTGCCGGAGGTGGTCAGACCCACGAACACGTGCGCCTTCGCGCTGTCGTGCATGCGGTAGTTGAATTCGGTGACGTTGCGCGCCGCGCCCGGCAGCGAACCGATCACCTCGCAGAAGCGGCGAAAGCTCCCGCGTTCCTCAGGCATGGTCACGGCAAACAGCGCCTCGCGCTCCTCGCCCACCTCGGCACGCTCGGCGACGAAGCGCAGGCGGTCGAAGTTCATGTTGGCGCCGCAGAGGATGGCTGCGTAGGTCTGGCCCTTGGTCTTGTGCGTGGCCACATACTGCTTCACCGCGGCCACCGCCATCGCGCCGGAGGGCTCCACGATGCTGCGTGTGTCCACGAAGACGTCCTTGATGGCGGCGCAGACGGCGTCGGTGTCGACCGCGATGAAGTCGTCCACAAGGTCGCGGGCGATCCGGAAGGTTTCCTCGCCCACCAGCTTGACAGCGGTGCCGTCGGCGAACAGGCCGACGTCGGGCAGGGTGACCCGTGCGCGTTCCGCGACCGAGCGCATCATGGCGTCCGAATCGGTCATCTGCACGCCGATGACCTTGACCTCCGGGCGCACCGCCTTGATGTAGTTGGCCACGCCCGAGATCAGCCCCCCGCCGCCGATGGCCACGAACACGGCGTCGAGCCGGTCGGAGCCCAGGCGCTGCACCTGGCGCAGGATCTCCATCGCAATCGTGCCCTGGCCAGCGATCACGTCCGGATCGTCGAAGGGGTGCACGAAGGTCAGGCCCTGCTTTTTTTGCAGGCTCACCGCGTGCATGTAGGCGTCTGTGTAGCTGTCACCATGCAGCACGACCTCGCCGCCGAAGCCGCGCACCGCGTCGACCTTGAGTTGCGGTGTCGTCACCGGCATCACGATCACGGCGCGAATTCCCAGCTTCTTGGCGCTCAGGGCCACACCTTGGGCGTGGTTGCCTGCCGATGCACAGATGACGCCCTTGGCCAACTGTTCGGGTGGCAGGTGCGCGATCTTGTTGTAGGCACCGCGCAGCTTGAAGCTGAAAACGGGCTGCTGGTCTTCGCGCTTGAGCAGCACCGTGTTGTGCAGTCGGCGCGACAGGGCGCGGGCGGGATCGAGGTCGGATTCCACCGCCACGTCGTAGACGCGCGCGGTCAGGATCTTCTTGAGGTAGTCGGCGGGCGTGAGCGCCGTCTTGGGCGAGGTCATCGGCCGATCATATCGACGGGCAAAAAAAACCCGGACCGATGAATCCGGTCCGGGTTTGAATCCACCCGTGGAGGGTAGAGGAGACAACCTTTCAATACAATGCCGCGAGTATATCGTTAGCATGCTGCATTGCAACAACTGCCGTTGCAATGCCCCCATTTTTAGAGCGCCGCCCCCACAAAGCGTGCGCTGTCTCACGGAGATCCCATGGAATGCACCGTCACCTGGACCGGCGCCAGCGGTACCCGATCGGCCATGGGGTTCGTGGCCGAGACCGGTAGCGGGCACCTGCTTGCCATGGATGGCGCGCCCGACGCGGCCAAGCCCGAGAACGGCGGCGCAAACCTCGCCCCTCGGCCCATGGAAACCGTGCTGGCCGGCACCGGGGGGTGCACCGCCTATGACGTGGTGCTGATCCTCAAGCGTGGTCGCCACGACGTGCAAGGCTGCTCGGTGAAACTCACCAGCGAGCGCGCGCCCACGGATCCCAAGGTGTTCACCAGGATCCACATGCATTTCACGGTCACCGGCAAAGGCGTTCCGGCCAGTGCCGTGGAGCGCGCGATCGCCATGAGCCACGAAAAGTACTGCTCGGCCAGCATCATGCTGGCCAAGACGGCCGAGATCACCACCAGCTTCGATTTGCTGGAAGCCTGAGCGGAGGCGCCGCTAGACGCGGTGCGCGACGGTGGTCATCACGCCGGCCATGGCGCGCATGGCGCTTCTCACCGGCGCGGGCAGTTCGATCGCACCGGCTTGGTGTGCATCTCGTGCGTGTCGCGCTTCGTCGTCCTTCATCTGCGCCACGATGGCCCGCGACGCGTGGTCATTGGCGGGCAGCCGGTCCATGTGCGATGCCAGGTGGGCTTCGACCTGGCGCTCGGTCTCGACCACGAACCCGAGGCTCGGCCCACGACCGAGGGCGCCGGCCACGAGACCGAGGCCGAATGCGCCGGCGTACCAGAGCGGGTTGAGTAGAGAAGGACGGGCGTCGAGCTCGTCCAGCCGCTTCTGAGTCCAGGCCAGGTGATCGGTTTCCTCCCGGCCGGCTTGCTCCAGGCGTTGGGCCAGGGCTTCGTTGGGTGCTCGGCCCACCGGGCCCGGCCACCGGGCCGCCAACGCCTGCGCGGTGTACAACGCCTGGGCACACACCTCACCAACATGGTTCACGCGCATCAATGCACCGGAAAGGTGCTTGTCTTCCGGGGTCAGTGCACCATCGTCGTGATGCTCCGGCACGGTAGGGCACGTCTGACTGGCTCGGGGTTTGACAAACAAGGTACGCAACGCCGAATCGGCGGCGTTGATCAGGGCATCGCTGAAGGGCATGGTCATGGCGTTCTGCTTGAGCGTCGCCGTATGGTGCCATGGTCGCCAGCGACAGAGGGCAGCGGCTGGATGGACCGCACCCATCAACGAGGCAACACGGACCGTTGGTTCATATGCGGCTTGCGATCGATGATCCCGGCCGCCCCAGGGAAAACCCCGAGGATCGTGGTGGGGGTGCAACAGGAGCACCGTGACAGGGCGATCCATCGACGCCAGACGTGGCGCCGGCCCCTGCTTTCTGTTGCAATCCCGGCAGCTTCCCGCAACGGAGGTCGGCTCGGGGGCCGCAGACCCTCGGCCAGTTAACCCAACCTTGGAGAACTCCTCAATGAAAAAGACCCTGATTGCTCTGGCTGCCGTGGCTGCCTCCGGCGCAGCGATGGCCCAGTCGTCGGTGACCCTGTTCGGCAACATCGACGTGGGCATTCGCCACGTCAACCCCGAAGTCGGTGACGCCATCACCTCGATGTCCAAGAACCTGATTTCGTCGAGCGCCATCGGCTTCCGCGGCGTCGAGGACCTGGGTGGCGGCATGAGCGCTGCTTTCCACATCGAAGGTGACCTGGATCCCGACACCGGCACCCCCGGTGGCCTGAACTTCCAGCGCCGCAGCACCGTGAGCCTGATCGGTGGCTTCGGTGAACTGCGTCTGGGCCGTGACTATGTGCCGACCTTCACGGTGCACACCAAGTACGACCCGTTCGGCACCAACGGCCTGGGCAGCTCCATCAACCAGTTCGGCACCGCCGCTGCGTTTGGTGGCCTCTCCACGTCGGCTGTGCGTTCGAACAACGGCATCGGCTACCTGGCCAAGTTCGGCAGCTTCGACGTGGCCTACATGTACGCCCCGCGTGAAAGCGCCACCAACAGCAACGACTACCACGGTATCCGCGCTGGCTACAACGCCGGCCCCCTGAGCGTGGACGTGGCGACGGCATCGGAAGTCGGTGTCAACGCTGGTGCACACAACCCCAAGCGCACCAACGTCGGTGTGGCGTACGACCTGGGCTTCATCAAGCCGATGTTCCAGTACACCACCTCCAAGCTGGAGCAGGCCACTGGCGACACCAAAGTCACCAACCTGCTGCTGGGCCTGACCGCCCCGGTGGGCCCCGGCCTGCTGCGCGCTTCGTACGTGAAGATCGACCGCGAAATCGGTGCCGCTGAAGTGGACGCCAAGCAGATCGCCATCGGCTACACCTACCCGCTGAGCAAGCGCACCTCGTTCAACGCGAACGTGGCACGCGTGAGCTCTGACGCTGGCTTCATCGCCGAGCAGACCGGCTACGAAATCGGCATCCGCCACACGTTCTGATCGCCCGCGGGCTTGGCCCGCTGGTATCTGAAGTGCTGATGAAGGCCACCGCGAAAGCGGTGGCCTTTTTCTTTGGTGTTGGGCAACTCGGATGTGATGGAGCTGGCGCGGAGCTTGCGTGGTCTGAGGGCCATCGCGCGTGGTTACGGCGCAACAGATCAAGCGGGTCGGGACATGTGTTCTAGGGGCTAACCCTAGCTTCACCGGGTTCCTCGCCTACCATCACGCTGGTTTCAATTTTTTGAAATGTCGGTTTTTTCTCCCCATCACTTCAAAGGAAGCTCCATGAAGAAGTCTCTCGTTGCCCTGGCCGTCCTCGGCGCATTCGCCGGTGTTGCTCAGGCGCAATCGTCTGTCACCTTGTACGGTATTGCCGACGTGTGGGTCGGTAGCACCCGCAACGGCGCACCGGGCACCAGCTCGATCAGCGAAATGGGCAGCGGTGGTCTTTCCACCAGCCGCATCGGCTTCAAAGGCACGGAAGACCTGGGCGGTGGCCTGTCCGCTGTGTTCGGTCTGGAAGGCGGCCTGAACATCGACGTCGGCCAAAGCAACGCCGGTGGTGGTCTGCAGTTCAACCGCCAGTCCTTCGTTGGTCTGGCCGGTGGTTTTGGTGAAGTCATCGCCGGTCGCGTGTGGACCGCCTACGACGACATCGAGGCCGCCGCTCACCAACTGTTCGGCGCCAGCGACTTCGCGGTCGAGTACGCGGTGATGGATTCGGGCAACCTTTACACGGCCAACCCCAGCAACGGCTTCAAGTACAGCTCGCCCGAGTTCGGTGGCTTCAAGGGTGCCGTGTCGTACTCGCTGGACGAGAAGACCGGTGCTGCCAACGTGGCCAAGGTCGGCGCGTTCAACGTGACCTACACCGCCGGCCCGCTGTACGCCGGCCTGGCCTACCAGCAGGAAAAGGCCAGCCTGCAGCCCGACAGCATCGCGTACACCCGCGCCAACGCCACCTATGACTTCGGCGTGGCCCAGCTGCTGCTGACCTTCGGCCGTGTGAAGGAAGTGGCCGGCGCTGCCAACGAGTACAGCATCGGCGTGAACTTCCCGGTGAGCCCGGCGCTGACCCTGTCGGCTGCTTACGCCATGCACAACCCGAACAGCACCTACAGCGTGAACCCCGATGGCGAACGCAAGGGCTTCGGCGTGGGCGCCACCTACGCGCTGTCCAAGCGCACCACCGCTTACGCGGCCTACACCACGGCCAACACCGACGACGCGGCTGGTGTGCGCACCAACGAAACGCGCCTCCTGGGCGTGGGCGTGCGCCACTCGTTCTGATCGTTCTCTCGAGCGTTCACCTACAGAAAACCGCCCGGGCGACCGGGCGGTTTTTTTGTTTTTGCTGCCTGTGTCTACGCGCGGCCAATCACGGCTTGGCTTTTGCGCTTGATGGCGCGGCCGCGGCCGGCTTGAATGCCTCGCCATTGACGGTCAGGCCTTCGCCCGACAGCTTGAGTGCGCGCTTTTCACCGATGCCCTTGACGCGCGTCATCAGGTCGCCCCAGTTCTTGAAGGGGGCCGCGTTGCGCTGTTCGATGATCTTGGCGCTGGTGCCTGGGCCGATGCCCTTGACGCTGTCGAGATCGGCTTCGTTGGCCTTGTTGACGTCGACGGCAGACATGGCGGCGGAGGCGATCAGGGAGAGCAGTGCGGCGATCAGATGACGTTTCATTCGATGGTCCTGTGGTGGTGGATGTGAAGACAAAAGAGCCCGATAAAGAAATCAGGCCTGGAAAATATAGTTCTTAAGAATTCATATACGGGGTGGGGGAGGCGAGTAGACGCAGAACGTTCTTCAGGTGGGGGAAGTTGGGGTGTCTTCGGGTGGCCGCCCGTGGCAAATGGCAGCGGCTCGCAGGCGCTGCGCGATTCGGGTAAGTCCCCTCGTTGGTGCAGGAACGCTTGTTGCATAGTCCCGGCACCTACATTTATTTCAGGTGTCAACGATGAAACCGACCCCCATGCCGCTGCGCGCGGTCATCCTGGGTGCCGCCTTTGCCCTCGCGGCCGGCGGTCTTCAGGCCAAGACCTTCAAGTGGACCAGCGCCAGTGACATCCCGACCTGGGATATCCATTCGCAGAACAACGCGCTCGCCAACGGCGTTCACGCGTCGGTCTACGAATCGCTCGTGTACTACAACAGCCGCACGTTCAAGCCGGAGCCTCTGCTGGCCACGGGATGGAATCAGGTGTCGCCCACGCAGTTGCGCATCACGCTGCGCAGCGGGGTGAAGTTCCATGACGGGTCCGCCTTCACGGCCGACGATGCGGTGTTCTCGCTGCAGCGCGCCATGGCGCCCACCTCGAATTTCTCGCCCTACGTGCAGGGCGTCGACCGGATCGTGAAGGTCAACAACGACACGATCGATATCTTCACCAAGGGTCCCAACCCGGTGCTGATCAACCAGCTCACCGAGTTGCGCATGATGAGCAAAGCCTGGGCGGAGAAGAACAACTCGGTGGCCCCCAAGGACATCAAGACGCAGGACGAAAACTTCGCGCACCGCAACGCCATGGGCACGGGCCCGTTCATGCTCAAGGAATGGGTGCAGGACCAGCGGCTGGTGGTGGTGAAGAACCCGAACTGGTGGGGCAAGGCCGAAGGCAACGTGACCGAAATCATCTACACGCCGGTGCGGGCCACGGCCACGCGCATGGCGGCTTTGCTCTCGGGTGAGGTCGATTTCGTGCTCGATCCCAGCCCGCAGGATCTGCCGCGACTGCGCCAGGACGGCAACCTGAAGGTGATCGATGGCATCGAGAACCGCACCATCTTCTTTGGTATGGATCAGCACCGCGACGAACTCGTGGGCAGCAACATCAAGGGCAAGAACCCGCTGAAGGATGTTCGCGTCCGCAAGGCGCTGTACCAGGCGATCGACATGAACGCGATTTCGCGCGTCACGCTGCGCGGCCTGGGTCAACCCACGGGTGCGCTCGTGGCGCCGCAAGTGGCGGGCTGGACCGAGTCGGTGCACCAACGCTATCCCTTCGACGTGGCCGCCTCGCAGAAGCTGCTGGCCGACGCCGGCTACAAGGATGGCTTCGAGGTCGACTTCGCTTGCCCCAACAACCGCTACATCAACGACGAAGCGATCTGCCAGGCGGTGACGGCCATGTGGGCGCGCATCGGCGTGAAAGCCAAGCTGCGCACGCTGCCGCTGTCCACTTACTTCCCGATGATCCAGCGCTACGAAGCCAGCATCTACATGCTGGGCTGGGGCGTGCCGACCTTCGATGCGCTGTACAGCCTGCAATCGCTGGTGCGCTCCCTGGGTCAGGGTGGTGACGGCAACTACAACGTGGGCCGTTACAGCAATCCCAAGATGGACCAGGTGATCGATCGCGCGAAGACGGAAACCGACACGCTGATCCGCAATCGCCTGCTGACCGAGGCACTGGAATTGTCGAACGCCGACGTGTCGCACATTCCGCTGCACAACCAGGTCATCCCCTGGGCGTTGAAGAAGAACATCGACGTCGTACACCGCGCCGACAACCGCCTGGATTGGCGACTCATCAAGGTAAACTGAGCGCGTCTTCGACCGCAGAGGGTCGCCCCATGATTGGCGCGACCCTCTCTTGTTTTTTCATCTGATGTTTGCTTTCATCCTCCGGCGGCTTGTCCAAGCGCTGATCGTCATGATCAGCGTGGCGTTGATCGCCTTCATGCTGTTTCAATACGTGGGCGATCCGGTGGTGTTCCTGCTTGGCCAGGACGCCACGGCCGAGCAGGTGCGCCAGTTGCGCGCCGACCTCGGTCTCGACCAACCCTTCTTCATCCAGTTCGGTCACTTCCTGGTCAATGCGGCCCAGGGTGAATTCGGTTTGAGTCTGCGTCAGGGGGCCAAGGTGTCCCGCCTCATTGCCGAACGCTTTCCGGCGACGCTGGAGCTGGCCACGGTTGCGGCGTTGCTCGCATTGCTTGTGGGCATCCCGATGGGTGTGTACGCGGCACTCAAGCGCGGCACCTTCCTGAGCCAGGTGTTCATGACGATCTCGCTGCTGGGCGTGTCGCTGCCGACCTTCCTCATCGGCATCCTGCTCATTCTGGTGTTCGCGGTGCAACTGGGCTGGTTCCCCAGCTTCGGTCGTGGCGACGTGGTGCAACTCGGTTGGTGGAGCACGGGCCTGCTCACGCCCAAGGGCTGGCTGCACATCACGCTGCCGGCCATCACGCTGGCGATCTTCCAGCTCACGCTGATCATGCGGCTGGTGCGCGCCGAGATGCTCGAAGTGCTGCGCACCGACTACATCAAGTTCGCGCGCGCCCGTGGCCTCACCAACCGGGCGGTTCACTTCGGCCATGCGCTGAAGAACACGCTGGTGCCGGTGATGACCATCACCGGCCTGCAGCTCGGTGGCCTGATCGCGTTTGCCATCATCACCGAGACGGTGTTCCAGTGGCCGGGCATGGGCCTGTTGTTCATTCAGGCCGTGACCTTCGCCGACATCCCCGTGATGGCGGCCTACCTGTGCCTGATCGCGCTGATCTTCGTGGTGATCAACCTGATCGTGGATCTGCTGTACTTCGCCGTCGACCCGCGCTTGCGCGTGGAAAAGGCGGGAGGTCACTGACATGGCGGCCTCGCGCATTCGCGCCCACGGCCGTGCGTTCGCGCACATCGCCGCCTACCATCCGGAGCTCACGTCGCTGCGGCGCGACCTGCACGCGCACCCCGAGCTGGGCTTCGAAGAGGTCTACACCAGCAAGCGCGTGGTGGAGTCGCTCAAGGTCTGCGGCGTGGACGAGATCCACACCAACATCGGCAAGACGGGCGTCGTTGCCGTGATCCGCGGCCGCAGCAACGCCAGTGGCCGCATGATCGGGCTGCGCGCCGACATGGACGCGCTGCCCATGACCGAGCACAACGACTTCGCGTGGAAGTCGGGCAAGCCCGGAATGATGCATGGTTGCGGCCACGACGGTCACACGGCAATGCTCGTGGGCGCCGCGCGCTACCTGGCCGAGACACGCCACTTCGATGGCACGGCGGTGCTGATCTTCCAGCCCGGCGAAGAAGGTTTCGCGGGCGCCAAGGCCATGATCGAAGACGGCCTGTTCGACCGCTTCCCGGTGCAGTCGGTGTTCGCGATGCACAACTGGCCCCAGATGCGCCCCGGCACCGTGGGCGTGAACCCCGGGCCCATGATGGCGTCGGCCGATCGCATCACGATCGAGATCACCGGCAAGGGCGGACACGGGGCGCACCCCTATGCCGCGGTGGATCCGGTGCTCGTGGCCGCGCACATCATCACCGCGGTGCAGAGCATCGTCTCGCGCAACGTGCGTGCGATCGACAGCGCCGTCATCAGCCTGTGTGCCATGCAGGCCGGCGATCCGGGGGCGTTCAGTGTGATTCCGGGCACCGCGAAGCTGGTGGGCACCGTGCGCACCTTCAACCCCGAAGTGCAGGCCATGGTCGAGAAGCGCCTGCACGAGGTCTGCTCGGGCGTGGCCCTGGGCCTGGGCGCGTCGGCGCACCTGAACTACGAGCGCATCTATCCCGCCACCATCAATACGCGCGACGAAGCCCGCTTCGTGGTGGAGGTGGCGCAGAAGCTGGTCGGGCACGAGCATGTCGACCGCAACATGGACCCGAGCATGGGCGCTGAAGACTTCTCCTTCATGCTGCAGGTCAAACCCGGTGCTTACCTGCGCCTTGGGCAGGGTGCCGAAAACGGGCAGGGCGCTTGCTTCCTGCACAACAGCCGATACGACTTCAACGACGACGTGCTGCCGCTGGGCGCGGCCCTGCACGCCGGTCTCATCGAACAGGGCATGCCGTTGGCCGACGAGCCAGTGTCCGCCCACAAACACACTTCCGTTTCACCCACCCCTGTCAGGAGCGAAGCATGAAACTCAGAAAAACCGCAGCCGCCATGTTGGTGGCCGGCGCGCTGGCCGTGGCCGGCACCGCCTCGGCACAGACCGTGCGCATCGGCAACCAGGGCGACGCGTTGTCGATGGACCCGCATTCGCTCAACGAATCGCTGCAGCTCAGCGTCACCGGCAACGTCTACGAGCCGCTGGTGGGGCGTGACAGCAACCTCAGGCTCGCGCCGGCCCTCGCCACGAGCTGGCGCCAGGCCTCGCCGACCGTGTGGCGGTTCGAGTTGCGCAAGAACGTGAAATTCCACGACGGCACGCCTTTCACGGCCGACGATGTGCTGTTCAGCTTTGCACGCGCCGCGGGCGATGGCTCGGACATGAAGAGCTATGTCAACGACGTGAAAGAAGTGCGCAAGGTCAACGATCACGTGGTCGAGATCGAAACCGCCGCACCGTTCCCCATCCTGCCCGACGTGATTTCGCTGCTCTACATCATGAGCAAGAAATGGAGCGAGGAGAACCAGGCCACGCGCCCGGTGGATCGCCGCAAGGGTATCGAGAACGCGGCCTCGTTCCGCGCGAACGGCACCGGCCCGTTCCGCCTGCGCGAGCGCCAGCCCAACGTCAAGACGACCTTCCAGCGCAACGGCAGCTACTGGGGCAAGATCGAAGGCAACGTCGTCGACATCGAGTACACACCGATCGGCAACGACGCCACGCGCGTGGCCGCACTGCTGTCGGGTCAGGTCGATGTGATCGAGCCCGTGCCCCTGCAGGACGTGCAGCGGATCAACGCCAGCGGCAAGTCCAAGGTGATGCAAGGCCCCGAGCTGCGCACCATCTTTCTCGGTATGGACCAGAAGCGCGACGAACTGCTCTATTCGAACGTGAAGGGCAAGAACCCCTTCAAGGACAAGCGCGTGCGTCAGGCCTTCTACCAGGCCATCGACATCCAGGGCATCCAGCGCACGGTGATGCGTGGCGCGTCGGCTCCCACGGCGCTGATGGTGGGCCCGGGCATCAACGGGTTCGATGCCGCGATGAACACGCGCCTGCCCTACGACCCCGAAGCCGCCAAGAAGCTGCTGGCCGATGCCGGCTACCCCAATGGCTTCGAGGTCGCCATGAACTGCCCGAACGACCGCTACGTCAACGACGGCAACGTGTGTCAGGCCGTGGCCGCCAACCTCGCGCGCGTGGGCGTCAAGATCAACCTGCAGGCCGAGACCAAGGGCACCTACTTCCCCAAGATCCTGCGCCGAGACACCAGCTTCTACATGCTGGGCTGGACCCCGGGCACCTACGACTCGCACAACGCACTCAACGCGCTGATGCGTTGTGTGGACGACAAGGGGTCCGGCCAGTTCAACCTGGGTTCCTACTGCAACCCCAAGGTGGATGAGCTCACGCTGAAGATCCAGTCGGAGACCGACAAGGCCAAGCGCGACGCGATGATCCGCGAGGCCTTCAAGCTGCACAGCGACGACATCGGCCACCTGCCGCTGCACCAGCAAGCGCTGGCCTGGGGCGTGGCCAGCAACGTGACGCTGGTCCAGCTGGCCGACAACTTCATGCCGTTCCGCTATATCTCGGTGAAATAAGTTCCCCCCTGCGCCGCCTGCGGCGTCTTCCCCCTGAGGGGGACGCCAGCAGCGGACCGGCGAAGCCGGATCCGCGCTGGCACCTGACCCCGCATCACTTCATCAGTGAGACTTTTTCCTTGATCGCCATTCTTCGCCGCGCGCTCGACAGCGATGTCGGCTACAGCTTCCGCACCTCGCCAACGGCCATCGTGGCCGCGGTGATCGCTGCCATCTGCGTCTTCTGCGCGGTGTTCGCCGGCTGGGTCGCCCCGCACAACCCGTTCGACCTCGCCACGCTCGATCTCATGAACGCGCGCATTCCGCCCATGTGGCAGGAAGGCGGCAACCCGTCGTTCGTGCTCGGCACCGACGACCAGGGGCGCGACATCCTCTCCGCCCTCATGTACGGCGCGCGCATCTCGCTTGCCGTGGGCCTGGCGTCGGTCGTGCTGTCCGTGCTGATCGGTGTCGGCTTCGGCCTGCTGGCCGGCTTCCTCGGCGGCTGGATCGATGCATTCCTCATGCGCCTGTGCGACGTGATGCTGTCGTTCCCGCCGATCCTGATCGCGTTGCTGATCGCCGGTGTGGGCCGCGCCCTGTTCCCCAACGCCCACGAGACCCTGGCTTTCGGCGTGCTGATCATCTCGATCACGCTCACCGGCTGGGTGCAGTACGCACGCACCGTGCGCGGCTCCACGCTGGTGGAGCGCAACAAGGAGTACGTGCAGGCCGCGCGCGTCACCGGCGTCGCGCCGATGCGCATCATGGGCCGCCATGTGCTGCCCAACGTGCTCGGCCCGGTGCTGGTGCTGGCGACCATCCAGGTTGCCACGGCGATCATCACCGAGGCCACGCTGTCCTTCCTGGGTGTGGGCGCGCCGCCCACGTCGCCCTCGCTGGGCACGCTCATCCGCGTGGGCAACGATTACCTCTTCTCCGGCGAGTGGTGGATCACCATCTTCCCCGGCCTGATGCTCATCCTCATCGCATTGAGCGTGAACCTGCTGGGCGACTGGCTGCGCGACGCCCTGAACCCACGTCTCCGTTGAACATGAGCCTTCTGCAAGTCAAGAACCTCGTTGTCGAGTTCCCCACGCGCCGCGGCACGCTGCGCGCGCTCGACGACATCTCTTTCGACATCGCGCCCGGCGAGATCCTGGGCGTGGTGGGCGAATCGGGCGCGGGCAAATCGCTCACCGGCGCCTCCATCATCGGCCTGCTCGAGCCGCCGGGGCATATCGCTTCGGGCCAGGTGTTGCTCGAAGGCCAGCGCATCGACAACCTGCCGCATGAAGAGATCCGCCGCATCCGTGGCCGCAAGATCGGCGCCATCTTCCAGGACCCGCTGACCTCGCTGAACCCGCTGTACTCCGTGGGTCGCCAGCTCACCGAAACCATCGTCACGCACCTGCCGGTGAGCAGGGCCGAAGCCCGTGCACGCGCCATCCAGTTGCTCAAGGACACCGGCATTCCCGCGGCCGAGCAGCGCATCGACCATTTCCCGCACCAGTTCTCGGGCGGCATGCGCCAGCGTGTGGTGATTGCGCTTGCGCTGGCGGCGGAGCCGCAGCTCATCGTGGCCGACGAACCCACCACCGCGCTCGACGTGTCGATTCAGGCGCAGATCATCACCTTGCTCAAAACCATCTGCAAACAGCGTGGCGCCGCGGTGATGCTCATCACGCACGACATGGGCGTGATCGCCGAGACCTGCGATCGCGTGGCCGTGATGTATGCCGGCCGCATCGCCGAGATCGGCCCGGTGCACCAGGTGATCAACCAGCCAGCGCACCCGTATACCCGCGGCCTCATGGCCTGCATTCCCGACATGACCGAAGAACGCGAGCGCCTGCACCAGATCGATGGCGCCATGCCCCGCCTCAATGCCATCCCCAAAGGCTGCGCCTACAACCCCCGCTGCGAGAAGGTGTTCGACCGCTGCCACGCGCAGCGGCCCGATCTGATGGACGCCGGCGCAACGCGCGCCGCCTGCTGGCTGCACGGGCAGAAGGTGGTGGCATGAGCGCTGTGATCAACGACACCCAGGCCCTGGTGCGCGCCACCGATCTGGCCAAGACCTTCGACGTCTCCGCACCCTGGCTCAACCGCGTGCTCGAGCGTCAGCCGCGCCTGCTGCTGCGCGCTGTCGACGGCGTGAGCTTCGACATCCCGCGCGGGCAGACGCTCGCGCTGGTGGGCGAATCGGGCTGCGGCAAGAGCACCGTGGCGCGCTTGCTCGTGGGCCTGTACGAGCCCACGCGCGGTGGCTTCGAGTTCGATGGCCAGGATGCGCACGCCGCGTTCAAGACGCCCGCCGGCCGCGTGCTGCGCCGGCGCATCCAGATGATCTTCCAGGATCCGTACGCCAGCCTGAACCCGCGCTGGCGTGTGGAGGACATCATTGCCGAACCACTGCGCGAGCACGAGATCGAGTCCGATCCGGTGAAGTTGCGTGAGCGCGTGGATGCGCTGCTGCAATCGGTGGGCCTCAGCCCGTTGGACCGCGTGAAGTACCCGCACCAGTTCAGCGGTGGCCAGCGCCAGCGCATCTCCATCGCGCGCGCCCTCGCCACCCAGCCCGACTTCCTGGTGTGTGACGAACCCACCAGCGCACTCGATGTCTCGGTGCAGGCGCAGGTCCTCAACATCATGAAGGACCTGCAGCGCCAGCGTGGGCTCACTTACCTGTTCATCAGCCACAACCTGGCCGTGGTGCGCCACGTGAGCGACCAGGTCGGCGTGATGTACCTGGGCCGCCTGGTCGAGCTGGCGCCCAAACACACGCTGTTCGAAAATCCGCGCCACCCGTACACGCGCATGCTGCTCGATGCCATCCCCAAGATGCACGACACCGGCAAGGCGCGCACCCCGGTGCAGGGGGAGGTGCCCAACCCCTTGAACCCCCCCAGCGGCTGTGCCTTCAACCCGCGCTGCCCGCACGCCAACGACCGCTGCCGCAACGAGCGCCCGGTGCTGCAGACGCTCGGCGGCATCCGCATCGCCTGCCACGCGGTGGAGGAAGGCCGGATCTGACGGCCTCCCCCCGTTTTCGCGGATGGCGGCGCGCGGGATCTTCCTCTAGGCTTGCCATCGAGCAGGGTCCATGCAGGGCTTTCGCGGTGAGGGCTCGGGGCCTGGCGAGGAGGGGATATGTTCCAGCGAATCCTGGCCGGATGGGCCGTGGCCTGCCTGCCGCTGCTGGCCTCGGCGCAAGCCGAGGGCAGTGCCAAGGCGGTTCACAAGGTGGGTGATGTGGCGGTTTATTCCGTGGAACTGCGGGCCGACAACCGCACCACCGAAGAGACCGTCACGGTGACCGCCATTGACGGTGATCTCATTCGAACGCGTCACGCGCGGCCGGACCGCCCCGAGCAGGAGGGCGTGCTCACCGAGCAGTTCGGTCTGGCGGTTTCCGGTGCCAGCGGCTCGCGGTTCGATCCCCCGATCCCGCTGGTCAAGTGGCCGCTGACGGCGGGTGCGAACTGGAAGACGCGCTACGACATGGTGATGGCCAACCAGGCGCGTTCAAAGGTCGACCTCGACGTGAAGATCGTGTCCAGCGAAAAGCTGCGCACACCGGCCGGGGAGTTCGACACCGTCAAGGTGGAATCGGGCGGCTGGGTCACCGGCGTGTCGTGGTCGGGGTCCGTCCGCATCGCCCAGGTGCAGTGGTTTGCCCCATCCATCGGGCGTCTGGTGCGCTCGGAGTACCGCAGTTTTCGCGGCGGCCAGCCCTGGGAACACACCGTGTACGAACTCAAGTCGTTCAAGCCCGGGCCCTGAGCACCGGGCTCAGGCGTAGCGCTTGCTGCGCAGGTTGTTCTTCATCTCGCGCAGCAGCGGCTGCAGCTTCGAGCTGCCGATGCGCAGCGCCAGGCAGGTGGCCATGATATCGATCACCATGAGGTGCAGCAGCCGCGATGTCATGGGGCTGTAGCGGTCGTAGCCCTCGGGGTGGTCGGCCGCGAGGTGGATGTGGCCGGCTTGAGCCAGGGGGGAGCCGCTGGTGGTGATGGTGATCACCGTGGCCCCGTGCTTGCGCGCAATGTCGGCCGCGTCCATGAGGTCGCGCGTGCGGCCCGAGTTGGACACGATGACCACGCAATCGCCCGGGCCCAGCAACGAGGCGCTCATCACCTGCATGTGGCCATCGCTGTAGGCGATGGCGTTGATGCCCAGGCGAAAGAACTTGTGTTGCGCGTCCTGCGCGACGATGCCCGAATTGCCGGCGCCGAAGAACTCGATGCGGCCCTTGCCCTTCCAGGTGGTCAGCAGCGCGTCCACGGCGCGTTCGATGGCGTGGCTCGATGCGTCGTTGCGGTACTTCAGGAACGCCGCCACTGTGTTGTCGACCACCTTCACGAGCACGTCGCCGGTCTTGTCGTCGGTGTCCACGCTGCGGTGGATGAAGGGCACGCCTTCACTCACCGTGCCCGCGAGCTTGAGCTTGAAATCCGACAGGCCGTCATAGCCCATGCTGCGGCAGAAGCGCACCACCGTGGGCTTGCTCACGTGCGCGCGCTCCGCGAGTTCGCTCACCGGCAGGCTGGCAAAGCTGCGCGGGTCCTGCAGCACGAGCCGCCCCACGCGTTGTTCGGCCGGCGCGAGCGAGGGCAGGGAGGCCTTGATGCGGTCGAGCATGCGTGGAACCCGATGGTTGAAAGTATTGAAATTTTATTACCAACGCGCGCGATAATCGCGCCATGAATCAGCTCGATGCACTCAGACAGTTCACCACCGTGGTTGCCGACACGGGCGACTTCAAGCAGCTCGCGGCCTACGCACCGCAGGACGCCACCACCAACCCCTCGCTCATCCTGAAAGCGGTGCAGAAACCCGAGTACGCACCGCTGCTGGCCGAGGCGGTCGCGCAGCATGGCACGGGCGACAAGGTGGAACTGATGAACCGCCTGCTGGTGCGCTTCGGTTGCGAGATCCTGCGCCTGATCCCTGGCCGGGTGTCCACCGAGGTCGATGCGAGGCTGAGCTTCGACACCGCGGCCACGCTGGAGCGGGCACGCCGGCTGATCGCGCTGTACCGCGCCGAGGGCGTGGACAGCGATCGCGTGCTCATCAAGGTCGCGGCCACCTGGGAGGGCATCCGCGCGGCCGAGCAACTCGAGCGCGAAGGCATCCACACCAACCTCACGTTGCTGTTCTCGTTCGCTCAGGCCGTGGCCTGCGGCCAGGCCGGTGTGCAGCTCATCTCACCCTTCGTCGGCCGCATTTACGACTGGTACAAGAAGCAGAGCGGCGCGCAGTGGGACGAAGCCGCCAACGCCGGCGCCAACGACCCGGGTGTGCAATCGGTGAAGCGCATTTACCAGTTCTACAAGCGCCACGGCATCGCCACCGAAGTGATGGGTGCGAGCTTTCGCAACGTGGGCCAGATCACCGCGCTCGCGGGCTGCGATCTGCTCACCATCAGCCCCGAACTGCTCGCGCAGTTGGCCGCGAGCGACGCGCCTTTGTCGCGAGCGCTCGATCCCCAGGCGGCGCGCGGCATGGACATCGCGGGCGTGCGGTACGACGAAGCGGGCTTTCGCTTTGCACTGAACGAAGACGCGATGGCCACCGACAAGTTGGCCGAAGGCATTCGGGCTTTCGTGGCCGACACCATCAAGCTGGAAGCCATGATGGCCTGAAGCCCGCGGGGCGCCCGGCGCGTCCCGCACCGACCGCGCCACGCACCGGATGGCCGCGCGTTCAGCGCGCCGCTCCCCGGCCCTGCTGCCAGGCCTGCCAGCGCTCGCGAAAGCGGGGGCCGACGTGGATCTGTGGGTTGGAGGGCGTGTCCGCCAGGCCAGTGCGCGCTTCCTGCGCGACGATGTGCGGCACGGCCAGCGCGAAGGCGTCTTCCAGCGAGCGCGTTTGCGGCAAGGCGTGCTGGAACAGGGCTTCACCGAAGTAGGTGAGTGGCGAGTCCTCACCGCAACCGTAGGAGACGCGGTCGGCGGCGGACGAGGTCATCACCAGCGTGTCGTCGTCGGCCAGCGGTGGCACCCAGCCACCCGAATAGCACGCGGAGACGATCACCGCGCGATGGCGGATGCGGTGCTCGTCGAGCCAGGCTTTCACGTCGACCGCGTCCAGCGGCGCCACGGTCAGCGGCCACAACTGCGACGCGAGCCGGTGGTCCTGGCCTCCATGTGACGTGAGGTAGAGCACGAGCAGGTCGCGCTCCGGGTCCATGCGCTGCGCCATGGTCTCGATCGCCACACGCAGGTTGCGTGGCGTGGCCCAGGGCTGCTGCGTCGCGGTGCTGCGGTGGTTGAGCAGGGTGATGGTGTGTCCAGCGGCACCCAGGTGTTCGCTCATCGCACGCGTGACCAGCGCGGCCTCTCGCAGGAAGACCCCTTCGTCGTACGGTGCGTAGACGATGCCGAACACCTGCGCGGGCCCATCGGCGCGTGCCGCCACCGCGTCCAGAGCCTGCGCGAACAGCGTCTCCTGGGCCTCGAAGCCCTCCTGGCTCAGCTGCAGGGGCGCGGTGGTCCGGCCCGGTGTGTCGCGCGTCCAGGCCTGGTCCTGGAGCCACCAGCTCGACGCCAGCTGGGTGGCGACCACGGCGAGGCCCAGGCCGGTGGCGCGCAGCGCCGACGCGCCCAGCCCGCGCGCGGCGCGCCAGGCGATGACCACCCACCACAGCCCCATCGCGCCATACAGCGTCCAGAGCAGCCAGCCCGCGCCCGACCAGGCCGGCAACCACTGCCGTGCCGACATCGCCCACCACAGGCCGTAGAGCCCCGCGGGCAGCAGGCTCGCGACCCAGTACAGCACCAGCCAGGCGCTCGTCGACACCGCGGGCCGCCCGGCCGGGCGCCACAGCGCCAGACCGAACCAGGCCACACCCACGAACAGCGCGGTGCGGGCCCAGCCCCACCACCAGTCCGACCAGGAAAAGCGGGCTTCGCCAAGGATGAAGACCCGACCCATCAGCGCGTTGAACGCCACGAAGAGCAGCACCGCCAAGGCCATGGACGCGGCGCTGGCCGGGCCCGGCGGAACTGCTGTGCGTTGTCCGGTGGCGATGTGCCAGGCGGCGCTCAGCCATTGGGCGGGTGTCGTCCGGGTCTCGAAAGTCATCGGGGCATCCTAACAAGCGCCCAAAGAAAAACCCCGCGATCGCTCGCGGGGTTTTTCAAGGGAAAGGCCTGGAGTGCCTGGGCAATTACATGCCCATGCCGCCCATGTCGCCCATACCACCCATGCCGCCGCCAGGCATCGCAGGCGCTTCGTCCTTCGGTGCTTCGGCGACCATGCACTCGGTCGTGAGCATCAGCGAAGCCACGGACGCGGCGTTCTGCAGAGCGGTGCGGGTCACCTTGGTCGGGTCCAGGATGCCCATCTCGATCATGTCGCCATAGGTGTCGTTGGCGGCGTTGAAGCCGTAGTTGCCCTTGCCACCCAGCACGGCGTTGATCACCACGCTCGGCTCGCCACCGGCGTTGGCCACGATTTCGCGCAGCGGGGCTTCGACGGCCTTCAGGATCAGCTTGATGCCGGCTTCCTGGTCGGCGTTGTCGCCCTTGATGGCGCCAGCGGACTGGCGGGCGCGCAGCAGGGCCACGCCGCCACCGGCCACGATGCCTTCTTCCACGGCAGCGCGGGTGGCGTGCAGTGCGTCTTCCACGCGCGCCTTCTTCTCTTTCATCTCGACTTCGGTGGCAGCGCCAACCTTGATCACGGCCACGCCGCCGGCCAGCTTGGCCACGCGTTCCTGCAGCTTCTCGCGGTCGTAGTCGCTGGTGGCTTCCTCGATCTGGATGCGGATCTGCTTCACGCGGGCTTCGATGTCCACCGCAACGCCGGCGCCGTCGATGATGGTGGTGTTTTCCTTGCCCACTTCGATGCGCTTGGCCTGGCCCAGGTCGGCCAGGGTCACCTTCTCGAGCGTCAGGCCCACTTCTTCAGCGATGACCTTGCCGCCGGTGAGGATGGCGATGTCTTCGAGCATGGCCTTGCGGCGGTCGCCGAAGCCAGGCGCCTTGACAGCCACAACCTTCAGGATGCCGCGGATGGTGTTGACCACCAGGGTCGCCAGGGCTTCGCCTTCGACTTCCTCGGCAATGATCAGCAGCGGACGGCCGGCCTTGGCGACTTGCTCCAGCACGGGCAGCAGGTCGCGGATGTTGCTGATCTTCTTGTCGAACAGCAGCACGAAGGGGTTGTCCAGAAGGGCAGCCTGCTTCTCGGGGTTGTTGATGAAGTAGGGCGACAGGTAGCCGCGGTCGAACTGCATGCCTTCGACGACGTCGAGCTCGTTGTCGAGCGACTTGCCGTCTTCCACGGTGATCACGCCTTCCTTGCCGACCTTGTCCATCGCGTCGGCAATGATCTTGCCGATCGATTCGTCGGAGTTGGCGGAGATGGAGCCGACCTGAGCGATCTCTTTGCTGGTGGTGGTGGCCTTGGAGGCCTTCTTGAGCTGCTCGATCAGGGCGGCAACCGCCTTGTCGATGCCGCGCTTGAGGTCCATCGGGTTCATGCCGGCGGCCACGTACTTCATGCCTTCGCGCACGATGGCCTGGGCCAGCACGGTGGCGGTGGTGGTGCCGTCACCGGCGTTGTCGGAGGTCTTGGAAGCGACTTCCTTGACCATCTGCGCGCCCATGTTCTGGAGCTTGTCTTTCAGTTCGATCTCTTTCGCGACCGACACACCGTCCTTGGTGACGGTGGGGGCGCCGAACGAGCGCTCGAGCACCACGTTGCGGCCTTTGGGGCCCAGGGTCACTTTCACTGCGTTGGCCAGGATGTTCACACCCTCGACCATGCGGGCACGGGCGTCACCGCCGAAAACCACGTCTTTAGCTGCCATGTTGAGGCTCCTTCAATTCAAACCGGGGGATGTGATTACTTTTCGACAACCGCGAACAGGTCGTCTTCCTTCATGACGAGCAGCTCGTCGCCGTCAACCTTGACGGTCTGGCCGCTGTACTTGCCGAACAGGACGCGGTCGCCGACCTTGACGGACAGCGCCTTGGTTTCGCCCTTGTCGTTGGTCTTGCCCGGGCCGACGGCCAGGACTTCACCCTGGTCGGGCTTCTCGGCAGCGGCATCGGGGATGACGATGCCCGAGGCGGTTTTGGTTTCGCTGTCGACGCGCTTGACGATCACGCGGTCGCCGAGAGGACGAAGTTTCATTGCATCTCCTGATGTGGGAAGAACGGGGGAAGGGGTTCGCGCGGCGGGTACCACCGCGGTCTTGGACCAAGTGTTAGCACTCAAATCCAGCGAGTGCTAATCATAAGGGCGCCCGGGGGCGTTTTCAAGAAGCCGGCCGGGCCGGTGGTCAGAAATGGGCGAGGTAGCCGCCGTCGACCACGATCACTTGCCCGGTGACGTAGCTCGCGGCGGGTGAGGCCAGGAACACCGCGGCGCCGGCGATCTCCTCGGGCCGGCCCCAGCGGCCGAGCGAGGTGCGTTGGGTCAGCCAGTGGGCCACGCCCGGGTCATCCACCATGGCGGCGTTGGTCTCGGTGGCGAAGTAGCCGGGCGCGATGGCGTTGGCGGTGATGCCGTGCGGGCCGAGCTCGGCCGCCAGGGCGCGGGTCATGGCCTCAAGCGCGCCTTTGCTCGTGGTGTAGGCCGCGTCGCCCGCGCGGGCAATGGGCCCGGCGATGGAGGTGATGTTGATCAGCCGCCCGTGGCCCTGGCGCCGCATGGGCCCACTGGCCTCGCGGCACAGGTGCCAGGCCGCCACGAGGTTGGTGTCGAGCAGCTCGCGCAGGGCGGTCGGCGGCAGGGCGTCCAGGGGTTCGCGGCGGCGCTGGCCGACGGCGTTGACGAGGATGTCGAGCCGGCCACTGCGTGACAGCAGGGTTTGCAGGGCGGCGCTGGCCGCGGCTTCGTCGGCGACGTCGAAGGGCAGTGGCCGAGCATTCGGCCCGATGTTTTGCGCCACCGCCTGCAGCGTGGCGGCGTCGCGCCCGCCGAGCCAGACCTCGGCGCCCTGGGCCGCGAGGCCCTGCGCAATGGCCCGGCCGAGGCCACGGCCCGCGCCGGTGACCAGGGCCACCTGGCCGCGCAGATCGAACAAGGCAGTGGGTGGCGTCATGGCCCGGGATTATCCCGGGCCGTGGGGTGGGGTCAGGCGCTCAGTGCCGCCATGGCCGAGGGCGTGAAGTCCATCGCCGGCTCAGCGCCTTCGAACGGCAGCGTGAAGTAGAAGGTGCAGCCGCGGCCGACGGCGCTCTCGCACCAGATGCGGCCACCGTGGCGCTCGATGATGCGCTGCGTCAGGGCCAGGCCCGTGCCATTGCCTTCGAAATCCATCGAGTGGTGCTGGCGCTGGAACATCACGAAGAGGTTGTGCGCTTTCTCCATGTCGAAGCCCGCGCCGTTGTCGCTGATGAAGAACATGTGCCCGCCGACCGGGTTGACCTTGCAGCCCAGTTCGATGCGTGCCTTCGGGTGCTTGCGCGTGTACTTCACCGCGTTGTCGAGCAGGTTGCCCCAGGCCTGGGCGAGCAGCATCGCATCGCCACGCACCATCGGCAGATCGGGGTCGATCACCCACTCGATCTCGCGCTGTGTGTTCTCCTGGCGCAGGTGCGCAATCACGCCGTGCAGCAGCGGGCCCAGCGGCACGGGCTGCGACTCGATCGCCACGCGCCCCAGGCGCGCGTACTCCAGCAGGCCCTCGATCATCTGACCCATGCGTTTGCTCGACTTGGAGATCGATTGCAGGCACTGCTGCACCATCGGGTCTTCCGATTCACCCAGTTGCTCGTGCAGCAGTGAGGTGAAGCTGCTGATGTGGCGCAGCGGTGCGCGCAGGTCGTGCGAGACCATGTGCGAGAAGACGTCCAGGTCCTTGTTCGCGGCCACGAGCTGGCGCGTGCGTTCGGCCACGCGCTTTTCGAGCTCGCGGTTGAGGTCGTTCATCACGTCCTCGAGGTTCTTGGCCGCGGTCATGTCGCGCGTGATGCACGAGAGGCCACGCAACTCGCCTTGCTCGCTGCGCAGCGCGGTCACCACGCTGTGGGCCCAGAAGCGCGACCCGTCCTCGCGCAGGCGCCAGCCGCGGGTTTCCCACTGGCCGTGCGCCTTGGCCAGGCGCAGCACCTGCTCGGTGTCGATCTCGTCTTCGCCGGCGTTGTCGGTGCTCATCAGCGTGTCGAAGGCCTGGCCCGTCATCTGCGCCTTGCCGTGGCCGTGGAGGCGTTGGGCGCTTTCGGTCCATTCGGTGATGCGGCCGTTCTCGTCGATGAAGTAGACGCAGTAATCCTGGAGCGCGTCCACCATGAGGCGGTAACGCTGCTCGCTCTCGAACAGCTCGGTGGTGCGCTCGCGCACGCGGTCTTCGAGATCGCGGTTGGCGTTGAGCACCAGTTCTTCGGTGCGGCGTCTGTCGGTGATGTCGTGCAACTCGATGAAGATGCCCTTGACTTCATCGCCTTGCTGGTCGGGCAGGTAGTGGATCTCGTAGTAATGGCGCTGCCCGGTGGCGTCCAGGCGCTCGGCCTCGAAGTTCTGCGGCTGCCCGCTCAAGGCCGCGGCCACGCGCGACAGGATCTCGTGCAGCACGTCGGGGCGCACCACCTCGCTCAGGTGCGAGCCGACCATCTGTTCGGGCGATTTGCCGTAGCGCCCGGCGTGCGCCGCGTTCGCGAAGCGGCACACCAGGTCCTTGTCGTAGTAGGCCAGGCGGGCCGGGATGCGGTCGGTGATGCTGCGCAGCAGGGCTTCGGTGGGCGTGGGTGCACCCTCCACCACCGGGGCCGGTGCGGGCGCCGGCAGCACCAGGGCGCTGCTGTGCAGGAACTGGCCCTGGGTGTCGAGCACGGCGGCGGATTGCAGCCGTGCGTGCAGCACCGAGCCGTCGGCCTTGCGCAGGCTCAGGTCCAGGGTCTGCGGCTCGCCGGTCTGACGCAGCGCGTCGATGTGGGCGCGCAACTGGTCGAGGCTGCCGTGATCGGCGGGCTCGATCACACCGGCCAGTGCGTCTTCGCTGGCGTGTTCATGGCCCAGCCAGGCCAGCAGGGTGCGGTTGGCGCGCACGCAGTGCAACTGCGCGTCCAGCGCGAGCAGGCCGCAAGGCGCGTGCTCGAACGGATCGGTGCTGCCGGGCACCGCGGGGCCGGTGTCGGTGAAGGACAGGTCGAGTTCCATGAAAGCTCCGGCGGATGGCACAGGCAAAAGGGTTCTTGCCCGTCCATATCGGCGCCCTCTGGGAAAAATTCAGGTTCACCGCACCGATGGGGGCGATGAGCGCAAAACCACACGAAAAAGCCCCGCCGGTTTGCACCGGCGGGGCCTGCGTGAAGTGATTCGACTTACTTGAGACCAGCGGCGGCGCGCAGCGCGGCGGCCTTGTCGGTTTTTTCCCAGGTGAACTCGGGCTCTTCGCGGCCGAAGTGGCCGTAGGCGGCGGTCTTGGAATAGATCGGGCGCAGCAGGTCGAGCATCTGGATGATGCCTTTCGGGCGCAGGTCGAATTGCTCCTGCACCAGTTTGGCGATCTGCTCGTCGGGGATCACGCCGGTGCCTTCGGTGTAGACGGTCACGTTCATCGGGCGGGCCACGCCGATGGCGTAGGCGACCTGGATCTGGCACTGCTTGGCCAGGCCGGCGGCCACGATGTTCTTGGCCACGTAGCGCGCGGCGTAGGCGGCCGAGCGGTCGACCTTGGACGGGTCCTTGCCCGAGAAGGCGCCACCGCCGTGCGGGCAGGCGCCGCCGTAGGTGTCGACGATGATCTTGCGACCGGTCAGGCCGCAGTCACCCTGCGGGCCGCCGATGACGAAGCGGCCGGTGGGGTTGATCAGGTACTTGGTGTCCTGCAGCCATTCCTTGGGCAGCACCGGCTTGATGATCTCTTCGATGATGGCTTCGTTGAAGCTGGCCTTCATCTTGGTGGGCGTCTCGCTTTGGTCGGGCGCGTGTTGGGTCGACAGCACCACGGTGTCGATGCTGTGCGGCTTGCCGTCCACGTAGCGCATCGTCACCTGGCTCTTGGCGTCCGGGCGCAGGAACGGCAGACGGCCGTCCTTGCGCAGCTGGGCCTGGCGCTCGACGAGGCGGTGCGCGTAGTAGATCGGCGCCGGCATCAGTTCGGGCGTCTCGTCGCAGGCGTAGCCGAACATCAGGCCCTGGTCGCCGGCGCCGGTGTTGAGGTGATCGTCGGAGGCGTGGTCCACGCCCTGGGCGATGTCGTTGGACTGCTTGTCGTAGCAGACCATCACGGCACAACCCTTGTAGTCGATGCCGTAGTCGGTGTTGTCGTAGCCGATGCGCTTGATGGTGTCCCGCGCGACCTGGATGTAGTCGACGTGGGCGTTGGTGGTGATCTCGCCGGCCAGCACCACGAGACCGGTGTTGGTCAGTGTTTCGGCGGCCACGCGGCTGCGCGGGTCCTGCTCGAAGATCGCATCAAGGATGGCGTCAGAGATCTGGTCAGCCACCTTGTCGGGGTGGCCTTCGGACACGGATTCGGACGTGAAGAGAAAGTCGCTCGCCATTTAAACTCCTGAGGTTGTCGGATCGGCGTTTGCCGGTCTGTCAGAAGTCGGCGAACGCTTTAGCGGTATTTGTGAATCGCCCCGCAATCAGTTCATCAACTCGGCGATGGCGCGATTCTAAGTCAGCGCGCCCCGCGCCAGACGCCACCCGTCCTTGGTCACGCTGATCCGCCTCCTCTTTGCCGCTGGCCGGCGTCTGCCCTTGCCTGTGCTGCACGGCCTGGGCGCCGCGCTCGGCTGGCTGAGCTTCCTGCTCTCGCCCGCCTACCGCCGCCGCCTGCTGGCCAACGCCCGCCAGGCCGCCCAGCCCCTGGGCGTGGCGCTGGGTTCTGTCGGCCATGCCGGGCGCCTGGTGGCCGAGCTGCCGCGCCTTTGGCTGGGCGCGCCCGTGCCGCTGCGCTGGGATGGCGCCGAGCACATCGAGGCCGCGCAATCGGCTGGCCGGGCGGTGCTGTTCCTGACGCCGCACCTGGGGTGTTTCGAAGTCACCGCCCAGGCCTACGCCGCGCGCTTTGGCGCCGCGCGGCCGATGACCGTGCTCTACCGTCCTTCGCGTCAGCTCTGGCTGCGCGAGCTGGTGGACAGCGCGCGTGAGCGCCCCGGGCTGCTCGCGGCCCCCACCACGCTGTCGGGCGTGCGCCAGCTCATCGCGGCCCTGAAGGCCGGAGAAGCGGTGGGCCTGCTGCCCGACCAGGTGCCGCCCCAGGGCCTGGGCGTGTGGGCACCGTTCTTCGGCCGTGACGCTTACACCATGACCTTGTCGGCGCGTCTGGCGCGTTCGGCCGATGCCACTGTGTTGCTGAGTTGGGGCGAACGCCTGTCGTGGGGCCGGGGCTACGTGATTCATGTGCGCCCGCTCGGCGTGCCACTGCCCGGCGAGCCCGAAGCGGCAGCCCGGGTGGTGAACGCGGCCATGGAGTCGCTGGTGCGAGAATCGCCCGCCCAGTACCTGTGGTCGTACGACCGCTACAAGAACCCTCGCCGATGACCGAACCCGAGGCCGTTTCCGCTGCTTCTCCTGCACCCGCCTCCCCCAGCCTGAGCTCCCGCCTGGGCATTGGCTTCATGCGGTTGCTGGCGCGCATGCCCTTGTCCTGGGTGCGCGCCCTGGGCTGGGTGCTGGGGCGCGTGCTGCATGCGGTGGCCGGTCGGCGTCGGCGCATTGCGCGCGCCAACTGGGCGGCCTGTTTTCCCGATCATTCCGAGGCCGAGCGGGACGCGGCGGTGCGCCGCCATTTCGTGTACTTCGCTCAGGCCTGGCTCGATCGCAGCTGGCTCTGGGAAGCGCCCGAGCATGTGGTTCGGCGCCGACTCACGCTCAAAGGGGACCTGAGCGCGCTGGACGGCGATACACCCACGGTGATCCTGGCGCCGCACTTCGTCGGCCTGGATGCGGGAGGGACCGCACTGGCGGCCAAGCTGCCCCGGCGCCTCTGCACGGTGTACGCCGAGCAGCTCAATGCCGACATCGACCGCTGGATCATGGCCGGGCGGCAGCGTTTCGGGCAGCCCCACGTGGTGGGCAAACGCCAGGGGCTGCGGCCCATCGTCGCCGCGGTGCGCGACGGCATGCCGCTCTACCTGCTGCCTGACATGGACCATGGAGAGCGCGACGCCGTCTTCGTGCCCTTCTTCGGTGTGCTGGCTGCCACCGTCACCTCGTTGCCGCGCCTGGCGCGCCTGGGCCGGGCGCAGGTGGTGCCCGTGGTCACGCGCATGGTGCCCGAGGGCTACGAAGTGACCGTGCACCCGGCCTGGGTCGACTACCCGAGCGACTCGGTCGAGGCCGACACCGCGGCGATGAACCGTGCGCTGGAAGGCTACATCCGCACCATGCCCGAGCAGTACTACTGGGTGCACAAGCGCTTCAAGACGCGCCCGCCGGGCGAACCGCCGTTCTACGTCGGCGTCTGAAGGAAACCGGCCAGCAGCGCCGCAATGCGTTGCGGCTGCTCGTGCACCAGCCAATGGCTGCAGTCCGGCAAGCGCTCGATGCGCAGGTCGGGCACGAAGGCGTCCAGTCCTTCGAGCAGGGTGGGTGGCAGCACGGTATCTCCCAGGCCCCAGATCACCAGCGTGGGTACGCGCACCGTCACCGCCTCGGGCGGCAGTTGCACGGCCGCCGCGCCGGGTTCGCTGGCGGTGGGCGGGCGCAGGGGCGACGCGGCGTAGTAAGCGCAGCCGCCGTGCAGGCCCTGGCGCCAGACGGCGCGGTAGCGGTTGCGCGTGGCCTCGTCGAGCCAGTCGGGCGGGGGGCTGTCGGCCGCCATCGTGGTGAAGAAAGGCCACAGACGGGCGAAGTCGTTCTCGGCCAGCAGCGCGGCCGCGTCGGGGCGGGCCAGGAAGTTCATGTACGCGCTGGCCCGCTGTTGCGCGGGTGAGTGTGCAAGTTCGCGCTGAAACGGCACGGGGTGCGGGGCGTTCAGGATGGCCAGCCGCGCCAACCGCTGCGGGTGCGCGGCCGAGAAAGCCCAGGCCAGCGCACCGCCCCAGTCGTGGGCCACCAGCAAGGCCAAGCGGCCAGGACTGGGGCTTTCGGCGGTGAGGGCGTCCGTCAGGGCGGCGATGTCTTGCACCAGGTGGCGCGCGCGGTAGGCCGACACCTCGGTGGGAGCGCTTGACCGCTCGTATCCGCGCAGGTTGGGGGCCACGCAGCGGTAGCCGCCATGGGCGGGTTGTGCGAAGTGTTCGAGCAATTCGTCCCAGACGAAAGCGGCTTCGGGAAAGCCGTGCAGGAACACCACCACGGGCCGGCCCCGCTCGCCCGCGGCGCGGCAACTGAGGGTGATGCCGTGCGGCAGCGCGGCGTCGAAGGTCTCGATCATGGCGGGCTCCAGGGGCCCGACCGGATCAGTCCTCGGCGGGCGGTTCTGTGTTGTCGGGCCCGGTGGGCGTCGCGGCGTCGGTGTGGGCCCATTGCCACAGCAGCGTCGCCACCTCGTCCAGGCCCTGCTTCTTCAGGGCAGAGAACAGTCTGGCTTCACCGCCAGCGGTCTGCAGTCGCGCGATCGACAGGGCCTTGTTGGCCTCGGTGCGGGTGAGCTTGTCGGCCTTGGTGAGCAGCACCAGGAACCGCAGCCCGGCCTCGACCCGTGGGCGGATCGCTTCGAGCAGGGCCTCGTCGAGCTCGGTGAGCCCGAGGCGCGGGTCGACCAGCATCACCACGCCGCGCAGATTGGGGCGCGTGAGCAGGTAGTTCACCATCACGCGCTGCCAGCGCAACTTGGCCTCGTGCGGCACGGCGGCGTAGCCATAGCCGGGCAGGTCGGCCAGCACGGCGTCGGTGATGCCTTGTTTGCCCAGCGTGAACAGGTTGATGCTCTGCGTGCGCCCGGGCGTTTTGGACGCAAACGCCAGGCGTTTTTGCTGGGTGAGCGTGTTGATGGCGGTGGATTTGCCGGCGTTGGACCGGCCGACGAAGGCGAATTCCGGCACCTCGAGCGCGGGCAGCGTCTCCAGCGTGGGGGCGGTGGTGAGGAAGCGTGCCGTGTGCAGCCAGGCGTGGGCCAGGCGGGCGTCGGCGGAGGGGGCCGCAGTGGAGTGGTGGGTCATCGGGGGCAGTCTTGGTGGTGCATTGTAAAATCGTCGGGTTTTGACCGGCCGACCCTCGATCGTCCCCACACCGAACCCGTCCGCCCCCGACGCACGCCCCGACATGAAATTGCCCGCCTCCTTCCTGATGGCCGCTGCCGCCGCAGCCCTTTCCCTGAACGTGCACGCGCAGTCGGCCAAGCCGGACCTCGCCAAGGGTTCCGCCGCCTACGGCAACGTCTGTGTGGCCTGTCACGCGGCCGATGGCAACTCCACCACGCCGGCCAACCCCAAGCTCGCGGGCCAGCACCCCGAGTACCTGCTCAAGCAACTGCAGGAATACAAGAGCGGCAAGCGCGCCAACGCCGTGATGCAGGGCATGGCCGCCACGCTGTCGGACGACGACATGCGCAACATTGCCCACTGGCTGGCGTCGCAGAAGCACGCGCCGGGCTTCGCCTCCGATGCCGATCTCGTCAAGCTCGGTGAGCGCATCTACCGCGGTGGCCTGGCCGACCGCGGCATCGCTTCCTGCGCGGGTTGCCACAGCCCGAACGGTGCGGGCATTCCCTCGCAGTACCCGCGCCTGGCCGGCCAGCACGCCGACTACACCAAGACCCAGCTGGAGCAGTTCCGCAACGGCACGCGCGGCAACAACCCGCAAATGAGAGACGTGGCGGCCAAGATGACCGATCGCGAGATCAAGGCGGTGTCGGACTACATCGCCGGCCTGCGCTGATTTTTCGCCGGGCATTGAACCGGCGAAGCGCATCCGCATCAGACAAGGCGCTTGGCGAACCCGCAAGCGCCTTTTTCTTTCTTCCCCCACGAGATGACCGCTTCGACCCAAGGCATGGAACTGCAGCGTGGCTCGCGTCGCCTGGCCGCGATGGTGGAGCTGCTGTCCTCGATGCGCTTCGCCATTGCGCTGCTCAGCGTGATCTGCATTGCCTCGGTGATCGGCACCGTGGTCAAGCAGGCCGAGCCGTACAACAACTACGTCAATCAGTTCGGGCCCTTCTGGGCCGAGGTGTTCGCCGCCGCCAACCTGTTCACGGTGTACAGCGCGTGGTGGTTCCTGGTGATCCTGGCCTTCCTAGTGGTCAGCACCAGCCTGTGCATTGCCCGCAACACGCCGAAGATCCTGGCCGACTTCAAAGCCTTCAAGGAAAACATCCGCGAGCAAAGCCTCAAGGCGTTTCCGCACCGTGCGGAAGGCGCGCTGGCCGAGCCGCCGCAGGCGGCGGCGCACCGCATCGGTCAGGTGCTGCTGGGTTCGGGCTGGAAGGTGCGCCTGCAGGTGCGGGGCACGCCGCAGGGTGATGGCTGGATGGTGGCCGCCAAGAAAGGGGCGGTCAACAAATGGGGCTACCTGGCGGCGCACAGCGCCATCGTGCTGGTGTGTGTGGGTGGGTTGCTTGATGGCGACCTCATGGTGCGCGCGCAGACCTGGTTCAACGGCAAGCAGATCTTCGAGGGCGGCGGCATGATCGCCGACGTGCCGGCGCAGCACCGTCTGTCGGTGAGCAACCCCACCTTTCGCGGCAACCTGCTGGTCACCGAGGGAACGGCCTCGAGCACCGCCATCATTTCCCAGCCCGGGGGCGTGCTGCTGCAGGAGCTGCCGTTCTCGGTCGAACTCAAGAAGTTCATCGTCGAGTACTACGACACCGGCATGCCGCGCCTGTTCGCGAGCGAGATCGTGATCCACGATCACGAGACGGGTGAGAAACAGGCCGCGCGCGTGGAAGTCAATCACCCGGTGTTCCACCGCGGCGTGGCGATTTACCAGTCCAGCTTCGACGATGGGGGTTCGCGCGTGAAGCTGCAGGCCGTGCCCATCACGCGTACAACAAAACCGTTCGAGATCGAGGGCACGGTTGGCAGTTCCACCGAGCTCAGCAACGGTGAACAGAAGATGACGCTGGAGTACACCGGCCTGCGCGTGATCAACGTCGAGAACTTCGCCGCCCAGGCCGGGGCCGGCACCGATGTGCGCAAGGTCGATCTGCGCGAAGCGGTTGAAAGCCGGCTCGGTGCCGCTCACAAGACCGTCACCGAGAAAACCCTGCGCAACGTGGGCCCGAGCGTGACTTACAAGCTGCGCGACAGCGCAGGCCAGGCGGTCGAATACCACAACTACATGCTGCCGGTAGAGCTCGATGGCCAGCGTGTCTACCTGCTCGGCTTGCGCGACACGCCCCAGGACAGCTTCCGCTACCTGCGCGTGCCGGCCGACGAGAACGATGGCATGGACGGCTTCGTGCGTCTGCGCGCCGCGCTTGAGGACCCGGCCCTGCGTGCCGAGGCGGTGCGCCGCTATGCGGTGGCGTCCGTCGAAGGCGGGCGCCCGGACCTCGCCGAGGCCCTGGCCGCTTCGGCCACGCGCGCGCTGGCGCTGTTTGCCGGTGCCGAGCCCGTGCGCGTGCCCGCCGACGACGCCAGGGGCACGCCCGCGCGCGAGGTGGTGGGCGGGCTGCAGGCGATCTCGGCCTTCCTCGAACTCAGCGTGCCCGACGTGGAGCGCGAACGCGCGAGCGACGTGCTGGTGCGCATCCTCAACGGCACGCTGTTCGAGCTGCTGCAACTCAGCCGCGAGCAGGCGGGCCTGACGCCGCTGCCCCGCGACGAGCCGGTGCAGCGCTTCATGACGCAGGCCGTGATCAGCCTGTCGGACACGTTCTTCTATCCCGCGCCCATGGCACTGCAACTCAAGGACTTCACGCATGTGCAGGCCAGCGTGTTCCAGGTCGCGCGCGCGCCGGGCAAGACCATCGTGTACCTGGGGTGCCTGTTGCTCATCCTCGGCGTCTTTGCCATGCTCTACGTCCGCGAACGCCGCGTGTGGGTCTGGCTGGCGCCGCAAGGCGAGGGCGCCCAGGCCAGTCTGGCCTTGTCGACCAACCGCAAAACGCTCGATGCCGATCACGAGTTCGAATTGCTCAGAACCCAGTTGCTGCAGGTGAAGCCATGAATACCGTCACCCAGACCATTGATCTCAAGAAATCCCGCGACGGCGTTGGCCTGCAGCCGGGTTACTTCGCGCGCCGCGACGTGTGGGACTGGCTGTTCGCCGCGCTCGTGGCGGTCGGCAGCGCCTGGGCCTTCATCCAGTACGGCACGGCGATGGACATCTACGAGAAGTGGATCCTCGCCGGCACCGTGCCCAGCCTGATCTGGCTCGGTTGGTTCTGGCGCCCGTTGCGCAGCCTCACGGTGGTGGTGGGCGCGTTCTCGCTGCTGGCCATCTGGCTTTATCAGGCGCCCGGTGGTGGGGCCGATCTGGCGCGCAGCGAGCAGGTGTTCCTGCTCAAGTACTTCATCTCCAGCCAGTCGGCCATCCTGTGGATGAGCGTGCTGTTCTTCATGAGCACGGCGTTCTACTGGGTCGGCATGTTCACGCGTGCGGGGGCCACCTTCGAGGCACTGGGCTCCCGCCTGGCCTGGGTTGCCATCGGGCTGGCGCTCATTGGCTCGCTGGTGCGCTGGTACGAAAGCCACCAGATCGGCCCGGGCATCGGCCACATCCCGGTGAGCAACCTTTACGAGGTGTTCGTGCTGTTCTGCTGGATGACGGCCGCGTTCTACCTGTACTACGAAGACCGCTACGCCACGCGCAGCATGGGCGCGTTCTCCATGCTCATCGTCAGCGCGGCGGTGGGCTTCTTGCTCTGGTACACGGTGGTGCGCGAGGCGCACGAGATCCAGCCCCTGGTGCCTGCGCTGCAGAGCTGGTGGATGAAGCTGCACGTGCCGGCCAACTTCATCGGCTACGGCACCTTCGCCATCGCCGCCATGCTGGCCTTCGCGTACCTCATCAAGCAAAGCGCCGGCGAGACGCGTTGGTACAAGCTCGCGCCGCTGTGGCTGCTGGGTGTGGTGCTGTGTTTCGAGCCCATCGTGTTCCGCCAGAACGCGGCCGACAAGGGGGGCAGCTACTGGTTCATCTACTTCGGCGTCTCGGCGCTGATCGTGGCCGCCATCATCTTCGGCCGCCGCCGCATCGCCGAGCGCCTGCCCAGCTACGAGGTGCTCGACGACGTGATGTACAAGGCCATTGCCGTCGGCTTCGCGTTCTTCACCATCGCCACCGTGTTGGGCGCCCTGTGGGCGGCCGAAGCCTGGGGCGGCTACTGGAGCTGGGACCCGAAGGAAACCTGGGCGCTGATCGTCTGGCTCAACTACGCCGCCTGGCTGCACATGCGCCTGATGAAAGGCCTGCGCGGCACCGTGGCCTGCTGGTGGGCGTTGGTCGGCCTGGCCATCACCACCTTCGCCTTCCTGGGCGTCAACATGTTCCTGTCGGGTTTGCACAGCTACGGCGAGCTCTGATCGCGGAACCGGTAAGACTTCGGCGTATCGCACGACCGATACGCACGCGGGCGCGGCATCCGTCGCGCCCGCGCCCCTTCCAGGAGTGACTGCCATGATCATCCGCACCGGCCAGGACGGCTTCATCCACCCGCGCAGCAGCGAGATCACCCCGCAAGCGGCCTACCTGCAACGCCGGCAATGGCTGCTGGCCGTGGCGGCCGCGGGAGCCACCTGGGCCGCGCGCGACGCCCAGGCGCAGAACGCACCACGCCCGGGCAAATTGACACCGCTGCCCGGTCGCGCCAGCGCGGTGGCCGGTGCCACCACCGTGGAAAAGCCCGCGCGCTACGAGGACGCGGCGGGCTACAACAACTTCTACGAGTTCGGCACCGACAAGAGCGATCCGGCCCGCTACGCGAAGACGCTCAAGCCCCTGCCCTGGACGGTCCAGGTCGAAGGACTGGTCAACAAACCGGGCCGCTTCGATCTCGATGCGTTGCTCAAGCTGTCGCCGATGGAGGAGCGCGTCTATCGGTTGCGCTGTGTCGAAGGCTGGTCGATGGTGATCCCCTGGGTGGGCTATTCGCTGGCGGAGTTGATCAAACGGGTGGAGCCCCAGGGCAGCGCGAAGTACGTGGAGTTCGTGACCCTGGCCGATGACAAGCAGATGCCAGGCCTGCGCTCCAACGTGCTGGATTGGCCTTACGTGGAAGGCCTGCGCATGGACGAAGCCCTGCACCCACTCACGCTGCTGGCCTTCGGCATGTATGGCGAGGTGCTGCCCAACCAGAACGGCGCGCCGGTGCGCTTGATGGTGCCGTGGAAGTACGGCTTCAAGAGCGGCAAATCGATCGTGAAGATCCGCTTGACCGAGCAGCAGCCCAAGACCGCCTGGAACGTGGCCGCGCCGCAGGAGTACGGCTTCTATTCCAACGTGAACCCCGAGGTGGCCCACCCGCGTTGGAGCCAGGCCACCGAGCGCCGGATCGGCGAAGACGGTGGCGGGCTGTTCGCCAAGCGCCGCCAGACGCTGAAGTTCAACGGCTATGAGGCGCAGGTGGGCCAGCTCTACGCTGGCATGGATCTGCGCAAGCTCTACTGATGTCGCGCGCTGCGGTTCAGCGGGCCTTGTTGCACCCGCTGGCCAAACCCCTGGTGTTCGTTGTCTGGCTGCTGCCCTTCGCCTGGCTGGCCTGGGCGGCGGTGGCCGACCGCCTGGGCGCCAACCCGGCCGAGGCGCTGATCCGTTCGCTGGGCGACTGGTCGCTGCGCGCCCTGGTGCTGGTGCTGCTGGTGACGCCGCTGCGCGTGACGCTGGGCCTGCCGGCACTGGCGCGTTTTCGTCGCATGCTGGGCTTGTTCGTGTTTTTCTACGCCTCGATGCATTGGCTGGCCTATGTCTGGTTCGACATGGGCTTCGACTGGACCGAGGTGCTGGCCGATATTCCGAAGCGGCCATTCATCCTGGTGGGCACGGCGGCCTGGCTGCTGCTGCTCGCCCTGGCCGCCACCTCGTTCAACCGCGCCATCCGCTTGCTCGGCGCCGCGCGCTGGCAGACGCTGCACCGCGCGGTCTACGTGATCGCCGGGCTGGCGTTGCTGCACTTCTTCTGGATGCGCGCTGGCAAGAACGACTTCAACGAGGTCGCGGTTTACGCCGCGATCCTCGGCGCCCTGATGGCCTGGCGCCTGTGGCGGCGCCGACGGGCTCAGCCGAGCAGGGTTTCCAGCCGCATCTGATCGGCGGCGCCCTCGCGCTGGCGGATCACGGTGGCGTCGTCGCCGTCGACCAGCACCTCGGCTGCCCGGCCACGGGTGTTGTAGTTGCTGGCCATGCTCATGCAGTACGCGCCGGCCGACAGCACGGCGAGCAGGTCGCCCGGCTGCACGGCGAGCGCGCGGTCGCGGCCGATCCAGTCCCCGCTTTCGCAGACCGGGCCGACGACATCCCACACCGGGGCATCGCCCCCGCGCGGGCGCACCGGCTCGATGCGGTGGAAGGCTTGGTACATCGCGGGGCGCGGCAGGTCGTTCATGGCCGCGTCCACGATCAGGAAGTTCTTGTGCTCACCGGGCTTGGTGTATAGCACTTCGGTGAGACACACACCGGCGTTGCCCACCAGCGAGCGGCCGGGTTCGATCATCACGGTGCGGTCGCCGTAGCCACGCGCATCGAGTTTGGCCAGCAGCTGCGGCCACAGGGCATCGGCTGCGGGAGGGGCGTCGCCGTTGTAGTCGATGCCCAGGCCGCCACCGAAATCGACGTGGTGCAGGCGAATGCCCGTGGCTTCGATCGCGGCCACGAGGTCGAGTACGCGGTCCATGGCGTCGAGGTAAGGCGCCGTCTCGGTGATCTGCGAGCCGATGTGGCAGTCGATGCCCACCACCTCCAGGCCCGCGCAGGCGGCGGCGTGCCGGTAGGTCTGCAGCACCTCGCCATGGGCGATGCCGAACTTGTTGCCCTTGAGCCCGGTGGAGATGTAGGGGTGCGTCTTCGGGTCCACGTCGGGGTTGACGCGGATGCTCACGCGCGCCCGCTGGCCCAGGGCGCGGGCCACCTCGTCGAGCACGTCGAGCTCGGCGCGGCTTTCCACGTTGAAGCAGCCGATGCCGACCTCGAGCGCGCGGCGCATCTCGGCGCGCGTCTTGCCCACGCCCGAGAAGATGATGCGTTCGGGCGCACAACCCGCGGTCAGGGCGCGTTCGAGTTCGCCACCCGAGACGATGTCGAGCCCGCAACCGGCGCGCACCAGGGTCTGCAGGATGGCCAGCGAGGAGTTGGCCTTCATCGCATAGCAGATCAGCTGCTGGCGACCCGCGAGCCCACGCTGGTAAGCCGCGAGCGCCTGCAGGATGGCGGCTTTGCTGTAGACGAAGAGGGGGGTGCCGTGTTCGCGGGCAAGGCGTTCGAGGGAGACGCCCTCGAAATGCAGTTCACCTTGGTGAAGCGTCAGGTGCGCGGGCAGGGGCATGGGTGGGTTGGGTCGTGGGGTCGGCCGACGGGGGCGGAGGCAGGTAGAGGCGGCCCTTCTGCCCGCACGCTGCCAAGCTCGACAAGCACAGCGCCAAAGCCATGGCCCGAGCGGGGCCGGAGCGGAAACCTAGAATGCGCAGCCACCTGAACATGCGCGCATTCTATGACCGACCTTGAATACCAGGACCGTGCCGAAGCCTTGCTGAAGGCGGTCGAACTGGCCTGCGACCGCATCAACGAGGACAGCGACGCGGACATCGACAACCAGCGCGTGGGCGGCATGATCACGCTGACGTTTCCCAACCGCAGCCAGATCGTGATCAACCTGCAGAAGCCCTTGCACGAGGTGTGGCTGGCCGCGCGCGCTGGCGGCTTTCACTACAAGCACGATGGCCACAGCTGGATGGACACCAAAGGCAACGGCGAGTTCTTCGAGAACCTGAGCCGCTACGCCAGCGAACAATCCGGCCAGCCGCTGCGCTTCAGTTCCTGAACAGGTCGAGGATGCTGCGGCGCTCCTCCACCTGCGGGAGCGGCGCCGCCAACGGCATGCCGTTGGCATCCACTTCCGTGCCACCCGGCGCACCGGGCCAGGGGTCGCCCAGACCGATGCCGTGCACGCCGTTGCCGGGGCCGAATTCTTCGTAGTACCACTCGCCGCCGACGTTGACCACGCCGGGTGGTGGGGCATACGGCGCAACGGGCACGTCCTTGAGCATCTCCTGCATGAAGGAGATCCAGATCGGCAGAGCGAGGCCGCCACCGGTTTCCCGGCTGCCCAGGTTGCGTGGGGTGTCATAGCCCACCCAGGCCGCGGCCGCCAGGGTTGGCTGGAAGCCCACGAACCAGGCGTCCACCGCGTCGTTGGTGGTGCCTGTTTTGCCATAGAGGTCGTTGCGCTTGAGCACGGCCTGCGCCCGCGCGGCGGTGCCCGAGCGGGTGATTTCCTGCAGCAGGCTGTTCATCACGAAGGCGTTGCGGGGTTCGATGGCGCGCGGGGCGTTGTCGAGAGTGGTCTGAGGCACTTCGTAAAGCACGTGGCCGCGCGAGTCGGTCACGCGGGTGATGAGCACTGGCGCGACGCGGTGGCCGCCATTGGCGAACACGGAATACGCCGTGACCATCTGCAGCGGCGTGACCGAACCCGCGCCCAGCGCCATGGTGAGGTAGGGCGGGTGTTTGTCGGTATCGAACCCGAAGCGCGTGACCCAGTCCTGGGCGCTCTGCGTGCCCACCAGCTGCAGCACACGGATCGACACCATGTTCTTGGATTTCGCGAGGGCGCGGCGCACCGACATGGGTCCCTCGAACTGGCCGTCGTAGTTCTTGGGTTCCCACGGCTTGCCACCGGTTTCGGTCGCCGAGTAAAAGAGCGGCGCATCGTTGACCACGGTCATGGGCGTGAGCCCTTTTTCAAGCGCCGCCGAGTAGATGAAAGGCTTGAAGCTCGAGCCCGGTTGGCGCCAGGCCTGGGTGACGTGGTTGAACTTGCTCTTGTTGAAGTCGAAACCGCCGACCAGGGCCGAAATGCGGCCGCTGCGCGGGTCCAGCGCGACGAACGCCGACTCGACCTCGGGCAACTGCGTGATGCGCCAGGATTTCTCGTCCACCTTGACCACGCGGACCAAGGCGCCCGGGCGGATCTTGATGTTCGGCCCCGCCTTTTCGGATAGGCCCGATTGCACCGGGCGCAGGCCTTCGCCCGTGATCTCGATCGGGTCACCGTCCTGTCGCACGACCACCACCCGGCGGGGGCTGACTTCAAGCACAACAGCCGAGAGCAGGTCGCCGTTGTCGGGGCGTTCTGCCAGGGCTTCATCGATGGCGGTGTCCCGCTGCTGGGCGTCGGCCGGCAGATCGATGAACAACTCGGGGCCGCGGTAGAACTGGCGGCGTTCGTAGTCGAGCACGCCTTGGCGCACCGCGCGGTACGCCACCTGCTGGGCGCGGGGATCGATGGTGGTGGTCACCACCAGGCCCCGCGTGTAGGCGGCTTCACCGTACTGCGCCACGATGGCCTGACGGGCCATCTCGGCCACGAACTCGCCCTGCAGGTTGTCTTCGCGCACCGGTGGGCGCAGCTTGATCGGCTGGGCTTTGGCCTGCTCGGCCTGCCCGGCGGTAATGAAGCCGTTCTCGACCATGCGGTCGATGATGTAGCGTTGCCGGGCGTAGGCGCGCTTGGGATTGCGCAGCGGGTTGTAGGCCGAGGGGGCTTGCGGCAGCCCGGCCAGCAGCGCGGCTTCGGCGATCGTCACGTCCTGCAGCGGTTTGCCGAAATAGATCTGTGAGGCCGACGCAAAGCCGTAGGCGCGTTGCCCCAGGAAGATCTGGTTCATGTAGATCTCGAGGATCTGCTCCTTGGTGAGCAGGTGCTCGAGCTTGAAGGTCAGCAGCACCTCATAGATCTTGCGCGTGTAGCTCTTCTCGGCCGACAGATACACGTTGCGCGCCACCTGCATGGTGATCGTGGATGCGCCCTGACTCTTGGCCTCGCGCAGGTTGGCCAGTGCCGCACGCACCATGCCGCGGTAGTCCACTCCGCTGTGCTCGAAGAAGCGGGCGTCTTCGATCGCGAGCACCGCGTGCTTCATCACGTCGGGGATCTGGTCGATGGTGAGCAGGTTGCGCCGCTCTTCGCCGAATTCGCCGATGAGCTGCCCGTTCGCCGCGAGCACGCGCAACGGCAGCTTGGGCCTGTAGTCCGCCAGTCCGGTGACGTCGGGAAGGTTGGGATACGCAACGGCGAGCGCGATGCCGACAGCAATCAGCACGGCCGCAACACCCGCCGCCGCCAGTCCGGCGGCAGCCACCACCAAGCGCCCGATGAAGGCGAGCGTGCGGGGGGCCGCAGATACTGCCTTCGCAGCGCTGCCGTTCGAGGGCCTGTTGTCTTGGGTCATGCGAATTCGGGGCAGGTGGGCCGACATTGTAGGAGTCGGCTTCGACGGCGGCAGGGTTTCATTGGAGGGGCGCCTCGGGGATCTGTGATGGGGTTGGAACGGTTTCGTTCAATGCATCACACGGGCCCCGTGACACGTCGGCTTTTGACAACGTTTCGATTTGTGCATGAGGCAAAAAATCTTTGCTGCTCAATGGGCTTACTGCTAGCATTGAAGTGAATTCTTAAGTATGGCGTGCTTGCGCGCCACGCGATTTGGGGGCCACCTTGATCTCATTGGGATCGCTATTCAGCCGAGAGCCGGCGCCCTTGCTGGGCATCGATGTCAGTTCCTCCAGCGTCAAGTTGGTTGAGCTCAGTCGCAATCGCGCGGGCGAATTCGTGCTCGAGCGATGTGCGATGGAGCCGCTGGAGCGCGGCTGGATCACCGATGGCAACATCGAGAAATTCGATGAGGTGGCCGACGCCTTGCGCCGTGTGGTTCGCAAGAGCGGCGCCAAAACGAAAAACGTGGCGCTGGCTTTGCCCGCTTCCGCGGTGATCACCAAGAAGATCATCCTGCCCGGCGGCATGTCGGACAAGGAGCTGGAGGCTCAGGTCGAGTCCGAAGCCAACCAGTACATCCCCTTCTCGCTGGATGAAGTCAGCCTCGACTTCTGTGTCGTGGGACCCAGCACCACCTCGGTGGGTGATGTCGAGGTACTGATCGCTGCCTCCCGCAAAGAGAAGGTGTCCGATCGGCAAGGCCTGGCGGAAGCTGCGGGCCTCAAGCCCGTGGTGATGGATGTGGAGTCCTACGCGTCGCGCCTGGCTGCAGGGCGAGTCATCGAAACCTTGCCCAATCAGGGTGTGGACGCGCTGGTGGCCTTGTTTGAAATCGGCTCCATGACCACCAGCCTGCAAGTGATGCGCAACGACGAGGTGCTCTACGAGCGGGATCAGGCCTTCGGTGGCAGCCAGCTCACGCAGTTGATCATTCGGCAATACGGTTTCTCGGCCGATGAGGCCGAAGCCAAGAAGCGCTCAGGCGACCTGCCGGAAGACTATCAAACAGCGGTGCTCGACCCGTTCATCGAGAGCCTTGCACAAGAGGTGGGTCGGGCGCTTCAGTTCTTCTTTACCAGCACGCCATACAACAAGATCGATCACATCCTGTTGGCGGGTGGCAGCGCGGCCCTGCTGGGTTTGACCGAGGCGGTGACGCACCAGACCTCGTTCGCCTGCATGTTGATCAATCCGTTCGATGCGATGGAGCTCGGGCCGAACATCCAGGCTCGCAAGATCTCTCGTGAATCACCGGCTTATCTCACCTCGACCGGCCTGGCATTGCGGAGGTTCTACCAATGATCCTCATCAACCTGCTGCCGCACCGGGAGGCGGCACGCAAACGCCAGAAAGATCAGTTCTTCACCCAGCTGGGCTTGTCGGCGCTGCTTGGCGGCGTGATCAGCGGTGCTGTCTTCACGTGGTACCAGGGGCAGATTTCGGCCCAGCAGGAGCGCAACCAGTTCCTCACGCGCGAGATCGCCAAGCTCGATGCCGAGATCAAGGACATTGCCTCGCTACAGGCCCAGATTGCCTCGCTGCGTGCGCGCCAGACGGCGGTTGAGGACCTGCAGGCCGGGCGCAATCTGCCGGTGTATCTGCTGGAGGAATTGGTGAAGCAGTTGCCCGAGGGGGTTTACCTGCGCACCATGAAGCAGGAAAACGCCGTTGTTTTGTTGACTGGAACGGCCCAATCCCAAGAGCGCGTGTCCGAGTTGCTTCGCAATCTCGCCAACAACAGCCCGGCGTTGTTCAGGCCGGAGTTGGTCGAGATCGTGTCCTCTAATGCCGCCATCAGTGGGCGGGATGCGCGTCGCGTGGCGAATTTCACCATGCGTGTGGGCCTGCGTCGGCCCCAGGCGGTGCAGCCCGCAACGCCTGCGGTTGTGCCTTCAAGCCCGAGTGCCCCCGGCACAGGCAAGGTTTGACGAGGTTGCGATGGCGAAAAAGTCCGGGCTCAATATCGATTTCACATCCCTGCAGGCCAAGCTCAAGGCCCAGTTCTCGGGGTTGGACCCCAACGACCCGTCCCTTTGGCCGGCGCTGCCGAGAAACTTGCTGTTCGTGGCTGTGTGTGCGGGCGTTGTGGCGGCGCTCTGGTTCTTCTGGCTCAAAGGCGTGGATGAGGAACTGGTGGCCGAGACGGCGAAAGAACAACAACTGCGGGATACCTACAAGAAGAAGCTGGTGCAAGCCGTCAATCTGGACGCATTGCGCAAGCAATTGGAGCAGGTGCAGCAGTACGTGACGCAGCTTGAAAAGCAACTGCCGAGCAAGGCGGAAATGGACGCCCTGCTGTCCGACATCAACCAGGCGGGCTTGGGGCGCAGCCTTCAGTTCGAGCTCTTCCGCCCAGGGCAGGTGGCTGTGCGCGAGTATTACGCCGAGTTGCCGATTTCTATCCGTGTGACCGGGACGTATCACGACATCGGTTTGTTTGCCGGGGACATTGCCAATCTCTCGCGCATCGTGACCCTCAACAACCTCAGCTTGACGCCTATCACCAACCGTGAGGGCTACCTCACCATGGATGGCGTGGCCAAAACGTTCCGCTACCTGGATCCGGAAGAGGTTGCTGCGCAACAGAAGGCCAAAGCCCCGGCGAAGGGAGCTGCCAAATGATGCTTCGTGCCTTGTTGGTGCTATCGGGTGCTGCTCTGTTGGTTGGTTGCACGTCCTCCGGGCAGGATGAGTTGCAGGCATGGATGCAGGCCGAGCGCAACGCGATCCGGCCTTCCGTTCAGCCCATCGCGGAGCCGACACGTTTCGTGCCGCAACCGTATGACGCGGAACGGCTTGTCCCACCCTTCAGCACGGAAAAGCTGGCCAGCTTGCTGCGGGGCATGCAGTCTGCAAGCGCCGCGAGTTCGGCTCTGATCGAGCCCGAGCTGGCTCGCCGCCGCCAACCGCTGGAAGCCTTTCCGCTGGATGCCATGACCATGGTCGGAAGCCTGGACCGTGGCGGGCAGCTGGTCGCGCTGGTCAAGATCGATCGGCTGCTCTATCAAGTGCGGTCGGGCGCTTATCTGGGGCAGAACTTCGGGCGAGTGACCCGCATTACCGAATCCGAGGTTGTGCTGCGCGAGGTTGTGCAGGACGCCGCAGGTGAATGGATCGAGCGCCCGGCGGCGCTGCAGTTAGTAGAGGACGCTAAATGAAAAACCCGGAGCAGACCATGGCTGGTGCATCGTGGGGGCGGAGGCTGTGCAAGGGTGGGGTAGCTGCCTGCCTGTTGGCGAGTTCCGCGTGGGCTCAGGCGCAGATTGCGATTCAGTCCGTCACGGGCGGCATCCAGTCGGGTGTCGAGGTGATTCGCATCAACACCTCGGAGCCGCTCAAGGCCGTGCCCGCGGGTTTTTCGGTGCAATCGCCGGCGCGCATCGCACTGGACTTCCAGGGGGTGACCAACGCCATGGGGCGCAGCACCGTGGACATCAACGAAGGCAATCTGCGCTCGGCTAACGTCGTGCAGGCGGGTGATCGCACGCGTGTCGTGATCAATCTGAAGCAAGCGGCCGCGTACCAAACCCGCATTGAGGGCAACTCCTTGCTCGTCGTGATGGAGCGCTCTGAAGCCGTGTCAGCGCAAACCGCTCCGCCTGCGGCTTTCTCTGAAAGCCGCAACGTTGACGTGGGCGCCTTGCGTGACATCGATTTTCGCCGCGGAACGGGCGGCAGTGGGCGCGTGATCGTGGACCTGCCGAGCAACCAGGTGGGCGTGGACATTCGCCAGGAAGGCATGGGGCTGGTCGTTGAGTTCCTGAAGAGTTCCTTGCCTGAGGGTCTGCGTCGCCGGCTTGATGTGACCGACTTCGGTACGCCGGTGCGCACGGTGACGACTTCTCAGAATGGGGATCGTGTCCGTATGGTGGTTGCCTCCACAGGCAACTGGGAGCATTCGGCTTACCAGAGTGACAATCAGTTTGTCTTGGAGGTGCGTGAGCAGCGCATCGATCCTTCCAAGCTCACGCAAGGGCCGGGCTATTCGGGTGAAAAGCTTTCACTCAACTTTCAGAACATCGAAGTCCGTGCCTTGTTGCAAGTGATTGCTGATTTCACGAACTTCAATATCGTGACGTCAGACACCGTGACCGGGGCTGTGACCTTGCGCTTGCGTGACGTGCCCTGGGATCAGGCTCTTGAAATCATCATGCAGGCCAAGGGCCTGGGGTTGCGCAAGACGGGCAATGTGCTCTGGGTGGCGCCACGCGATGAAATCGCGGCCCGCGAAAAGCAAGAGTTGGAGGCGAGAGCATCTGTCGAGAGTCTTGAGCAGGTTCGCACCCAGTCGTTCCAGATGAACTATGCCAAGGCGGCCGATATCGCAGGGCAATTGACGGCGGGCACCGCAACGTCCGGTGGCGGGTCTGGCTCCAGTGGTAACGCCCGCATTCTTTCTCCACGTGGCAGTGTGATTGCCGAGCCGCGCACCAACCAGTTGTTCGTGACGGACATTCCGTCCCGTTTGGCCCAGGTGCAGGAGTTGATCGTCAAATTGGATATTCCCATCCGGCAGGTGCTGATTGAAGCCCGCATCGTCGAAGCCGACGATGACTTTGGTAAATCGATCGGTGTGCGTCTGGGGGGGGGGATTCGGGATGTCAGTCTCGGTTCTGCGAATGGCAACCCCGTCCGCGGCAGCTTTGGCAGCAACTACTCGGCGGTCACGACGGGCCCGAACTTGACGTCTGCTCCCTTTGTCAACTTGCCTGCTTTGCCGGCGAGCGGCCAGGCAGCGACTTATGCTCTGTCGCTTTTCAGCCCCAACGCCTCTCGCTTCCTGGCGCTGGAGATCTCGGCGCTTGAATCGGATGGCAAAGGGCGTGTGGTGTCCAGCCCTCGCGTGGTGACGGCTGATCAGGTGAAGGCGCTGATCGAGCAAGGTACCGAGTTCCCGTACCAGACCGCCACGTCCAGCGGTGCCACGGCGATCGCTTTCCGCAAGGCGAACCTCAAGCTTGAGGTGACGCCCCAGATCACCCCCGAAGGCAACATCATCCTGGACTTGGACGTCAACAAGGACACGCGTGGTGAGACGACGGCGGACGGCATTGCCATCGACACCAAGCACGTGCAGACCCAGGTGTTGGTGGAGAACGGCGGGACCGTGGTCATCGGCGGCATCTTTGAGCGCACCGAGCGCAATCAGATTCGCAAAGTGCCTCTGTTGGGTGACCTGCCGGGCGTGGGTAACCTGTTCAAGTCGCGCGACATGATCGATGAGCGTTCCGAGTTGTTGATCTTCATCACCCCGAGGGTGCTCGGCCGCTCTGCGATCAATTGAGTCTCTCTGCTTCGGTATTCCTCGTCGGACTGCCGGGATCGGGCAAATCCACCGTCGGGCGCCAGTTGGCCCGGCGACTGGGTTTGCCCTTTGTCGATGTGGATCACCACATCGAGGCGCGTGTCGGTTGCAGCATCCGTGTGTACTTCGAACGTGAAGGCGAGACCGCGTTTCGGGATCTCGAGGCGGCTGCAATCGACGAGGTGAGTCAGGGGGCGCTGTCGGTGGTGTCCACCGGTGGCGGCGCCGTTCTGCGGGAAGAGAACCGGCAGCGCATGCGGCAGCGAGGGCACGTGGTGTACTTGCGTTCGTCGCCCGAGGAGCTGCACCGTCGTCTGCGCCACGACCGCAATCGACCGCTGTTGCAGGTGGACGATCCCCTGGCCAAGTTGCGCGAGCTGCATGCGCAACGGCACCCTTTGTATGCGCAGGCGGCTCATTTCACGATCGATACCGGGCGGCCGTCGGTGGCGACGCTCGTCAACATGATCGTGATGCAACTCGAACTGGCGGGGCTGACGACGCCACTGGCCGGACAAGAGGGCGCTCAGCCACAGTAGGGCCGGCGGGATGGCCCGGCATACACTCGAGCCCATGCCGCCCGTTGCCATTGCTCCGTTCGTGCCTGTTTCCGTTTCGATCGACCTGGGGGATCGCAGCTACGCGATCATGATCGGGGCTGATCTTTTCGCCGACGCGGCGTCCTACGACGGCTTGCCTCGCGGAGGGCACGCGCTGATCGTGTCCAACGACACCGTTGCCCCGCTGTACCTCGATGACCTGCGACAGACCTTGCAATCCCGCCACCGTCATGTGCATACGGTGGTGTTGCCGGATGGCGAGACCCACAAGGAGTGGGGCACGCTGCAACGCATCTTCGACGCGCTGTTGAATGCAGGGTGTGACCGCAAGACGGTGCTGTACGCGCTGGGCGGTGGCGTTGTCGGTGACATGACGGGCTTCGCGGCCGCGTGCTTCATGCGCGGCGTTTCGTTCGTGCAGGTGCCCACCACCTTGCTGGCGCAGGTCGATTCGTCGGTCGGTGGGAAAACGGGGATCAACCACCCGCTGGGCAAGAACATGGTGGGGGCTTTTCATCAGCCCCTGCGCGTGCTGTGCGACCTGAACGTTCTGCGCTCGTTGCCGGCGCGTGAACTCAGCGCTGGCCTGGCCGAGGTGATCAAGTACGGCCCGATCGCCGACATGGCGTTCTTCGACTGGATCGAGGCCCATATCGATGATCTGCGCGGTCTTGAGGTGGCTGCGCTGTCGCATGCGGTGCAGCGCAGCTGCGAGATCAAGGCGCTGGTCGTGTCAAGCGACGAGCGCGAGGCCGGGTTGAGGGCCATCCTCAACTTCGGCCACACGTTCGGGCACGCCATCGAGGCCGGTCTGGGATACGGTGCATGGCTGCATGGCGAAGCCGTGGGGTGTGGCATGGTGATGGCCGCGCGCCTGTCGCAGGTGCTGGGTCTGGTGGACGATGCCTTTGTCGAGCGTGTGCGTCGGCTTGTCGAGCGGGCCGGCCTGCCGGTGGTGGCGCCGGTTCTGGATGTGGGGAACAACGTCGAGCGCTACCTGTCGCTGATGCGGGTCGACAAGAAGGCCGAGGATGGCGAGATCCGCTTCGTTCTTGTCGATGGTCCTGGCAAGGCGGTGCTCCGGCCGGTGAGCGACGACCTCGTGGCCGACGTCATCGAGCGCAGCTGCCGCGTGGCATGAGCGCCTTGTTGGCGCCCCATGCCTGCGACCCCGCGCGCAGCCGGGGGCGCCGCTTCCCCGAGCCCGAAGCGCCGACGCGTACCGCTTTCCAGCGGGACCGCGATCGCGTCATCCATTCCACGGCGTTTCGTCGCCTGGTCTACAAAACCCAGGTTTTCCTCAATCACGAAGGCGACCTGTTCCGCACGCGCTTGACCCATTCGCTGGAGGTGGCACAGCTCGGGCGCAGCATCGCGCGCTCGTTGCGGCTCAGCGAAGACCTGGTGGAGGCCATTGCCCTGGCGCACGACCTGGGCCACACGCCGTTCGGCCACGCCGGCCAGGACGCCTTGCACGAAGCCATGCAGGCGCTGCCCGCGGATGCGCGTTCACCCGATGGCTGGGGCTTCGAGCACAACCTGCAGAGCTTGCGTGTGGTGGACGACCTCGAGGAACGCTACCCGTCGTTCGATGGGTTGAATCTGTGCTTCGAAACGCGCGAAGGCATTCTCAAGCACTGTTCGCGCCGCAATGCCGAGCGGATCGAAGCGCAGGAGCCCGGGGGCATTGCCCACCGGTTTCTGCACGGCGGGTCGCCCTCTCTCGAAGCGCAGCTGTGCAATCTCGCGGACGAAATCGCCTACAACGCGCACGACATCGACGACGGTGTGCGTTCGGGGTTGATCACCGTCGAGCAGCTCGAAGCGGTGGATCTCTTCGAGCGTTTTCGTCGCGAGGCCCTGGTGGCGCATCCTGCGTTGCGCGGGCGTCGGCTGTTGTTCGAAACCATTCGCCGCATGCTGAGCGAACAGGTGTACGACGTGATCGATGCGACTCGCGCGCGCCTGGGCGAGTCGGGGGTGCAGTCGATCGAGGACGTCCGTGCCACGGCGTCCATCGTTCGCTTCTCCGATGGCATGCGCGCGAGCAGCCAGGCGCTCAAGTCGTTCCTGTTCCACAACCTGTACCGGCACCCGCAGGTGATGGAGACCACCACACGGGCGCGCCAGGTGGTGCGCGATCTGTTCCAGCGCTATCTCGACGAACCCGCACAACTGCCCGAGGCGTATCGCTGCGCGCCCGTGTTGCCGCGCGCCGCGGCCGACTACATCGCCGGCATGACCGACCGCTTTGCGCTTCGCGAGCACGAGCGCCTCTTCGGTGTGGCGGTCTTCCCATGAGCGGGGCGCTTGCCGTCACGCCCCATCGCGCGGCCGCCATCGTGGTGGCGGTGGGCGTTACCTGCGCTTTGCACATCGGCAAGCTGCCGCCCGCGGTGCCGGCCTTGCAGGCGGGTTTGGGCGTGAGCCTGGTACAGGCGGGCTTTCTCCTGTCGCTGGTGCAGTTGGCTGGCATGTGTCTCGGCCTGTTCGTCGGGCTGTCGGCCGATCGCTTCGGCCCGCGACGCGTGATGCTGGCGGGCCTGCTGGGCCTGGCGCTGGGCAGTGCCTGGGGTGGCTTTGCGGCAACGCCGGGTGCCCTGCTCGCGTCGCGCGCGGTGGAGGGCCTGGGTTTCCTGCTGGCGGTGTTGCCGGCGCCGGCCTTGATCCGCCGCCATGTGGCCGACGCCCGCCTGCTTGCCCGTTCGCTGGGTTGGTGGGGGGCGTACATGCCCCTGGGCACTGCGCTTGCGTTGCTGGTGGGGGCTCCGATCATCGAGGCCATGGGCTGGCGCGTGGTCTGGCTCGGGCTCGCGGTGGTGTCGTCGGGGGCCGCCATCGGCTTGTGTATCGGGCTGCCGGCCGACGAGCCCTTGCCGGGCCGAGTCACGGCGTGGGGACCGCGTTTGCGGCGCACCCTGTCGGCTCCCGGGCCCTGGCTCGTGGCGCTGGGTTTTCTCCTCTACTCGGGGCAATGGCTCGCGGTGGTGGGCTTCCTGCCCACCATCCTGTCACAGGGGGGAATGGGTGGGTTGCAGGCCGGCCTGCTCAGTGCGATGGCCGCGGCCGTCAACATGGCCGGCAACATCGGAGCCGGGCGCTGGATCGCCCATGGGGCGCGCCCGTTGATGGTGCTTCGCCTGGCCTACCTCACGATGGCGGTGGGCGCCGTGCTGGCGTTCGCGCTCGAGGGGCCTTTCTTCATCCAATACCTCGGCGTGCTGGCGTTCTCTGGCGTGGGCGGGTTGATCCCGGGCACGCTGTTCGGTTTGGCGGTGCGCCTCGCGCCCGGTGAAGACACCGTCTCCACCACCGTCGGCTGGATGCAGCAGCTGTCGGCCCTGGGCCAGTTCGCCGGGCCGCCGCTGGTGGCCTGGGTGGCCACGCAGGCTGGCGGCTGGCAATGGAGCTGGGTGATCACCGGCGCGGCGAGTCTGCTCGGCTTGTGGGTGGCACAACGCATCGACCGCGCGCTCCCATAATCCGCGAACACCCGCCCCGGCCGCCATGGCACGCCTGCCTCGCCTCACCGTTCCCGGTTACCCGCACCACGTCATCCAGCGTGGCAACAATCGGCAGGTCATCGCCATGGACGATGCGGATCGCGAGTTGCTGATGGCGCTGGTCTTCGAACATGGCCGCGCCAACGGGGTGGCGGTGCACGCCTGGGTGTTGATGGACAACCACTTCCACCTGCTGCTCACGCCGTCCACCGCCGATGGGGTGCCGCGCATGATGCAGGCGATCGGCCGCGCGTACGTGCGCCGCTTCAACATCCGTCATGGCCGCACCGGGACGCTCTGGGAAGGGCGCTACAAGTCCACGCTCGTGCAGACCGAGCGGTACCTGCTGGCCTGCATGGCCTATATCGAACTCAACCCCGTGCGCGCCGGGCTCGTGGGCGATCCGCGCGACTATGCCTGGTCCAGCCACCGGCACCACATCGGGTTGCAGGTCGATCGCCACCTCTCGCCGCACCCGGTGTACTGGGGCTTGGGCAACACGCCCTTTGCGCGCGAAGCGGCCTATGGCGATCTGGTGCGTGCCGGCCTGGCGGCAGACCAACAGCGCGCGATCGTGGACGCGACCGTGCATGGCTGGGCGCTGGGCGATGAGGGCTTCCTGGACAACCTCCGGCGCCAGACGCCCAGGCGCGTCACCCGCGCCACCCGCGGGCGCCCCCCCATGCCGCCCAGGGACCGTGCGGGCTGATGGTCGTTTGGCGCCAAGCGATCCATGATCTGTCCCCAATTCAAGTGAACTCGATGTTTCTTGCAAATTAAATGGAATCTGACCCCATTTAAAATGCTTGGCGCGCATGGTGCGATGCAATATGCTCGCGGTCCGTCAGTTTTTGCCCCCACGATCAGAAGGACACGCCATGAGCACGTTTGGCGAGCAGCAGCACCTCCAGCAACACGGCCTGTACGACCCGGCCAACGAGCACGATGCGTGCGGCGTGGGTTTCGTGGCGCACATCAAGGGCGAGAAGAGCCATAACATCGTCACGCAGGCGCTCAAGATCCTGGAGAACCTCGATCACCGCGGTGCGGTGGGTGCCGACAAGCTCATGGGCGATGGCGCGGGCCTGCTGATCCAGATGCCCGACGCGCTGTACCGCGAGGAAATGGCCGCGCAGGGCGTGGCGCTGCCGCCCGCCGGTGAGTACGGCGTGGGCATGATTTTCATGCCGAAAGAGCACGCCAGCCGCCTGGCCTGCGAGCAGGAGATGGAGCGCGCGATCGCCGCCGAAGGCCAGGTGTTGCTGGGCTGGCGCGACGTGCCGGTGAACCTGGACATGCCGATGTCGCCCACGGTGCGCGCCAAGGAACCGATCATTCGTCAGGTTTTCATCGGCCGCGGCAACGACGTCATCGTGCAGGACGCGCTCGAGCGCAAGCTCTACGTGATCCGCAAGACCGCCAGCGCGGCCATCCAGCGCCTCAAGCTCACGCACTCCAAGGAGTACTACGTGGTGAGCATGAGCAGCCGCACCGTGGTCTACAAGGGTTTGCTGCTGGCCGATCAGGTCGGTACCTACTTCAAGGACCTGCAGGACCCGCGCTGCGTCTCGGCCCTGGGCCTGGTGCACCAGCGCTTCTCCACCAACACCTTCCCCGAATGGCCGCTCGCCCACCCGTACCGCTACGTGGCGCACAACGGCGAGATCAACACCGTCAAGGGCAACTACAACTGGATGAAGGCGCGCGAGGGCGTGATGAGCTCGCCCGTGCTCGGTGACGACCTGAAGAAGCTCTACCCGATCAGCTTCCCCACGCAGTCCGACACCGCCACGTTCGACAACTGCCTCGAACTGCTCACCATGGCCGGCTACCCGCTGTCGCAGGCCGTGATGATGATGATCCCCGAGCCCTGGGAGCAGCACACGCTGATGGACCCGCGCCGCCGCGCGTTCTACGAATACCACGCCGCCATGCTCGAGCCCTGGGACGGCCCGGCCTCCATCGTATTCACCGATGGCCGCCAGATCGGCGCCACGCTGGACCGCAACGGCCTGCGCCCCTCGCGCTACTGCATCACCGACGACGACCTGGTGATCATGGGCTCCGAATCCGGCGTGCTGCCGGTGCCCGAGAACAAGATCGTGCGCAAGTGGCGCCTGCAGCCCGGCAAGATGTTCCTGATCGATCTGGAGCAGGGCCGCATGATCGATGACGAGGAGATCAAGGCCAGCCTCGCCAACAGCAAGCCCTACAAGCAGTGGATCGACAACCTGCGCATCCGCCTTGACGACGTGGAGCACCCGGTGGCCGGCGAGGCCGCGCAGGAGCTGCCCGTGGCCAAGACCGAACCGCAATCGGCCGGTTTCGAGCGCATCTCGCCTGAACTGCTCGACCTGCAGCAGGCCTTCGGCTACACGCAGGAGGACATCAAGTTCCTCATGAGCCCGATGGCCGCCAATGGCGAAGAAGGCATCGGCTCGATGGGCAACGACAGCCCGCTGGCCGTGCTGTCGGACAAGAACAAGCCGCTCTACAACTACTTCAAGCAGCTGTTCGCGCAGGTCACCAACCCGCCGATCGATCCGATCCGCGAAGCGATCGTGATGTCGCTGGTGTCCTTCATCGGCCCCAAGCCCAACCTGCTCGACATCAACCAGGTCAACCCGCCGATGCGCCTGGAGGTGAGCCAGCCCGTGCTGGACTTCACCGACATGGCCAAGCTGCGCAACATCGAAACCGTCACGCAGGGCAAGTTCCGCAGCGTCACGCTCGACATCACCTACCCGGTGGGCTGGGGCCGCGAGGGTGTGGAGGCCAAGCTCGCGTCGCTGTGCGCGGCCGCGGTGGACGCCATCAAGGGCGGCAAGAACATCCTGATCGTGAGCGACCGTGGCGTCGGCCCGGCGCAAGTGGCCATTCCTGCGCTGCTCGCGCTCTCCGCCATCCACCAGCACCTGGTGCGTGAAGGCCTGCGCACCAGCGCCGGCCTGGTGGTGGAGACCGGCACCGCGCGCGAAGTGCACCACTTCGCCGTGCTCGCCGGCTACGGTGCCGAAGCCGTGCACCCCTACCTGGCGATGGAAACGCTGACTTCCATCCACCGCGACATGCCCGGCGCACTCAGCGCCGACAAGGCGATCTACAACTACGTCAAGGCCATCGGCAAGGGCCTGTCGAAGATCATGTCCAAGATGGGCGTGAGCACCTACATGAGCTATTGCGGTGCCCAGCTCTTCGAGGCCATCGGCCTCAACAACGACACGGTGGGCAAGTACTTCACCGGCACCGCCAGCCGCGTGGAAGGCATCGGCGTGTTCGAGATCGCCGAAGAAGCCATCCGCATGCACAAGGCCGCCTTCGGTGACGACCCGGTGCTGGCCAGCATGCTCGACGCCGGTGGCGAGTACGCCTGGCGCACGCGCGGCGAAGAGCACATGTGGACGCCCGACGCCATCGCCAAGCTGCAGCACAGCACGCGCGCCAACAGCTGGAACACCTACAAGGAATACGCCCAGCTCATCAACGACCAGAGCCGCCGCCACATGACGCTGCGCGGCCTGTTCGAGTTCAAGTTCGACCCCAGCAAGGCGGTGCCGCTCGATGAGGTGGAATCGGCGAAGGACATCGTCAAGCGCTTCGCCACCGGCGCCATGTCGCTCGGCTCCATCAGCACCGAAGCGCACGCCACGCTGGCCGTGGCCATGAACCGCATCGGCGGCAAGAGCAACACCGGCGAAGGCGGCGAGGACCCGCGCCGCTACCGCAGCGAGCTCAAGGGCATCAAGATCACCCAGGGCGAAACGCTCAAGTCCATCATCGGCGAGGACGTGGTCGAGGTCGACCTGCCGCTGGAAGCGGGCGACAGCCTGCGCTCGAAGATCAAGCAGGTGGCCTCGGGCCGTTTCGGTGTCACGGCCGAGTACCTACAGAGCGCCGACCAGGTGCAGATCAAGATGGCCCAGGGCGCCAAGCCCGGCGAGGGCGGCCAGTTGCCTGGCGGCAAGGTGTCCGACTACATCGGCAAGCTGCGCTACAGCGTGCCGGGCGTGGGCCTCATCAGCCCGCCGCCGCACCACGACATCTACTCCATCGAAGACCTGGCCCAGCTGATCCACGACCTCAAGAACGTGGCACCGCACGCCAGCATCAGCGTCAAGCTGGTGTCCGAGGTGGGTGTGGGCACCATCGCCGCGGGCGTGGCCAAGTGCAAGGCCGATCACGTGGTGATCGCCGGCCACGACGGCGGCACCGGTGCTTCGCCCTGGTCGTCGATCAAGCACGCGGGCAGCCCGTGGGAAATCGGCCTGGCTGAAACCCAGCAGACCCTGGTGCTCAACCGCCTGCGCAGCCGCATCCGCGTGCAGGCCGACGGCCAGATGAAGACCGGGCGCGACGTGGTGATCGGTGCGCTGCTCGGCGCCGACGAGTTCGGCTTCGCCACCGCGCCGCTGGTGGTCGAAGGCTGCATCATGATGCGCAAGTGTCACCTGAACACCTGCCCGGTGGGCGTGGCCACGCAGGACCCGGCGCTGCGCAAGAAGTTCTCGGGCAAGCCCGAGCACGTCGTCAACTACTTCTTCTTCATCGCCGAGGAGGTGCGCCACCTCATGGCCCAGCTCGGCATCCGCAAGTTCGACGAACTGATCGGCCGCGCCGACCTGCTCGACATGCGCGCCGGCATCGCGCACTGGAAGGCGCGCGGGCTGGACTTCAGCCGCCTGCTGGCCACGCCCGCCGTGCCGGCCGACGTGCCGCGCCTGCACACCGAAATGCAGGAGCATGGCCTGGAGAAAGCGCTCGACCAGGTGCTGATCCAGAAGTGCCGCCCCGCCATCGAGAAGGGCGAGCGCGTGCAGTTCATCGAGGTGGCCCGCAACGTGAACCGCTCCGTGGGCGCCATGCTCTCGGGCGAGCTCACCAAGCACCATCCCGAAGGCCTGCCCGACGATTCCATCCGCATCCAGCTCGAAGGCACGGGCGGGCAGTCCTTCGGCGCCTTCCTGGCCAAAGGCATCACGCTCTACCTGATCGGCGACGCCAACGACTACACCGGCAAGGGCCTGTCGGGCGGCCGCGTGGTGGTGCGCCCCAGCATCGACTTCCGCGGCGAGGCCACGCGCAACATCATCGTGGGCAACACCGTGCTCTACGGCGCCACCACGGGCGAGGCGTTCTTTGCCGGCGTGGCCGGCGAGCGCTTCGCGGTGCGCCTCTCCGGCGCCACCGCGGTGGTGGAAGGCACGGGCGACCACGGCTGCGAGTACATGACCGGTGGCACCGTCGTCGTGCTTGGCAAGACCGGCCGCAACTTCGCGGCCGGCATGAGCGGCGGCGTGGCCTACGTGTACGACGAAGACGGCCAGTTCGCCCAGCGCTGCAACACCGCCATGGTGGCGCTGGATCCGGTGCTGTCTGCCAAGGAGCAGGAAGCCGCGACCGACAAAGCCACCTGGCACCGCGGGCAGGCCGACGAGGCCCAGCTCAAGAAGCTGCTCGAGGACCACAACCGCTGGACCGGCAGCAAGCGCGCGCGCGAACTGCTCGACAACTGGGCGCAGGCCCGCGCGAAGTTCGTCAAGGTGTTCCCGACGGAATACAAGCGCGCTCTGGGCGAGATGCACGCCCGCAAGAGCGCCGCCGACGCCACGACCAAAGCCAAAGGCTCGGCGAAGAAGGCCGCCGTGGCACCCGCGAAGTAAGAACAAAGCCCCACGACACGCAAGAAGGACAGCACCATGGGAAAAGTCACCGGCTTCATGGAATACGAGCGCCTGGAAGAGGGCTACGCGCCCGTGCCCGAGCGCCTGAAGCACTACAAGGAATTCGTGGTCGGGCTTGATGACGCGCAGGCCAAGGTTCAAGGTGCGCGCTGCATGGATTGCGGCACGCCGTTCTGCAACAGCGGCTGCCCGGTCAACAACGTCATTCCGGACTTCAACGACCTCGTCTACCAGGGCGACTGGAAGAACGCCATCGCGGTGCTGCACAGCACCAACAACTTCCCCGAGTTCACCGGCCGCATCTGCCCCGCGCCCTGCGAGGCCGCGTGCACGCTCAACGTGAATGACGACGCGGTGGGCATCAAATCCATCGAACACGCGATCATCGACAAGGCATGGGCCGAAGGCTGGGTGGTGCCGCAGGTGCCCAAGCACAAGACCGGCAAGAAGGTGGCCGTGGTGGGCTCCGGCCCGGCCGGCATGGCCGCCGCGCAGCAACTGGCGCGCGCGGGCCACGACGTGACCCTGTTCGAGAAGAACGATCGTGTGGGCGGTCTGCTGCGCTACGGCATCCCCGACTTCAAGATGGAGAAGTCGCACATCGACCGGCGCGTGGCGCAGATGGAGGCCGAAGGCGTGGTGTTCCGCACCGGCGTGCTGGTGGGCACCATGCCCGCGGGCAGCAAGGTCACCAACTGGGCGAAGGAAACCGTCGGTGCCGAGCAGCTCAAGGCCGAGTTCGATGCCGTGCTGCTCACCGGTGGTGCCGAACAGAGCCGTGACCTGCCCGCGCCCGGCCGCGATCTCGACGGCATCCATTTCGCGATGGAGTTCCTGCCCCAGCAGAACAAGGTCAACGCGGGCGACAAGCTCAAGGGCCAGTTGCGCGCCGATGGCAAGAAGGTCATCGTCATCGGTGGCGGCGACACCGGCTCCGATTGTGTGGGCACCAGCAACCGCCACGGCGCCGTCAGCGTGACCCAGTTCGAGGTGATGCCCCAGCCGCCCGAGGAAGAGAACAAGCCCCTGGTGTGGCCGTACTGGCCGCTCAAGCTGCGCACCAGCTCCAGCCACGAAGAAGGCTGCGTGCGCGAGTTCGCCGTCTCCACCAAGGAGTTCGTCGGCAAGAACGGCAAGGTCACCGGCCTCAAGACGGTGCAGGTCGAATTCAAGGACGGCAAGTTCGCCGAGGTGCCCGGTTCCGAGAAGGAATACGCCGCCGACCTGGTGCTGCTGGCCATGGGCTTCACCAACCCGGTGGCAACGGTTCTCGAGGCCTTTGGCGTCGACAAGGACGCGCGTGGCAACGCCAAGGCCACGACCGACTTCACCGGCGGTTACGCCACCAACGTGGCCAAGGTGTTCGCGGCGGGCGACATGCGCCGCGGGCAATCGCTCGTGGTCTGGGCCATCCGGGAAGGCCGCCAGGCCGCGCGCGCGGTGGACGAATTCCTGATGGGTTATTCCGACCTGCCGCGCTGAACAGGCGATTACCAAAACGTAAGGATCGGTCAGAGAGCGGTAAGTCCGATTCCCGTATCATGCGTTGGCCGGGTTTCCACCCGGCTTTTCGTTGATGCGTCGATGAACACCGCGCCCCTTTCTCCGCTGGTCGAGCTGCGCGACCTCACCTTTGGTTACGGTGAGCGCGTCATCCTCGACAACATCTCGCTGACTGTGCCGCGTGGCAAGGTCACGGCGCTCATGGGCGCCTCCGGCGGCGGCAAGACCACCGTGCTGCGCCTCATCGGTGGCCAGATCCGTGGGCAGCGCGGCCAGACGCTGTTCGACGGCACCGATGTTGCGACCATGGACCAGCGCGCGCTCTACGCCGCGCGCCGGCGCATGGGCATGCTGTTCCAGTTCGGCGCGCTGTTCACCGACATGAGCGTGTTCGACAACGTTGCCTTCCCGCTGCGTGAGCACACGCAACTGCCCGAGCCGCTGGTGCGCGACATCGTGCTCATGAAGCTCAACGCCGTGGGCCTGCGCGGTGCGCGCGACCTCATGCCCAGCGAGCTGTCGGGCGGCATGGCGCGGCGTGTGGCGCTGGCCCGCGCGATCGCGCTCGACCCCGAACTCGTGATGTACGACGAACCTTTCGCGGGGCTCGACCCGATCTCGCTCGGCACCGCCGCGCGCCTGATCCGCGAACTCAACGACGCCATGGGCCTGACCAGCATCGTGGTCTCGCACGACCTCGACGAAACCTTCCGCATCGCCGATCAGGTGATCGTGCTGGCCAACGGCCGCATCGCGGCCCAGGGCACACCCGACGAGGTGCGCCACAGCACCGACCCGCTGGTCGATCAGTTCGTCAATGCCCGGCCCGAAGGTCCGGTGCGCTTTCACCACCCGGCGCCCACGCTGGCCGACGACTTCGGCAACGGAGGCGCGCGATGAAGGCCCTGCACCCCACCCGCGTGGGCCGCGCCGTGCGCGGGCAACTCACGGCCATCGGTTTTGCCGCGCGCCTGTTCCTGCGGCTCGTGGCGCTGGCGGGCGTGGCGTTGCGCCGCTTCGGCCTGGTGCGCGACCAGATCCATTTCCTGGGCAACCACTCGCTGTCCATCATCGGCGTCTCGGGCCTGTTCGTCGGCTTCGTGCTCGGCCTGCAGGGCTACTACACGCTGCAGCGCTACGGCGCCACCGACGCGCTGGGCGTGCTGGTCGCGCTCTCGCTGGTGCGCGAACTCGGGCCGGTGGTCAGCGCGCTGCTGTTCGCGGGCCGGGCCGGCACATCGCTCACGGCCGAGATCGGCCTCATGAAGGCGGGTGAGCAGCTCAGCGCCATGGAGATGATGGCTGTCGACCCGGTGCGCCGCGTGCTCGCGCCGCGCTTCTGGGCCGGCATCATCGCCATGCCCCTGCTGGCCGCGGTGTTCAGTGCGGTCGGCATCATCGGTGGCTGGCTGGTCGGTGTCGGCCTGATCGGGCTCGATGGTGGTGCTTTCTGGAGCCAGATGCAGAGCGGTGTGGACGTGTGGGCCGACGTCGGCAACGGCGTCATCAAGAGCGTCGTCTTCGGCTTTGCCGTCACTTTCATCGCCTTGCTGCAGGGGTATCTGGCGCACCCCACGCCCGAGGGCGTTTCGCGCGCCACCACGCGTACCGTGGTGATGGCTTCGCTCACCGTGCTGGGCCTCGATTTCGTGCTCACCACCATGATGTTCAGCATCTAAGGTTCACCGGAGAACCACCATGACATCCTCCAAAAACGACTTCTGGGTTGGTCTGTTCGTGCTCATCGGCGGCGCGGCCATCCTGTTCCTTGCCTTGCAGTCGGCCAACCTGTTGAGCCTGAGCTTCGAGCCCACCTACCGCATCACCGCGCGCTTCGACAACGCCGGTGGCCTCAAGCCCGGCGCCGCGGTGCGCAGTGCGGGCGTGGTGGTGGGGCGGGTCGAAAGCATCCGCTTCGACGACAAGACCTTCCAGGCCAGCATCGGGCTCTCGCTCGAGAAGCGCTACGGCTTCCCGAAAGACAGCTCCATGAAGATCCTCACCAGCGGCCTGCTGGGCGATCAGTACATCGGCATCGAGCCCGGTGGCGATCCCGACAACCTCGCCGATGGCGCTGTGGTCACCCAGACGCAATCGGCGCTGGTGCTGGAGAACCTCATTGGTCAGTTCTTGTTCAACCGCGCTGCCGAAGGGGCCGACAAGCCGGCCGGTGGCGCGTCACCCCCGTCGCAGTGACCGGCCATCAGGGAGCATCACCATGACAACGAACCCGTCCCCCCGTTTTGCCCCCGTGCGGCTGGCCCTCGCGGGCTCCGCCATGGTGGTGCTGGCCGGCTGTGCCTCCGGGCCCGATGCCGATCCGCGCGATCCCTTCGAACCGTGGAACCGTGGCGTCCAGCGCTTCAACGACGCGACCGACGAGGCGGTGCTCAAGCCCGTGGCCAACGCCTACGTGAAGGTCACGCCAAGCCCGGTGCGAACCGGTGTGAGCAACTTCTTCGGCAACCTGGGCGATCTGTGGTCCTCGGTCAATGCCGGCCTGCAACTGCGCCCGCGCGAAACCGCCGAGAACCTGATGCGCTTCAGCGTCAACACCGTGCTCGGCTTCGGCGGTCTGCTCGACATCGCCACCGAAGCCGGCATTCCGCGCACCCGGATCGACTTCGGCCAGACCATGGGCCGCTGGGGCGTGCCTTCGGGCCCGTATGTCGTGTTGCCGCTGCTGGGCCCCTCGTCCGCCCGCGACAGCGTGGGCCTGATGGTCGACGCCGAGGGCGACCTGGTGCGCCATGTGGACCATGTGCCCACGCGCAACAGCCTCTACACCCTGCGCGTGGTCGACACACGCGCCCAACTGCTGCGCGCCGGCTCGCTGCTCGAAGGGGCGGCGCTCGACAAGTACAGCTTCACGCGCGACTTCTACCTCAACCGGCGCCAGAGCCAGATCGACGACATGATCGACAAGGGCATCGGCATGGGTGACGGGAACTGACGCGCGAGTGAGCGCCCACCCGCGATACGAATCGCAACCTTTGGCACGGAACCCGACACAGACCGACCGTCTCCGAGCCCTAGGATCGGTCCTCAGGCCCACGAGGCCGCAACGGAGAACGCAACGATGAACAACGCCCTGCAACGACGCACCTGGATCACCGGCCTGGCTCTCGCCATGGCGGCCTGGAGCCTGCCCGCCGCCGCCGCCGAGGCGCCCGACGCCATGGTCAAGCGCATCGCCACCGAGGTGATGGACGCCATCAAATCCGACCCCGCCATCCAGGCCGGCGACGTGAACAAGATCATGGCGCTGGTGGACGGCAAGATCATGCCGAACGTCAACTTCACGCGCATGACCGCCTCGGCCGTCGGCCGCCACTGGCGCCAGGCCACTCCCGAGCAGCAGAAGCGGCTCGAAACCGAATTCAAGGCGCTCCTCGTGCGCACCTATTCGGGCGCGCTCGGCGAGGTCAAGGACCAGGCTCTGAGCTTCAAGCCCACCCGCATGCGCCCGGAGGACACCGAGGTGGTGGTGCGTTCCGAGGTCAAGGGCCGGGGCGATCCGATCCAGCTCGACTACCGCCTTGAAAAGGCGGGCGATGGCTGGAAGATCTACGACCTGAATGTGCTCGGCGTCTGGCTGGTTGAAACCTACCGCACCCAGTTTGCGCAGGAGATCAACGCCAAAGGCGTCGACGGCCTGATCGCGTCGCTGGCCCAGCGCAACAAGGGCGGCACCGCCAAGGCCAACTGATGGACGACGCCCGCTTGCCCGTGCGCCTCACGCTCGACGAGGCCGCTGCCACCCTGGCCGCCTTGCGTGGCGCGGTGGCCGGGCAGGGTGCCGGGGCCGTGACGGTGGATGCGGGCGCCCTGCGCGATTTCGATTCATCCGCCGTGGCGGTGTTGCTGGAGTTGCGGCGCGAGCTTCAGCAACAGGGGCGTTCCTTGCAGGTGCGCGACTGGCCGCCGCGCCTGCAGGACCTTGTGAAGGTCTATGGCGTGCAGGAGCTGCTGGGGGCCTGAGGCCCCGGCGCCAGCGGGGTCCGGGGCCGGCCCGTAAAATTCCCGGTTCGCCAATGCCCCGGATGTCCCGCGGGCCTGTGGCCAGCGGTACCGCCGCATGCCAGCCATCTCCTTCCAGAACGTCTCCAAGACCTATGCCACCTCGCGTGGCTCCCTGCACGCGTTGCGCTCGGTGTCGTTCGACATCGAGCCGGGCGAGTTCTTCGGCCTGCTCGGCCCCAACGGGGCGGGCAAGACCACGCTGATCAGCATCCTGGCCGGTCTGGCGCGGGCCAGCGAAGGCCGCGTGCTTGTACACGGCAGCGACGTGCAGGCCGACTACCAGGCCGCGCGGCGCCAGCTCGGCGTGGTGCCGCAGGAGCTGGTGTTCGATCCCTTCTTCAATGTGCGCGAGACGCTGCGCATTCAGTCGGGCTACTTCGGCATCCGCCGCAACGACGACTGGATCGACGAGCTGTTGACCGGCCTCGGCCTGGCCGACAAGGCCGGCGCCAACATGCGCCAGCTCTCGGGCGGCATGAAGCGGCGCGTGCTGATCGCGCAGGCCCTGGTGCACAAGCCACCGGTGATCGTGCTCGACGAGCCCACCGCGGGCGTGGACGTGGAGCTGCGCCAGACGCTGTGGCAATTCGTTTCTGGCCTGAACAAGCGCCTGGGCAGCACGGTGCTGCTCACCACCCACTACCTGGAAGAGGCAGAAGCCCTGTGCAGCCGCATTGCCATGCTCAAGCAGGGGCAGGTGGTGGCGCTCGAATCGACCTCGGCGCTGCTCGCGCGCGCGGCGTCCAATGTGCTGCGCTTCAAGACCGACGCCGCGCTGCCCATCGACCTCGCGGCGCAGGCGCGCATCACGGGCCGCGTGGTGCAACTGCCGGCGCTTGACGCCGCCGCCGTGGAGCACGTGCTGGCCCGCCTGCGCGAAGCGGGGGTCACCCCGGAAGACATTGAGGTGCGCAAAGCCGATCTGGAGGATGTGTTCCTCGATCTCACCGGAAGCGGCCCGCCCGCGGTATCGACGTCGGTGAACCCGGGGGTGGCGGCATGAGTGGCTGGCAGACCCTGTTCTACAAAGAGCTGCTGCGCTTCTGGAAGGTGTCCTTCCAGACTGTGGCGGCCCCGGTGCTCACCGCGTTGCTGTACCTGCTGATCTTTGCCCACGTGCTCGAAGACCGTGTGCAGGTCTACGACTCGGTGAACTACACCGCCTTCCTGCTGCCGGGCCTGGTGATGATGAGCGTGCTGCAGAACGCGTTCGCGAACAGCAGCTCATCGATCATCCAGAGCAAGATCATGGGCAACCTCGTGTTCCTGCTGCTCACGCCGCTGTCGCACCGCGCCTGGTTCTTCGCCTACGTGGGCTCGTCGGTGGTGCGCGGCCTTGCGGTGGGCGCGGGTGTGATGGCGGTGGCCTGGTGGTTCGCGCAGCCCGCACTGGTGGCGCCGCTGTGGATTCTGGTGTTTGCCATCCTGGGGGCTGCGTTGCTCGGGGCGCTGGGCTTGATCGCCGGCCTGTGGGCCGAGAAGTTCGACCAGATGGCCGCGTTCCAGAACTTCATCATCATGCCCATGACCTTTCTCTCGGGCGTGTTCTATTCCATCCACTCGCTGCCCGCGTTCTGGCAGCAGGTCAGCCACCTCAACCCCTTCTTCTACATGATCGACGGCTTCCGCTACGGCTTCTTCGGCCGCAGCGATGTCTCGCCCTGGCTGAGCCTGGCCCTGGTGAGCGGCGCGCTGGCGGGGGTGAGCGCCATCGCGCTGCACCTGCTGCGCACCGGCTACAAGGTCCGCCACTGATGCCCATGAACGCCGAACAACTGCAAACCCTCATCGCCGCCGGGCTGCCCTGCGAGCACCTCGAAGTCACGGGCGATGGCCGTCACTGGTCGGCCGTCATCGTCTCGCCCGCCTTCGAAGGCAAGCGCGCCATCCAGCGCCACCAGGCGGTGTACGCCACGCTGGGGCAGCGCATGCACACCGACGAGGTGCACGCGCTGTCGATGAAAACCCTCACGCCGGCCGAATGGGCCGCGCAAGCCTGACCCACGCATGGACAAACTGCTCATCCGCGGCGGCCGCAAACTCAGCGGCGAAGTCACCATCTCCGGCGCCAAGAACGCGGCGCTGCCCGAGCTCTGCGCAGCGCTGCTCACCGACGAACCGGTCACGCTGATCAACGTGCCGCGCTTGCGCGACGTGGCCACGATGCGCCAGTTGCTCACCCACATGGGCGTGCAGACCGAGACGCACGGCGAGCGTGGCGGCATGACGCTGCACGCGCGAGGCGTGCTCAAGGCCGAGGCGCCATACGACCTGGTCAAGACCATGCGCGCGTCGGTGCTGGTGCTGGGGCCGCTGTTGGCGCGCTTCGGCGCGGCGCGCGTGTCGCTGCCCGGTGGCTGTGCCATCGGCTCGCGCCCGGTGGACCAGCACATCAAGGGCATGCAGGCCATGGGCGCCGAGATCGTGGTCGAGCACGGCTACATGGTGGCGCGCCTGCCGGCCGGTCGCACGCGGTTGCATGGCGCGCGCATCGCCACCGACATGGTCACCGTCACCGGCACCGAGAACTTCCTCATGGCCGCGGCCCTGGCCGAGGGCGAGACGCTGCTGGAGAACGCCGCGCAGGAACCCGAGGTGACCGACCTCGCCGAAATGCTCATCAAGATGGGCGCGAAGATCGAAGGCCATGGCACCAGCCGCATCCACGTGCAGGGTGTGGAGCGTCTGGGGGGGTGCACGCACGAGGTGGTGGCCGACCGCATCGAGGCCGGCACCTTCCTGTGCGCCGTGGCGGCCGCGGGCGGTGACGTGCTGTTGCGCCAGGCCCGCGCCGACCACCTCGACGCCGTGATCGACAAGCTCACCGACGCGGGGGCCGAGATCGAGGCCGGCAGCAACGCGGCGGGGCCGTTCATCCGCATCCGCTCCGGCGGCCGGCTCAAGGCGCAGACCTTCCGCACCACCGAGTACCCGGGCTTCCCCACCGACATGCAGGCCCAGTTCATGGTGGTGAACGCCATCGCCGATGGCGCGAGCAAGGTGACCGAGACCATCTTCGAGAACCGCTTCATGCACGTGAACGAGCTTGTGCGCCTGGGCGCGCGCATCCAGACCGAGGGCAAGGTGGCGATGGTTGAAGGCGTGCCGCAACTCTCCGGCGCCACCGTGATGGCCACCGACCTGCGCGCATCCGCCAGCCTGGTGATTGCCGGCCTGGTGGCCGAAGGCGAAACCACCGTCGACCGCATCTACCACCTCGACCGCGGCTACGACCAGATGGAAGTGAAGCTGCGCGCCCTGGGCGCCGACATCGAGAGGATCAAGTGATCACGCTCGCCCTCTCCAAAGGCCGCATCTTTGACGAGACCCTGCCGCTGCTCGCCGCCGCGGGCATCGAGGTGCTCGAAGACCCAGAGAAATCGCGCAAGCTCATCCTGCCGACCAACCAGCGCGACGTGCAGGTGGTGCTGGTGCGCGCCACCGACGTGCCCACCTACGTGGAACACGGCGGCGCCGACCTGGGCGTGACCGGCAAGGACACGCTGATCGAGCACGGCGGCCAGGGCCTGTACCAGCCGCTCGACCTGAACATCGCGCGTTGCCGTGTGAGCGTGGCCGTGCGCGCCGATTTCGACTACGCCTCGGCCGTGCGCCAGGGCTCGCGCCTGCGCGTGGCCACCAAGTACACCGCCATCGCACGCGAATTTTTCGCCGCCAAGGGCGTGCACGTGGACCTGATCAAGCTCTACGGCAGCATGGAACTCGCGCCGCTCACCGGCCTGGCCGACGCCATCGTCGACCTCGTGTCCACCGGCAACACACTCAAGGCCAACAACCTGGTCGAGGTCGAGCGCATCATGGACATCAGCTCGCGCCTGGTGGTCAACCAGGCGGCCCTCAAACTCAAACAGGCGCGCCTGCGCCCGCTCATTGACGCCTTCGCCGGCGCTGTCACGACCGCATGAACGCCACGCCCCTTCGCCTGTCCACCGCCCAAGCCGATTTCGAGGCGCGCTTTGCCGAGCGCCTGCATTGGTCGAGCGAAGCGGACCATGCGATCGAGCAGCGGGTGGCCGACATCCTGGCCGACGTGCAGCAGCGCGGCGATGCGGCCGTGCTGGAGTACACCGCGCGTTTCGACGGCCTGCGGGCCGCGGGCGTGAACGAACTCGAACTCACCCAGGCCGATTTCAAGCGCGCCTTCGACGCGCTGCCCGCGACGCAGCGCGAGGCCCTGCAAGCCGCCGCCGCGCGCGTGCGCCGCTACCACGAGGCGCAGAAGAAGGCCAACGGCGAGGGCTGGAGCTACCGCGACGAGGACGGCACCCTGCTGGGCCAGAAGGTCACGCCGCTGGACCGCGTGGGCATCTACGTGCCTGGCGGCAAGGCCGCCTACCCGTCAAGCCTGATCATGAACGCCGTGCCCGCGCACGTGGCCGGTGTGCCCGAGATCGTCATGGTGGTGCCCACGCCGGTGCGCGGCAGCGTGGCCACCGGCGGGGCAGAGGGCGGTGCCGCCACCGCCACGCGCGGCGAGCGCAACGAACTCGTGCTGGCCGCGGCTTATGTGGCCGGCGTCACCCGCGCCTTCACCATCGGCGGCGCGCAGGCCGTGGCCGCGCTGGCCTACGGCACGGCCACCGTGCCCAAGGTCGACAAGATCACCGGCCCTGGCAACGCCTACGTGGCCAGCGCCAAGAAGCGCGTCTTCGGCACCGTGGGCATCGACATGATCGCCGGCCCGAGCGAGATCCTGGTGCTGGCCGATGGCAGCACACCGGCCGAGTGGGTGGCCATGGACCTGTTCAGCCAGGCCGAACACGACGAGCTTGCGCAGAGCATCCTGCTGTGCCCCGACGCGGCCTACATCGATGCCGTGCAGGCCGCCATCGAGCGCCTGCTGCCCGCCATGCCGCGCGCGGCCATCATCGCCAAGAGCCTGAACGACCGCGGCGCGCTGATCCTCACGCGCAGCATGGAAGAGGCCTGCGCCATCAGCAACCGCATCGCGCCCGAGCACCTGGAGGTGTCCAGCGCCGAGCCCCACCGGTGGGAGCCGCTGCTCAAGCACGCGGGCGCCATCTTCCTGGGCGCCTACACCAGCGAAAGCCTGGGCGACTATTGCGCCGGCCCCAACCACGTGCTGCCCACCAGTGGCACGGCCCGTTTTTCCTCGCCGCTGGGGGTGTACGACTTCCAGAAGCGCAGCAGCCTGATCGAAGTGAGCGCCGCCGGCGCGCAATCGCTGGGCACCGTGGCGGCCGAACTCGCCTATGGCGAAGGCCTGCAGGCCCACGCCCGTGCCGCCGAGTTGCGCCTGACGCCAGTCCCCCCGATGCGAGAGACCCGATGAACAGCCCTTTGAACGCCAACCCCATGGCCCGTATCCGCCAGGACGTGCAGTCCATGCACGCCTACGCGGTGCAGGATTCCGCCGGCATGCTCAAGCTCGATGCGATGGAAAACCCCTTCGCGTTGCCGTTGCCGCTGCAGGCCGAACTGGGCCGCCGCCTGGGCGCGGTGGCCATCAACCGCTACCCCGGTGCGCGCGTTGACGAACTCAAGCGCGCGCTGGAGCGCCACATCAACCTGCCTGCTGGCCACGCGCTCATGCTGGGCAACGGCTCCGACGAGCTGATCTCGCTGGTCGCCATGGGCTGCGATCTGCCCGGTGCCAGCGTGCTGGCGCCGCTGCCCGGGTTCGTGATGTATGCGATGAGCGCGCAGTTGCAAGGCCTGGCGTTCCATGGCGTGCCGCTCACCGCCAACTTCGAGCTCGACGAGGCTGCCATGCTCGCCGCAATGCGCGCGCACCGGCCTGCCATCACCTACCTGGCCTACCCCAACAACCCCACGGCCAACCTGTGGGACGCGGCCACCATCCGCCGCCTCATCGCTGAAGCCGCCACCTTCGGCGGCCTGGTGGTGATCGACGAGGCCTACCAGCCGTTCTCCAGCCGCACCTGGCTCGACGAGATGCGCGCCCACCCCGAGGCCAATGCGCACGTGCTGCTCATGCGCACGCTCTCCAAGTTCGGCCTGGCGGGTGTGCGCATCGGCTACCTCGTGGGCCCGCAAGCCATCGTGCGCGAGATCGACAAGCTGCGCCCGCCCTACAACGTGAGCGTGCTCAACGCCGAATGCGCGCTGTTCGCGCTCGAACACGCCGCCGTGTTCGCCGACCAGGCCGCGCAGATCCGCGAGCAGCGCGGCCTGCTGCTCGAAGCGCTGGCGAAGCTGCCCGGCGTGACGCCGTTTCCCAGCCAGGCCAACATGGTGCTGGTGCGCGTGCCCGACGCGAAGGCCTGCTTCGAGGCCCTGAAGGCGCAACGCGTGCTGGTGAAGAATGTTTCTACAATGCACCCGCTGCTGGCCCAGTGTCTGCGGCTCACGGTGGGCACCCCCGACGAGAACGCCCAGCTCCTCCGCGCCCTGCAGACCGCCCTATGACGACCCCGACGCCCGTTTTCCCCACCCCGGGCCCCGGTGACCGCGCCGCCCAGGTGCAGCGCAACACCAGCGAGACCCGCATCGGCGTGCGCCTCAATCTCGACGGCACCGGTGTGGCCGTGCTCTCCACGGGCATCGGCTTTTTCGACCACATGCTCGACCAGATCGCGCGCCACGGCCTCATCGATCTGGAAATCGCCGCTCAGGGCGACCTGCACATCGATGGCCACCACACCGTGGAAGACGTGGGCATCACCCTGGGCCAGGCCTTTGCCCAGGCCGTGGGCGACAAGAAGGGCATCCGCCGCTATGGCCACGCCTATGTGCCGCTCGACGAAGCCCTCTCGCGCGTGGTGATCGATTTCTCCGGCCGCCCCGGCCTGCACATGCGCGTGCCCTTCAAGGCCGGCATGATCGGCGGCTTCGACACCCAGCTCACCTACGAGTTCTTCCAGGGCTTCGTGAACCACGCGGCCGTCACGCTGCACATCGACAACCTGCACGGCGAGAACGCGCACCACCAGGCCGAAACGGTGTTCAAGGCCTTCGCGCGCGCCGTTCGCATGGCGCTCGAGCGCGACCCGCGCCTGGGCGACGCGATTCCTTCCACCAAAGGCTCGCTCTGAGCGTTTGCTGCTGCGTGCGATGAAAGCCAGAACGGTCGCGGTCGTCGACTACGAAAGCGGAAACCTGCGCTCGGTTTCGCAGGCGGTGCTGCACGCCGCGCGCGGCAGTGGTGTCGAAGTCATCGTCACCCAGCGCGCCGAGGACGTGATGGCCGCCGAGCGCGTGGTGCTGCCCGGCCAGGGCCACATGGGCGACTGCATGCGCGCGCTGGCCGCGTCGGGCCTGAAGGAAGCCGTGTTGCACGCTTGCGCGAACAAACCCTTGTTCGGCGTCTGCGTGGGCATGCAGATGCTGCTCGATCGCAGCGAAGAAGGGCCATCCGATGGCCTGGGCCTGTTTCCCGGCGATGTGCGCCGGTTCCGGCTCGAAGGCCGCGTGCAGCGCGATGGCAGCCGGTTCAAGGTGCCGCAGATGGGCTGGAACCGCGTGTTCCATGCGCTCGGCCGCCACACGCACCCGGTGTGGGCGGGCGTGCCCGACGGCGCCTACTTCTATTTCGTGCACAGTTTCCACGCCGCACCCGCGCGCACCGAACACGTGAGCGGCGAATGCGACTACGGCGGGCGCTTTGCAGCCGCGGTGGCGCGCGATAACATTTTTGCGACCCAGTTTCACCCCGAGAAGAGCGCCGACCAGGGTCTGGCGCTCTACCGCAATTTCCTTTCCTGGAACCCCTGACCTCGCGCCCGCATCGACCATGCTGCTGATTCCCGCCATCGATCTCAAGGACGGCCAATGCGTTCGCCTCAAGCAGGGCGACATGGACCAATCCACGGTGTTCAGCGAAGACCCCGCCGCCATGGCGCGCAACTGGGTCGACAAGGGCGCGCGCCGCGTGCACCTGGTCGATCTCAACGGCGCCTTCGCGGGCAAGCCGAAGAACGAGCAAGCCATCCGCGCCATCCTCAAGGAAATCGGCAGCGAGGTGGACGTCCAACTCGGCGGCGGCATTCGCGACCTCGACACCATCGAGCGCTACCTCGACGCCGGCCTGCGCTACGTGATCATCGGCACCGCCGCGGTGAAGAACCCCGGCTTCCTGCAGGACGCCTGCACCGCCTTCGGCGGCCACATCATCGTCGGCCTCGACGCCAAGGACGGCAAGGTCGCCACCGACGGCTGGAGCAAGCTCACCGGCCACGAGGTGGTCGACCTGGCCAAGAAGTTCGAGGACTACGGCGTCGAATCCGTCATCTACACCGACATCGGCCGCGACGGCATGCTCACCGGCATCAACATCGAAGCCACGGTCAAACTCGCGCAGTCGCTGTCCATCCCGGTCATCGCGTCGGGCGGTCTGTCCAACCTCGACGACATCCGCAAGCTGTGTGCGGTGGAAGACGAAGGCGTCGAGGGCGTGATCTGCGGGCGTTCCATCTACAGCGGCGATCTCGACTTCGAGGCCGCGCAGAAGCTCGCCGACGAGCTGAACGGATAAGGCGTGCTGGCCAAGCGCATCATTCCCTGCCTTGACGTCACCGGCGGGCGTGTCGTCAAGGGCGTGAACTTCGTCGAGTTGCGCGACGCGGGCGACCCGGTGGAGATCGCTGCGCGCTACAACGAGCAAGGCGCCGACGAGCTCACCTTCCTCGACATCACCGCCACCAGCGACGGCCGCGACCTGATCCTGCCAATCATCGAGGCCGTGGCCTCGCAGGTCTTCATCCCGCTCACCGTGGGCGGAGGCGTTCGCACGGTGGAAGACGTGCGCCGCCTGCTCAACGCGGGCGCCGACAAGACCAGCTTCAACTCCGCGGCCATCGCCAACCCGCAGGTCATCCGCGACGCATCAGACAAATACGGCTCGCAGTGCATCGTGGTCGCGATCGACGCCAAGCGGCGCGCGCTCGAGGAGGCCGCGGTGCGCGGCGAGGGCTGGGATGTGTACAGCCACGGCGGGCGCAAGAACACCGGGCTCGACGCCGTGGCCTGGGCGAAGCAGATGGCCGATTTCGGCGCGGGCGAGATCCTGCTCACCAGCATGGACCGCGACGGCACCAAATCCGGCTTCGACCTTGCGCTCACGCGCGCCGTGGCCGACGCCGTGGGCGTGCCAGTCATCGCCTCGGGGGGCGTGGGCAACCTCGATCACCTGGCCGACGGCGTGCAGCAGGGCAAGGCCGACGCGGTGCTGGCCGCCAGCATCTTCCACTACGGTGAGTACACCGTGGGGCAAGCCAAGGCGCGCATGGCCGAGCGCGGTATTCCGGTGAGGTTGTGATGGACTGGCTCGACGCCGTGAAGTGGGACGAACAGGGGCTGGTGCCCGTGATCGCCCAGGAAGCCGCCAGCGGCGACGTGCTCATGTTCGCCTGGATGAACCGCGAGGCGCTGCAAAAAACGGCCGAGCTCGGCCGCGCCGTGTACTACAGCCGCTCGCGCGGCAAGCTCTGGTTCAAGGGCGAGGAGTCCGGCCACGTGCAGACCGTGCACGACATTCGCCTCGATTGCGACAACGACGTCGTGCTGCTCAAGGTCACGCAGCTCGGGCACGAACCCGGCATCGCCTGTCACACCGGCCGTCACAGCTGCTTCTTCCAGCGGTATGACAATGGCGCGTGGCACACCGTCGAGCCGGTCTTGAAAGACCCCGAATCCATCTACAAATGACACCATGACCCGCAGCACCGACGATCTGGCCCGCCTGGCCGCCGTGATCGAAAGCCGCAAACCGGCCAACGGCGGCGATCCCGAGAAGAGCTACGTCGCGCGCCTGCTGCACAAGGGCCCCGATGCCTTCCTCAAGAAGATCGGTGAGGAAGCCACCGAGGCCGTGATGGCCGCCAAGGACCTCGAGCACGGCGGGGACCGCCAGAAACTCGTGAACGAAACCGCCGATTTGTGGTTTCACAGCATGATCGCGCTCGCCCACTATGGGCTTGGCCCCGCCGACGTGGTGGCCGAACTGGTGCGCCGCGAGGGCCTGAGCGGCCTGGAAGAGAAGGCCCTGCGCAAGGCGCAGGCACGCGAAGCCAAGGAATGATCAAAGGAGCGGCCATGCCCGATGTGATCGACGTGGAAACCACCGACAGCGAGAAGGCCCAGTCGCTCAAGAGCGTGGGCTGGCTCAGCTACATCCTGCACCTCATCGTGGCGGTGGGCGCGGTGCTGCCCGGCGCGCAACCCGGCGTGGCGCTGCTGATCGTGGCGCTCGTGATCGATCTGGTGAAGAAAGGCGATGCCGAGGGCACCTGGCAGGCCAGCCATTTCTCATGGCGCATCCGCTCGGTGATCTGGGCCGCCATCCTCTACCTCGTCACGGCGCCACTGTGGTTCCTGTTCTTCGTGCCGGGCTGGATCGCCTGGGGCCTGATCTCGATCTGGTTCCTCTACCGCATCGTCAAGGGCATGGTGGGCATGAATGACAACCGGCCCATGCCGCGATAACCCGCTGAACCCATGAGCGCACACGACCCCAACTGCATCTTCTGCAAGATCGTCGCGGGCCAGATCCCGTCGAAGAAGGTCCACGAGGACGACGACATCCTCGTTTTCCACGACATCAACCCCTGGGCGCCCGTGCATTTCCTCATGGTGCCCAAGCAGCACATTGCGTCCATGGCCCAGGTCGGTCCCGAGCACGAACGCCTCATGGGCCGCATGCTCACGCTGGCGCCGCGCCTGGCGCTGGAGCAGGGCTGCAATCCTTATCCCGAAGGCGGGTTTCGCATCGTGTGCAACACCGGTGCCGAAGGCGGGCAAGAGGTGCAGCACCTGCACATCCACGTCATGGGCGGCCCTCGCCCATGGCTGCGCGGTTGAACCTTGGTCGGGCCTTAGAATCCCAGGATTGCGCGAGCGCTCTCCCCACCCTCTCTGGAGATTGACATGGGTACGTTTTCCATCTGGCACTGGCTGATCGTGCTGCTGATCGTGGTCATGGTTTTTGGCACCAAGAAGCTCAAGAACCTCGGCTCCGATCTCGGCGGTGCCGTCAAGGGCTTCAAGGACGGCGTGAAAGACGGTGGCCAAAGCGCCGCTGACACGCCGGCCGGTCAGGCCCCGCAGGTCACGCAGAACAGCGCGGCCGACAAGGGCACGATCGACGTCGAGGCCAAGCAGAAGAGCTGAGGTCGGTTGTCCGGCCTCCTTCTTCGTCGATGACGACACGCGGGGCTGGTCAACAGCCCCGTACCGTCTCTGCAGGGACTGATCCATGATCGACCTCGGCATTTCCAAACTGGCGCTCATCGGCGCGGTGGCGCTCGTCGTCATCGGCCCGGAGAAACTGCCGCGCGTGGCGCGCACGGTCGGCACTCTGCTGGGCAAGGCGCAGCGTTATGTGGCCGACGTGAAGGCCGAGGTGAACCGGTCGATGGAGCTTGATGAGCTCAAGAAGATGAAGGACTCGGTGGAGAACGCGGCGCGCGATGTGCAGTCCTCCGTCGAGTCCGGTGCCGGCGATTTCGAGAAATCGTGGTCCGAGGCCACCGCCGGGCTCGATGATCCCTTGCGTGAGCCCACCGAGGCCGATGCGCTGCGGTCCATCGGGCAACCGGTGTTCCCGGTCTACAAGCACCCGAAAAAGAACTTCCGCCTGAAGCAGAAGGCCGTGCCGCAGTGGTTCAAGTCGCGCGCCGGTGTTCGTACGCGCACCCAGTCCGGTGCCGCCCGCGTGGCCCGCTTCCGGCCCCGCCCGTCCAGCAAGCCCTGATGTCCGACAAGCCCGATTCCGCCGACGAGCTCGCCGGCACCGAACAACCGTTCGTGCAGCACCTGAAGGAGCTGCGCGATCGCTTGCTTTACAGCGTCATCGGGCTGGCCGTGTGCATGGCCTTGCTGGCCGTGTGGCCCGGCCCGGCAGGGCTGATCGATCTCATCGCGGTGCCGATCCGCGCCCACATGCCCCCCGATGCGCGCCTCATTGCGGTGGGCGTGTTCTCGCCGTTCTTTGTGCCGCTGAAGGTGCTGGCCATGGCGGCCGTGCTGCTGTCGCTGCCCTGGTGGATGTACCAGCTCTGGTCCTTCATCGCGCCTGGCCTGTACCGCCACGAGAAGCGTTTCGCCGTGCCGCTGATCTTCCTGGGCAGCCTGCTGGCCTACCTGGGCATCGCGTTCGTGCAGTTCTTCGTGCTCGACAAGATGTTCGCGTTCATCCAGAAGTTCACGCCCGCCAGCGTGGCCGCGACACCCGACATCGCCTCCTACGTCGAGGCCATCCTGGGCCTGTACCTCGCGTTCGGGCTCGCCTTCCAGGTGCCCATCGTGGTGGTGCTGCTGGTGAAGATGGGCATGGTGTCGGTGCAGAAGCTCAAGGATTTCCGCGGCTACTTCATCGTCATCGCCTTCATCATCGCGGCCGTCGTCACGCCGCCGGATGTGATTTCCCAGCTCGCGCTGGCCGTGCCCATGTGCGTGCTCTACGAGCTGGGCATCTGGGGTGCGCAGATCTTCCTGAAGAACACCCGCAAGGAAGACGAGAGCGAGGAAGCGGGCGAGAAACCCGCCGCCTGACCAACGACCTGCGGGCCCGGGGCCTCAGCGGCGCTGCAGGGCCTGGCGCGCCAGGTTGCGCCGCCCGGGTGTCACTTCCACCTTGAGCGCGTCTTCGCGGCGCAGCACGTCCAGCTCGGCTTTTTCGCCGGGGGGCAGCGCGGCCACCGCGGCCAGCAACTGCGGCACATCACGCACGTCGCGGCCCTTGACCTTGGTGATCACGTCGCCGGGCCGGATGCCGGCTTGCGCCGCCGGGCCGTTCTGCAGCACGCCGGTGATGATCACGCCGCTCTTCACGCCCACGCCGAAGCTCTCGGCAAGCTCGGGGGTCAGGTCCTGCGGCTCCACGCCGATCCAGCCGCGCGTGACCTGACCATCCTTCACGATCGCTTCCATCACGCTGCGCGCGGTGGAGGTGGGAATGGCGAAGCCGATGCCCATGGAACCACCCGAGCGCGAGTAGATCGCGGTGTTGATGCCCATGAGGTGGCCATTCACGTCGACCAGCGCCCCGCCCGAGTTGCCCGGGTTGATGGCGGCGTCGGTCTGGATGAAGTTCTCGAAGGTGTTGATGCCCAGTTGCGTGCGGCCCAGCGCGCTCACGATGCCGCTGGTGACCGTCTGCCCCACGCCGAAGGGGTTGCCGATGGCGAGCACCGGGTCGCCGATCTCCAGCGCGTCGGAATTGCCCAGGGTGATGACGGGCAGATCGGTGAGCTCGATCTTGAGCACCGCGAGGTCGGTTTCCGGGTCGGTGCCGATCACCTTGGCGATGGCGTCGCGCCCGTCGTTGAGGCTGACCTGGATCTCGTCCGCCTCCTCGATCACGTGGTTGTTGGTGAGCACATAGCCCGCGGGGCTGAGGATCACGCCCGAGCCCAGCCCGGCCTGCGGCTGGTTGTTGAGCTGGTCGCCGAAGAAGAAGCGGAACCAGGGGTCGGCGCTGTTGGGGTTGTTGGTGGGGGCCTTGCTGGTGTTGATGCTCACCACCGCCGGCGAGGCCGCCTTGGCGGCGGCCCGCAGGCTCACGGTGCCGGGGTCGCCCGCGGCCGGCGTGCTGCCGGGCAGGGCCTCGAACACCGGCACCACGGAGGGCAGGGCGCGGCGCCCCAGCCACTGCGGTTGAAGGGTGGCAACCACGAAAAACACCGCCACCAGCACGGTAACGGTTTGGGCGAACACGAGCCAGAGGCGTTTCATGCGGCGACGGCGGGAATGAAAGCACGGATTGTCCTGCATCCGTGTGCGCCGCAGTGGCTGTCAGAATGCCGTTTTCAAGCCTTTCGCCCGCCATGAGCACCACCCGCGACGCGCTCGATCGCGCCTTCGACGCCTTGCTGCAACCCGCCGCCTTCAAGGATTACGGGCCCAATGGCCTGCAGGTGGAAGGGCGCGCGGAAGTGCGGCGCTTGATCAGCGGCGTGACCGCCAGCCGCGCGCTCATCGATGCCGCCATCGAAGCCAGGGCCGACGCCATCGTGGTGCATCACGGCCTGTTCTGGCGCGGGCAGGATGGCCGGGTGACCGGCTGGATGAAGCAGCGCCTGGCGCGCCTGCTGGCGCACGACATCAACCTCTTCGCCTATCACCTCCCGCTGGACGCCCACCCCGTGCTGGGCAACAACGCACAACTGGCGCGTGTGCTGGGCATCGCTTTGGAGGATGGAGCCCGCTTCGGTGAGCAGTCGCTGGGCTTCATCGGCCGGCGCGAGCCCGCCAGCGCGCAGGCCCTGGCCGAGCATGTTCAATCGGCCCTCGGGCGCGCCGTCACGCTGGTGGCCGGGTCCGACCGGCCGGTCGCGCGCATCGGCTTGTGCACCGGCGGAGCGCAAGGCTATTTCGAGGCTGCCATCGCCGCTGGTGTCGACGCCTTCATCACCGGCGAAATCTCCGAGCCCCAGGCCCACTACGCGCGCGAGTGTGGCGTGGCCTACCTGGCTTGCGGCCACCACGCCAGCGAGCGCTACGGCGCGCCCGCGGTGGCCGCGCAGGTGGCGGCCGAACTGGGCATCGAGCACCGCTTCATCGACATTCCCAACCCCGCATGAACCAGCGGCCTGTCGTCGTGAGCATGGGCGATCCCGCGGGCATCGGCCCCGAGATCGTGTTGCGCGCCCTGCGCGAGCGGCCCGACCTGCGTGAGCAGGTGGTGGTGTTGGGCGACGTCGCCACGCTGCACCGGGCTGCCCGATTGAGCGCGCCGGTCGGCGACGGGTCGGCGCTTGGCGCGCTGGTGCTGGCCGAACTCGACGACATCGGTGGTTGGGCCGCGCGCCCGTCAGGGTCGGTGGCGGTGATTCAGGCGGGGGAGGTGCTGCCTCGGCTTGCCTGGGGCGTGGTCAGCGCGATCGCCGGGCGGGCCGCTGCCCAGGCCGTGCGCGCCGGTGCCGCCGCGGTGCTGGCCGGCCAGGCCCGTGCGCTGGTGACGGCGCCCTTGCACAAGGAGGCGCTGGCGGCGGCGGGCGAGCCGTTTCCAGGCCACACCGAACTGCTGCAGGCGCAGGTGGCCGAGCACCTCGGCCGGCTTCCCGCCGAGGTGCCCGTGCGCATGATGCTGAGTGCGCCGGGGCTGGCGACCGTGCTGGTGAGCATTCACCTGGCACTGCGCGAAGCACTGGATGCGGTGCATACCGATGGCGTGCTGCAGACGGTGCGCATGGCCCACGCCCATTTCCGGCGCACTGGCGTGGACCGCCCCCGGATCGCGGTGGCCGGCCTGAACCCGCATGCGGGCGAGGGGGGCCTGTTCGGGCGCGAGGAAATCGAGCAGATCGCCCCGGCGGTGGCCGCGGCGCGCGCCGAAGGCATCGATGCGAGCGGCCCGCACCCACCCGACACGGTGTTCATGCGCGCTCGTCAGGGGGCCTTCGACGTGGTTGTGGCGATGTACCACGACCAAGGGCTGATCCCGGTCAAGCTGCTGGGCGTGGAGCACGGCGTGAACACCACGCTGGGGCTGCCCCTGGTGCGCACCAGCCCCGACCACGGCACCGCCTTCGACATCGCCGGCCAAGGCGTGGCCAGCGCGGCCAGCCTGCTGGCGGCCATCGACGCCGCGCTGGCCGCGACCGCGCTCAGCGCTTGAGGCTGTCGCGGATTTCGCGCAGCAGCACGATGTCTTCGGGGGTGGCGGCCGGCGGCGCCGGCGGCGCCTCGCGCTTGAGCCGGTTGATCTGCTTGACCATCATGAAGATGATGAACGCCAGGATCAGGAAGTTGATGGCCACGGTGATGAAGCTGCCATAGGCCAGCACCGGTACGCCGGCTTGCTTCATGGCCGCCAGGGTGCGCGCCGTGCCCTCGGGCGCCGTGCCGAGAACGAGAAACAGGTTGCTGAAGTCGAGTTTGCCGAACACCAGGCCCACCGCCGGCATGATCACGTCATCCACCAGCGAGCCCACGATCTTGCCGAACGCGCCGCCGATGATCACGCCAACGGCCAGATCGATGACGTTTCCCTTGACCGCAAACTCCTTGAACTCCTGCATCATGCCCATGGGCTGCCTCCGGTGGTTGGTTGGGATGGCGGCCATTCTCACACGCGCCGCAGCGCTCTGGCCCGTTGCAAGCCCGAACAGCTCGCGATGGCCCGTTTTGCGTGCCGGGGGCTTGACACCCTCCAGTACAATGCCGGGTTGTCCCTGAGATCCCCACCCTCGACTCCGAGAAAGACTCCCATGAGTGAAGCTACTGCCAACAGCGGTCAAGCCGCTGGGGCCAACAACGGCAACGCCGCTGTGGACAGCAGCCGCCGTACCTGGCTGATCACCTCCTGCGCCATGGGTGGCGTGGGCGCCGCGGCGGTTGCCGTGCCGTTCGTGAGCTCCTTCCAACCTTCCGAGCGTGCCAAGGCCGCCGGCGCCGCGGTCGAAGTGGACATCTCCACCATCGCGCCCGGCGAGAAGCGCGTTGTGGAATGGCGCGGCAAGCCGGTCTGGGTTTTCCGCCGCACGCCGGAGCAACTGGCCACCCTGGAGAAGGACGAAGCCCAACTGGCCGATCCGAATTCCGATCGCACCGCGTACCCCACGCCCGAGTACGCCAAGAACCGCCACCGCTCGATCAAGCCCGAATTCTTCATCGCGGTCGGTATCTGCACCCACCTGGGTTGCTCGCCCGGCGACAAGCTCACCCCCGGCCCCCAGCCTTCGCTGCCGGACAACTGGCAAGGCGGCTTTCTCTGCGCCTGCCACGGTTCGACTTTCGACGTTGCCGGCCGAGTGTTCAAGAACAAGCCCGCGCCGGACAACCTCGAGATCCCGCCCCATTACTACGCGTCCGACACCACGCTGGTGGTGGGCGAAGACAAGCCGGCCTGAGGCCGCGGCACCGATTCAATGAGGAACCCCGAGGCACTTCCCCATGGCTGAATTCAAAGAGATTTCCCCCGACGCGCCGCTGAGCCAGAAGGCCCTGAACTGGGTCGACAACCGGTTCCCGCTGAGCAAGCTCTACAACGAGCACCTGGCCGAGTACTACGCGCCGAAGAACTTCAACTTCTGGTACTTCTTCGGCTCGCTGGCCCTGCTGGTGCTGGTGATCCAGATCGTCACCGGCATCTTCCTGGTGATGCACTACAAGCCCGATGCGAACGTGGCTTTCGCTTCGGTCGAGTACATCATGCGTGACGTGCCCTGGGGCTGGCTGATCCGCTACATGCACTCCACCGGCGCTTCGGCGTTCTTCGTGGTGGTCTACCTGCACATGTTCCGCGGCCTGCTCTACGGCAGCTACCGCAAACCGCGCGAGCTGGTCTGGATCTTCGGCTGCGCGATCTTCCTGTGCCTGATGGCCGAAGCCTTCATGGGGTACCTGCTGCCCTGGGGCCAGATGTCCTACTGGGGCGCGCAGGTGATCGTGAATCTGTTCTCCGCCATTCCCTTCATCGGTCCCGATCTGGCCCTGCTGATCCGCGGCGACTACGTGGTGGGTGACGCCACGCTGAACCGCTTCTTCAGCTTCCACGTGATCGCTGTGCCGCTGGTGCTGCTGGGCCTCGTGGTCGCGCACATCATCGCGCTGCACGAAGTGGGCTCGAACAACCCCGACGGCGTGGAAATCAAGGCCAACAAGGACGCCTCGGGCAAGCCGGTGGACGGCATCCCCTTCCACCCCTACTACACCGTGCACGACATCCTGGGCGTGTCGGTGTTCCTGATGGCGTTCTCGGCGATCGTGTTCTTCGCCCCCGAGTTCGGCGGCTACTTCCTCGAATACAACAACTTCATCCCGGCCGACCCGCTGACCACCCCGCTGCACATCGCACCGGTCTGGTACTTCACGCCCTATTACTCGATGCTTCGTGCCATCACCGCCGAGATGATGTACGTGCTCGTGGCCTGCGTGGTGCTCGGCGCCGTGCTGGGTGTGCTCAAGGCGAAGGTGAACGGCGCCATCAAAGGCGCCATCGTGGTCGCCGCGGTGGCCGCTTCGGCCGCCATGCTCTCGGTCGATGCCAAGTTCTGGGGTGTGGTGGTGATGGGCGCTGCCGTCATCATCCTGTTCTTCCTGCCCTGGCTCGATTACAGCCCGGTCAAGTCCATCCGCTACCGCCCGAACTGGAACAAGTGGCTCTATGCCGTGTTCGTGCTCAACTTCTTCGTGCTCGGTTACCTCGGCATCCTGCCGCCCTCGCCCATCGGCGAGCGCGTTTCGCAAGTGGGCACCTTGTTCTACTTCGGCTTCTTCCTGCTGATGCCGTGGTGGAGCCGCCTGGGCGAGTTCAAGCCCGTGCCCGACCGCGTGACCTTCCAGCCCCACTGAAACGACGCGATCTCCGGAGAAACACAGCAATGAAGAAGATCCTTCTGGGCCTCGCGTTGTCCCTGGGCTTGAGTGGTGCCGCGCTGGCCGCGGGCGCCGGCATTCCGCTGGACCACGCGCCCAAGCGCACCAACGACATGGCCGCCCTGCAGAACGGCGCCAAGCTGTTCGTCAACTACTGCCTGAACTGCCACTCCGCGGCCTTCATGCGCTACAACCGCCTGCGCGACATCGGCCTGTCCGACAAGCAGATCGCGGAAAACCTGACCTTCACCACCGACAAGATCGGTGACACCATGAAGGCGGCGATGGACCCGGCGCTGGCCAAAGCGTGGTTCGGCAAGGTGCCGCCCGACCTGACGCTGGTGGCGCGCTCGCGCGCTAGCGCTGCCGGCAGCGGCCCCGACTACCTCTACACCCTGCTGCGCAGCTACTACCGCGACGACACCAAGCCCACCGGCTGGAACAACGCCGCGTTCCCGAACATCGGCATGCCGCACCCGCTGTGGGAGCTGCAGGGCGAGCGCAAGCCGGTCTATCAAAAGGTGATGAGCCACGGCCACGAGGTTGATCGCCTTGCGGGCTGGGATCAGGTCAAACCCGGCACGATGAGCCAAGCCGTCTACGACCAGAACGTCGGCGATCTGGTGGCCTATCTGCAGTGGATGGCCGAGCCGGCCGCCAACAGCCGTGTGCGCATTGGCGTGTGGGTTCTCATTTTTCTCGGCTTCTTCACGGTCGTTGCCTGGCGTCTGAACGCCTCGTACTGGAAAGACGTCAAGTAAATCCCCGTCTCGGGGCGCAAGCCGCCCCCCTTCTTGTCCACAGTGGCCTGCGGTGCCGAACGGCACGAACGCCGGCCACTGTTTTCTGTTTCAGGAGACGCCAACCATGATGGTCTTGTACTCGGGCACCACTTGTCCCTATTCGCACCGCTGCCGCTTCGTGCTGTTCGAAAAAGGGATGGACTTCGAGATTCGCGACGTGGACTTGTACAACAAGCCCGAAGACATCAGCGTGATGAACCCCTATGGTCAGGTGCCCATCCTGGTCGAGCGCGATCTGATCCTGTACGAGTCGAACATCATCAACGAGTACATCGACGAGCGCTTCCCGCACCCGCAGCTGATGCCGGGCGACCCGGTTGACCGCGCGCGTGTGCGCCTGTTCCTGCTCAACTTCGAGAAGGAACTGTTCACTCACGTGTCCGTGCTCGAATCGCGTGCCAGCAAGGGCAATGAAAAAGCGCTGGAGAAGGCCCGTTCGCACATCCGTGACCGCCTGACGCAACTTGCCCCGGTGTTCATGAAGAACAAGTTCATGCTGGGCGACAACTTCTCCATGCTCGATGTGGCCATCGCGCCGCTGCTCTGGCGCCTGGATTTCTATGGCATCGAGCTGAGCAAGAACGCCGCTCCGCTGCTCAAGTACGCCGAGCGCATCTTCTCGCGCCCCGCCTACATCGAGGCGCTCACGCCGTCCGAGAAGGTGATGCGCAAGTAAGCCCGCGGGCAGCGATCGCTCATGAGCCGCCAGGAGCCACCCGTCCCGTCCACGCGCCCGTATCTGATCCGGGCGCTCTACGAATGGTGCAGCGACAACGGCTTCTCGCCTTACATCGCGGTGCATGTGGATGCCTCCGTGCAGGTGCCGGCGGAGTACGTGAAAAACGGCGAAATCGTGCTGAACGTGAGCATGGACGCCACCAATGGCCTGCGCTTGGGCAACGAATTCATCGAATTCAAGGCGCGTTTTGGCGGCGTGGCCCGCGACATCGTCGTCCCGATCTCGCATGTGATCGCGATCTACGCGCGCGAAAACGGGCAGGGCATGGCTTTTCCCGCGCCGGCGCCCGGGGCCGCTTCCCCGGGGAGCACCGACGCCGGCGCTTCGGCGCCCACACCGCCTTTGCGGGCCGTGCCACCCGAGGAGTCCGCCGACCCACCGGGCGGCGACGGGCCGGGCCGCCCTGGTGGGCGGCCCCAGCTCAAGCGCGTGAAGTGACGCGCCCTGCTTGACGAGGCCCCGCCTAAAATGGCGGGCTCGCGAGCCGCTTTAGCTCAGTTGGTAGAGCAATCGCCTTGTAAGCGATAGGTCGTCCGTTCGATTCGGACAAGCGGCACCACCCGGTCCTTCCAGATCCGCGCTCATCGCCCGGGCGTTTGGACCTTGATGCGGATTGCGCTAACCTGCGCCCCGTTTTCGTGCAATGCGTCACGCATGGCCGGGACCAGTTGGCGCAGTTTCGCGGCCGCGGCGGCATTGCCGACCAGCAGGCACCATTCGCCCTCTCCCCAGGGGCCAGCCAGTACCTGGCTTCGCAGGCCGGCGGGCAGCAGGGGGCGAACCAGTGCAAGGCAGCGTTGCGAGGCTTCGGCCCGTTCGCGCAACTGGGCCAGCGTGGGGGCGGCGCCAACGGCCTCCTGCAGGCTGAAGACGGAAGGCGATCGGGGAGCGGGCATGCGGCGATTTTCACCGACCCCGGCGTTCGGGCATTGGCTCGCTGCCCAGGAAAGGATTTGAACGTGCACATCATCATCACGGACGCATGGCTGGCGCGCCGTCAGGCCTTGCACCTCAATGGCTGGAAGCTCATCGGTGCCGCGGTGCTCGCGGTGTTGATGCTCATGCTCGGCGCCGTGGCCACGTACCACTGGGTGTTCCTGGAGGGCATTCGCCAGGGCTGGCCGGGTTTCTCGTCCGTCGCGCGCCTGGTTCACCGCGACACCGACGGTGAGCGCGATGCCTACCTGCGCGCCAATCTCGATGCGATGGCGCGCAAGCTCGGCGAAATGCAGGCGCGGTTGATGCAGATCGACTCGTTGGGTGAACGCGTGGCTGGCCTGGCCGGCCTGGAGCCGACGCAGGCCCGCCCGCCGCTGCCCGGCTCGGGTGGGGTGCTGGTGGCGAACCGGTCACTGACGCTGGAAGAGCTCTCGCGGGAGATCGACGCGCTCGATGCGGGCAGCGGCTCCCGGGTCGACTGGCTGACGGCGATCGAGTCGCGTCTGTTCGATCAGAAGATCCAGCGCTCGCTGGTGCCGACCGAGGAGCCCGTGGTGGGCGTGCGCGCCGGCTCACCGTTCGGTTTTCGCATCGATCCGATCACAGGCCAGTCGGCCCTGCACACCGGTCTGGATTTTCCGGCCGACACCGGCACGCCCATCCTGGCGGCCGCCGGTGGCGTGGTGATCGCGCAGGAGTTCCACGCAGCCTACGGCAACCTGGTCGAGATCGACCATGGCAACAACCTGGTGACCCGCTACGCCCATGCATCCCGGGTGCACGTGAACAAGGGCGACATCGTCAGGCGCGGCCAGAAGATCGCCGAGGTCGGCTCCACCGGGCGCTCGACCGGGCCTCACCTGCACTTCGAGGTCTGGGTGTCCGGGGTGCCCCAGGATCCCCACAAATTCCTGCGGGCCGGCGAGCAACTGGCCCAGCGTGGCACGGCGCCGGCGGCGGCGCGCCCGCGCTGACGCCCGGCCGGCACCCCCGGCTAAAATCGCCGCTTCGCGCTTGAAAGCCGCGTGACCGCCTGCATCTGCAGCGGGCGTTCTGCGACACACAGCCCCGGGCGCCAACGCGCCCACCCGACGACCTCCAACGTCTGCCCACGTGCCCCGGCACTTGTCGCAGGCGCCTCAACATGGCCACCAATTTCCTCACCAAGCTCTTCGGAAGCCGCAACGACCGCCTGCTCAAGCAGTACCGCAAGACGGTCGATCGCATCAACGCCCTGGAGCCACAGTTCGAGAAACTGAGCGACGAGGAACTGCAGGGCAAGACAGACGCGTTCAAGCAGCGTCTGGCGGCGGGTGAGACGCTGGATGCGCTGTTGCCCGAGGCTTTCGCCGTGGTGCGCGAAGCCGGCAAGCGCGTCATGAAGATGCGCCACTTCGACGTGCAGCTCCTGGGGGGCATCGCACTGCACAGCGGCAAGGTCGCCGAGATGCGTACCGGTGAGGGCAAGACGCTCACTGCCACGCTGCCGGTGTACCTCAATGCACTCGCCGGCAAGGGCGTGCACGTGGTCACGGTGAACGACTACCTCGCCAACCGCGATGCCCAGTGGATGGGCCGCATCTACAACTTCCTCGGCCTGTCCGTCGGCGTGAACCTGCCGCAGATGCAGCGCGAGGAGAAGCAGGCCGCCTACCGCGCCGACATCACCTACGGCACCAACAACGAGTACGGCTTCGATTACCTGCGAGACAACATGGTCTATGAAGCGGTGGATCGCGTGCAACGCGGCCTGCACTTCGCCATCGTCGACGAGGTCGACTCCATCCTGATCGATGAGGCGCGCACGCCGCTCATCATCAGCGGCCAGGCCGAAGACCAGACCGCGCTGTATGTGGCCATCAACCAGCTCGTGCCGCGCCTGACGCGCCAGGTGGGCGAGGCCGACCCGCGCACGGGTGAGGGCGTGATCAAGCCCGGCGACTTCACGCTCGATGAGAAGGCCCGCAACATCCACCTCACCGAGCAGGGCCACGAGCACGCCGAGCAGTTGCTGACCAAGGCCGGCCTGTTGCCCGAAGGCGCTTCGCTGTACGACCCGGCCAACATCACGTTGCTGCACCACCTGGTGACCTCGCTCAAGGCGCACCACCTGTACTTCCGGGATCAACACTACGTGAGCCAGGGTGGCGAGATCGTCATCGTCGACGAGTTCACCGGTCGCCTGATGGCCGGGCGCCGCTGGAGCGACGGCCTGCACCAGGCGGTGGAGGCAAAGGAGGGTGTGGGCATCCAGCCCGAGAACCAGACGCTGGCCTCGATCACCTTCCAGAACTACTTCCGCCTCTACGGCAAGCTCTCGGGTATGACGGGCACGGCCGACACCGAAGCCTATGAATTCCAGGAGATCTACGGCCTGGAGACGGTGGTGGTTCCGCCCAACCGCCCGAGCAAGCGCCAGGACCAGCTCGACCGCGTCTACAAGACGACCAAGGAAAAGTACGACGCCGCGATCGCCGACATCAAGGAATGCCATGAGCGCGGCCAGCCGGTGCTCGTGGGCACTTCGTCGATCGAGAACTCGGAAATCATTGCCCAGTTGCTGACCACCGCGAAGTTGCCGCATCAGGTGCTCAACGCCAAGCAACACGCACGCGAGGCCGACATCATCGTGCAGGCTGGCCGACCGGGTGCGATCACCATCGCCACCAACATGGCAGGTCGTGGCACCGACATCGTGCTGGGGGGCAACCTCGAAAAGATGGTCGATGCGGTGATGAACGATCCCGCACTCGACGACGCCACCAAGGCCGCGCGCGCTGACACGCTGCGCGCACAGTGGCAGGCCGATCACGAAAAGGTGGTGGGCCTGGGTGGCCTGCGCATCATCGCCACCGAGCGCCACGAGAGCCGCCGCATCGACAACCAGTTGCGCGGCCGCTCGGGCCGTCAGGGCGATCCGGGCTCGTCGCGTTTCTACCTGAGCCTGGACGATCCGCTGATGCGCATCTTCGCAGGCGACCGCGTGCGCGCGATCATGGATCGCCTGAAGATGCCCGAGGGCGAGGCGATCGAGGCGGGCATCGTCACGCGCAGCATCGAGAGCGCGCAGCGCAAGGTCGAGGCCCGCAACTTCGACATCCGCAAGCAATTGCTGGAGTACGACGATGTCGCCAACGACCAGCGCAAGGTGATCTACCAGCAGCGCAACGACATCCTCGATGCGACGAACATGCGCGCACAGATCGACTCGCTGCGGGATGGCGCCATGACCGACCTGGTGCACCAGCACGTACCGGAAGACAGCGTCGAGGAGCAATGGGACCTGCCGGCGCTGGAGAAATCCCTGCGCGAGGAATGGGGTGTCGACGTTCCCGTCACGTCCTGGGTGACGGACGCCGAGTCGATCGATGTCAACGACATCGTCGAGCGCGTACTGGCCGCGGCCAAATCCAGCTTCGACGGCAAGGTCGCGCTGGTGGGCGAGGAGAATTTCACCTCGTTCGAGCGCGTGGTGCTGTTGCAGACCATCGACTCGCAATGGCGGGAACACCTCGCGGCGCTTGACTACCTGCGCCAGGGCATTCACCTGCGTGGCTATGCCCAGAAGCAACCCAAGCAGGAATACAAACGCGAGGCCTTCCTGTTGTTCGGCCAGTTGCTCGATGCGGTGAAGAACGATGTGACGCGGGTGCTCATGAACGTTCGGGTGCAGTCGGCCGAGCAGATCTCGCAGGCGGCCGAGCAGATGGAAGAACGCGCCGAAGCGATCAGCAATGTCACCTACACCGCGCCCACGGAAACCGGTGAGGCCGAAACCACCGCCGGCCAGGCGGGCGAGGTGTCTCGCGCCGATGGGGTGCCGCGCGTTGGCCGCAACGATCCCTGCCCCTGCGGCAGCGGCAAGAAATACAAGCACTGCCACGGCAAGCTCGACTGATCCTGCGGCGCCGGTCGGCCCGCATCCCCGGAGGAATCCATGCCCGTCCAGCTCCCCATCCCGGTCGAAGCCGACCTGTTGCCCATTTCGGGTGTGCGCATCGGCGTCGCCGAGGCCGGCATTCGCAAGGCCAACCGCAAGGACCTCACCGTCTTTCTGCTGGATGAGGGTTGTGCGGTGGGGGCGGTGTTCACGCGCAACCGCTACGCCGCGGCGCCGGTGCAGGTGTGCCGCGAACACCTGGGCAGTGGCCAGGGCATCCGGGCGCTGGTGATCAACACCGGCAACGCGAACGCCGGTACCGGTGAAAGCGGCCTCACCAACGCCCGGCAGACCTGCTCGGTTCTGGCCCGGTCGCTGCAACTGCACCACGAGCAGGTGCTGCCGTTCTCGACCGGGGTGATCATGGAGCCGCTGCCCATGGATCGCCTGCTTGGCGGCCTGCCGGCCGCGCTGACGCACGCGGCGCAACCCCAGCACGACAGCGGCGCCCATTGGCTGGCCGCCGCGCAGGGCATCATGACCACGGACACGGTGCCCAAAGCCGCCAGCGCACGCTTCACGGTGGGCGGGCAGGCCGTCAGTGCCACCGGTATCGCCAAGGGCGCGGGCATGATCCGCCCCAACATGGCCACCATGCTGGGCTTTCTGGCCACCGACGCGGCGGTGTCGCCCCGCGTGGCCAGCGAACTGGCCCGGCGCCTGGCCGACGCCTCGTTCAACCGCGTCACCGTCGATGGCGATACCAGCACCAACGATTCCTTCGTCGTCATCGCCACCGGCCGCGCCGGCCATGCGGTGATCGACGATCTGGCCAGCGCCGACGGCCAGGCCCTGCTGGCGGCACTCACACTGCTGGCCCAACGGTTGGCCCACGCCATCGTGCGCGATGGCGAGGGCGCGACCAAATTCATCGCAATCCGCGTGGAAGGCGGGCGCAGCAGCGATGAGTGTCTGAAGGCAGCCTACGCCGTGGCGCACTCGCCCTTGGTCAAGACGGCCTTCTTCGCCAGCGACCCCAACCTCGGGCGCATCCTCGCGGCCGTGGGCTATGCCGGCATCGACGATCTCGACATCCGCGGCATCGACCTCTGGCTGGGCGACGTTCATGTGGTCACGCAGGGTGGGCGTCACCCGCAATACCGCGAGGAAGACGGGCAGCGGGTGATGAAACCCGCGGAAATCGACGTGCGCATCGGCCTGGGCCGTGGTTCGGCCAGTGAAACCGTGTGGACCTGCGACTTCAGCCACGAGTACGTCACCATCAACGCCGACTACCGCTCATGAATCCCTCGTTCGAGCGCCTGCTGCAACGCGCCGAAGCGCTGATCGATCGCATCGAGGCGGTGCTGCCGCAACCCCTGGGTGAGCCGGACTGGTCCGCCTCCATCGCCTTTCGCTACCGCAAGCGCAGCAGCGGGCACGGCGCGCTCGAGCCGGTGCGTCAGGTCGCCGGCATCGCGCTGGCCGATCTGAAAGAGGTCGACGCGCAGAAGGAGCGCATCCAGCGCAACACCGAACATTTCGTGCAAGGTCTGCCGGCGAACAACGTGCTGCTCACCGGCGCGCGCGGCACTGGCAAGTCGTCGCTGGTGAAGGCCTGTCTGAACGCCTACGCCGATCAGGGCTTGCGCCTGATCGAGGTCGACAAGAGCGATCTGGTCGACTTGCCCGATATCGTGGATGTGGTTGCGGGCCGGTCCGAGAAGTTCATCGTCTATTGCGACGACCTCAGCTTCGAGGACGGTGAGCCCGGCTACAAGGCCCTCAAGTCCATCCTCGATGGCTCGGTGTCGGCGGCCAGCGCCAACGTGCTGATCTATGCCACCAGCAACCGGCGCCACCTGCTGCCCGAGTACATGAAGGAAAACCTCACGTACACGCACACCGCCGACGGCGAAGTGCACCCGGGCGAGGTGGTCGAGGAAAAAATCTCCTTGTCCGAGCGCTTCGGCCTCTGGATCAGCTTCTATCCGTTCAGCCAGGACGAATACCTCGCGATCGTGGCGCAATGGCTGGCGTCGTTCGGTGTGTCGGCCAGCGCCATCGACGCGGCCCGGCCGCAGGCGCTGGTGTGGGCGCTTGAGCGCGGCTCGCGCAGCGGGCGCGTGGCCCACCAGTTCGCACGCGACTACGCCGGTGCGCACGGCCAGGTGGCATGAGCGACGATGTGCTGGTGGTGGACGGTGGCCGCGCAGCGGGTCAGCCGGATCGGCCGCTCACGGAGGTTGCGGTCGGTGTGCTCGTCGATGCCGAGGGGCGTTTCCTGCTCACGTCACGCCCGCAAGGCAAGGTATACGCTGGCTATTGGGAGTTCCCGGGTGGCAAGCTGGAAGCGGGCGAGTCCGTCGAGGAAGCCTTGCGCCGCGAGCTCATCGAGGAGATCGGTGTGCGCATCGGCGCCGCGCACACCTGGAAGACCCAGTTGGTGGACTACCCGCACGCGCTGGTGCGCTTGAACTTCTGCAAGGTGTTCGACTGGAGCGGCCAGCTCCAGATGCACGAAGGCCAGCAGTACCGTTGGGAACGCTTGCCAGTGCAATGCGCGCCGGTCTTGCCTGGCACGGTGCCGGTGCTGCGCTGGCTTGAGGAAGAGGCCGCGTCGCGCTGACGGGCCGAGGCTCAACTCTTCTCGAAATCCGGGTCGCTCTGCCCCTCGCGCTCGGGCAAGGCGTACTGTTCGCTGGCCCACGCGCCCAGGTCCTGTTGACGGCAGCGCTCGCTGCAAAAGGGGCGCCAGCGGTTGGCGGGCGTGTAGAGGCTGTCGCCCCCACAGGCGGGGCATCGCACCACACGCTCGCCGGTCTGCAGGTTCATGGCCGCTTCACGCGCACAGCGTGAGCTCGAAACTGCCGTCTTCGCCGGCCGGGTGCAGGCGCTGATCGTCGCCCGCGCGCATGAGCCGCACGGAGAACATCAGGCGGTTGCCGCTGATTTCGGGGATGAAACCGGGTGTGGGATCGATGCGCAGGCGCAGCAATTGAAAGCTGCGACCTTGCGGCAGGTTTTGCTGGTATTGCCCCGCGGTGGCCACCACCTTCTGCGGCGTGCCGGTGTCGCGCATCATCTTCAGCAGCAAGACCACGGCTTCGGCCAGCGGGGCCAGCGATTGCGACCATGTGGCGAGATCGGCCTGGCGCTGGTCCGCTGGCAGGTGCTGCCAGTGGAAGTACCCAGGCAGATCGAATTCGCAGGTGCCGCCGGGAATACCGATGCGGCTGCGGATCGCCATGAGCCAGTCGTTCTCGGTGAGCGCATGGCCGGGCTTGCCCGCGGTTTCGGCGATTTGTGCGAAGCAACCATCGAGCTGCCCGATCACGGTGTTGAGCACGTCCTCGGAGATGGCGGGGTTGCCGCGATAGCCGATCAGCGTCTGCTTGTGACGGTCCAGGTCCTTGAGCACATCCGACTTCATGTCGGCCCGCGAGGCCACGTCCATGATCTCGAACAGCGTCTGGATCGCGTAGTGGTGATCAAGCGCATGCTCGCGGGGCACCAGCAAGGCCAGGCGCTTGAACAGTTGCTCGAGCCGCAGGTAGGTGCGGATGCGTTCGTTGAAGGGGTATTCGTAGAGGATCACGGGCGCGGAGGCCGGCGGCACCCTGGGCCGCCGGTCGGGCGATCATAGCCCGAAGCGTGGCGACAACCGGTCGATCAAGGTATGCAGGCGGTCAAGGTCGTCCTCGTCGTTGAATATCACGAGGTCGGCCGCCGACAGGCGCTGTGCGCGTGAGGCCTGCTGGCGGATCACGGCGTGGACGGTGGCGTCGTCCCAGCCGCTGCGCGCGCGCACCCGGCGCAACTGGGTGGCTTCGCTGCAATCCACCACCAACACGCGATCGAGCTGCGTTCGCCAGCGTGGCGATTCGACCAGCAGGGGAACGTCGAAGACGATGCAAGGTGCGCGACTGGCGCGCACGTGTTCCGATATCCCTTGCGCCACGATGGGGTGCACGATGGATTCCAGACGTTGCCGGGCGGTCGGATCGCGAAACACCAGCGCGCGCATGGCCTCACGGTTCAGCGCGCCGTCGTTGTCGATGAAGGCATCGCCGAAAGCCTTGCGAATGCTTTCGATGGCAGGGCCCCCTGCCGCCGTGCTTCGGCGCGAAATGGCGTCGGCGTCGATGAGATCGGCGCCCAGGGCCTGCAACCGAGCGCCCGCGGTGCTTTTGCCGCTGCCTATGCCGCCGGTGAGCCCGAGCCTCACGCCGACAGGCTGGGCAGCAGCAGGCCCAACAGCGTGTTGCCGAAGAACAATGCGGCCAAGCCCCCGCCAGCGAGATAGGGGCCAAAGGGAATGGGCACATCGCGCCGATGCTGGCGCGCGAGCATCAGAAACAGCCCAACCGCTGCACCCACCACCGAGGACAACAGGATGATCGGCAGCAACAGCTTCCAGCCCAGCAGTGCGCCCAACGCCGCCAGCAGTTTGAAATCACCCTCTGCCATGCCGCGCATGCCACGCAACAGATAAAACAGGTAGGCCACGACCCACAGCGATGCATACCCGAACAGCAAGCCCAGTGCGGCGTCCGTCAGAGGCACCGGTGTCCAGCCCAGCCAGGCGGCCAGCAGGCCCAGGCCGGCGAGCGGGAAGGTCAGGTTGTCGGGCAGCAGCGTGGTGTCCAGGTCGATCAGTGCCGCTGCGATCAACAACGCCACCGCGGCGCAGTACACCAGGGTGGTGGCGCCGGCACCAAACTTGACGGCCACCGCGGCAAACAGCAGGCCGGTCAGCGCTTCCACGATCGGATAACGCAAGCCGATGGGTGTGCCACAAGCCGAACATTTGCCGCGCAAGCGCAGCCAGCCCAACAGCGGGACGTTCTCGTGCCAACGCAGCACATGCCCGCAAGCCGGGCAGCGCGAGCGCGGCTTGGCCAGGCCGAGCGCTGGCAGCGCAGATGTTTCGTCGGCGAGGGTCTTGCCGAAAAGCCCGATCTCTTCAGCGCGCTGAGGCTTGGGAGCCAGCACGCGCTGGAGCAATGCCTTGTCTTGCAGGAATTCGGCAATGTCATCCAGCCACTCGCGCTCCATCATGCGTGGTAGCCGGTGGATGACCACGTTGAGAAAGCTGCCAATGCAAAGCCCGAATAGACCCAGAACCCAGGGCGAGAACCAGACCGCCTCGTCCACTCAGACCACCTGGCCGAGCTTGAAGATCGGCAGGTACATCGACACCACGATGCCACCGATCACCGTGCCCAACACCACGATGATGATCGGCTCCATGAGGCTCGAGATGCCGGCGACCATGTCGTCCACTTCGGCCTCGTAGAAATCGGCGGCCTTGCCAAGCATGTGGTCGATGGAGCCGGATTCCTCGCCGATCGCACACATCTGCAGCACCATCGACGGGAAGATGTTGGCGTTGGTCATCGCCGCCGTCAGGCTCACACCGGTAGAAACCTCCTGCTGGATCTTCTCGGTCGCGATCGCGTACACGGAGTTGCCCGAAGCGCCGCCCACGGAATCCAAAGCCTCCACCAGTGGCACGCCGGCCCCGAACATGGTGGCCAGCGTACGGGTCCAGCGAGCCACAACCGATTTTTCGATGAGCGGCCCGAAGATCGGCAGCTTGAGCAACACACGGTCCATGAAGCGCTGAACCTTCTCGTTGCGTTTCCAGGCCTGCATGAAGAAGTAGAAGCCACCACCCAGGCCACCGAAAATGAGCCACCAGTATTCAACGAAGAATTCGCTCATCGCGATCACAAACAAGGTCGGGGCCGGCAGGTCGGCGCCGAACGATGTGAACACCTCTTTGAACGACGGAATCACGAAGATCATGATGACCGCCACGACCACGAATGCCACGATGATCACCGCGGTGGGGTACATCAACGCCGATTTGATCTTCGACTTCAGGGCCTCGGTTTTCTCCATGTAGATGGCGAGGCGGTCGAGAAGGTCTTCCAGGATACCGGCGGCCTCGCCGGCCTCGACCAGATTGCAATACAGACTGTCGAAGTACAGCGGGTACTTGCGAAAGGCGGCACTCAGCGATGTACCCGTTTCGACATCGGCGCGGATGTCATTCAGCAAGCGCGTGACGTTGGGATTGGGGTTGCCCCGTCCGACGATGTCGAAGGCCTGCAGCAGCGGTACGCCCGCCTTCATCATGGTGGCGAACTGGCGCGTGAAGATTGCAATGTCCTTCGGCTTGATGCGCTTGCCCGAGCTGGTGCGCCGCTTCTTGATTTTTACCGGGATGATCCCCTGGCGGCGCAGGGTGGCCGTGACCTGATTCTCGCCCTGGGCACGCGTCTCGCCGCGCACCGGTTTGCCGTTGCGATCCTTGCCTTCCCACTCGAACACGAAGTCCTTGACGCTCTTGCTTGCGACGGTGGCCATGAAAAATCCTCTGAGAGCGGGAACGGGGGTGGGTTACTCGTTGGTCACACTCAGCACTTCTTCCAGCGAAGTGAAACCGAGCTTGACCTTGAGCAGGCCGGATTCGCGCAGGCTGCGAACGCCTTCCTTGCCGGCTTGCTGCGCGATATCCAGTGCGGTGCCACCGCGCAGAATGATGCGCTGTATTTCTTCCGAGATCGGCATCACCTGGTAGATACCGACACGCCCCTTGTAGCCGTTGTTGCATGCCGAGCAGCCCACGGGCTTGTAGGGGGTCCAACTGCCGTCGAGCTCTTCGGCCTTGTAGCCGGCTTCGAGCAAGGCCTTGCGCGGGACATCCAGCGGGGCCTTGCAATTGGGGCACAGGCGTCGGGCCAGGCGTTGCGCGGTGATCAGAATGACACTGGATGCGATGTTGAACGTGGGAATGCCCATGTTCATCATCCGGGTCAGTGTGGTCGGCGCGTCGTTGGTGTGCAGCGTGGACATCACCATGTGGCCGGTCTGCGCGGCCTTGATCGCAATGTCGGCGGTTTCCAGATCGCGGATTTCGCCGACCATGATCACGTCAGGATCCTGACGCAGGAAGGCCTTGAGCGCGACAGCGAAGGTCAGGCCCGCCTTCTCGTTCATGTTGACCTGGTTGACGCCAGGCAGGTTGATTTCCGATGGGTCCTCGGCGGTGGAGATGTTGACGCCCGGCTTGTTCAGGATGTTCAAGCAGGTGTAGAGCGACACTGTCTTGCCGGAGCCGGTGGGACCCGTGACCAGCACCATGCCATAGGGCCGCTGGATCGCGTCCAGCAGGCGCTCCTTCTCCTCGGGTTCGTAGCCAAGCGCATCGATACCCAGCTTGGCTTGACTCGGATCGAGAATACGGATCACGATCTTCTCGCCGAACAGCGTGGGCAAGGTGCTCACGCGGAAGTCGATCACACGGTCCGGCCCCACCTTCAGCTTCATGCGCCCGTCTTGGGGCACACGTTTCTCGGAGATGTCCATCCGCGAGATGACCTTGATGCGAGAGGCGAGCTTGTCCTTGATGGCCACGGGTGGCGATGCGATCTCGCGCAATTCGCCATCGATGCGGAAGCGCACGCGGTAGTTGTGCTCGTACGGCTCGAAGTGCAGGTCGGATGCGCGCATGTTGAACGCATCGATCAGCATCTTGTGCAAGAACTTGACGACGGGCGCGTCGTCGACCTCGGCTGTTTTCTCGGCGCTGTCGCTGACGACCGCTTCCGCCGCGAGATCGTCGAACTCGACATCCCCGACGATGTTCTCCATCGCCTCGGTCACCGACTTGGTCTGAGCTTCGACCAGCTTGGTGAGCTTGTCGAACTCGGCGATGACCCAGTCCACGCCCATCTGGGTGGCGAACTTGATCTTCTCGGCGGCTTGCTGATCCGAGGGGTCGGCTGTGGCAACGATCAACCGGTTGTTGCGCTTGCTCAGCACAACAATGCGGAAGTCGGCGCAGATCTTGGGGTCGAGGAGCCCGGACGGTAGGCGTTGAACGTCGACGGCATCGATGTCGAGCAGAGGTGCCGCAAACGCCACGGACATCGTGTGAGCCAGATCCGAAGGCGACACGGCGCCCGAGCCGGTGAGCTCGGCAATGAAGCTCGTGCGGCCGCTCTGGGCCTTGCGGTACAGATCTTCGGCGGCCTTCTGACCGAGCTTTCCCGCGGAAACGAGTGCGCGCCCAAGCCCTGGCAGGGCCATGGACGGGCTTTCCTGATTGACCGTATCGACTGACGCCATATTTGCGTAATCTAACGGAAATCAACAACTTGGACGCCACAATTGACGCCAGTTGTCTGGAAAAACGCGGGTCACGTCAGGTGACGTTGTTTCCAGGATGCGCGCGGCGGGGTAGGCTGGTTCCGCATTCGCGGCTTGGGATGGGACCAAACTGGTCGGGGTGAGAGGATTCGAACCTCCGGCCTCTACGTCCCGAACGTAGCGCTCTACCAGGCTAAGCTACACCCCGATGGATCTTTCGATCCGTGCCCAATGGCAAGACACCATCGGGCACGATGCTCCTTCGGTATCCGTCACGAGCGACGGTCCAAAAGAGAAGCCGCCAATTGTAGCAAAGCGGATTGGTATTCATTGGTCGGCAGCTGTTGTGCCGCGGCCAACGCCCGTGCCGCCTCGGCTTGGGCGGCTTGCCGCGCAGCGTCGAGTGCGCCGGTACCAACAATGATGGCCTGGATGGCAGGCAAATTTTCGAGTTGGCCGTGCTCGATGGCGTTGCGGATCAGTTCGCGCTGTGCTTCATTGCCGGCCCGCAAAGCGCAGATGATGGGCAGCGTGACTTTCCCTTCCCGAAGGTCGTCGCCCAGGTTTTTGCCCAGTTCCTCTGCGTCACCCTCGTAGTCAAGCACATCGTCGATGACCTGAAATGCGGTTCCCAGGGCCTGACCATAGGTCGCGCAGGCCTCTTCAATCGGCCCTGGTGCGCCGGCCAGGATCGGAGCCAGCCGGGCACTGGCTTCGAAAAGTTTGGCAGTCTTCGAGCGGATCACCCTCAGGTAGTCCTCTTCGCCGATGGAGGCATCGTGCATGTTCATCAGCTGCAGCACTTCACCTTCCGCAATGACGTTGGTGGCGTCGGAAAGGACCTCCATGACCCGCATGCTGCCGACGTCGACCATCATCTGGAAGGCGCGGGAGTATAGGAAGTCGCCGACCAGCACGCTGGCGGCGTTGCCGAAGGTCTGGTTGGCCGTGGCCCGGCCGCGGCGCAAGGTCGATTCATCGACCACGTCATCGTGCAGCAGCGTGGCGGTATGAATGAATTCCACCACCGCAGCCAATGTGTGGCGATTCGGATGCGTGTTTCCGAGCGCGCCACTGATCAGCAGCAGCAACGCTGGCCTAAGGCGCTTGCCGCCCGCCGAGATGATGTACTGCGCGACCTCTCGAACCAGCGGGACATCGGTGGTCAGGCGCGCCCGGATGACCTCGTCCACCTGATCCATGTCGGAGCGGATCAGATCGAGGGGTTGGGGCTGGGAAAGGGAAGCAGGCAAGGCGGTGCCGCGGTTGCGGGGCAGGAGGGTCGGCGCGGATTATAGAAACCGCGGTCAGGGTGGCCGTTGCCGAGCCTGGAAGCGGGTCGGGATGTCAGGTCCCCGGCTCAGCGCCGGTTTGCGACAGGTGGGTGAATTGGCTATAATCCTCGGTTCGGCGGAAATACGTCTGCCGATGCCGGCTCTTTACCGAGCCGGTCAACTTCGAGAGGATCCCTATGTACGCGGTCATAAAAACCGGTGGCAAGCAATATCGCGTTGCTGCCGGCGAGAAGATCAAAGTAGAACAGATTGCTGCGGAAGTGGGCCAGGAAGTCGTGTTTGATCAGGTTCTGGCGGTCGGTAACGGCACCGAGCTGAAAGTGGGCACGCCCTTGGTCTCTGGCGCAACGGTCACGGTGAAAGTGGTGGCGCATGGTCGCCACGACAAGGTGCGCATCTTCAAGATGCGTCGCCGCAAGCACTACCAGAAGCGCCAAGGTCATCGGCAGAATTTCACCGAGATCGAAATCGCTTCGATCACGGCTTAAGGAGCACGCAAGATGGCACAGAAAAAAGGTGGCGGCTCCACGCGAAACGGCCGCGATTCCAAGCCCAAGATGCTGGGCGTCAAGGCATTCGGCGGTGAGCTGGTTTCGGCCGGTTCCATCATCGTTCGCCAACGCGGCACCAAGTTCCACCCTGGTACCAACGTCGGTATCGGCAAGGACCACTCGCTGTTCGCGACGATCGACGGTCACGTCAACTTCGCGGTCAAGGGCGCGCTGGGTCGTCACGTGGTGAGCGTGACCCCGGTCTGATCGCCCCGGTATCCGAACAAGAGGCCCGCGCGTGCGGGCCTTTTTGTTGCGTATGCCGGCTACCCTGATACAACCCCGACATGAAATTCGTTGACGAAGCCACCATTGACGTTGCTGCGGGCGATGGCGGCAATGGCTGTGCCTCGTTCCGGCATGAGAAGTACAAGGAATTCGGCGGGCCGGATGGTGGCGATGGTGGCCGCGGCGGTCACGTGTTTGCCTTGGCCGACGCCGGGTTGAACACCTTGGTTGATTTCCGCTACACGCGCCGCTTCGAAGCCCAGCGTGGCGAGCACGGCAAGGGTTCCGACATGTTCGGCGTCAAGGGCGACGACGTGGTGCTTCGCATGCCCGTGGGCACCATCATTACCGACGCCGAGACTGGCGCCGTGGTGTGTGAGCTGCTGCAACCGGGTGAGCAGGTGATGATCGCCAAGGGCGGTGATGGCGGCTTCGGCAACATGCATTACAAGAGCTCGACCAACCGCGCGCCGCGGCAGAAGACGCCGGGCTGGCCGGGCGAGCGTCGGGCACTCCGGCTGGAGCTCAAGGTGTTGGCCGATGTCGGCTTGCTGGGCATGCCCAATGCCGGCAAGTCGACGCTGATTGCCGCCATCTCGAACGCGCGGCCCAAGATCGCCGATTACCCGTTCACCACCCTGCATCCGAACCTGGGCGTGGTGCGCGTCGGGCCCGAGAAGAGTTTTGTTGTGGCCGATGTGCCTGGTCTCATCGAGGGCGCTTCGGAAGGGGCCGGGCTCGGGCACCAGTTCCTGCGGCATCTGCAGCGCACGCGCCTGCTTCTGCATCTGGTCGATGCCGCGCCTTTCGACGAGGCGGTGGATCCGGTTGCGCAGGTGCGAGCGATTGCGGCCGAGCTCAAGAAGTTCGACCCGACGCTGTACGACAAGCCGCGTTGGCTGGTGCTCAACAAGGTGGACATGCTGCCGGCGGATGAGCGTGAGCAGCGCATCAAGGACATTGCACGTCGGCTGCGCTACAAAGGGCCGGTGTTCCAGATTTCGGCGCTGACCCGCGAAGGCTGCGAGCTGCTCGTTCAGAAAGTGTTCGAGCACATCCACAACGTACATCGCAGCGAGCAGGCGCCGACGGAGGTGGATCCGCGGTTCCAGGCGCCGTCGCGAGATGACTGAAAGATTCTTCGATCTCATGCAGGCAGACCGCGACCACTCGACCACCGAAGCCTCCCGCATGCTGATCGAGGCGCGGCGCATCGTCGTCAAAGTGGGCTCCAGCCTTGTGACCGACGAAGGCCGTGGGCTCGATGAAACCGCCATCCGGCAGTGGAGTCAGCAACTGGCTGCGTTGGTGCAGCAGGGGCGCGAGCTGATCATGGTCAGCAGCGGTGCTGTGGCAGAAGGCATGAAGCGCCTGGGCTGGCGCACGCGGCCCAAGGAGATTCACGAGTTGCAGGCCGCCGCCGCTGTGGGGCAGATGGGGCTCGTGCAGATGTACGAAACGCAGCTGCGGGCTTGTGGGGTGGGCAGTGCGCAGGTACTTCTCACACACGCCGATCTCGCTGACCGCGAGCGCTACCTCAACGCCCGGTCCACGCTGCTGACCTTGTTGCAGCTGGGCGTGGTGCCCGTGATCAACGAGAACGACACCGTCGTCAACGACGAAATCAAGTTTGGCGACAACGACACCCTCGGGGCTTTGGTGGCCAACCTCGTGGAGGCGGATGTGCTCGTCATCCTCACGGATCAGAAGGGCCTCTACACCGCCGATCCGCGGCGCGACCCGGCGGCAGCGTTCGTGCATGTGGCGCGTGCGGGTGATTCCACGCTCGAGGCCATGGCGGGTGGCGCGGGTTCCGGTATCGGCAAGGGCGGCATGATCACCAAGATCCTGGCCGCCAAGCGCGCTGCCGGGTCCGGGGCATCCACCGTCATCGCCTGGGGCCGCGAGCCCGATGTGCTGTTGCGTCTCTGCCAGGGCGAATCGATCGGTACCGCGTTGATTGCACAGACCGCCAAACACCAGGCGCGCAAGCGCTGGATGTCGGACCACCTGCAGTTGCGTGGGGCCGTGGTGGTGGACGATGGCGCGGTGAGCAAGATCGTGGGCGAAGGCAAGAGCCTGCTGCCCATCGGCATGACGGCGGTGGATGGCGACTTTTCGCGCGGTGACGTGATCGCCGTGCGCGATGCCCGTGGTCTGGAGATCGCACGCGGTCTGGCCAACTATGCGAGCACCGAGGCCCGTCTGCTGTGCCGCAAATCGTCCTCGGATTTCGAACGCTTGCTCGGCTATGCAGCCGAGCCCGAGATGATTCATCGCGACAACCTGGTGCTCAGCCGGAGCTGAGGCCGGGCGTCAACGGAACTGGTCGGCGCGGCCGTTGCGCAGGGCGCTGACGATCTGCGAGGGTGAGCGGTTGGGCGATTTGCCATCGCACACGCCGGCCCTCGCCATCTGCATGGCTCGGCGCGTCGCGCCGCGAACGTCCAATGCCTGCCAGGGCTCGCTGCCGCTGGTGCGCCATTGGCGGGTGTCTGGGTCCCACCGGGCGTAGACCTTGACCTCCGCGGTCTGGCAGCGCATGCCTTCGAAGAAGGCGTTGACGGCGCCACTGCTGCTGTGGGCGATGAACACATAGCGCACCACGCCATCCTCCCCGATGCTGACCGTTTGCGGGTCGATGGCATAGCGCAGCGAACCTTGCGCACCCAACTGGAATTCGACCGCGCGCTCGACGCTCCATTGGCTGGGTGCAGGCACTTCTGCCTCTTTCCACGGCTCGGGATCGGGCATGTGAGGGTGCATCACCTGGGCATGTACAGGCGCTGCCATCAAGGCCATGGCGACGAGCCAGGCGGGACGGGGAAACTTCATTCGGACTCGGCGTTGAGGGGGCCGCGGCTCGGGGACGGGGTGGGGTCGAAGCTGGCGCCGGGGGGCAGATCGATACCCGCCGGTG
>JACVCO010000012.1 GCA_016741995.1 Hydrogenophaga sp. | reverse complement strand
CTACCCGAGCATGACGGCGCGCCGCCGCAACACGGCCGAGCACAGCATCGAGGTGGTCGGCGCTCAGCTGCGCGCCATGATGCCCTGGATCGCCAAGAACAAGCTGGTGGACCAGAGCCGCAACTGAGGCTTCACCCATCGGTCAGGGCCGGGGGCGCGGTGGCGCTCCCGGCCTTTTTCGTTTCCGCGTTCGGCACGTACACTGCGCCCTTGGCGGATAACCAAGGCCGCAACGATGAACTCTCCCATGCACGACGGAACCGAGACCGAATTCGAACGCACCGCTGACGCTCCACGGCGTCCGAAGGGCATCTATTTCCTGCCCAACATGATCACGCTGGCCGCGCTCTTTGGCGGCTTCTACGCGGTGGTCATGGCCATGAACGGCCGCTACGACCTGGCCACCGTGGGTATCTTCGTGGCCATGGTGCTCGACAGCCTTGATGGGCGCGTGGCCCGCCTCACCAACACGCAGAGCGCGTTTGGTGAGCAGATGGACTCGCTGTCCGACATGGTGTCGTTCGGTGCGGCGCCGGCGCTGGTGGCCTACGAATGGGCGCTGCGCGACCTCGGGCGCTGGGGCTGGATCGCCGCCTTCGTCTATTGCGCCTGTGCCGCGCTGCGCCTGGCGCGCTTCAACGTGAACACCAGTGTGGTGGACAAGCGTTATTTCCAGGGCCTGCCATCGCCTGCCGCTGCCGCGCTCGTGGCCGGCTTCATCTGGCTCATGCAGGAAACCAGTGTGGCGCCGCAGGATGTGACCTGGGTGCTTTTCACGATCACGCTGTACGCCGGCTTGACGATGGTGACCAACGTGCCCTTCTACAGCTTCAAGGACTTGAGCATCAAGAAGAGCGTGCCGTTCGCCGCGCTCGTGCTGGTCGCGCTGGGCATCGCGGTCATCAACATCCACCCGCCGACCGTGCTGTTCCTGCTGTTCGTGGTGTATGGCCTGTCGGGGTATGGGGTCTATCTGTGGCGCAAATCCAAGGGGCGACCCACGAGCGTGATCAGCACGTCGACCGACGAACCCGACGAGCGCGGCCTGCACGATTGAAGCTGCTCCTTGCGAATCCCTATCGGGTATCCCATCCTTTGTGATACATTGCGCCGCATGTTCCAACCCGCTTCGCTGCTACTACTGGATGTCCTGAACGGGCAGATGCGGTAGCGCGCGAGCGATTCACACCAACGGCCCGTTTGCACCCGCAGCGGGCCGTTCGTGTTTCTGGGGCTGCGGGTTTCGTCAACCCGAGAGCATGCACACCATGTTGAAGCAACCCGCGAGCAAGTACACCGCCTTTGCGCCCATCGGCCTGAAGGACCGCACCTGGCCCGATGCCGTCATTCAGCGGGCGCCGATCTGGCTGAGCACCGATCTGCGCGATGGCAACCAGGCGCTGATCGAGCCCATGGACATGGAGCGCAAGCTGCGCATGTTCCACCAACTGGTGAAGATCGGGTTCAAGGAAATCGAGGTCGGTTTCCCTTCGGCGTCGCAGATCGAGTTCGACTTCGTGCGTCGCCTGATCGATGAGGACCTGATCCCTGAAGACGTCACAATCCAGGTGCTCACGCAGGCGCGCGAGCCGCTCATCCGCCGCACCTTCGAATCGTTGCGCGGTGCGCGCAGCGCCATCGTTCACCTCTACAACGCCACCGCACCCGTCATGCGGCGCGTGGTGCTGGGCATGGACGAAGACGCCATCGTGTCGCTGGCCACCGACAACGCGCGCCTGTTCCAGGAACTGGCGGCAGAGCAACCCACCACCCGCTGGACCTTCCAGTACTCACCCGAAATGTTCTCGGGCACCGAGCTCGCGTTCTCCAAGCGCGTGGTCGACGCGGTGACGGCGGTCTGGGCGCCCACACCGGAGCGCAAGTGCATCGTCAATCTGCCCTCGACGGTCGAGCACAGCACGCCCAACATCTTTGCCGACATGATCGAGTGGATGCACCGCCACCTGGCGCGGCGCGATGCGATCGTGTTGTCGGTACACCCCCACAACGACCGTGGCACGGGCACCGCAGCCGGGGAGTTCGCGCTCATGGCGGGGGCCGATCGGCTCGAAGGCTGCCTGTTTGGCAACGGCGAGCGCACCGGCAACCTCGATCTCGTGAACGTCGCGCTCAACCTCTACACCCAGGGCGTCTCGCCCGGGCTCGACTTCTCCGACATCGACGACATCCGCCGCACTGTGGAGCATTGCAACCAGTTGCCCGTGCACCCACGCCACCCCTACGTGGGCGATCTGGTCTACACCTCGTTCTCTGGCTCGCACCAGGACGCGATCAAGAAAGCCTTTGCCGCGCGCCGCGAGGACGATGTCTGGAACATGCCCTACCTGCCCATCGATCCGAAGGACCTGGGCCGCAGTTACGAAGCCGTGATCCGTGTCAACAGCCAGTCGGGCAAGGGCGGCATTGCCTACCTGCTGGAGACCGAGTACGGGCTCGAGCTGCCGCGGCGCCTGCAGATCGAGTTCAGCCAGGTGGTGCAGGCCGTGATGGACCACGAGGGCAAGGAGTTGGTGGCGCGCGATCTCTGGCAACTGTTCGAACGCGAGTACGGCCTGACGGCCGCGGCGCCCGCGCACGTGAGCACCGCCGAGCAAGCCGATGGCCGCGTGCGCGTGTCGGCCGATGTTGACTGGAACGGCGATGTGTTGTCCGTGCAAGGGCAAGGCAACGGCCCCATTGATGCCTTCGTGAACGCCTTGAATGCCGCCACTGGCCGTGCCGTGCGCGTGCTCGACTACCATGAGCACGCCATTGGCGCCGGCGCGCAGGCGCAGGCCATGGCCTACATGGAATTGCGCGTGGACGAATGCCACACGGTCTTCGGCGTCGGCTGCGACACCAACATCGTCTCTGCCTCATTCAAAGCCATCGTCGCGGGCCTGCGGCGTGTGGCGACCGAGCGCACGCAAGACAACATCGAACGCGTGGCGCCCTGAGGCGCGTCACAACAAGGAGCCCCACCATGAGCGACCAACTGATCATCTTCGACACCACCCTGCGCGATGGCGAGCAATCGCCCGGTGCGTCCATGACACGCGACGAGAAGCTGCGCATTGCGCGCCAGCTCGAGCGCCTGAAGGTCGACGTGATCGAGGCCGGTTTCGCCGCCAGCTCCAATGGCGACTTCGAGTCTGTGAAAGCGATCGCCGATCACATCAAGGACTCGACCGTGTGCTCGCTGGCGCGTGCCAACGACCGCGACATCTCGCGCGCGGCCGAGGCGCTCCAAGGGGCCAACCGCGCGCGCATTCACACCTTCATCGCCACCAGTGCACTGCACATGGAGAAGAAGCTGCGCATGACGCCCGAGCAGGTGCTGGAGCAGGCAAAGCAATCGGTGCGTTTTGCGCGCAACCTCGTGCAGGACATCGAGTTCAGCCCCGAGGACGGCTACCGCAGCGACGTCGACTTCCTGTGCCGTGTGCTCGAAGCCGTCATCAAGGAAGGCGCGACGACGCTCAACATCCCCGACACCGTGGGCTATGCGGTGCCGGAGCTTTATGGCCATTTCATCCGAACGCTGCGCGAACGGATTCCCAATTCCGACAAGGCGATCTGGAGCGTGCACTGCCACAACGACCTGGGCATGGCCGTGGCCAACTCGCTCGCCGGCGTGAAGATCGGCGGCGCTCGCCAGGTGGAATGCACCATCAACGGCCTGGGCGAGCGCGCGGGCAACTGCTCGCTCGAAGAAATCGTGATGGCCGTGCGCACGCGGCGCGACTACTTCGATCTCAACGTCGCCATCGACACCACGCAGATCGTGCCTGCCAGCCGCATGGTCAGCCAGACCACGGGCTTCGTGGTGCAGCCCAACAAGGCGGTGGTGGGCGCCAATGCGTTCGCGCACGCCAGCGGCATTCACCAGGATGGCGTGCTCAAGGCGCGCGACACCTACGAGATCATGCGTGCCGAAGACGTGGGATGGGCCGCCAACAAGATCGTGCTGGGCAAGCTCTCGGGCCGCAATGCGTTCAAACAGCGTTTGCAGGAGCTCGGCATCGAGATGGAATCCGAGTCGGAGATCAACACTGCTTTTGCCAAGTTCAAGGAACTGGCCGACCGCAAGGCCGAGATCTTCGACGAGGACATCCTCGCCCTGGTGAGCGACGAGAGCGTGACCGCCGAGAAGGAGCAGTACGGCTTTGTCTCGCTGGCCCAGCGCAGCGAGACAGGCGAGCGGCCCCATGCGGCGGTGGTGTTCACGGTGGATGGCAAGGAGCTGCACGGCGAGAGCGATGGCAACGGGCCTGTCGATGCGTCGCTCAAGGCGATCGAGCAGCACGTGAAGAGCGGGGCCGAGTTGTTGTTGTATTCCGTGAATGCGATCACCACCGGTTCGACCGAGAGCCAGGGTGAAGTGACGGTGCGCCTGCAACACGGGGGGCGTGTGGTCAACGGCGTCGGTGCCGATCCGGACATCGTGGTGGCATCGGCCAAGGCCTACCTCAGCGCCCTCAACAAGCTGCACAGCAAGGCCGACCGCGTGGCTGCACAAGGCTAAAGCATTCAAAATCAATCACTTGGGCGTACTTTCAGGTAAAGCAGCGAATTGAGGTGGAATACGTGGCCTTTTTCCACTGATCGCTCAAGACTACCGCCCAAGTTCTTGATATTGCTGAATTTCTTTCAGCTACCTATACTCCGCCCCAGCGCAAGTTTTGCCGCTGGAGTGGACCCATGTTTTTTCGCCCGTTTGCCCTGAAATCGCTGTGTGCCGTGGTCACGGCCCTGGTTTTCATTGGGGGTCTCGGGCAGTTCTCGCCCGCCCAGGCAGCATCGGGCTCGTCGGCCAAGGTGAAAAAAAACACGGTCAAGAAAACCACGGTGAAAAAGCCGGTGGCCAGCGTCAAGAAAACCACCACCCGCAAGGTTGCTCGCAGCACGCCGCCGCGTCGGGTGAAAGTGACCATCGCGAGCGACAAGGTTCATTCGACGAAAGCGCGCCCATCCATGGTGCGGGTTGCCGTGCCGCCGCAGGTGTCCGTCGGCCAGCGTCTGGGCCTGCACGACAGCAACGATCCGCTTGATCTCAGCTCCAGCGTCGCGCTCGTGGTTGATCAGGAAACCAATCAGATCCTGTTCTCCAAGAACGACTCTGCGGTTCTCCCCATCGCCTCCCTGACCAAGCTCATGACCGGCCTGGTCATCGTGGATGCCGGTCTGGACATGAACGAGTCCATCACCATCACGGCCGACGACATCGACACGATGAAGGGGAGCCGCTCGCGCCTGGCCGTGGGTACCACGCTCACGCGTGGCGAACTCATGCATCTGTCACTGATGTCGAGCGAGAACCGCGCGGCGCACGCCCTGGGTCGCACCTTTCCCGGTGGCTTGCGCGAGTTCGTGCGCCGCATGAACGGCAAAGCCGAAGAGCTCGGCATGCACGACACGCGATACGTCGAGCCGACGGGCCTTTCCAGCGACAACCGCTCCAGCGCCCGTGATCTGGCCACATTGGTGTCCGCCTCGGCAGGGCGCCCCGTGCTGCGCGATCTGTCCACCTCGCCTGGCTACGAGGTCGATGTGGGACGCCGCACGCTGCAGTTCAACAACTCCAACCGCTTGGTGAAGAACCCCGATTGGGAGATCGGCCTGCAGAAAACCGGCTACATCTCCGAAGCCGGCCGTTGCCTGGTGATGCAGGCGCGTGTGGCCGGACGCGACCTGATCATGGTGTTCCTGGACGCCTCCGGAAAGATCGGTCGTCTGCAAGACGCCGAGCGCGTGCGGCGCTGGGTCGAGAAGCAGGCCGATCTGCTGTCGGACGAGCCGCGTCGCCCGCAGGGCTGATCAGCGCAGCCCGGGCCGCGGCTGCCGCTCCATCGGGCAGCCCAGCGCGGAGGAAATTTCTGCTGCGGTGGCTTGAAGGCGCGGCAACCAGCCTTCGTCGATGCGATCGGCCGGCGCCGAAATCGACAAACCCGCCACCAGCTTGCGTTGATCGTCGTAGATGCCGGCGGCCATACAGCGCACACCCAGTTCGAGCTCTTCGTTGTCGCGGGCCACGCCAGCCTGACGGCATTGCGTCAGTTCGCGTTCCAGCGCTGGCAGTTGCGTGAGGCTGTTGCGGGTGTTGCCCGCCAGGCCGGTGCGCGTGGCGTAGGCGCGCACACGGGCGGTGTCGTCGTCGGCCAGGAACAGCTTGCCGGTGGATGTGAGGTGCAGAGGCGCACGGCCACCAATGGCGCGCACCACCTGCATGCCCGAGCGCTCGCTGTAGGCGCGCTCCACGTAGACGATTTCATCGCCCTGGCGAACGCTCAGGTTGACGGGTTGCTGGATCTGCTTGTGCAGCTCGCGCATCGGGCCCAGTGCGGCGTCGCGCACATTCAGGCGCGCTTTGACGAGATTGCCCAGTTCCAGCAGGCGCATGCCCAGGCGGTAGCTGCCGGCCTCGGGGCGATCGACGAAGCGGCCGATGGTGAGGTCGTTGAGGATGCGGTGTGCCGTGGAGGGGTGCAGGCCGGTCTTTTCGCTGATCTCCTTGAGGGAGACGGGCTCTTCACGCGAAGCCAGAACCTCGAGCAGGTTGAACATGCGCTCGAGCACCTGGACGGTGGGCGCTGCCGGGGGGGTGTCGGTTCGTTTGATCATGATCGGCTGGTGCGACCATCATCTTACGAGATGAAATCCCCCAGCGCTGCCGTGGGACACGGGTGGTTTCAAGCTTCGAAGCGCCGCCAGCGGCCGTCGACCAGACGTTCATGGGGCCGAAAACCCGCCTTGTAGTTCATCTTGGGGCTTTGCTCGATCCAGTAGCCCAGATACACGTGGGGCAGTTCCAGCGTGCGCGCCTGCTCGATCTGCCAGAGCACGCTGTACGTTCCGTAGCCGGTGCCGGGTTCGGGTTCGTAGAAGGTGTAGACGGCGGAAAGGCCGTCGTTGAGCACGTCGATGATCGACACCATCTTCAGCCGGGCGGGTTGGCCGTTGGCCCCGGGCTCGTGGAACTCCACCAGGCGCGAATTGACCCGGCTCTGCAGCAGGAACTGGGTGTATTGGTCCACGCTGTCGTGGTCCATGCCGCCACCCGCGTGGCGGCTGTTCTGGTAACGCAGATAGAGCTGGTAGTGCTCGGGCACGAAGCACAGCTTGAGCACACGCGTGACCAGATGACCGTGTTGCCGTTGGCTGCGGCGCTGGCTGCGGTTGGGCTCGAAACCCGCGACCGGCACGCGCAACGGTACGCAGGCGTTGCAACCGTCGCAGTACGGCCGGTAGGTGAACATGCCGCTGCGCCGAAACCCGTGCGTGACGAGATCGGAGTACGCGTCGTTGTGGATGAGGTGGCTGGGGGTGGCCACCTGGGAGCGTGCCTGCCTGCCGGCCAGGTAGCTGCACGGGTAGGGCGCGGTGGCGTAAAACTGCAGCGCCTGAAGCGGGAGTTCCTTGGGGTGCGTCACGCGCTGTCGTCGCCGGGGGGGAGGAGTTCGCGCCAGTATACGGGGCTGAATTCCCAGCGGGGTGTGGTTTGCAGCACGGCAAGCCGCAGGTGCTGCACGAAGTTTTCCCGCGGCATGAGCCGGGCCCCGAGCGAGCCCAGGTGGGTGGTCTCCTGCTGGCAATCGATCAGGTGAATGCCCTGTGCGCGGCAGTAGGCCACCAGGGCCGCGAGGGCGATTTTCGAGGCGTCGCTGCGCCGGCTGAACATCGATTCTCCGAACACCATCGCGCCCAGATTAACGAGGTACAGGCCGCCACAGAGCTCACCATCGATCCACGTTTCCACCGAATGCGCGATGCCGGCCCGGTGCAATCGCACATAGGCCTGCACCATGGCCGGCAGGATCCAGGTGCCGCTCTGGCCGTCGCGCGGAATCTGCGCGCAGGCATGGATCACGCGCTCGAAATCCTGGTCGAAGCGCACCTCCAGCCGCTCTTCGCGCAGCAGTTTCTGCAGCGTCTTGCGCAGCGATCGGTGCAACCGGAACCGGGCGGGCTCCAGCGTCATGCGTGGGTCGGTGCTCCACCAGAGGATCGGTTGCCCGGAGCTGTACCAGGGGAAGATGCCTCGCGAATAGGCCGCCGCCAGCGTGGGTACATCCAGCACGCCGCCGGCCGCGAGCAGGCCCGGTGCCGGGTCGTGTGCCCCCCAGGCCTGCTCCACCGGCGGAAACGGCTCTCCTGGCTCCAGCCAGGGCAGCGGTCGGGTGGGGGGCGTCTGGGTCATGCCGCTATTGTGCGCAGCGCCCCGGGCGCATCAAGAGCGGCGCGTCCAGCGGGTGCCGGCGTGCCAGACCAGCCACGCTGACGCAACGCCAAGGGCATCGGCCAGCCAGTCGATCCAGTCGCCGTAGCGCCAGCCTGAACCCCATTGCATGAGTTCGATGGCACCACCCCAGGCCAGCAGGCCAAGGCATACACGCATGGCATGGCGGGGATAGGCCAGCAGCCCGAGGGCCGTGATGCCCGCGAAGCCGAACGCGTGCTGAGCCTTGTCCCAGATGTTCATGGCCTGCGGCGGCAGCAGGGTCACCGGCACCAGCGATGCGATGGTCAACGCGATCAAGCCGAACCAGAAACCGAGGCGCAGGAGCAAAGCCATGTGTGCAGGCCAGAAACGACAAAGGCCTTCGATGAAGGCCTTTGCTGTGGTGTTGGGTGGCTCCCCGACCTGGACTCGAACCAGGGACCTGCGGATTAACAGACCATGTTGGGGCTCCGCGTGACACAAGGATACACGATCGGGCACACTCCAAAAATTGCGAATCCGGCGGATTGCCGGTCCACAGGGAGGAGTTGAGATGTCGGAGCTTGTGGCGGACTGCCCGCGATGCGGGGCAAAGCGAATTACGTTCGAAATTGGTTCTCCGCTCTATGTCGGTCGCGAGCACGGGTGGCGATCCCACCATGAGGTGTTTTGTGTGTGTAGAGCCTGCAAGCGCTCCACGGTATTCGTTCTGGCCCTGGAGGACGCAGAAATAGCCTCGCGCACGGACGATCCGAAGTTCTGGGCGCAGGCGGTGGTGATGAACAGATTTTTTGAGGTTACCGGCTACGTCTCAAATAAGGACCGAGGCGCTTCAGATCCACCCGAAGCCTTGCCTTCCCGGGTGGGGGCTGCATTTTCAGAGGGCTCGAAATGCGTCGCCGTCGACTGCAACAATGCTGCAGCTGCGATGTTTCGATTGGCGTTGGACTTGGCGACTGAGCCATTGCTTCCCGCTGAAGGAGACTCCGATCCACCTCAAAAAGTAAGGCGCGACCTTGGCCTGCGTCTTCGCTGGCTGTTTGACAAAGGGCGCCTGCCCGCAGATCTCAGGGCGCTTTCAGACTGTGTCAGAGAAGATGGCAATGACGGGGCCCATAGAGGCAACGTAACTGCTGAAGATGCTGCGGATATTCAGGATTTCTGCTTCGAACTCCTTGACCGTTTGTTCTCCGAGCCTGCACGACTCGTTGCGGCAGAAGCACGACGAGTCGCGCGACGGTCGGAGGCGAAGAGCAGATAAACCCGGCTGCTGGGATTTAGCACTCAGGCATCCAAGCTACGCAAATTTGGGCTGTCGCCCCAGCAGGTTTGTAGAAGAAAAGAGGGTGGGTCGCCGCATTCGGGCGAGCAGAGGATTGAGGCCTCGTAGACCGCGACTGGTCGATTTCGATAGTGCACACGTCTGTGCTCGACGATGCGAACCGCTCCAGATCTCACAAGGTTGGAAAGCGTCGCCTTAGTGTCCCCGCGCGAGATCTTGCACTCAAGAGAGATCGTCCTGGCGGTCAGCTCGACCTGAGTGCCGTGTGAAGCCTTGAGAAATTCGAGGATGACGGTCGATAGTTCGCCAAGCGGTCGGCCCATGCCTAGCTGACTGCGGGGCGCAAACCATAGCCCGCCTCCAGGCCGCGAGCGGCTGGGCCACTACGGTTGGCAAAGGCATCACCCACCGCAGTGAGCACAACCTCGATCAGTTGCGAGCCATCGTGCGCGACGCCGCGCCGCTGGGCTGAGGCCTCAACGGGCGTACCACTCTGGTTGACGAGGCTGACCGTGACGTTGACGCCGCCCGTGCCCAGCGCGTGGTTGGGCGTGATGCTGCCGGTGACGTTGGGGGTGAAGAGCTCGGGGCCGCGCTCGCCCACCAGGTAGGTCTTGCCACCCGACACCGGGCCGCCAGCGGCGCGAGCGCCGCCGAAAAGGCCGGAGAAGAAGCCCCCGAAGTCGAAGCCGCTGACGGCGTTTCCCAGAGGCTCGGTCACCTGCTTGCGGATGACGATGCGCAGCACGTCATCACCCAGGCCCTTGAGCACATCGCTCAACTCCCCTCCAGCAATGACGGCGTCTTCGAATGCGCTGCTGAACGCCAGGCCGAACTCCTCCGCAAAGCCCTTGGCTTCCTTCGTCTTCTCGGCCACCAGGCCCAGGCGGGCGGTGACGGCCTCCAGGTATTGCTGCTCGCTGATGACACCATCACCCAGGGACTTGGCGAGCAGCTCCATGTCCTCGCGCTGCTTGGCGATGCCGGCGCTCTCGGTGGCGCCCAGCAGCTCGGCCAGGCGCTTCTGCTCCTCCACGAACCTCGAGACCTGCTTGGCGGCCGAGTCAGTGGTGCCGGCGAGCTTGGCCACGGCGCTGTCGTACAGGTCGGCGTTGAGCGCGCCGCTGAAGAACAACTGATCGAGCTTGGCCAACTGGTCGGCAAAGACCTTGGCCTGAATCACATCCGTGGATTCGAGGAGGTTGCCGATGCGCTGGGTGATCTGGTCGTCGTACGACAGAAAGACGTCGCCTAGGGGGTTCTTTTTTGGGGGTTTTTTGGGATCCGGGGATGAGTTGTAGCCCAGGCTTGGCTTACCTCCTTTTCCGCGTTTTCGTGCCTCGTCAGGCGTGTACCGGAAGGCGCTCAGATCAACAGGGTTCAGCACCCTGCGCTGAAAATCGTCCAATGCCGCACGCCGCTCCTTGCTCGCCTCCCTGTAAGCTTCTCCGATCGCCTTTGCTCCTTTCACGTCAAAGGCAATGAGTCGCTCCGCTACCGCGACATATGCGCCAGCTGTATCGAGCAGGGTGGCGAAAACGAAACCCACGTCTGTTCCCGCCACGACGAGAGTCTCCAGCGTCACGCGGCTCGCTGTGAGAACACCATCGAAGAGCTTGATTCCGCCCGATGCGTCGCGCGAGTACGTCACCAGGTCCTGCAGGATGGTGGCCATGCGCGAGAGTTGCGGCACTGCGTCGGCTGCGGCGACGGTGGCCATGTTCTGCAGGTCTGACTTCAAGCGTGACACCTGCTTCGAATACTCATCTGAGGCGTCGATCTGATCCTGAGTCAGAAAAGTCTGGCGCTTTGCGCCGTCTGCCAGGTCGTTGAGCATCGGAAGTAGCTGCGCGCCAGATCGGCCAAACAGGTCCACGGCAACGGCCGTCTTGCCTGCGCCATCCTCGAAGCCTGCCAGAGCCTTTGCGACCTCATCGAACTGGGCCACTGGGCTCAATCGCTTGAAGTCACCGATCTCGATGCCGATGGCGCCAAGTGCACGTCCAACGCGTGTGGCTTCGCCGTCTGAGGCCGCCAGCGCAGTGGTGAGCTTCACACTTGCTGAAGCAAAGGTGTCCAGGCCGGTTCCACTCAGGTCCGAGGCGGCCTTGAGCGTGGCCACGGCCTCGGCGGTATCGCCCACCTGATCTCCCAGGTCCTTGAAGGCCGCGATCTTCTCGGCCTGGGCATTGACCACGGCGATCGCGCCGGCGGCGGCCACGCCGAAGGTGACCATGCTCGTGCGCGCCCACTCCACGCCCTTCTCGATGTCGCGCACCCATTGCTGAGCTTGACGCTCGCTCTTTGACAAGCCGGCGGTGTAGTCGGCGGCGTCAAGGCCGAGCTGAACCACCAGGCGACCGAGACTATTCATGTTCAATGTCCTTACTGGTTTGAGAGTGCGCCTTCAGATCGTTGGCGCGCCTGATCGGCTCTGAATGGAGATCCCCGACCACGGCCGGAGATCTCCTCTGCGTCAAACCGTGATGCCTTCAAGGCTGCAGAACGACTCTGCTCGGGTAGCGGCGAAATCGCACCGCACATAGGCCAGTACGCCTACCTGCAGGTTGCTGCCCATGAATGCTTCGCGCAACACGTGGACCTGGATGCTCTGCCGAACACCCATCAAGAGGTCGCTCCAACGAGCCACCATCGCCTTGGCGCTACCGCTATCGAGCGGCGCTGCCGTGGTCCACAGCTTGGGCACCCGCGCCACAGCTTCCGGTACAGGAAGAGGCGTGTTGTCATCGGCGATGCCAGTCTTCAGTTTGGTCATCGTCTTCCACACTGCCGGATGGGCAATCATGGCGCCAATGGAGTCCATGGGTACGTTGTCGACCATGAGCTCGTAGAGGCCGTCGACCAGGAAGTCCCAGCTGTCCGGTGCGCCAATACTCCCTACCGAGTTTCGGCCTGCGAGATTGAGAATGCCGGCGCCCGTCATGGGAGCGGCCCCTGCGTTGGCCGCGACGCCCACCAGGCCAGCTTTGTCGACAGCATGGGCGATTGCCGCGGTCATCGAGCTCTGAAGGATCTGTTCGATGTTGGCCGAGTCTTGAGAAAGCTCAAGGCTCATCTTCACCAGGCAGGTTGCGGTCTTCGCCGTCATGCTCACCGCACCAAGAGTGGCCTCTGAGGCAGATAGCGAGGCGTTCTCCCCATGCCAGGTAACGCTGGGATCACCAGTGAGCTTGGCCAGCGTGAGACTGTTGCCACTCATCGGTACTGTGCGAACGCCGGCCTGCGAGAGCACCATCTGTGAGCGAAAGAGGTCGATCCATTCGCTCGCAAGCACCCCATCCACGGTGAAGCCGCCCGCGGTGTCGGCCGCAATGCCCATCGCTTTGCGCTCTTCGGCGAGTTCCTTGGCATCATCAGCCTGTCCAGCCAGGACGATGCCACGCAGAACGCGACCCATGGACGGTGTCGCCCCGGTCTTCTTCTCCAACGCCGCGAGGGAGTGTTTGTGGTCGAGGACCGGCACTCGGGCTTTGGTCTTGACGTCGATCCACGTCTCGACGGCTTTCAACGCTGCTTCGTCACTGGTCCCACTGCCGGGGCGTTGGGATCTGAGGACCACTTCGCGCACCTCTCTGCTGAGGTCATCGATCCTTCCATCGCTGCGCCCCTTCCACTCTTCGAGGGCAGCAGTCATTTTTTCTAAGGCCTCGATCGCTTCATTGACCCTGTCGCTCATGTCAGTTTCCTTTCAACACGGTTGAGTACTTCGGTGTTTCGCTTCAATAGCGAAACCAACTCAGACATGTCTTCGGAAGGATCGGGACAAGCCAACGCCTTGAAGCCGCGGGCCGCAATCTCGCGCGCCTGACGCTTGCTGTAACCCAGCTCGCGCATGGCACGCTCGAACTCGCGTTCGGTCTTGGGGGGAGTCTTCGGGGGGATTCCCGGCTCTGTCAGCCCATGATCATTGCGAGAGCAAACCGCGTGTCCTTCCGACACGTCTGTTTTCTCTGCACCTATGGACCCGCCACCGGATTGAGAGTCACTCGACGGCATCCCACCATCAAGCGCTGGCTCGAATCGTAGAGGCTTGTCGCTCAACGCGCAACCTCTTTGAAGTAGCGCGATGCGATGGCCCTTGCTTTCGCGACCGACACTCCACACTCTCGGCAAATTCGCTCCAGGTCACGCTTGTTGCGCGCAAGGCGCAGCGCTTTTGGCTCGGTCAGCGAATCTATGAGTTGGCGCAGCCAGGTCATCGCGCGCGTCCCACGCTCGGTCCCTGCACGGTGGTGGCGAACATCTCGATCGCCACTTCCTCTCCCGCTTTGGCGCCAACGAGCAGCAGCGAAACGCGTGCACGCCCATCGGTCATGTAGTCCACGACGAGCTGGCGCCGGGCCTTCCCGTCGTCGAACTGCTCGCCCACTGTGGCAAATCGGTGCGGGTCATCCACTCGCGCATATGCCAGGCCGTCATCGATGATGGTCTCTGCGCTGGTGAAGAAGGCAAACAGGTGTTTTTCGAGAGTCATGATCGGTCGCCGAGTAGTTTGGTTCGGAGGTCGCATGCGAATAAGGCCAAGCATCCACGGCGCTGAGAGGTACCCCCCCACCAATACTTGCGCACGGAAAAATCTGCCTAGGCGGTCGGTTTCCAGGACATCGGTCGAAACTTTCGACCACCCCCCGGTGCTTCAGAGCAACCGCCTCTTGCTGCCTGGTTGCCCTTTTCTGTCCACCCGTCCACCTCTTTGTATTGATGTCATGTCACACACACACACCATCGCGCGAGTGCGCGTGCACACGTGTGCACATGTGCCTGCGCCCGCATCAAGGGCGCCCGCCAGAACCATCAATGCAGCAGCCTCGACTGGCCATTGAGGAGGCTGGGGCCAGCCGTGGACTCCATGGGAAAGCCTGGACGTGTGGACGGATCCGCCTGGCCTCCCTGGCAGGCCTGCTACGTCATGGGGGCGTGAAGGGACCTTCCCACGCAGGCACCGCACCGGGAGCCGCGAATCTCGCCTCCCGCTGCCGGCCGGTGCCGACGTGTATCGAGCGCCCAGACCTTTTCCGCAGCTGCGTACTGCGATCGCTGGTCAGAATGGCGCATGATCCCCGTCTCCGTGACCATCAAGCGCGCTTGCCAGCGCCTGCGGTTCAAGTGACATGCCTTCAGCCCTCTTGGGCCGATCCTGAGGCCCTGGTGGCCACTGCGCAGGCCTCCGATAGCCGCGTCGACGCTGGCCCGTGGGCTCACGTTCAGGTTTCCAACCATGGGCCTCGAGCCATGATCGAATCTGGCTTTCGAGCTGATTCGTGGAGCGGCCTTCCGAAATGCCAAGTTGCTTCACAAGGGTGGGCAGCGTGACGAACTCGGTGCAGACCGAGAGCCGATCGGTGACATCAGCGCCAGCGACCCAATCCCCACCCCTGGTGAGTAGCTCATACAGACGACCTTGCACCGAGGTCTCCACCAGGCGCCGCTCCTGCTGTGGCTTGAAATAGAGCTCCTCTTCTTCGCGCGAGGGGTGGTAGCGCTCTCCCTTGCGATACTCGTGCAGCGCCTCGGCGAAGAGTTGGCCGCGCCACTTGCTGAGCCACTCGATACGCAGCGGCTTGTCGACCCAGACCGGCCAAAAGCGGCGGTTGCCCGTGAGGTCATACAAGTACTGTCGCTTGTTCGTCGTGCACCAGATGACACATTGGCGCGGATGCGACTGCACGTAGCGGCCATAGGCTCCACGGTAGCGGTCCACCGTTGAAGAAAAGAACTGCTTGACCTGCTCGCTGTCGGCACGTCGCAGAGCGGTGAGCTCGGCCAGCTCGTAGGCCCACAAGCCCTCCAGTTGCTCCATGCCGTCCTTACCACCGCCAATGTCGAAGTGGGTATCGCTGAAGTAGTCATCGCCGACCAGGACCCGCACCAGCGTGCTCTTGCCAATACCTGTGACGCCTTCCAGAACCGGTGAGTAGTCGAACTTGCAGCCGGGATCCATCACCCGTGCCACGTGGCCCATGAGGGTGAAGCGCCCCATCAGCTCGAAGTACATGCGCTCGCTGGTCGTCAGTGGCTGGGGGTCAATCTGGAGGACGTGCAACAGCCACTTCTGCAGGCGCGACGTGCCATCCCACTGCAGGCCTTGCAGCCACTCCCTGAGCGGATGAAAGCGCCTGGAGTCAGCAACCGTCTCGATGGCCTCTTGCAGTGCTGCGCGGCTCGTCGCCTTGAGGCCGTAGGTGTCGCAAAGCCAATCGCCGAGCCGCAAGTCGTCGCTGTCGGCGATTGGCCCCGCCGATTCGCGCCAGGGCCAGGGTTTGATGGTTGAAATTGCGTTCGTGAGTTCGCTGAAGCCAATGCAGCCCGCAAGACCTGGGCTTCTTTGCAAGGCTTCGATGATCAGGCCTCGGCTCATGGCGAGTGCCTCCACGGGCTTGCCCGTCAGTGCCGAGCGCTCCTCCAGGTGCGAGGCGAAGTCGTCCTCAACGGCAGACGCATCGGGCAACTGGGGGTTCTGGAGCATTGCTTGCGCTCTACTGTCCCGTGCCAATTCGACGCTGCGCGGCTTTGGCTCCATCGGCAATGACGTAGGCATCGAATCGATCGGGCACAGCGAACCATTGGCCCTGGACCTTGAGTAAGGCACCCGACTCGACGAGCCCTTGCCTGTGCAGTCGCAAGAACCATTCGAGGCTGTGACGGCTCGGGAATACGTGCTCGCGGCGCTCCCTATAGGCGGGGAGCTTTTCGAGCTCGGAAAGGGCGGGTTGCATGACTGAATCTCCTGACTTGACGGGCCTGGCAGGGCCCGCGCCGCACGGTCATGTGCTGGCCAGGGGATTTCAGCGAAAGAAGATGCGTCAAGTAAGCATGACGCGGCTATTTCTTGGACCGGTACCTACGAATGGTCGCTTCGCTGCAGCCGATCTGAGCAGCCAGTGCGCGATTGGATTTGCCGGCCCCTGCGCTGAGAGCGGCATTGATCTTGGCAGACCAGTCTGCAGGCTTCCTGTGAGCGAGAACACCATTCCTGGCCCGTCGCTGACCAGCCAAGAGCACATCTCCGTAGCCTCTCAGTGGCTCATCCAGGAAAATGAGCTTGTGCTGGTGCAGGGCCTCTGACAGGCACAGGCGAGACAGATCGGTTCGGCCCACCTGGTGCGCTATCCAGCTGCGACGCAAGAGGGCGATCAGAAATCGAATCTCGCGACGCACGGATGGTGGCTCGACCCTCCCGACGTCCAGTGCACTCGATAGCAGCCTCCAGATCGTCCCCTGCGGCGCTGGCCAGGCCTGCAGATCTTCTTCCGTTGGCGCGTTTTCGCCGCGGCCGAGAACAGGGAGCGGAAATCGCAGCGCCACAGGGGAGAAGGGCTTGATGCCTTCAGAGGACATCCACGCCAGGTCGCTCTGCCCGTATGCGCGACTCCCGCGCGTGGATGCACTCTTCATTGAATCGCCCCGAGCACGCGATTGACCAATGCTGCCTTGTGCGTGATGGCCAGGTGGCTGTAGCGCTTGGTCACCTGTAACTGCCGATGGCCGAGCAGGTCACCGATTTCAAGCAGCGTTGCCCCGTTCTGCGCGAGCATGGAAGCGCAGGTATGACGCAGGTCATGGAAGCGGAAGTTTTTCACCCTGGCCACGCGCAGGGCGTCTTTCCAGATCGGCTCGAACGCATAAGGCTGATCGGGGCGCCGCGACGAAGGAAACACCAGCGATGAGGGTCCTGCCTGGAAGCGTCGCAGCTCCTGCACCACAGCTGGCACCAGGGGCAAGGCCTTCGGGTCGCCGTTCTTGGAGCGGCCGACGTGGGCCAGGCCACGCTCGAGGTCCACCTCGGCCCAGTGCAGGCCCTGCAGCTCGCCCTTGCGCGCGCCGGTGGTGAGCGCCATCAGCACCAGCAGGTACAGCCTGGGCCAGCTGGTGGCCTTCACTGCTTGCAGCAGCCGCTCGCGCTCGTCGTCCGAGAGGAAGCGGGTCTGCTCGTTGCGCTCGGGCCTACGCTCGACCGCGCGGCACGGGTGGATCCACCCCTTGGGTGCGATGCGCCGTTTGATTGACCATGTAAAGACCGCACCGATGCTCGCCACGTAGCGGTTGAGGGTGGCCGGTGCCAAGGGTTTCTTTCGGGCCTTGAAGATCGCGGCGCCGTCCGCATCCTTGCCGGCCCAGTAGCGGCTGCGCTGCTGCGACAGGGCCTCCACCGCTGCGTGGATCTGGTCATCGCCGATCGTCTGCAGCTCAAGGGAGCCGATCTGGGTCTTCCACCAAGTAAGGCGCTGCACGCGTGTGCCGTCTCGGCCGTCATAGTGCGCCATGTAGAGATCGATCAGCGCGCTGATGGCGAGGTCGCCTTGGCGAAGAGGGAGCGCCGGCGTCACAGCGCGCCTCCCGTGGGGGCATGCTGGTTGCCTTTAACCGTCTCGCGCGGAACCCAGTCAACTTCGCTGCAGGCGTCGAGCGCATCGACGATCGATTGCGCCAGATCCGCGCAGGCCCACATGTACTCGTCCTGGACGAGAGGCGTGAGGTTCTGGAAGTGATCGTTGCCGTAAGCCGCGGCGGTCATGGCGCGCAACTGGCGCGCCTTGGTCTCAATGAGATCGCGCAGATCCAGGACCGCTTGTGCGGTCGGGAGAACGCGTGTGCCGGTGTTTGCCTCGCTGCCAGACGAGTGCGAAGTACCGGCGGACTTGGACGGTGTAGCCATGATGATGCTCCAGGTGAGTTTAGGACCGCCGTCACCGGCGGACTTCACGCGGAGCCCGTAAAGGCCCGTCAAATCAAGAGATTCTGGCTCCCCGACCTGGACTCGAACCAGGGACCTGCGGATTAACAGTCCGTCGCTCTACCGACTGAGCTATCAGGGAACAGCCTCAAATTATAGCGTCGTTTTAAACCGTTTCTGGCTGCGCCGCTTCTGATCGCAAAAAACGCCCGTGATCACTTGGGTGCAACGCCAAGCAGGTGGTGCAGCCTGGGGCTGGTGGTGGTGTATTGCAGCGGGATGCGTTCATTCGGGCGCAGCCTTGCAGCCGCCGCGAATGCCGCCAGGGTGGCTTCATGGAAGCCGCACAGGATGAGTTTCTTCTTGCCGGGATAGGTGTTGATGTCGCCTACCGCAAACAGACCTTGCTCGCTGGTCTCGAAGGTCGAGGGGTTCACCACGAGTTGTTTGCGTTCCATGGCGAGCCCCCATTCGGCGATGGGGCCGAGCCGGGGCGACAGGCCGAGGGCCACCAGCAAATGGTCCAGCGCAAGGGCGCTGGTGTGCCCTTGGGTGTCGACGATGTCGAGGGCCTGCAGGCGGCCCGATTGAACGCGCAGGCCGGTGGGTTGGCCGACCACGAGCGATACGCGCCCCTGGTCGATGGCGGTGCGCACGCGCTGCAGTGCGGCAGCATCGTCCGATTGCAGCACCTCGCGTCGGTGCAGCAGGCTCAGTTGGCTGGGTGGGGTACTGCTGTCCAGCAGGCGCAGTGTCCAGTCGATCGCGAGGTCGTCGCCGCCATGCACCACGACGTGATGGCCGGCGAAAGCGGCGGGATCGTCGAGCCGGTGCTGCACTTGCGCGGGCTCAAGACCCTCGATGCCATCGAGCTTGAGCCGCTTGGGCTGGAAGGCGCCGACGCCAGCGGCGATGAACACGGCCTTTGCCAGGACGGCCTGGCCGCTGCTGGTGTGCACGCGCCATCGGCCATCGGCTTCTCGCTGCAAGGTGCTGACCGATTGCCCTAAGTGCATCGTCGGTGCGAAAGGCCGCACTTGCTGCTGCAGGCGCTGCACGAGTTCGCGCCCGCTGCAGACCGGGATGCCGGGGATGTCGTAGATGGGCTTGTCGGGGTAGAGCTCGGCGGGTTGGCCGCCGGCATGCGGCAGGGCATCGACCACGTGGCAACGGATGTCCTGCAGACCGAGCTGGAACACCTGCCACAGCCCGACAGGGCCGGCGCCGATGACGAGCGCGTCGGTCTCGATCGGCGCGGGAGCGCTCATCTGATCAGCGGATCAGTTCACCGAGCTTGCCGGTGCGGTCTTTCCAGTCGTCCGCGTCGGGCAGGGCCGCCTTGCGTTTGGTGATGCTTTTCCAGTTGGACAGCTTGGCGAGCTCGGCGTTGAGCTCGGTCATGTGCAACTGGTCTTTGGGCAGGTCTTCCTCGGCGTAGATCGCGCTCACCGGGCATTCGGGGATGCACACCGCGCAGTCGATGCACTCGTCGGGGTCGATCGTGAGGAAGTTCGGACCTTCGCGGAAGCAATCCACGGGGCAGACATCGACGCAGTCGGTGTATTTGCAGCGGATGCAGGCTTCGGTGACGACGTGGGTCATGGTGGCGGGGCGGGAGACGTAAAACGGCGATTTTAAGGCGGCGTGGCCGGGTGACCCAGGGCAAACCCTTGCCGGCAACCCGGTCTGTGCGAAGCCTGAGGCTCAGCGAACGAGCACTGCCGCGGCCGTGCGGTGGCTGGCGGTGTCCACCAGCACCAGCGAGCCGAGCGCGCGCGCACGCGTGAACGGCTGCACCGCCAGCGGCTCCTGCAACGCGAGTTCGATGTGGCCGATGGCGTTGGGGGGGAGTTCGCCGGCCTCGCGCTCGGCCAGGGTGTGGATGTCGATCTGGTGGGCGATGCGCTTGACCTTCGCCTTGACCCAGCGGTGGCCGTGCAGGGCCCAGTAGGTGCGGCCGGGGACCAGGGGTTCGTCGTCGAGCCAGGCCACGGTGGCGGCGATCTCGCGCTGCGGGGCGAGCGATTCGCCCGCGTCGTCCACGGCGAGCAGCCAGTCGCCGCGCGAGACGTCGAGTTCGCGGTCGAGCACGATGCCGGCGCTGTGGCCGGCGCCCACGCTGCCGGGCTGGCGCACGTGGTCCAGCACCTGCGCCACCACGGCGGATTGGCCGTGGGGCGCCACACGCACGCGTTGCCCGGCGGCCAGGGTGCCGGTGGCGACGCGGCCCCAGAACACACGGCGGCCTTGCGAGGTGTCGGCCGAGGACGAGAATTTTTCCACCCACTGCACCGGGAAGGCCAGGGGCAGATCGGCATCGGGTTCGGTGACAGGCAGGTGCTCCAGCAGTTCGAGCAGCGTGGGGCCTTCGTAGCCGCACCAACCGGCGACTTCCGGGCCGTCGACCACGTTCCACCCTTTGAGGGCCGACACGGGCACCACCGCGCGCACGGCGATGCCGGCCTGTTGCGCGAACGCGCGCAGCGCGGCAGCGATGTGCCGGTGGGCGAGGGCGCCATCGTCCACCGCATCGAGCTTGTTCACGGCAAACACCACCGAGGGCACGCGCAGCAGCTTGAGCAGCAGGCTGTGGCGGCGGGTCTGGGGCAGCAAGGCGAGCGCGGGGTTGCGCCAGTCGAGCTTGGTGGCGTCGACCAGCACCACGGCGGCGTCGGCGCTGCTGGCGGCGGTGACCATGTTGCGGGTGTACTGCTCGTGGCCAGGGGCGTCGCCGATGATGAACTTGCGCGTCTCGGTGCTGAAGTAGCGGTAGGCCACGTCGATGGTGATGCCTTGTTCGCGCTCGGCCGACAGGCCGTCGGTGAGCAGGGCGAGGTCGGTCTGGCCCTGGCGCTGCACGCCGGCCAGGTGGTCCTGCAGCACGGCCTTGCTGTCCACCAGCAGGCGGCCGATGAGCGTGCTCTTGCCGTCGTCGACGCTACCGCAGGTGATCAGGCGCAACGCGGCCCGGGTGTCTTGCGAGGTGGCGGTGCTCATCAGAAGTAGCCTTCTTTCTTGCGGCGCTCCATCGAGGCGTCGCTGGTCTTGTCGTCCATGCGCGTGGCGCCGCGCTCGCTGACTTCGGCGGCCAGGGTCTCGATCACGATCTGCTGCGGCGTTGCCGCGGTGCTTTCCACCGGGCAAGTGCAGGTGATGTCGCCCACGGTGCGAAAGCGCACGTCGCGCAGCTGCACCTGCTCACCGTCGCGTGGCGGGGTGAGTTCGGTCACCGGCACCAGCAGGCCGCGGCGATCCACCACCTCGCGCGGGTGGGTGTAGTAGATCGAGGGCAGGGCAATGTTCTCGCGCGCGATGTACTGCCAGACGTCGAGTTCCGTCCAGTTGCTGATGGGGAAGACGCGGAAGTGCTCGCCCTGGTTCAACCGGGTGTTGAACAAGGTCCAGAGCTCAGGGCGCTGGGCCTTGGGCTGCCATTGGCCGAAGCTGTCGCGGTGGGAAAAGATGCGCTCCTTGGCGCGGGCCTTTTCCTCGTCGCGTCGCGCACCGCCGATGAGCGCGTCGAAGCGGAATTCCTCGATGGCCTCGAGCAGCGTGACCGACTGGTGCACGTTGCGGCTTTCGCCCGGGTGGGCCAGGCGCACGGTACCGCGCTTCATCGAATCCTCGACGCTGCGCACGATGAGCTCGGCACCGAGTTCCTGAGCGCGCTGGTCGCGGAAGTCGGTCACTTCAGGGAAGTTGTGGCCGGTGTCGATCATCAGCAGCGGGTAGGGAATGCGGCCGGCGCCGAAGGCTTTCTCGGCGCACTTGAGCATCACCAGCGAATCCTTGCCGCCCGAGAACAGCAGGGCGGGGCGCTCGAAGGCGCCCGCCACCTCGCGCAGGATGAAGATGGTTTCTTCTTCGAGCGCGTCGAGGTGGGCGTTGCTGAGCTGGTGCGACGCTTCGTGCAGCAAGGCGGTTTCGACCACGGCGGGTTCGGTGCGGGCGTTCATGCGGAAGTCCGTTCGAGGGAAGAGGTGAGCGGTTGCACGTGCAGCCCGCATTCCTTGGCGCTTTCCTGCTCCCACCACCAACGGCCGGCGCGGAAGTCCTCGCCGACGCTGATGGCGCGCGTGCAGGGCTCGCAACCGATGCTGGGGAAGAACTGGTCGTGCAAGGCGTTGTAGGCGAGGCTGTGTTCGGCGACGAAATGCCACACGTCGCCCAGCGTCCAGTCAACCAGGGGGTTGAGCTTCACGCGCTCGGGTTCCTGCACCAACTCGCCCACGTCGGCACGGGCATTGGACTGTTCGCGCCGCAGGCCGGTGATCCAGCCGTCGTGGCCCGCGAGCGCGCGCGCCAGCGGCTCCATCTTGCGGATGTCGCAGCAGGCCTTGCGCAGCTCGATGCTCTGGTACATGGCCTCTTCGCCGTGCTTGCGAACGAAGTGGATGACCGACTCCTGCCGGGGGCGGAACACGCGCACGCTGATGGCGTAGCGCTGCTCGATCTGTGGAATCAGTGCGAGCGTTTCGGCGTGCAGCTTGCCGGTGTCGAGCACGAACACGCTGGCCTCGATGCCGGCGAGGTGAATCAGGTGCGTGACGACGACGTCTTCCACGCCCAGGCTGGAAGCCTGGGTGAGCCGCGGATGCAGCACTGCCTGTTCGCGCAGCAGCGCGATGGCGCGTGCCACCTTGGCGTCGAAGTCGGCCGAGGGGCGGTTGTAGAGATCGATGGCGCTCACGGCGGGCTCAGGCGGTGGCGGCAAAGTGCGGCGTGGTCTGCACCGCGTCGCCCTGGTAGAAGCTGGGGTAGTGGCCGAGCAGGCGTTGCGCGTGCGCCAGGTTCTGGCCAGTGGCCAGCACCGCTTGCGTGAAGCCACTGCGCTGCATCTGCACCACCTGGTCGACGAGCACGTCGCCGGTGGCGCGGATGTCGCCGGTGAAGCCCAGGCGGCGGCGCAGCAGGAAGGCCTGGCTGAAGGCGCGGCCGTCGGTGAACTTGGGGAAGTTCAGTTCGATCACGCGCACGCCAGTGAGGTCGATGTCGCGCGGATCGTCGGTGTTGGCGAGCGTGCGGCGTTCGGTATCGGCTTCGGTCGCGGTGAACTGGTCGGCCTGGAAGAGCTGGATCGTCATGGCGGGCTCCTCAGGCGGTGGCGGTGTCGGCCGGGCGCGCGGTGGCGCTGCGCACGGCATTGGCTGCCGCCTTGAAGGGCTCGATGCCGACGCGGCGCAGCGTGGCAACGAAGGCCTCGTTGCTCTGGCGCTGGGCGCGGTAGGTGTCGAGCACGGCTTCGATCACCTCGGGCACTTCACTCGCGGCGAACGAAGGGCCGATGACCTTGCCCGGCACGGCCGTGCCCGACAGGCGCGAGCCGTCGGAGCCTCCGAGCGTGACCTGGTACCACTCCTGGCCGTCCTTGTCGACGCCGAGGATGCCGATGTGGCCGCTGTGGTGGTGGCCGCAGCTGTTGATGCAGCCGCTCATGTGCAGGTCGATCTCGCCGAGGTCGTGCAGCTCGTCGAGGTCGGTGTAGCGCGAGAGCACGGCCTGCGCGATCGGCAGCGAGCGCGCGTTGGCGAGGTCGCAGAAATCGCCGCCGGGGCAGGCGATCATGTCGGTGAGCAGGCCGATGTTGGGCTTGGCCAGGCCCAGGCGGCGGGCCTCGCGCCACAACTCGGGCAACTGGTCGCAGCGCACCCAGGGCAACAGCAGGTTCTGCTCGTGCGTCACGCGGGCTTCGCCGCCCGAGAAGCGGTCGGCCAGTTCGGCCGCGCGCTCCAGCTGCTCGGCCGTGGCGTCGCCGGGTGCCTGGCCCACGCGCTTGAAGGACAGCGTGACGGCGCGCAGATCGGGGTTCAGGTGCGGTTTGACGTTGCGTTCCAGCCAGCGGCTGAACTCCAGGTCGTCTTCGGCCGCGGCCTTGAGGATGTGCGCGATCTTGGCGTCGGCGCTCTTGCGGTCGCAGAACAGCTCGGGTGGCGCGAAGAAGGCGCTCACGCGGTCGAACTCGGCTTGGGTGATGGTGTGCGGCGCGCCGTCCTTGTCGAGGATGTCGCGGTACTCGGCTTCCACCGCGTCGGTGAAGGCCTGACCCTCGGCCTTCACGAGGATCTTGATGCGGGCCTTGTACATGTTGTCGCGCCGGCCGAAGCGGTTGTAGGCGCGCACGATGGCCTCGAGGTAGTTGAGCAACTGGTTCCAGGGCAGGAACTCGCGGATGACCGTGCCCACGATCGGCGTGCGGCCCATGCCACCGCCCACGCGCACCTGAAAACCCAGCTCGCCGTCGACGTTGTGCCACAGGCGCAGGCCCACGTCGTGCCAGGGCGTGGCGGCGCGGTCTTCGCGCGCGCCGGTGATGGCCACCTTGAACTTGCGCGGCAGGAAGGCGAATTCGGGGTGCAGCGTGCTCCACTGGCGCAGGATCTCGGCGAAGGGCCGCGGATCGGCCACTTCATCGACGGCGATGCCGGCCAGCGCGTCGGACGTGGTGTTGCGGATGCAGTTGCCGCTGGTCTGGATGCCGTGCAGGCCCACCGAAGCCAGCAGGTCCATCACGTCGGCCGAGCGGTCGATGGGGATCCAGTTGAACTGCACGTTCTGGCGCGTGGTGAAGTGCGCCGTGCGATCGGGCAGCGTGGGCACCTCGGACAGGCCGGCGTTGGCCTTGCTGGTGTCGTGCGCTTCCTTGTGGTCGAACTCGCGCGCCACGCGGGCCAGCACGCGCAACTGGGCGCTGTTGAGGTCGCCATAGGGCACGGCCACGCGCAGCATGGGTGCGAAGCGCTGGATGTACCAGCCGTTCTGCAGGCGCAGCGGTTTGAAAGCGTCGTCGGACAAGGTGCCGGCCTGCCAGCGCTGGAGTTGGTCGCGGTACTGGGCGGCGCGCAATTGCACGAACTGGCGGTCGAATTCGTTGTAGCGGTACATGGATGTCGTGGGAGAGGCCCCGGACCGGCCGGATCCGGGCATGGCGGCACTGTAGGTGGGGGTGCTTATTCAGCGAACTACATTTTTCTCATGCACCTATATCGCTGCGGAATAAGGCGCAGCGCCTGTCGGGCGTGACGAATCGCACGCCCACCCGCCCAGGGCCGGCGGTGACGCCGTCCTGCCTTCTGCGCGCACTAACATCGCCGACCATGTGGAACGCAGGCGTGTTGGTCAAAGTGGTCGGTTTCTCGGATGTGGAGCGCCATGCGCTCAACACCGTCTTCCGGCTGTCCCGGGAGCGTGAGGTGGCTTACGCGCCCTGGTTCGAGGGGAACAGCTCCGGCGAACAGCCCCCGGTGCTGCTGGTGGACGGGAGTTGTGCCGAGGCCGTGCTGGCCTCCGCGCGCGCGCCGCGCGAAGGGCAGCGCCTGATCTGGGTGGGCGAGGCGGCGCCCGAGCACGCGTGGCGCGTGGTCCGTCACCCGATCGCCTGGGCCGAACTGCTGCACGACCTGGACTCGGTGTTCGCCGCCACGCAGAGCGATTCCGGCCTGCTCGATCTCGACGTGACCCAGCCCGCCCCCCTGGAGATGGACCTCGGCCGCTTCCCCTCGGGCACCGTGCGGCGCGCGCTCGTGGTGGGGGCCGAGTCGGCGGAGGGTCACCAGCTGCGCGAACTGTTGACGGCCGCGGCCGTGTCCTTCGTGGACGAAGCGCCCACCACCGAGCGGGCCGCCGAGTTCATGGCCCAGCACCACTACCTGTGCGGCATCTTCAACCTGGATGAACACCACATCGACAACTGGGGCCTGATGCAGCTCTTTCGCGAGCGCTACCCGCAGTCGATGACGCTGGCCACCACCGAGCTGGCCGGCCCGCTCGCGGGTTGGTGGCGCCGCCGCCGCGTGCGCCAGCACACCCAGCGCCTGGGCATCTCGGCCTTGCTGCCGCGCCCGCTGTCGTCCGCCGCGGTGGCGGATCGGCTGCAGATGCTGTGAGCGTCAGCCCGGGCCGCGCCGGGCCTGCCGCCAGGCGAAACGCGCCGGGTCCACGGCGTCGCGCAGATCGTCGTCCAGTGGCATGGCGTCGCCATCGATGAGGGCCGCCAGCGTCTGCCCGGCCAGCGCGGCCAGCGCCAGCCCGCGCGAGCCCAGGGCGCAGTTCAGGTAGAGGCCCGGCAGGCGCGGCATGGCACGCACGCCGGCCGCCCGAGTGGCGGGGGGCGCCACCGGGTCCGGCGCCGCGCCGATCAGGGGCAGGCGGTCGAGCGAGGCGCAGCGAACGCCGGCCCAGCCCATCACCTGGCCCTCGGCCAGCGCGTGCTCCATGGCCTGCCCGGCCATGGGGGCCAGCGCCTGCACGCGCTCCAGGTTCTCGCGGTGCGCGGCCTCGGTGAGGGTGGTGTCGGTGGCGCCACGGCGGTAGGTTGAACCCACGGACCAGAGGCGTTCCGGCCAGCGCGGCCGCAAGCCGGTATCCAGGTATTCGGGCACGAACACGCCATCGTCGCGCTGTGGGCGCTCGGCCAGGGCCGGGCCCTGCAGCGGGCCCAGGCTCATCTGCCCCTGCACCGGGCGCAGCGGCAGCGCCATGCCCAGGGCATCGGTCAGTGCCCGGCAACCCAGGGCGGCCGCGAGCACCACGGTGCCGGCTTCGGCCAGCGCCCGGCCACCGGGCCCCGACAGGCGCCAACCAGCGGGTGTGCGTTCGAGGGCCCGCACCTCGGCCCCCAGGTGCAGGCTCAGCCGCCGGGTGGCCAGGGCCTCGGCCACCCAGGCCTGCACCAGGGCACCCGGGCGCACCAGCGCGGCAGGGTGGCGGCCCGTGTCGTGTCCGCGGTTGTCCACCTCCACCGGTTGCCAGCCCTGGCCCACGGGCACGCCGCGCTCGAGTTCGCTGCGGGTGATCGGCACCCCCAGGGCCGTCAGGCGCGACATGGGGGTGGGGCGGCGCGTGACGTGCGGGCTGAGCATGCCCACCGGCAGGGCCGAGGCGCCGTCGGCCACCTGGTCGCCAGCCGACAGCAACGAAACCTGCCAGCCGCGGCGGCACAGGGCCACGGCCGTGGCCGCGCCAGCCAGCCCGGCACCGACCACCACCGCGTGGCGCTCGGAGGCCGGCATCAGAAAACAACAGGCCCGCGCGGGGCGGGCCTGTGGGCGGAGGGCATGGGCATCAGGCCGAGGGCGGCACGTAGCCGGCGGCCGCGTCAGCGCCCTCGCCGAAGAAATGCTTCTCCATCTGGCGCGCCAGGTACTGGCGGGCACGGGCGTCGGCCAGGTTCAGGCGGTTTTCGTTGAGCAGCATGGTCTGGTGCTTGAGCCAGGCGGCCCAGGCCTCCTTGCTCACGTTCTCGAAGATCTTCTTGCCCAGCTCGCCGGGATAGGGGGGGAAATCCAGGCCTTCGGCCTCTTTGCCCAGCTTGATGCATTGAACCATTCGTGCCATGGGGGGCTCCTCTTGTGCGGTCGTGTTCGTGGCGTGTCGTTATGCGCTTGGGGTTATATCGATCGGAAGAAACGGTTCGTTCGTTTTTCCCGGGCGACGCGGCATGATTCGCGGTCCGCCGCTGTTCACCCCTCGCGGTGAAGGGCCGCACTGTAGCAAGCCCGGCCCGCCCTCAAGGGCGTCAGGGTCAGCGGCGCTTCCTAAAATATCGCCTTTCGCATCCCGGGATCCCTCATGAGTGCTTTCAACGAGGAGCGCGTGCTCAGCGTCCACCACTGGACAGACCGCCTCTTCAGCTTCACCACCACGCGCGACACCTCGCTGCGTTTCTCCAACGGCCACTTCACCATGATCGGCCTGCGGGTCGATGGCAAGCCGCTGCTGCGCGCCTACAGCATCGTCAGCCCCAACTGGGCCGAGCACCTGGAGTTCCTGAGCATCAAGGTGCAGGATGGCCCGCTCACCTCGCGCCTGCAGCACATCCAGCCGGGCGATTCGATCGTCGTGGGCCGCAAGCCCACCGGCACCCTGCTCATCGATTACCTGCTGCCCGCCAAACGCCTGTACCTGCTGGGCACGGGCACGGGCCTGGCGCCGTTCATGAGCATCATCCGCGACCCGGAGACCTACGAGCGCTACGAACAGGTGGTGCTGATCCACGGTGTGCGCCAGGTCAAGGAACTCGCCTACCGCGAGCTCATCACAGAGCAGCTCAAGCAGGACGAATTCCTTGGCGACATGGTCAAACAGAAGCTGCTCTATTACCCCACGGTCACGCGCGAACCCTTCATGCACCAGGGCCGCATCCCGCAATTGCTGGCCGACGGCGTGGTCGCCAAGGACCTGGGCATTCCGCCGCTCAACCCCGCCGAAGACCGCGTGATGATCTGCGGCAGCCCCGAGATGCTGCGTGACCTCAAGGCCCTGTGCGAGAAGCTGGGCTTCAAGGAAGGCAACACCACCACGCCGGGCGATTTCGTCATCGAACGCGCGTTCGTGAGCTGAGCCGCGCATGAAGGCCTTGCTCGCGCTGCCCTCCCAGCGTCCCCGCCTGGTTCTGGCGGCCATCGCCGTTATCAGCCTGGCCCTGCTGGCTTTCGGCATGTACCTGCAACTGGTGGTGGGGCTCGAGCCCTGCCCCATGTGCATCGTGCAACGCTACGCGCTGATCCTGGTGGCGCTGGTGGCGGGCATCTCGGCCTGCTTCAAGCGCGGCTGGTTGCTCTATGTGGGTGTGGCCAAGATGGGCTTCTTCGCCGGGTTCGGTGCCTTCACCGCGGCACGCCAGAGCTGGCTGCAGTGGAACCCGCCCGAGATCCTGTCTTGCGGGCGCGATTTCTTCGGGATGATCGAATCGTTCCCGCTGCGCCGGGCGATCCCCATGATCTTTCGCGGCAGTGGCGACTGCTCCAAGATCGATTGGACCTTCCTTGGCCTGACGATCGCGAACTGGTCGTTCCTGTGGTTCGCGGCCTTCACGCTGCTGGCCGTGTGGATGCTGCTGGCCGCGCGGCGGCGTGCGGCCTGAGCCGGGCGCTCAGCCCAGCTTTTTCATCATCACCTGGCTTCGCCGGTCCCAGTTGTATTTGCGCTTGCGCGCCTCGGGCAGCCAGTCGGCCCCCACCTGCACGAAGCCGCGCTTGACGAACCAGTGCATGGTGCGCGTGGTGAGCACGAAGATGCTCTGCAGCCCCTGCGCCTTGGCGCGCGCCTCGATGCGTTTGAGCAGCCGCTCGCCATCGCCCTGGGCCTGCGACTGCGGTGACACGGTGAGCGCGGCCATCTCGCCGGTGCGCTCTTCGGGGTAGGGGTAGAGCGCGGCGCAGCCGAAGATCACGCCGTCGTGTTCGATGATGGTGTAGTTGCCGGCATCGCGTTCGATCTCGTGGCGGTCGCGCTTGACGAGCGTGCCGTCCTTCTCGTAGGGCTCGATCAGCGCCACGATGCCGCTCACGTCATCGATGGTGGCCTCGCGCACGCTCTCCAGCTTTTCGTCCACCACCATGGTGCCGATGCCGTCGTGGGTGTAGATCTCGAGCAGCAGGGCGCCGTCGACCGCGAACGGCAGGATGTGGCTGCGTTCCACGCCGCCCTGGCAGGCGCGGATGCAATGCTGCAGGTAGAAGGCGCTGTCGGTCGGGCGCTCGGCCCTGGGCAGCTCGGCCAGCATGCGCTGGGCATCGGCCAGCGGCAGCTCGGTGTCGATCTCGCTGTCGGGGTCGCTCGCATCGACGCGGATGCCCGGGATCTCGGTCAGGAACATCAGCTTGTCGGCCTGCAGCGTCACGGCCACGGACGTGGCCACGTCTTCCATCGTGAGGTTGAAGGCCTCGCCGGTGGGTGAAAAGCCGAAAGGCGAGAGCAGCACCATGGCGCCCATGTCCAACGTACGCTGGATGCCGTCGGTGTCGACCTTGCGCACGAGGCCCGAGTGCATGAAATCCACCCCGTCGATCAGGCCCACCGGGCGCGCGGTGATGAAATTGCCCGAGATGACGCGCACCGTGGCGCCGGCCATGGGCGTGTTGGGCAGGCCCTGGCTGAACGCGGCCTCGATCTCGTAGCGCAATTGGCCCGCAGCCTCTTGTGCGCAGTCGAGGGCGATCTCGTCGGTGATGCGCATGCCGTGCGAGTACTTCGCCTCGTGCCCTTTCAGGCGCAGTTGCTCGTTCACCTGCGGCCGGAAGCCGTGCACCAGCACGATCTTCACGCCCATGCTCTGCACCAGCGCCAGGTCTTGCGCGATGTTCTGCAGCTTGCCCGCGGCGATGGCTTCGCCCGCGATCCCGACCACCAGCGTGTTGCTGCGGTGCTTGTGGATGTACGGCGCGACCGAGCGGAACCAGGGAACGAAGGTGAAGTTGAAGACGTTGGACATCGCGGGTTGGCGGGCTGGTCGGGGTCCGGGTGAGCGAGATAATTGCGGGCTCGCCGATTGTGTCCCAAGTCTCCGTTTTGCCCGCTTTGTCTTCGACCGCCATCCACCTGGAATTCCCCGAATCGCTGCCCGTGTCCGCGCGCCGGCACGAGATCGAGGCCGCCATCCGCGAGCACCAGGTGGTCATCGTCTGCGGCGAAACGGGCTCGGGCAAGACCACGCAGTTGCCCAAGATCCTGCTGGCCATGGGGCGGGGCAAGCTCAACGCGAAACCCGGTGAGCGCGGCCGCCTGATCGGCCACACCCAGCCCCGGCGCATTGCCGCGAGCTCGGTGGCCAAGCGCATCGCCGAAGAACTGCAGACGCCGCTGGGCGATGTGGTGGGCTTCAAGGTGCGCTTCCAGGACCGCCTTTCGCGCGACGCGTCCGTCAAGCTCATGACCGACGGCATCCTGCTCGCCGAGACGCAGACCGACCCGAACCTGAGCGCCTACGACACGATCATCATCGACGAGGCGCACGAGCGCAGCCTCAACATCGACTTCCTGCTCGGCTACCTGCGCCAATTGCTGCCGCGCCGGCCCGACCTGAAGCTCATCGTCACCTCGGCCACCATCGACGCCGACCGCTTTGCCGAGTACTTCGGCTCCGCGAAAGGCAAGGCGCCGGTGCTCATGGTGTCGGGCCGCACCTACCCGGTGGAGGTGCGCTGGCGCCCGTTCGAAGAAAGCCGCGAGTACGACCTGAACAACGCCATCGCCGATGGCGTGGACGAGCTCTGGCGCGGCGGGCAGGGGGGCGACGTGCTGGTCTTCATGCCCGGCGAGCGCGAGATTCGCGAGGCCGCCGACCACCTGCGCAAGCACCTGGCGCACCAGCCGCTGAACCGCAACGCCGAGGTGCTGCCGCTGTTCGCGCGCCTGTCGCAGGCGGAGCAGGACCGCATCTTCCAGCCGCACGGGCAGCGCCGCATCGTGCTGGCCACCAACGTGGCCGAGACCTCGCTCACGGTGCCAGGCATCCGCTATGTCATCGACGCCGGGACCGCGCGCGTCAAGCGCTACAGCTTCCGCCAGAAGGTGGAGCAACTGCTGATCGAGCCGATCAGCCAGGCCGCGGCCAACCAGCGCGCGGGCCGTTGCGGCCGCGTGGCCGACGGCATCTGCATCCGCCTGTACGACGAGGCCGGCTTCAACGGCCGCCCGCGCTTCACCGACCCCGAGATCCTGCGCAGCTCACTCGCCGGCGTCATCTTGCGCATGAAGGCCTTGCATCTGGGCGCGGTGGAGGATTTCGCCTTCGTCGACCTGCCGCAGCGCCGCGCCATCGCCGACGGCTATGACCTGCTGGGCGAACTTGGCGCGGTGGACGAGGCCAATGAGCTCACGGCCATCGGCCAGTCGCTCTCGCGCCTGCCGCTGGACCCGCGTGTGGGTCGCATGATCCTGGCCGCGCGCGACCAGGGCGCGCTCGACGAGGTGCTGGTGATCGCCGCCGCGCTCAGCGTGCAGGACGTGCGCGACCGCCCGATCGACAAGCAGGCCCAGGCCGACCAGGCGCACGCGAAGTTCGACGACGAGAAGAGCGAGTTCACCGGCACGCTCAAACTCTGGAAGTGGCTCGACGACAGCCGCGGTGGCCACGGCACCGACCACAAGCTCAGCCACCGCCAATACGAGAACCTGCTGCGCGAGCACTTCATCAACGTGCGCCGCGTGCGCGAATGGCGCGACACGCACAACCAGTTGCACACCGTGGTGAGCGAGCAGGGCTGGAAGCCCAACACCGCGCCCGCCACCTACGAGCAACTGCACTGCGCCATGCTCAGCGGGCTGCTCGGCAACATCGGCTGCAAGAGCGACACCGAGGACTGGTACCTGGGCGCACGCGGCATCAAGTTCCACCGCCACCCGGGCGCGAATCTGAGCAAGAAGCCCGGCCGCTGGATCGTCTGCGCCGAGCTGGTGGAAACCGCGCGCCTGTTCGGCCGCGGCATCGCCAACATCGAGCCCGGCTGGGTGGAGCGCGTGGGCGCGCACCTGCTCAAGAAGCAGTTGCTCGACCCGCACTGGGAGAAGAAGGCCGCGCGCGTCTCGGCGCTGGAGCGCGCCACGCTGTACGGCCTGGTGCTCTACAACAACCGCCGCGCCGACTACAGCCGCGTGGACCCGGTGGGCGCGCGCGAGATCTTCATCCGCGAAGCGCTGGTGCACGGCGACTGGGACACGCGTCTGGCGTTCCTGGCCGCGAACCAGAAGCTGGTGAGGCAGGTGTCGGAGCTCGAACACAAATCGCGCCGGCAGGACGTGCTGGTGGACGACGAGGTCATCTACGCCTGGTACGACGAGCAGATCCCCGCCGATGTGTGCAGCGGCGTGTCGTTCGAGCGCTGGTACGGCCAGGCGCTGCGCGAGAACCCCAAGCTGCTGTTCCTCACGCGCGAAGACCTCATGCGCCACGAGGCCGCGGGCATCACGGCCCAGGCCTTCCCGCGCACGGTGCGCCTGGGCGGTGTGGACTGCGCCGCCACCTACCTGCACGAACCCGGCGACCCGCGCGACGGCCTCTCGGTCACGGTGCCGATCTACGCCCTCAACCAGGTGAACGACGAGCGCTGCGACTGGCTGGTGCCCGGCATGCTCAAAGACAAGGTGCTGGCCCTGCTCAAGACATTGCACCAGCGCCCGCGTTCGCGCCTGGTGCCGCTGCCCGCCACGGCCGAGCGTTTCACCGAAGCGCTGAGCGCGCCCGAGGTGTTCGGGCAAGGCGCGCTGGTCGACGCGGTGCTCAAGCTCGTGCGCGCGGCCACGCAGCTCGACATCGTGCGCAACGACATCAAGGCCGACCAGCTGCCGCCGCACCACTTCATGCACCTGCGGGTTGTCGACGAACATGGGCGCCAGTTGGGGCAGGGCCGCCACCTGGCCGCGCTCAAGGCCGAGCTGGGCGCGCAGGCGCGCGGGGCGTTTCAGGCGCTCGCAGCGCTCAAGACGGTGGCCGCGCCGACCTCACCCGCACCGGCACCCGCGTCGGCCCAAGCCGCCCCGGCCGTGCGCGTGGCCAAGGCCGCAACGCCGCCGAGCGCCCCGGCGGTGGACGCCGCCCAACGCCATACCCGCTGGGATTTCGGCGAACTGCCCGAGCTGCTCGAAATCCGCCGCGGCGGGCAGACGCTGATCGGCTTCCCCGCGCTCGTCGACGATGGCGATGCCGTGCGCATCGAGGTGTTCGACGAACCCGACCTCGCGCAGACCCGCCACCGCGAGGGCCTGCGCCGCCTGTTCGCCCTGCAGATCAAGGACGCGCTCAAGTACCTGGAGAAGAACATCCCCGGCCTGCAGGCCATGGGCGCGGCGTTCATGGGGGTGGACAAGGAACGTGGTGGCGGCACGCTGGAAGAACTGCGTGCCCAGCTCATCGACCTCGCGCTCGACCGCGCCTTCCTGCTCGACCCGCTGCCCGCCGACACCAAGGCCTTCGAGCAGCGCGTGGCCGATGGGCGCGGGCGCCTGAACCTCATCGCGGCCGAGATCGCGCGCAGCGCGGGCGCCGTGCTCACCGAGTTCGCGGCCGCGCAACGCAAGCTGAAAGACGCCAAACCCCCGGCCGACGTGGCGACCGACATCGCGCAGCAACTGCAGCGCCTGGTGGGCAAACGGTTCCTTACCGACACGCCCTACGCGCAATTGCAGCACCTGCCGCGTTACCTGAAGGCCGTGCAGTTGCGGCTGGACAAACTGCGCGCCGACCCGGCGCGCGACGCCACGCGCCTGGCCGAACTTCGCCCGCAAGAGCAGCGCTTCTGGCGCCTGGTGGCCGAGCGCAAGGGCGTGCAGGACGCCCGCCTGCAGGAACTGCGCTGGCTGCTGGAGGAACTGCGCGTGAGCTTCTTCGCGCAGGAGCTGCGCACGCCGCAGCCCGTGAGCCTGAAGCGGCTCGACAAAGCCTGGGCTCAAGTGAACGCTTGAGCCGAAGGGCTATCGGCGAGATCAGCGCGCGCGAACCACGCGGCCCTGCGTCACGCCCAGCGGTGCAAGTTTGGCCAGCACGGTCTGCGCGTCCTGTTCGCTGGCGAACTGGTTGATCCGCACTTCGAAACCGCTGCCTTGCGCCTGCACGCGTGCGGGGTAGCCGGCGGCCTGCAGCCGCTCGCGCAGCTCGTTGGCCTGCGGCCCGGCGACGTCGCTGGCCGCCACCAGGCGCCATTGGCCGCCCTGCAGCAGCACGCCACTGCCCGGGTTCATCTCGGCCTGACCGATGAATTTGGCCAGTTGGTCGGGCGTGGCCTGGCCCGCCGGCTTCTCGGGCTGGTTGGTGAACACCACCCAGAACGCGCCGGGTTTCTGCAGGTCGATCGTGGGCTTGGCGTCGCGCTCCACGGCCACATGGCCTTCGAACACGCAGACGGCGTCGTGGTCGGCGTCGGTCATGGCCCAGAAATCGGTGCCGCGGATGCCCACGGTGGCTGTGGCCAGCTCCAGGTTGAGCTCGGTCTTGTTGCCCACGGCCTTGCTGGAGTAATCGGTGGCGTAGCGGAACACGCCGGTGATGAGCTTGAAGCCGGTGCGCAGGTGGCTGGCGCCGTCCTGCGGCGTGCGGTCCAGTTTCTGCACCAGGAACTCCGAGGCCTCGCCCAGGCGGATGGTGCTTCGGTCGGGCATGCGCAACAGCATGCGCGAGCCGGCCGCGGTGATCGCCTTGTCGCCCGCGCGCAGCACGGCACCCGGTTCGGCCGCGCGGCTCTGGCCCAGGCGTTCCACCCGCGCGGGCAACTGCACCGCCTCGATCACGGTGCTGTCGGCCGCGGCGTGCGCCGGCTGGGCCACCACGGCGGCAGCGCCCAGCAGCAGAACCGACACGGCTTGCAGCCAGTGGCGGCGGGCGAGGGGCAGGGGAGTGAAGTGATGGGTGCGGTTCATGGCGGTGGTGGTTGTCTCGGGGGTGTGTTCCAGGGTACGCATGCTTACCGATATCGGATTCAACGGCGCGGGCCTGAGCGCCAAGTGGTCAGTTTTCGCGTGTCGGATGTCGCAAGGCGCCCCAATCCTTTGTAAAGCGCGGGTGTATGGAGCGTCGCGGTTGACAGGGCCGGCGGCGCTGCGATTCACTCGGCGGCTCGACAAGAGACCTTCGCAAGGAGACCCGCTGCATGGACCGTCGCGATTTCGTGGAAGGCTGCGCCCTGGGCGCCACCGCCCTGGCGGCCTCGGCCCTGGCCAGCACCGCCTGGGCGGCCAACGCCAAACCCCGCCCCTACGCCCGGGTGCTGCTGGTGGACGAACTCGGCCAGCCGGTCAAGGCCGCGTCCCTGCGGGTGCAGGTCAATTACGTCTTCCACTACCCGTTCGAGGGCACGCCCGTGTTCCTGCTGGACCTGGGCAAGGCCACCCAGCCCACGCGCCTGCTCACCAAGGACAAGCAGGCCTACGACTGGCCCGGCGGCGTGGGCCCCAAACGCAGCGTGGTGGCGTTCTCGGCCATCTGCGCGCACCAGCTCGTCTACCCCAACAAAGACCTGAGCTTCATCAGCTTCCGCAAAGGCCCGGTGGCCAACCCGCAGACGCCGAGCAAGGGCAACGACCTGATCCACTGCTGCGCCGACCACAGCCAGTACGACCCGGCGCGCGGCGCCCAGGTGCTGGGCGGCCCGGCTGAGCAGCCGCTGTGCGCGGTGCTGCTGGAGCACGACACCAGCACCGACCAGCTCACGGCCACCGGCACGCTGGGCGGCGAACTGTTCGACGCCTTCTTCAAGAAGTACGAAATGAAGCTCAGCCTGGAGCCAGGGCCGGCGGCGCGCAGCGCGGTGGCGGGGCGCTCGGTGGTGCGGGAGCTGGAGCGGTTCTGTCGGAATCCGGTGCGGTGCTGACGCTTTTCATGCCTGCTTGAGTGGCGGGCCGAGGGCTTGGGCTGTGTGGCCGGGGGCTTCACTGCGCAGCCCTTCGCCGCGCGAAGGGTGCCCTGCGGTGCTCGGGTGGGTGTGCCGCGGCGTAACTCGCTGCATGCGCTGCGCGCATTCCGCTCAAACAGACGCCGCGAGTCAGTCAACGAAGCGCGCTGCGCGCGCGCCCACCCACCCTGCGCTCCTCGGCTGCGCACAGGCGCCCCCGTCCACACAGCCCAAGCCCTCGGCCAGCGAGGTGTCGGCACACCACCGGTGGAATACCAACAGTGCTCGCGTCAAGGCGGTGCCCCCGGGTCGGGCGGCGCGTGTGCGGCGCCGCAGTTGCGCCGCCCGACCCGGGGGCGCCGCCCTGACACCCGCCACAAAAGCGGGCAACAAACTCAGAGCCGCGACAGCCGCTTCAACGCCTCTTCCAGCGTCTCGTCCTTCTTCGCGAAGCAGAAGCGAACCACCTTCTGGTCGAAGCCGTTGCCGTAAAAGGCAGAAAGGGGAATCGCGGCGACGCCGATTTCCTGCGTGAGCCAGCGGCAGAAGTCCGCTTCGGGCAGGTCGCGCTCGGGCACGGCGAGCGAGGCAATGTCGACGCACTGGAAGTAGGTGCCTTCGCCCGGCAGCAGCTTGAAGCGGGTGCCGGCCAGGCCGGTGCGGAAGAGGTCGCGCTTGCGTTGATAGAAGGCCGGCAGATCCAGGTAGGGCGCGGGGTTGGCCATGTAGGCGGCCAGCGCGTGCTGCATGGGCGTGTTCACGGTGAACACGTTGAACTGGTGCACTTTGCGGAACTCGGCCATCAGCGGCGCGGGCGCCACCACGGTGCCCACTTTCCAACCGGTCACGTGGTAGGTCTTGCCGAAGCTGCTCACGATGAGGGCACGCGCCGCCAGGCCGGGGAAGCGCGCCGCGCTCTGGTGTGGCTGGCCGTCGAACACCATGTGCTCGTAGACCTCGTCGCTGATCAGCAGCACGTCGGTGGGGGCGAGCAGTTCTTCCAACCGGCGCATCTCGGCGTCGGTCCAGCACATGCCGCTGGGGTTGTGCGGGCTGTTGATGAGCAGCGCGCGCGTGCGCGGGGTGATGGCCGCGGCGATGGCGTCGAAATCGGGCCGGAAGGTGCCGGGCGTGAGCGGTACGCGTACCACTTTGCCGCCCGCGAGCTCGATGTTGGGCACGTAGCTGTCGTAGCAGGGTTCGAGCACGATCACCTCGTCGCCCGGGTGCACCACCGCGAGCAGCGCGGTGAGGATGGCCTGCGTGGCGCCGGCCGTCACGGTGATCTCGCTGTTCACGTCGTAGCGCCGGCCATAGAGCCGCTCGACCTTGGCCACCACGGCCTCGCGCAGCGCGGCCACGCCGGTCATGGGCGGGTACTGGTTGTGGCCGGCGCGCATGGCCGCGTCCACGGCATCGGGCAGGGCCGGGTCGCAGCCGAAATCGGGGAAGCCCTGGCCGAGGTTGACCGCGCCGTGCTCGGCCGCGAGGGCCGACATCACGGTGAAGATGGTGGTGCCCACCTGGGGCAGGCGCGAGGCGAGGGCGGGGGTGCGGGGCAAGGTGGCGGTGTCCATGGGGCTTGTCTCAGATGTCGTATTCCTGGGGGTCGCCGGTCATGGCGCGCTGGATCAGTTCGCGCGAGAGCCGGTCGGACAGCAGCTCGGCGAAGCGCAGCACGAACTGGCGCAGGTAGGTGCCGCGCTTGAAGGCCACGCGGGCGAGGTTGTGGCCGAACAGCGCACCCGCGGGGCGCGACACGAGGTCCGGCGTCTGGTTCTCGCCCTTCACCGCCATCTCGGCCACGATGCCCACGCCCATGCCGAGCTTGACGTAGGTCTTGATCACGTCCGAGTCGATGGCCTCGAGCACGATGTTGGGCTGCAGGTGGCGCAGCGCGAAGGCCTGGTCGATGCGGGTGCGGCCGGTGAAGCTGGGGTGGTAGGTGATCAGGGGCAACTGCGCCAGTTCTTCCAGGCCGATGCGTTCGCGCGCGAGCAGTGGGTGATCGAACGGGAACACCAGCACGTGCTGCCATTCGTAGGCCGGCAGCGTCACGAGTTCGGGGTAGTTCACCAGCGATTCGGTGGCCATGCCGATCTCGGCCACCTCTTCGATCAGCATGCGCGCCACCTGGTCGGGCGAACCCTGGTGCAGGCTGATGCCCACCTTGGGGTAGGCCTGCCGCAGCGCGGCCACCGGGCCGGGCAGCACGTAGCGCGCCTGCGTGTGCGTGGTGGCGATGGAGAGCGTGCCGCTGTCCTGCGCCGAGTACTGCTCGCCGATGCGCTTGAGGTTGTTCACCTCGCGCAGGATGATGTCGATGCTCTTGAGCACCTGCTGGCCCGGCTCGGTGACGCGCTTGATGCGCTTGCCGTGGCGCGCAAAGATCTCGATGCCGAGTTCGTCCTCCAGCTCGATGATGGCCTTGGACACACCGGGTTGCGAGGTGTGCAGCGCCTTGGCGGCTTCGGTGAGGTTGAGGTTGCGGCGCACCGCTTCCTGCACGAACTTGAACTGGTGCAGGTTCATGCACCCTCCTTCAGGGCCAGCGTGGCCAGCAGATCGATCAGCCGCGGGTCTTCGCCCGCGGTGGGCAGTTGTTCGAACGCCACCGCCGGGTGCTCGCGGCGCAGCGTGTCCATCAGTTGCGGCAGGTCCTCGCGTGCGTGTTTGCCCATGCCCAGAAACATGGGCAGCACGTGCAGTTGCGTGGCGCCGGCCGCCACCAGCTCGCGCGCGGCGGTGGGCAGGTCGGGCTCGGTGAGTTCCAGGTAGGCGGTACGCGCCAGCGTGCCGGGCGCGCGCCCGGCAATGCGCTGCGCCACGGCCTCCACCGGCGCGCGCCACATCGGGTCGCGCGAGCCATGGGCAAAGACGATCACGCCGAGCACGCCGTCACCTTCGCAGCACCAGCCAGCCGAACGCGCCCAGCGACACCACCGAGTAGATGAGCGCCGGCGAGGCGGCCGCCAGCCAGGGCCGCCACTGGTTGAGGTTGCCGATGTAGCCGAACACGTTGTTCAGCAGGAAGAAGCTGATGCCGATCATCACGCCGCCGAACACGTAGCCGGTGATGCTGCCCGAGCGGAAATGCAGGTAGGCAAAGGGCAGGGCCAGCACCACCATCACCAGGCAGGAGAGTGGGTAGAACACCTTGCGCCAGAACTCGATCTCGTGGCGCTGCGCGGTCTGGCCGTTGGCCTCCAGGTGGCGGATGTAGGCAAAGAGATCGGTGGTGCGCATGCGCTCGGGCTTGAGCAGCGCCACCGACACCATCTCGGTGTTGATGCCGCTGGGCCAGCGGAAGCTGTCGTGCGTGGTGCGGTCCACGCGCACCGCGCCCAGGCCGGCGCCGTCGAACTCGCGCCGCTCCACCTGGCGCAGTGTCCAGCTCTCGTCGCCCTCGATCTGGCCCGCCTTGGCGTGCATGGTCGACACCAGGATGCCCTGGTTGTTGAACTCGAAGATGCGGATGTTGCCCAGCTCGCCCTGGGCAGACAGCGAGCCGACGTTGACCGAGAAGTTGCTGTAGGGCTGGCGTTCCTTGAGCCAGGCGCCGGTCTGGCCGAGGCTGATGGCGCCTTCGAAACGCGCCTTGTGGAGCTGGGCCACGCGGTCGGCCATGGGGGCGATGTAATCGCCGATGGCAAAGGTGAGCAGCACGAACACGGTGCCCAGGCCCAGCATCGTGCGCAGCGCGCGCCAGGGCCCCAGGCCGCTGGTGCGCAGGATGGTGTATTCCGAACCCTGCGCCAGCCGCGCCAGCACGAACACCGAGCCGATCAGCACCGCAATCGGCATCAGTTCGTAGATGCGGCTGGGCACCAGCAGGCCGACATAGATCAGTGCGTCGGCCAGGCTGTAGATCCGGTCGGGATCGAGCGCCGAGCGTTTGCCCACGGTAGGCAGCTCGTCGACCAGATCGAAAAAGACGAACAGCGACAGGAAGGCCAGCAGCACGAAGAACACGGCCGCAAAGACCTCGCCGTAGATGAGGCGGCGGATCGTCTTCATGCCGCACTCTCCGTGTTTTCCGCGTTCTCCGGTTTGCGGCGCCTGAAGCGGTCGAGCAGCAGGCTGCGCAGGCTCAGGCCCTGGTGGCGCTTGTAGAACCACAGCAGCGTGAGCAGCAGCACCCCGCCATGCAATGACAGCGTGAACGGCAGCAGATCGACCACGCCGCGCGCCACCCAGTTCTGCCCGATGTTGAGCAGGTTGTAATAGAACACGAAGGCGAACAGCGTGAAGAACAGGTTGCCGCTGCGGCCCGCGCGGGGGTTGCCCACTGTGGTGGCCAGCGCGATCAGCACGAAGTTGAACGCGGTGATGGCCAGCCCGATGCGCCAACCCAGCTCGGCCAGGTTGGCCTGAACGGGCGAGGCAATGAGCTCCCAGGTCGGCCGTGCCTTGAGCTCCACGCCCGCGCTGCCCCGCCCACCGGCCGAGCCGATCTGCGTGCCGTACTCGGCGAACTCGCTCACGCGCAGCGCGTCGTCCGGATGGGATTCGAGCCGCTGGCCGTTGTTGAGCATCAGGATCTGGCGGTCCTGCACCCACTCGATGCGCCCCGAGCGCGCCGAGGTCACGGTCTCGCGCCCGTCGGGCTCGGTGCTGGAGATGAAGATGTTGCGGCCCTCGGCGCCATCGGCCGTGTCCTTGTCGATGAAGAACACGCGCCGCCCGCTCGACGATTCCTGGAACTGCCCCGGGGCCACGCGCTCCAGATCACCGCGGCGCTCGAAGCGGTCGCGCAGGTCGTTCACCTGCTGGTTCGCCCAAGGCCACACGAAGAACACCATGAGCGTGATGACCGCGAGCACCGGCCAGGCGAAGCGCATCAACGGCGCCAGAAAACCCCCGAGCGAGCGGCCGCTGGCGAACCAGATGATCATTTCGCTGTCGCGGTACATGCGCGAGAGCGTGAACACGATGGAGATGAACAGCGCGAGCGTGAGCACCGTGGGCATGCGGCCCAGCACGGTGTAGCCCAGCACCAGCATCACTTCCTCGGGGTTCACGCTGCCCTTGGACGCCGCGCCCAGCGTGCGGATGAGCAGCATGGTGAGCACGATGGTGAACAGCACCACCAGGGTCGCCCCGAAGCTGCGGGCGAGCTCTCTGCGCAGGGATGAATGGAATAACATCGATCGTCGTTAGAAGCAGAGCGGATTATGAACTTCGAACTCAAGACCCTGACCCCCGCCCAGGCGGCCGAATTCCCGGCCGATGCCCTGATCGTGCTGGTGCCCGACACCGCGCCCAAGGGCGACACGCCCTTGCACCGCCTGGTGGCCCAGGCGATCAAGGGGGCGGATCTCGAAGCCGGCGTGGGCAAGTCGCTCGCCACCTACCGGCCTGAGGGCTTCAAGGCCGCGCGCGTGCTGCTGGTGCGCGCCGGCGCTGCCGATGGCGCCGCGCTGCGCAAGGCCGTGGGCGCGGGCATTGCGGCGCTCAAGGGCCCCGGCGTGGCCCACATCGGTGTGATCGCCACGCTCGTGGCCATCGACAACGCCGGCCTGCGCTCTGCCGTGCAGGCCGCGGCCGAGGCGTCTTACGTGTTCACCACCACCAAGCCCAGCGCCAAGCCGCGTGCGCTGGCGCGGGTGAGCTTCGGCGTGGCCGATGCCAACGCGCTGCGCGAAGGCCTGCGCGCCGGCAAGGCCCTGGTGGCGGGCGTGGAGTTCGCCAAGGAGTGGGCCAACCGCCCGGCCAACCACGCCACGCCCTCGATGCTGGCCGAGGCCGCGAAGAAGCTCGCGCGTGGCGGCACCATCAAGACCGACGTGCTGGGACCCAAGCAGGTCGAGGCGCTGGGCATGGGGGCCTTCATGGCGGTGGCCCAGGGCTCGGCCCAACCGCTGCGCTTCATCGTCATGCACTACCAGGGCGGCACCAAAGGCGACGCGCCCGTGGTGCTGGTGGGCAAGGGCATCACCTTCGACACCGGCGGCATCAGCCTCAAACCCGCGGGCGAGATGGACGAGATGAAGTTCGACATGGGGGGCGCGGCCAGCGTGCTGGGCACCTTCGCCGCGCTGGCCGAGCTCAAGCCCGCGATCAACGTGGTGGGGCTGATCCCCACCTGCGAGAACATGCCCGACGGCCTGGCCGTGAAGCCCGGCGACGTGGTGCGCAGCATGAGCGGGCAGACCATCGAGATCCTGAACACCGACGCCGAAGGCCGGCTCATCCTGTGCGACGCGCTCACCTACGCCGCGCGCTTCAAGCCGCGCGCGGTGGTCGATATCGCCACGCTCACGGGCGCCTGCGTGATCGCGCTCGGCGCCGTGCGCAGCGGCCTCTTCAGCACCGACGACGGCCTGGCCGACGCACTGCGCCAGGCCGGTGAGACCGCGGGGGACCTTTGCTGGCGCATGCCGCTGGACGACGACTACGCCGAAGGGCTCAAGTCCAACTTCGCCGACATGGGCAACGTGGCCGGCCGCGCGGGCGGTGCCATCACAGCCGCCAAATTCCTGCAGAAGTTCACCGCCGAACTGCGCTGGGCGCACCTGGACATTGCCGGCACGGCCTGGAAAAGCGGCGCGGCCAAGGGTTCCACGGGCCGCCCGGTGCCGCTGCTGCTGCAGTACCTGATCGACGAATCGCAGCGCAAACCGGCCAAGGCCGCGGCGCGCCGCAAGGGCTGATCGCGCCCATGCCCGAGGTCGCCTTCCACTTCAACGCGCCCGACAAGCTGGCCTACACCGCGCGGCTGCTGCGCAAGGCCTACCTGAAGGGCGCGCGCGTGGTGGTGCTCTCGCCGCGCGAGGCCATCGACGAGCTGGACCGCCTGATCTGGCTCGTGGGGCAGGGCGACTTCGTGCCCCACGCCCGCCCCGGCGACGCCGCGGCGGTGCAACGCCACTCGCCCATCCGGCTCACCGACCGCCTCGACGGTGGTGACGCCGCGGCGGTGCTGGTCAATCTGCAGGACGCGGCCGTGCCCGAGCCCGGCGCGTTCGCGCGCGTGATCGAGGTGGTCGGCACCGACGAAGCCGACCGCGCGGCCGCGCGACAGCGCTGGCGCACCTATGCGGCCAGCGGCATCGAGCCGCTTCGACACGATCTGAAACAAGCGGACGCCTGAGACCGGCGCGCTCGCGCGGCGTTCGCGCAACTCCTCTTGTGGAAAACCCTCGCCGTGTGCGCCCAGGGGGCTGGATACGGGCGGGAGTGCGTCTGATTTGGAGTAGATTCACGCGGTGGAGAAAAAAACACGTTCCCTCCGCAAATCAACCCATCCTTACCGAGGAAAACCCATGCAAGTGAACATGAAACTGGCAGTGCTTGCCGCCGCCGTCGCGCTGGCCGCCTGTGGCAAGAAGGAAGAGGCTGCCCCTGCTCCCGCTGCTGCGCCGGCCGCCGCGCCCGCACCCGCCGCCGAAGTCGTGGTCAAGATCGGTCACGTCGGCCCCACCAGCGGTGCCATCGCCCACCTGGGTAAGGACAACGAGAACGGCGCCCGCATGGCGATCGAAGAGCTCAACGCCGCCGGCCTGAGCATCGGTGGCTCCAAGGCCAAGTTCGAGCTGCTGGCCGAAGACGACGCCGCCGACCCGAAACAGGGCACGGCCGCTGCGCAGAAGCTGGTCGACGCCAAGGTCAACGGCGTGATCGGTCACCTGAACTCGGGCACCACCATCCCCGCCTCGCAGCTCTACAACGACGCCGGCATCCCCCAGATTTCGCCCTCGGCGACCAACCCCAAGTACACCCGCCAGGGCTTCACGGGCGCCTTCCGCGTCGTGGCTGACGACGTGCACCTGGGCGGCACGCTCGGCAAGTACGCCGTCGAAACCCTCAAGGCCAAGAACGTGGCCGTCATCGACGACCGCACCGCCTATGGCCAGGGCGTCGCCGACGAGTTCGAAAAAGGCGTGAAAGCCGCTGGTGGTGCCGTGGTGGGCCGCGAGTTCACCAACGACAAGGCGACCGACTTCAACGCCATCCTGACCACCCTGAAGGCCAAGAAGCCCGACGTGGTGTTCTTCGGCGGCATGGACGCCGTGGCCGGCCCCATGCTCAAGCAGATGAAGCAGCTCGGCATCCAGGCCAAGTTCATGGGTGGCGACGGCATCTGCTCCAGCGAGCTGCCCAAGCTGGCCGGTGACGGCATGAGCGACGAGCAGGTCTACTGCGCCGAGGCCGGTGGTGTCGAAGGCGAACAGAAAGCCGGCATGGACAAGTTCCGCGCCGACTTCAAGACCAAGTTCAACGCCGACGTGCAGGTGTATGCCCCGTACGTGTACGACGCCGTCAAGGTGATGGCCAACGCCATGGTCACCGCCGGCTCCGCCGATCCCAAGGTCTACCTGCCCGCGCTCAAGGCTTCCAGCTACAACGGCGTGACCGGCAAGATCGAGTTCGACGAAAAGGGTGACATCAAGAACGGTGCCCTCACGCTCATGACCTACAAGGGCGGCGCACGCACCACCCTCGCCGTGATCCGCTGATCTCCAGCAGCCCCCGGCACGAAAAAGCCACCGCTTGCGGTGGCTTTTTCTTTTGGGGCGGGCTCATCAGTGTCTGTCCGTCAGCCCTTGGCGGTCAGCGCCGTTTCAATCGCGCGCGTGAGCGTGCGCCCCATGGGCTCGGTCAGGCTGTTGTACTGGTCGATCACCTTGCCGTCGCGCCCGACCAGGTACTTGTGGAAGTTCCAGCGCGGTGCCACGCCCGTGGCCTGCTGCAGTTGCTGGTACAGCGGGTTGGCGTCCTTGCCCTTCACCACGGTCTTGTCGAACATGGGGAACTTCACGCCATAGGTGTTGAAGCACAGCTCGGCGATCTGTTCGCGGTTGCCCGTTTCCTGCTCGAAATCGTTCGACGGAAAACCCAGCACCACCAGGCCGCGCTCGCGGTAGCGCGCGTACAAGGCCTCCAGCCCTTCGTACTGGCCGGTGAAGCCGCAGTAGCTCGCGGTGTTGACGACCAGCAGCACCTTGCCGGAGAACTGGCAGAGGTCCTGCGGGGCGCCGTCTTGCAGGCGCGGAAAGCGGTGGTTGAGCAACGCCGGGCAGGCCGCGGTTTGCGCCAACAGCCGCTGCGGGCCCAGCAGTGCGAGCAGCGAGGCGAGGGTGAGGGTGCGTCGGTCCATCGGGGCATTGTGCTGCTGTGGGGGCCGGTGCGGGCGGTGCCCGAGGTGGCCGAAGGCCTATTGATGCCCCAGCACTGGTGGCTTTAGCCATGTAAATGGTTGCCTTAGTCAAATAAATGCCCCATGATCTCCGGCCATGAACACCTCGGTCCAAGCCCCTGTCGACCCCGCGGACGTGAAGACCGTGCGGCGCTTCAACCGCTTCTACACACGGCACGCCGGTGTGTTGGCGCCCTACCTGGGCAGTGAACTGTCGCTGACCGAGGTGCGCGTGCTCTATGAACTGGCGCACCGCCAAGGCCTCGTGGCCACCGAGTTGTCGCGCGAACTCGGGCTCGATGCGGGGTACCTCAGCCGGCTCCTGAAACGCTTCGATCAGCAGGGCTGGCTGCAGCGCTCCGCCAACCCGCGCGACGCGCGCCAGAGCCTGCTCGGCCTCACCGAGGCCGGCCACGCGGCCTTCGCCCCGCTGCAGCAGAAATCGCGCGATCAGGCCGCGGCCTTGCTCGCCCCGCTGTCCCCGGCCCAGCGCACCGAGATCGCCGCGGCCATGACCCGCATCGAGCAACTGCTGAACCCCGCGGCCCCCGCGCCGCGCACCCGCACCGCGCTGCTGCGCGACCCGGTGCCCGGCGACATGGGCTGGGTGGTGCAGCAACACGGTGAGATCTATGCGCGCGAGTACGGCTGGAGCGCCGAGTTCGAGGGCCTGGTGGCCGGCATCGTGGCCGGCTACGTGCGCAAGTTCCAGCCCGCGTGGGAAAAGGGCTGGATCGCCGAGCTCGACGGCGAGCGCGTGGGCTCGGTGTTCGTGGTGCGCAAGTCCGCCACCACCGCGCAGTTGCGCATGCTGCTGCTCACCCCCGCGGCGCGCGGCCTCGGGCTCGGTGGCCGCCTCGCGGACGAATGCATCGCCTTCGCGCGCCAGAAGGGCTACCGCAAGATGGTGCTGTGGACCAACGATTGCCTGGAGGCCGCGCGCGCGATCTACGCCCGGCGGGGCTTCACGCTGGTGAAGTCAGAACCCTACGAGGGGTTCGGCAAGCAACTGGTGGGTGAGACCTGGGAGCTGAAGCTCTGAGCCCGCTCAATACCACCAGTACTTCTTGCGAAGTTCATCAAGCTCCGCTTGTTCCTCGGGCGGCAACCGCTTCCCGCCGAACCGGTGCTTGCTCTTCAATTCCTGATACCGCTTGAGGCTTCCTCGGTTGCTCATCGCCGCGACCACCACCAAGGCGAGCAATATGCCGCCCACTAGGAACTCCATGCTTCTCCTTCTGCGTGAGCCTCATGGCTCATGAACATGCTTTGGCCATTTGCGACTTCTTGAACACAAAGAATGATGTGACCCCGGACCGGGCGACGCCAACTCGAGTTCAAAGCAAAAAGCCCCGGTGTCCTGGGAAACCGGGGCTGTTCAAGGTTCTTCCAGGACCGTTTTTGGCGGTCTTTGGAGTCATTCGTGGCGGAGAGGGCGGGATTCGAACCCGCGGTGGGGATTAGCCCACACACGCTTTCCAGGCGTGCGACTTAAACCGCTCATCCACCTCTCCGCGAAGCGCGGGATTGTAGCTCAGCCGGTGGTGCTGCCGTCTTCGGCGCGGCGCCATGCGTGCTGTTGCAGCACCTCCAGCGCGATGTGCTGCAGGGTCTTTTCGTGGGTGGCTTCGAGCACCACAGGCGGGGCCGCGCCGGCCTGCAGGGCTTCGAGCCAGCGGTTGGCGCACAGGCACCAGCGATCGCCGGGCTTGAGGCCAGCGAAGCGCATGTCGGGCCGGGGCGTGGCGAGGTCGTTGCCGCGGGCGGCGGAGAAATCGAGGAACTCGCGCGTGACGCGTGCACAGACCACGTGGGTGCCCAGGTCTTCATCACCGGTGTGGCAGCAGCCGTCGCGGAAGAAGCCGGTGAGCGGGTCGAACGAGCAGGCCTGCAGTTCGCCACCCAGCACGTTGTGCGCGAGATCGTCCATGTCAGGCTCCGGTCTTGGCGCCGCTGGCTTGCACCATCTTCATGGCCGATCCGATCAGTGCGGACACCTCGGTCATGTTGCTGGGCACGATCAGGGTGGTGGTGGCGTCGGCGGCCACCTTGCCGTAGGCGTCGACGGCCTTCTCGGCCACCTTGAGCTGCACCGCCTGTTCGCCACCAGGCTGGCGGATCGCGTCGGCGACCTGGCGGATGGCGTTGGCTGTGGCCTCGGCCACCGAGATGATGGCGGCGGCCTCACCCTGTGCCTTGTTGATTTCGGCCTGCTTCTCGCCCTCGGAGCGTGCGATGAAGGCCTCGCGCTCGCCGGTGGCGATGTTGATCTGCTCCTGGCGGCGACCTTCGGAGGCGGCGATGAGGGCGCGCTTCTCGCGCTCGGCGGTGATCTGCGCCTGCATGGCGCGCAGGATCTCGGCCGGCGGCGTCAGGTCCTTGATCTCGTAGCGCAGCACCTTCACGCCCCAGTTGAGCGCGGCTTCGTCGATGGCCGAGACCACCTGCGCGTTGATCATGTCGCGCTCTTCGAAGGTCTTGTCGAGCTCAAGCTTGCCGATGACCGAGCGCAGCGAGGTCTGCGCGAGCTGGGTTACGGCCACGATGTAGTTGGACGAGCCGTAGCTGGCGCGCATCGGGTCGGTCACCTGGAAGTACAGGATGCCGTCGACCTGCAGCTGCGTGTTGTCGCGTGTGATGCAGACCTGGCTGGGCACGTCGAGCGGAATTTCCTTCAGGCTGTGCTTGTAGGCCACCTTGTCGATGAAGGGCACGAGGAAGTTCAGGCCAGGCGCCAGCGAGGCGTGGTACTTGCCCAGGCGCTCGACCACCCAGGAGGTCTGTTGCGGCACGATCTTGATGGCGCGCGTGATGAAGATGACGGCGATGACGATGAGCAGGATGGCAATTTCCATGGTCTTGTTCTTTGTTGAAGGTTGCGAAGGTGAAAGCGCTCAGGCTTTCTCGACCAGCAGGCGATTGCCCACAAGCTCGGTGACGCGGTAGGCGCCCGGGGTGGGGGCGTTGCCGGGGCGCTGGATCACGGTCCAGGAGGCGCCGCGGTATTTGACGCTGGCGGTGCCATCGGCGTTCCATTGGTCGATGTGAATGACCTCGCCCACGTCGAGGTTGACGCTGCGCAGGCTGCGAACCGACGGATCGCCTTCGCGGCGGCGCGACTTGAGGTACCAGCCCGCCACCGCGGCCGCGCCCAGCAGCGCGGCCACCACGATCTGGCCCGTGAGCGGCAGGCCCAGGTGCGCGGCAATGGCCCCCGCGGCGGCGCCCAGCGCGAGCATGAGGAGGTAGAAAGTGCCGGTGATCAGTTCCAGCGCGACCAGTGCGCCCGCCAGCAACCACCACCACGTCGAATCGGCCATGCGGCTCCCCGTCCTTTCCGTGTTCATCGGCGCCACCGGGCGCCCGTGGGCGCATTCTGCGCCAAAGCCCGTGCTGCACTGCGGCACCGACACGGGTTTTCCGTACACTTGCGCGCTTCGCTGGAGAACCGCATGAAGTTTCGCTTTCCCATCGTCATCATCGACGAGGACTTTCGTTCCGAGAACACCTCGGGCCTGGGCATCCGCGCGCTCGCGCAAGCCATCGAAAGCGAGGGCATGGAGGTGCTGGGTGTCACCAGCTACGGCGATCTGTCGCAGTTCGCGCAACAGCAAAGCCGCGCCAGTGCTTTCATCCTGTCGATCGACGACGAGGAGTTCAGCCACGGGCCCGATCTCGACCCCGCGGTGCTGAGCCTGCGCACCTTCATCGAGCTGGTGCGCCGCAAGAACGCCGACGTGCCGATCTACATCTACGGCGAAACCAAGACCAGCCGGCACCTGCCCAACGACATCCTGCGCGAACTGCACGGCTTCATCCACATGTACGAGGACACGCCCGAGTTCATGGCGCGTCACATCATCCGCGAGGCCAAGAGCTACCTCGAAGGCATCCAGCCGCCGTTCTTCAAGGCGCTGCTCGATTACGCGGAAGACGGTTCGTACTCGTGGCACTGCCCGGGCCACTCGGGCGGCGTGGCCTTCCTCAAGACCCCGGTGGGCCAGATGTTCCACCAGTTCTTCGGCGAGAACATGCTGCGCGCCGACGTGTGCAACGCGGTGGAAGAACTGGGCCAGCTGCTCGACCACAACGGCGCCATCGGCGCCAGCGAGCGCAACGCGGCGCGCATCTTCAACGCCGACCACTGCTTCTTCGTCACCAACGGCACCAGCACCAGCAACAAGATGGTGTGGCACCACACGGTGGCGCCGGGTGACGTGGTGCTGGTGGACCGCAACTGCCACAAGTCCATCCTGCACAGCATCATCATGACGGGCGCGATCCCCGTCTTCCTCAAGCCCACGCGCAACCACTTCGGCATCATCGGCCCGATCCCGCAGAGCGAGTTCGAGATCGACGCCATCCGCGAGAAGATCCGCAACAACCCGCTGCTGGCCGGCGTGGACGCCGCCGCGGTGAAGCCGCGCGTGCTCACCATCACGCAGAGCACCTACGACGGCGTGCTCTACAACACCGAGGCCATCAAGCAGATGCTCGACGGCTACGTGGCCAACCTGCACTTCGACGAGGCCTGGCTGCCGCACGCGGCGTTTCACCCGTTCTATGGCAACTACCACGCCATGGGCAAGAAGCGCGTGCGGCCCATGGAGTCGGTGGTGTATGCCACGCAATCCATCCACAAGCTGCTCGCCGGCATCAGCCAGGCCAGCCATGTGCTCGTGCAGGATTCGCAGAACGTCAAGCTCGACCGGCACCTGTTCAACGAGTCGTACCTGATGCACACCAGCACCAGCCCGCAGTACGCGATCATCGCCAGCTGCGACGTGGCCGCGGCCATGATGGAGCCGCCCGGTGGCCGCGCGCTGGTGGAAGAGAGCCTGCTCGAGGCGCTCGATTTCCGCCGCGCCATGCGCAAGGTCGAGGCCGAGTTCGGCAAGGACGACTGGTGGTTCCAGGTGTGGGGCCCGGAGCATCTGGCCGAAGAGGGCGTGGGCGAAGCGAAGGACTGGGTGCTCAACCGCCAGCGCGATGGCCACGACACCGAACAGGACTGGCATGGCTTCGGCGACATGGCGCCGGGCTTCAACATGCTCGACCCGATCAAGGCCACCATCGTCACGCCCGGCCTCAAGCTCGACGGCAGCTTCGGCGAGACCGGCATCCCGGCCTCCATCGTCACCAAGTTCCTCGCCGAACACGGCGTGGTGGTCGAGAAGACCGGCCTCTACAGCTTCTTCATCATGTTCACCATCGGCATCACCAAGGGCCGCTGGAACACGTTGCTGACGGCGCTGCAGCAGTTCAAGGACGACTACGAGAAGAACCAGCCGATGTGGCGGATCATGCCGGAGTTCTGCGCCAAGCAACCCCGCTACGAGCAGATGGGCCTGCGCGACCTGTGCCAGCACGTGCACGCGCTCTACGCGCGCCACGACATCGCGCGCCTGACCACCGAGATGTACCTGAGCGACCTCACACCGGCCATGAAGCCGAGCGAGGCGTTCGCGCACATCGCGCAACGCACCACCGAGCGCGTGCCGATCGACGAGCTCGAAGGCCGCATCACCACCAGCCTGGTCACGCCGTATCCGCCGGGCATTCCGCTGCTCATTCCCGGCGAAGTGTTCAACCGCAAGATCGTGGATTACCTGCGCTTCAACCGCGAGTTCGCGCGCGAGTGCCCGGGCTTCGAAACCGACATCCACGGCCTGGTGGAGTCCGTGGGTGAGGACGGGCGCAAGGCCTACTTCGCCGACTGCGTGAAAGTCTGACGCGCCTGTTCCGGCCCATGCACCCGGTGAAGCGGGCGCTGCTTCGCGGCGGCCTGGCCGTGCTGCTCTCGGCGGGTGGGGCCGCTGCCCTGGCCGAAGCGCCTGTGGAGCATGTAGCGCCGCAAGGCGCTCCCGCGCTGATGCTCGCCAAGGTCTACCGCCCCGGTGTGCCCCTGCACGCCTACTGGCTGAGCGAGAAATACGACGGCCTGCGGGCTTTCTGGGACGGCGAGCGCCTGCGCACGCGCGGTGGCGAAACCATCGCCGCACCGGCCTGGTTCACCGCGCAATGGCCGGCCGAGCCCATGGACGGTGAACTCTGGGCCGGCCGTGGCCGCTTCGAGGAAACCCTGTCCACCGTGCGGCGGCAAACGCCGGACGACGCCGCCTGGCGCCGGGTGCGTTTCATGGTGTTCGACCTGCCGGCCCAACCTGGCGTGTTTACCGAGCGCATCGCGGCCTACCGCGCGCTGGTGCAGCGCATAGGCCAACCCTGGCTGCAGGCCGTGCCGCAGGAGCGCGTGGGCAGCCACGCCGAGCTGATGGCGCGGCTCGACCGCGTGGTGCGTGAGGGCGGCGAGGGCTTGATGCTGCACCGCGGGGCGGCGCCGTACCGGGCGGAGCGCAACGATGACCTGCTCAAGGTCAAGACCCATGAGGATGCCGAGGCGCAGGTCATCGGGCATGTGCCGGGCAAGGGCCGGCATGCGGGCCGGCTCGGTGCCTTGCTGGTGCGAACGCCCGAGGGCGTGCGCTTCAAGCTGGGCACGGGTTTCAGCGACGCCGAACGAGAAAGCCCGCCCACCGTGGGCAGCTGGGTGACTTACCGCTTTCGCGGGCTCAACGAAAGCGGTGTGCCGCGCTTCGCCACTTTCATGCGCGTGCGGCCCGACGCGCCTTCGCGCTGAGCCGCCCGCGCTGGCGGATCACTCGGCGCGGCTCGAATCGCCCACGAGCTGGCTGAAGCCGCCATCCACGTAGATGATCTCGGCCGTGACGCCGGCCGACAGGTCGGACAGCAGGAAGGCCGCGACGTTGCCCACGTCTTCGATGGTGACGTTGCGGCGGATCGGGGAGACGCCGGCCACCAGGTTGAGCAGCTTGCCGAAGCCCTTGATGCCGCTGGCCGCCAGCGTCTTGATCGGGCCGGCGCTGATGCCGTTGACGCGCATGCCCTTGGGGCCGAGCGATTCGGCCAGGTAGCGCACCGAGGCCTCGAGGCTGGCCTTGGCCAGACCCATGGTGTTGTAGTTGGGCACGGCGCGCACGGCACCCAGGTAGCTCAGCGTGAGCAGGGCCGCCTTGTCGTTCAGGTAGGGCAGGGCCGCCTTGGCCATGCCGGGGAAGCTGTAGGCGCTGATGTCGTGCGCGATCTTGAAGGCTTCGCGCGAGAGGCCGTCGAGGAAATCGCCCGCGATGGCTTCGCGCGGTGCGAAGCCGATGGCGTGCACGAAGCCATCGAATTTGGGCCAGGTCTTGCCGAGCTCGGTGAACATGGCTTCGATCTGCGCGTCGTCGCCCACGTCGCAATCGAAGATCAGCGTGGAGTTGAACTCGGCCGCGAATTCGGTGATCCGATCCTTGAAGCGCTCACCCACGTAGCTGAAGGCGAGTTCGGCACCTTGTGCATGGCAGGCCTTGGCGATGCCGTAGGCGATGGACCGGTTGGACAGCACGCCCGTGATGAGAAAGCGCTTGCCGGCGAGAAAACCCATGAAACTGTCTCCAGAAAAAATTGCCGCAGAATTGTCGCATGCAGGTTCCCGCCCTTGACCCCCGCAACGCTCTGGCCCGATGGGGCATGGCGCTTCTGCTGGGGCTGGCGGGGCACGGCGCCTGGGCGGCGCACGGCTACGCGCTGTGGGGCGAGCTCAAGTACCCGGCCGGGTTCACGCACTTCGACTACGTGAACCCGCAGGCCCCCAAAGGCGGCGAACTGCGCCTGGTGAGCAACCTGCGCACCAGCACTTTCGACAAATACAACCCCTTCACGCTGCGTGGTGCCGCGCCGGCCTACCTCAGCGGCCTGATGTTCGACACGCTGCTGACCGGTGCGCTCGACGAAACCGGCGCCGGCTACGGCCTGCTGGCCGAAGACGTGCAGGCCGCGCCCGACGGCCTGTCGGTCACCTTCCGGCTGCGCGACACCGCGAAATTCCACAATGGCGACCCGGTGCTCGCGGCCGACGTCAAGTTCAGCTTCGACACCCTGCTGGGCCCGCACACCTCGCCGGCCTACAAGACCATCCTGGCCGACGTGGCCGGGCTGGACGTGCTCGGTGAGCGGACCGTGCGCTTCCGTTTCAAGGTGCCCAACCGCGAACTGCCGCTCACCGTGGGTGGCATTCCCATCTTCAGCCGCCAGTGGGGCAACGAGGTCGACCCCGCCACCGGCCAGCGCAAGACCTTCGACAAGGTCGTGATGGATGCCCCCATCGGCAGCGGCCCCTACAAGATCGGCCCGGTGAAGTTCGGCCGCGACATCACCTACGTGCGCGACCCGGGCTACTGGGCGCGCGATCTGCCCGTGCGCCGCGGCAGCGCCAACTTCGACCGCATCACGGTCAAGATCTACCGCGACGCCACCGCCCGGCTGGAGGCGCTCAAGGCCGGCGAGTTCGATCTCATGCGCTTCTTCTCCGCTGGCGACTGGGCACGCCGGGTCAACGGGCGAAAATTCGACAGCGGCGAGCTGGTCAAGGGGGAGTTCAAGCACAAGCTGCCCATGGGCTTCCAGAGCTACGTGGTCAACACCCGGCGCAAGCCGCTGGACGACATCCGTGTGCGCGCGGCCCTGGGTCTGGCGATCGACTACGAATGGATGAACCGGCAGATGTTCTACGGCGCCTACCAGCGGGTGCAGGGCCTGTTCGGCAACACCGAATGCGCGGCCGACGGCATGCCCTCGCCGGAGGAACTGGCCTTGCTCGAGCCCGGCCGCGCGCAGCTGCCGCCCGCCGTGTTCGGCCCCATGTACGCGCCGCCGCGCACCGACGGCGACAGCTCCCTGCGCGACAACCTGCGCAAGGCCCAGGCCCTGCTGCGCGAGGCCGGCTGGACGGTGCAGGACGGTCTGCTCAAGAACGCGCAGGGCCAGCCCATGGTGCTGGAGTACCTCGACAGCGCCGAGACCGGCGTGCGCGTGGTCTCGCCCTGGATCCGCAACCTGCAGAAGCTCGGCATCACCCTGCGCTTTCGCCCGGTCGATTTCGCGCTCTACCAGGAGCGCCTGCGCAAGTTCGATTTCGACCTCATCTCCATCGCTTTCCAGGGCACACCCAACCCGGGCGCCGAGTACGCCGACATCTTCGGCAGCGAGGCCGCCAAGACGCCCGATTCCGGCAACTTCGCCGGCCTGGCGAACCCCGCCGTCGACCGCCTGATCACCCGCATGCTGGGCGCGCCGACCAAGCCGCAGTTCCTCGCCGCCTGCCGCGCGCTCGACCGCGCCGTCTCGCACAGCCACGTGCTGATCCCGCAGTGGTCGGCCTCCACCCACCGCATGGCCTACAACGCCTGGCGCCTGGCCAAGCCCGCCGAGATGCCCCCCTATGCCGTGGGCGAAACCTGGGCCATCGACACCTGGTGGGCTGCCCCACCACGACAGGACTGACACAGCATGTGGGCCTACATCCTCAAACGCTTTCTGTTGATGCTGCCCACGCTGTTCGGCGTGCTGCTGATCACTTTCGTGGTGATCCAGTTCGTGCCCGGTGGCCCGGTGGAGCAGTACCTGGCCGAGGCGCGCACGGCCGGTGGTTCGGGGGCCGAGGGCGCGTCGGTGTACCGCGGCGGGCAGGGCGTCGACCCGCAGCGCATCGAGCAGATCAAGGCGCTCTACGGCTTCGACAAACCCGCGCACGAACGCTTCTTCGAGATGCTGGGCCGCTTCGCGCGGTTCGATCTGGGCACCAGCTTCTTCCAGAACAAACCCGTGGGTGAGCTCATCGTCGAGAAGTTGCCGGTGTCCATCACCCTGGGGCTGTGGACTTTCCTCATCAGCTACGGCGTGGCCGTGCCGCTGGGCGTGGCCAAGGCGGTGCGCGCGGGCACGCGCTTCGATCTGGTGACCACGCTGCTCATCCTCGTCGGTTACGCCATTCCGGGCTTCGTGCTGGGCGTGGCGCTGCTCGTCATCTTTGGTGGGCAACTGCAGTGGTTCCCGCTGCGCGGGCTCACCTCGGCCAACTGGGAAGAGCTCTCCTGGGGCGCGCGCATCGTCGACTACCTCTGGCACATCACGCTGCCCGTGACGGCCATGGTGCTGGGCAGCTTCGCCGTCACCGCCATGCTGACCAAGAACGCCTTCCTGGAAGAGATCCGCAAGCAGTACGTGATGACCGCGCGCGCCAAGGGCCTGGGCGAGCGCCAGGTGCTGTGGAAGCACGTGATGCGCAACGCGCTCATTCCCATCGTCACCGGCTTCCCGGCGGCTTTCATCGGCGCCTTCTTCACCGGTGCGCTGCTCATCGAAACCCTGTTCTCGCTCGACGGCCTGGGCCTGCTGAGCTACGAGAGCGTGATCCGGCGCGACTACCCGGTTGTCATGGGCACGCTGTTCCTGTTCACCCTGATCGGTCTGGTCACCAAGCTGATCTCCGACCTCTGCTACGTGTGGGTCGACCCGCGCGTGAAGTTCGACTGATGGCGGCCACCCCTTCCACCGCGTCCTTGAGCCCTGGCCGCCGCGCCTGGTTGCGCTTCAAGCGCAACAAGCTGGGCTACTGGAGCCTGGTGCTGTTCTGCGTGCTGGTGGTGGCCAGCCTGTTCGCCGAGGTCTTGTCCAACGACCGGCCGCTGGTGGTGCGCTACGAGGGCAAGACGTATTTCCCCATCGTGCAGGACCACCCCGAAACCGTGTTCGGGGGCGATTTCGAGACACCGGCGGACTACCTCGACCCCTTCATCCGCGAGCAGATCACCAAGGGCAGCAACTGGGCTCTCTACGCGCCCAACCCGTACGGCTCGCAGACCATCAACTACTTCGCCGAGCAACCCAACCCCTCGGCGCCCACGCGCGCCAACTGGTTCGGCACCGACGACCGCGGCCGCGACCTGCTCGCGCAGCTCATCTACGGCTTTCGCGTGAGCGTGCTGTTCGCGCTCGCGCTCACCTTCATCGGCGTGGTGCTGGGCGTCATCACCGGGGCCATCCAGGGGTTCTTCGGTGGCAAGACGGACCTGGCCTTCCAGCGCTTCATTGAAATTTGGGGGTCGATGCCCGAGCTCTACCTGCTCATCATCTTCTCGGCCGTGTTCGCGCCCAGCCTGGGGCTGCTGCTCATCCTGCTCAGCCTGTTCGGCTGGATGGGGCTGTCCGACTACGTGCGCGCCGAGTTCCTGCGCAACCGCCAGCTCGACTACGTGCGCGCCGCGCGCGCCATGGGCCTGAGCAACGCGCAGATCATCTGGCGCCACATCCTGCCCAACAGCCTCACGCCGGTGGTCACCTTCCTGCCGTTCCGCATGAGCGCGGCCATCCTCGCGCTCACTTCGCTCGATTTCCTGGGGCTGGGCGTGCCACCCGGCACGCCTTCGCTGGGCGAGCTGCTGAGCCAGGGCAAGAACAGCATCGACGCCTGGTGGATCTCGCTCTCCACCTTTGCCGTGCTCGTGATCACGCTGCTGCTGCTCACCTTCATGGGCGACGCGCTGCGCGATGCGCTCGACCCGAGGAAGCAGGATGTCTGAGGCCCTGCTTGACGTGAATAACCTGCGCGTGGCCTTCGCTGGCCAGCCGGTGGTGCACGGCATCGACTTCTCGATCGCGCCCGGCGAGAAGCTCGCGCTGGTGGGCGAGTCGGGTTCGGGCAAGACGGTGTCGGCGCTGTCGCTGCTGCGCCTGGTGGTCAACGCCGAGGTGTCGGGCAGCGCGCGCTTGAACGGGCGCGACCTGCTCGCACTCAACGAACGCGAACTGCGCGGTGTGCGCGGCGACGAGGTGGCGGTGATTTTCCAGGAGCCGATGACGGCGCTGAACCCGCTCTACACCGTGGGCAACCAGATCGCCGAGGTGCTGCAGCTCAAGCGCGGCCTCACGGCGGCGCAGGCGAGGGCGGGTGTGGTGGAGCTGCTGGCGTCCACCGGCATCCCCGAGCCCGAGCGCCGCGCGGGGGCCTACCCGCACCAGCTCAGCGGTGGCCAGCGTCAGCGCGCCATGATCGCCATGGCCCTGGCCAGTCGGCCGAAACTGCTCATTGCCGACGAACCCACCACCGCACTCGACGTGAGCCTGCGTGGCCAGATCCTCGAACTGCTGTCCGATCTGCAGCGCCAGCACGGCATGGCGGTGCTGCTGATCACGCACGACCTGAACCTGGTGCGCCGCTTCGCCGACCGCGTGGCCGTGATGGACAAAGGCCACCTGGTGGAGCAGGGGGCCGTGGGCGATGTTTTCGAGCGGCCACAGCACGCCTACACCCGCATGCTGCTGGCCAGCAAGCCCGAGCGCGCGGTGGACAGCGCCCCACCCGCCGACGTGCCCCCTGTGATGCAGGCCGACAACCTGCGCGTGAGCTACCCGGTGCCGCTGCCCGGCTTCAAGGGCTGGTTCCGCAAGGGGCGCTTCACCGCGGTGCAGGGCGCCTCGCTCACCGTGCCGGCCGGCCGCACGCTGGGTGTGATCGGCGAATCGGGCTCGGGCAAGAGCACGCTGGCGCTCGCCGCGCTCGGCTTGCTCCCCTTTGAAGGCCGCCTGGTGGTGGCCGGCACGGGTTGGGACGATGCCCGCCGCACCAAGGGCCTGCGCGCCCTGCGCCAGCGCGTGCAGGTGGTGTTCCAGGATCCGTTCTCCTCGCTCTCGCCGCGCCTCACCATCGAGCAGATCGTGGGCGAGGGCCTGCAGGTGCACCGGCCCGAGCTGCCGGTGGCCGAGCGCCGCGCGCGCGTGGCCGCGCTGCTCGCCGAGGTGGGCCTGGTGGGCGAGGCCAGCCAGGCCGACGCGCTGCTGCAGCGCTACCCGCACGAGTTCTCGGGCGGCCAGCGCCAGCGCCTGGCGATCGCGCGCGCCCTCATCGTCGAGCCGCAACTGCTGGTGCTCGACGAGCCCACCAGCGCGCTCGACGTGACGGTGCAGAAGCAGGTGCTGGCGTTGCTGCAAGGGCTGCAGCGCGACCGCGGGCTCAGCTACCTCCTGATCACGCACGACGTGGACGTGATCCGCGCCATGGCTCACGAAGTCGTCGTCATGAAGGACGGCGCCATCGTGGAGCGCGGCCCCGCGCTGCAGGTGCTGGCAACGCCCGAGCACCCTTACACGCGGCTGCTGGTGCAAGCCGCGGCCTGATCTGGCGCAGGAATCCGGCACCCGCGGCTGCCGGGTGCTGAAACGCTGGCTCGCGGCTTGCTAGTGCCTTGTTTGGCGGCTACAATGCGCGCTTCACGACCAAATGGGCGGGTTACTACCGGCCCATTTTTTTTGGCCGGGCGGGAAACCGATGCCGGCTTGACGCGTTTTACATGAGCTGGCAAGACACCGTCGCGCAAACCGTGGCCGGACTCGGCTTCGATCTGGTGGACCTCGAAAGGTCCGCCGGCGGTTTGCTGCGCGTCACCATCGACTGGCCCTGGACGCCGCCCGCCGATGGCCAGCCCCTGCCACCCGAGCAATTCGTGACGGTGGAAGACTGCGAGCGCATCACGCGCCAGTTGCAGTACGCGCTGGAGGTCGAGGGCATGGAATACCGCCGGCTCGAAGTCGGCTCGCCCGGCATCGACCGGCCGCTGCGCGGCGAGAACGATTTCCGCCGCTTTGAAGGCCAGGTGGTCGACATCACGCTCAAGGCGCCGCTGGGCGCCAACGGTGCCGTGTCGGCCAGCCGCAAGAAATTCCGCGGCACGCTCGAGCGTGCCGAAGGCGCACAAACCGGGCAGTGGCAGATCGTCTGGAGCGACGAGCCGCCGGTGAAGCCCGGCCAGCGCGTGAGCAAGAAACGTGAAGCCGCGCCACTGCAGGCGCTGGCTTTCACGCTGGATGAGATCGCTCAGGCGCGGCTCGCGCCGATCGTGAATTTCAAGGGGCGTGGCGCCCCGGGCGCCTGAGGCGCCGGCAGGACAAGACCAAGGATCGAACTGGAAAGGTGGGCTGAACGATGAACCGCGAAATGTTGATGCTGATCGATGCCATCTCGCGCGAGAAGAACGTCGAGCGCGACGTGGTGCTGGGCGCGGTGGAGCAGGCCCTGGCCTCGGCGACGAAGAAGCTCTACAAGGGCGAGGTCGACATCCGCGTGGCGATGGACCCGGACACCGGTGCCTACGAAACCTTCCGCCGCTGGCTGGTGGTGCCGGATTCGGCCGGCCTGCAGAACCCCGATGCCGAGGAACTGCTCTCCGATGCGAAAGACGAGATCGCCGACATCGAAGAGGGCGACTTCATCGAGAAGCCGGTGGAAAGCGTGCCGATCGGCCGCATCGGCGCCATGGCCGCCAAGCAGGTCATCCTGCAGAAGATCCGCGACGCCGAGCGCGAGATGCTGCTCAACGACTTCATGTCGCGCGGCGACAAGATCTTCGTCGGCACCGTCAAGCGCCTCGACAAGGGCGACCTGATCGTCGAGAGTGGCCGAGTCGAAGGCCGCTTGAAGCGCGGCGAGATGATCCCGAAGGAAAACTTCCGCACGGGCGACCGCGTGCGCGCCATGATCATGGAAGTCGACCTGACCCTGCGCGGCGCGCCCATCCTGCTGTCGCGCTCGGCGCCCGAGTTCATGATCGAACTCTTCCGCCAGGAAGTGCCCGAGATCGAGCAGGGCCTGCTCGAGATCAAGAAGTGCGCCCGCGACGCCGGTTCGCGCGCCAAGATCGCCGTGTACACCAACGACCGCCGCATCGACCCGATCGGCACCTGCGTCGGCGTGCGTGGTTCGCGCGTGAACGCCGTCACCAACGAGCTGGCCGGTGAGCGTGTGGACATCGTGTTGTGGTCGGAAGACCCGGCGCAGTTCGTGATCGGCGCGCTGGCCCCGGCCAACGTGGTCTCCATCGTGGTGGACGAAGAGCGCCACGCGATGGACGTGGTGGTCGATGAGGAAAACCTCGCCATCGCCATCGGCCGTGGTGGCCAGAACGTGCGCCTGGCCAGCGAACTCACCGGCTGGCGCATCAACATCATGACGGCCGACGAGTCGGCCCAGAAGCAGGCCGAAGAGGCCAGCGGCATCCGTGAACTGTTCATGTCCAAGCTCGACGTGGACCAGGAGATCGCCGACATCCTGATCGAGGAAGGTTTCACCAGCCTCGAGGAAGTGGCCTATGTGCCGCTGCAGGAAATGCTCGAGATCGAATCCTTCGACGAAGACACCGTCAACGAGCTGCGCACCCGTGCCAAGGACGCGCTGCTCACGATGGAAATCGCGCGCGAGGAGAACGTCGAAGAGGTGTCGCAGAACCTGAAGGATCTCGACGGCATCACGCCCGAGCTGATCGCCAAGCTGGCCGAGGCCGGCGTGCACACCCGCGACGACCTGGCCGACCTTGCCACGGACGAGCTCACCGAAATCACCGGACAGTCGGAAACGGAAGCCACCGACCTGATCATGAAAGCCCGCGCCCACTGGTTCACCGGTGACGAAGCGCAGTCGCAATCCTGATCAATGGAGGCCCACGGAGCACAGCACACATGACAAGTACCACCGTCGCCGAATTCGCCGCCGAACTGAACAAACCCGCCGCCGTGCTGCTTGAGCAGCTCTCGGCCGCTGGCGTGAGCAAGTCCGCGCCGTCCGATCCCATCACCGAAGCCGACAAGCAGCGCCTGCTCGGTCACCTCAAGGCTGCGCACGGCACCGCCGGTGGCGAGCGCAAGAAGATCACGCTGGTCAAGAAGTCCACCTCCGAGATCAAGCAGGCCGATGCGATGGGCCGTGCGCGCACCATCCAGGTGGAGGTTCGCAAGAAGCGCACCTTCATCAAGCGCGACGACGAACCGTCCGTGGCCCCGCCGGCCGAGGCCGAGCTGGCCGAACCCGTTGTGCCCGCGATCGATCCGGCCGAACTGGCGCGGCGCGAGGAAGAAGCGCGCCGCCAGGCCGAACTGATCCGCCGCCAGGAAGAGGAACTGGCCGCCAAGCGCGCCGCCCGTGAGGCCGAAGAGGCCCGGGTCGCCGCGGAAGCCGAGGCCGCTGCCGCTGCAGCCGCCAAGGCCGCCGCCGAAGCGCCGCCCGCGACGGATGCCGCCGCGCCGGCCCCCGCGAGCAAGGCCGTCAAGGTCAAGGGCCCCGACAAGGAAGCCGCTGCCAAGGCCGCGGCCGACAAGGCGGCCGAAGACAAGAAGGCCGAGGACGCCCGCGCCAGCGAGCTGCAGGAGCGCCGCCGCAAGGCCGAGGCCGAGGCCGCGAACATCCGCGCCATGATGGCTGCGCCCGCCAAGACGCTGGTGGCCAAGAAGCCCGAGCCCGCCCCCGATGCGAAAGCCGGCCTCAAGGGCACGCTGCACAAGCCCGCGGGCACGCCGACCAAGGCGCCCGCTGCGGCCACGCCGGCCGCGCCCGGCACCGTCGGCAAGAAAGAGGTCAAGTCCGAGAACCTCTCGTCGACCTGGAAGGACGACGCGGCCAAGAAGAAGGAAATCAAGACCCGCGGCGACACGAGTTCCGGCCGCAGCAACTGGCGCAGCGGCCCCCGCGGCGGCGGTGGCCGCCGTGGCGACCGCGATTCCCGTGACGGCCAGGGCAGCTTCCAGGCGCCTGCCGAGTTCAAGCAGATCGAAGTGCACGTGCCGGAGACCATCACGGTGTCCGAGCTCGCGCACAAGATGTCGCTCAAGTCGTCCGAGGTGATCAAGCACCTGATGAAGCTGGGCCAGATGGTCACCATCAACCAGTCGCTCGATCAGGACACCGCGATGATCGTGGTCGAGGAACTGGGGCACAAGGCGGTGCAGGCCGCGCTGGACGACCCGGAGGCCTTCACCGAAGAGGAAGTGCAGGGCCAGCAGGCCGAAGCCATGCCGCGCGCACCGGTGGTCACCGTCATGGGCCACGTGGACCACGGCAAGACATCGCTGCTCGACTACATCCGCCGCGCCAAGGTGGCTGCGGGCGAAGCCGGCGGCATCACGCAGCACATCGGCGCGTACCACGTGGACACGCCGCGCGGCATGATCACCTTCCTCGATACCCCGGGTCACGAGGCCTTCACGGCCATGCGTGCCCGCGGTGCCCAGGCCACCGACATCGTCATCCTCGTCTGCGCCGCAGACGACGGTGTGATGCCGCAGACCAAGGAGGCCGTCAAGCACGCCAAGGCCGCCGGCGTCCCGATCGTGGTCGCCATGACCAAGGCCGACAAGCCCGAAGCCAACATCGAGCGCGTGAAATCCGAGCTGGTGGCCGAGCAGGTGGTGCCCGAGGAATTCGGTGGCGATTCGCCGTTTGTGGCCGTGTCGGCCAAGACCGGCCAGGGCATCGACGACCTGCTGGAGCAGGTGCTGTTGCAGGCCGAAGTGCTCGAGCTCAAGGCGCCGGTCGACGCCATGGCCAAAGGCCTCGTGATCGAAGCCCGCCTGGACAAGGGCCGTGGCGCCGTGGCCACCGTGCTGGTGCAAAGCGGCCTGCTCAAGGTCGGCGACGTCGTGCTCGCGGGCCAGACCTCGGGCCGCGTGCGCGCCATGCTCGACGAGAACGGCCGCAGCACCAAGGAAGCCGGCCCCTCCATTCCGGTGGAAATCCAGGGCCTGGCCGAGGTGCCGCAAGCCGGCGACGAGTTCATGGTGATGGCCGACGAGCGCCGTGCGCGCGAAATCGCGACCTACCGCGCGGGCAAGTACCGCAGCACCAAGCTGGCCAAGCAACAAGCCGCCAAGCTGGAGAACATGTTCGCCGACATGGCCGCGGGCGAGGTCAAGACGCTGCCCATCATCCTCAAGGCCGACGTGCAGGGTTCGCAGGAGGCGCTGGCCGCCGCGCTGCTCAAGCTCTCGACCGACGAGGTCAAGGTGCAACTGGTGTTTGCCGGCGTCGGCGGCATCAGCGAAAGCGACATCAACCTGGCCATCGCGTCCGGGGCCGTGGTCATCGGCTTCAACGTTCGCGCCGATGCGGGTGCGCGCAAGCTGGCCGAAGGCAATGAAGTCGACCTGCGCTACTACAACATCATCTACGACGCGGTGGACGAGCTGAAGGCGGCGATGTCCGGCATGCTCGCGCCCGAGAAGCGCGAAGAGGTCATCGGCATGGCCGAGATCCGCACGGTGTTCGTGGCGTCCAAGATCGGCACGGTGGCGGGCTGCATGGTCACCTCCGGCATGGTCACGCGCTCGGCGCACTACCGCCTGCTGCGCGACAACGTGGTCGTCAACACCGGCGAACTCGAGTCGCTCAAGCGCCTCAAGGACGACGTGCGCGAGGTCAAGGAAGGCTTCGAGTGCGGTATCAAGCTGCGCAACTACAACGACATCAAAGAGGGCGACCAGCTCGAGTTCTTTGAGGTCAAGGAAGTGGCGCGCACGCTGTAAGGCGCGCGGTTCACGAAGAGCACACCATGCCCCGCAAGGCGTCGTCCGTTCCCAACCGCGGCTACCGCGTGGCCGACCAGATCCAGCGCGATCTGGCCGAGCTGATCGCGCGCGAGTTGAAGGACCCACGCGTGGGCATGGTCACGCTCAACGCGGTCGAGGTCACGCCCGACTACGCGCACGCGAAGGTGTTCTTCAGCCTACTCACGGGCAACCCCGAGGAAGCCACCGAAGGCCTCAACGCCGCGGCGGGCTTCCTGCGCAGCGCGCTCTTCAAGCGCCTGCACATCCACACCGTGCCCACGCTGCACTTCGTGTTCGACCGCACCACCGAGCGCGCGTCCGACATGAACGCCTTGATTTCCAAGGCGGTGGCTTCGCGTTCCAAGAACGAGGAATAGCCATGCAGCGCCAACGCACGAGGGTGCAACGGCGCCCCGTGCATGGGGTGTTGTTGCTCGACAAGCCGCTGGGCCTTTCCAGCAACCAGGCCTTGCAAAAGGCCAAGTGGTTGTTGCGTGCCGAGAAGGCGGGTCATACCGGCACGCTCGATCCGCTGGCCACCGGCGTGCTGCCGCTGTGCTTTGGTGCCGCCACCAAATTCAGCCAGTTGCACCTGGACGCCGACAAGACCTACGAGACCACGGTGTGCCTGGGCGTTCGCACCAGCACGGCCGATGCCGAGGGCGACGTGATCGCCACGCGCCCGGTGCAATGCTCCGTGGGCCAGGTGGTCGAGGTGCTCGACCGCTTCATGGGCGAGATCGATCAGGTGCCGCCCATGCACAGCGCGCTCAAGAAGGACGGCAAGGCCTTGTACGAGTACGCGCGCGAGGGTGAAACCGTCGAGCGCGAACCGCGCCGGATCACCATCCACGAGATCGAGCTGCTCGGCATGCAACTGCAGGGCGATGCGCCGCACCTGCGCCTGCGCGTGGTGTGCAGCAAGGGCACCTACATCCGCACCCTGGGCGAAGACATTGGCGAAGCCCTGGGCTGTGGCGGCCACCTCACTGCGTTGCGGCGCGTGGCCACCGGCCCGTTCGCGGTGGCCGATGCCATCGCCCTGGAGGCGCTCGAAGCCTTGGGCGAAGACGAGCGCCTGGACGCGCTGCAGCCCGTTGAGGTGCTGCTGGCGGGTCACGAGCGCGTCACGCTCGACGCCGAGCATGCGGGCCGCTTCCTCAGTGGTGTGCGCCGCCGTGGCGACTGGCCCAACCAGGCGCGCGTGGCCGTTTTCGGCCCGGCGCCCGACGCCCCCCCACAAGCCGTTCTGCTGGGCACCGCCCACACACAAGGCGGCGAACTCATCCCGGGCCGCTTGCTGAGCCCGACCGACATCCAGCAAATCCTCGAAGCCTGCGAGGCACAACCATGACCAGACCCATCCGCAACATCGCCATCATCGCCCACGTCGACCACGGCAAGACCACCATGGTCGACCAGCTTCTGCGCCAGTCCGGCACCTTCGCCGAGCACGAGAAAGTCGTCGACACCGTGATGGACAACAACGCCATCGAACGCGAACGCGGCATCACCATCCTGGCCAAGAACTGCGCCGTGAGCTGGAAGGGCACGCACATCAACATCGTCGACACCCCGGGCCACGCGGACTTCGGTGGCGAGGTGGAGCGCGCGCTGTCCATGGTCGACGGCGTGCTGCTGCTGATCGACGCGCAGGAAGGCCCGATGCCGCAGACGCGCTTCGTGACCAAGAAGGCACTGGCGCTGGGCTTGAAGCCTATCGTGGTGGTGAACAAGGTCGACAAGCCCGGCGCCAACTGCGACAAGGTGGTCAACGCCGCTTTCGACCTGTTCGACAAACTCGGCGCCACCGACGAGCAGCTCGATTTCCCCGTGGTGTACGCCTCGGGCATCAACGGCTGGTCGTCCCTGGTGGAAGGCCCGGCGGGTGAGCAGTGGGGCCCCGACATGTCGGCCCTGTTCGACACCGTGCTGCAGCACGTGCCGCCCCAGAAGGGCGACCCGAACGCGCCGCTGCAGCTGCAGATTTCCGCGCTCGACTTCTCCACCTTCGTGGGCCGCATCGGTGTCGGCCGCATCAGCAACGGCACCATCCGCCCCGGCATGGACGTGATGGTGGCCGAAGGCCCCGAGGGCAAATCGATCAAAGGCCGCGTCAACCAGGTGCTCACCTTCCAGGGCCTGGACCGCGTGCAAGCCACCGAAGCCGGCCCTGGCGACATCGTGCTCATCAACGGCATCACCGACATCGGCATCGGCGTGACCGTGACCGACCTCGACAACCCGCGGCCGCTGCCCATGCTGAAGGTGGACGAGCCCACGCTGACGATGAACTTCTGCGTGAACACCAGCCCGCTGGCGGGCCGCGAAGGCAAGTTCGTCACCAGCCGCCAGATCTGGGACCGTCTGCAGAAAGAGCTGCAGAGCAACGTGGCGCTGCGCGTGAAGGAAACCGACGAAGATGGCATTTTCGAGGTGTCCGGCCGCGGTGAACTGCACCTGACCATCCTGATCGAGAACATGCGCCGCGAAGGCTACGAACTGGCGGTGAGCAAACCGCGCGTGGTGTTCCAGGACATCGATGGCGAGCGCCATGAGCCGATCGAGCTGGTGACGGCCGACGTGGAAGAGCAGCACCAGGGTGGCGTGATGCAGGCCCTCGGCGAGCGCAAGGGCGAACTCATGAACATGGAGCCTGACGGCCGTGGCCGCGTGCGCCTGGAGTACCGCATTCCGGCGCGCGGCCTGATCGGCTTCAGCAACGAATTCCTCAACCTCACGCGCGGCTCGGGCCTGATCGCCAACATCTTCGACGGCTACGAACCGCACAAGGGCGAGGTGGCCGCGCGCAAGAACGGCGTGCTCATCAGCATGGACGACGGCGAGATCTTCAACTACGCGCTGGGCAAGCTCGACGATCGCGGCCGCATGTTCGTGAAGGCCAACGACCCGGTGTACGAGGGCATGATCGTCGGCATCCACAGCCGCGACAACGACCTGGTGGTGAACGCGACCCGCACCAAGCAGCTCACCAACTTCCGCGTCAGCGGCAAGGAAGACGCGATCAAGATCACGCCGCCGATTCAGCTCACGCTGGAATACGGCGTCGAGTTCATCGAGGACGACGAACTCGTCGAGATCACGCCCAAGAGCATCCGCCTGCGCAAGCGCTTCCTGAAAGAGCACGAGCGCAAGCGCGCGTCGCGCGAGGCCTGATACCCGGCGCAGCCCCATGCCGTTTCGCGCGCTGAGCCGCCTGACGCACACCCAGGCGGTGTTCCTGATGGTCGCGGTGACCCTGATGTGGTCCATCGCCGGGGTGGTCTCGCGCCAGCTCGAATCGGCCGCGCGTTTCGAGGTGACTTTCTGGCGCAGCGCGTTCACGGCGTTGTCGTTGCTGGTCATCCTGCCGCTGTGGCGCGCGGCCGACCGCGCCAACGGCGTGCTGGCCAGCGAACCCGGGCAAGGCCTGCTGCAACGCCACTGGGGCGTGCTGCCGCGCTCGCGCGCGTTCTGGGTCAGCGGCGTGTGCTGGAGCGTGATGTTCACCGCCTTCATGCTGGCGCTGACCTTCACCACCGTGGCCAACGTGCTCATCATCATGTCGGTGGGCCCGCTGTTCACCGCGTTGCTGGCGCGGTTCATGCTCGGGCAGACGCTGGCGGTGCGCACCTGGCTGGCCATCGTGGCGGCGGGCGCGGGCATCGTCTACATGTACGGCAGCCAGTTCCTGCAGGCGTTTGGCGATGCCACCGTGGACACCGGCAGCCTCATCGCCGGCTCGCTCATCGCGTTGTGCGTGCCCATCGCCGGCGCCATCAACTGGACGGTGGTGCAGCGCAGCCAGACGCAGGGCGAGAAGATCGACCTCGTGCCCTCGGTGCTGCTCGGCGGCGTGATCTCCTCGCTGCTCACGCTGCCCCTGGCGCTTCCGTTCAACGCCACCGGTGCCGACGTGGCCTGGCTCGGCATGCTGGGCCTGGTGCAACTGGCCATTCCCTGCGCGCTGGCCGTGGTCTGCGCACGTTCGCTCAAGGCGCCCGAGGTTTCGCTGCTGGCCCTGCTCGAGGTGATCTTCGGCATCCTGCTGGCCTGGCTGGGGGCGGGCGAGGCGCCGGGGCGCGAGGTGCTGGTCGGCGGCACGCTGGTCATCGGTGCGCTGTTCATCAACGAATTGCTGGGGTGGCGTTCGCGCAGCGGCGCCCCCCGCATCCAGACGCTGCAAGCCAGCCAGCGCGCGGACTGAGTTTTCCCCGAGGAGAAGTGATCATGTCGTCGCCCGAGCCCACCGTCATCGTCGAAATCCAGGGTCGCGTCGGCCTGATCACCCTCAATCGGCCGAAGGCGCTCAACGCGCTGTCGCTGGAGATGATCCGCACGCTCACCGCCACGCTGCGGGCCTGGCGCGACGACCCGATCGTGCTCGCCGTGGCCATTCGCGGCGTCAGCAAGGAAGGCCCTTTCGGTGCCTTCTGCGCCGGTGGCGACATCCGCTTCTTCCACCAGGCCGCGCTGGCGGGCAACCCCGAGCTCGAAGACTTCTTCACCGAGGAATACGCGCTCAACCACCTCATCCACACCTACCCCAAGCCCTACATCGCCTTCATGGACGGCATCTGCATGGGCGGGGGCATGGGCATCAGCCAGGGCGCAAGCCTGCGCGTCGTCACCGAGCGCAGCAAGCTCGCCATGCCCGAGACCAACATCGGCCTGTTCCCCGATGTGGGTGGCGGCTACTTCCTGAGCCGCTGCACCGGCCGCCTGGGCGAATACCTGGCCCTCACCGGCCACATGCTGCAGGGCAAGGACGCCATCGCCGCCGGCCTGGCCGACGGCTTCATCGAATCGGGCCGACTGGCCGGCTTGTGGAACACGCTCATCAGCACGCCGTTTGAAACCGGCGAGGCCGTGCAGCGCTGGGTGGCCACCCATGTGCAGACCACCGCACCCAAAGCCCCGTGGCCCGCGGCCGAGATCGATCGCATCTTCACCCAGACCAAGGTGCGCGAGATCGTGGCCACCCTCGAAGGCACCGACAGCGACTGGGCGCAAGCCACCGCCAAGGTGCTGCGCCAGCGCTCGCCGCTCATGCTGCACGTGGTGCTGGAACAGATCCGCCGTGCCCGCAAGCTCGGCCTGGCCGATGACCTGCGCATGGAGCGCGGCCTGGTGCACCAGTGCTTTCACCTGCGCCCCGGCGCGCAGAGCGAAACCGTCGAAGGCATCCGCGCGCTCGCGGTGGACAAGGACCACGCGCCGAAGTGGAAACCCGCGCGCATTGAAGACGTGACGCCCGCCGAGGTGGCCGCGTTCTTCGAGCCGCCCTGGCCGGCGCAAGAGCACCCGCTGGCGCATCTGGGCTGATCCGCCAACGCGGGCAAGGCGTCCGCGAAAGCCCGCCCACCCGCCTCAGCGGTGGCGGCTCTTCATCGCGCGCTCCACCTCGCGCTTGCCTTCGCGGTCCTTGATGGTGTCGCGTTTGTCGTGCTCGCCCTTGCCCTTGGCCAGGGCAATCTCGCACTTCACGTGGCTGTTCTTCCAGTGCAGGTTCAGCGGCACCAGGGTGAAGCCTTTCTGCTCGACCTTGCCGATCAGGCGGCTGATCTGCGCTTTGTGCAGCAGCAGTTTCTTGGTGCGCACCGAGTCGGGCGAGACGTGGGTGCTGGCGGTGCGCAGGGGATTGATCTGGCAGCCGATGAGGAAGAGTTCGCCTTCGCGGATGACCACATAGCCGTCGGTGAGCTGCACCTTGCCTTCGCGCAGGGCCTTCACTTCCCAACCTTGCAGCACCATGCCCGCCTCGAAACGTTCTTCGATGGCGTAGTTGAACAGCGCCTTCTTGTTGTCGGCGATGCGGCTGTCGCCCGTGCCGGGCTTGGATTTCTGCGAGGTGGCCATGGGCTTGGATATGGGGCCGCGAGGCCTTGGCTCAAGGCCACCTAGAATCGCGGCGGCCTTGCACTTGCCCCGGCGGCTGCGCGCGAGGACCGGCGATTGTATGAAAACGATTCACAAGTCGGTGCTGCTCTGGCACAGCGCGCACGAGATGTTCGCGCTGGTGACCGATGTGCAGCACTACCCGCAGTTCCTGCCCTGGTGCGATCGGGGCGATGTGCTCGAGCAGTCCGAGCACGGCATGGTGGCGCGCGTGGGCATGGCCATCGGCGGCCTGCAGCAGAGCTTCACCACGCGCAACCGGCACGTGGCGGACCGCGAGGTCTTCATGGAGCTGGTGGACGGCCCGTTCTCGCAACTCGATGGCCACTGGACCTTCACGCCCTTGGGTGATGGCAGCCAGCGCGCCTGCAAGGTGGAGTTCACGCTGCGCTACGGCTTTGCCAGCGCCGCGCTGGCTGCTGTGGTGGGGCCGGTGTTCGACCGCATCGCGGGCAATCTGGTCGATGCCTTTGTGAAGCGCGCCGACCAGGTGTACGGGGTGGCATGAGCATGCGCGTGACACTGGTGTTTGCCTCTGCGCCGCGGGAAGTGCACGAAACCGTGCTGGAACTGCCAGCGGGGACCCGCGTTGGCGACGCCGTGCGCACCAGTGGCTGGGCCGAGCGCTTCGGCGAGGTGGACGGTCTGAGCCTCGCGGTGTGGGGCCGGCGTTGCTCTCCGGAGCAAGCCTTGCATGATGGCGATCGCCTGGAACTGCTGCGGCCGCTGCGCGTGGACCCGAAGGTGGCGCGGCGCGAACGCTTCGTGGGGCAGGGCGCGCGCTCGGCGGGCCTGTTTGCCAAGCGCCGCGCGAACTCCAAGGCCGGTTACTGAGCCCGGCGGCGCCGGGCCAGGTTCATTGCGGCAGCGGGCCGCACTCGCTGCGGATGGCCTGCTCGGCGCGTTGCGCTTCGGCGGCGCGGGTTTTGTCGTCGAGGAAATCACGCTCACCCTTGGCGTTGGTGGTCGCGATGCGCATGCCCGAGTCGAGCATGCTTTTGTTCTTGCGCGCGCGCTCGCAGTTGTCGGCGCGGGCGCGGACCATGCGTTCGGCCTCGGCCTTGCGTTTGGCTTCTTCGACCGCTTCGGCCTGCTTCTTGCGCGCCTCGAGTTCGGGGTCCTTGTCGGCCACCTGGGGCACGGCGGGGGTGGCCGGGCTGCCGGGTGCGGCAACAGCCGGGGTGGCCGGTGCGACCGGTGCCATGGGCAGGCCCGCACCGGGGCGCTTGAGGATGTTCTTCTCCGGGATGCCGGCCGGCGGCGCCGTGTCGCTGAACACCTTGCGACCGGTGTTGTCGACCCACTGCCACTGGGCCCAGGCCGCCGGAAGCGCCATGGCCATCGCCAGCACCAGCGAGGTTCGGGTGGCGATGCGATGAAGAGGGAAGGAGGACTTTTTCAGCATCCGCGCAGTGTAGTGCCGGCCCTCGCAGGGGCCAACGGCCGCCGCCGAAGCGTGGCCGCGGCGTCATGGACGGCATGGGCCTGTGGCCAAGTAGCACTTAGGGCCGCGGGTACAATGCCGTTTTTGGAGATACCCCTCATGCGCCTCCTCGGCAACGCGCTCACCTTTGACGACGTTTTGCTGGTGCCCGCGTACTCCCAGGTCCTGCCCAAGGACACCTCGCTGGCCACCCGTTTCTCCCGCAACATCCAGCTCAATCTGCCTCTCGTGTCCGCCGCCATGGACACCGTCACCGAGGCCCGCCTTGCGATCGCCATCGCGCAAGAAGGCGGCATGGGCATCATCCACAAGAACCTGAGCGCCGCCGAGCAGGCCGCCCACGTGGCCAAGGTCAAGCGCTACGAAAGTGGCGTGCTGCGCGACCCGGTGGTGATCACCTCCGACACCACCGTGCGCCAGGTCATGAAGCTCTCGGATGAACTGGGCGTCTCCGGTTTCCCGGTGGTGGACGCGGGCAAGGTGGTCGGCATCGTCACCGGGCGCGATCTGCGCTTCGAAACCCGCTACGAGTTGCCGGTGCGCGAGATCATGACGCCCCGCGAGCGCCTGATCACCGTGCCCGAGGGCACCACGCCCGAAGAAGCCAAGGCGCTGCTCAACAAGCACAAGCTCGAACGCCTGCTGCTGGTCAACGACGCCTCCGAGCTCAAGGGCCTGATCACGGTGAAGGACATCACCAAGCAGCTCAATTTCCCCAATGCCGCGCGCGACGCCGCCGGCCGCCTGCGCGTGGGCGCGGCGGTGGGCGTGGGCGAGGGCACCGAGGAGCGCGTCGAGGCGCTGGTCAAGGCCGGTGTCGACGCCATCGTGGTGGACACCGCGCACGGCCACAGCAAGGGCGTGATCGACCGCGTGCGCTGGGTCAAGAAGAACTACCCGCAGGTGGACGTGGTCGGCGGCAACATCGCCACCGGCGCCGCCGCGCTGGCGCTGGTCGAGGCCGGGGCCGATGCGGTCAAGGTCGGCATCGGCCCGGGCTCCATCTGCACTACTCGCATCGTCGCCGGCGTGGGTGTGCCGCAGATCATGGCCGTGGACAGCGTGGCCACCGCGCTGCAAGGCTCGGGCGTGCCCCTCATTGCCGACGGCGGCATCCGCTACAGCGGCGACATCGCCAAGGCCATCGCGGCCGGTGCCAGCACCGTGATGATGGGCGGCATGTTCGCCGGCACCGAAGAGGCGCCGGGCGAGGTCATCCTCTACCAGGGCCGCAGCTACAAGAGCTACCGTGGCATGGGCTCCATCGGCGCCATGCAGCAAGGCAGCGCCGACCGCTACTTCCAGGAAAGCAGCACCGGCAACCCCAACGCCGACAAGCTGGTGCCCGAGGGCATCGAAGGCCGGGTGCCCTACAAGGGCTCGGTGGTCTCCATCCTGTTCCAGCTCGCCGGCGGCGTGCGGGCCAGCATGGGCTACTGCGGCTGCGCCACCATCCAGGACATGAAGGACCGCGCCGAGTTCGTGCAGATCACGGCGGCCGGCATGCGCGAGAGCCACGTACACGACGTGCAGATCACGAAAGAAGCACCGAACTACCGGGCGGACTGAGCGCCGCCGCCCCGCAGGCCGTCCCCGCGACGGCCTTTTTCATTCCAGACCGCCCCGCAGACCACCATGCAGCACGACAAGATCCTCATTCTCGATTTCGGCTCCCAGGTCACCCAGCTCATCGCGCGCCGCATCCGCGAAGCGCACGTGTACTGCGAGGTGCACCCCTGCGACGTGAGCAGCGAGTGGGTGCGCGAGTTTGCGGCCGATGGGCGCCTGAAGGGCGTGGTGCTCTCGGGCAGCCACGCCAGCGTGTACGAGGTGGACGACAAGGCGCCCGACGCGGTCTACGAACTGGGCATCCCGGTGCTGGGCATCTGCTACGGCATGCAGACCATGGCGCAGCAACTGGGCGGCAAGGTCGAGGGCTCGCACACGCGCGAGTTCGGTTACGCCGAGGTGCGCGCCCGCGGTCACACCGCGCTGCTGAAAGACATCGCCGACTTCCACACCCCGGAAGGCCACGGCATGCTCAAGGTGTGGATGAGCCACGGCGACAAGGTGACCGAGCTGCCGCCGGGCTTCAAGCTCATGGCCAGCACCGACAGCTGCCCCATCGCCGGCATGGCCGACGAGGCGCGCCGCTTCTACGCCGTGCAGTTCCACCCCGAGGTCACGCACACCGTGCAGGGCCGGGCGCTGCTCGAGCGCTTCGTGCTGCAGATCTGCGGCACCAGCCCCGACTGGGTGATGCGCGACCACATCGCCGAGGCGGTCGAGAAGATCCGGGAACAGGTGGGCGACGAGGAGGTGATCCTGGGCCTGTCGGGCGGCGTGGATTCGTCGGTGGCCGCTGCGCTGATCCACCGCGCCATCGGCGACCAGCTCACCTGCGTGTTCGTGGACCACGGCCTGCTGCGCCTGAACGAGGGCGACATGGTGATGGACATGTTCGTGGGCAAGCTGCACGCCAAGGTCATCCGCGTGGACGCGGCCGACCAGTTCCTCGGCCACCTGGCCGGGGTGAGCGACCCGGAGGCCAAACGCAAGATCATCGGCCGCGAATTCGTCGAGGTTTTCAAGGCCGAGGCAGCCAAACTCACTTCAAGTGGTGCTTCAACAAAAGGTGCCAAGTGGTTGGCACAAGGAACAATTTACCCCGACGTGATTGAGTCTGGCGGCGCCAAGAGCAAGAAGGCCGTCACCATCAAGAGCCACCACAACGTGGGTGGCCTGCCCGAGCAACTGGGCCTGAAACTGCTGGAGCCGCTGCGCGACCTGTTCAAGGACGAGGTTCGCGAACTGGGCGTGGCCCTGGGCCTGCCGCACGACATGGTCTACCGCCACCCCTTCCCGGGCCCGGGCCTGGGCGTGCGCATCCTGGGCGAGGTGAAAAAAGACTACGCCGACCTGCTGCGCCGGGCCGACGCGATCTTCATCGAGGAACTGCGCTCCACGATCGAGCCGAACAGCGGCAAAAGCTGGTACGACCTGACCAGCCAGGCCTTCACCGTGTTCCTGCCCGTGAAGAGCGTGGGCGTGATGGGCGACGGCCGCACCTACGACTACGTGGTCGCCCTGCGCGCCGTGCAGACCAGCGACTTCATGACCGCCGACTGGGCCGAGCTGCCCTACAGCCTGCTCAAGCGCGTGTCGGGCCGCATCATCAACGAAGTGCGCGGCATCAACCGCGTGACCTACGACGTGAGCAGCAAGCCGCCAGCGACGATCGAGTGGGAATAGGGCGACACACAGCCCGCAACTGAGCCCGACTCAGGGTCGCCGGGCCAGTTCCAGCAGCTCGCGCAGCACCGGCAAGGCGCGTTGGGCGCGCGACTCGTCGGCGAAGCGCAGCATCAGGATCTCGCCAATACCGCCGTCTGCCCGGTACTGGTTCCTGGCGACGCAGGCGCGTCGCTCCTGGGTGCAATGCAGCAGGATGGCGTGACAGCTGCGGTCGGCCGAGGCCGCCCGGGGCTCGAGCCTGTCGACGCGAGCCAGCGGCACAAACTCTTCCTTGTCCTCGAGCGTTTGCCCTTGCCCGTAGGACATGCGTTCGCGTAGCCGCATCACCTTGTTGATGTCCACCGTGACGGACGGGCCCGACAGCGGCCCGGTGTTGGTGGTGGTGATCGACGCCATCACGCGCGTCTGGCAACTGTGTGATCCGCCGACCAGCTCGTCGAGCGTGCGCCCCAGGGCCGCGATGCGCGCGTTGCGACTTGTGACGCCGGTCCAGGAGTCTTCGTAGTTGACCATGGCCATCCGGTGCCGGTCTTCGATGAAGTGATCACCGGGACGGGGCAGGGTGGCTGTATCGACACGCTGGGCCGGCACATCCTTGCCCGCGACGACCAGGCGCCCATCGGGGCGCGGCAGCACCAGTTGCCCGTTGGGCAGCCGCCAGGCCAGTGCGTGCGGGTGTTCGCCGACGCCTTGCGCCACCAGGCGATTGACTTCGCTGATCGAGGCGAGGGTCCGGGTTCGCAAATCGTTGATGTCGCGCCGCTGGGCAGGGGTGGGCTGATCGTTGAGCAGGTTGTCCAGGTTGGTCACCTGGCGCTGGAATTCAGCGCCGGAGCCGCGCAACCTGTCCAGGCGCTGGATCTCGGGTGCGAGGGATTCGCGCAAACGGCGCACCAGCTTGTCCCGGTCCGCGTACTGTTGTTCCAACTCGTCGTCGATGCGCGCGATGTTGGCTTTGGCCTGGCGCTCGCGCTCCAGGAGCCTTTTGCGCTCCTCTTCGATGAAGCGATCCATGGCGGCGAGGCTGGGGTCCGTGCCGCTGGCTTGCGGGGCGGGCACGGCTGGCGTGCCGCCCTGGCGCAACTGGGCCAGCCGCTCGGTTGCCTGTGCTTGACCACCGGCCGCAGCGCTTTCGAGCCAGCGCAGGCCAGCAGCCCGGTCTGCCGCCACGCCCGATCCCGCCAGCAGGAGCTCCCCCAGGCGCCACTGCGCGAACAACATACCGTCCTGCGCTGCCAGCGCATACAGGCGCACCGCTTCCTTGGGGTTTGCCGGGCCGCCCCGTCCTTGCTCATGGAGCCATGCACGCGACTGGTAGGCCATGGGGGACGTTGCCGCAACGGCCTGGTCGAGCAGCGCCACGGCCCGCGCATCGTCTTTCGGCAGGTGTTCGCCCAGGATCAACTGGTCAGCCAAGGCCACGCGAGACGCGGTGAGGCCTTGCTCGGCCGCCTGGTTGAACCATTGCACGGCGCGCGCTGGGTCCTTGGCCACGCCCACGCCGTTCATGTACATCAACCCAAGCACATGGAATGCGCGTGCATCGCCTGCTTCGGCACCGATGTTCAAGTGGCGCAGGGCCTTGGCCGGATCGGCGGGCTCGCCAGCACCCTGATACGCCATCACCCCCAGGGAAGTGTGTCCCCGCGAAACCCCCCGGTCCACAGCGGCCTGGGCCAGGCGGCGAGCCAGGGCGGGGTCTGCATCCATGCCCCAGCCGTTGGTGGCGAAACGTCCGTAGCCATAGCTGCCGAGGCCGGCACCTTCGTCGTGCAGGAGGCGGAAGTAGGCCAGCATGCGCTGGGTCAGCGCCGCGTCGCGAACCAGAGGCTGGTCGATGGCCGAGACGTGTTGGACAGCATTGGCCATGGCCTTGTCGCGTGCAACCGCCGGCATGGACGGGACGCGCCGGTGCGGCTTGGCCGCCAGGGGCGCACGGCTTAGCTCGCGAGCGAAACGGTCTAACCGGGCGGGGTCGACCCCTTCCAGGCTGGCTGTGTCCCGCAGTTTGCGTACCGACACCCCGGCCGCGTTCGCCGCGCCCGCCACCCCCGGGGCGTTGCGGGCCTCGGCCACCAGCATCCGACCCGCATCGAAGCGGACCAGCTCCATGCCCTGGAGGCCGTTGGAGAGATCGCGCCAATGCAGCCGGTACCAACCCGATTCGGCCGGCACGAAGAAGGCATCGGTCACGGTCCACATGCGCTCAGCGTCGTCACCCGTGAGCATCTCCCAGGCGTAGCGCCGTGGCGCGACGCGCACGAAGCGGCTGAACAACTGAAGCGGGCCGTCTTCGTACAAAAAGGTGGTGCGGTCGTTGATCGGCTCGACCGCGCCGCCGTCGCTCACCGGGAAGCCCGCCGGCAGGCGAAAGCCTTCGAGCTCGCAACCGCTGAGCAGCCAACCAGCCAGCAACAGCGCCCAGACCCTGCACCACCCGAAGCGACGGGCTTTGGGTTCATCCACAGGACACATCTGACCCTCCCAGTGCGGGACCCGCGTGGTCGCAGACCTGGCCGCCCCGGCAGCGGATGCGCTGCCGGCAGTGCCTCTCCTCATCCCGGCAGCATTCTCGCCACGGGTTTTCGTGGGGTCAATCGCGTCCGCCGATACAGTGCACGTGATGGAGACCCACCCATGGACTGGCCCGCCACCCTTGGCCTTTGGCGCTCGCTGCTGATCTATCGCGCCATCCCCTGGCGTGGCGCGCAACTGCGGCGCTTCTACTGCCGCTTCGTGCCGGCCGGTGGGATGGCCTTCGACGTGGGCGCGCACGCGGGCAACCGTGTGGCGGCGTTCCGGGCGCTGGGCGCGCGCGTGGTCGCGGTGGAGCCGCAGGTTGCGTTCGCTCGCTTGCTGCGGCGGGAATTCGCGCGCGATCCGCAGGTGCGGGTGCTCGAGCAGGCCCTGGGCCGCGTGCCGGGGCAGGTGCGCTTGTTGGCCAGCAAGCGCAACCCCACCGTCGCCACCTTGTCCGCCGACTTCGTGCAGCGCGCCGGTGCCTCGGCATCTTTCGAGGGTGTGCGGTGGCAGCCGGGGCCACTGGTGACCGTCACCACGCTGGACGCCTTGATTGCCGAGCACGGCCGGCCCGACTTCGTGAAGATCGATGTCGAGGGTTTCGAGTGGGAGGTGCTGCTGGGCCTGAGCCAGCCGCTGCCCGCACTGTCCTTCGAGTTCGTGCCCGCGGTGCATGACGTGGCGCTCGCTTGCATCGATCGCCTGGAACAGCTCGCCGGGCCGGGGCGCTACCGCTACGCCGTCTCGCTCGGCGAGCGGCTGCGCCTGTTGCAGCCCGAGGGCGAATCCGCCGAGGCCATGCGCGCCTGGCTGCAGGCCTTGCCGCCCGATGCGCCTTCCGGCGACGTGCACGCGTGGTTGGTGAACTGAGTGTCAGTGCGGCTCGGCGCGGCCGTCGAACGCCAGCAGCAACACCCGCGTGAGTTCGTGCATGGCGCCCAGCGCCGGCCCCTCGGGCCGAAGGCCGGGCGTGAAGCCCTGGGCCTGGAAGCGGTGCAACAGCGCCGGGTCGTTGGCGATCACGTGCACCGGCACATCCCAGGGCGCATCACGGCCCGCGAGCCCGCCGGGCGGCTGGTGGTCGCCCACCACGATCAGCACCAGGCGCTTCGAGGCCGTGCCCTCCAGGTAGCGCGCCAGCCAGTGGAACTGGTAGCGCAGGCTGTCGGTGTAGCCGCTGCCGGCCGGCTCGCCTGGCAACGCGGGCAGCGGATGAAAAGGCGCGTGCGTGCTCACGGTAGGGAACACGGCGAACACCGGCCGGCGCGTGGCGGATGTCGCGGGTGGGGCGGCCAGCTCCTGCGACTGCAACAGATCCATCGCCGCATGGTCGGGGATGCGCCAGTAGCCGACATCGGGGCCGCTGTAGCCCAGGCGGGCGTCGTCGGCGAAGCGCTCGAAGCCGTAGAACGCGCCCTCGGGCCAGGGGCGCTTGATGCCCGGCATCCAGCCCACGGTGCGGTAGCCGTGGCGGGCGAAGTGCTGCACCAGGGTGGGTTTGTCGCTGGTGAGCAGCAGGTCGTGGCGGATCGGGTCGGTGGTCGCGACGCCCGAGAGCAGGCTGGCGTGCGACAGCCACGACGCGCCGCCGAAGGTGGCCGCGCGCACGCGGGCCGACACCACCTGGCGCCCGCTGGCCTCGATGGCGGCCTGCAGCCGGTCGCGCGCGGGCGCGAGCGCGGCCGACAGCGCGGGTTCGTCGAGCGTGACGGCGCCGTAGGACTCGGCGAACAGCAGCACCACGTCGGCCGGGCCTTGCGGTGTGTGCAGGGCGTGCAGGTCGGTGTCGAAGGCCGGGCCCGGGCCGAGTGCGGCGTCCGCTTGCTCGGGCCACATCGCTTGCGACAGCAGCAGGCCCTGGTGCAGCACCGTGGGCGTGAGCGGCAACGAGAAGAACCAGCGCGTGTCGCGCCGATCGGGCACGTAGGCCGCGAAGCACAGCGCCAGGGCGCCCGCGGCCAGCACGCTGCCGCGCCGCAGCGCGGGCCAGGCCAGGGCGCTGGCCAGCGTGGCGATGGCCCGGCGCGCCACCAGCAGCAGCAAGACCATGCCCAGCAGCAGTGCCGCCGCAGCGCCCGCCACATACCACCACGACCAGGATTGCCCCACCACCTGGATCAGCTCGACCGCGTGGCGGCCGTCCCAGTAGGCGTTCACGGGCCGCCCCATCACCGCGGGGGCGGTCACGTCGGCGTAGCGCACGGCCACCAGGGCCACGAAGCCCGCGGCCAGGGCGGTGGCGGCGCGCGCCGACAGCACGCCGCGCCACGCCACCCAGCCCGCGAGCAGGGCCACGCCCAGACAGAGCTCGAACGAAAGCCGCGGCATGAACCGCACACCCAGGCCCGGCCAGCGGTTCTCGAACGTGAGCAGGGTGTTGAGAACGAAGAAGGCCAGGCCCGCGCGCAGCCAGCCGGCCGCACTCACTGGCGCACCGCCTCGAACTCGATGATCAGATCGACCGTGTCTCCAACCCAGCCGTTGGCCACCGCGTAGTTCATGCCGTAGGCGCTGCGCTTGAAGCCGCCGCGCGCGGACACGCCCATCACATACGGCTTGCGGCCGAAGCCGGCCACGGGGGAATCGGCGCTCTTGTTCCAGGTGGCCTGCAGCGTCAGCGGTTGTGTCTTGCCCAGCAGCTCGAGCTGGCCCGTGATCTCGTACTGGCGATCGGCCGTGCGGCGTGCGCTGCTGGCGGTGAACACCATGCGCGGGAATTCGCCGCTGTTGAGGAAGTCCGGCCCTTTGAGGTGGTCGTCGCGCTTGCGCTGGTTGCTGAACACGCTCGCCGTGTCGACCTCGATGCGCACGTCCGACAACGCACCACTGGCTTCGTCGAAACGGTAGCTGCCGCGCGCCGAGCGGAACATGCCCAGCACCTTGGCGTAGCCCACGTGGTCAACCAGAAAACCGAGCGAGAGGTGGTCGGGGTCGATCTCGTAGCGTTGGGCCTGGGCTTGCGCGGCCGGCGCGACCAGCCATGCGGCGAGCACGAACGCGGTCAGGGTGGGCGGGGGTTTCATGCGCGGCTCTCCCGGAAGGTGGCGCGCTGGCGCGCCAGGTGGTGGATGTCGATGGCGAACGAGGCACTCAGCAGCAGCAGGCTGATGGCCGCGATGACGGTGGCCAGCGCGGGCGGCACGATGGGCCCGAGGCAGACGATGAGCGCGGTGATCTGCACCACGCACACGGCCTGGCGCCGCCAACTCGGCGGCAGCGCGCCGCCCAGCCACGGCAGCGCCCACGCGGCGGCCACGAAGGCGTAGCGCATCAGGCCCGAGGCCAGCACCCAGGCGCCCGCCTGGCCGGCTTGCCACACCAGGGCGCTGAGCACCAGCGTGAAGGCCGCGTCGGTTTCCATGTCGAAGCGCGCGCCGAAGCGGCTGGCCAGACCCTGGCGGCGCGCCAGGGCGCCGTCGGCCGCGTCCAGCACCGCGATCAGCGTTGCCGCCACGATCAGCACCCAGCCGCCGAAGGCCCGGGCCGCAGGCGGTGCGGCGGGCACCGCTTCACCCAGCAGCGCGGCCACCGCGGCCATGCCCGCCAGGCGCGCGAGCGTGATGTGGTTGGCCGCGCCGAAGCGGGCGTGGGGGTGTGCGCCGCCCGCCAGACCGCGCCACACCAGCGCAGCCCCGACCGCGTACACCGCCAGGGCCTTGGCCGCGAAATCCGCCCCGAGGCCGGTGGCGCCCATCGCGCCCGCGGCCAGCCCCAGCAACAGCGCCATGGCCGCCAGCGCCCGGGCGGCGTCGCGGCGCAGCGCCTGCGCATGGGCGATGGCCGAGGGCGGTGGGGGTGCAAGGGCAGGGCTCATGACGGCGCGGTGTGGCGGCCTCTAAGATGGCCGGACAGTCGCGAGGTTCACCGCGAAGCCGTTTCCATGCAATCCCCCCAACCGAATGCCCGTGCCTGCTGGGTGGTCGGCCCGTCGCGGGCCGAGATCCGCACCGAGACGCTGCCCCCGTTGCGCGAGGGCGAGGTGCGCGTGCGCAGCCTGCACAGCGGCGTGAGCCGCGGCACCGAAGCCCTGGTGTTCCGCGGCGAGGTGCCCGCGAGCGAACTGCAGCGCATGCGCGCGCCTTTCCAGGCCGGCGAGTTCCCGGCGCCCGTGAAGTACGGCTACGTGAACGTGGGCGTGGTCGAGGCGGGGCCGCCCGAGCTGCTTGAGCGGCCTGTGTTCTGCCTGCACCCGCACCAGACGCACTACCAGGTGCCGGCGTCGGCGGTGGTGCCCTTGCCCGCGGGCGTGCCCCCCGCACGTGCGGTGCTGGCGGCGTACCTGGAAACCGCCATCAACGCGTTGTGGGATGCACCGCCGCGCGTGGGCGACCGGGTGAGCGTGGTGGGCGCCGGCCCGCTGGGCCTGCTGGTGGCGTGGCTGGCCGCGCGTGTGCCGGGTTGCGATGTGCAGGTGGTGGACACGCAGGCCACACGCGCCGGCGTCGCGCAGGCGCTGGGCGCCGGCTTCGCCTTGCCGGCGCAGGCCCGCACCGGGGCCGACCTCGTGATCCACGCGAGCGGGCAGGGCGCCGGGCTGGCCACCGCGCTGCGCCTGGCCGGCTTCGAAGCCACCGTGCTGGAGCTGAGCTGGTACGGTACGCGGGCTGTGGAGGTGCCGCTGGGCGAGGGCTTTCACGCACAGCGCCTCACGCTGCGCAGTTCGCAGGTGGGGCAGGTGGCCGGGGCGCAGCGCGCGCGCTGGAGCCACCAGCGGCGGCTGGCGCTGGCGCTGTTGATGCTCACCGACCCGGCTCTCGATGCCCTGATCACCCACCACGCCACCTTTGACGAACTGCCCCGAGTGCTGCAGCGCCTGGCCGGTGGCGACACCGACACCCTGTGCCAACGCATCGACTACCCCGCCTGAATCCACCATGTTCACCGTCACCGTTCGAGACCATTTCATGATCGCCCACAGCTTTCGCGGGGCGGTGTTCGGCCCCGCACAGGCCCTGCACGGCGCCACCTACGTGGTCGACCTGGAGCTGCGCCGGCCGGCGCTCGACCCCGATGGCGTGGTGGTTGACATCGGGCTGGCCACGCAGGTGCTGCGCGAGGAACTGGCCCGGCTGAACTTCCGCAACCTCGACGAGCTGCCCGAGTTCGCGGGCCGCAACACCACCACCGAGTTCCTCGCGCACGCGCTGTTCGAACGCATCGAGCAGCGCGTGGTGGCGGGCGCGCTGGGGCCGCACGCGGTGCCCGGCAGTGCCACGGGTGGGCTCACGGCCCTGCGCGTGTCGCTGCAGGAATCGCACGTGGCCTCGGCTGCCTACGAAGCCGGGCTCGGCACCTGAGCCGCAAGGCGCGGCCGACCATGCACACCGCCCCGGCTTGCGTGCTGCTGGTTCCGGGCGATCTGCACACGCCCACCGGCGGCTACGTGTACGACCGGCGCCTGGCCGAATCCCTGCGTGCGCGCGGCTGGGCGGTGTCCGTGCTGCGCATCGATGGCACCTGGCCGTGGCCGGGCGACGCCACGCTGGCCGAAGCGCGGCAGCGCATCGCCGGGCTGCCCGATGGGTGCTGCGTGGTCGCCGATGGCCTGGCTTTCGGTGTGCTCGACGACGTGGTGGCGCCGCACGCAAACCGCTTGCGCTGGGTGGCGCTGGTGCACCACCCGCTGCACCTGGAAACCGGGCTCGACGCGCAGCGCGCGCAGACCCTGCGCGAGCGCGAGACCAAGGCGCTGGCATTTGCGCAGCGGGTGATCGTGACCAGCCCGAGCACGGTGGCCGATGTGGCCGCGCTCGGCGTGCCCCGCGAGCGCATCGCGGTGGTGGAGCCTGGCACCGACGCCATTGCCCCTGGCGCGCCCGGCCCCATGGCGGCACGGTCGGGCAACGGTGTGCAACTGCTGTGCGTGGCCACGCTCACGCCGCGCAAGAACCACGCCGGCCTGCTGCACGCGCTGGCCGGCCTGACCGATCTCGACTGGACCTTGCACTGCGTGGGCAGCACCACGCGCGACGCGGCCCTGGCGCAGCGCTTGCAGGCCAGCACCGTCACCGGCCCGCTCGCCGGCCGCGTGCACTGGCACGGCGAACTGGTGGACGCGGCCCTGGCGGCGCGCTATGCCGCGGCCGACGTGTTCGTGCTGGCCTCGCGCCACGAAGGCTTCGGCATGGTCATCAACGAAGCCTTGCAGCACGGCCTGCCCGTGGTGGCCAGCCGCGCCGGCGCACTGGCGCAGACCGTGCCGCCACAGGCCGGCATGCTGGTGCCGGCCACAGACACCGCTGCCTGGCGCGAAGCCCTGGCAACGGTGATCGTGGACGGCGGCTTGCGCGAGCGCCTTGCCGCGGGCGCGCGCGCCGCCGCGCTGCGCCTGCCGTCGTGGGCCGGGCAGGCGGCGCGCTTTGCGGCCGCCATCACCCAACCAGGCGAGGCCACCGCGTGAAGGCGGCCGCGCGTTTCAGCGCCGACTGGCTCGCCCTGCGCGAGCCGTTCGATGCGGCCGCGCGCGAGCGATCGGCCGCGCTCGTGCGCCGCCTGCAGGCCCGGCGCCCGGAGGACGGCCCCTGGCGCGTGATCGACCTGGGCTGCGGCACCGGCGCCAACCTGCGCTGGCTGGCACCGCGCCTGGGCGGGCCGCAGCAGTGGCTGGTGGTGGATCGCGATGCCAGCCTGCTGCGCCGCTGGTCCGCACAGCCCGGCTTCACCCGCCGGCCCGATGGCGGGCTGCGCCGGGACACCCCGGGTGGGCCGGTGGAGGTGCGGCGGCAGCGCGCCGATCTCGCCATCGATACCGATCTGGACGCCTTGCCCTGGCGCGCGGCGCACCTGATCACGGCCTCGGCCTTGCTCGATCTCGCGGGCGCGGCCTGGCTGCAGCGGCTGGCGGCGCTGGCCGCCACGTCGCGCGCGGCCTTGCTGTTTGCGCTCAATGTGGATGGCCGCCACCGCTGGACACCCGCGGACGCCGGGGATGCGCGCGTGGCACACCTGTTCGCCGCGCACCAGCGCCGCGACAAGGGCCTGGGCCCCGCACTGGGCCCGCAGGCGGCGTTCGTGTTCGCGCAGCACCTGCGCGAGCGGGGCTGGCGCGTGTCCCTTGCGCGCAGCGACTGGTGGATCGGCCCCGGGTCGTCTCCCGCGGACAGTGGGCCGATGCAGCGGGCGATGGTCGATGGCATGGCGCGGGCGGCGATCGAACAAGCCCCGGCCGGTGCCGCCACCGTCACCGCCTGGCAGCACCGGCGCCTCGACGCAGCGGCCCACGGCGCGCTGCGCGTGGGGCATGTCGATCTGCTGGCGTTGCCGCCGCGGTGAGCCGGGCGGCGTTCAGCGCAGCGGCGCGGCCGCGAGATCCAGGTCCCAGAGCATGTCGTCGCCCAGCACCACCATGCGCGCGGGCGGGCGGGGGCAGTCGGCCATCACCGCGCGCGCCGGCACGCGCAGGCCGCGGCGGCCTTCGCCCACCAGCACCGGTGCCACCGACAGGTGCAGCCGCTGCAGCACACCGGCCGCAAAGAAGCGCGACACGGTGACCCCGCCGCCTTCGACGAACAGCACGCGCAAGCCGCGCGCGGCCAGGGCCGCCACCACGCGGTGAACGCCGGCGCCGGGGTCTTCGTGCCCGTTCATGCCGTCGAGCAGGCCCTCAACGGGCAACACCTCGGCCGCTGTGGCGACACCCAACCGGCTGCGCGCCGTCGCGGCGTGCAGCGCGTCGCACACCCACAGCGTGAGTGCCTGGCCGTCGTGCAACGCGCGCGCATGGCCATCCAGCCGAGCGTCCGGATCCAGTAGCACGCGCACGGGGTTGGCGCCATACACGCGGCGCGTGGTGAGTTGCGGGTTGTCGATGGCCACCGTGCCGGCGCCCACCAGCACCGCGTCGCACAGCGCGCGCAGGCGGTGCAGGTGCACCAGGCTGTGCGCCCCATTCACGTAGTAGGAGTCGCCCGTGGTGGTTGCCACGAAGCCATCCAGGCTCTGGCCCATCTGTGCCACCACCCAGGGCGTGGCCGTGGCGGCCGAGCGCGCGTCGAGCAGGGGCTTGTAGAGGTCGAACAGGGCGGCGCTGCGCGCACTCACCGGGCCCTGGATGCACCAGCCGGCATCGGGCTGCCAGTGCATCGCGGCCCGCGGGCGCACCGGGGCCGGCTGGCCTTCGCGCGTTGCCACGATCTGCGCCCACAGCCCGTGCCAGTCGGCCGGCACGTCCGCGAGGGCGTGGTCCGCGGGTTCCGCAGGGAGGGTGGCGCGTGCAGGTTCGGACGATGGCCGCATGGCGGGGCATCATCGCATCGGGTGCGGCGAACGCCTACCCCAAAACGTTACAGAGGCAGGGCTTACCAGCGCGGCGTGTAGTAAGGGTCGTCCGCGTCGCCGGTGGGGGCCTCGGTGGGGGCGGCCAGTTGCCACCCCAGGGCCACGGCCACCGGCAGGGCCGCCAGCAGGGCCACCACGGCGGGCCGCCAGCGCCAGAACCGCCCCGTCCAGCGTGCCGAAGCCGCCCACCACGGCGCGGTGAGCGACACCGCCAGCAGGCCCAGCGCCCCCGCGTGCACCCGGCCCGTGGCCAGGTTCAAGGTGGCCAGAGCGAGCGCCGCGATGCCCAGCGGCATGAGCGAAGTGGCGGTGACGCGCGGGCCCGAGCGGGGCCACCACCAGGCCCACAGCCCGAGCACGGCGGTGGCCAGGGTGGTCATCAAGGCCAGTTGCGCCAGCAGCAGCGAGCCCGCAGCCACCGCAAGAACGGCCAGCCCGAGCAGGACGAGCGCCAGGGCCGCGGCCGAGCCGGCCGCCGCCGTGGGCTCGGCGTTGGGTGCGCGGGTGGACCAGGCCGACGCCGCCAGTACAGCGGCCCCGCCGGCCACGGCGGTCAACAGCGGCAGTGGGGCTGCCAGGCCCAGCAACCACGCGGCGCTGGCGGCCCAGGCGATCGTGGCCAGCAACCAGGGGCGCCGCGGCGAAGGCGCGGTGGCCCGTGCGGGCCGCTGAGCACCGGCCGCGGCCAGCAAGCCGAAGAGCACGATCCATGGCAGCTTTTGCGCCTGCGTGGCCGCGGGCCAGACCAGGCCTGGCCACCACAGCATGGCCAGCGCCAGCCCGAGCGAGGCACCCAGCGGCGTCCATGGGCGGTGCGCCGGGCCGAGCCACCAGCGCAGCGCGCCGGTGCACAGCAGGCACAGCAGCGCCGGCAGCAGCAGGCTCTGGAAGGCGGGGTGGTGAAGAAATGGCCAGGACACGGGCAGCACCAGGCGATGGGAATGTGCATCATCGCACCGCCTTGCCCACGGCGGTGGCCCTGCGGACGGCGGGCTTGCAGTACGCTTGGCACCCCCGCCTGTATCGCCCGCGCCGACCGTGTACCTGCCCCCTCAGTTCGCCGCCAAAGACCCGTCGATCGCCCCCGAATTGATGCGCGCGCACCCGTTTGCGCAGCTGATCTCGGCCGACGACAGCGGCTTTCCCTTCGTCACGCCGCTGCCGCTGCACCTGATCGAAGAAGACGGCGGCTTCACGCTGCTGGGCCACGTGGCCCGGCCGAACCCGCACGCGGGCCACCTGCGCGCGCGGCCGCAGGCCCTGGTGGTGTTCCAGGGCCCGCACGCCTACATGACGCCTCGCGTCTACCCCGACCTGGCGCGCGTGCCCACCTGGAGCTACCTCATGGTGCAGGCCCGGGTCGAGGCCCGCTTCATCGAGCGCTTCGAGGACAAGGACCGTTTGCTGAAGCACCTGATCCACGACCACGACCCGGCGTACGCGGACCAGTGGCGCGGCCTGCCCGAGGACTTTCAGCACAAGTTGATGCAGGGAATCCATGCGTTCGAGCTGCGGGTGCTGGAACTCACGTGCAAGGTCAAGCTCAATCAGCACCGGCCCGAGTCGCACGCCGCGATGCTGGCCGCCTATGAGCAGGGCACCCCGGACGAGCGGGCCCTGGCAGGCTTGATGCGGCGTTTGAATCTGGGAATCCCGCAGCATGGTTGAGCGTTCTTCGATGGTTCGGTGGATGGCCGTGTGCGCGCTGGGCGTCGCGCTGGCCCCGTCGGCACCCGTGGCCTGGGCGCAGGGCACCGAGTTTTCCATGGCAGCGCCACCGCCCGGGGCGGCCACCTCCAGCGCCGCGTCGCCGCTGGTCAGGCTGCCGCCGGCGGTGATCACCCCCGCGGTGGCCCGGCCGTCGCCCAACCCGGTGGCTTACAACATGGCCGCGGCCGAGCTGCGCTGGCGCACCAGCCTCGATGCCTTCGCCGAGCAGGACAAACGCGGGCGCCCGCAGCCCGGCGGCGTGCTGTTCGTGGGCAGCTCCTCCATCCGCCTGTGGGACAACCTCGAGGCCGCGTTCCAGCAGCAGCCGGTGGTCATCAAGCGCGGATTCGGCGGTTCGCGCCTGGCCGATTGCGTGGCCTTCATCGACCGCCTCGTGCTGCCTTACCAGGCGCGGCAGGTGGTGCTTTATGCGGGCGAGAACGATCTCGACGAGGGCGCTTCACCGGCCGAGGTGTTGCTGCGCTACGAGCGCTTCGTGCAGCACGTGCTCAAGGCCTCGCCCGACACGCGTATCGCTTTCGTTTCGATCAAGCCGAGCCCGGCGCGCGAGTCGCTGCTGCCTGCGATCCAGCTCACCAACCGCTTGGTGAAGTCCTATTCGGATGGCCATCCGCAGCTGGATTTCATCGACGTGCACAGCGCCATGCTCGACGACAACGGGCGCCCCAAGGCCGATCTGTTCGGCGCCGACCGGCTGCACCTCAACCCCACGGGCTACGCCGTCTGGCGTGAAGTCATTGCTGCGCGCCTGAAGCTTTGACGGCCGCCGGCTGAGCGGGTGGCACGCCGGGCGTGCGCCGGCGCCGCAGGCGGTCGAGCCGGCGGGTGGCCCAGGCCGTGATCCACAGGCTGGCCAGGCCGACCACCAGCACACCCAGGTCGATCCACCACGAGCGCTGGTCGCTCGCGGCGCCGAGCAGGGCCAGGGCGACCAGCGAAACCACCAGGTGCGCGCAAAACACGGGCAGTGAAGCCCGCCCCAGCAACTCGAGCGCGCGTGGGCGCGGCATGCCCCGTGTCAGGCGCGGGCCGAAGTGGATGGCCAGCAGCAGCAAGGCCAGGAAGTCGAGCAGGCGCAGCGGCGCCAGGGTCCATTTGTCGAAAAGCGCGTTGAGGGAAGGGGCACCGGGCAACGGCGTCTGGCCGACCGCGTGGCGCCACACGAAACACACCAGGGCGAACGACAGGGCCGCCAGCACCGCCCACGGCGGCACACGCCACGGGCCGTGGCCCGGTTCGTTGCGTGTCGTGCCCATCCACAGGCCGAGCATCCACAGAAGCTGCCAGGCCAGGATCTCGAAGGCGCCCATGTCGGGGTAGCGCACCGGCATCGTCACCAGGTGGTTCACCGCGGCGTACAGGGCGGGGCCCAGGCCGAACTGCGCGCCCAGCCACAGGGCCAGGCTCAGCGCGAGCATCCAGCCCCAGGCTCCGCGCCGCCCGTGCATGATGACCAGCGGGCTCACCAGCATGAACACGATGTAGATGGGCAGGATGTCCAGCAGCGCGGGGTTGTAGAGCAGCAGGGCGGCGCTGAGCATCGCCGTCAGGGGCTGGTCGAGGTAGAAGGCCAGCAGGTCGGTCACCGCGGGTTGGCGCCCCGCAACAGCCAGGCCGGCAATCACCACGAAGGCAAAGCCCAGCAGGGCGATCTGGCAGGCGTACAGCGCAACCGCCCTGGCCCAGAACGCCTGGCGCATGGCGGTGTCGCCATCGCGCCGGCCCTTGGCCGCATACACCAGGCCGGCCATGTAGGCCGAGAGGAACACGAAGCCCTCGGCCGCTGAAACGAAACCCAACGGCTGCCCCGTGATCGACGCGAAACGCGTCGGCAGGTGGGTGGTCGTCATCAGGATGAGCATCAGACCGCGCAGGGCGTCGAGCTCCCAGCGACGGGTGTCTGTTGCTCGCATGGAAAAGCTTGAGCGGCACGCGCCGCCCAAAGTTCCCCCCGTTGGCCCGCTCAGCGCAGCGCGCCGGACAGGCGTGGCAGCAGGCGCCGGCCCTGGGCGCGCGATTGCGCCAGCAGCGCCACCGCGAACAGGCCGGCGAAGGCGGCCGCCAGCAGCAAGGCATCGGTGGTGGCGGGGCGCAACGTCTGCACCGAGCCGAAGAAGGCCAGGGTGAAAAGCACGATCACCACGTGTGCGCAGAACACCGGCAGCGATTGGCGGCCCAGGAGTTCCAGGGGCCGCGGGCGGGGCAGGGCACGCCAGAGCGGCGCGCTGGCCAGCAGCAGAAGCACGAGCGCCGCCAGGTTGAGCAGGCGCAGCGGGCCGAGCGACCACTTGTCGAACAGCGCGGCCACCGCGCTGACGCCGGGCATCGGATCCTGGCCGACCATGTGGCGCCACACCAGCGTGGCCAAGGCCAGCACCAGGGCCGGCAGCCAGAGCCACCAGCGCACCGCGGGCCAGGGCGCGCGCCGGGCACCCAGCCACAGGCCCACCACCCACAGCAGTTGCCAGGCAAACAGGCGAAAGGCTCCCATGTCCCGGTAGGGCACCGGCCAGCCCAGGGCTTGCGCGCCGCTGTGCAGCCAGGCGCCCAGTCCCCACTGCTCGGCCAGCCAGAGCAGCAGGCTGGCGCAGAGCAAACCCCACCAGCCATGTCGCCGGCCATGGGCCACGAGCCAGGGCGAGGCCAGCATCAGCACGATGTACAGCGGCAGCACGTCGAGCAGTGGCGGGTTGTAGAGCAGGGCGAAAGCCGCCGGTACGGCGGCGCCGCGATCGATGAAGAAGTATTCGAGCAGGCCCGTGACACCGCCCTGGTGGCGCACCACGCCGAGCCACGCGATGAGCGTGAAAGCCAGCACCAGCAGCGCCGCATGGCACAGGTAGAGCTTGCCGGCCCGCTGCCACAGCGCCGAGCGCATGGCCTCGTCGCCCAGGCGCTCGGCGCGAGCGCCATAGACCCGCCCCGCGAGCACGGCCGAGATCAGCACGAAGCCTTCAGCTGCGGACACGAAGCCGAACGGCTGGCTGAGCACCGGCGAAAAGCCGGTGGGCATGTGCGTGAGCGTCATCAGGACCAGCATGAGCCCGCGCAGCGCGTCGAGCTCCCACTGCCGGCCGCTGCGGGAAGGGGTTTGCATGGAGGAGGCGTGAAAACCGAGGGTTTTCCAGAACAACCGCGGATCATGCCAGAGGCACGGGGCCCTTCGTGGCGCTCACCTACACTCCCCCGCATGCCGCTGCCCGACGACCCTGCGTACATGCACCTGGCGCTCGACGAAGCGCGTGCGGCCGCCGCGGCGGGTGAGGTGCCGGTGGGTGCCGTGGTGGTGAAAGACGGCGCGGTCATCGCCACCGGCCGCAACGCGCCGATTGCCCACCACGACCCGACGGCCCACGCCGAAGTGCTTGCCCTGCGCGCTGCGGCCGAGCGGCTGGGCAACTACCGGCTCGACGGCTGCACCCTGTACGTGACGCTCGAACCCTGCGCCATGTGCAGCGGCGCCATGCTGCATTCGCGCGTGGCACGTGTGGTGTACGGCGCGCCCGATCCCAAGACCGGTGCGGCCGGCTCGGTGCTGAACCTGTTCGCCGAGCCGCGCCTGAACCACCAGACCGTGGTCGACGGTGGCGTGCTGGCCGATGACTGCAGTGCGCTGTTGCGATCCTTCTTCCAGGAGCGGCGCATGAACGGCAACCCGCACCCGCTGCGCGACGACGCCCTGCGCACGCCCGACAGCGCCTTCGACAACCTGCCTGGCTACCCCTGGGCGCCGCGTTACCTGAGCGATTTGCCGGCACTCGCCGGCTTGCGCCTGCACCACCTGGACGAAGGCCCGGTGGACGCGCCCCGCACCTGGCTGTGTCTGCACGGCAACCCGGCCTGGAGCTACCTCTACCGCAAGATGATCCCGGTGTTTCTCGCGGCGGGCGATCGCGTGATCGCGCCCGATCTGGTCGGCTTCGGCAAAAGCGACAAACCCAAGAAGGACGGTGCGCACACCTTCACCTGGCACCGCCAGGTGCTGCTCGAATTCATCGAACGGCTCGACCTGCACAACGTGGTGCTGGTGGTGCAGGACTGGGGCGGCCTGCTCGGCCTCACCCTGCCCATGACTGCGCCACAGCGTTACCGCGGTGTGCTGGTGATGAACACCACGCTGGGCACCGGCGACGCGCCGCTGTCGCCCGGCTTTCTGGCCTGGCGGGAGATGTGCGCGAGCAAGCCCGACTTCGACGTGGGCCGCCTGTTCGCGCGCGGCAACCCGCAGATGAGCGAGGCCGAATGCGCGGCCTACAACGCGCCGTTTCCCGACCGTGGCCACCGCGCGGCCTTGCGCGCCTTCCCGCCCATGGTCCCCGAGTTCCCCGACAGCGATGGCGCCGCGGCCAGCCGCGAGGCGCGCGATTTCTGGAGCCAGCGCTGGCAGGGCGAAAGCCTCATGGCCATCGGCCAGCAAGACCCGGTGCTCGGCGAACCCGTGATGCGCGCGCTGCGCGCCCACATCCGCGGCTGCCCCGAGCCCATGCGGCTGCCGCAAGCCGGCCATTTCGTGCAGGAACACGGCGAAGCCATTGCGCAAGCCGCCGTGAAGCACTTTTCCCGCTGATCCCCGTTTCCCATGAGCCACATCTACATCTATTCCCCCTCCAGCGCGGTGCGCGACAAGGCGGCCTTTCGCCGCGGCATCAAGCGCCTCAAGGCCCTGGGGCACGAGGTCGAAGTCGACGAAGCCGCGTTGGCCAGCCACCAGCGCTTTGCGGGCGACGACGAGACGCGCCTCGCCGCCATCGGCCGGGCCGCGGCCTCGGGTGCCGACGTTGCCTTGATCGCACGCGGTGGCTACGGCCTCACCCGCATCCTGCCCGCGCTGCCCTACAAGGCGTTGGCCAAAGCCATCGAACGCGGCACGCGTTTCGTGGGCTTGAGCGACTTCACCGCCCTGCAGCTGGCACTGCTCGCGAAAACCGGCGCCACCACCTGGGCCGGCCCGGCCGTGGGGGAGGACTTCGGCACCGAGGCCGAGCCCGACGAGATCATGCAGGCCTGCTTCGCCGATCTGCTCGATGGTTCGGCCGAGGGCTCGGGCTGGACGCTGCCGGTGGCCGATGCCAAGGCGCACGCTGCCAAGCCCGTGCGGCACGTGCGCGACGCCGTGCTCTGGGGCGGCAACCTCAACGTGGTCTGCGCGCTGGTGGGAACGCCCTGGCTGCCGGCGGTGAAGGGCGGCGTGCTGTTCCTTGAGGACGTCAACGAGCACCCCTACCGCATCGAACGCCAGCTCACGCAGTTGCTGCGCTCGGGCATCGTCGATGCGCAGAAGGCGGTGTTGCTGGGCTCGTTCAACCGCTTCAAGCTCGTGCCCGGTTACGACCGCGGCTTTTCGCTCAAGACGGTGGTGGACTGGTTCCGTTCACAGACCCGCACGCCGGTCTACACCGGGCTGCCCTTCGGGCACGTGCCGACCAAGGTGATGCTGCCCGTGGGGCAACGGGTGGAACTGCTGGTGGAGAAGCGCGACGCACTGATCTACTGGGGGCATCTGCACGCCCACCACGGCGATCACGACCACGGGCATTAGAGGCGGCGGGCCCGGGACGCGTCGATCAGCGCTTTGGGAACGAGGCCCTGGAACACGGGCGAGAGGCCGTGCACGCGGTGCACCGCCAGCGCTTCGCCGTGAATCTGGCTCAGCACGGCCACGAGTTCGCCACGGGCGTACCAGAGGCTGTGCGCGTCGTGCATGAATTTCAGGCGCCGCTTGAGAGCGGGGTTCATGCGCGCCCCGTCTTCGCCCAGCACGTCAAGCATCGCCCGGCGCACCGGCTCCAGGGCGTCTTCTTCGTCCGCACGCACATGCGGCCCGATCAGGGCCGAAATGCTGTTGCGAAGACTGGGCTTGAACCAACGCATGGGATGCAAATCTGGGGGATGCGTCACAAGGGGAAGCGCAGGATACGGTTTGGTGCATGCCGATGCAATGACGCCAGCCCTGATAGAAGAAAAAAACAACAGGCAAATCATGCGCTTAGTGCTCAACCTTGAGGCGAAGTCTAAGAAACGTAATACCTTTGCACTCGATTGGCATACCCGGTGCTGTATCGTTCAAGACACGTTTTGCCCGCGCGTCGTTGAAGCGCCGTGGCCCAGCGGCCGATAAGACAGGGCGGAAAGACACGCATGCTCTAATCGTTTTGCACCCGCGTCCAACATGCCCGACCTCACGATCGCCTTCGTCGACCTCACCGGCAGTACCTCGGTTTTCGAGACCCTGGGGAACGACCGCGCCACCAAGGCGGTGACCAAGCTCACCCAGTGGATCGGCTCGCGCGGGCAGGCGCACCGCGGCACGGTGGTGAAGATGCTGGGTGACGGCGTGCTCATGGCCTTCGGCGACAACCGCGCCTGCGTGGACGCGATGATCCAGATCCAGCAGGAGCACGCCAAGCGCGTGCAGCAGTGGCCCGCGCACCTGAAGCTGCTGATGCAGATCGGCCTGGCCCGCGGTCCGGTGGTGTGGGTCGATGGCGATTGTTTCGGTGACGCGGTGAACCTGGCCTCGCGCCTGAGCGACCTGGCCGGCCCCGAGCAGATCTTCGCGAGCGACACGGTGGTGCAGGCCCTGGAGCCGCGCTCGGGCGTGCGCAGCCGCAGCCTGGGTGCCATGCGCATCAAGGGCAAGGTCGACCCGTGCGAGGTGTTCCGCGTCGAATGGCAGCTCGACATGCAGTCCGAGTTCCTCACCATGCCGGCCGATCTGCACGCCATCACGCCGAAAGAAGATTCGGATTTCGCCGGCATCGAGCTCGCGTGGCTCGACGCATCGCGCACGTTCACGTCCGACAGTCTGCCGGTGCGCATCGGCCGCGTGCCGGAAGCCGGCTTCGTGGTGACCGATCCGCGTGTCTCGCGCATGCACGTGCAGATCGATCTGCGCTCCGGCAACTACGTGCTGGAGGACGTGAGCAGCTACGGCACCTGGGTGCGCTTTGCCGGCAGCGACGCCGTGGTAGCCCTGCGCCGCCAGGAGGTGATGCTCACCAGCGACGGCGAGATCGCGCTGGGTGCGCCGTTCTCCGATTTCAGCGCACCCACCGTGAGCTTCAAGCTCGTCAACGGCAGCATGGTGCTCGGCCGCAACCCGGCCACGCGGTGAAGCGCCGCTGAGACCGCGCCGCGTGCGCGACAACCCGGAACCGCAAGCGCCGCAACGCGCCTTATCCTCACGGGCTCATTCCAAGCCCGAGAGAGACACCCATGCGCTGGATCCGCCGTTTGTTCGCTGCCGTTGGCCTGCTGCTCGTGCTGGCGGCCGCCCTGGGCCTTTGGTACGCCCGCCAGACACTGCCCGCCCTCGACGGCCAACTGCGCCTGAGCGGTCTGTCCGCGCCGGTGCAGGTGCGGCGCGATGCCAGCGACGTCACGCACATCCAGGCCGCGCGCGCACAGGACGCGTGGATGGCGCTGGGCTACGTGCACGCCCAGGAACGGGGCTGGCAGCTGGCCTTCAACCGCGCGGTGATGCGCGGCGGGCTTTCCGAATTCCTGGGGCCGGCCACGCTGGAGACCGACAAGCTCATGCGCACCCTGGGCATCCGCCAGGCCGCGCAACGCCAGCTCAAGGCGCTGGCCCCCGACGCGCGCACGGCGATGGAGGCCTATGCCACCGGCATCAACGCCTTCTTTGCCAGCAGCGACCAGGCCCGCACGCCGGAGTTCCTGCTGCTCGGCGTGAACCCGCGCGACGAGGCGGCGCAGGGCACCTGGTGGGACGCGGCCGGCACCGTGGGCTGGTCGATCATGATGGCGCTGGACCTGGGCGGCAACTGGGGCAACGAGTTCGCGCGCCTGTCCGCGCTCAAGGTGCTCGACACCGACGCGCTGTGGGAGCTGTTCCCGCCGTACCCGGGCGAGCCGCGCGCCGCCACGGCCGACCTGGCGCGGCTGTACCGCGAGCTCGGCGTGTACCGCAATGGCGACGCGAAAACATCGCAAGCCCCGATGCCACCCGCCGACGATCTGCGCACGCGCATCGCGCAGGACCTGCGCACCTGGACGGACACCTTCGGCCATTCCGAAGGCAAGGGCTCCAACAACTGGGTGGTGGCGGGTTCGCGCACGCGCAGTGGCCGGCCGCTGCTGGCCAATGACCCGCACCTGGGCTTGAGCGCGCCGGCGATCTGGTACTTCGCGCGTCTGCAGGCGCCCGATGTCGAAGGCCAGAAGGGCATGGACGTGATCGGCGCGACGCTGCCGGGCACGCCCTTCGTGGTGCTGGGCCGCACCGCCAACGCGGCCTGGGGCTTCACCAACACCGGCCCCGACGTGCAGGATCTCTACCTCGAGCAGATCAACCCGGCGAATGCGGGCGAATACCGCGTGCCATCGGCCGACGGCACGCCCGCCTGGGCACCGTTCGCCGTGCGCGCCGAAACCATCAAGGTGAAAGGGCAGGCCGACGTGACGCACCTGGTGCGCAGCACGCGCCACGGCCCTGTGCTCAGCGACGCGCAGGCCAGCCACGGGCAGGTGCTCGACACGGGCCGCTTCGTGCTGTCGCTGCGCTGGACGGCGCTGGAAGCCGACGACGGCAACGTGGTGGCCACCATCGAAGCCAACCGAGCGCAGTCGGTGGACGAACTGCTCAAGGCCTTTGGCGACTTCCAGGCGCCGATGCAGAACGTGGTGATGGCCGATCGCGCCGGGCGCATCGCCTACAAGGCCGCCGGGCGCGTGCCGGTGCGCGCGGCCGACAACGACATCCGCGGCGTGGCGCCGTCGCCTGGCTGGGACACGCGCTACGACTGGGGCGGCTGGCTGCCCTACGAACAGACGCCACAGGACGACGGCGCGCGCGGCTGGATCGCCACGGCGAACCAGCGCATCCACGCGGCCGACTACCCGCACTTCCTGACACAGGACTGGGCGGCACCCTACCGGCAGGAGCGCATCGAGCGCCTGCTGGAGCAAACGCCCAAGCACGACATGACCAGCTTCCAGGCGATGCAGGGCGACCTGCATGGCGAGGCCATGCTGCGCCTGCTGCCGCACTTGCAGAAGGCCGGCAGCGACCACCCCCTGGCCGCGGCCGCGCTGCAGGCCCTGCAAGGCTTCGATGGCCAGTTGCGCGCGGACTCGGCCGCGCCGCTGATCTACAGCGCGTGGGTGGACGAGTTCACGCGCGGTGTGGTGGGCGGGCGCCTCGGCAAGGAGCGCTTCGAAGCGATGTACGGCAAGCGGCTGTTCCGCAACGCGGTCGAAGGCATCCTCGAATCGGACAACAAGGCCTGGTGCGGCGAAGCGGGCTGCGCGGCCGCCAGCGGGGCCGCGCTTACGCGGGCGCTGGAGCGCCTGAAGGCAACGCACGGCGACGACGCGTCCAAGTGGCGCTGGGGCGATGCCCACCCCGCGATCTCGGTGCACCGGCCGATGTCCAACGTGAAACCGCTGGCCAGGCTGTTCGAGGTGCGCGTGCCCACCGGCGGCGACCCGTTCACGGTGAACGTGGGCCAGTACCACCTGGACAAGGCCGACGCCCCGTACGCGAACCGCCACGCGGCGAGCCTGCGCGCCCTCTACGACCTGGCCGACCTCGACCGCTCGCGCTTCATCTACCAGACGGGGCAGAGCGGCAACGTGTTTTCCAGCCGCTACCGCGACATGAGCGCGGGCTGGGCCGCCAACGAGTCGCGCGTGTTGAGCCTGAACCCGGGCGCGTGGACGAGCGCGCTCGAGCTCGTTCCCTGATTACTTCAGGTTGCCTTTGAGGAACTGGGCCAGGCGTTCGCTCTTCGGGCGGGCGAGCACCTCGGCCGGGTTGCCCTGTTCCTCGATGCAGCCCTTGTGCAGAAAGATGAGGTGCGAGGACACCTCGCGCGCGAAGCCCATCTCGTGCGTCACCACCACCATGGTGCGGCCTTCCTCGGCCAGCAGCTTCATCACGCGCAGCACCTCGCCCACCAGTTCGGGGTCGAGCGCGGAGGTGGGCTCGTCGAACAGCATCACGGCCGGCTCCACCGCGAGCGCGCGGGCAATCGCCACGCGCTGCTGCTGGCCGCCGCTCATGTGCGCCGGGTAGCGGTCTTCCACGCCGTGCAGGCCCACGCGCTCCAGGTACTTGCGCGCCGTGGCCACCGCCTGGTCGCGCGGCACGCCGAGCACGTGCACCGGCGCTTCAATGATGTTCTGCAGCACCGTCATGTGGGCCCAGAGGTTGAAGTGCTGGAACACCATGGCCAGGCGGGTGCGCAGGCGCTGCAGCTGGGCTGCGTCCACGGCCTGCAGTTCGCCGTGCCGGTCGGCCTTGAGCTTGAGCTCCTCGCCGCCGAGCACGATGCGCCCCGTGTTGGGTTTTTCGAGCAGGTTGATGCAGCGCAGCAGCGTGCTCTTGCCCGATCCGGAACTGCCGATCAGGCTGATCACATCGCCGGCGCGGGCTTCGAGCGAAACGCCCTTGAGCACCTCGTTGGTACCGAAGCGTTTGTGGATGTCGTGCACCGACAGCAGCGGGGCGGAGGTGGGCGAGGCGGGTGCGTTCATGGCAGGGTGTTTCAGGCGCCGAGCAAGGCCCCGGTGCGAAAAGGTTGGGCGCCGGCGATCTTGCCGATCTCGCCACCGGCCACGCAGTAGCGTTCACCCACGGTGGCATAGAGCACGCCGGCCACGCCGGCGGTGATGCGGTGCACGCGCGATGCGCCGGGCGCGGTGGGGTCGATGACCTCGGCCACCAGATCGCCCACGGCCAGCACATCGCCCACGTGCGCGCGAAAGACCACGACGCCCGGCACCGGGCTGTTCAGCGTTTCGGAGCCGGCCAGCGGCGTGGGTTGGCAACTGGGCGCGGGGATGGCGGGGCGTGGGCCATCGAGCACGCCCAGGTGCACCAGGTACGCCAGGATGGCCGCCGCGTCGCGCTCGGCGTGTTCGTGGGCGACGTCGAGCTCGCCGCGGAACTCGAGCGTGGTGCTCGCGCAGCCCTGGGGCAGCGGGTGCTTCACGCCCGCCGCCTTCAGGCGCTCGGCCAGTTGCCACCACAGGCCCGAGAGGCATTCGTCGAACGGGCCGCCACCCGAGTCGCGCGCGATCAGCACGGCGCGGCAGCCCAGCAGCCAGGCCAGCGGGGCCAGCGGCTTCCAGCAGGCTTCCTCGGCGTACAGGTGCAGCACGGCCTCCCAGTCGCAGTGCATGTCGAGCACCACGTCGGCGTCGTGGGCGAGCAGCAGCAACTGGCGGCGCAGGCCCTCCAGTTCGGTCCGGGGCGCCCAGGCCTGCAGCCATTTCGTCACGGCGCTGCGCACCAGGGCCACGTTGGCCGCGCCATCCGGGCCCAGGCGATCGCGCACGGCGTCGAGCACGGCGCCCGCGAGATCGGGGTAGTGGCGGTTGAAATTCTGCGCGGTGTCGAACTCGAAGCGGCCCATGGCCTTGTGGTCGAGCCGTTGCGCCAGGCCGATGGGGTTGGCCGCGGGCACCAGCACCACGTGGCCGCGCACGCGGCCCTCGCGCTCGGCGCGTTCCAGCGCGGGGCGCAGGTGGTGCGCCACCAGCATGCCGGGCAGTTCCTCGGCGTGCAGGCTGGCCTGCAGGTAGACCTTGGGCCGCGCCGACGGGTTGCCGACCTGGAAGGACACCAGCGTCTTCTGGCTGCCCAGGCTCGGGCTCGGCAAGGGGTGTTCGGTGCGGACCATGCGCGGGGCCTCAGTGCGTGCGCGGCGCCAGGTGCGCGAGCAGGCGGCGTTCGCCGATCCGGAACAGGCCCACCAGGCTGAACGTGATCGTCAGGTAGATGGCCGCTGCAAAGAGGTAGGCCTCGAAGGGCAGGTAGAAGTCGGAGTAGATGCGGCTGGCCGCGGCGGTGATGTCGAGCATGGCCGGCACGGCGCTGGCCAGGCTGGTGCTGTGCAGCATCATCACCACCTCGTTGCTGTAGGCGGGCAGGGTGCGGCGCACGGCGCTGGGCAGCACGATGCGGCGCAGCGCCAGCCAGCGGCTCATGCCCATGGCCTGGGCGGCCTCGATCTCGCCGGCCGCCGTTTCACGGATCGAGCCGGCCAGCATTTCGGCGGTGTAGCCCGCGGTGTTGAGCGTGAAGGCCAGCACGATGCAGAAGAAGGCGTCCTTGAACAGCGTCCAGGGCCAGACCGCGTCCCAGCGCGCCTGGATCCATTCGAGCTGCGCGAGCCCGTAGTAGATGAGGTAGACCTGAATCAGCAGCGGCGTGCCGCGGATGACGTAGGTGTACGCCCCGACCAGCCAGCGCAACGGCCGCGGGCCCTGCGTGAGCGCAACGGCGAACACCAGCGCGAGCACGGCGCCGATGACGAGCGAAGAGAACAGCAGGCTCAACGTGGTGAGCGCGCCCTGCGCGTACATCGCCAGGTGCTTGGCTTGAAAGATGATTTCCCAGCGCATGGCCGCGTTCCTAGACCGCGCTGCGCTTGACGCCCAGGCTGAAGCGCCGATCGACCCAGCGCAGCGCCCACAGCGACACCGAGGTGTAGATCAGGAACAGCGCGGCCGCGAACAGGAAGAAAGTGAAGGGCTCGCGCGTGGCGGCACTGGCCTGCTTGGCGAGGTAGGTCATCTCGTGCAGGCCGATCAGGCTCACGAGCGCGGTGGTCTTGATGAGCACCAGCCAGTTGTTCGTGAAGCCGGGAATGGCGTAGCGCACCATTTGCGGCAGCGTGATGCGCACGAAGGTGCGCAGGTTGCCCATGCCGAAGGCCCAGGCCGCTTCCATCTGCCCGCGGGGAATGGCCAGGATGGCGCCGCGGAAGGTTTCGGTCATGTAGGCGCCGTAGATGAAGCCGATGGTGAGCACGCCGGCCATGAACGGGTTGATGTCCACACTGCGCCGGCTGCCGAAGGCTTCGAGAAGGTGGTTCAGGCCGATGGTGCCGCCATAGAAGATGAGCAGCATGAGCACCAGCTCGGGCACGCCGCGAACCACCGTGGTGTACACGGTGGCCAGCGCCACCAGGGGCGGGCGGCCCGAGAGCTTGGCCGCCGCACCCGCCAGCCCCAACAAAATGGCCACCACGAGGGCGGCCAGAGAGACGCCCACCGTGAGGAGGGCGCCTTGCAGGATCAGCAGGTAGTAACCAGACAAAACGCGCTCGGCTTAGTTGCCGTACACGTCGAAGTCGAAGTATTTTTTGCTGACCGTTTCGTAGACGCCATTGCCACGGATGGCCTTGATGGCGGCGTTTAGCGAATCCTTGAGTTCGGTTTCGCCCTTGCGCAGCGCGACGCCGACGCCCGTGCCGAAGTACTTGGCCTCGCTGAGCACCGGGCCCACGAAACCGAAGTCCTTGCCCTCGGGCTTGCTCAGGAAGCCACCGTTGACTTCCACCTGGTCGGCCACGGTGCCATCCAGACGGCCGGACTTGATGTCCAGGTAGACCTGGTCCTGCGCTTCGTAGGGCACGACGCTCACGCCAGCGGGCTTGAGTTCACCCAGCGCGTACTTCTCTTGCGTGCTGCCTTTGAGCACGCCGATCTTCTTGCCCTTGAGCGACGCGTGGTCGGTGTAGGCGGTGCCGTTCTTGACGACGATGCGGCTCGGGGTGAAGTAGTACTTGTCGGTGAAGTCGACGACCTGCTGGCGCTCTTCGGTGATCGACATCGAGCTGATGATCACGTCGTACTTCTTGGCTTGCAGGCCGGGGATCATGCTGTCCCAGACCTGTTCGACGTACGTGCACTTGCGCTTGATTTCGTTGCACAGCGCTTCGGCGATGTCGACGTCGAAACCGGTGGGCTTGCCGTCGGCCGTCTTGAACGTGAAGGGCTCGTAGGTCGGGTCGATCGCGACCTTGAGCTCCGGCATTTCGGGGGCGGGCGCCGGGGCTGGGGCGGCGGCCGGTGCGGGTGCAGAGGCCGCGGGGGCGGCTTCTTCCTTCTTGCCGCAGGCGACCAGGGTGGCGGCGGCGATCAGGGTGGCGGTCAGGATGGCGTGCTTCATGACGATGGGTTTCGTAAGTGGCGCTTGTGGCGCCGATGTTGGAACGCCCGTGGATTGTAGGTCTGGGGCCCGAAGGGTTCCGGGCGCGGGACGGTGGTATTTCCACCAAGCGTAACGGGCCGAAAGTGGCACCTTTGCAGGCCAGCAAGAAGAATGCCATTGCCGCTCGCCGCGGCGCTGCACTCAGGCGTGACGCAGGCAGCGCAGTGCGGGCAGATCGGCGGTTGTGGCGGTGTCGTCCTGCACGAGTGCGCCGACCAGGCTGGTGACGCTGGCGCTGCGCAGCGCGAGAAAGGGGCGGCCGTGGCGCTTGCAATCGCGCTTGAGGGCGAGCGCGGAGTCGTGGTCGACGCAATCGACGGGGAACACCACGAGATCGGCCCAGGCAAGCGATGCGCCGAGGATGCCTTTGCGGTCTTCGATGCCGCCGTCGTGGCGGCGGAATTCGCCGCCGGCCGATTCGACGAGCGCGCGGATCGCGGGCGTGGAGCTCGGACGCCCGCCCACATAGAGCAGCCGCTGGCCACGCAGGCGCTGCACGGCGAGACTTTGCTGCGATTCGTTCCCTGCGGTGGCCCGCACGTGCTGTTCGGTGGCCGCGAGTTCGCGGGAAATCGCCTCCGCATGCTCGCCGAGTTGCTGCAGTTCCTCGGACAGGCGCAAGGCTTCCAGACGCGACACGCGTGCGCTGAGTTCAAGCGCGTGGTAGCGCTCGGCTTCGGCCTGCAGGGCGTCCTCCTTCGCGTTGAGCCGCTGCTCGAGGGCCCGCAATCTCGGTGCTGACGGGCGAGGCGGTGCGAGCCGCAACCGGCTGGCCTCGGCCCGGATCTCGTCCCGAGCCTGCAGCGCTGCGTCGCGTTCCTGGCACAGCTCGCCATGGCGTTCCTGCGCGCGCTCAAGCCGTTCGCGCAGTTCGCTGTTATCGCGCTCGAGGGTCATCAGGCGGCGGATGTCGGCCCGGTTGGCGGCCCCTACCAGGTGGGAAAGCATGTGCACATCGCCGAATGCGCGCTGACGCAGCGGTTCGGTGCTGCGGCGGTGGGTCAGCACGGCCCAGTAGGCACCGGGTACATCGCCCGCGCCGAGCGAATCCTTCCACAGAGTCAGCAGGCTGGCTTCATCGCGAGCGCGCGCAAAGCGCTGCAGCGCGGCGTCGTGACGCCGGTCCAGCGCCTTGTGGATGGCCTTGGCGGGTTCGCCGCCTTGAGCGGCCAGGCGCACCGCCTCGTGGTGCAGCGTGAGTTCGTCCAGCCCGTCCACCTCGACGAATCGGGCGAGCAGCTTGCGCAGTTCTGCGGTGGAGCAGCAGGTGCCGATGACGGAGCAGTGCAAATGGGGATCCAGCTCGGCCAGGCGCGCGCGTGCCCCCAGTTGCACGGGCACAGCTGCTGCATCGGCGCTGGCACAGCAAGCGTCGCCTGAGGCGACGGTGTTGCCTTGTGTCCATGCCCGGGCGATCGGCAGAAGGGCGGATTGGGGCGCATCGCCCGGGGCGGTGCTCGCGAACGGTGCTTGGTGAGGCATGGTTTTCGAAATATACACATGAATATATCGATGGGCAAACGCAGGCCGATATGAACGGGGAGAGGTGCCGTGGCGTTGGTGATGCGCATCCCGGCGGCTATCCTCCGCAGGCCTCCCACGACACCGTTGTTCGATGAGCACTTCCAAGACCGCCCGCCGCGCTCCCCGCGCCTCCCGCGCCCAGGCTGCTTTTCGGCTGCGGGTCACGCTCGACGACGTGATCGCGATCGGCCCCGGCAAGGTGACGTTGCTGGAGGCGGTGCAACAGACGGGTTCGATCACGGCCGCGGCCAAGTCGATCGGCATGTCGTACCGGCGTGCCTGGTTGTTGCTCGACGAGCTCAACGGCTCGCTGCGAAGCCCGGCCATCGAATCCGCCAAAGGCGGCGCCGCCGGTGGGACCACCACCCTGACCGAGGTGGGGCAGGAGGTCGTCTCGCTCTACCGCCACATCGAGCAGACGGCGGCCAGTGCCTGCGCGACGGATTTGCGTCGACTGCTGGGCCTGTTGAAGGATTGAGGGGCTGAGGCACTCCAAGCCACGCCCGCGAGGGCGTGGGTGCCGCTGCGGTCGATCACTTGGCTTGGGATTCGCTATATTCACAAATAAATAGCGAATGAGTCCCCTTTACCAAGCCGCTGAGGGGTAATTCCATGAGAAGGCTTGAATTCGCTATATAAACTCTGACATTGCGAAATCCCCGAAACCCGAGTGAGACCTCCATGAAAAACCGACTGATCCGAACCCTGGCCGCGGCACTCGCCGCCAGCGCCGCACTGACCGCCCAGGCCGCCGACCTCACCGTGTCCGCCGCCGCGAGCCTGACCAACGCGTTCCGCGAAGTCGCGCCCCTGTTCGAAGCGGCCAACCCGGGCACCAAGGTGAACTTCAACTTCGCGGCGTCGGGCGTGCTGCTGCAGCAGATTGCCAAGGGAGCACCGGCCGATGTGTTCGCCAGCGCCGACCAGGAAACGATGGATCAGGCCCAGGCGCAGAACCTGATCAAGGCCGACAAGCGCCGCGACTTCGTGTCCAACAGCCTGGTCGTGATCGTGCCCGGCGCCAGCGCGAACGTGCCCAAGGCGGTGGCCGACCTGACCCAGCCCGCCTACGCCCGCATCGCCATCGGCCTGCCGGCGAGCGTGCCCGTGGGCCGCTACACCAAGAGCGTGCTGGAAGGCGCCAACCTGTGGGGTGCGATCGAACCCAAGATGGTGGGTGCCACCAATGTGCGGCAAGCGCTGGACTACGTGCAGCGCGCCGAGGCCGATGCCGGCTTCGTGTATTCCACCGACGCGGCCCTGATGCTCGACAAAGTGAAGGTGGCGCTGACCGTGCCGACGCCCAAGCCCATCCTGTACCCGGTGGCGCCGCTGCCGGCCGGCCCGAACGCCGCCATGGGCGAAAAGTTTGTCGACTTCCTGTTCACGCCGCCGGCCCAGGCCGTGCTGGCCAAGTACGGTTTCGGCAAGCCCTGAATCCACACCCCACGGAGCGCACGTGGCCGACGCCTGGGTTCCGCTGGCCCTCACCCTGAAGGTGGCTGGCTGGGCCACGCTGATCAACCTGTTCCTGGGCACGGGGGTGGGCTATGCGCTTGCGCGCTGGCGTTTCCCCGGGCGCGATCTGCTGGACGCCGCCTTCACGCTCCCGATGGTGATGCCGCCCACGGTGCTCGGGTACTACCTGCTGGTGGTCATCGGCAGCCAGGGCGTGCTTGGCGCCTGGTTGCTGCAGCACTTCGGCATCCGCCTCATCTTCACCGTGGAGGCGGCCATCATCGCCGCCACCATCGTGGCCTTTCCGTTGGTGTTCAAGGCCGCGCGGGCCGCTTTCGAAACGGTTGATCCGCAACTTGAGGACGCGGCGCGCACGCTGGGCATCAACGAGTGGGCGATCTTCTTTCGCGTGTCCTTGCCGCTGGCCTGGCGCGGCATCCTTGCGGGCCTGCTGCTGTCGTTTGCGCGCGCACTCGGCGAGTTCGGCGCCACGCTGATGGTGGCGGGCAGCATCGTCGGCAAGACGCAGACCTTGTCCATTGCCGTTTACGAAGCGGTGCAGGCGGGGCAGGACAACACGGCCAACTTCCTGGTGATCGTGACCTCGATCACCTGTGTGGCGGTGTTGCTCACCGCGGGCCGCCTGGTGCCCGGCCGCATTCCCGCCCGGGGTTGAGGAGAGGGCGGTGTACCGTTCCGACATGCACATTCCCGCGACACAAGCCGCCAACCGCATCTGGGATGTGGCGTTGCGCAAAACGCTGCGGCAGGGCGCCTCCACATTCGAGCTCGATGTCGCACTCCAGTCGTCGGCCCGGCGGGTCGTGCTGTTCGGCCCGTCGGGCGCGGGCAAGACGCAGACGCTCAAGATGATCGCGGGCATCGTGGCGCCCGATCAGGGCCGCGTGGCGGTGGCCGGGCGTGTGTTGTTCGACAGCGCGCAGGGCATCCGGACCACGCCGCAGCAGCGGCACCTGGCCTACATGTTCCAGGACTACGCGCTGTTCCCGCACCTCACCGTGCGGCAGAACGTGGCCTTTGCCGTGAACCACGGGCTGCTCAATCCCGCGCGGGCGGTGGCGCACCAGGCGGTCGATCGCTGGATCGCCAGCTTCGGTCTTGAAGCCGTCGCCGGCCACTATCCGCACCAGATTTCGGGTGGGCAGCGCCAGCGCACCGCACTGGCCCGGGCGCTGGTGTCCGAGCCCACGGCCTTGTTGCTCGACGAACCTTTCGCTGCGCTCGACAAAGGCCTGCGCGAGCGTTTGCGCGAAGAGTTGAAAGCGCTGCAGATCCAGCTCGGCCTGCCCATGCTGCTGATCACGCACGACGATGACGATGTTCGTGCCCTGGCGGAAGAGGTGGTCTGCCTGGAGGCGGGCAGGGTGGTGCAGCACCACCCGGGCGCCACGCCTTCGCCGGCCACCGTGCCGAAGGACAGCCGGTGAAAACGCCGCAGCCCGATGCGTCGCTCGTGTCGTACCGGCCGATCGGCCGCGTCAGCAGCCGGTACAGCTCGCCTGCGGGCATGCCCCTGCAGACGGCCGCGGCAGCGGATCAGCCGCTTCAGATCGAGGTCCAAGCGGACTACGGCGCCGGCCTCAAGGATCTCGAGGGCTTCGAATACCTCTGGGTATTGACCCACCTGCACCTGGCCCGCTCGGCACCGCTGGATGTGGTGCCTTTTCTCGACACTCGCTCGCACGGCGTGTTCGCGACCCGTTCGCCGGCGCGGCCCAACCGCATCGGCATGAGCCTCGTGCAACTGGTGCATGTCGACGGCACGACGCTGTTCTGCCTCGGCAACGACCTGGTGGATGGCACGCCGGTGCTCGACATCAAACCCTTCGTGCCGCACTTCGATGTGCGGCACACCGAGCGCATCGGTTGGTTCGCCGAGCGCCTGCAGTACCTGGAAACCACGCGAGCCGATCAACGCATGACCGCCGACAACGGTTCGGGCGGCGAGGGCGGTTGATCCGTCGCCGTGGCGAGGGGGTGGCTGCTATCCTCGCAGGCCGATCCCCGGATGCCCGTGGCACCGGCGTGGCAGCAGCAGTGGACACCCGATGGCGACAAGACAACGCAGGCGCAAAGACAAGCTGGAAGTGCATGGCGCGCTCTGGCTTTCGGTGGACGGTGCCAGCATCGCCGGCCATGGCCGCATCGAACTGCTGCGTGCTGTTGCCGAACACGGCTCGATCACCCAGGCCGCCAAGGCTTTCGGCATGAGCTACAAGGCCGCCTGGGACGCCATCGACACCATGAACCAGCGCGCCAGCCAACCCGTGGTGGCGCGTGTGATCGGCGGCCGGGGCGGCGGCTCCACCCAGGTCACCGAGTTCGGGCGCCGGCTCATTGATCGTTTCGAGCAGGTGAACGAAGCGCACCGGCGTTTTCTGCACCTGATCGAGCAGGACGCCATGGACCTGGACCAGGAATTTTCACTGCTCAAGGTGTTGAACATGAAGACCAGTGCACGCAACCAGTGGGTGGGCAAGGTGACGGCGGTGCGCGCCGGCGCGGTGAACGACGAGATCGAGGTGGGCTTGCCTGGTGGGCTGCGCCTGGCCGCCATCGTCACGCGGGAAAGCACCGAGGCCCTGGCGCTGCGCACCCAGCTCACGGTGATCGCCCTGGTCAAGTCGTCGGCCGTGCTGCTGGCGGTCGATCTGGCCGGCGCACGCGTCTCGGCGCGCAACCAGATTCCGGGGCAGGTGCTCTCGGTCACACCCGGCTCGGTCAACGCCGAGGTCGTCGTCCGCGCCGCCAGCGGCGTGGATGTGGTGGCTGTGGTGCCCCAATCGGCGGTGGCAGACCTCGGGTTGCGGCCGGGGGTGGAGGTCACGGCGCTGGTGAAGGCGTCGGACATCGTGCTGGCGGTGGCGAGCTGATAGGAGATCGCTGCTTGATAGCTTGGGATGTCGGATTGTATATTTACATAATATACATCGTAGAATGTTTTAAAGTAGCTCCAAACGCTCGACACCGATCCAGCCTCCCAGCAAAAAGCCCCGCGTGATGGCTCACGCGGGGCTTTGGCTTGGCACACAGGCATCTGCCTGTGCGGCTTCACTCTTCCACGAAGGCTTCTTCGCGTTTCTTCTTCACCGCCGGCAACAGCACGATCACCAGCAACAGCGCCGCAGCGGCCAGTAGCGAGGCCGAGATGGGCCGGGTGACGAACACGGACCAGTCGCCACGGGAGATGAGCAGCGCCCGACGCAGGTATTCCTCCATCATGGGCCCGAGGATGAAGCCCAGCAGCAACGGCGCGGGTTCGCAACCGAGCTTGATGAAGGCATAGCCGATGAGGCCGAACAGCGCCACCATCCAGATGTCGAAGCTGTTGTTGTTGGTCGAGTACACGCCGATGGCGCAGAACAGCACGATGGCCGGATACAGCCAGCGATAAGGCACCGTCAGCAGCTTGATCCACATGCCGATCAGGGGCAGGTTCAGGATGATCAGCATGGCGTTGCCGATCCACATCGAGGCGATCAGGCCCCAGAACAGATCGGGGTTGCTGGTCATCACCTGCGGGCCCGGCTGGATGTTGTGGATGGTCATCGCACCCACCATCAGGGCCATCACGGCGTTGGGCGGAATGCCCAGCGTGAGCAGCGGGATGAAGGACGTTTGCGAACCGGCGTTGTTGGCCGACTCGGGCGCCGCCACACCGCGGATGTTGCCCTGGCCGAACGGCACTTCGCCCGGCTTGAGCTTGGTCTTCTTCTCCACGGTGTACGCCGCGAACGACGACAGCAGCGCGCCGCCGCCGGGCAGGATGCCCAGGGCCGAGCCCAGCGCCGTGCCGCGGATCATGGCCGGGAACATGCGCTTGAAGTCTTCGGCGGTGGGCATGATGCCCTTGACCTTGCCGGTGAACACCTCGCGCTTGGATTCGTCTTGCGCCAGGTTGGCGATGATTTCCCCGTAGCCGAAGATGCCCATGGCCACCACGACGAAGCTGATGCCGTCGGTGAGTTCGGGCACGTCGAACGAGAAGCGCGCGACGCCGGAGTTGATGTCGGTACCGACCAGGCCCAGCAGCAGGCCCAGCACGATCATGGCCAGTGCCTTGACCAGCGAGCCCGAGGCCAGCACCACGGCGCCGATCAGGCCCAGGATCATGAGCGCGAAGTACTCGGCCGGGCCGAAGCTCAGGGCGACCTCGGTCAGCGGCGGGGCGAAGGCGGCCAGCACCAGCGTACCCACGCAACCGGCAAAGAACGAGCCAATGCCTGCGGCCGCGAGCGCGGGGCCTGCCCTGCCCTTGCGCGCCATCTGGTAACCGTCGATCACGGTCACCACCGAGGACGATTCACCCGGCAGGTTGACCAGGATGGCGGTGGTGGAGCCGCCGTATTGCGCGCCGTAGTAGATACCGGCCAGCATGATCAGCGCCGACACCGGCTCAAGGCCATAGGTGACGGGCAGCAGCATGGCGATGGTGGCCACCGGGCCCAGACCGGGCAGCACGCCGATGAGGGTGCCCAGCAGACAGCCGATGAAGGCGTACAGCAGGTTCTGCGCCGTGAAGGCGACGCTGAAGCCCAGTGAGAGGTGTTCGATCAGTTCCATGTTCTTGTCTCCGTGATCAGTGGCCCAGGAACCACGGCAGAACCGGGAACTGCAGGTTGAGGGCGTAGACGAAGGCGCCGTAGCTGCCCACCGCGAGGATGGTGGCCAGGATCACGGACTCCTTGATGCTGCTGTTGGGGCGCGCGAACCCCGAGATGATGACCAGGGCGTACAGCGCCACGATCAGGCCGAAAGGCGGGATGCCCAGCGCCGGCACACCCACGAGCAACACGCCGAAGGCCAGGTTGGCCCCCAGGATGTAGGCCAGCGGGCGCCAGGCGATCTCGCCGATCTCGTCCTTGGCGGCCGAGCGACCGAACGATTGCAGCGTCACGATCAGGCCCAGGATGGCCAGCACGATGCCGAGCAAAAGGGGGAAGTAGCCGGGGCCCATGCGGGCCGCACCGCCAATGTCGAAGTTGGTGGCGCCCACCGCGAAGGCGATGCCCACGGCGGTGAACATGAGACCGGACACGAAGTCCTTCTGGCTTCTGGCTTTCACGACGTCTCCTCGGGGATGCAAAGCCCCGCATTGTGGGGCGATGTCCCACCGGACGTCATGTGGGATTCACCTACGCCTGTCTTACCAGCGACCGGTTGACTGGCGGGCCCGAACCGCCGCCGCAATCGCCTCGGCCGCGTCTTCGCGGCTGGCGCGGCGGGCGAAATCGATCGCGGTGAGCCCCTGCTCGTTCTTCATCAAGGGGTCGGCCCCCTCTTCCAGCAGGAGCCGCACCACACCGGGGTGGCCATAGAGCGCGGCCATCATCAGGGGCGTGCTGCCGTTGGGCGACTGCGCGTCGATGAAGGCGTGGTGCTCAAGCAGCAGCCGGACCACCGGCAGGCTGCGCTCCCCCGGCTGGGTGGCGGCGTAGTGCAGTGGCGCCCAACCGGGTTTGTTCACCTCGGCCCGGCGCTCGATCAGGCGGCGCACCAGATCGAGCTTGCCTTTGAGCGCGGCCATCATCAGCGGCGACTCGCCCTTGGCATTGCGGTATTCCACCTGGACGGTGGCTTGCCCCAGAAGGTAGGTCGCGGCGCGGTCGGATTCGTCGCGCAGCGCCAGAAACAGCGGGTGCTGGCCCTGGGGGTCGAGCGTGTTGAGGTCGAACCCGCGCGCGGCCAGCGCTTGCAGCGCGGGTGCATCGTCGCGCTTGAGGGCGGCGAAGAAGTCGTCGTAAGAATTGGCCCAGCTGGTGGGCCAGAAGGTCAGGAGAAAAATCCCCTTTAAAACATGGCGCTTTTTCATGATCTTCAAGATTCACTTGAAGTTGAAGTGACCCGATTGAACAGGCGCAGGAAGTTGCGGGTGGATGCCTCGGCCACCGTTTCGACCGACACCCCGTGCAGTTCGGCCACCTGCTGGGCCACGTGCGGCACCAGGGCCGGCGTGTTGACCTTGCCGCGGTACGGCACCGGGGCGAGGTAGGGGCTGTCGGTTTCGATCAGCAGGCGATCCAGCGGCACAAGCCGCGCCGTCTCGCGCAGGTCGGTCGCGTTGCGGAAGGTCAGGATGCCGGAGAACGAGATGTAGAAGTCCAGATCGAGCGCCGCACGCGCCACCGCGCTGGTCTCGGTGAAGCAATGGAACACGCCGCGCGCCACCGGTTGCGGACCGGCCGTGGTGCCGAAGCCGCCCTCCTCGCGCAGGATGTCCAGCGTGTCGGCCGACGACGAGCGGGTGTGGATCACCAGCGGCAGATCCGTGTGCCGCGCCGCGCGGATGTGCACCCGAAAGCGCTCGCGCTGCCAGGCCATGTCGGCCACGGTGCGCTCGCCCAGGCGGTAGTAGTCGAGCCCGGTTTCGCCGATGCCCACCACGCGCGGGCGCGCGGCGCCCGCCAGCAGATCGTCCAGCGTGGGTTCACGCACGTCCTCGTTGTCGGGGTGCACACCCACCGTGGCCCAGAGTGCGTCGTGGTTCATGGCCAGCGCGTGAACGGTGTCGAACTCCTCCAGCGTGGTGCAGATGCACAGGGCCCGATCCACACGCGCCTTGTCCATGGCGTCAAGGATGGCCGGGACCTGCTCGTGCAGTTCGGGAAAGCTCAGGTGGCAATGCGAGTCGGTGAACATCCGGGAATGATCCATGAAAAACGCCTCGCAGCTGGCGGCGGCGAGGCGTTGTCCGGAAAGGGCGCGCGGTCAGAGCGTCTGCGTCTGGCGGTCGGAACTCAGGTTGGTGCCCAGGGTTTCCTCGATCTTGAGCTTGAGCTGGCGGGATTTTTCGTCCGCGGGGAAGCGGATGCCGACGCCTTGCGTGCGCCCACCTTGCGCCTTGGGCGGCGTCACCCAGGCCACCTTGCCGGCCACCGGGTAGCGCTGCGGGTCGTCGGGCAGGCTCAGCAGCACATAGACGTCGTCGCCCAAACGGTACTCGCGCGACGAAGGAATGAAGATGCCGCCGTCGTTGAACAGTGGGATATAGGCCGCGTACAGCGCCGCCTTCTCCTTGATCGAGAGCTGGATCACGCTGGGCCGGGCCGCAGCGGTGCTCGGGTTGGTACTCATGGGCGACAGTTTAAGGTCGATGACGGGGTGGAAAGGACGGATTCAAGCCGCAGAGCAAGGGCTTGTCCGGGGATTGGGTCACGATCGGACACCTTTCAGCGACGGGCGGTGCCCAAGGCCTCCCGGGCGCGCGCGGCCCAGGCTTCCTGCAGCAGGCCGGCGTGGTACGGGTGCTCCACACTGCGCGCGGCCATGGCCAGTTCGCGCGACCACAGCGCGAGCACGCGCCACGGTGGGGGTGGCGGCAGGTGGTCCTGCGGGAAGAAGCGCGACGGCGCGCCTGCGGCGCGGGCCATGAGGTCGTGGCAAAGCTTCTGAAGCACGTCGAGTTGCGTGGCGGGTGGCTGCTCGGCCAGCGCGCTCCAGTCGCCCCGGGCCAGAGCCTGGGGCAGCCGCACCCATTGCTCCGGCGACAGCCCGCTGTGCGACAGCGCCAATGCCATGTCGGGCCGGCCACCCGATGCGTGCCACCAGGCGAGCGCGGCCGACAGGCTCAGATTGCCCTGCGCCTGCAGCCAGGCCATGCCCTCTTCCGGTTCGGGCCAGGCCAGTTGCAGCGTCTGGCAACGGCTGCGCAAGGTGGGCAGCAACTGGTGCGCGGCTTCGGTGGCAAGCACGAAGCGCACGCTCGGCGAGGGCTCCTCGAGCGTCTTGAGCAGGGTGTTGGCCGCTTCGATGTTGAGGCGATCGGCCGGGTAGACCATCACCACCTTCTGCCCACCGCGCGCACTGGTGGTCTGGGTGAAGGCCACCGCCTGGCGCGCGGCTTCCACGCGGATGAAGCGGCTCGGCTTGCGCTTTTTCTCGTCGATCTCGCGCTGGTCGCTCTCATCGATCGGCCAGCCGAGCGTGAGGCACATGGTCTCGGGCATGAGCACGCACAGGTCGGCGTGCGTGCGCACGTCGATGGCGTGGCAGCTGGCGCAACTGCCGCAGGCACCTTGCGGGCCGGGGCGTTCGCACAGCCAGGCGCGTGCTGTGGACTGGGCCAGTTCGTACTGCCCCAGGCCCGAGGGGCCGGCGAGCAGCACGGCGTGCCCGCGCTGCGCGAGCACCGTCTGCAACTGCCGTTGCAGCCAGGGGGCCAGGGGCTGGGCGCTCATGAGTCGGGCAGCCAGCCGCGTTGGACAAAGGCGCGTCGCACCGCCGCGGCCACCGCTTCGCGCGGCTGGTGGGCGTCGATGCGCGCGAAGCGCCGGGGAGCTTGCGCGGCGCGTGCGGCGTAGCCCTCGGCTACTCGCTGGAAGAACGCCTGCGGCTGGGCCTCGAAGCGGTCCGGCACGCGCGCCGATACGAGCCGCTCGGCCGCCACCGCGGCGGGCAGATCGAACCAGACGGTGAGATCGGGCTGGCGCACGTTCCCTTGCGGGCCCTGTTGCACCCAGGTTTCGAGCTGCGTCAGCACGGCGAGATCGAAGCCGCGGCCGTGGCCCTGGTAGGCAAAGGTGGCGTCGGTGAAGCGGTCGCACAGCACCACCGCGCCATCGGCCAGCGCGGGTTCGATCACCTGCGCGAGGTGGTCGCGGCGGGCGGCGAACACCAGCAGCGATTCGCACAGCGGGTCCATGGTGTCGTTGAGCACGAGCGCGCGCAGCTTTTCTGCCAGGGGCGTGCCACCGGGTTCGCGCGTGAGCACCACGCGCCGGCCGGTGGCTTCGAACGCGCGCGCCAAGGCTTCGATGTGCGTGGACTTGCCAGCGCCGTCGATGCCTTCGAATGTGATGAACAGACCGGCTGCGGGGAGGGTCATGCGGTTCAGCGGCCCAGCTGGAAGCGGCGCACCGCTGCGTTGTGTTCGTGCAGCGTGGCACTGAACTGGCTGGTGCCGTCGCCGCGCGCGACGAAATACATCGCGTTGGTTCTGGCCGGTTGAACGGCGGCCAGGAGCGAGGCCTGGCCGGGCAGCGCGATCGGCGTCGGCGGCAGGCCGGCGCGGGTGTAGGTGTTGTAGGGCGTGTCGGTGGTCAGGTCCACCCGGCGCAGGTTGCCGTCGAAGGCGTCGCCCAGGCCGTAGATCACGGTCGGGTCGGTCTGCAGACGCATGCCGATGCGCAGGCGGTTCGCGAACACGCCGGCCACCAGACCGCGGTCGCGGTCGCGACCGGTTTCCTTCTCGACGATGCTGGCCAGGATCAGCGCGTCCTCGGGCGACTGCAGCGGCACCGACGGGTCGCGCTGCTCCCAGACCTGGGCCAGTCGTTGCTCCATCGCCCGCGCGGCCTGGCGCAGCACGCTGGACACGCTGGCGTGCTTGACCACGCGGTAGGTGTCGGGGAAGAAGCGGCCTTCGGGGTGCACGCCGGGCATGCCCAGGCGTTCCATGACCTGCTCCAGGCTCAGGCCCTCGAGATCGTTCGTGAGATCGGGCGAGGCCCGCAGGGCGTCCAGTGCCTGGCGCGCGGTGACGCCTTCGATGATCTGCGCGTTGCGCAGCGCCTGTTCCCCCCGAACCAGTTTGCCGATCAGGCTGCGCGGCGTGACGCCGGGCGCGATCTCGTACACGCCGGCCTTGATGCCGCGAGATTCGCCCGAGAGGCGGAACCAGGCGAACAGCAGCGTGGGGTTGACGTCGACCCCGGCCGCGGCGATGCGGTTGGCGGCCTGGCGGGCCGAGCTGCCGGGCGGGATGTCGAATTCGAGCGGCGACTGCTCGCTGGCGGTGGCGGGCAGCGACAAAGGATTGAGCACCCACCACTGGCCCACCATGTAGGCGATACCTGCGAGCAGGAGTGGATAGACCACCAGGATTCTGAGAACACGCATCGAGAACTTGTTGTCGACAGGGGGAAGGCGCCAGGCGGCGGCGGCGCGCGGACCGCGTCATGATAATTCGCACGTTCCCGGGGGCCTGTGGCGCGCGCATGCCATCGGTCCACAGCCCACGACCCCTCATCGACCGCATGACCTCCCATCCCGCTTCCGAAACCACCCGCGTCCTGCACGGCGCTGCCGCGCTGCCCGCCCTCGGCGTGATCGCCGCCGACGGCGAGGACGCCACGAAATTCCTGCAAGGGCAGCTCACGCAGGATGTCGCGCTGCTCGGCCTGTCCGAAGCGCGCCTGGCGGCGTTCTGCTCGGCCAAGGGCCGCATGCTGGCCAGCTTCGTGGTCTTCAAGCGCACACACGACAGCGTGCTGCTGGTGTGCAACCGCGACCTGCTTGCCCCCACGCTCAAGCGCCTGCAGATGTTCGTGTTGCGCGCCAAGGTGAAGCTCAGTGACGTGAGCGACTCGCACGCGGTGTACGGCCTGGCCGGCGATGCGGTGCCCGCCGCCCTGCCCGCCGCGCTGTGGAGCCACCTGGCCGAGGGCGGCGCCAGCACCGTGCGCCTGTACCCCGGCGCCGGCACGCCGCGCGCACTGTGGGTTGGCCCCGTGGGCAGCACGCCCGCCGGTGGCGCGTTGTCGCTCGCGCAGTGGCAGTTCCTCGACGCCGCCAGCGGCGTGGCCACGCTGTCGCAGCCGGTGGTCGAGGCCTTTGTGCCGCAGATGCTCAACTACGAATCGGTCGGGGGCGTGAACTTCAAGAAGGGTTGTTACCCCGGCCAGGAGGTGGTGGCGCGCAGCCAGTTCCGCGGCACGCTCAAGCGCCGCGCCTACGTGGTGCAGGCCGACGCCGAAGTGCATACCGGGCAAGAGGTCTTCCACCCCGCCGATGCCGAGCAGCCCGTCGGCATGGTGGTGCAGGCCGGGGCAGATCCGGCGGGCGGCTGGCGCGCCATCATCTCGATGCAGACCAGCGCCGCCGATGGCCAGCCGCTGCGCGCGGGCGACGCCACGCTCGCCCTGCTGCCCTTGCCCTACCCCTTGCTCGACGACATCTGAAAGCCGACCGATGTGCCTGATCGCCTTCGCGATCGACGCCGTGCCCGGCTGCCCGCTGCTGGTGGCCGCCAACCGCGACGAGTACCTGGAGCGCCCCACCGCGCCGCTGCAGCGCTGGCGGCTCGATGACGGCACCGAGATCGTCGGCGGGCGCGACCTGCGCGAGGGCGGCACCTGGATGGGCCTCACGCCCGGGGGCCGCGTGGCCTGGCTCACCAACGTGCGGCAGGCCGGCGTTGAACGCGGCGCGCGCAGCCGCGGCGAACTCGTGGCCCGCTGGCTGCAGGCGGGCACCGATGTCGAGGGCTTCGCCGCGGCCATCACCGCGGCCGATTACGGCGGCTTCAACCTTGTGGTGGGCGACCTGCGGCAGCGCCGCTGGCACTGGATGAGCAATTGCGACCCGGCGCGCCCGCACGAGGCGGTACCCGCCCACCTGCACCTGGCGCCGGTGGCCGCCGGCCTGCACACGCTGTCCAATGCCAGCCTGGACACGCCCTGGCCCAAGACGCGCCGCCTGGCCGATGCCATGGGCCGGGCCTTGAACGAACACACCCGGGCCGATGCCTGGCTCGCGCAGGCCCTGACCGACACCCAGGCCGCGCCGGACGCCGAGCTGCCGCACTCGGGCGTGCCGATCGAGATCGAGCGCGCGCTCTCCAGCCCTTTCGTGCAGATGCCCCAGCGCGGCTACGGCACGCGCTGCAGCAGCGTGCTGCGCTGGCACGCCGACGGCCGCGTGCAGTTCGACGAATGGACGCACGCCGCGCCGGGCGAGCGCCCCTCGTTCGCGGTGGCCGGGCACCGCCGCGAACAACTCACAGTGGCTTGAACATCTCCAGGTGTTCGATGCCGGCCTCGGTGAAAGGCTCGCCGCGGGCCACGAAGCCCAGCCGCAGGTAGAAGCCCACCGCGCTGCGCTGCGCGTGCAGCACCACCTCGCGGTCCCCGCGCGCACGCGCCGCATCCATCAGCGCGTGCAGCACGCGGCGGCCCACGCTGCCGCCGCGCAGCGCGCGGTGCACCGCCATGCGGCCGATCTTGCCGACGCCGGGTTCGGGCTGCAGCAAACGGCCCGTGCCCACCACCTGGCCCAACCGGTTGTGCGCCACGGCGTGGGTGGCGGTGGCGTCCGCGGCGTCCATCTCCAGCTCGAGCGGAATGCCCTGCTCCTGCACGAACACCGCCGCACGCAGCCCGCTCGCGGCGGTGCCCAGCTCGCCCCATGCACCCACGCGCATGTCGAGCACGTCGTCACCGGCCTCGAAACCCTGCAGCACGGCGCGCAGGCGCTCGGGCACCGGGCGCGATGTCTGCGTGGCCGGGTCGGCGAACACGTAGACCAGCTCACCGCTGATGAGGTGTTCGTCGCCGCGGAAGATGGCGCCGTGGAAGGTGAGCGAGCTGTTGCCGATGCGCGCGCACTTCATCGCCACCTCGATCTGGTCGTCCATGCGCGCCGAGGCGTGGAACTCCACCGTGGCCTTGACGACGTAGAGGTCGCCATCGAGGCTGTGCATCGCCTCTTCGTATGGCAGGGCCATCGCGCGCCAGTAGTCGCTGATGGCGGTGTCGAAATACATCAGGTAGTGCGCGTTGAAGACGATCTTCTGCATGTCCACCTCGGCCCAGCGCACGCGCAGGCGGTGGAAGAAGCGGAAGTCTTTGCGTTGGTGTTTGGTCTGGCTCATGTCGTTGTTCAGGAAGTCAGTGGGTTCCGAAGGCGTGGCGCAGCGCGCGGGCCGCGTCCTGGTGGGCAGTGAGGGCTTCCGGGATGGCGCGGCCGAACTGGATGAAGCCGTGCACCACGCCCGCGTAGATCTCCAGGTCGACGGGCACGCCAGCCATGCGCAGGCGGTCGGCCCAGGCGATGCCCTCGTCGGTGAGCGGGTCGCACTCGGCCAGGCCGATCCAGGCCGGCGCGACGCCGTCGAGGTCTTTCAACTGGCCGGTTTCGTCGCGGCCATCGAGCGGGGCAAAGCGCCAGTCGTCGCGGTCGCGCGCGTCGCGCAGGTAGTGGCCGAAGAAGTAGCTGATCTGCGGCTCGTCGAGCACGAAGCCGTGCGCATAGGTTGTGTGCGAGGGCGTGTTCTGGTGGCCCGCGCAGCCCGGGTAGAACAGCAGTTGCAGCGCCAGGGGCTGGCCCGCATCGCGCGCGGCGATGGCGCTCACCGTGGCCAGCGTGCCGCCCGCGCTGTCGCCACCGATGGCGATGCGGTTCGCATCCAGCCCGAGCGCGCTGGCCTGCGCGCGCAACCACTGCAGGCTGTCCCAGGCGTCGTTCACGGCGGTGGGGAACTTCGCGTCCGGCGCCAGCCGGTAGTCCACCGACACCACGGCGCAACGCCCCTGGTGCGCCAGCGCGCGGCACAGCGGTTCGTGCGTGGCCACGCTGCCGATGGTGAAACCGCCACCGTGGAAGTACAGCAGCACCGGCAGGCCCGGCTCCGCCGTGGGGGCGAACAGGCGCGCGTTCAGGCTGGCGCCATCGCGCGTGGGTATCTGCAAGGCCTGCACACGCGGCAACGCGTGCGCCTTGATGTCGAGCACCCCGGCACCCAGCTCGTAGGCCTGGCGCGCCTGCGCCGGCGTGAGCGCGTGGAAAGGCGGGTGCCCGGCGCGGGCGATGCGGTCGATGACGCCGCGCATGGCCGGCGTGAGCCGGGCGCGCGGGTTGTGCGGGTCGGACATGCGTGGATTGTCTTTTGGGCGACCACCCCCACGGGCGGCGTGCCTATAGTTCGCAAAGCTTCGCCACCGATTCGGCGAAAGGCAGAAACATAACCGGAGACGACCATGCCCCAGATCCTCTACGTGACAAACATCGTCATCGACTTCGGCGCGCTCGCCCAGCTCAAGGCCGAATGCGAGCGCGTGGGCATGGCCCGACCCCTGGTCGTCACCGATGCCGGCGTGAAAGCCGTCGGCCTGCTCGACCGCCTGCTGGCCGCCCTGCCCGGGCTGCAACCCGCGGTGTTCGACCAGACCCCCTCCAACCCCACCGAAGCCGCGGTGCGCGCGGCCGCCGCCATCTACAAGGCGCAAGGCTGCGACGGCCTGATCGCGCTCGGTGGCGGCAGCGCCATCGACTGCGCCAAGGGCGTGGCCATCGCCGCCACGCACGAAGGCCCGCTCAAGACCTACGCCACCATCGAAGGCGGCTCGCCCAAGATCACCACCGCCGTGCCGCCGCTGATTGCCGTGCCCACCACGGCCGGCACCGGCAGCGAGGTCGCGCGCGGCGCCATCCTCATCGTGGACGACGGCCGCAAGCTGGGTTTCCACAGCTGGCACCTGGTGCCCAGAACCGCCCTGCTCGACCCCGAGCTCACGCTGGGCCTGCCGCCGCTGCTGACGGCCGCCACCGGCATGGACGCGATCGCGCACTGCATGGAAACCTTCATGAGCGCGGCTTTCAACCCGCCGGCCGACGGCATCGCGCTCGATGGCCTGCGCCGCGGCTGGGCGCACATCGAACGCGCCACGAAGAACGGCGCCGACCGCGAGGCCCGCATGAACATGATGAGCGCCAGCATGCAGGGCGCCATGGCCTTCCAGAAGGGCCTGGGCTGCGTGCACAGCCTCAGCCACAGCCTGGGCGGCGTCAACCCGCGGCTGCACCACGGCACGCTCAACGCGGTGTTCCTGCCGGCGGTCATCGGCTTCAACGCCCAGACCGAGTCGATGCAGAAGGAGCAGCGCCTGCAGCGCATGGCCGAGGCCATGGGCCTGGGTTCCGCGGGCGATGTGGCCGAGGCCGTGCGCGACATGAGCGCGCGCCTGGGGCTGCCGCCCGGCCTGCGCGCCATGGGTGTGGAGGTGGCGGTGTTCGACCGCGTGATCGAAGGCGCGCTGGCCGACCACTGCCACAAGACCAACCCGCGCCTGGCCAGCCCCGAGAACTACCGCGAGATGCTCGACGCGTCCTTCGCCTGAGTTGCGGCGGGTGCCGAGGGCGCCTGCGTCGCCATCGGGGTGCCGATGTGCTGCTGCCCGCGCCGGCGGGCCAGTTCCACCTGGCGCTGGCGCTCGGCCAGGCGCTCGCGCTCTTCGTCGCTGCGCTGGTCGTGGCAATGCGGGCAGCTCACGCCGGCCTGGAACAGGGGCGAGCGCCGGTCTTCATCGGTGAGGGGCCAGCGGCAGGAACGGCACAGCGCCGATGCACCCGGCTGCAGGCCGTGGCCCACGCTCACGCGCTCGTCGAACACGAAGCACTCGCCCTGCCAGCGGCTCTGCTCGGGCGGCACCTCTTCCAGGTACTTCAGGATGCCGCCCTCGAGGTGATACACCTCGTCGAAGCCGCGCATCTTCAGCAGCGCGGTGGATTTCTCGCAGCGGATGCCCCCGGTGCAGAACATGGCCACGCGCGGCTTGCGCTCGCCCTGCAGCGCGGCGTGTTGTTCCAGCCAGGCGGGCAGTTCGGTGAAGCTGCGGATGCCGGGGTCGATCGCGCCTTCGAAGGTGCCGATCTTCACCTCGTAGTCGTTGCGGGTGTCGATCAACAGCACATCGGGCTGCGCGATCAGCGCGTTCCAGTCGGCGGGCTTCACGTACTGCCCCACGGTCTTCGTCGGGTCCAGCCCCGGCACGCCCAGCGTGACGATCTCGCGCTTGAGCCGCACCTTCAGCCGGTGAAACGGCGGCGCGTCGGCCCAGGCCTCCTTGTGCTGCAGATCGGCCAGCCGCGCGTCGCCGCGCAGGTGCGCGAGCACCGCACGCACCCCGGCCTCGGGCCCGGCGATGGTGCCGTTGATGCCCTCGCGCGCCAGCAGCAGCGTGCCCTTGACGCGTTGCGCCTCGCACAGCGCGTGCAGTGGCTCGCGCAGCGCGGCGTGGTCGGGCAGGTCGACGAACTTGTAGAGGGCAGCGGTGAGGTAAGGCGCGTTCACGGGCGGGATTATCCCGCCCACCCCGGTGGGGCTTCGCTCAGAGCGCCTCGACGCGCGCCGCCTCGGGCTTCGCGAGCCATTCGCCCAGCTCGTCGGCCAGCTGCCGGGCGGCCTGCACCGCCGCGCTCCAGGCTTTCACGCGCGCGCCCAGGTTCTGCCCATAGCGGTCGAAGTCGCTGCGGTCGGGCAGCTTGCCGTTGGGCAACGCGCGCACCCAGGCCGGGTCGGGCGCGATCACCAGCATGTGGTCCAGCGCGTCGCTGCTGCGGTGGCGGCGCTTCCAGGCCTTGTCGAGCCAGCCCGGCACCACCGCCTTCTGGAAGTGCGGGTACAGCACGATCGGCGCCTCGGCCGGGGCGTGGTAGCGCAGGTGCAGGTGGTAGTCGGTGATGCCGCCGTCCCAGTACGTGCCCTGGGGCGCGCCGGGGATGTCGGCCACGGGCCGCAGCACAAAGGGAATGGAGCAGCTGGCCTGCAGGGCCGGCATGAAGTTGTGCTGCCCGAGCGGGATCTGGCGCGTGCGCAGGTCCTGCGTGCCGAAGGGCAGCTGGCTGATGCCGCCGCGGCCGGCCTCGGGCGCGGAGAACACCACGCGTTCGAGCCAGTCGCCCAGCGAGCGGCGGCGCAGCGCGTTGGCGGCGAAGGCACCCAGGTAGCCCAGCGGCGTGCGCAAGCGGCCGTCGCGCGCGAGCAGGTGCCGCCCGCGCGAGGTGACGATGTGCAGCCGCCAGCGCGGGTGGTGCAGCACCTCGTCGACGCGCCCGCCGTAGAAGGCCTGCAGGTTGGACGCGAACGCGTCGCTCACCTGCTGGGCCGTGGGGCGGCGCTGGCCGGCGGGCAGTTCGTAGTGCTGGTGGATGTAGTCGTGCTCGAGCCGCTCGAGCGCGGCCATGGGTTGCGCCAGGCAGGCCGTGCCCATGCGCCATGCGCCGATGGACGCGCCGATGAGGTGGATGGGCTGGGGCGCGTCGCGCAGCCAGTGGCCGAACAGCAGCCGGTCGACGGGGCCGAGGATCAGGCCCTTGGGGCCGCCCGCGGCCGCGGGAATCACGCCCACATGCGCGGGGCTCAGGCCGTGGTCACGGATGTGCTGGAGGGCCAGGGGCCCGGCGTAGAGGCGCAGTGCTCGCATGGCGCGGATTGTCCGCGACCCGGGCCTCGGCGCGCGTTCAGTGCGGCACCGAGTCCTTGAACGGCACGGAATGGCGGAACGGCACCGAATCCTTGAAAGGCACCGGTTCGGCCTCGGCCGGCGGCGTCGGCTCGTCGAAATCGGTTTCGCGCGAGATCGAGGGAATGCGGTCGGCCACCACGGTGTCCGGGTCGATGCCCAGCACCAGGCCCACCGGGTCGGGGTAGGTGTTGATCAGCAGCTCGCCGCGCATGTCCTGCTCTTCGGCGCGGGCGCGCCAGGAAGCGATGTGGATCACACCCGCGATCGGCTCGTACACGTCGTTGTCGAACGGCGCGGTCTGGTGCTCGATGGCGTTGATCATGCGGCGCGGGAACTTCCACTCGCGCGCCAGCGCGGCGCCCACCTCGGCGTAGCTGTAGCCGAACACGCTGCGCTCGGCGCGCGAGCGCTTGAGGTCGAGCATCGGGATGCTGCGGTCGAGGTCGATCATGGCCTCGGGCATGCCCACGTGCATCACGAGTTCGCCGATGCCGTGGATCAGGCCCGCGGTGAAGGCGGTGTTCTCGTCGATGCGGATCGGCAGCGCGATGTAGCGCGCCAGGTTGGCGCTGTTGAGGCTGTAGCGCCAGAACTGGTTCAGGTTCACGCCACCCACGGTGTGAAAGCCTTCACCCAGGGCGCTGGCCACCACCAGGGCACGCACCTTGATCAGGCCCAGGATGTTCATGGCTTCGCGCGCATTGGTCACGTTGCGCGACAGGCCGAAGAAGGCCGAGTTGGCCGTCTTGAGCAGCTTGGCCGTGAGCACCGGGTCTTCCTCGATCAGCGAGGCCACCAGCATCGGGTCGACGTCGGGCTGTTCGAAGGTGTCGATGAGTTTGCGCACCACCTTCGGGACCGACGGCAGGGCCTGCGGTTGCTTGAGGAGTTTTTCGAGGTGCATGGCGTGACTCGATGGTGGCGGGCGGGATGGCTGAATGGAATATCGAAACCCGTGACGCGAACTTGAGGCCTTTCGGGTTCAGTCGACGAAGGCCGCCAGTGCGTCGTCGAAAGACCACTCCTCCGGGTCCTTGCCGAGCACGGCGCCCAGGTCCAGCCCGAGCGCGATGCCGACCATGTCGGGGAAGGTGGCGGCCAGGCCGGTGTCGTCGAGCTGGATCTCTTCGGCGCGCGCGCGCCACGACGCCAGGTGCACCACGCCGGCCAGCGGCTCGTAGGCATCGCCCTCGAAGGGCTGCGTCTGGTGCTGCAGGGCGTTGACGATCGCCTCGGGGAAGTTCCAGCGCTCCACCATGCCCGCGCCGACCTCGGCGTAGGTGTAGCCGAAACGGTTGCGTTCGGCCGCGGCGCGGTTCAGGTCCAGCGGCGGCGTGCCCATGTCCAGCGGCGCCACCTCATCGGGCATGGCGATGTGCATCACCAGGTCGCCGATGGCATGGATCAGGCCGGCGGTGTAGGCGTTGCCGGTGTTCTGGCGCAGCACCTCGGCGAGCGACTTGGAGATATCGGCCGCACGCAGGCTGTAGCGCCAGAACTGGTTCAGGTTCACGCCCGGCACGTTCTTGAAGCTCGAACCGAGCGCGGCGGCCATCACCAGCGAACGCACGTGCGTCATGCCCAGCATGGCCACGGCCTCGTGCGGGTTGCCGATCTTGCGGCTGGAGCGGAAGAAGGACGAGTTCGAGAGGCGCAGCACCCGCGTGGTGAGCGAGGGGTCTTGCGCCACCAGTTCCCCGACCCGTTTCGGGCTCGGGTCTTCCTTGTTCATCTCCGACATCAGATCGGCGACGGTGCGCGACATCGCGGGCAAGGCACCCGGGTAATTGAGCAGGGCTTGTAAGTCCATCGGTTGACGCGGGCGGAGATTCAGGGATTTCTTCCTCCCTGATCGGCAATTGCGCGACGAACTTGAGCCCGCGGTGGCGGCGCGGGCGCGCCGCTCGGGCGGCGATCAGCGCCGGCCGTTCTGCAGCTTGGCGAACGCCGAGGCCATGGCCGAGGGCGCCGCGGGTTCCGGCCGGCCCCGGCCACCACCGCGCGCCGGCTCGAAACGGTTGCCGCGCGGGCCCTCGCTGCGCGGCGCGGCGGCGTCGAGCTTCATGGTGAGCGAGATGCGCTTGCGCGCCGCGTCCACCTCCAGCACCTTCACCTTCACGATGTCGCCGGTCTTGACGACCTCGCGCGCGTCGTTGATGAACTTGTGGCTCAACTGGCTCACGTGCACCAGGCCGTCCTGGTGCACGCCCAGGTCGACGAAGGCGCCGAACTGGGCGACGTTGCTCACCGTGCCTTCGAGCACCATGCCCTCGCGCAGGTCGGCGATGTCTTCCACGCCCTCGTTGAAGCGCGCCACCTGGAAATCGGGCCGCGGGTCGCGCCCGGGTTTTTCGAGTTCCTTGAGGATGTCCTTCACGGTGATCACGCCCACCGTGTCGTTGGCGAACAGCTCGGGGCGCAGCTTGCCCAGCATGTCGGCGCGGCCCAGCACGGACTGCACCGCCTGGCCCGTGCTCGCGATGATCTTCTGCACCACCGGGTAGCTCTCGGGGTGCACGCCGGTCATGTCCAGCGGGTCGTCGCCATCGCGAATGCGCAGGAAACCCGCGGACTGCTCGAAGGTTTTGGCGCCCAGCCCGGCCACCTCGAGCAACTGGCGCCGGTTGCGGAAGGCGCCGTGCGATTCGCGCCAGCGCACGACCGACTTGGCCACCGTGCCCGACAGGCCGGACACGCGCGACAGCAGTGGCGCGCTCGCGGTGTTCAGGTCCACGCCGACGGCGTTCACGCAGTCTTCCACCACGGTGTCGAGCGTGCGGGCGAGCTCGCTCTGGTTCACGTCGTGCTGGTACTGGCCCACGCCGATGCTCTTGGGGTCGATCTTCACCAGCTCGGCCAGCGGGTCCTGCAGGCGGCGCGCGATGCTGGCGGCGCCACGCAGGCTCACGTCCACGTCCGGCATTTCCTGGCTGGCGAATTCGCTGGCGGAGTACACCGAGGCGCCCGCCTCGCTCACCACCACCTTCTGAGCGCCGGGGTGGCGCTTGAGCAGGTCGGCGGCGAGCTTGTCCGTCTCGCGGCTGGCGGTGCCGTTGCCGATGGCGATCAGCTGCACGCCGTGTTTGGCGCAGAGCTGGCCCAGGGTGTGCAGCGCGCCTTCCCAGTCGCGGCGCGGCTCGTGCGGGTACACGGTGGCGGTGTCCACCAGCTTGCCGGTGGCGTCCACCACGGCCACCTTCACGCCGGTGCGGATGCCCGGGTCCAGGCCCATCACCACCTTGGGGCCGGCGGGCGCGGCCAGCAGCAGGTCGCGCAGGTTGTCGGCGAACACCTTGATGGCCACCGCCTCGGCGTTCTCGCGCAGGCGCGTGAACAGGTCGCGCTCGGTGGACAGGCTGAGCTTGACGCGCCAGGTCCAGGCCACGCACTTGCGAATCAGGTCGTCGGCCTTGCGGGCCTGGTGGCTCCAGCCCAGGTGGTGGGCAATGCGGCCCTCGGCCAGCGTGGGCTGGCCGGGCACGGCTTCGCCCGGTTGCACCAGCTTCGCGTCGAGGATCTCGGCGGCGCGGCCGCGGAACACCGCCAGCGCGCGGTGCGACGGCACCTTGCCGATGGGTTCGTCGTACTCGAAGTAGTCGCGGAACTTGGCCACGTCGGCGTGGTTACCGTCCTTGCCGGCCACCAGCGCGCTGCGCAGCAGGCCGTCGCTCCAGAGCCATTCGCGCAGGGTCTGCACCAGTGCGGCGTCTTCGGCCCAGCGTTCCGAGAGGATGTCGCGCACGCCGTCGAGCACGGCCGCGGGGGTGGAGAAATCGGGGCCGGGCTTGCCGTCGTCCAGCACCTCGGCGGGCCGTGTGAAGGCGGCGGCTTCGGCCATCGGGTCCAGCGTCGGGTCGGCGAAGAGCTTGTCGGCCAGCGGTTCGATGCCGGCCTCGCGCGCGATCTGCCCCTTGGTGCGGCGCTTGAGCTTGAAGGGCTGGTAGATGTCTTCCAGCTCCTGCTTGGTGGGCGCGTCGGCGATCGCCAGGCGCAGCGCGTCGGTGAGCTTGCCCTGCTCGTCGATGGCCTTGAGCACGGTCTCGCGGCGGTCCTCGAGTTCGCGCAGGTAGCTCAGCCGGGCTTCGATCTCGCGCAGTTGCGTGTCGTCGAGGCCGCCCGTGGCCTCCTTGCGGTAGCGGGCCACGAAGGGCACCGTGGCGCCACCGTCCAGCAAGTCCACGGCGGCCTGCACCTGCCGCTCCTGCACCCGGATTTCCTGCGCGATCTGCGCGATGATTTTCTGCATGACGAAAAGACCCGGGCGCCCCATGGCGCCCCTCACGAAAAACGAAGCGCCGGAGTCTGCCACAGGCGCGCGGCGGCCCGGGCAACGGCGGCCTTGAGCGAAGATCGCCCGATGCAGGACGACTTCTTCGGGGGTGAACCGCCGGCACCGCCACCCGCCGGTGCCCCGCCGCCGCGCGCGCGAACCGGCGTGCAGCCGGCCGCCCACGACGAGACCTTGCACACCCTGGCCACCGCGCTGCCACCCCGCCTGCGCCTGGGCACCTCGTCGTGGAGCTACCCGGGTTGGGCCGGCCTGGTGTGGGAACGCGGCTACCCGGAAGCAACGCTCTCCCGCCAGGGGCTCACCGCCTACGCGCGGCACCCGCTGCTGCGCAGCGTCTGCGTCGACCGCAGCTTCTACCGCCCGCTCACCGAGGCGCAGTTCGCGCGTTACGCGCAGCAGGTGCCCGACGATTTCCGCTTCGTGGTGAAAGCGCCCGCGCTGGTGTGCGACGCCCAGGTGCGTGGCGAGGACGGGCAAGGCCGCCAGCCCAACCCGCTGTTCCTGGATCCGACCGTGGCCGTGAACGAGTTCGTGCTCCCTGCGCTCGCCGGCCTGGGCCACAAGACAGGTGCGCTGGTGTTCCAGCTCAGCCCCCTGCCCTTTGCGCAGTTGCATCGGCTGCCGCTGCTGCTGGAGCGCCTGCGCGCCCTGCTCAAGGCCCTGCCGGATGTGCGCAGCGCCACCCCCGATGGCGTGATCGCCGTGGAGGTGCGCGACCGCGAATGGCTTGCGCCCACCGCGGCCCCGGCCCTGGCCGCCGTGCTGCGCGACGCTGGCGCCACCTACTGCCTGGGCCTGCACGCCAAGATGCCGCGCATGGCCGATCAATTGCCCCTGCTGCGCGCGCTCTGGCCCGGCCCGATGGTGTGCCGCTGGAACCTCAACCCGCTGCACGGCGCCTACGGCTACGAAGACGCGCAGCGCGAATACAGCCCCTACGACCGCATCCACGACGTGGACGCCGACACGCGCGAACTGATCGTGCGCACGGTGCGCGGCATCACCGGCGCGGGGCAGAACGCCTACGTGACCATCAGCAACAAGGCCGAGGGGTGTGCGCCGCTGTCGGCGGTGGCGTTGGCGGAGCTGTTCGCGCGGGCATGACGCCTCAGCCGTGACCGAACAGGTCCGGTGCCAGCGCCCCCTCGATCGCCAGCATGCGCAGCTTGGTGGCGGCGCCGCCGCGCGCCGAGAAGCCGCCGGGTTTGCCGCCCGCGGCCATCACGCGGTGGCAGGGCACGATGGGGGCGAACGGGTTGGCGCCCATGGCCCGGCCCACGGCACGTGCCAGTTGCGGGTCGCCCAGGGCCTGGGCGACTTCGCCGTAGGTGCGCGTCTGGCCGGGCGGGATGCGGCGCGCGAAGTCGTAGACCCGTTGGTGGAACGGGGTGAGGCGCGCGGTGTCGAGTTCGACCTCCAGCAGGTCGCGCCGCTCGCCGGCCATCAGCGCCTGCACGCCCGCGATGGCGGCTTGTACGGCGGGTGGCGGTTCGGCCGCGGGCAGCGCCTCGCCGGCGTTGCGCCACAGGCGCTGGCGCGGGGGCGCGTCGTCCGAATCGGGCAACTGCACCGCCCCCAGTCCCCCCCGGCCCCCCGCGGTGCGTGGGGCCATAATCGCTTCGAATATGGGGCATTGGCTCTGACCAACCGCTCCAGGCACCCATACACAGGATTCGCGACATGGCCACCGAAGCTCCCGCCGCCAAGCCCAAGGGCAAAAAGACGCTGATCATCATCACCGCGCTGGTGCTGGTGCTGGTGATCGGCGGCGGTCTGGGCGCCTTTCTGCTCATGAAACGCGGCCAAGCCGAGGACGAGGAAGGCGGCGAAGAGGAAGAAGCGCTCGAGACGGGCCCGGATCCCGAGGAGGCGGCGCGCCGCTTCGCGGGCATCGCGAAGCTGCACCAGCAGGTCGTGAAGGCGCTCGACGGCGTCGGGCCGAAGGACCCGAAGACGCAGAAGCTCCGCAAGAAGCTGGCCGGCCAGTTCATGGAGCTGAAGCTCGCGCCGAAGATGTTCGACGCGCTGATCAACAACCTGCGCGACCACGTCGCGACGATCCGCGGTCTCGAGAAGGAGATCATGCAGATCTGCGTGAAGCACGCCGGCATGCCGCGCAAGGACTTCATCGCGATCTTCCCGAAGAACGAGACGCGCCCCGGCTGGATCGACAAGCAGATCAAGCTGAAGCGCAAGCACTCGGCGGCGCTCGCGCGCCTGAAGCCGGACATCCTCGATCGCCAGCAGAAGATCAAGGACCTCGAGGAGCAGATGCACCTCGTGATCCACGACATCAAGGAGATCAACCGGGAAGTCGCGGTCGGCGAGGCGCAGGCGCGCCGCGCGAAGAAGG
>JACVCO010000011.1 GCA_016741995.1 Hydrogenophaga sp. | reverse complement strand
CCTGCACGCGCCTGGGACACGCCGATGCGCGGGCCGAGGCGGCCGTACCCTTGCGTGCCAACTGGCGGCGCGTGCCCGGCGGGTACGCCGCAAGCGCGCACCGCCAATTGGGTGGGGACGCGGTGCTGTTTCGCCGCGTGCTCGCGCGCCTGCTGGCCGAGCGCGCCGACTGGGCCGCGCTGGCGCCCGATGGCCCGCGGCAGTGGAGCGAAAGCCAGGCCACGGCCTGGCGCGCGCGCGCGCACCGCCTGCGCGGCAGCGCCGGCATGGTGGGGGCGCTGGCGCTCGCGCGCGCCGCCACCGCACTGGAGACGGCGCTCGACGCCCACGCCACCGACGAAGCCGCGCACGCGCTGGAGGCTTTGCGGCAGGCTTTCGCTGAACTTCACACCGCGGCCGCCGGCCTCGACGACAGCGCGGCACAAGCCCCGGCCGCACCCGCCGCGCCGCTGGACGAAGGCCGCTGGCGCTCGCTGCTGCAGACGCTTGCGGCCCAGCTCGACGCCAACGACCTGGGCGCCAGCGAAACCTTCGATGCCTTGCGCCCTGCGCTGGCGCAGCGCGTGGGCGACGCCACCGCGCGGGCCGTGGCCGCGGCGATCGACAACCTGGACTTCGGCGCCGCGCGCGAGCACCTCGAACCCGCCATGGGCGAGGCCGAAGACCAAACTGCGCCTTGATTGCCCCGTTGTTCGCGGCTTCTTCGTAAGCACGCTTCCCGATACTGGACGGCATCCCACGACGTCCCGCGCCCCGGCGCGGGATGGCGTTGCTTTTTCCAACCCTATCCGGAGGTTCCCATGTCCTTGTTGTCCCGTCTGCGCATCGGCAGCCGCCTCGCGTTGGCCTTCGCCAGTGTCATCGTGTTGTCGGTCATCGTGGTGGTGATCGGCATCACCCGCATGTCCACCATCACCGAGAGCCTTGTGCTCATCGGCGCGGACCGCGTGCCCAAGCTCGAGCGCGTGGACGCGATCGCCGACGACGTCAACCTGATCGCGCGCGAACTGCGCAACACGCTGATCTTCGAAGAGCAGGCCCAGATCGAAGGGGCGATCGCCGAGGTGATCAAGGCACGCACCGAGATCGGCAAGACGTTGGAGCAACTCACGCCCACCATCAACAGCGACGAAGGCCGCGCGTTGCTGGCCGCCGTGGTGGCCGCGCGCAACGTGTTCGTTCCGCTGCAGCAGGAAATGATCGACCACGTGCGCGCTGGCCGGCGCGATCCGGCCGCGGTGGTGCTGACCGAGCGCCTGCGCCCGGCCCAGCTCAATTACATGGAAGCACTCGACAAGCTCAAGGCCTTCCAGATCGGTCTGATCGACCGCGCGGTGGCCGAAGGCGAACGCAGCTACCAGGCCGCGCGCACGCTGATGTTCTCGCTGCTCGCCGCCATGGCCGCGCTCAGCGCCTGGATGGGCTGGCTCATCACGCGCTCCATCACGCGCCCGATCGGTGAGGCCGTGACGCTGGCGCAGAAAGTGGCCGAAGGCGACCTCACCGGCCGCATCGACACCACCGCCAGCGACGAAACCGGCCAACTGCTGACCGCGCTCAAGACCATGAACCAGAACCTCGCGCGCATCGTGCAGACGGTGCGCCAGGGCAGCGACAGCATTGCCACCGGCTCTGCGCAGATCGCCATGGGCAACGCCGACCTGAGCCAGCGCACCGAGGAACAGGCCAGCGCGCTCGAAGAGACCGCGGCCTCGATGGAGCAACTGGGCTCCACCGTGAACCAGAACGCCGACAACGCGCGCCAGGCCAACCAGTTGGCCCAGAGCGCTTCCGAGGTGGCCGGCCGTGGTGGCGAGGTGGTGGGCCAGGTGGTCACCACCATGCAGGACATCCAGGCCAGCAGCCAGAAGATCGCCGACATCATCGGCGTGATCGATGGCATCGCGTTCCAGACCAACATCCTCGCCCTGAATGCGGCGGTGGAGGCTGCGCGCGCTGGCGAACAGGGCCGCGGCTTCGCGGTGGTGGCCGGCGAGGTGCGCAACCTCGCGCAACGCAGCGCCGAAGCAGCGAAAGAAATCAAGACCCTGATCGGCGCCAGCGTCGACAAGGTGCAGGCTGGCACGCAACTCGTGGCCCAGGCCGGCAGCACCATGCAGGACGTGGTGAGCTCGGTGCGCCGCGTGACCGACATCATGGGCGAGATCAGCAGCGCCAGCGCCGAACAGAGCGCCAGCGTGACGCAGGTGGGCGGCGCCGTGACGCAGATGGACCAGGTGACGCAGCAGAACGCGGCGCTGGTGGAAGAGAGCGCGGCCGCGGCCGACAGCCTCAAGAAGCAGGCCGAGCAACTGGTGCAGGCGGTCGCTGTGTTCAAGATCGAGCACGGCACGGTGGTGGCCACGGCGGCCCCCCTCGCCCCGGTGGCACGCGCCCCGCGCACCCTGCCGGCACCGGCGAAGGCAACGCCCAGGGCCGCAGCGCCCCTGGCCGCGCCCAAGGCGCCCAAGGCCTTGCCGGCCGCTGCGCCGGCCACGGCCGACGACAACGGCGAGTGGACTTCGTTCTGAGGCCGCGCGCTCAGCAGGGCGGGCGACCGCTCTGCACGCGGTTGGCGAGCCGCTCGATCGCGTCGAGCAGTTCATCGCCGGTGTTGGGCTTGTAGATCAGTTCGCTCACGCCCGCGGCCGGTGCCGCGTGGCGCAGTTCGGGGCTGATGTAGCCCGAGGTGATCGCCACCTCGCGCGCGGGGTGCAGTGCACGCAACGCGCGCGCGAGTTCGATGCCGCTCATGCCGGGCATCGAGTAGTCGGTGATCGCCAGGTCGTAGTCGATGCCGCCCTCGCGCACCGCGCGCAAGGCTTCGGCCGGGTTGGTGAACACGTGGCTGGCGTAGCCCGCGCGGCGCAGCAGCCGCTGCATCAGGTCGGCAATGAGTTCATCGTCGTCCACGTACAGGATGCGCGCTTCACCCGGCGTGCGCTCGCGCGCGGTGTCGGTGCCGGTGTTGTCCGGCATATCGCCCTCGGCCATCGAGGTGGCGGCGCGGAAGTACAGCTCGAACACCGTGCCCACGCCCTTGTGGCTCTGCACGTGCACCGCGGCCTCGTGGTCGCGCACGATGCCGTGCACCACCGCCAGCCCCAGGCCCGTGCCTTCGCCCGGTGGCTTGGTGGTGAAGAAGGGCTCGAACAGGCGCGCGATGGTGGCTTCGTCCATGCCGACGCCGTTGTCGGCCACGGTCAGGCGCACGTTGGTCTCGGGCCAGTCGTCGCGCGAGCCGGCTTCGAGCACCACGCCCTCGGGCTCGGCCGGTGGCGGGCCGCGGTGCGGCCGCAGGCGCATCACCAGTTGCCCGCGCGAGCGGTCGGCCATGGCCTGCCAGGCGTTGGTGCACAGGTTGAGCAGCACCTGCTGCAGCTGCGTCGGGTCGGCCAGCACCATGGGCGTGACCGGGTCGCATTCCACGCGCAGTTCCACGCCCTTGGGGATGGTGGCGCGCAGCAGGCGCACCGATTCGTCCACCACCGTTTGCAGCGACATGACGCGGCGTTGCAGCGGCTGGCGCCGGCTGAACGCCAGGATGCGCTGCACCAGGTCCTTTGCGCGCGAACCGGCCTTGAGGATTTCGCCCACGCTTTCGGCGATGGCGGTCTGCCCCTGCGCGTCTTCCATGGCCAGCCGCGCGTTGCCCAGGATGGCCGCGAGGATGTTGTTGAAGTCGTGCGCGATGCCCCCGGCCAGCGTGCCCAGCGCTTCGAGCTTCTGCGATTCGCGCAACTGCGCTTCCAGCGTCAGGCGCCGGTCTTCGGCCTGGCGCTGCTCGGAGAGATCGAAGTCGATGCAGAAGATCTCGATGCCGCGTTCGGGGTGCTCGGTGACGATTTCGTTGCTGTGCACCTCCACCGCGCTGCCGTCCTTGCGCTGCAGCCAGTGCACGCCTGTGTTGAGCGTGGTGCTGCCATCGAGCGAGCGCAGGAAGTTGCGGTCGAAGCCGCTGCGCAAGGCGGGTGGCACCACCAGTTCGAGCATGCTGCGCCCGATCGCGTCCTCGGCGCTGTAGCCATAGACCCGCTCGGAACCCTTGTTCCAGTAGCGCACGATCATGTCCGGCCCGTAGGCCTGCACCGCGATGCTGGGAATGCTGTCGAAGATGCGGCGGAAGCGGTCGTCGCTGGCCATGTCCAGCGCGCGGGCGCGCACGCTGTCGGTCACGTCGTTGATGAACACCGTCCAGCGCACATGCCCGTCGGCCCGCGGGCGCGGCTTGCCCATGCCGCGCAGCCAGTGCGTTTCGTTGCGCGCGTTCAGGATGCGCCACTCGTGCGCCCAGGGCAGGTTCTGCCGTGTCGCGTTGCCGAAGGAATGGCGCAGCAGCCGGCGCTGCTCGCGCGGCGCCATGAACCAGATCGCGGCCTCGTCGGCCAGGATGGTTGCCGCGTCCAGACCCCAGAGGTCGATGCAGCCGTCGCTGATGTGGATGAGCCGGCCCAGGCCCGTGGCGTCCACGTCGTACACCATGATCGCGCCCTGCACGAGCGCGGCCAGCGCGTCGAGTTCGGCTTGTTCCTGCGGCGTGAACGCGTGGGGGCGGGGATCGGGCAACCGTGTCTCCGGCGGGGCCCGGCGGGGCCGGGCAGGTCACGCAATGTAGACCCTGGCTGCCGGCCTGTGCACGCGTTGCGCCGCCGCGCGCGATCTGCGGGCGCCTCGCCGTGACATTCGTCCGATCCGGCGGCGTCAGTGGGTGTCGGTGGGCGCCGGTGGTGTGGTGTTCAGCGCCTGCAAGGCTTCCGTCTCGGTGCGGTACAGGTGCAGGCGCTCACTCGCGTCCAGGTGGCCGGCTTGCCGCAGCACCGTCTCCACCGGCAGCTTGATGCCCACCAGGTGCAGGTGGATGCGGCGGTCGTCGAGTTGTTCGCGCACGCGGCCGAAGGTCTCGGCGCCGGTGGCATCGATCCAGTTGATCGGGTGCGCGATCAGCATCACGCCTTCGGTGCCGGGGTGCTCTTGCAGGTGCTCGGCGATGGCGCGCTCGAAGCCGCTCGCGGTGGCGAAGTCGAGCGCAGCGTCCATGCGCAGCGCGTAAAGGTTCGGTGCCAGCGGCGGCAGTTGCCACAGGTGGCGGTCGCGCAGGCTGCCGTCGGGGTGCAGGCCCACTTCGATGATGCGCGGGTGCAGGCGCAGGTAGAGGAAGTGCGTGAGCGCCATCACCACGCCCGCGAGCACGCCCCAGTACAGCCGCGGCGCGGCCAGCAGCGTGATGGCGAAGGTGGCGCCGGCGATCAGCGCCTCCACGCGCGAGAGGCGCCACAGCTGCGTGAACGCGCGCGGCTTGATGAGCCCCCAGATCGGCAGCACCACGATGGCCGCGAGCACCGCCAGCGGCACGTGGTGCAGCAGCGGCATGGCCAGCAGCAGCGCCAGCAGCACCACGCCCACCGTGAACACCGAGGCCCAACCGGTCTGTGCGCCCGCGTACAGGTTGAGCGCCGAGCGCGAGAACGACGAGCTGGTGGGCATGGCGCCCGTGAAGCCCGACGCGATCTTGGCCAGGCCCTGGCCGATGAGGTCCTGGTCCTGGTTCCAGCGCACGCCGCGGCGGCCGTTGTCCACCTTGGCGCTGCTGGCCGTTTCCAGAAAACTCACCAGCGTGATCATGAGCGTGGGCAGCACCAGCGCACTCAGCGTTTCCCAGCCCGGCCAGCCGGGCAGCACCAGCGCGGGCAGGCCCTGCGGCAGCGTGCCGATGACGGCACCGCCCCCGGCCTCGAAGCCCAGCAGGCGGGCCAGCCCCGCGCTCGCGAGCACCAGCACCAGCACTGAAGGCAAACCCGGCCGCAGCCGGCGCGCCGCCACCAGCGCCACCAGCGCGCCCAGGCCGAACGCCATGGACGCCGGGTGCCAGCCCTGCCACGCGAACAGCGCGGTGCCGTTGGCAAAGCCCAGCAGCGCGGGCGATTGCGAGCCGATGATCAGCACCGCCGCGCCCTGCGTGAAGGCCATGAGCACCGGCGAGTTGACGAGGTTGAGCAACCAGCCGTAGCGCACCGCACCCAGTAGCACCTGCAGCAGGCCCGACAGCAGCGCCAGCCACACCGCGAGCTGCACCCATTCGGCACTGCCCGGCGTGGCCAGCGGCGCAAGCGAACTGCCCACCAGCAGGCAGGTGAGGGCGGTGGGCCCCACCCCCAGGCGCGGCGAGGCCGAGAACAGCACCGCGATGAGCGCCGGCAGCAGCGCCGCGTAAATGCCCGTGACCAGGGGCATGCCCGCGAGCGCGGCGTAGGCCACGCCCTGCGGAATCACCATCAACCCGACCGTGAGGCCGGCGAGCGCCTCGCCACGCAACAAGGCCGCGTCGGGGCGCGGCCATTGCAGGAACGGGAACAGGCGTTGCCAGCGGGTCATGCCGCGATCGTAACGAGGCGGGCGGCGTTCACCGCTGCGGCATGTCCTTGCTGCTGTAGCCCAGGCTCACCGTGGCGTCGTCGGGAATGGGCGGCATGGTGGCGTTCCAGGCTTCCCAGCGCGCGCGCATGGCGGCCAGGCGCTCGGGTTCGCGCGTCGCCAGGTTGGCGCGCTCGCGCGCGTCCTTGGCGATGTTGAACAGGTAGTCGTGGCCGTCCACGCGCAGGTACTTCCAGTCGCCTTCGCGCAGCGCGCGCTGGCCGCGGTGGTTCATGCGCCAGTGCATGGGGCGTTCGATGCGTTGCGTCGCGTCGCGCCACACCGGCAGCAGCGACACGCCGTCGGGCGCGTGCGATGCAGCCGCGGCCACGCCCGCCGCGTCGAGCAGCGTGCGCGAGAAATCCATGCTCATGCCGTGCTGCGCGGTGCTGCTGCCCGCGGGCACCTGCGCGGGCCAGTGCACGATCCACGGCACGCGGATGCCACCTTCGGTGAGGTCCATCTTGCCGCCCACCAGCGGCCAGCTGTCGGAGAAGCGCTCGCCGCCGTTGTCGCTGGTGAAGACGGCGATGGTGTTCTCGGCCAGGCCGTGCTGTTTGAGCGCGTCCATGATCCAGCCGATGCCTTCGTCCATGTGGTGGATCATGCGGCGGTAGCTCTCCACGTTGCCGCCGTGCAGGTGGAACAGGTTCTTCGCCACCTCGGGCGCCACGTGTTCGTCGTCGCGCGTCTCCCAGGGCCAGTGCGGCGCGGTGTAGTGCAGGCTCAGCATGAAGGGCGTGCCGCTCTTCGCGCCGTCGGCCATGCGATTCACGTAGTCCACTGCGCGGCGGCTCAACAGGTCGGTGAGGTAGCCCTCTTCGGCTTTCTCTTCTTCGCCGAACCACAGGTCGTGGTCGCCGGTGCTGGAACAGTGGGTGAAGTAGTCCACGCCCCCGGCCATGGGGCCGAAGAATTCCTGATACCCCGAACGCAGCGGGCCGAAGGCCGGCGGGTAGCCCAGGTGCCACTTGCCGATGAGCGCGGTGCGGTAGCCCGCGTCGCGCAGCAGCGAGGGCAGCGTGGGGTGCTCGGGCGGCAGGCCCAGCGTCTGGCTCTTGCGGGCCTTGCTGTTGATGGGCTCTTCCGCGGCGCCGCGCAGGCGGTACTGGTAGCGCATCGTCATCAGCGCAAAGCGCGTGGGCGAGCACACGGGCGAGTTCGAATAACCCTCGCTGAACTTCAGGCCGCCCGCGGCCAGCGCGTCGATGTGGGGCGACACGCGGCCGAAGCTGGCGTCGCGCCCGCCGTAGCAGCCCAGGTCGGCGTAGCCCAGGTCGTCGCAGACGATGTAGACGATGTTGGGTCGGCTCACGTTGCGCTCACTCCACCTTCATGCCGGTGGCTTTCACCAACTGGCCGTAGCGCGCGTTCAGGTCGCCCAGGCGCTTGGCGGCGGCGGCGCCGGTGAGGCCTTCGTAGAACAGGTCCAGGTTGTCCATGCGCGCTTTCACGTCGGGGCGCTGCAGCGCGTCGCCAATGGCCTTGGCGATCTGCTGCACCAGCGCGTCCGGCGTGCTGGCGGGCGCCATCACCACGTAGAGCACTTCCTGCTCGAGCGACTTGAGGCCCAACTCGCCCACGGTGGGGATGTCGGGCGCCAGCGCCGAGCGCTGGCGGCTGGTGACGGCGAGCGCGGTGATCTTGCCGGTCTTCACGTGCGGCAGCATGCCGGGCGTGGCCAGCGTGCCGCCGTCCACCTCGCCCGAGAGCACGGCCGTGACGGCCGGTGTGTTGCCGCGGTAGGGAATGTGGCCGAGCTTGTGCTTGGTGGCTTCGGCGAACACCTCCACCGCCAAGTGGCCCGGGCTGCCGCTGCCGGCCGAGCTGAAGTTGAAGGCCTTGGCCTTGCTCTGTTCCACCAGCTGCGGGAGCGTCTTCAAACCGGTGGCCGGGTTCACGCCGATCAGCAGGCCCGACGAGGCCATCACGATCACGGGCTTCAGGTCCGCCGGCTTGAAGCCCTGGTTGGGGTAGACGTGTGGGTTGATGGTGAAGACGGTGTCGATGCCGAACAGCAGCGTGTTGCCGTCGCCCGCGGCCTTGGCCACATCCGCCGCGCCGATGTTGCCGGCCGCGCCGGGCTTGTTCTCCACCACGAAGCTCTGCTTGAGCGATTCCTGCAGCACCTGCGAGACCGAACGCGCGAGGATGTCGGACGGGCCGCCGGCGGGGAAGTTGTTGACGAAACGCACCGTCTGCGCGGGCCAGGTGGCCTGTGCGTGGGCGGCGGGGGCGATGAAAGCGGCGGCGAGGGCCAGGCCCAGCAGGGCGCGGCGGCGAGCGGTCATGTCGGCATCTCCAGGGGGAAAGGACTGAAACGGAACGTTCAGTCGAGCTGCACGCCGGTGGCCTTGATCGGGGCCTCCCAGCGCTTGAGGTCGGCGGCCTGCGCCGCGGCCAGCTCGGCCGCGGTGGAGCCCACCGGTTCGTAACCCAGGCCCTTGAGGCGTTCGCTCAGGGCGGGCGATTTCACCGCCGCGCTCACGGCCTGCTGCAGCCGGTCGCGCGTGGCGGGGTTCAGGTTGGCGGGGCCGTACATGGCGAACCACGCCGTGGCCACCATGTCGACGCCGCTCTCCTTGAGCGTGGGCACCTCGGGCACCTGCGGGTCGCGCGTTGCACCGGTCACGGCGATCACGCGCACCTTGCCCGCGCGGTGCAGCTCGGCCGTTTCGGACACGACGTCGAACTTGTAATCGATATGGCCGCCGAGCAGCGCCGTGTTGGCCGGCCCGCCGCCCTGGAACGGCACGTGGTTGAGCTTGGCGCCCACCTGCTGCTCGAACAGCACACCCATGAAGTGCGGCAGCGTGCCCAGGCCCGGCGTGCCGTAGGAAGCAACGCCCGGCTGCGCCTTGGCGGCGGCCACCATCTCACCCACGTTCCTGGCCTTGCTCGCGGGGCCGGCCACCACGCCGAACTGGAAGTTCGCAATCAGCGAGACCGGGGTGAAATCCTTCACCGCGTCGTAGTCGAGCTTCTTGTAGACGTGCGGGAACAGCACCATCGGCCCGCTGGGCAGCACGATCACCGTCTGGCCATCGGGCTCGGCCCGCTTCACCTGCTGCAGCGCAATGCGCCCACCCGCACCGGGCCGGTTCTCCACCACGATCGGGCCGTACTGATCGCGCAGGTTCTCGCCGATCAGGCGCGCCAGCGTGTCGGCCGAACCCCCGGGCGGAAAGCCCACCACGATCTTCAGCGGGGTCTTGTCCTGCGCGTGCGCGCCCAGGGCAAACGCACTCAGCAACGCGGCATGCAGCAGGCGGCGGGTGATGGGCATGGTGTGCATGGTGTGTCTCCGGCTCGTTGTGGTTCGGGGTGTTTCCCCTGTGGAACCGGCCATGCTAGGCATTCACAATGGATTGCAGAAATCAATCATTGCGGGGGATAACCCTCATGCCTGCCGACACCCGACCCCGCGATCCGCGCGACACGCTGGCCCACCCCGAGCACCAGGCCGAGTTCCTGCTCTACCGGCTCTACCGCATCCACATCACCGCCGGGCGCCAGGTGGTGCAACTCTGCGAAAGCCTGCACGGCCTCACGCGGCGCGAATGGCGCGTGCTTTCTTTCCTGGCGGAGAACGAAGGCGTGCTGTCGTCCGAACTGGCCGAACGCGCCATGCTCGACCGCGCCCGCACATCGCGCACGTTAACGCTGCTGGCCGACAAGAAACTCATCGAACGCCGCCCCAAACCCAACGACAGGCGCGAGGTGCAGATGTACCTGAGCGACGAAGGCCACCGCGTGCACGGCGACCTGTTCCCCCGCATCCGCGCGATCAACCAGGCGCTGGTGGCGGGGCTGTCTGCGGACGAGCGCGCTGCGCTGGACCGCATGGTGGGGATGGTGCAGGGGAAGGCGGATGAGCTGCTGGCGGGGGCGGCGCCGTTGGCGAGGGACAACCCGGATGATGAGAGGTGAGGGAATCGTCTTCGGGCGAGGATGGGGTGCGTGTCTTGCGGTGAGTGACCTCTGAAGACTGGTTGCGGAAGTACGAAGGGAATATAGCGACTGTCCCCTAGGTATTCGTTGGCGCACCTTGTGCTGTTTTGCTCTCTTTGCGGGTGTACTGGGCTGCGGCTGGCGGACTGGGTTTATCTGGACGCTGCTCGTCCTGGGCATGGTCAGGTCGAGACCGACATGCCCTTCGCCATCTTCGGTAAGAGCGTTGGATCGCAAGCGGCAACAAGGGCTAGCGAACCAAATTTCGGTGCTGCATTGCGGGCATGTGCTCCCGTTGAGTGCGACTCACGTCTTGGTGTTCGTCTTGTGTCGACCAACGTGAGCGATGACTACTTTCTTGGACTCTTTGTCCCAGTGCATGTGAACCGAGAGGCAGGTGTCCGCTTGCTTGGCGCCAATAGTGATGTGAGGCGATATATCTATCGTCTGACCCTTGTACTTTGCTTCGTACTCGGTGCCCCACTTGCCGCGAGAAGTTTGCGAGATGTCGTCCTTGTACTCAAAGCCACGCTGGCGGAAGAGCGTCTTCAGTGGCCCGGGTGTCTTTCCTCCCGACAGGCCATCGACCCAGAGACCGGCGACCTCGTCGATGGCTTGAAGGGCTTGGAGCGCTCGCGATGGCGTTCGGTAAGGCGACTCACAAGCGGATTCAACCGCTGACTCAAGAAATACCAAATGCTTGGTCTGATCTCGAACAAGAGCAACCGCATCCGCGACGCTCTCCGGATCGTCCAACTGATCCTCCTCAGCAGGTCCGGACGGAAGGTTTGCTCGCGCGGCGGTGGGCGCCCCGAGAAGTGCATCTAGGTTTTGACGCAGCGTTTGATTCTCGGTTTGAGAAAGCGCCAGCTGCTGGCGTACATCCTTGAGGGTGTCTTCCGCATCAATCAGTTGCTCAAGCAATTTATCGGCGTCACTGAATGATTCATTGCGGCGCGCCTGACGCTCGTCTTCGTCAATCTCGCCGCGCAACTCCACCAGGTCGAGAGGTTCTAAGAACCTGTATGCCGTAGCTTCCGCACCGGTGGCAAACAGGTGAGACACAAGCTCGTCTGTATGGCCTAGCTGCTTGAGGCGCCAAGGCATCCAAGCTGGATGCTTGAACGGGTCGTCAACAAGAGACAAGCCCGGCCAATAGATTCGCACAGCACCTGCATAGCAGGAGAGTGGTTTGCCGAGTTCGTCTGTGAGCCGGAATGCTGCCCATCGGTCCGCCAGTTCGTAGACCCTCATGAGACCTGCCAGCCCTGCCGCGAGGCGATCTACATCGACAAACGGGCGTTCTGTCGTCAAGTCGTGCGACACCAGGATGATGGGGAACGGGCGCTTGACGTCCAGCAGCGCGTCAACAATCGGCTCAAGCGTCTCCGCGCGCACCATCTGCGGATGGCTTGTATACGGAAATCCCCCCAGGGTAGCCGAGCCGAGTGCAGTGAGCTCTCTAACAATTCTCGGTGGCCCAAGCTTGATGCTTGCGGGCTGAATAGAGAACTGTGTTCCTACCACGCCGAGTTGCAGCGTGATCGCGGCGCCGGCAGCACTGAGGAGCATTCGAATCTGGACGTTCCAGGCCAGCCCCTTGTCATAGTCGTCTGGATAGTGCCAATCGATTTCCACAAGGCTCTTTGCAGGCTGCCGACTGGACGCGCGAACGGCACAACGGAACATGTGGCCATCGGCTGGTTCGTGAGAGGAAGCTCCAGCCGCGTCCAGCGGCGGAGCGCAGAAGACGATGCCTCGGCGCTTGTACCAGTCGTCAATCCAAGTCGACAGAAGATCACACGCCTTAAGGGCATCGTCGCGAACTGAAAGCCCGATGGAAACTGCATAGAGTGTTCTCATTGTCTCGCGGATGCCTTGGTCTGACTGGTGCGGACAGTTATCACCTTGCCTACCGCGTCCAACATGAACTGCAAACCATGACGCTGTTGCCCTCTTGCCGACTACCGGGCAAGTGCATCGGCGTCGCCCCGGTCTCAAATAGACGAATCGGCGTATCGCCGAAAAGTTTACCGTCGGCCCGCCACTCACGCGACCCCAGCAGATGTTTCGTGGACCCCATTCCCTACCCTCCTGGTCATCTTTCAAGCCTTGTTCGAGAAATTTGCAGCACGCGCAGAACTACTCCGACTTATTGTCTCGGAGCATCGTCAGATATGAACGATTCTCGTCCCTACCTTCCCACGTCTTCGCGATGTGATCGGAGAGACCGGGAATGTCTACCTCAAGCGTTGACGGCCACATTGACGGGTTGTAATCGTAAACACGCAGCATGTGGTCAATATCGAAGATCGGTGCCGTTCCCTTGGCCCGAATCAAGCACACCGGCTTATTGAATGCAATGCGCATACCAAGCTCAAACAGGACATTCGGGTTGTGCTCAGTAAGGTCGACGATCACCAAGTCTGCACTGAACAAGTCGTTCACGATAGTAGACTGAATGACTTCGCTCCCTGCCTTCTTCGCCGTGCGCGAGTTGAAATTTGCGCGACTAGCGGCAGGCGTGATCAGGTGCTTGAGTACTTCATCGAAATAGCCTTGCTTGTATGCCGTGGTCTTTTCGGAGAACGGCATCGCAATGAACGCGACCAAGCTTCCAGCCTTAGCGGACTCCCCAAGCACAATTGACGCGCCACTTGCTTTGGCCGTGCCGACTGCACCCGAGCTTACTGACCGAAGATCACCTTTAGACTTCAGGAATGCAAGATTTCTCTGGAACAGATCGTAGAAGTCATCCTGATCAGCCTCGTCAACACCCCACTCCGTCTTCAAAGTGTTCTTCAGATACTGCACTTCGGGCAGATTGCCGCCGTTGTAGTAGTCGTAGACTTTGGCGAATAGCTCGATATTTCGGAAGGCAGCCATCAACGCCTTGAGTTCATCACCCGAAGCCTTGGGATACACAGCTTCGCGACCTAGCGTGGACAGTTCGATTTTTGTCGCCGCGCGTGTGCCGGTTGTCAGGCCATAGTCTCGTGACGCAGCAGTCAAGTAAAAGAAGCCGCTGCTACTCGCGCTTTGCCCCATCGATTCGGCCAAGTTCTGGGGGGTCCACGAGTTGCCTCCGTTGTACTCGCGCAATGCGTGCGCAAGCTTGTAGCAGTCCTCCAACGATCGCTGTGGAAACGTGCGTTTGCTTTTTGCCGCTTCCGCCTTCTGAGCTTTGCCCTTCTTTGCGGCGACCGTCTTTTTGACAGGCATTTTCTTGGCGGGGGCTTTCTTGGCCGCGGTTTTTTTTGCTGCCGGTGCCCTTTGCGCAATTGGGGTTTCCTTGGACGCCGCGGATGGCATCACCCAAGGTTTCTTCGGATCAAGCCCGGAATTAGACGCGCTGGAACCCTTCTTATCGCTCATCGCTTTTCTCCATGGACTAGCAGTCTCCGACTGCCGGAGACCATTGTCTTCATGGTAGCCAAAAGTTAGCTGCGCAAATCGCCAATGTGATTGACACAGCGACGCCGTCACGCCTTGAAGGTGTTTTTGAGTGCAAGAACCCAGAACGCCCATAGCAGTCGGCAAGTCGTCGCTGGACCAATGGCTGCGCCGGGAACCCTTGTACGTGGCTGCGCGCTCTACTCGGGTCTAGCGCGCTCTTCAGCTACGCGGGAATTTGGGAAACGCTCCGGAAAGCGGCACAGAAAAACCGGCGAAAACTGGACCCGGCACTCCGTACCGCTCACTTTCAACGCTTTGTTCACGATATCGATCGAGGGGGCTTCGCAGGCGCTCGGCGCCACCCGCCAAGCGCGAGCAAGGTCCATCAATTTGCACTAGCTCTCATTGGAATGACGCAGAGCAGCAACTTGCTGACATTCGCATCCAACGAGCGACTGACGGCAGCCGCTGCAATGCCGTCACTCGATAGGCGAATACCGCTTCACATGAGCGGCTGTCCGATCAGCACCCCACTCAACGCCCCTCCGCCACCACCCGCAGCACCCGCCCCTGCGCACTGTCCGTCAGCAAGTACAGCGCCCCATCCGGCCCCGCCCGCACATCACGAATCCGCTCACCGAGTTCGGTGAACAGCAGCTCCTGCGGCCCGGGCACACCGTTCGCCAGCGGCACGCGGCGCACGCTGCGTTCCTTGAGTGCCGCCACGAACAGGCTGCCGCGCCAGGCGGGGAACAGCGCGCCGTCGTACCAGGTGAGGCCGGCTGGGGCGATGGAGGGGGTCCATTCCACCAGCGGGGGTTCGATGCCGGGCAGGCTGCGGTAGGGCGTGATGCGGGCGTAGGTGTAGTCGATGCCGCCGGTGGTGATGGGCCAGCCGTAGTTGGCGCCGGGGCGGATGCGGTTGAGTTCGTCGCCGCCGCGCGAGCCGTGTTCGTGCGCGTAGGGCACGCCGTTGACGACGACCAGCCCTTGCGGGTTGCGGTGCCCGTGGCTGTAGATCTCGGGCCGCGCGCCGGGGCGGGTGGTGAAGGGGTTGTCGGCGGGCACGCTGCCGTCGGGGTGGATGCGCAGCAGCTTGCCCAGGTGGGTGTGCAGGCGTTGCGCGTCGGTGCGGTCGAGGTTGCCGTCGCCCATGCCGATGAGCACGCTGCCGTCGGGCAGCCAGGCCATGCGGCCACCGAAGTGCTGCGTGTCGGCCTTGGCCGGTTGTGACGTGAAGACGGGTTGCACCGCCTGCAGTTGCTTTCCATCGAAGCGCGCGCGCACCACGCGCAGGTGGTTCGCGCCCGGTGTGCCGTGCGCGAAGGACAAGAGCACATGGCCGGTGGTGTCGAAGGCCGGGTCCACCACCACGTCGAACAGGCCCGCCTGCCCGCGCGCCAGCACCGCGGGCACGCCGCCCATGGGTTCGGGGCGCAACTGGGGCTTGCCGTCCGTGCCGGGTTCGATGAGGCGCAGGCGGCCGGGGCGTTCGGTCACCAGCATTCGGCCACCGGGCAGAAAGGCCAGCGACCACGGGTGCTCGAGCCCGCTGGCCACGGTGTCGATGCGGTAGCCGGCGGCGTGGGCCGGCATCAACAACGCGAGTGCAAACGCTATAAAGGCTGCCCGGTAGGCCATGACGTGATCGATATGAAGTACAGCAACGCAAGCGATTCTGCACACCGCGGCTGGGCGCGCCACCTGGTGCCATTGTTGTTGGCGTGGCTGCTGGCCGCGGCCTGGGGTTCGGTGGTGCAGACGCAGTGGAACCTGCAGGCCCTGGCCGCGCTGGGGGTGGACATTCCGCTGGCCGTACGCGCCCGCACCACCGGGCAAGACCTGCTGGGCTTCGCGCTCTTGTACGCGGGCATTCTGGCGGCGGGCTGGCTGCCCGCGCTCACCGTGGGCCACTGGCTGGGCCGGCGCTGGCCGGGCTGGCGTACCACGCTGCTGGCGCTGGCGGCCGGCGTGGGCATGGTGGCCGCGGTGCGCGCGGTGGACGCCGCGGCCCCGATGCCGGTGTTCATCGACGCCACGCGGCACGGGCCGGGTTTGTTGACGATGGCGGCGGGCGCGGTGTTGGGTGGGTGGCTGTATGGGCGGTTGACGGCGCGGCGCTGAGACGAGGCGTCAAGCCGCCGACGCTCAGGGCGTGCAGGCCACGCGCCGCCAGACCGAACCCGGCTCGGGCGCCGTGCCACCTCGCCAAGCAATGACCTGGTCCGGCCGAACCACCAGCACCGCGTCGCCCAAGGTCTCGCGCGCTTCCGGCTCGTCGCACAACCGCAGCGTCACGTCCAGCCCCGCTGCCTTGCCCGCTTCAACCAGCGCCTGCGCCACCTCGCGCAGCGCACCCGGTGCCAGCACCGTCCACTCGAAGCCCAGTTCGTCGTACAGCGAACGCTCCCCACCCAGCCACACGTGCGGCAGGCGCCCGCCGGGGCAGGTGCTGGGCTGGTAGTCGTTGGCGCTGTCGGGTGGCGGCGCGCTGCCGTCGCTCGCCACGGTGGGTGAGCCGTCGTAGCGCTCGCCGAAGGTCACGCCGGGGATGTTGAATTCGCGGCGCACGTGCGCGTTGAGCACCTCGCTCGCTTGCGCGCGCAGCGCGTCACCTTCGGGGCCTTCGGCTTCGAGGGTGGGGGTGGTCTGGTAGCCGCCGATGGAGTCGGCGAAGCCGCGCGCGTAGGTGGTGTTGCGCACGCCGATGGGGCGGCGCTCGGCGTCGTAGCTGTCGAGCAGCTCGGGGCGCGAATGGCCGCGCAGCACGCTCGCGAGTTTCCAGCCCAGGTTCACCGCGTCGCCCACGGCGGTGTTGTAGCCCAGGCCGCCGGTGGGCGTGAACAGGTGGGCCGCGTCCCCGGCGATGAACACGCGGCCATGCTGGTAGCGCTCGGCCACGAGCGAATGGCCGGCGATCCAGGTGCCGGTGGAGAGGATCTCGATGGGCAGGTTCATGCCGCTCGCTTGCGCGAACAGGCGCTGCGCGTCATCGTGCGTCCAGCCGCTCGGGTCTTCGTCGGGGTGCACGGCGGCGTGGAAGGCGAATTCGCCGCGGCCGTCCACCGAGGCCATGAACACGCGGCGCTCGGGGTTCACGCTCACGTACATCCAGGCCAGATCGTGCGGCAGCTGTTCGTAGAACGTGGGCGCGCGCAGATACACCGCGAACATGCGCCCGCCCATGAAGGCGCGCTGCACGCCGGTGGCGCCGCTGTACGCAATACCGAGCGCCTGGCGCACGGTGCTGCGCGCGCCGTCGGCGCCCACGAGGTAGCGCGCACGAACACGCACCGGTTCGCCGTCGCCCTCGGTCGGGGCCACGCGCGCGCTCACGCCCGCGTCGTTCTGTTCGAAGTCGAGCAGCTTCCAGCCGAAGGCCACGGGCCGGTCGGTGCGCGCTTCGGCGTGCTCGCGCAGCACGGCCTCCACGAACTTCTGCGACACGCGGTGCGGCAGCTCGGCCGCGTTCCACGCACCGCGCAGGCCGCGCACGTGCTCGCTGGCCTGCGCGGCGGTGGGCAGGCGCAGGCGGGCCAGTTCGTGCGTGGCGAAGCGCGTGAAGTAGGCGATGTCGGTGGGGTGGTCGGCGGGCAGGCCGAGCGCGCGGATCTGGTTCGCGATGCCGATGCGCCGGAAGTGCTCCATGGTGCGCGCCTGCGTGGCGTTGGCCTGCGGGTTGAAGGCGGTGGTGGCTTTCGGGTCCACCAGCAGGCAGGTGATGCCGCGCAGGCCGAGCTCGTTGGCGAGCATGAGGCCGCAAGGGCCCGCGCCCGCGATCAACACGTCCACGTTGATGGCCTTGCCTTGTTGTTGTGCGGTCTGCAGTTCGTTCACGTTGTCTCCGGGTGCTGATGGCGATTGGACCGCGAGATCGGCGCAGATGGGGCGGAATTGGCCCCTTGAAAAAGACTTTTCCATGCCAATAATCAAAGGCTGCCTGGCGATTGGTTGCACACGCAACCACTTCTGCCGGCCCTTGCTGACAGCCCCGGCGCCGATCCCCTGGACGGCCTTGCACACCGGGTGCCTCTGCCACATCGGGCCGCGCGCCACGCACTCTGGAGGAGAAAACCCATGCAACTCATCGTCTCGGTCGGGGTGATCCTGGCCATCGTTCTGTGGGGCGTCGTGTCCCCGGCTTCCCTGGGCTCGGTGTTCGACACGCTGCTCGCCACCATCACGCGTGATTTCGGCTGGTTCTACCTGTGGGTGGTGCTGGGCCTCGTCATCCTGACGGTGGTGCTGGCGTTCAGCCGCTATGGCGATCTCAAGCTCGGCGCGGAAGACGACGAACCCGAGTTCTCGCTCGGCTCGTGGTTCTCGATGCTGTTCGCCGCGGGCATGGGCATCGGCCTGGTGTTCTGGGGCGTGGCCGAACCGATCTCGCACTACGGCGCACCGCCACCGGGCATCGAGCCCAACACGCCCGAGGCCGCGGGTGCTGCCATGCGCTACAGCTTCTTCCACTGGGGCCTGCACCCCTGGGCGGTGTACAGCATCGTGGCGCTGGCCATTGCGTTCTTCCAGTTCCGCAAGGGCGGCCTCGCGCTCGTGAGCACGGCCGTGGAGTCGTTGCCCTGGGGCTTTGCCAGGCGGCTTGGCCCGGTGGTCAACGTGCTGGCCGTCATCGCCACCGCCTTCGGTGTGGCGGCGTCGCTGGGCATGGGGGCGTTGCAGATCAACAGCGGCCTGGCCGCGCTGGCGGGCGTGCCGGTGAACCCCGCATGGCAGGTCGGCATCATCGTCGTCACCACCGTGCTGTTCGTGGGCTCGGCCGTGTCGGGCGTGAGCCGCGGCATCAAGTGGCTGTCCAACGCCAACCTCCTCATGGCCGCAGGCTTGGCGCTCGCCGTGTTCGTGCTCGGCCCCACGGTGGCCATCATCGACACCTTCACCAGCACGCTGGGCAGCTACGCAAGCGAGCTGGTGCGCATGAGCCTGCGCATGACGCCGTTCCGCGACAGCGGCTGGGTCGGCGGCTGGACGATCTTCTACTGGGCCTGGTGGGTGAGCTGGGCGCCGTTCGTGGGCCTGTTCATCGCGCGCGTTTCGCGCGGGCGCACCATCCGCGAGTTCGTGCTCGGCACGGTGCTGGCGCCCACGCTGGCCGGCTTCCTGTGGTTCTCGGTGTTCGGTGGCACGGCGCTGCACTTCGAGATCATGCGCAACATCCCCATCGCTGAAGCCGTGGGCGCCGACGTGTCCACCGCGCTGTTCGCGCTGCTCGACGCGCTGCCGCTGGGCGCGATCATGTCGGTGGTGGCCACGGTGCTGGTGGTGGTGTTCTTCGTCACCTCGGGCGATTCGGCCACGCTGGTGCTGGGCATGATGAGCACCGGCGGCAACGAGAACCCGCCCAACCGCGTGAAAATCGTCTGGGGGGTGCTGATCTCCGGCATCGCCATTTCGCTGCTGCTCGCGGGCGGGCTCAAGGCGGTGCAGACGGCCACCATCGTGTTCGCGTTGCCGTTCGCGGCGGTGATCGTGCTCATGGCCATCGCGCTGTGGCGCGGCGTGCGCGAAGACTGGGATGCGCAGGAACGGCGCGAGAAGCTGATGCGCCGGCGCCTGCAGGACATGGTCAAGCCCGGCCAGGCCTGAGCGGCGGTTCGCGGCCATGACGACCGAGCTCGCGCTCGCCTTCGGCAAGAGCTTCCTGTTCGTCTTTGCCGCGCTGTTGCCCATCCTGAACCCGGCGGCCACGGCGCCGATCTTCCTCGGCCTCACCGAGGGCGCGTCGGCGCGCACGCGGGCCATGCTGGCGCGCAAGATCGCGCGCAACATGTTCGCGTTGATGCTGGGCAGCATGGTGGTGGGTTCGCACGTGCTGGCCTTCTTCGGCATCTCGCTGCCCATCGTGCGCGTGGGCGGCGGGCTCATCCTGGCGGCCACCGCGTGGCGCCTGCTCACGGCCACGCAGTCCACCACCGACAGCCGCACCGAACTGGCCGAGGCCTTCACGCCCGAGATGGCGCGCCGCCAGGCCTTCTACCCGCTGACGTTTCCCATCAGTTGCGGGCCGGGCTCGATCGCCGCGGCCATCACGGTGGGCGTGTCGTTGAGCAACGACCGCGTAACGCTGGCGCTGGCCAACATCGGCGGTGGCGTGTTCGCGTTGCTGGCCATCGGCGCGTTGCTGTACCTGGCCTTCCGCTACGCGGAGCACCTGTTGCGCCCCCTGGGCGAGGCGGGCGCCATCATCTTCCTGCGCCTGTCGGCCTTCATCCTGCTGTGCCTGGGCGTGCAGATCGTGTGGGACGGCGTGAGCGAGTTGTTGCGCAGCCTGCCCATGCGCTGAAGCCGCGCACACGGCGCGGCTTGCAGGCAGTGTGCCCGTCTCAGGTGTCGCTGTGCGGCAGCTTGAACACGCCGACCAGATCGCTCAGGCGGGCGGCCTGGCTGCGCAGGCTGTCGGCGGCGGCGGCACTTTCTTCCACCAGCGCGGCGTTCTGCTGCGTCACCTGATCGAGCTGGCTCACGGCGTCGCTCACCTGGCCGATGCCCTGCGTCTGCTCGGTGCTGGCGGAGGAGATCTCGCCCATCATCGACGTGACGCGGCGCACCTGGTCGACGATGCTTTGCATGCGCTCGCCTGCGCCGTTGGCCTGGCGGGCGCCTTGCTCGACCGTTTCCATGCTCGTCTGGATCAGTGCGGCGATTTCCTTGGCGGCGGTGGCGCTGCGCTGCGCGAGGTTGCGCACCTCGCCGGCCACCACGGCGAAGCCACGGCCCTGTTCACCGGCGCGCGCGGCTTCCACCGCGGCGTTCAGGGCCAGGATGTTGGTCTGGAACGCGATGCCATCGATCACGCCAATGATGTCGGCCATCTTGCGCGAGCTCTGGCTGATGCCCTGCATGGTCTGAACCACCTCACCCACCACCCGGCCGCCATCGCGGGCGGATTCGCTGGCCTGCGTGGCCAGTTCGTTGGCGGTGCGAGCGCTGTCCGCGCTCTGGCGCACGTTGCTGGAAATCTGCTCCATCGAGGCCGCGGTCTGCTGCAGGTTGCTGGCCTGTTCCTCGGTGCGCTGGCTCAGGTCGTTGTTGCCCGTGGCGATCTGCGTGGAGCCGGTGGCGATCGATTCGGCGCTGGTGCGCACACCGCCCACGATGCGAACCAGGGACGTGTTCATGCGCCCGAGCGCACCGAGCAACTGGCCGGTTTCGTCCGTGCTGGTGACGGTGATCTTCGAGGTCAGGTCGCCTTCGGCCACCGTCTCGGCCACTTTCACGGCCTGTTGCAGCGGGCGCGTGATGCCGCGGCTGATGAACACGCCGAGCGCGATGCCCACGCCCACGGCGCCAGCGATCACCAGCAGCATCATCGCGACGCTGTTCTGGTAGAGCGTGGTGGTGGCCGCAGCGGCTTCCTTGGCGTTGTTTTCCTTGCGCTGCGAGAGCCCGGTCATCATGTCGTCCAGCGCGGCGTTCTGCTGGCGGGTCTTGTCCATCACGCTTTGCAGCTCGCCCGAGCGCTGTGCCGCGAGCGCCTCCTGGTTGGCCAGCCGCAGCATGGTGCCCATGTCGGTCTGGTACTGGGTGAAGAGGGCCGTCATGTCGGCAATCTGCTTCTTGGCCTCGGGCGCGGCGAACAGCGGTTCGGCCTTGCCCACGTAGTCGATGGCGGTCTTGATGGACTTGTCGGTCAGCTCCACGAAGCGGCGGCGCTCTTCGTCGCTGGTGGCCAGCAGCGCGTTCGAGCGCGCGCGTCCGGCGTAGATGAGGTTGATGTTTGCTTCCTTGATGTGCGACAGGCCCATCAGCTCGTTCTCGTACATGACGTCGGCCATGTCGCTGATGCGGCTCATGTTGAGCATGCCGATGGCCCCGACCAGGCCGCAGAGGGCGCTGAGGAGGAGGAAGGAGGCGATCAGGCGGGTGCCGACCTTCAGGTTCTTGATGGCGTTCACGCGGGGGGTCTCTGGAAAGCGGTGGATGGGCGCGCCGTTGCCGTGTGCGACAACGGGCTTTGAGGGACTGACAAACAACTGACAGCCCTATCATCGGTACGCATGCCAACAATTTGAGCTTGAAATAGGTCAGGTTTCCCGGCCCATTTGTGCCCCACCTCCCCCGCAGGAACCCGTGCTCAGTTCAACACGTCGCGGATTGACGGATCCTTGTTGAACTGGGCTTTCGCGAACGGGCAGAGGGCGATCACCCGGGTCTTGGTCTCGCGGGCCCAGGCCACGAGCGCGTCGAGCAACTGGCGGCCGGCGCCCTGGCCCTTGAGGCTTTCATCCACCTCGGTGTGGTCGATGATGATCAGCGTGGCGTTGGTGCGGCTGTAGGTCATTTCGGCAAGGCGGCGGCCGTTCTGCTGGAAGAAGAAGGCCCCGGTCTTGTCGGTTTCCTGGTGTTCAATGGCGAGCGTCATGGTCGTTCGATGAGATTGGTGGTCAGGCGCCGAGTATGGCGCCCAGCTCCAGCGTGCCGCGCTTGCCCAGGGCCGAGCGGTGCTGCTCGAACCACGCGCTGGCGGCGCCGCGGCCTTGCTCGAACAGCCGTTGCAGGAACGCCGGGTCGGTGCGCGTCTTGCTGCCCGCCCCCAGCGCGGCGAGTTCGTCGCCGCCGTCCACGCGGTGCAGCCGCAGCCGGGCGATGCCGCGCAGCACCGGGCTGCGCAGGCGCTGCGCGGCCCAACCTTCGGCCGCCAGCAGCTGCTTGAGCAGCGCGATCGAGCGCAGTTCGCGCAGCAGGCTGGCGTTGAAGGTCACTTCGTTGATGCGGTCCAGGATGTCGCCTGCGTTCGTCGGCAGCGCGGCGCGCTCGGCCGGGTTGATCTGCACCACCAGCAGGTCGTCGGCCGGGCTGTCGAGCACCAGCGGCAGCAGCGAGGGGTTGCCGGCGTAGCCGCCGTCCCAGTAGGCCTCGCCGTCGATCTCCACCGCCTGGAACAGCAGCGGCAGGCAGGCCGAGGCGAGCACCACGTCGGGCGTGAGTTCGTGCTGGGCGAACACGCGCAACTCGCCGGTGCGCACTTGCGTGGCGGCGATGAACAGCCGTGTCTTGTGGCATTGGCAGACGCGGTCGAAATCCACCGTGTCGAGCAGGATGCGGCGCAGGGGGTTGAGGTTGAGCGGGTTGAGCTGGTAGGGCGAGACCTGGGCGCCCAGCCACTGCGAGTACGCCCGCATCGGCGCCGCCCAGGGAGCGGCCCAGGGGCTGGCGGGATCGAGCCAGGGCGTGGCCGGGGCGGCGGCGGTGCTGAACGGCGAGAGCTCGCCCACGCGTGTCCAGAACCGGCGCAGGGCGGTGCGCGCGCCTTCGCGCCCGCCTTCCATCAGGCCCGCGGCCAGCGCCACGGCATTCATGGCGCCCGCGCTGGTGCCGCTGATCGCGGCGATCTCCAGGCCCTCGTCTTCGAGCAGGCGGTCGAGCACGCCCCAGGTGAAGGCGCCGTGCGAGCCGCCGCCCTGCAGGGCCAGATCGATGCGTTGGTGGGTGGGGGGTTTGCGAATGGCCATGGCACATTGTTGCACTGCAGCATTTCCCCTGGGCCACCACCGGGCAGCGGCGACAATGCCGGCCTCCATGCCCGACGCGTCGACCGATTCCCCCACCCCGCCCCTGCCCGACGGCGCCCTGGCGCGCGAGGCGCTGGCCCTGGCCGCTTTCGACCACGTGGTGGCGCGCGCGCCGGGGTTCCGCGCGCGGGAAGGCCAGCGCGAAATGGCGGCCTTCATCGCCGAAACGCTGGCGGGCGTGAAGCTGGGCGACGACAGCGTCTCCAGCGAAGCGGGCCGGCCCGACCGCGGCATTGCGGTGGTGCAGGCCGGCACGGGGGTGGGCAAATCGGCCGCCTACGCGGCCACGGTGATCCCGCTCGCGCTCGCGCAGGACAAACGCGTGCTCATCAGCACCGCGACCGTGGCGCTGCAGGAACAGCTCATCGCCAAGGACTTGCCGGCCCTGTCGGCGCTCATGCCGCAGCCTTTCAACTTCGCGCTCGCCAAGGGGCGCGGGCGCTACGTGTGCCGCCTGAAGCTCGATCAACTCGCCGCGGGCGACGAGGCGGGCGCCGACTTGTTCGAAGGCGAGGGCGGTGGCAAGGCCACGGGCGACGCGGCCCAGCGCACGCAGCAGTACAGCCAGTGGACCATCGCGCTCGACCAGGGCGACTGGGACGGCGACCGCGACCGCCTGGCCGAACCACCCGATGGCGCTTTGTGGGCCCCCGTGGCCGCCGAGCGCCACACCTGCACCGCGCGCCACTGCCCGGCCTACAACGGCTGCAGCTACTACCAGGCGCGCAACCGGCTCGCGCACGCGCAGGTGATCGTCGTCAACCACGACCTGCTGCTCTCCACCCTGGGCCTGCACGCGCTGCCCAAGCCGCAGGACTGCTACCTGGTGCTCGACGAAGCGCACCACCTGCCCGACGTGGCGCAGGGCCAGTTCACCGCGCACATGGACCTGATGCACGGCACCTGGCTCGACCGCCTGCCCAAGGCCTTCGACGAGGTGGCGAAAGCGATCGTGCACCCGCACGGCGTGGACCTGAACGAACACGCGCGCGGCGCCAAGGCGGCGCTGGCCGACCTGGCGCGCCTGGGCATGGCCGCGGTGGGCCCCGCGGTGCGCGACCTGGCCTCGGAGGCGCCGCCGCTCACGCACCGCTTCGAGGGCGGTGCGCTGCCCGCCGAATGGCATGAACCCCTGGCCACGCTGCAGGCGCACGCGGGCGTGCTGCTCAAGCTGGCCGAGGCGCTGGCCGTGCAACTGCGCGCCAACGCGCGCGAGAACCCGGGCGAAGCCACGCGCAGCGCCGAGCACTACGCGCGCATCGGCCGCTTTGCGCCGCGCCTGCAGAGCCTGCACGAAACCGCGGGTTTGTGGCTGCAGGCGGGTGAGGCGGGCGCGCCGCCGCTGGCCAAGTGGCTGCAGGCCGGCGTGCAGCACGGCATGGTCACCCTCAGCGCGCACGCCTGCCCGCTGCAGCCCGGCAGCCTGCTGCACCACCACCTGTGGAAGCACGTGCGCGGCGCGGTGGTCACCTCGGCCTCGCTCGTCACTTGCGGCAACTTCAACCACTTCCTGCACGAGGCCGGCTTGGCCTGGGACGCGGCCGCCACCACACGCGCCGTGCAAAGCCCGTTCGACCACGCGAAGCAGGGCCGGCTGGTGGTGGTGCAGACCACGGCCGACCCCAAGGATGTGGATGGCTACACGCGCGAAATGCTCGAGCTGCTGATGGCCGACCTGCGCGAAGTGAAGCGCGGCGCGCTGGTGCTGTTCACCTCGCGCGCGCAGATGCGGGCCGCCACCGGCCTGCTCGAACGCGGGTCGCACGCGGCCTTGCGCGAGCGCGTGCTGGTGCAGGGCGAAGCGTCGCGCACGGTGCTTCTCAAGCGCCACGCGCAGCGCGTGGGCGATGGCGAGGCGTCCATCCTGTTCGGCCTGCAATCCTTCGGCGAAGGCCTGGACTTGCCGGGCGAGCTTTGCGAGTGGGTGTTCATCACCAAGCTGCCCTTCGCCTCGCCGAGCGACCCGGTGGGCCAGGCGCGTGCCGACTGGCTCAAGGCCCAGGGCCGCGACCCGTTCAGTGAGCTGGTGGTGCCCGCCACCGGCGCACGCTTGCTGCAGTGGACGGGCCGCGCGCTGCGCACCGAAACCGACGAAGCCACCGTGGTCTGCTACGACGCGCGGCTGCTGCGCCAGGCCTACGGCCGGCGCATGCTGCAGGGCCTGCCGCCGTACCGGCTGCAGCGGCGCCAGGGCCGCGAGACGGTGGACGTCTGACTGGCTGACGTTCAGCGCGCCGACATGCCCGGCGGCGGCAGCGGCTCGCCCAGCATACGCCGCCACAGCCACGCCATGCCGGCCCGCAGATCGCCGCGTTCGCCCACCAACTGCGCAGCGCGCGGGCCGTTGGCGCGTTCGGCCTCGGTACCGAGGTCGAAGCGGAAGATGTAGCTCGGCTCCTGGCCCATGCGCAGATCGGTCACGAACAGGCGGCTATCGCGTTCGTCCACCTTGTAGTAGCCATGGCTGAAGGCAGCGATGCGGCGCAAGCCGTCCACGCCGGTGTGGCGTTGCCCGAGCGCCGCGCCGTTGTCGTAGCGACGCCATTCGATCTCGGGCGAGGCGTCGAGCAGCGAGTGGTAACCCTCGGCGTAGCCATCGGCCCCCATCGCCACCACGCGCCACAGCACGGTGTTGAACGGCGCGGGCGTCACCAGCACCCGCTCGGCCGCGATGCCCTGGCGCTGCAGCGAGGCCCGCGCCACCTGCGTCACGTGCTGCTGCGCGATCACGCTCCACACCAGGTAGGCGCTGCTGAGCAGCAGGCCCAGGGCGTTGGCCTTGAAGCCGATGCGCGGGCTGGCCACCGCCACGATCACGCCGATCAGCAATGGCAGGGTGTAGGCCAGGTCGATGATGAACACGCTGCCCACCGCGAACGGGTGGTTGGTGAAGGGCAGCAGCAACTGCGTGCCGTACACCGTCATGGTGTCGAGCAGCGGGTGCGTGATGAGCGCCAGCCACAGCGCGAGCCACCAGCGCTTGAACAACGCCCCTTCGCCGTGGATGCGGCTGACCAGCCAGGCCATCAGCGGCGCGAACAGCGTGAGGAAGAACAGCGCGTGCGATTCGCCGCGGTGCAGCACCATGTTGAGCACGGCGTCGCCGTGGTCGATGAAGGCGTCGAGGTCGGGCAGGGTGCCGGCGACGGCGCCCCAGGCCGCGGCCTTCCACACGGCGGTGCGCCGGCCCATGGTGGCCACGGCGACGGCCGAGCCGAGAGCAATTTGCGTCAGTGAATCCATGGGCCGCGAGCGTAGCCGCGGCGCCTCACGCTTGCACGACGATGGGGAATGTGGCCTTGAGGCCGTCGGCCACGGCCCCGAACGGCACGGTGATCGCCGTGCGGTCGGCCTCGTTCAGGCGGCGCCAGAGGAAATCGCGCTCGTTGCCCGGATCGCCCTGCACGTAGAGCTGGGTGGTGAGCAACTCCGCCGTGTCGAGCTTCACCTTCACGTGGATGTGCGGCGTGCGGCTGCTGTACTGCACCGGGCGGATGGTGCGGAAGCGGTAGCGGCCGTCGCGATCCACCCCGGTGCGGCCGAAGCCCTGGAAGGCCGGGTCGGCCTTGCCGCCGTCGCCCGGGTGGTGGTAGTGGCCGTTCACATCGCACTGCCAGATCTCGACCGTGGCCCCGGCGATGGCCTTGCCATCGAGGTCCACCACCGTGCCATCCAGCCAGACCGCCTGGCCCTTGGCGTACCGCACCTGGCCATTGCGCAGCAGGTCGGCGTCGTGGTCGGTGGGGATCTCGACCGGGTAGAACGGGCCTTCGGTCTGGCCCGGTGTGCGCCGCAGCGTGCGCGCCTGGGCGATGGCGGGGCTCAGCCAGGCGGGGGCCGCGAGGCCGGCGGCGGCGCCCACGATCAGGGCGCGGCGCAAGAGGGTGGGGGTGGGCATGGGCGCTTCGAAACGCGGGCGCGGGCCGGAGTTCCGCGCGGTGCACTCATTCCGACTCGCGGTTCGACGACATCCACGCGATCAGCGAGGAGCGCATGGCCTCTTCGACCGACATGTCGATCGGCGTGACCCAGGTGCGGGGTACGAAGAGGGTGTAGCCGCCGATCATGTAGCCCATGGGCAGGTAGACGGCGACCTGATCGAGCTCGCCGAGCGCACCCGGCAGGCCGTTGAACGACTGGCGCGTGACCAGGCCCACGATGGACGCGTCCTGCCCCGGGGCGCGCAGCAGCACCACCTGCTGCTGCTGGGGTTTGTCTTTGTCTTGCGGGGCGAAGTAATCGGCGAAGTTCTTGAGCGAGGAGTAGATGCTCTTGATCACCGGCAGGTTGGTGAACGGCAGTTCCACCCAGGAGAGCAGGCGCGCGAAGGCGGGCTGCGACACCAGCACGCCGAGGCCGAAGATGAGTGCGGCCACGATCACGATGCCCAGCCCGGGCAGGTAGAAATCGCCGATGAAGGGGCGGATGAGCCGGATCGCGAGCGACTCCGTCCAGACCACCAGCAGATAGAGCGCGTAGACGGTGAGGGCCGCGGGCAGGAACGTGAGCAGGCCACGCACGAAGTATTGGGTGAGTCGCGTTTTCATGGGCGCAGCGAGAATAGCAGTCGGGGGTGGCTGACCGGGTGGGCCGACAGGCGGTCCTTGCAAGAGCCGCGCCCGGCCGCAGGTGGGCGAGGTGTCCACCACCCCCGGAACTCCCGTGCCCGCATCCGCTCTTTCACCCATGAACGCTTTTGCCGACCTGCTGGGCCGCCTGGGCCGCACCGTGTTGCGTCTCGCGCTGGGGCTGGCCGCCGCGGTGTTTCTCCTGAGCCTGTTGCTGGCCTCGCTGCTCGTGGTGCTCGGCATCTCGGTCTGGTCGCTCGTCACCGGCCGCAAGCCCGCACCGGCCGTGCTGTTCGCGCGCATGCGCGAGCGCTCGCAGCACTACGCCCGCGGCAACTGGCGCGGGCCGGTGCAAACCGGCCGCCCGGCCGCGCATACCGATGTGGTGGACGTCGAGGCGCGCGAGATCGACGACGCCAGCCGCTCGCGTCAGCCCTGAGGTTTGCGCGCGAGCGCGGCCTCGTACAGCGCGTTGCGCGGCGCGCCCGAGATCTGCGCCGCCAGCTTCACCGCCGTCTTGAGCGGCAATTCGCCGAGCAGCGCGTCCAGCACGCGCAAGGCCTCGGCATCGATCGCATCGTCCTCTGCCGGCCCTGGTGCACTTGCGTGCACCAGCAGCGCGAATTCGCCGCGCGTGCGCTGCGGGTTCGCGGCCAGCCACGCGGGCAGCTGCGCCGCGGGCGCGGTGTGCACTTCCTCGAACTGCTTGGTGAGCTCACGCCCGACGGTGACCGCGCGCTCGCCCAGGTGCTGGGCGAGCGATTGCGCCAGGGCCTCGATGCGGTGCGGCGCTTCCAGCAGCACGCTGGCTTCGGGTGATGTGGCCAGCGCCTGCAGCGCGCGTTCGCGTTCGGCGCCCTTGGGCGGCAGAAAGCCGACGAAGCGCCAGCGCCCCTCACCCGCGACCTCGCCGGACACGCTGAGCAGCGTGGTGACGCTGCTCGCGCCCGGCAACGGCACGCAGCGCAGGCCCGCGGCGCGCACCTCGGCCACCAGGCGCGCGCCCGGGTCGCTCACGCCGGGCGTACCGGCGTCGCTCACGTAGGCCACGCGCTGGCCCTGGCGAAGGCGCTCGATCACGGCTTGCGCGGCTTCGCGCTCGTTGTGTTCGTGTGCCGCGATCAGCGGCTTGTGCAGCCCGTAGGCCTGCAGCAGGGCCGCGGTGTGGCGCGTGTCCTCGCAGGCCACCGCATCAACGAGATCGAGCACGTGCAGCGCGCGCAAGGTGATGTCGGCGCGGTTGCCGATGGGGGTGGCGAGTATGTAGAGCGCCCCTTGCGGACAATGCTGCGCCCCCGCGGCCTGGCGCGCGGCGGAGAGCAGATCGATCGAAGGGAGAGACACGTGTGGGGCTTCGGAAAGCGTCCGTCGATGGCGTCGACGGCGGTGGGGCAGCAGGCCGAGGACGCTGCGCTGGCGCTGCTGCGCACCCAGGGCATGCGGCTCGTGATGCGCAACTTCCGCACACCCGGGCGGGGCGGTGGCGAGATCGATCTGATTATGCGGGAGCCCGATGGCACGCTGGTCTTCGTCGAGGTGCGCCAGCGCCGCTCGGTCGGGCACGGCGGGGCCGCCGCGAGCATTGGCGCGGTCAAGCAGCGGCGCATCGTGTTCGCGGCGCGGCACTTTCTGGCGCGAATGCAATCCATACCACGGTGCCGCTTTGATGCGGTGCTCATCGACGGCGAGGGCGTGCCGCAGTGGTTGCGCGCGGCCTTCGACGCCGGTGAAGCGTTTTGATACCAAGCCCGCCGCTATCATCGCCCCATGCTTCTGCAGCGCATCCAGCAGCACTTCATCGACAGCGCCGACCTGAAATACCAGAGTGCGCCAGCACTCGCGCCGGTGGTGGAAGCCGCCGTGGCCGCCCTGCTGGCCGGGCTCACCGGTGGCGGCAAGCTGCTCACCTGCGGCAATGGCGCAGGTGCGGCGCTGGCGCAGCTCTTCGCGGCCCACGTGCTGGGACGCCATGAGCGCGAGCGCCCTGGTCTCGCGGCCTGTTCGCTCGCGGCCAATGCCGTGTCGATCACCGGGATCGCCACCGACTTCGATGGCCGTCAGGTGTTCGCGCGCCAGGTGCACGCGCTCGGGCAGGCCGGTGACGTGCTGCTGGTGATCAGCCCCGATGGCCAGGCCGGCAATCTCGTGGCGGCGGTCGAGGCCGCGCACGAGCGCGACATGACCGTCGTGGCCCTCACCGGCGCGCGCGGTGGCCGACTTGCCGCGCAACTGCGCGACACCGACGTGCACCTGTGTGCACCCCACGATCAACCCGCGCGTGTGCTCGAACTTCACCTGCTGGTGCTGCATTGCCTGGCCGATGGCATCGACGCCCAACTGCTCGGCCTGCCCGACCCCCCTTCGATCGAAACGGAGAACCCCGCATGATCCTGAACCGACTGCCCCGCCCTGGCGTCACCGCGCTTGCCGTGGTCGCCCTGTCCACCGTGCTGTCTGCTTGCGCCCCGCTGGTGCTGGGCGGTGCCGCAATGGGCACCGTGCTCGTGGCCACCGACCGCCGCACCTCGGGCGCTCAGCTCGACGACCAATCCATCGAACTGCGCGCCAGCAGCCGCCTGCGCGATCAACTCGGCGGCCGCGCCAATGTGGCCGTCGCCAGCTACAACCGCCAGGTGCTGCTTACCGGCGAGGCGAACAGCGACGCCACGCGCGCCGAGGCCGAGCGCATCGTGGGGGGCGTGGACAACGTGCGCACCATCGTGAACGAGATCAAAGTCATGAACACGCCGGGCCTGTCCCAGCGCACCACGGACTCGTTGATCACGGGCAAGGTCAAGGCCGGTTTCGTCGACGCGCGCGACCTGCCGGTCACCGCGATCAAGGTGACCACCACCCACAACGTGGTCTACCTCCTGGGCCGGGTCACGCAGCGCGAGGCGGACCGCGCCACGGAAGTGGCGCGCAACATCGATGGCGTGCAGCGCGTGGTGCGCGTCTTCGAGATCCTCAGCGAGGAAGAACTGCAGCGCCTGGCACCCTCCCCGGCGGCGCAGCCGGTGGCGCCCGCCAGCACCGCACCGCGCCAGTGAGGCCGGCGCGGTGCGCCGCGCGCCTTACTTCAACCGCTTGATCAGGCTCGACGTGTCGTAGCGCTGGCCGCCCATGGCCTGCACGTCGGCGTAGAACTGGTCCACCAGCGCGGTCACCGGCAGGCGCGCGCCGTTGCGCTTGGCTTCATCGAGCACCAGGCCCAGGTCCTTGCGCATCCAGTCCACCGCGAAGCCGAAGTTGAACTGGTCCGCCACCATGGTCTTGCCGCGGTTGTCCATCTGCCAGCTCTGGGCCGCACCCTTGCCGATCACGTCGAGCACGAGGTTCACGTCCAGACCCGCTTTCTGGCCGAAGGCGATCGCCTCCGACAGGCCCTGCACCAGGCCGGCGATGCAGATCTGGTTGACCATCTTGGTTAGCTGGCCCGCGCCGCTGGCACCCATGAGCGTGAACGCGCGAGAAAACGCCATCGCCACGGGCTTCACGGTGTCGAACGCGGGCTGGTCGCCGCCGCACATGACGGTGAGCAACCCGTTCTCGGCGCCCGCCTGACCGCCCGACACGGGCGCGTCGACGAAGGCGATGCCCAGTGCCTGGGCCGCGGCGTACAGCGCGCGTGCCACGTCGGCCGAGGCGGTGGTGTGGTCCACGAAGATGGCGCCGGACTTCATGCCGGCAAAGGCGCCGTCGGCCCCGAGCGTCACCGAGCGCAGGTCGGCGTCGTTGCCGACGCAGCAGAAGACGATGTCGGCACCCGCGGCGGCCTCGCGCGGCGTGGCCTTGAAGGAGCCGCCATGCTGCTTCGCCCAGGCGTCGGCCTTGGCGGCGGTGCGGTTGTAGACGGTGACCTGGTGGCCGGCCTGGGCCAGGTGGCCCGCCATGGGACTGCCCATCACCCCCAGGCCCAGAAAAGCGACGCGGCGGGATGGGGTGGGTTCGTAGGTCTTGGGGTTCACGGGTACATCTCCTGGGTTGGCGTTGTGCAACCCGGAGATGGTACCCAGAGGCGATCAGACGATCGTCAGGTGCTCGGTGCCTGCGGCGAGGTCGAGCGTCTTCGCGCGCTGGCTGTTGAGCTTGATCTGCAGGCGCAGGTCGTTGAGCGAATCGGCGTTGCGCAGCGCGTCTTCGTAGGTGATGAGGTTCGCCTCGAAGGCATCGAACAGCGCCTGGTCGAAGGTCTGCATGCCGGCGTTGGTGCTCTTCTTCATCACTTCCTTGATCTCGGCCACTTCGCCTTTGAAGATCAGGTCGGAAATGAGGGGGGAGTTGAGCAGGATCTCGACCGCGGCGAAGCGGCCTTTGTTGTCCTGGCGCGGCACCAGGCGCTGCGAGATCAGCGAGCGCAGGTTCAGCGACAGGTCCATCAGCAACTGCGGCCGGCGCTCTTCGGGGAAGAAGTTGATGATGCGGTCAAGCGCCTGGTTGGCGCTGTTGGCGTGCAGCGTGGCCAGGCACAGGTGGCCGGTTTCGGCGAACTGGATCGCGTGCTCCATCGTTTCGCGGTCGCGGATCTCACCCATCAGGATCACGTCGGGGGCCTGGCGCAGCGTGTTCTTGAGCGCCATCTCCCAGCTGTCGGTGTCCAGCCCCACCTCACGTTGCGTCACCACGCAGTTCTTGTGCGGGTGCACGAATTCGATCGGGTCTTCGACCGTGATGATGTGGCCGTGGGATTTCTCGTTGCGCCAATCGACCATGGCGGCGAGCGAGGTGGATTTGCCCGAACCCGTGGCACCCACCAGGATGCACAGGCCGCGCTTGGACATGACCACGTCTTTCAGCACCTGGGGCAGGCCGAGCTTGTCGATCGTGGGCAGCACGGCGGGAATCGTCCGCAGCACGAGGCCGACCTTGCCCTGCTGGATGAAGGCGTTGCAGCGGAAGCGCCCGATCGCCGGCGGCGAGATCGCGAAGTTGCACTCCTTGGTGCGCTCGAACTCCGCGGCCTGCTTGTCGTTCATGATGGATCGCGCCAGTGCCAGCGTGTGGCCCGCCGTCAGCGGCTGGGGCGACACCTTGGTGACCGCGCCATCGACCTTGATCGCGGGCGGAAACTCGGCCGTGATGAACAGGTCGCTGCCGCCGCGGCTGAGCATGAGCCGCAGCAGATCGTTGATGAACTTGGATGCCTGATCGCGTTCCATGGTGCGGGTGCCTCAGTGTTGGGCGGTGTTCATCCGGGGAAATTCTCGGGAATCTTGGCTTTGCCGCGCGCTTCGGCCGGGCTGATGATGTTGCGGCGCACGAGATCGGCCAGGTTCTGATCCAGCGTCTGCATGCCCACGCTGTTGCCGGTCTGGATGGCCGAGTACATCTGGGCCACCTTGGCTTCACGGATCAGGTTGCGGATGGCGCTGGTGCCCAGCATGATCTCGTGCGCGGCCACGCGGCCACTGCCGTCCTTGAGCTTGCACAGCGTTTGAGAAATGACCGCGACCAGCGATTCCGACAACATCGCGCGCACCATGTCTTTTTCTTCCGCGGGGAAGACGTCGATGATGCGGTCGATGGTCTTGGCGGCGCTCGAGGTGTGCAGCGTGCCGAAGACCAGGTGGCCCGTTTCGGCGGCCGTCATGGCCAGGCGGATGGTTTCGAGGTCGCGCATCTCGCCCACCAGGATGGCGTCCGGGTCTTCGCGCAGCGCCGAGCGCAGGGCGTTGGAGAAGCTCAGCGTGTGCGGGCCGACCTCGCGCTGGTTGACCAGGCACTTCTTGGAGTCGTGCACGAATTCCACCGGGTCTTCCACGGTGAGGATGTGGCCGTACTCGGTTTCGTTGAGGTGGTTGACCATGCCGGCCAACGTGGTCGATTTGCCCGAACCCGTGGGACCGGTGACCAGCACCAGGCCGCGCGGGCGCAGCGCCAGGTCGGCGAAGATCTTGGGCGCGTTGAGTTGCTCGAGCGTGAGGATCTTGCTCGGGATCGTCCGGAACACGGCGCCGGCGCCGCGGTTCTGGTTGAAGGCGTTGACGCGAAAACGCGCCAGACCCTCGATCTCGAACGAGAAGTCGCACTCCATGAACTCTTCGTACTGCTTGCGCTGGCTGTCGTTCATGATGTCGTACACCATGGCGTGAACAGCCTTGTGGTCGAGCGCATCGACGTTGATGCGTCGCACGTCGCCATGCACCCGTATCATGGGTGGCAGCCCGGCAGAGAGGTGCAGATCGGATGCCTTGTTCTTGACGCTGAATGCCAGCAGTTGGGTGATGTCCATCCCGGGTCTTCCGTCCTGGTTCTCTAGGTTGCAAACGATTATGACGAGCATCGCCGCCAATCTCCAGCATGTGCGGGAGCGTCTGTGGCGGGCCTGCGAAGCCGCTTCGCGGAGCAGCGCTGAGGTTACTTTGCTGGCGGTTTCCAAGACCTTCGAACCCGCCGCCGTCCGTCAGGCCCATGCCGCCGGCCAGACGGCTTTCGGCGAAAACTATGTGCAAGAGGGCATCGAGAAGATCGCCGCACTGGCCGACATGCTGCCGCGCGAGGCCATCGAATGGCACTGCATCGGGCCGCTGCAAAGCAACAAGACGCGCGTGGTGGCCACGCATTTCGACTGGGTGCAATCGGTCGACCGCCTCAAGATCGCCCAGCGCCTGAGCGAGCAGCGCCCCGGTGGCCTGGCACCGCTCAACATCTGCCTGCAACTCAACGTGGACGGTGGCGCGAACAAGTCGGGCGTGGCGCCAGCGGAACTGCCGGCGCTGGCCGATGCCGTGGCGGCGTTGCCGGGCCTGCGGCTGCGCGGCCTCATGAGCATTCCCGAGCCGTCACCCGACTTCGGCGCGCAGAAGGCCCTGTTCCTGCGTGTGCGCGATGCCTACGAAGACCTGCGTGCGCGCGGCCACGCGCTCGACACGCTGTCGATGGGCATGAGTGACGATCTGGAAGCCGCCGTGGCCGCGGGCGCCACGATGGTGCGGGTGGGGCGGGCCGTGTTCGGCCACCGCGCCCTGAAGGACGCCGGGGCGGCAGGCCCTACGGCCGCGGCTTGACCGCCCCGCAGTTCGCGCTCACCCACTTGGCCGAACCTTCGATCGTGGTGCGCTCGGGCTTGCCGGCCACCTGGGTGACGACGTTCACCACCGAGGTGTAGGCGCCGTCGCCCTGGAAGCGGAAGGTGCCGTCGCCGCTGGAGGGCGGTTCGGTGCACTGGAAGGTCATCTTCATTTCGCTGGCCGAACGGTGGGTCACCTTCGAGGTGCATTTGCCTTCGGCCGCCGGCGGGGGCTCGTTGCGCGCCGCCATCTCGGGCGTGAGGCAGTAGCGCATGCTCATGCCGCCGCCCGGGGCGGTGCCGGGCATGGCCATGCCCTGCTTGGCGAGCATGTCCTGCATCATCTTGCGCTGCTCGGGGCTCATGCTGGCCATCTGCTGCTGCATCTGCGCCATGGCGGCGTCGGCCTTGGCGTTGCCGCCCATCTTCTGCGTGGCCTCCCAGAGCCCGGGCTTGACGGCCTGGCCCGCGGCCAGCAGGGGTGCGCACAGCGCGAGTGCGAGAACGGTGGGGGCGAGGCGTGGCATGTCGGGCTCCGGCGGTGGGTGGCGATGCGGCCGATTCTGTCGGCCGCCGCCGCGTGCGCCAAGCCCCGGGCGGGGGATGCGTCAGACCGGCAGGCGGCTGCTGTGCTTGACCTCTTCCATCACGGCATAGGTGCGCGTTTCGCGCACGCCGGGCAGTTGCCACAGCACGCTGCCCGCGAAATCGCGGTAGGCCGCCATGTCGGCCATGCGGGTCTTGAGCAGGTAGTCGAAGCCGCCGGCCACCATGTGGCATTCGAGGATCTCGTCGCGCACCTGCACCGCGGCCTTGAAGGCTTCGAACACATTGGGGGTGGTGCGGTCGAGCAGCACCTCCACGAAGACCAGCATGCCGCGCCCGAGCTTGTGGGGGTCGAGCCGCGCCTCGTAGCCGGTGATGTAGCCGTCGCGCTGCAGGCGCTGGGTGCGGGCGAGCACCGCGGTGGCCGACAGGCCCACCGATTCCGCGAGCTTGAGGTTGGTCAGGCGGCCGTCGTCCTGCAGCAGGCGCAGGATCTTGAGGTCGATGCGGTCGAGGTCGGTCATTTCGCTGTTGGTCAGAATAAAAACCGGTGTGGTGATAAAAATAAAGTCAAAAACTCGGCATCCAAGGCGAGAGCATACGCACATTCACAGCCATCGCCCACCGGTATCCGCGCCATGCTCCACCCCGAAACCCAACCCTTCGTCGACCACGCCGACCGCCTCCCCGACCCGTACCGGCCCGAGGCCGGGGTGCTGGCCGATCGCCTGGAGCGCCTGAGCACCGGGCCCGATTGGCCGGCGGTGGTGGCCATGGCCACGCCCTGGGCGCAAGCGGTGCGCGAGAACCCGCCGCCCTTCTGGGCCATGGAGCGCCTGCTGAAGGAATACCCGATCTCCAGCGCCGAGGGCATGGCACTGATGCGGCTGGCGGAAGCCTTGCTGCGCGTGCCGGACACCGAAACCGCGATCGCGCTCACCGCCGACCAGTTGGGCCGTGCCGATTTCGCGGACTCGGGCGATGCGGTGCTCGCGCGCCTGTCGTCCACCGCCATCGGCTGGAGCAAACGCTGGTTGCCCGCGGACGGCGAGGGCGGTGGCCTGATCGCGCGCCTGGGCGCACGCACCGTGGTGGCGGCCACGCTGCGCGCGGTGCAGTTGCTGGGCCGCCAGTTCGTGCTGGGGCAGAGCATCGAAGAAGCGCTGCGGCTGGCGCAGTCCGCGCGCGCGGCCCAGCCCAACCGCTGCCACAGCTTCGACATGCTGGGCGAGGGCGCGCGCACCGAGGCCGATGCGCAGCGCTACCTGGCGAGCTACACGCACGCCATCGAAGCCATTGCCGCCGGTGCCGACCCGATGGCCGACCCCGCGCGCAACGACGGCCTGTCGATCAAGCTCAGCGCCCTGTGCCCGCGCTACGAGCACGCCCAGCGCGAGCGGGTGCTGCAGACCCTGGTGCCGCGCGTGTGGACGCTGTGCGAGCGCGCGGCCGCGGCGCGCCTGAACCTCACCATCGACGCCGAAGAGGTGGAGCGCCTGGAGCTTTCGCTGGATGTGTTCGAGGCGCTGGTGGCGCGCGTGGCGCAGCAGTGCCCTTCCTGGGGTGGGCTGGGGTTGGCGTTGCAGGCCTACCAGACGCGCGCGGTCGAGCTCATCGACGAGGTCGCCGCCATCGCGCGGCGCCACGGCGTGCGCCTGATGTGCCGCCTGGTCAAGGGGGCTTACTGGGACGCGGAGATCAAGCGCGCGCAGGAGCTCGGGCTGGCCGGCTACCCGGTGTTCACGCGCAAGCACCGCACCGACGTGAGCTACCTCGCCTGCGCGCAGGCGCTGATCGACGCCGGTGACGCGATCTACCCGCAGTTCGCCACCCACAACGCCACCACCATCGCGGCCATCGTGCAGATGGCGCGGCACGCGGGCGCGGCCTTCGAACTGCAGCGCCTGCACGGCATGGGCGAAGGCATCTACCGCGAGGTGCTGCGCGATCCGTCGGTGCGCTGCCGCGTCTACGCGCCCGTGGGTGCGCACCGCGACCTGTTGGCCTACCTCGTGCGCCGTCTGCTCGAGAACGGCGCCAACGTGTCCTTCGTGCACCAGTTGGCCGACGAGCGCGTGGGGCTCGACGAACTGCTGGCCTCGCCGATCGCGCGCTGCCGCGCCGAGGAAGGTGCGCCGGCGCTCCCGCTGCCGGGCGCGCTCTATGGCGCGGCGCGCCCCAACAGCGCGGGGCTCGACCTCGCGGTGGCCACCGATCGCGCGCGCCTGCTCACGGCCTGGGCGGCGACCACCGTGCCCGCGGTGGCCGAGGCGGTGGCCGCCGATGCCCCCGCCGCCGTGCGGCGCGCGCAGCAGGCCTTTGCCACCTGGCACCGCGTGCCCGTGGCCCAGCGCGCTGCCTGCCTGCGCCGCGCCGCCGACGCGATGCAGCAGCGCCTGCCCGCGCTGTGTGCGTTGCTGGTGAAGGAAGCGCGCAAGACCTGGGGCGACGCCATCGCCGAGGTGCGTGAGGCGGTGGACTTCCTGCGCTATTACGCCGACGAGGCCGAGCGCGTGCAGGCGCCCGTTGAACTGCCCGGGCCCACGGGCGAATCGAACACGCTGCGGCTCACCGGCCGCGGTGCCTGGGTCTGCATCAGCCCCTGGAATTTCCCGCTCGCCATCTTCACCGGCCAGGTGGCCGCGGCGCTGGCCACGGGCAACACCGTGCTGGCCAAACCCGCCGAGCAGACACCCGCGATCGCGCGTGTGGCGGTGGACTTGCTGCACGCCGCCGGTGTGCCCGCCGACGCGCTGCAGCTGCTGCACGGCCCGGGCGAGACCGTGGGCGCGGCGCTGGTGGCCGAGCCCGGCGTGGCCGGCGTGGTGTTCACCGGCTCCACGCCGGTGGCCAAGGCCATCCAGCGCGCGCTCGCCGCCAAGGACGGGCCCATCGTGCCCCTCATTGCGGAAACGGGCGGCATCAACGCCATGCTGGTGGACAGCACCGCGTTGCCCGAGCAGGTGGCCGACGCCGTGGTGCAGAGCGCGTTCCGCAGCGCGGGGCAGCGCTGCTCGGCACTGCGCCTGCTGTGCGTGCACGAGGCCGTGGCCGACACCGTGATTGCCATGGTGCGCGGTGCGGCGGCCGAGCTCGTGGTGGGCGACCCGGCCGACGTCGCCACCGATCTCGGCCCGTTGATCGACGCCGAGGCCTTTGCCGGTGTGTCGAGCGCGGCGCAGGCCTTGCGTGCGCGGGGCCGCGCGTTGCTGCCCGAACGCGACGGCCTGCCGCCCGATGCGCTGGCGCCGCAGATGGTCGAAGTGGCGTCGATCGCCGAGGCAACGCAGGAGATCTTCGGCCCCGTGCTGCAGGTGGTGCGCTGGTCGGGCGACCCGGCCGCGGTGATCGAGCAGATCAACGCCCTGGGCTTCGGCCTCACGCTGGGGCTGCAGACGCGCATCGACAGCCGCGCCTTGGCCCTGGCCGCCCAGGCGCGCGTGGGCAACGTCTACGTGAACCGCAACATCATCGGCGCCGTGGTGGGCGTGCAGCCTTTCGGGGGCGAAGGGCTCTCGGGCACCGGCCCCAAGGCCGGTGGGCCGAACTACCTGGTGCGTTTCTGCGCCGAGCAGACGCTGACCATCAACACCACCGCGGCGGGTGGCAACGTGGCGCTGTTCATCGGCTGAGGAATGGCCCTGGCGCCGGCGCGCCCCTCGCTACCATGGGGGCCGTCGGAGCCGGCGCAGCAGGGGGTTGCGCCGCTGCCGATCCACCGATGGGGCGGGCACCTTGGCACAACAACACCGGCCGCCGGACGACGCCGCCGCCCCGGCGGCCCCGGGCGTGGAGCCGCACAGCGCGCGTCCCGACCTGCAGGCACTCACCAGCCTGCGTTTTTTCGCCGCGCTGGCGGTGGTGGTCCTGCACTACCGCGACCTGCTGGGGCCGATGCCCGAGTGGCTGCGGCAACTCGTCATTGGTGGCCAGTACGGCGTCACCTTCTTCTTCGTGCTCAGCGGCTTCATCCTGACGTACCGGTACCGCGAATGGTTTGCCGGCGGCGTCACGGAAGCGCGCGTCGGGTGGTTCCTGCGCTTCCGGTTTGCGCGCCTCTACCCCGTCTACCTGCTGGGCCTGTTGCTCGACACCCCCTGGCACCTGCTGGAGCGCGCGTCGGTGGACCAGCTCGGTGAAGTGGCCCACACCTATTGGGCCTCGTGGTTGCTCAACGCCGTCGGCCTGCAGGCCTGGGTGCCGTCCGTGCCCTTCGCGATGTTCTGGAACACACCCGCGTGGAGTGTGGCGGCCGAGTTCTTCTTCTACGCCACCTTCCCCTGGCTCTGCGCGGCGCTGTTCGGGCGCGGCCGCGGGGTGGCCTGGTACCTCTGGGCCCTGCCGGTGGCGGTGCTGATGGGCGCCCTGCTGTACGCGGCGGTGCTGTATGCGATGAACTTCGTCTGGCGCGTGGAGGCCGGCACCCAGTACCTGGTGCTGACCTACAACCCGCTCCTTCGCTACAGCGAGTTCCTGGCGGGCTGCCTTGCGGGGCACGCCTTCCTGCTGGCCGGGCGGTCGGATGGTCTCCCGCACGCCGTCGGGCTGGGGCTGCACACCCCGACGCGCCGCCATGTGCTGCTGGGCCTGTGCCTGCTGCTGATCGTGGCGCGCGTGATGACCGCGGACTACAGCGGCCCGAGCGCGATGCGCTGGCTGTTCGATGTGTCCATCAAGCAGGCGGCCTTCATCCTGCCTTTCGTGGGGATGATCCTCGCGGTGGCGTCCGGGCCGACCTGGCTGAGCCCTTGGCTGGAGCACCCGAAGCTGGTGCTGCTGGGTGAGGCCAGCTACTCGCTCTATATCATCCACTGGTCGGTGGTGACGGTGCTCAGCCTCAAGCTTCTCGGCGCCCTGGGCACGCCCCTTGTGCACGCCGCCGCGTTGCTGGCCACGGTGGGTGCTTCGGTGCTTTGCTACCGTTTCGTGGAAGTGCCATGGCGGCGACGGTTGCGCGGGCGCCCACCCTTTGTCCAATCCGCATGAATTCGACCATTCCCTCCGCTCCCCGGCCCCTGGACGCCGCCAGCGCCTACCGCCCGCTCGATGCCGGCTGGCGGCAGTGGATTGCCGAGAACCGGTTGCGCGACTGCACCCCCGAATCGATGCTGGTCACCATGGCGAACGCCGGGCTCGATCCGGCCGAGTGCGAGCCCGCCATTCGTGCCATGGAAAGCGACCCGGCCTTCCTGGCCGCGCGCAAGTTCCAGCAGCTGCAGACCAAGCAGGCCTCGGTGATGGCCAACCAGCAGCGCCTGCTCGAGCTCGATCCGCTCTACGGCCATGTCGAAAAGCGCAGCCGCGTTTCTCTCGACGAGTTCATGGGGAAGTACGTCATCGGCAGCCGGCCCGTGGTGCTGACCGATGTGGCGCGTGACTGGCCCGCGATGCAACGCTGGTCGCCACAGGACCTGCGTGCGCGCTTCGGGCATCTGGACGTGGAGGTGCAGGCCGAACGCAGTGCCGACCCCAACTACGAGGCCAACAAGCTTGACCACCAGCGCACCACGCGCCTGGCCGACTTCGTGGACCGCGTGCTCTCGGGTGGCGCCACCAACGACTACTACCTGACCGCGAACAACGAGATGCTCGGCCGGCCGGGTTTTGCTCCCCTGCTGGACGACATCGGCTCGCTGCCCGTGTTCTGCGACCGGGCGCAACTGGCGCGGCGCGCGTCGTTCTGGTTCGGGCCGGCCGGCACCGTCACGCCCCTGCACCACGACACCCTCATGCTCTGTCACACGCAGATCGTGGGCCGCAAACGCTGGCGCTTCATCTCGCCCCTGCAGACGCCGCTGCTCTACAACCACTTCGATGTCTACAGCCCGGTCGACATGGACCGTCCTGACCTCGGCCGCTTCCCGCTGTACGCCCAGGCGACGGTGCTGGAGGTGGTGGTCGAGCCCGGCGAAACCGTGTTCCTGCCGCTGGGTTGGTGGCACCAGGTCAGCTCGCTGGACGTGAGCCTGTCCTTCTCGTACTCCAACATCGCGGTGCCCAACGAATACCGGTTCGACAACCCCCGCATCACCAACTGGTGACATCAGCGCCTTTACGGCCAACCACCCATGACAGACGCCCAGCACATCCAGCAGTGGCTCGATGAACACCGCATCACCGAGGTCGAGTGCCTGATCCCCGACATGGCGGGTCAGGCGCGCGGCAAGATCGTGCCGCGCCACAAGTACGACCCGGCCGTGGGCCTGCGCCTGCCCGAGGCCGTGCTCACCATGACGGTGACCGGCGACTACCCCGAGAAGGACTACACCTCGGTGGCCGATCCCGACATGCTGCTGCGGCCCGACCCGGCCACGCTGCGCCCGGTGCCCTGGGCCAAGGAGCCCACCGCGCAGATCATCCACGACTGCTTTTCGTTCGACAGCAAGGCGGTGAGCCTGTCGCCGCGCAACGTGCTGCGCCGTGTGCTCAAGCTCTACGAAGACGAAGGCTGGAAGCCCATCGTGGCGCCCGAGATGGAGTTCTACCTGGTGCAGGTCGAGCCCGACGAGGACATCCCGCTCAAGGCGCCGGTGGGCCGCACGCGCCGCACCGAAGCGGGCATGCAGAGTTTCTCGATGGACGCCATCAACGAGTACGACGACATCTTCGATGTCATGTACGACTGGTGCGAGGCCGAGGGCATCCAGCTCGACACGCTGATCCACGAGATGGGCACGGCGCAGATGGAGATCAACCTCGACCACGGCGACCCGCTGCCGCTGGCCGACCAGGTGTTCCTGTTCAAGCGCACCATCCGCGAGGTGGCGATCCGTCACCAGATGTACGCCACCTTCATGGCCAAGCCCATGCAGGGCCAACCCGGCAGCGCCATGCACATCCACCAGAGCGTGGTGGGCATCGACGACGGTCAGAACATCTTCAGCCGCGCCGATGGCGAGGCGTCCGACCGGTTCTTCCACTTCATCGGCGGCCTGCAGACCTACCTGCCCGCGGCCACGGCCTTCTTTGCGCCCTACGTCAACTCGTACCGGCGGCTCTCGCGCTACACCTCGGCGCCCATCAACCTGAGCTGGGGCTACGACAACCGCACCTGCGGGCTGCGCGTGCCGCACTCCGGCCCGCAGGCGCGCCGGGTGGAGAACCGCCTGGCGGGCGTGGACGTGAACCCCTACCTGGCGCTGGCGGCCAGCCTGGCCTGTGGCTACCTGGGCATGAGGCAGGGCATCAAGCCCAGCGAGCCGCTCACCGGCAGCGCGTACGAACAGCCGCACCAGTTGCCACGCCATCTGGACGACGCGGTGGAAAAGCTCATGCAATGCAAGCCACTGGTGGAGCTCTTCGGCGAGCACTTCATCCAGACCTACGCCGCCATCAAGGACACCGAGTACCGCGAGTACTTCGACGTCGTGAGCCCGTGGGAGCGGCGCTTCCTGCTGCTCAACGTCTGAGCGCGCTCACATCACCACCATGCCCGCCAGGGGGTTGGCGAGCAACGCATCCAGCGCCTCGATCGGCAGCGGCTTGGAGAACAGGTGGCCCTGGAACTGGTCGCAGCCCTGGTAGGTGAGGAAGTCGCGCTGCTCCACCGTCTCCACGCCCTCGGCCACCACCTGCAGGCTCAATGACTGCGCCAGCGCGATGATGGCGCGCGAAATGGCCGCGTCGTTCGGGTCGGTCAGCAGGTCGGCCACGAAGGCCTTGTCGATCTTGAGCTGATCGAGCGGCAGCCGCTTGAGCACCGAGAGCGACGAATAGCCGACGCCGAAGTCGTCGAGCGACAGCGTCACGCCCAGGGCCTTGAGCATGCCCATCTTCTCGATCGTGATCTCCATGCGATCGGCCAGCAGGCTTTCGGTGAGTTCCAGCTTCAACCGGTGCGGGCGAATGCCGCTGTTGCGGATGCAGGCCACCACCGAGTCCACGAAATCGGGGTGGCGGAACTGGCGCACGCTCACGTTGACGGCGATGCTCAGGTTCGCGGTCTCGGGGCGTTTTTCCCAGACGGCCAGTTGCGCGCAGGCGGTTTCGAGCGCCCACTGGCCCAGCGGCAGGATCAGGCCGGTGTCCTCGGCCACGGGAATGAAGTCGGCCGGGAAGGTGAGCCCGCGCTCGGGGTGCTTCCAGCGCAGCAGCGCCTCCACACCCGTGATCACGCCGGCGCGGTCCACCTGCGGTTGGTAATACAGAACGAACTCGCCGCGGCGCAGGCCGTCGCGCAGGTCGGAGCTGGTGCGCGCGTCCGCGCTCATCGAGGCCTGCATCGCCGGGTCGAAGAAGCACAGCGTGTTGCGGCCCATCGATTTGGCCTGGTACATGGCCAGGTCGGCCTGCTTGAGCAGTTCACCCACGTCGGCCCGCGTGCCGCTGAAGATGGTGACGCCGATGCTGGGCGTGGCGAAATGGTGGTGACCGACCAGCGCAAACGGTTCGCGCAGCGTGTTGAGCACCTTCTCGGCCAGCACGCGCGCCTTGTGTGCCGCGGCCTGCGGGTCGTCGCTCAGGTCGTCGGCCATCACCACGAACTCGTCGCCGCCCAGGCGCGCCACCAGATCGGTCTTGCGCACGCTGGCGCTCAGGCGCATGGCCACCTTCTTGAGCAACTGGTCGCCCATCTGGTGGCCCAGCGTGTCGTTGAGGATCTTGAAGTTGTCGAGGTCGATGAACAGCAGCGCGCCGTGGTGGCCACTGCGCGCGCTGCTGGCCAGCGCCTTCTGCAGGCGGTCCATCAACAGCTGGCGGTTGGGCAGATCGGTCAGCGGGTCGTAGAAGGCCAGGTGGCGGATCATGTCCTCGGCCGTCTTGCGCTGCGTGATGTCACGCCCCACCGCCACCCAGTGCGTCACTTCGTCGGCACTGGCCTGCACCGAAACCACCTCGAGTTCGACCCAGAACAGTGCGCCGTTCTTGCGGCGAACCATCAATTCGGTGCGTGCCTTCTGCGTGTCCCGCAAACCCCGGGCGATGTCCTGCAGCTTGGTCACGGTGGGGTCGAGATCGAGCAGCAGCTTGGGCGACTGGCCCAGCACGTCGGCGCGCGTGTAGCCGGTGTGCAGCTCGAAGGCGTCGTTGACGAACACGATGCGCGGCTCGTTCTGGTCGCCGCCGGTCTCCGCGATCAGCACGATGTCGTTGAGCCGCGCGACGCTGGTTTCCAGCAGCATCAGCTGCTCCTGCGAGCGGCGCCGTTCGGTCACGTCGCGGAAGTACACCGCCAGGCCCTCGGCGAAGGGGTAGGCGCGCACCTCGAGCCACTTGCCCAGCGCAGGGAACCAGTCTTCCAGCTCGACGCGCCGGTTGGTCTGCAGCGCGCGGTTCAGTTGCTCCTTCAGGCGCTGCGCCACCGCGGGCGCGAAGTCGTGCCAGAGCTCCAGGCCCAGCAGGTCGGCGGTGGTTTTCTGCAGCAGCCGCTCGCTTTCCTGGTTCAGGTAGGTGAAGCAGCACTGGCGGTCCAGCGTGACGAAGGCTTCGGTGATGCTGGCCAGCGTGGTGGTGAGCCGCATGGCCAGGCGCAGTGTTTCCTGTTGCGCCTGTTTGGTGGCCGAGATGTCGTGCACCGCGATCTGCACCCGAACCACATCACCGGCTTCGTCGCAGACGGCGTCGCCCACGGTGCGCACCCACTTCGGGCCGACGCCGTCGAGCACGATCTGGACCTCTTCGTCGAAGGGCTCGGCGCGCAGCGCGCAGCGCTCGATGCGCTGCTTGAGGCCGTTGCGCCATTCGGGGGCGTGGCGCTCCAGCATCTCTTCCAGCGTTGTGGGCCGGGTGTCTTCGCCCAGGCCCAGCAGGGTCAGCAGACCGGGCGAGCTTTCCAGTCGCTGGCCATTCGTTTCGATCGACCAACTGCCCAGACCGGCGGAGCGCTCGATCAGCGCGATCTGGCTCTGGTGGTTGCGCTGCTGGATCGCCTGGGCCGCGAGCGACTCGCGGGCGCGGCGGACCGCCAGCAACAGGTCGCAGGCTTGTTCGCACAGGAGGTGCAGCGCGGGGCTGTCGCGCCGCTCTTCTCGCGGCTGCGCGTCGATCAGCAGGATGGCCGCGCCAGCGGCGCGCTCCATGGGCAGCCAGTGCAGGTGGCGCAGGCCGCGTCGTCCGCGGCCCAGGTCCAGGTGCACCCACCGGGCTTCGCGCCCCGCATCGGCGATCCATTCCTCGGTCGCCCCGAGGCTCTCGCACAGTTCGCAGGCCACGGCCGTCTGGGCCGCATCCAGCCCGGCGCAACCCAACGCCTTCCATGCCTTGCCCTGGCGTTCGAGCACCAGCGCCGCCGTGATGTCGGCTTCACGCACCAGATGGTGCACCGCGCGGTCGAAAGCATCGCGGAATTCGACGTTGTGGGGATGGGCCAAGGGGGCAGGAGCGGGATCGTGGGTCGGGCGTCGCATGGAAGGCCTAGGATAGCGAGCGCTGCCCGGTGCGCATGTGGCATTTCGTTGGACAACGGTGGGCGCGCGCGTGAACTGCTGCACAGTGCGGCCGGGCACGGCGAATTTTTGTAACATACTTGTGACTTTCTGTAGCCCCTGGTCTACGATGCCCTCGCAACGTCATTCAGATGTCGCTGGCACATCGTTTGCTCAGGGATCGACAGGCAAGCGAACCAGCCAGACCAGACCAGGGGAATCGACAAGGTGAGCGCACTTGCAGAACTCAGGCAGCACAGCGATGTGACCAGCTTGAAATCCGCCCTGCACCAGCTGTGCAGCGAGTTCGGCCGCATCACGCGCCTGGACATCCTCACGGCCATGCACGAAGGCACCAAGCAGGCCATCTGCTTCCTGCGCATGGAGCGCCCGGAGCAGGAGCAGCAGCTCATGAAGAGCCTGGGCGTGGGCCGCTTCGGCGGCGAGGTGGTGTTCGTGCTCAACCTCAACGTGCCCGCCAAGCAGCAGGAGTTCGGCCCCTCGTCGCAGTGGGCCGATTCCGACATCTACTGAGCGCTGTTCAGCGCTCGACCTCCGCTCCTTCCATTGCTCTCGCCACTGCAGGCCCAGGTCGTCGAGTGGCTCGCCCGGCCGGGTGACGCGGTGCACCGCGGCCAGCCGCTGCTGGTCGTCGAGGCCATGAAGATGGAGCACGAGTTGCGCGCCGACGCCGATGGCCGGCTGGTCGATTGCCTGGTGACCGCGGGCGATGCGGTGCAGGTCGGCGAACCGCTCTGGCGCATCGAGGCCGCCGACGCCACGGCATCCCGGGCGCCGGCTGCGCTGGCGCAAGCAACCGAACCCACCGCACCGACCGAGCGCGAAGACCTTCAACGCTGGCGTGAACGCATGGCCTTCGTGGCCGACGCCGCGCGCCCCGAGGCCGTGGCGCGCCGCCATGCCCTGGGCTTGCGCACCGCGCGCGAGAACGTGGCCGATCTGTGCGACCCGGGCAGCTTCATCGAGTACGGGGCGCTGGCGGTGGCCGCGCAGCGTGCGCGCCGCAGCGAGGAAGACCTGATCGCCAACACGCCGGCCGATGGCATGGTGACCGGCATCGGTTCGGTCAATGCCGCGCAGTTCGGTGCCGAGCGCGCGCGCACCGCGGTGCTGGCCTACGACGCCACCGTGCTGGCGGGCACGCAGGGCATGCGCAACCACCAGAAGACCGACCGCCTGCTCGGCATCGCGCTCGACCAGCGCCTGCCGGTGGTGCTGTTCGCCGAAGGCGGGGGCGGGCGCCCGGGCGACACCGACATGCCGATCGTGGCCGGGCTGCATGTGGGCACCTTTGCCGCCATGGCGCGCCTCTCGGGCCGTGTGCCCAGCATCGGCATTGCGGCAGGGCGCTGCTTTGCGGGCAACGCGGCCCTGCTGGGTTGCTGCGATCTGATCATCGCCACCCGGGGCGCCAACATCGGCATGGGCGGGCCGGCCATGGTGGAGGGCGCCGGCCTCGGCCAGTACCGGCCCGAGGACATCGGCCCCGCACCTGTGCAGCACGGCAACGGCGCGATCGACATCCTGGTTGACGACGAGGCCGCGGCGGTGGCCCGGGCCCGCCAATGCCTGGCCCTGTTCCAGGGCGCCACGGCTCCCGGCGTGGCACCGGCCTCGGCCGCGCTGCGCCATGCCCTGCCCGAGAGCCGGCTGCGCAGCTACGACAGCCGCCCCGTGGTGCTGGGTCTGGCCGACGAGGGCAGCGTGGTCTGGCTGCGCGACGGCTTCGGCCAGGCCGTGCACACGGGCCTGGGCCGCCTGGCCGGGCGGCCGGTGGGCTTTGTCGCGAGCAACCCGCAGCACCTGGGTGGGGCGGTCGACGCCGACGCGGCCGACAAGCTCGCGCGCTTCATGCAGTTGTGCGACGCGCGCGGCCTGCCGCTGGTGAGCCTGGTCGACACGCCCGGTTTCATGGTGGGCCCCGAGGTGGAGTCGCGCGCCCAGGTGCGCCACGTGAGCCGCCTGTTCGTGATTGCCGCCGCCTTGCGCGTGCCCTTTTTCAGCGTGGTGTTGCGCAAGGCCTTTGGCCTGGGGGCGATGGGGCTCACAGGTGGTGGCTTCCATGCCCCCGGTTTCACCGTCGCCTGGCCGAGCGCGGAGTTCGGCGCCATGGGCCTGGAGGGTGCGGTGCGCCTGGGTTACCGCAAGGAACTGGAGGCCCTGCCCGAGGGGCCGCGCCGTCAGGCGCTGTTCGACGAACTGCTGGCCCGGCAGGTGGCCCAGGGGGCGGCCATCCCGATGGCCACCACCTTGGAGGTCGACGCCGTGATCGACCCGGCGGAGACGCGCGACTGGCTGTTGCGGGGACTGGAAGGCGCCCGTGTGCGCGAGGACACCGCGCCGCGCTACGTGGACCCCTGGTGAGCCGGGTTCAGAGCAGTTCGCCGAAGCCCGTGCTGCGCACCCCGGCGGAGGCCAGCGGCGGCGCGGTCTGGTTGATGTGCACCCAGAACTCGCACACGTGCTTCATGGCGCTGAGGAACTGCGAGAACTCGGTCGGTTTGGCGATGTAGGCGTTGGTGCCGGCGTCATAGGCCCGCAGCAGGTCGCTGGGCTCGGTGGACGAAGTGAGCACCACCACCGGAATGTTGTGCAACTGGTCGGAGCTCTTGATTTCCTTGAGCACCCCGATGCCGTCGAGCAGCGGCATCTTCAGATCCAGCAACACCAGCACCGGGTGGCTGCCCGGGCGGTTGGCGAACTGGTTGCGCCGGAACAGGTAGTCCAGCGCCTGCATGCCGTCGGAGACGTGCGTGACGCGGCCCTCCAGGCCATGGCGTGAAAGGGCGAGCTTGGTCAGCTCGGCGTCGTCGGGGTTGTCCTCGACCAGCAGGATGGCATCGGCGTTCTTGTTCATGGTTCGAGCGGGGCCGGCATCGAGTCAGTGTGTTCCGGCGGGCGGGGGCCATCGATCGGTAACGAGAAGTGGAACACGCTGCCCTCGCCCAATCGGCTTTCGGCCCAGACGCTGCCACCGTGTCGCTCGACGATGCGTCGCGTCAGCGCCAGACCGATCCCGGTTCCTTCGAACTCCGAGGCCCGGTGCAGGCGCTGAAAGACGCCGAAGAGCTTCTGGGAATATTTTGTATCGAAACCGACGCCGTTGTCACGGACGGAGAACACGTAGCCGCGCACCGGTTCCAGGTGCCAGCCCACGTCGATCACGGCGCGCTCGCGCGGCCGCGTGTATTTGAATGCGTTGCCCAGCAAGTTGGCCCAGACTTCGCGCAGCAGCAGCGCGTCGCCGTGAACCAGGGGCAGGTCGGGGGCGATCTGCCAGTCGACCACCCGGCCCTCGGTGTCGTGGGCAATCTGCGAGACCACCGCGCTGACCAGGTGGTTGATGTCCACGGGGGCGATGTTGACCGCGGCCCGGCCCAGGCGCGAGAAGGCGAGCAGGCCGTCGATCAGCTGGCTCATGTGCCGCGCCGAGTTGCCGATGGTGCCGAGGTAGCGGGTGGTGGTCTCGTCGCGCTGCACGCCGAGGTGTTCCTCGAGCAGGCTCACGAAGCTGGAGATGTGGCGCAGCGGCGAGCGCAGGTCGTGCGACACCGAGTACGAGAAGGATTCCAGGTCGCGGTTCGCCGCGAGCAGCTGCTCGGTGCGCTCGACCACGCGTTTTTCCAGCTCGTCGTTGATGTTGTGCATCAGGTCGTCGAGCTGCTTCGCGTCGGTCATGTCGCGGTTGATCTTGGCGAAGCCTTTGAGATCGCCGCGCTGGTCGCGCAGGGCGATCAGCACGGAGTGCGACCAGTAGCGTGAGCCGTCCTTGCGCGTGAGCCAGCTCTGCACGTCGTGCTGGCCGCGCGAGGCCGCCAGCCGCAGCATGCGCTCGGCGTCGCCCTTGCCTGCCTCGGGATCGGCGGGGTCGAAGAGCACGCCGTAGTGGCGGCCCAGCATCTGCACCGGTGAGTAGCCGTCCATGCGCTGGGCGCTGTCGGTCCAGTCGGTGATGAAGCCGTTCGCATCCATGAAGAAGATGCAGTAGTCGCGCAGGTTGTCCACCATCAGGCGGAAGCGCTGTTCGCTTTCGAGCAGTTCGGCCGAGCGCTCCTGGATGCGCAACTCGAGCTCCTCGTTGAGGTGGCTCACGCGTTCCTCGATGCGCTTGCGTTCCGTGATGTCGATGATCTGGACGAAGATGCCCCGCGCACGGCCCTGGTCGTCGAGATCGGGCAGGTAGCTGGCGCTCACGAAGATCGGACTGCCGTCGACGGTGCGGCGCCATGTCTCGAAGTGGTGGGGCGTTCCGGCCAGGGCGGTGGCCATGCGGGGCGCGATGTCGGCCCAGACGTCGGGGGCCACGCAGCGGCTGATGTGCTCGCCCAGGATGCGTTGCGGGTCCATGCCGTAGACGCGCAGGTGTTCGGCGTTGGCGAAGCGGAAATGCAGGCCCGCATCGAGATAGGCGATCAGGCCGGGCACGCGGTCCGTGATGCTCTTGAGGAAGCGTTGCTGCTCGCGCAGCGCCTCTTCGGCGGCCTTGCGGCGCGTGATGTCGACCACCGTGGTGTTGCTGCGCAGGAAGTTGCCCTGCGTGTCGCGCACCGCCGAGGACGACAGCAGCGTGAAGAAACGGCGGCCGTCGCGGCGCTGCATCTCGTACTCGACGGGCTCGATCGCGTCGTTGGCGAACATGCGGCCCATCCGGGCCTCGAGCAGCGCCACCTGGTGTGGCGGAATGACGTCGCGGAAGTTGAGCTTGCCCACCACCTCGTCGCGCTGGTAGCCCAACCATTCGAGCTCGGTGTCGTTGATCGAGACGAAGGTGCCGTTGATGTCGAGCGAGTGGTAGCCGCAGGGCGCCCCGTTGTAGAGCGTGCGCGCCTGCTCCAGCGCGCGCCCGAGCTGCTGGTTGGCCTGCGCGACGCGGTCTTCGGCCGCCTTGCGCTCGGTGATGTCGAGCATCTGGATGATCAGTCCGTGGACCGCGCCATCGACGACGAATGGCGTGTATTCGATGCTGGCGTAGAAGGTGTGGCCATCGGGGAAGGCACGCTCGCCTTCGAAGCGCTGGGGCGCGCCAGCCAGTGCAGCGGCCAGGCGCTCGCGCGCGGGCTCGTAGTACCGGGGTTGTGCGATGTCGCGCAGATGCAGGCCCACGACATCCGCTGGTACGCCCCCGCGCCAGCGGGCATAGCTCGCGTTGGCGAAGCGGCAGACCATGTTGCGATCGAAGTAGGCGAGCTGCACCGGCACGGTGTCGGTCATCGCCTGCAGGAACCGGCCCTGGGCCGCCAGGGCGTCTTCGGCCACCTTGCGCGCGGTGATGTCGATCAGCGTGTTGTTGGTGCGCACGAAGCGCCCTTTGTGGTCGCGCACCGCGGTGCTGCTGACCAGCGCGACGAAGGTGCTGCCGTCGCGCCGACGCAGGGTCACCTCGGTGGGCTCGATCTTGTGGCCATCGATCAGCTCGCGCAGGCGGCTCAGCGTGTGGTCCAGTTGCTCGGGCAGCAGCACATCGCGCAAATGCAACTGGCCGATCACCTCGTGCCGCTCGTAGCCGAGCCATTCGAGCTCGGTGCGGTTGATCAGCACGAAGGTGCCGTGGGCGTCGAGCGAGTGGTAGCCACACGGTGCCTGGTTGTAGAGCGACTGCGCCTCGGCCAGCGCCATGCTCACGCGTTCCTTGGCGTCGGCCAGTTCGTCGGTGCGCTCCTTCACGCGCTTTTCGAGTTCGGCGTTGAAGCGGCGGATCTCTTCCTGCTGCCGGTGCTGCTCGGTGATGTCGCGGGAGATGACCAGCATCATCGCCGGTTGCCCGTGGTTGTCGGAGATCGGCGTGACGGCGGTGTCCCACCACTTGGGCGTGCCCTTGAACGTGTTGCCGTGGGCGATGAAGCGCGAGCTTCGCCCCTGGCGCGCCGCGACCACGGCCTCGCGCGCCAGCGTGGCGCTTTCCTCGGGCCACCAACCGGTCCAGTCGCTCAGGCGCACCTGCTCGAAATCGTCGACCTCGACGAGCCGGCACCCCTGTTCGGTGATCTGCACCACGCGGCCTTCGAGGTCGAGCACCTTGGTGCAGTCGGGGCTGCTCGCGATGATCTGGCGGTTGAGTTCTTCCTTGATGCGCGATTCGGCTTCGAGCACGCGCAGGGTGGTGATGTCCTGCACGAAACCGAGCTGGCCCGTGAGCCGACCCTGCGCGTCGCGCAGCGGCGCATTGCGCGCGAGCAGGTGCCGCACCTGTTCGCCCGGGCGCACCAGGCGGAACTCCAGGCTCAGGCCTTCGCCGCGCGAGATGGCGCGCACCCAGTGCGACTGCACGCGTTCGAGGTCATCGGGGTGCACACGGCCCAGCCAGCCGAAGTTGGGGAACTCCTCGCGCTGCATGCCGAAGATCTGCTGCAGCTGGCTGTCCACGTGGGTGAGCAGCCCGGCCTCGTCGGTGCGGAAGATGCCGATGGGGAACACGCTGCCGAGCGTGGCGAACAGGGCCTCGTACTCGAACAGCGCGGGTTGCACGCCGTCGCCCGTGGCTTCCAGTGCGGCTTCGAGGGGGAGCGGCAGATCGGCGGGAAAGGGGGTTTGCGCGTTGCCCGTGGCACCCAGCGCATGGCCATTGAGCTGCTGGGCGTAGCGTTGCCGCAGGTACTCGTTTTCGGCACGCAGGGTGCGCAGTTCCAGCAGCAGCGCGCGCTCACGCTCGGTGCTGCCGGCTTCGCCATCGCGGCGGGCAGGCTGCGCGTGACCGGGCGGCAGCAGGACGCTCATTGCCGGACTGTACCCGACAGGTCGGGCCGGGCGATGGGCGAAATATCCCTCAGAAGCGGGGCAGTTCCGGGTGTTGCAGGCGCCCACCACGCACCAGCATGCGCCCGTATTCGGCGCAACGCTGCAGGGTGGGGATGACCTTGCCCGGGTTGAGTAAGCCTTTGGTGTCAAAGGCCCGTTTGACGGCGAACATCTGTTCGTTCTCTTCGGCGCTGAACTGCACGCACATGCTGTTGAGCTTTTCCACCCCCACGCCGTGCTCGCCCGTGACGGTGCCGCCCATGGCCACGCTGGTCTCCAGGATGTCGGCGCCGAAGCGCTCGCAGCGCTGCAACTGGTCGGGGTCGTTGGCGTCGAACAGGATCAGCGGGTGCAGGTTGCCGTCGCCGGCGTGGAACACGTTGGCGCAGCGCAGGCCGTAGGTTTTCTCCATGGCCTGGATGGCGAGCAGGATGTCGGCCAGGCGCTTGCGCGGGATGGTCGAGTCCATGCACATGTAGTCGGGGCTGATGCGCCCGCTGGCCGGGAAGGCGTTCTTGCGCCCGCTCCAGAAGCGCAGCCGCTCGGCCTCGTCGCGGCTCACGGCGATGGCCGTGGCGCCGCAGCCACGCAACACCGCGCTCATGCGCTCGATCTCCTCGGCCACCTCCTCGGGCGTGCCGTCGCTCTCGCACAGCAGGATGGCTTCGGCGGTCAGGTCGTAGCCGGCGTGCACGAAATCCTCGACCGCGGCCGTCATGGGCTTGTCCATCATCTCCAGCCCGGCCGGGATGATGCCGGCGGCGATGACGGCGGCCACGGCATCGCCGGCCTTTCGCACGTCGTCGAAGCTGGCCATGATGCAGCGCGCGAGCAAGGGCTTGGGCACCAGCTTCACCACCACCTCGGTGGTCACGGCCAGCATGCCTTCGCTGCCGGTCACCAGGGGCAGCAGGTCCAGGCCCGGCGCGTCGAGCGCCGCGCCGCCAAAGGCCACGGGCTCGCCCTCGATGGTGAAGCCGCGCACCTGCAACAGGTTGTGGATGGTGAGCCCGTACTTCAGGCAGTGCACGCCGCCCGAGTTCTCGGCCACGTTGCCGCCGATCGTGCAGGCGATCTGGCTGCTCGGATCGGGCGCGTAGTACAGGCCGAAGGGCGCGGCCGCTTCGCTGATGGCCAGGTTGCGCACACCGGCCTGCACGGTGGCGGTGCGCGACCGCGGGTTGATGGCGAGGATGCGGTTGAACTTGGCGAGCGAGAGCACCACGCCCAGTGCGTGCGGCATGGCGCCGCCCGACAGGCCGGTGCCCGCGCCGCGCGCCACCACCGGCACGGCCAGCGCATGGCAGGCCTTGAGCACCGCCGCCACCTGGGCCTCGGTCTCTGGCAGCGCCACCACCAGCGGGCGCTCGCGGTAGGCGGTGAGGCCGTCGCACTCGTAGGGAATGGTGTCTTCGCTCTGCCACAGCAGGGCGTGGGCGGGCAGCAGCGGCTGCAGCGCGCGCACCACCTCGGCCTGGCGGTCGGCGCGCGCCAGGCGCTCGGCGTGATCGGGGTGGGGTGGGGCGTTCATGGCGCGGCCAGTGTAGGCCGCGGGGCGCCGGGTGGATTGAAAAAACCTGCAACCGGCGTTGACGACCGGGCCTTGAAATTCGTGGACGTGGTCATCAGCTTGGGTGCACTGGCGCCGCGGTGGTCGCAGCGCCGCCCCGAATCTGGAGGTTTTCACCATGACCGGAATCATTGCCCGCACCAGCCTGTTCGACGACTTCTTCCGTGACGCGCCCGGCTTCTTCGTCAAGCCCCTGCATGGCGAGCGCCTGCCGGCGCCGATCAAGCTCGATGTGAAGGAAACCCCGACCGCCTACGCCGTGGACGCCGAAGTGCCCGGCGTGGCCAAGGACGACATCCAGATCACCATCGAAGGCAACGTGGTGACGCTGCGCGCCGAGGTGAAGCAGCAGGATGTGCAACGCGGCGATGGCGAACGCGTGCTGCGCAGCGAGCGCTACCGCGGTGCCGTCTCGCGCGCCTTCCAGCTGCCGCAAGACATCGACGAAGCCGCGTCCAAAGCCCGTTACGACAACGGCGTGTTGCACCTCACGCTGGCCAAGAAAGCCGCCGCAACGGGCCAGCGCCTGACGGTGGAGTGAGGCCCTGGTGAGCGTTGCCCCGAGGGGTGGCGCTCACTCGCTGCGGATGTCGACGAGCTCGAGCCGCTCGTCGATGTGGAAGCCCGAGGCACCCATGTGGCTGGTGCGCGCGGCCGCTTCGAACTTCACGATGCGCCCGAGCGACGGCGCGTACCAGGCATTCGCCAGGTAGGTGCTGGAGAAGTACACACCGCTGCTGCCGCGCGTTGTGTGGCCGCGGTACTGCACGCGCACGATGGGCAGCGTGCGCTGCGCGATCGTCATCGGCGCGTCGTCGAACGCCACCGCGGTCAGGTCCATCGAGATGCTGCCCGTGCCCGCGCGCTTCTCGTAGCGCAGCGGCCAGCGCTGGCCAGCTTGCGGTGCCTTGCCGATCCAGCCCTCGGGCGGCGCGGCCTGGTCGAACTCACCGCCGAGTGGCTGGGTGATCGGCACCGGGCCGTCGCCCTGTCGGGCGGCCGGGTCCGCGCGCAGCAGCACCATCTGGCTGGTGCCGGTCTGGCGGTCGGTCAGCCGGTACTCGAACACGCGGTCGCCGGTGGGTGGGGCAGCTCTCGCCGCGTCGGCAGCCGCCATGGCTGCGCTGCGTGCGGCCAGCGCCGCCTGCGCACGCGCAGGCACCTCGGCGATCCACGCGGCCGGCAACGCGAAGTTCAGGTTCTGCGCGTCGCGCAGCCCGAAGGTGGTGATGCCGATCAGGCGGCCTTGTGCATCGAACAGGCCTCCACCGCTGGACCCCGGTGACAACGGCACCGTGATCTGGATGGCGTCGAGCTGGTCTTGCGCGTTGCGCCGCAAGCCGGAGATCAGGCCGTCGCTGATGGTGGTCTCCATGCCGCGGGGCGCGCCGATGGCGTAGACCCGGGCCCCGACCCGCAGGCCGTCGGGAGTGGCGATCGCCACCGCAGGCGCGTGGAAGTTGGCCACCCTGAGCTGGCACAGGTCGCGCTCGGGGTCGGCGTGCTCCAGCGTGGCGCCAAAGCTCACGTTCTCGCGCCCCACGTTCACCGACCTGGCCTGGCGCAGCACATGGCAGTTGGTGATGAGCCGGCCTGAACCGATCACCACGCCGCTGCCCTGCAGCAGGGGGCGGCCGTTGCCGTCGAAGCTGCGCACCACCCACACGCTGGGCGAGGCCTGCTCGAACAGGGTTTCGGGCGGCAGCGGGGCCTGGGCGCCGGCCAGGGTGGCGCTCAACATCAGGCCGACGGCGATCAGGTGCTGGTTCTGCATGCGCGTGCTCACTCGCTGCGGATGTCGACGAGTTCGAGGGATTCGTCAATACCGAGGCTGTTACCCGTGCTGCGCATGGTGACCTCGAAACGCACCACGCGCCCCAGTTCGGGGGCATACCAGGCGTGTGCCAGGTAGCTGCTCGCGCTGTTGAATGCACTGCGCGACGTGAAGCCGCGGAACTGCACTTTCACCACCGGCAGTGTGCGCGTGCCCACCGTGAAAGTGGATTCCTCGAGCACCTGGGCGGTGAGGTTCATTTCGATGGTGCGCGTGTCCGGCCGTTTGGTGTAGTTCAAGCGCCAGGTCTCTCCGGGGGCCCGCCGTTGGCTCACCCAGCCATTGGGCGGCGACGCCATATCGAACTCGCCGCCAATGGGGTTGCTGATGGACACCACCTCGCCCCCTTGGCGCTCCACGCGCGTGCCCTGGTTGAACACCAGCTTGTCGCCATCGACCCGGTCGAGCCGGTAGACGATGGACTGCGTGGCGCGTGTCTGGCGGTCCGTCAGCCGGTACTCGAACACCCGGTCACCCGTCGGGCTGGCCCGGGCCACCTGCGGGGCGGCCTGGTTCGCCTGGCGCGCCGCCAGCGCGGCCTGCGCGCGTTCGGGCACCTCGGCGATCCATGTGGCCGGCAGCGCGAAGTTCAGGTTCTGCGACTCACGCAGCCCGTAGGTGGTGATGCCGATCAGCCGCCCCTGCGCATCGAACAGGCCGCCGCCGCTGGAGCCGCCCGACAAGGGCACCGTGATCTGGATCGCTTCGAGTTGGTCCTGCGCATTGCGCCGCAGGCCGGACAGCAGACCGTCGCTCAGCGTGGTTTCCAGGCCGCGCGGCGCACCAATGGCATACACGCGCGCGCCGACCTTCAAGCCGTCTGCCGCGCCGATGACCACCGGCGGCGTGTGGAAGTTGGCCACCCTGATCTGGCACAGGTCGCGTTCGGGGTCGGCGTGTTCGAGCGCAGCGCCGTAGCTCACGTTCTCGCGGCCCACGGTCAGCCCCTTGGCCTGGCGCAGCACATGGCAGTTGGTGATGAGCCGGCCGGGGCCGATGACCACCGCGCTGCCTTGCCGCAGCGGGCGCTGCTCGGCGTCGGTGGTGCGCACCACCCACACGCTGGGCGAAACCTGCTCGAACAGGGTTTCGGGTGGCAGCGGGGCCTGGGCGCCGGCCAAGCTGGCCGCCAGGGCGAGGCCCGCTGTGGTGGCGAGGGTTTTCAGCATGGGGCGGCGTTCATTCGCTGCGAATGTCGATCAGCTCCAGCCGCTCATCGACAGCCTGGTGCGCGGCGTTCGGCGCGTTGCCGCGCGCGCTGGCTTCGAAGCGGATGACGCGGCCGAGATCGGGCGCGTACCAGGCGTTGGCCAGGTAGGGGCTGGAGTTGTAGAAGCCGCCGCTGCCCCGGTGCGTGTGGCCGCGGAACTGCACGCGCACGGTGGGAAAGGTGCGCGCCCCGATGGTGACGGGTGCGTCGGCGTGCACGGTGGCCGTCAGGTTCATCGAGACGGTGCGCGAATCCACATGCTTGTTGTAGTTCAGGGTCCAGGTCTGGCCGGGTTCGGGCGGCTTGCTGATCCAGCCTTCGGATGGGGCCGCCAGATCGAACTCGCCGCCCCGGAATTGTTTGATCGACACCAGGCCGCCGCCCTTGCGCTCGATGCGTTCGCCCTGGTTGAACACCAGCGTGTCGCCATCCACCTTGTCCAGGCGCAGCACCACCGGCTGGCTCAGGCCGGTCATGCGGTCGGTCAGCCGGTACTCGAACACGCGGTCACCCGTCGGGCCGGCCCTGGCCACGGCCGGGGGGGCCTGGCGCGCGGCCAGCGCGGCCTGCGCGCGTTCGGGCACCTCGGTGATCCAGGTGGCCGGCAGCGCGAAGTTCAGGTTCTGCGACTCACGCAGCCCGTAGGTGGTGACGCCGATCAGGCGGCCTTGCGCATCGAACAGGCCGCCGCCGCTGGAACCGCCCGACAGCGGCACGGTGACCTGGATGGCGTCGAGCTGGCCCTGTGCATTGCGGCGCAGACCCGAGAGCAGTCCGTCGCTGAGCGTGGTCTCCATGCCGCGGGGCGCGCCGATGGCGTACACGCGGGCACCCACCTTCAAGGCGTCGGACCCCGCGATCGCCACCGGAGGGGCGTGGAAGTTGGCGACCTTGATCTGACAGAGATCGCGTTCGGGGTCGGCGTGCTCCAGCGTGGCGCCATAGCTGACGTTCTCGCGCCCCACCGTGAGCGACTTGGCCTGCCGCAGCACGTGGCAGTTGGTGATGAGGCGGCCAGGGCCGATGACCACCGCGCTGCCTTGCCGCAGCGGGCGCTGGGCGGCGTCGGCGGTGCGCACCACCCACACGCTGGGCGAGGCCTGTTCGAACAGGGCTTCGGGGGCCAGCGGGGTCTGGGCGCCGGCCAGGGTGGCGATCAGCAGCAGGCCCGGGGCGATCAGGTGCTTGCTCCGCATGAGTGGGCTCACTCGCTGCGGATGTCGATGAGCTCCAGCCGCTCGTCGATGTGGAAGACCGACGCGTTCGGGCTGCTGCCGCGCGCCTTCGCCTCGAAGCGCACGATGCGCCCGAGGTCCGGCGAGTACCAGGCGGTGGCCAGGTAGGGGGCCGCGTTGTAGAAGCCGCTGTTGCCCCGGTGCGTGTAGCCGCGGAACTGCACACGAACCGTCGGCAGCGTGCGTTGCCCGATCGTGATGGGCGAGTCTTCGGACGCCACCGCCGTCAGCTTCATGAGGATGTTGCGCGCGTCCACCCGCCGGTCGTACTGAAGGGTCCAGGTCTGGCCCGCCTCGGGCGGTTTGCTGATCCAGCCCTCCGGCGGCGAGGCCTGGTCGAATTCGCCGCCCAGGGCCTGCGTGAACGACACCAGGCCGCCGCCCTTGCGTTCGATGCGCGTGCCCTGGTTGAACACCAGGTTCTCGCCATCGACCCGGTCGAGGCGCAGCACCACCGGCTGGGTCAGGCCGGTCAGTCGATCGGTCAGCCGGTACTCGAACACGCGGTCGCCGGTGGGTGCGGCCGCCCTGGCCACATCGCTGCCGGCCTTGACCGTGCTGCGTGCCGCGATAGCGGCCTGCGCGCGCTCGGGGACCTCGGCGATCCAGGCCGCCGGCAGGGCGAAGTTCAGGTTCTGCGATTCGCGAAGACCGAACGTGGTGATGCCGATCAGGCGGCCTTGCGCATCGAACAGGCCACCGCCGCTGGACCCGCTCGACAGGGGCACCGTGATCTGGATGGCGTCGAGCTGGCCCTGTGCATTGCGCCGCAGGCCCGAGAGCAGGCCGTCGCTGAGCGTGGTTTCCAGCCCCCGCGGGGCGCCGATCGCGTACACCCGTGCGCCGACGCGCAAGGCATCCACCGGCGCGATGGCCACCGGCGGTGCGGTGAAGTTGGCCACCTTGATCTGGCACAGGTCGCGCTCGGGGTCGGGGTGCTCCAGTGTGGCGCCGTAGCTCACGTTCTCGCGCCCCACCGTGAGCGATTTGGCCTGGCGCAGCACGTGGCAGTTGGTGACGAGCTGGCCCGGGCCGATGGCCACGGCGCTGCCTTGCATGTGCGGGCGGCCTGCGGCGTCGAACGTGCGCACCACCCACACGCTGGGGGAGATCCGCTCGAACAGGTCCTCGGGGGCCAGTGGCGCCTGGCCGCTGGCCAGGGGCCCCGCCAGGGCCAGGCCCAGGGCGATCAGGTGTCGACGTGCCATCGCGACCTCAGCGTTGCGGCATCAGGCCGCTGAGATCGTCCAGCGTCACGGGCCCGCTGGCGCGTGTGCCTGAAGCACCCGCGCTGGGCGCCGCAGGTGCCGATGGGGCGGCGGCCGGCGTGGCCCCGCCGCTGCTGGCGGTGGTCTCGGTCTGCAGACGCGAATTGCCGGCCACCGCTGGCTGGCCTTCGGTCTCGTGGTTGCGGTCGAACACCAGCGACTTGCCGAACACCAGTTGCAGCCAGCCGGGGTAGGTGTACGCGGTGCCGCGGTTGTGGTCGATGATCGCGCCGATGCCGCCGCCGATGATGATGTTGCCGAGCATGCCCCCGTTGACGCGGGAGATGGCGCGGGCGGTGGCTTCCGGATTGTCGGGGTGGCGGCAGACGATCTCCAGGTCTTCGCTGGAGCGGCGCACCTGCACGGTGGTGCCCGATTTGAAGTTGGCGCTGCCGTGGTTGTTGGCCATGCGGCAATCGGCCCCGCTGACGTTTTCACCCGTTTCGGTGCGGGTTTCCACCTTCATCGGGTGTGTCGTCTCGTTGACCACGGAGGCACAACCCGTGGCGGCAACGCAGGCCGCCACGATCACCAGTCTTGAAAACATTCGATCCCCTCGCTCCCTGTGCGGAGACCCGAATGTAATGTTGCCGTTACATCGTGGCTGTGGGGGTTTTCACGGCGCCCGGGGCAATGTGGCGTTTACCCCATCGCCTGTTGCAACCAGCGTGCAAACGCCGCGCATTCCCAGCGTTCCATGGCGCCGCTGCGCCAGCACAGGTGGTGCGCGTGCGGGCTGGGCACGCGGCGCGGATACAACGGCACCAGCGCGCCGCTGTCGAGCCAGGGCGCCGCGAGCTTGTAACGCAGCAGGCCCACGCCCATGCCGGCGGCGGCGGCGTCGCACATCAGGCCGATGTCGTTGAACTGCGAGCCCTCGTTGGGCTCCGGCCAGTCCAGGTCGTGCGCAGCGAACCAGGTGCGCCAGGGCTCCAGCGGGCTGCGCAGCAGGGGCAGGCCTTCCAGGTCCTGCGGTGCATCGAACGGGCCGTGCTCGCGCGCGAAGGCGGGCGAGGCCATGGGCGAGACCTCGTCCTTGGCCAGCAGCAGGTGCTCCACGTCGGCGTAGCGGCCGGTGCCGAAGCGCACCATCAGGTCGGCGTCCTCGGCCACCACGTCGAGCAGCGGGATGCTCACCTGCAGCGTGAGGTCGATCTCGGGGTAGGTGTCGCTGAACTGCTTCAGGCGCGGCAGCAGGATCGAGCGCGCGAAGGTGGGGGTGACGGCCAGGCGCAGCTTGCGCCGCCCGGGTGCGGCCTTCTGGCTCGGGAACTGCGCCAGCGAGACCAGGCCCTCGCGCACGTGCGCCAGGTACTCGATGCCTTCGGTGGTGAGCGAAAAATCGGCGCGACCGAACAGCTTGGTGCCGAGCACCTCTTCGAGCTGGCGGATGCGGTGACTCACCGCGCTGGGCGTGACGTTGAGCTCGTCGGCCGTCTGCGTGACGCTGCGCAGCCGCGCCAACGCCTCGAAGGTGAGCAGGCACTGGATCGGGGGAATGCGGATCACGGCGCCTGCCTCGCGCTCATTTGAAGACCACGGTCTTGTGGCCGTTGAGCAGCACCCGGTGCTCGCCGTGCCACTTCACCGCGCGCGCCAGCACCTGGCTCTCGGTGTCGCGGCCCAGCGCGGTCAGGTCTTCCACCGTGTCGGTGTGGTCCACGCGGGCCACGTCCTGCTCGATGATCGGGCCCTCGTCGAGGTCGGCCGTCACGTAGTGGGCGGTGGCGCCGATGAGCTTCACGCCGCGGTCGTGCGCCTGGTAGTAGGGCTTGGCACCCTTGAAGCTGGGCAGGAAGCTGTGGTGGATGTTGATCGCGCGGCCCGCAAGCTCGCTGCACAGCCCGTTGGAAAGCACCTGCATGTAGCGCGCCAGCACCACCAGTTCGGCGTCTTCGGCGCGGATGATCTCGAGCTGCTTCGCTTCGGCCTGGGCCTTGGTGGCCGCCGTCACCGGGATGTGGTGGAAGGGCACGTTGTAGCTGGCCGCGAGTTGATAGAAGTCGCGGTGGTTGCTCACGATGGCGCGGATGTCCAGCGGCAGCAGCCCGCTCTTCCAGCGGAACAACAGGTCGTTGAGGCAGTGGCCTTCCTTGCTCACGAAGATCACCGTGCGCATGGGTTGCGCCAGCGGGTGCAGGCCCCAGCGCATGCCGAAGGGCTCGGTGAAGGCCGCGAGCCGCTCGCCCAGTTGCGCGCGGCTCAATTGCGTGCAGGCAAATTGCACGCGCATGAAGAACAGGCCGGTGTCGTGGTCGTTGTACTGGGCGGCTTCTTCGATGTTGCCGCCGTGCTCGAACAGGAAGCCGGAGACCGCGTGCACGATGCCCGGGCGGTCCTTGCAGGACAGGGTCAGGACGTAGGTGTTTTCCATGGGAGCGCGATTGTCGCAGGCCGCTCGCGGGCCCCGGTGGGCCTGGCCCGCCCGCCCGCAGTGGCGCCCCCGCGGCGCGCGCGCCGGTGCCAGAATCGCCGGATCACCGCCCGCTCAGGAGACGCCGCCATGGCCTACAACGACTTCAACATGGACAACCAGTGGTTGCCCTTCACGCCCAACCGCAGCTTCGCGAAGGACCCGCGCATCTTCGTGGCGGCCGACGGCATGCACTTCACCACGCACGATGGCCGCCAGGTCATCGACGGCATCTCCAGCCTGTGGTGCGTGGGCGCGGGCCACAACCGCCAGCCCATCAACGAGGCCATCAAGAAGCAGCTCGACACGCTGGACTACGCCACCGCGTTCAGCGTGAGCAACGACAAGGCCTTCCGCGCCGCCGAGATGATCGCGGCCATGGCGCCCGGCGACCTGAACAAGGTGCTGTTCTGCAACTCGGGCAGCGAGGCGGCCGACACCTCGATGAAGGTGGCCCTGGCCTACCACCGCGCGCGCGGCGAAGGCCACCGCAACCTCTTCATCGGCCGCGAGCGCGGCTACCACGGCGTGGGCTTCGGCGGCATGTCGGTGGGCGGCATTCCGGCCAACCGCAAGGTCTACGGCACGAGTCTGCTGCCGCGCGTGGACCACCTGCGCTTCATCCACGACCCGGTGAAGCACGCTTTCGTGCAGCACCAGGAACCGGTGTGGGAAGAGGACATCCTGCTCGAACTCGAGAACCGCATCCTGCCGCTGCACGACCCGAGCAACGTGGCCGCGGTGATCGTGGAGCCGGTGGCCGGCAGCGCGGGCTGGTACGTGCCGCCCAAGGGCTACCTCAAGCGCCTGCGCGAGATCTGCGACAAGCACGGCATCCTGCTGATCTTCGACGAGGTCATCACCGGCTTCGGCCGCCTGGGCACGGCCTTCGGTGCCGATTGGTACGGCGTGCAGCCCGACATGCTCAACTTCGCCAAGTGCGTCACCAACGGTGTCATCCCCATGGGCGGTGTGGTGTGCAGCCAGCGCATCTACGACGCCATGATGGGTGCGCACGGCAACGCGCCCGACCACGCGATCGAGTTCTTCCACGGCTACACCTACTCGGGCCACCCCGTGGCCTGCGCGGCGGCCATCGCCACGCTGGAGCTGATGCAGCGCGAGAACCTGTTCGCGCGCGCCGGCGAGATGGGCCAGGTGCTCAGCGACGCCATGTTCTCGGCCATCAAGGGCCTGCCGCACGTCATCGGCATCCGCAGCCTGGGCCTGGCCTGCGCGGTGGAGCTCGCGCCGCAGGCGGGCATGCCGGGCAAGCGCGCGTTCGATGTGTTCCTCGATTGCTTCCACCGCGGCGTGCTGGTGCGCAACGCGGGCGACAACCTGGTCTTCGCGCCGCCCTACATCGTCGAGCGCGAGCACATCGAGACCATGGTCTCGGTGCTGGCCGACGCCATCAAGCGCCTGCCGGCCTGAGCGTCGGCGCGCTCAGCGCTCGCGCAGCTCGGCGCAGTGGTCGCGCTCGGGCAGGGCGGGCGTGTCCCAATAGACGTGGGCCGGCAGCGCGGCGCCCGCCGCGCCCGCCCGGGCCACCAACACGCGGTGCGCCTGGCCTGGCGGCAGGTGCAGCGGCACGCCCAGGTCGCTGCGCACATGGCCGTTGCCGGCAATCAGCAGCACCGTGCGCCCGGGCGCGAGCTGCGCCATCGCCTCCTGCGCCATAGCGCGGTCGCGCGCGAGCTGGATGCGCGCCATTGGCGCGAGTTGTGTGGCCGGCAGCAGATCGCAATGGCTGGTGCGAATCGCCTCGCGCTGTTGTTCGAGCACCGGCGCGGGCACGCGGGTGTCGAGCGTGGCATCGCCCATGGCCTCGCGCATGCGGCTGCGCGGCAGGTTGCCACCGAACACCGGCACGCCCGCGCGCACCGCGGCCATCACCACCGGCCCGTAGGTGGGCCAGGGCCAGTTGTGCTTGTCGTCCCAGCCGAGAGCGTGGCGCACCGCGGCTTCGTCGGCATCGCGCGCCACGCCGCGTGTATCGCGACCGGCCTCGATCATCTCCATCACCACGGCCGCGAGCTGGCCGCGCTCGGCCAGGGCCTGCACCAGTTGGCGTTGCAGTTGCTGGTGTTCCGGGGCGTCGTGCTGTTCGCCAACCAGCAGCAGCGGTGTGGGCAACGCGTGTTCAAGCAAGGCCGGCAGGCTGGTGGGGGCCGGTGGCCGATGGGCGCAGGCGGTCAGCGCCAGGGCCGCGAACAGGGCGGCGACGAGGGATCGGTTCATGCGCCGATACTACGGGCCGACCCGCGGCCCTGGCGCCGCCCCGACCTCTCCCCCTGTGCCTCTGCTTTCTGCCTTCGCGCCCGCGTCCTGGACGCGCACGGCCCTGACACTGTTGCTGGCCTACGCCGCCGCCCGTTTGTGCGCCTGGCTGGGGACCCCCATCCCCTGGATGATCGGCCCCTTGCTGGCGACGGCCCTCGTCTCTGTGCTGGGCGCGCCGACCGAGAGCTGGGCTCCCTTGCGCAACGCCGGGCAATGGGTGATCGGTGCCGCCCTGGGCCTGTACTTCACACCGGAGGTGGGCGCGCTGGTGGCCAGCTTGTGGTGGGCCATTGCGCTGGGCGTGGCCTGGGCGCTGCTGCTGGGCCTGGGGTTCGCGGCCTGGTTGCGGCGCCTGCACGCGGCGCACCTCGGGCTGCCGCCCGAGCGCCTCATCGCCACCACCTACTTCGCGGGCGCCATCGGCGGCGCTTCGGAGATGACCCTGCTGGCCGAGCGCCAGGGCGCGCGCACCGACCTGGTGGCCGCGGCCCACACCCTGCGCGTGCTGCTCGTCACCGTGACCATTCCCTTCGCGTTGCAGGCCGCCGGCGTGCACGGGATCGACGTGCTGCCCCCGGCCATTCGCGTGGTGCAGATCGACGGTCTGGCGCTGCTCGGCCTGCTCACGTTGGCCGGTGCGCTGGCGATGCAGTGGCTGGGCCGCGCCAACCCGTGGTTCATGGGTGCGCTCGTGACGACCATGGCCATCACCCTGGCCGGCGTGCAGCTCTCGGCCCTGCCGGGCAGCTTCACCGACCTTGCCCAGCTTTTCATCGGCGTGAGCCTGGGCGTGCGGTTCACGCCGGCGTTCATGCACACGGCGCCTCGCTGGCTCGGCTCCGTCGCGGTGGCCACCTTCGCCATGATGGGCCTGTGCGCGGGCTTCGGCTGGGTCATGGCCCGGCTCACCGGCCTGCACCCGGTGACCATGCTGCTGGGCACGTCGCCCGGAGGCATCGCCGAAATGGCCATCACCGCCAAGGTGCTGCAACTCGGTGTGCCGGTGGTCACGGCGTTCCAGGTCTGTCGGCTGGTGGCGGTGCTGATCCTGGCCGAGCCGGTGTACCGCTGGCGCTACCGCTGAATGCAAAAAGCCCGGGCAGGCCGGGCTTTTGTTGGGAGCGAGAAAGCGGTCAGTGCATGACCACGGGGTTCTGTGCCAGGCTGGCGTAACCCTCGAGCGTGGTTTCCACCTCTTCCTGCGACGGGCTGTTGCGCTGCCACTCGGTGATCTGCTGCTGGAACAGCTCGGCCCACGAGCCATCGAGGTAGACCTCCTTGCCCGAGCGCTTGTCCACGATTTCGAAGCCGTGGCGCGGAATCTGGGGCCCGTCGGCCACGGCCACTTCGCCCTCTGCCGGGGCGTTGGCCTGGATATGGACCACCGCGAAAGCATCCGAGTCGTAAAGCATGTGCATGGGGTGCGGTTCCTTTCGATCGAGCGGGGCGGGCCTGTTGCCGTTATATCGGCAAATTGCCGGGCGACTGCATCCCCAATGTGGCGCAGATGGTCCCGGGGGAGACTTTTTCAAGACTTGTGGCGTTTATTCGCCACCCGGTGGCAGGTGCTGCTGCACTCATGGCAGGCGTGCGAGCCGCTGGTCGGCCACGTCACCGTTCGATTGCGCGACGCGCAGGCGCACGGGCAGGTGGCCCAGCGCGGGCGCAAGCCAGACATCGACGGTGCTGTCGTGGGGTTTGCGCGGTGCGCGCGAGAGCCGCCGTGCCTCGATGGCACCGGCCGGCAGATCCAGCGTTTCCATCGGACCCACATCGAAGCGCCACAGTTCCGCATCGCCCGTGCCGACCACCTGGAACTCGATCACATCACCCGCCTGGCGGGGGCGCGCGCGCATCAGACCGGCCAGTTGCATGAAAAGGCTCAGGCGGTCCTGCATGCCGGGCAGCAGTTCGGCGCCGGGGGCGTTGTTGCTGAAGCTGATCTGGCGCTTCACGTGATCCATGTGCGCGGCGCGTTCGCTGCTGCGTTTGTCGGCGAAGCGCTCGGGCCGCAAGCCTTCGGGCCCGATGCCGCCGCGGCTGGTCTGCACACGGCTGCCGAGAAAGCGCATGGACAACTCCATGCGCGCTTCGTAACCCTTGGCGTCGCGCTGCCATTCCAACGAGCCCTTGGCCTGGTAGTCGATGCCGCGCGCCTTGCCGGCGACTTCGTAGGGCAGGGTGGTGCTGGGCGGCGGGTCGCTGGGGGGTGGGGCAGCGCCCGCGGCTGGCGCCGCGGCGGCGGTCGCCGGGGCTTGGGCCAGAACCACCTCGTCGGCCGCCCGGGCGGGCGGGTCGGCAACCGGGGTTTCGCTGGCGAGGGCCGGTTGCGTGGGTGGCACAGGTTCGCTTGTTGCCGATGCCTTCAAGGGCTGGGCGACGGGTGCCGTGGCCCGGGGCGGGGTGGCGGCGCGGGCGGGCAACGGGGGTGTTGCCACTGCCACCTGCACCCGGGTCACGACCACGGGTGCGGTTGAGTGGATGGCCGTTGGGGTCGCCGTTGGAAGGGCCTCGGGCGTGACCGCGGCGGCGGGCGTCCGTGGGTGGGTGTCATCGGCCATCAGACCGAGGTGCACGGCCAGCACGGCGGCGCCCAGCAGGGCGGTGGTGAGCGGGGAGGGGCCGCTGCGGGTGGGGTTCATGCCCTCTGCGACCTGGCTGTGGCGCCCGGGTGCCCGAGGTCGGCGCTGAGCCGACGGGTGGTGCGCAGCAACGCGGTGGCGGGCACGCCGGCCCAGTCGGTGTCGAGCGTGGCCACCCAGCCCAGCACCACCATGCCCAACGCCAGGTGGCCTTGCGCGTCGAACACCGGTGCACAGAAGCCGCCCACACCGGGGAGCAGGCTGTGCACCACGCGCGCCACGCCGCGCTGGCGCACCTCGGTCAGCATGGCCTGCACCTCGGCCTGGCTTTGCGGCAGGTCTTCGGCCGTGAAGCCGTCGTGGCGCGGCAGCTTTTTCAGGCGCGCGAGTTCCTCGCGCGTCATGGCGGTCAGGCGTTGCGCATCGCGGCCCTCGCCGCCCATGAAGGCCGCGAAGCAGCGGCCGGTGGCCGAGGAGAGCAGGGGCATCACGTCGCCCAGGCGCAGGGTCACGGGCATCACCTGCGGTGCCTCGGCCCAGTGCACCATGGTCGGGCCCTGGTTGCCCCAGACAGCGATGGCCACTGTGTGCCCGGTTTCCTGCAGCAGATCAGCGACACGCTCACGCGCGAGCTTCACCGCGTCGACGCGCGCCAGGCTCGCGAGCCCCAGGCGCAGTGCGGCCGGCCCGAGGTCGTATCGCGTGCTCAACGGGTCTTGCGCCACCAGGCCCAGGCGCTGAAAACTCACCAGATAGCGGTGTGCCTTGGCCGCGCTCATGCCCGCCGCGGCGGCGAGGTCGCGCAGCATCAGCGGGCCATCGGCCTGCGACATGGCCTGCAACAGCTCGAAGCCGACCTCGACCGACTGGATGCCGGCGCGCTGGGGCTCGGCATCGTCGCTGTCGTCGTTCGGGCTTTGGTCTAGAATCTCGCGCTTACGCATAGGTGAATGGATTTCACTATTCGTAATTATGTTCCCGAATCGAGCGGGGCACCATCTCACCCAAACGGTCATTCAACAGGCAGCAGGAGAACGGCATGAAACTCGCCACCTACAAGGACGGCTCGCGCGACGGACAACTGGTGGTGGTCTCGCGCGACCTGAGCACGGCCCATTATGCGACCGGCATTGCGAACACCCTGCAGCGCGCACTGGACGACTGGAACTTCATCGCGCCGCAGCTGCAGGACCTGTACGTGACCCTGAACCAGGGCAAGGCGCGCCATGCGTTTCCGTTCGATCCGGCCATGTGCATGGCACCGCTGCCGCGCGCTTACCAGTGGGCCGACGGCTCGGCCTATATCAACCACGTGGAGCTGGTGCGCGCGGCGCGCAACTCCGAGGTGCCGCACAGCTTCTACGAAGACCCGCTGATGTACCAGGGCGGCAGCGACGATTTCATCGGCCCCACCGATGACGTGATCTGCCCGAGCGAGGACTTCGGCATCGACTTCGAGGCCGAGATCGCGGTGGTCACCGGCGACGTGCCCATGACCGCCACGCCCGAGCAGGCGCTGGAAGGCGTGCGCCTGCTGATGCTGGCCAACGACGTGTCGCTGCGCAACCTGATCCCTGCCGAGCTCGGCAAGGGCTTCGGTTTCTTCCAGAGCAAACCGGCCACGGCCTTCAGCCCCGTGGCCATCACCCCCGACGAGCTGGGCGATGCCTGGCAGGGCGGGCGCGTGCACCTCACGCTGCAGAGCACCTGGAACGGCCGCAAGGTCGGCATGTGCGAGGCCGGCCCCGAGATGACCTTCCACTTCGGCCAGCTCATCGCCCACATCACCAAGACGCGCAACGTGCGCGCGGGCTCCATCGTGGGCAGTGGCACCGTGAGCAACAAGGCGGTGACGGTGGACGGCCGCCAGGAATGGCCCAAGGGCTACAGCTGCATCGCCGAGAAGCGCGCGATCGAAACCATCCTCGATGGCAAGCCCTCGACCGCCTTCATGAAGTTCGGCGACACCATCCGCATCGAGATGAAGGGCAAGGACGGCCAGAGCGTGTTCGGCGCGATCGACCAGAAGATTGCACCGCTGGCCAAAGGCTGAGGCCTTCCCGGCCTCGGGCGTCCGGGGCGATGGGTCGCGCACAATCGAATCGGTTCACATCACAAACCGAGGAGACCGTGCATGACCGCGCCCATCGACTACACCCGCTACCAGACGCTTGAGATCACCCGCCGCGGCCCGCTGGTGAACGGCACGCCCTGCGTGCTCGACATCCGCATGCGCGCCGATGGCCCCGGTGGCAACGGCAAGCTGCCCACCGCAGGGCACGAAGGCCACTGGGAGCTGAGCGAGATCTGGCGCGACGTGGGCCGCGACGACAGCGTGCGCGCGGCCGTGCTGCGCGGCAGCGGCATGGGCTTCTCGGGTGGGGGCGATCTGGCGCTGGTGCAGGACATGGCGACCGATTTCGAGGTGCGCAACCGCGTCTGGAAGGAAGCGCGCGATCTGGTCTACAACGTCATCAACTGCGACAAGCCCATCGTGAGTGCGATGCACGGCCCGGCGGTGGGCGCGGGCCTGGTGGCCGGTCTGCTGGCCGACATCTCGATCGCCGCGCGCAGCGCCAAGATCGTCGATGGCCACACGCGCCTGGGCGTGGCCGCGGGCGATCACGCGGCCATCGTGTGGCCGTTGCTGTGCGGCATGGCCAAGGCCAAGTACTACCTCATGCTGTGCGACGCCATCAGCGGCGAAGAGGCCGAGCGCATCGGCCTGGTCTCGCTGGTGGTGGACGACGAGCAACTGCTGGCCAAGGCCTACGAGGTGGCCGACCGCCTCGCCAGCGGCAGCGCCAGCGCGATCCGCTGGACCAAGTACTCGCTCAACAACTGGCTGCGCCAGGCCGGCCCGAGCTTCGACACCTCGCTCGCGCTCGAATTCATGGGTTTTGCCGGACCCGATGTGCGCGAAGGTGTGGCATCCTTGCGCGAGCGTCGCGCGCCGCGTTACGGCGTCGACGGCTGACTTCGAAGCCCTTGAGGAGAACGCGATGAGCGATGCGTCGGCCAGTGGATTCGGCAAGTTCGTGCCGGGTTTCGAGTTCCTGCAGAACCTGGCCTCGCAGGCCGCCGGCGGTATCGCGCAGGGCATCGGGCAGAACATTCCGCAGTTGCCCAACCTCAGCAACTGGGTCGCGCCCACCTTCAATGTCGAAGAGCTCGAAAAGCGCATCGAAGAGCTCAGGGCGGTGCATTTCTGGCTCGATCAGAACGCCAAGGCCCTGGGCGCCACGATCCAGGCGCTCGAGGTGCAGAAGATGACGCTCTCCACGCTCAAGACCATGAACTTCAGCATGGGCGATGTGGCCAACGCGCTCAAGATCAAGGCCGCCGACACCATGGCCGGGCTCGCGGCAGCCCCCGCGTCGTCGAGCAAGTTCGCCGGGCTGGAGATCCCGCCACGAACCTACGGCAACCCGGCGGCAGTTGCACCTGACCCTGTCCCTGCCCAGCCGGCCCGCAAGCCGCGCAAGCCCGCCGCCCGAAAGACCGCGAAGGCGAAGACCGCTTCCGCCCCGCTGCCCGCGGCCGGTGTGGTCGACCCGGTGCAGTGGTGGGGGGCGCTGTCGCAGCAGTTCCAGCAGATCGCCGCCAATGCGATGAAGGACGCCGCGAAGCAGACCGCACTCGACACCACGCGGCAGGTCGCCAGCGGCCTGAGTGGCGCCGCCGTGAAAACCGCCACCGGCCTGGCCGGCCAGGCCGCGCGCAAGGCCGCCGGCACGGTGGGGCGCGGCGTGGGGGCGGCGGCCGGTGCTGGCCGTGCCGCGGCCCGCGCACTGGCACCTGCTCCCGCGTCCGCTGTGAAGAAAACCGCGCCGCGCCGCAAGGCCGGCGCCCGCTCAACCCGATGAAACGTTTTCCCCACGCCCACGCCACCCACCCGCAGTGGCGCATGGCCGCGGCCATGGTGGTGGCGCAGTTGCGTGCCCAGATGGCCTTGCCCGATCACGCGGCCCAGCCATCGTTGGGCCTGATCTACATCACCGACCACTACGCCAGCGAGGCCGAGGCCATCCTCGAATGCTTCAGCGCCGAACTGCCCGAGGTCACCGACTGGGCGGGCACCGTGGGCGTGGGCGTGTCGGCGAACAACGTGGAGTACTTCGACGAGCCCGCGCTGTCGGTGATGCTGTGCGACCTCAGCCCCGACCAGTACCGCGTGTTCAGCGGCGTCGCGCCGCTGTCGGTGAGCGGCCGCGCCGGGGCCGGTGACGGCTTTTCCGCCCACACCGCGCTCGTGCACGCCGACGGCGCCACCCCCGAACTCCCCGAACTCATCCACGAAATGGCCGAACGCACCGGCAGCGGTTACCTGTTCGGCGGTCTGGCCGGCAGCCGCGGGCCCACGGTGCAGTTCGCGCTCGGCAGCGCGGGCACCCTCAGTGGTCAGGGCGCCGCCAGTGGTGTGTTCCATGGCGGGCTCAGTGGCGTGGCCTTTGCGCAGGGCGTGGGCATGGTCTCGCGTGTCACGCAGGGCGCGCAGCCTGTTGCGCGCGAGCACCTCGTCACCGAGGCCGATGGCAACCTGGTGTTGCGGCTCGATGACGAGCCCGCGCTGGACGTGCTGCTGCGCGAGCTGCGGATCTCGCTCGACCACCCCGAGCACGCCATGCCGCGCCTGCGCAACACGCTGGTGGGCCTCACGCGGCCCGAGGCCGACGGCGCCTTGCCCCGCGACGGCGAAACCGCACGCCAGCGGGGTGCCTTCGGTCACGAGGTCATCGTGCGCCACCTCATCGGTCTCGATCCGGCCCGCCGTGGCGTGGCGATCGCCGATCTCGCGCCCACGGGCACGCGCCTGGCTTTCTGTGAACGCCACGTGCAGGCCGCGCGCGCCGACCTCGTGCGCGTGTGCGCCGAGGTGCGCGAAGAGCTCGAGCCCGAGGAAGCGCTGATCGGTGCGGCGGCGGACGATGTCGAGACCGTGCCGCGGCCGGCCCGCACCATCGCGGGGGCGGTGTACGTGAGCTGCGCGGGGCGCGGCGGCCCGCACTTCGGTGGGCCGAGCGCGGAGCTGCAGATCGTGCGGCACGCGCTGGGCGATGTGCCGTTGGTGGGCTTCTTTGCCGGTGGCGAGATCGCGCACCACCGGCTCTACGGTTACACCGGCGTGCTCACGGTGTTCACGCGGCCTGCCTGAGCGGCGGGCTCAGCGTCGCTGGCGCGCGCGATCGAGCATGCGGCGCGCGTCGTCCACCGCCAGGCCGTAGCCGCTTGCAAAGGCCGCGAGTTCCTGGCCACTGGCCTCGAACGCCCGCAGCAAGGCGGCCTCTCGCGCCAGGCGGGCACCGGCCTCGTCGAGCACGGCCTCCGTGATGGCATTGATCGCTTCGTCGCGCCCGCGCACCAGCACGGCGTAGGCCTCGCGGCCCAGCCCGCTGGCCTCGAACGCCCGCGCGATGCGTTGCTGCAACTGGGGTTTCATGTCGTCGGTGCTGCGCTGCTGACGGCGGCGGTGCACCTCGACGATGGCATGGAAGCGCTGGTCCGGCGCCACGGGCTCCACGGCCTGCCCGTCGAGGCCACGCCGCGGCTGGCCCGAGGCCAGGGCGTTCAAGTAGCGCGTGCTGCGCGTGTGCAGCACGAGCGCGGCTTTCAGGTCGTCGGCCGGCACCGTTTCGCTGTGCGCGGCCAGCAGGTCTTCATAGATGCCGCGCTTGAGCGGCCGCGCTTCTTCGCCGAACAGCGCGGGGTGCCACTGGGCCAGTTGCGCGAGGAGCGGGTGGCGGGGTGCGGCGGGCGGGGTTTTCACGGCGGGGCGCGGGCGCCGCGCGGGCTTGGTGGGCTGGTTCATGGATCCGGTGGCGTCGTGCGCGAAGGCGCGATCATGCCAGCGCGGCTGAAGCGGCGGATACGGCGGGTGCTGAGCTGCTCATTCGGGGATGGCGATGGCGTTGAGGAGGGCGTTGGCGTTGACGGGTTTGTGCAGGAGGGGGAAGCCGAGTTCGGAGGCTTCCTGTATGCGCTGTGGAGAGGTGTCGCCGGTGAGGATGAAGGTGGGGACGGAGCGGCCCAGGCAGGCGTGCACGGCGGCGATGGCCTGCACGGCGGTGGTGTTGCCGCCCAGGCGGTAGTCGCTGAGCAGCAGGTCGATGTGTGCGGCGTGCTCGATGGCGAGCACGACGGCCTCGTCGGCGCTGGCGGCGCACCAGACGCGGTGGCCCCAGACCTGGAGCAACTGCTGCATGCCCATGAGCACGTGAGGATCGTCGTCGATGACGAGCACGCTGCGCTGGCCGGGGGCGGAGGGTGCGGGGGAGGTGGCCTCGAAGGGGTTGTGCGGGGGTGGCGCGCAGGCGGGCACGCTGACGCTGAAGAGCGAGCCGCGCCCCGGGGAGGAGCGCACGTGCAGCTCGGCGCCGATGAGGCGGGCGGAGCGTTTGACGATGGACAGGCCCAGGCCCAGGCCGTGGGCCTCGTCGCGCCCGGCGCGCGACTGGCCGACCTGATAGAACTCCTCGAAGATGGCCTCGAGCTGTTCGGGGGCGATGCCGATGCCGCTGTCGCAGACCTGGATCTCGATGTGGCCCGGGCGGCGGCGTGCGCCGAGCAGCACGCGCCCGCGCGGGGTGTAGCGCACGGCGTTGGCCATGAGGTTGGAGAGGATGCGGCGCAGCACGGCGGCGTCGGTGTGGACCCAGGCCGAGCAGGGGGCGACGTGCAGGCGCAGGCCCTTCTCGTGGGCGATGTCGGCGAAGGCCTGCTCGATCTCGATGAAGAGCTGGGTCAGCGAGGTGGGAGCGGGCTGGACCTGCACGGCGTTGGCGTCCAGGCGGGAGACGTCGAGCAGCATGTTGAGCAGTTGGCCCAGGCCGTCCAGGGAGGACTGCATGCGCCGGCAGATCTCGGCGAGATCGTGCTGGTGGGCGGCGGAGGGGGTCTGAGCCATGGCGCGCAGGGCGGAGAGGAACAGGCCCATGGCGTGGATGGGTTGGCGCAGGTCGTGGCTGGCGGCGGCGAGGAAGACGGACTTGGCGCGGTCGGCGGCTTCGGCGCGGTCCTTCTGGGAGCGCAGGTCCTTGATGAGGGCGTGGATGCGCGCCTGCGCCGCCTGCCGGTCCCTCATGTCGCGGATGACGGTCATGCGCCGGCGGTCGTCCTTGCGCCCCATGGGCCGCCCCACCAGTTCCACCGCGATGAGTTGCCCGCGGCCATCGACCATCTCGGTGTCGATCAATGCGTCGGCGCCGCTGTCGATGCGCAGGTGCGAGCTCGCGCGCAGGGCCTCGGGGGGCAGCGACAGCACCGAACGCCCGATCAATCCCTCGTGGGGGAGCGATAACAGCCGGCAGGCGGCGGGGTTGGCGTCGATGATGACGCCATCGCGGTGGACGAAGACGCCTTCCGCGCTGGCCTCGACAAACCGGGCAAGGCGCTCTTCCGACGCCCGCAGCGACGCTTCTGCGAGGTGCCGCTCGGTCACGTCGGCCATCAGCACGAAGGTGCCGCGCGTGTGCCCCGTGGCGTCGTGGTCGGCCACCCAGGACACTTCGTAGTGGCGCATGCGGCCTTGTGAGTCGCGTCGGCTGTGTTCGAAGTGCACCCGTTCGCCACCCACCCAGTAGCGCGGCAGCATTTCCTTCACCCGCTGGCGGTCTTCCGGGCGCAAGACCTCGCGGGCGGGCAGGCCGACCACGGTCTGTCGATCGAAGCCCATGCTGCGCGCGAAGCCGTCGTTGGCGAACAGGCAGAGCGCGGACGGGGGTGGACTGAAGTAAGCCACCTGCATCGGCAGCTGATCGAACAGCAGGTGGATGCGCTCGCTCACGGCGCCCGATGCCCGCCGGCGTGCCTCGGTGGTGGTGACGTCGGCGAACTGGCACGCATGTGCCTGGCGATCGCTGTCCCACCAGCCCGTGCAACGCCAGTGGCTGCGGTCATGGAGGCCACCGAGCACGTCCAGCGGGATGTCGAAATCCCGGTCGCGGGCGAGGGCGTCGAGCAGGCGGCACCGGCTGTCGTCGTCGAGCACCGTGCGCCAGTCGGCGTTGCGCGTCAACGATGCCCAGCGGGCAGCCCAGCCCGTGGTCGCGGCCAATGGCGTGCCGGTGCGCGACAGCAGGGCTGCCACGCCGGGAAGGTGTTCCCAGACTTGCTGCCACGGTTCATGCGATGCCATCACACGGCTCCAGCGCCCGAAGACATTGCCACGGGCGGTTCGGAAAAATAGCGCTTGCGCATTATTCAGTCGCCGACAGGCAAGGCCAAGACTTGGGCGCACCCCCGCAACGGAGTGCCCGACCGATGTTCCTCGCACCGCACGCACCCACCCCTCAGGCCCACCGGCCGGATGTCGACGGGCGCTCGCGCCCTGTGGCCAACGCGCCAACGGTTGCGCCCGCGCTGTCGGTCGCTCAGGTGCTGCATCACGTGGCCGTGCTGGCGGCGCCGCTCGATCCACCGGTCGGTATCGAACGCCTGGCCGAGGCGGCCGACGTCTGCGGCCGCCTCGTTGGCGCCCGGCGCCAGTTCTTTGTTGCGCTGAGCCTGCGCCAGCACGTCGAGCGCGTGATGCAGGTGGCGCGGGGGCGCGAGCCGGTGCGCCCCGCCTGGGCGGATGAACACCAGATGCTGCGATCGGTGGAGATCTCGGTGCAGGCCTGTGTGGACGAGGCCCAGCTGCAATGGCGGCGCATGGGCCAGCGATTCACCCGCCTGACGCACCTCTTGCCCACGCAGCTGGACCCCCAACTGGGCCTGCCCCCGCCCTTGACGCCCACGCAGCACCAGGCCCTGATGTCCGCCTTCGTTCGTTCGGGTGTGGCCGTGCCCACGGAGCGGTTCGAGGCCGTGCTCGAGGCCTACATGGTGGCCCACCGGCGTTGCCAGGGCCGGGTGGGGCCGGCGCTGGCCGCGCGCGAGCGCCGCCAGCGTGCCGAACGCGATGGCCGCGGTGGCCCGCTGCCTGTGGACGCGCTGGCCCTGGCGATGTTCGAGGAGTTCCTCAGTCGCCAATCGCTGCTCGTGGCCGAGGCCGAGCGGGCTGGTGCGCATCACATGCTGCATGTGCTGGCGGATCTCCCGTCGTTTCGTCCGTCCTGAAAAGGCCAATCGCGCCGGGTGGCGCGATCGTTGGGGCTTGCTGTGCGGCCGGTCAATGCACGGTGGCCGGTTCGTTCTCGATGTGGGGCGGGGTGCGGAACCAGAGACCGGCAAAGGCGCTGTAGCGCAGCATGCAGCTCTGCCGGATGCCCTTGCCGACCTTCTTTTCGATGTAGGGCATGCGGGCCAGCATGTCGATGACACAGGGCGCCCAGCGCTGCACCTTGATGAACGCGGCGTAGATGTCGAGCCCCGCGGGGTTCACGCCGACCGGCCGCACGCTCACGCGCACCAGGTCCGGCGTCAAGCCGAGCAGATGAAAGCATTCGGTGATCAGCGATTCGTAGTCCGCCGCGATCGAGCCGGGGGCGATGTCGGAATCGACGCGATCGTCCGCTTCCATGCCGGGGGGTTGTCGGATGCCCAGACGTTCCATGACGCCGGTGGCCAGTGCTTGTCTCATGGTGTATGCCTCGCTTGCGATCGTTGGCGCTGATCGAAGATGGTTGAACGTACGTTCAGCGTGAGGCGAGTATCTGGAGAGGCCCGGCGCAACCCAATAATGCGCGAGCACTATTTTGATTCCTCCCCTGGCGAAGGCCGTTCCGCGCAGCGCGCTCGAGGCGCGGTCAGAGGTTGGAGTCGATGTCGGGCGCTTCCATCAGGCCCGACTGCATGGCGTAGGCCGCAATCTCCGCGCCGTTGTGCAACCCCAGTTTGAGCATGACGTTCTGGCGGTGCTTGCGGGCTGTCAGCACGCTGATGTGCAGGTCGTCGGCGATTTCCTGGTTGGTGCTGCCGCGTGCGATCAGGCGCACGATCTGTTGCTCGCGCCGTGTGAGTTGCTGTGGCAGGCCGATGGCATTGGGGCGCTTGCTGGCCGAGTTGTCCAGCCCTTTGGCCACCTGCGGGCTGACGTACTGGCGCCCGGCCATCACGATCTGGATCGCGTCCAGCAGTTCCGACCCCTGTTCGTGCTTGAGCACGAAGCCGTTCGCCCCGGCACTGAACGCGTTGGCCACAGAGCCCGGGTAGACGTTGCCGGTGACCACAAGGATGCGCACCGCGGGCGCCACGCGCCGCACCTTGCGGGCGACCTCGATGCCGGAACTGTCGCTGAGCGCCAGGTCCAGCAGCAGCAGATCGGGTTTGTGGAATTGCACGAGCAGTTCCACGTCGCTGCCTTTGGCGGTTTCGGCAACCAGTTGAAAGCCACCGGCCGATTGCAGCAGCATGGCAATGCCTTGCCGCACCAGGGCGTGATCTTCCGCAACGACCACTCGAATCATGGAAACCTCTTTGGCGGGAATGGGAGGAGGTTCGGAAAAAAGGCCCATTGCCTTGCGGCGATGGGCCAGCGTACGTGTTTCGCCGATGTTCAGAAAGGAATGTCGTCGTCCATGTCGTCGAAGCCGGTGGACTGGCGCGCCGCCGGCGCAGGGGCCGGTGCGGGCCGCGCGGCGGGGGCCGGTGCGCGCGGTGCGCTGGCGCGGGGCGTGTAGCCGCCACCCGAGCCGGCGCCGTCGTCGCCGCCGCCACCCATGCCCTCACGGCCGCCCAGCAACTGCAGTTCGGTGGCGATGATGTCCACCGTGTTGCGCTCGACACCCGCCTGGTCGGTGTACTTGCCGTACTTCAATCGGCCCTCGACATAGATCGGGCGGCCCTTCTTGACGTACTCGCCGGCGATTTCCGCGAGGCGGTCGTAGAACGTGACGCGGTGCCATTGCGTGTCTTCGATCGTCTCGCCGCTGTTGCGGTCCTTGCGCCGGCTGGAGGTGGCCACGCTTACGTTGGCAACGGCCTGGCCGGAGGGCAGGTAGCGGATCTCGGGGTCGCGGCCGCAGTTGCCGACGAGGATGACTTTGTTGACGGATGCCATGGCAGGTGTCCTGAGGAGGGAGGCGTGCGCGGGTTCGCGCGGGAAAAACCGGTCGGTCATTGTGCCGTAAGCCGGCACGCGGGGCCGGGGTGCCGTATCGCCGGGTCTTACACTGGCCAACCATGAAAGGCGAGCCCGACTTCCTCCAGAACCTGCGCGATGAACTGGGTGGGGGGCGGCAGTGGCTGGACCGCGCGATCGTGCTCGCTTGCGCGGTGGTGGCGGGGCTGGCGGTGGTGTCGCTCACGCTGCTGGCCGATGCCGCGACGCAGGCTTACGGTGCGCTGCGCTCGCTGGCCTGGTGGACGCCGCTGGTCTGGACGCCCGCGGTCACCGCGCTGGTCGTCTGGTGCATCCGCCGCTGGGCACCCGGTGCGGGCGGCTCGGGGGTGCCGCAGGTGCTGGTGGCACTCGATCCGGCCACGCCGATCGCCGAGCGGCCGCGCTTCGTTTCGATCAAGGTCACCATCGCCAAGATCCTGGCGGTCTCGGGTGCGCTGCTCGCGGGGTTGTCGGTGGGGAGGCAGGGGCCGTCGGTGCAGGTGGCCGCGGGGGTGATGCTGCATGCGCGCCGCTGGCTGTCCCCCGGCTCGGGCATCAGTGACCGCGAACTGCTCGTGGCCGGTGGCGCGGCCGGTATCGCTGCGGCCTTCAACACACCGCTGGGGGGCATCGTGTTCGCGATCGAGGAGCTCTCGCGCCGGCTCAACGAACGCAGCAGCGGCCTCATGCTCGCGGCGATCGTGATCGCCGGCCTGGTGGCGGTCTCGGCATTCGGCAACCTGTCCGCCTTCGGGCGGTTTCGTGTCGACGGGCTGTCCTGGTGGGCCTTGCTCGGCCCCGGCCTGATGGTGGCGATCGCCTGCGGTCTCATCGGTGGCCTGTTGTCGCGCCTGATGCTGGCTTCGTTCACCGGTCTGCCCGACCGCTTCTGTGCCTACCGGCGCAAAAGGCCGGTCGCCTTCGCCGCCATGTGCGGGTTCGTTGTGGGCCTGATCGCGGTGATCAGCGGCGGCAGTGCCGTCGGTGTCGGCCACGAGCACACGCGCGAGCTGCTGGCCGCCACAGCCGACCCCGCTGCCGCGCACCAGCCGCTGGTGTTCACCTTCCTCAAGTTCGTGGCGTCGTGGCTGTCGGCCTGGGCCGGTGTGCCTGGTGGGGTCTTCGGGCCCAGCCTGTCGCTGGGCGCGGGCGTGGCGGCCGACGTGGCCTGGCTGCTGGGTTCGCCGCATGGCACCGCGCTCGTGGCGCTGGGCATGTGCGGCCTGCTGGCCGCGGTCACGCAGGCGCCGATCACCGCCATGATCATCGTGATGGAGATGACCGAAGGCCACGGCATGGTGCTCAGCCTCATTGCCTGCGCGCTGTTGGCGAGCCTGGTCTCCCGAATGATCAGCCGCCCGCTCTACAGCACCATGGCGCTGTTCATGATGCGCTCGCTGCGCGAGCCCACGGTGGACGGTTCAGGCCCGCGCTGAACCGAGCGCGACCGGCTTCATGGGCCAGGCCGCCAGCAGCCACACCAGCGTGAGCGCGGCGCTCAGCCCGAGGATGCCGGCCGGCCCCCAGGCCCTGGCGACCAGGCCGCCGAGCGCGCCACCGGCGAAGATGCCGAGCGACATCAGCGTGTTGTAGACGCCCAGCGCGGTGCCGCGCTGGTGCGGTGATGCCAGCCGGGAAACCAGGCTGGGCTGGCTGGCCTCCTGCGTGTTGAAACCCACGAAGTACAGGCACAGCAGCACGCCCAGCAGCGGGATTGCCGGCTGCTGCAGTTGCGTCAGCAGGGCCAGTTGCACCAGGCCGATGAGCGCGATCGCACCCAGGTACACGGCCCGGAAATGGCCATGCCGCTCGAGCCTGAACAGCAGGCCGCCCACGATCAGCAGCGAGGCGAGCACCGCGGGCAGGTAGACCTGCCAGTGGCGCGCGGTCTCCAGCCCGGCCTGCAGCAACAGGGCAGGCACCGAGAGCCAGGTCATGATCTGCGCCGCGTGCAGGACGAACACGCCCAGGTTCACGCGCCGCAGGTCGGGGTGGCGCAGCACCTCGGGCAGGCGCGCGCGCGGCGCGTCGGCGTGCCGCACCGTCTCGGGCGGCACCACCCAGGCCACCACGGCCATGGCCGCGAGCGAAAGCGCCGCGGTGACCACGAACAAGCCCGACAGCCCCACGTGCGCCACCAGCATGGGCGCGGCCACGAGCGAGAGCGCGAACATCAGCGCGATGCTCACGCCCACCAGCGCCATGGCCTTGGTGCGCACCGCATCGCGTGTGAGATCCGCCAGCAGCGCGGTGACGGCGGCCGAGATGGCGCCCGCGCCCTGCAGCGCGCGGCCCACCACCAGCCAGGCCATGCTGGGCGCCCAGGCGGCCACCACGCTGCCGACGACGAACAGGGCGAGGCCCGCGAGGATCACCGGCTTGCGGCCGATGCGGTCGGAGGCCATGCCCAGCGGCACCTGCAGCAAGGCTTGTGTGAGGCCGTAGATGCCCATGGCCAACCCCACCAGAAACGGGTCGTCACCGCCCGGGTAGTGGTGTGCCTGCAGCGCGAACACGGGCAGCACGATGAACAGGCCCAGCATGCGCAGGGCATAGACCGAGGCCAGCGCGGCGCTGGTGCGGCGTTCGACGGGCGTCATGCGCTGGGGCGCGTCGGGTGGCGCAGCGGCGGTGTCGGGGGAAGCGGTGCGCGAGGCGGTCAAGGTGGCGAGGGGGCGGACGGCGGCCGCGTATTGTCGGCCAAGGTGGCGGGCCGGCCGGGGAGGGCCGGCCGGGAAGTGGCCGAGGCTTATCATGTCGGGTTCCCCTCGACACCCCCGGACCCTTGAAACAGCCCTCGCCGCCCGACCTGCCTGCCGAGCTGCTGCGCACCGGCGAGCCCGATGCCCGCTACCTCGGTGAAACGCTGCGCCAGCGCAGCGCCGTGCTCGCGGTGCGCGGTGCCCGCACGCACAACCTCAAGAACATCGACCTGGACATTCCCAAGCACAAGCTGGTGGTCATCACTGGCCTGTCGGGTTCGGGCAAGTCCAGCCTGGCCTTCGACACGCTCTACGCCGAAGGCCAGCGCCGCTACGTGGAAAGCCTCTCGGCCTACGCGCGGCAGTTCCTGCAGTTGATGGACAAGCCCGACGTGGACCTGATCGAAGGCCTGGCGCCCGCCATCGCGATCGAGCAGAAGGCCACCAGCCACAACCCGCGCTCCACGGTGGGCACCGTGACGGAAATCCACGACTACCTGCGCCTGCTCTACGCACGCGCCGGCACACCGCACTGTCCCGACCACGACCTGCCGCTGGCCGCGCAGAGCGTGGCGCAGATGGTGGACGCCACGCTGGCGCTGCCCGAGGGCACCAAGCTCATGATCCTGGCGCCGGTGGCGCGCGCCAAGAAGGGCGAGTTCGCCGAACTGTTCGCCGACATGCAGACGCAGGGCTACGTGCGCTTTCGCGTCGACGGCCAGGTGCTGGAGGCCGAGTCCCTGCCCGCGCTGCGCAAGAACGACAAGCACGACATCGACGTCGTGATCGACCGCCTCAAGGTGCGTGCGGCCGGCGAGGACGACGCCGCCCACCCGCAGCGCCAGCGCCTCGCCGAGAGCTTCGAGGCCGCGCTGCGCCTGGCCGATGGCCGCGCGATCGCCCTCGAAACCGACGGCGGCACCGAGCACGCGTTCTCCGCGCGCTTCGCCTGCCCGCTGTGCAGCTACACCGTGAGCGAGCTCGAGCCGCGCCTGTTTTCCTTCAACTCGCCCATCGGTGCCTGCGTCACCTGCGATGGCCTGGGCCACACCGAGTTCTTCGATCCGGCGCGCATCGTCGCTTTCCCGTCGCTCAGCCTGGCCAGTGGCGCCATCAAGGGCTGGGACCGGCGCAACGGCCACTACTTCGCGCTCATCGAAAGCCTGGCCGCGCACTATGGCTTCAACGCCGAGACGCCCTGGGAGGATCTGCCCGAGGCGGTGCGCCAGGTGGTGTTGCATGGCTCGGGCGACGAGGCCATCCGCTTCAGCTACGCGCTTGATGGCGGGGAGCGCAACAGCAAGCGCGTGAGCAAGAGGCACCCCTTCGAGGGCGTGGTGCTCAACTTCGAGCGCCGTTGGCGCGAGACCGACAGCATCACCGTGCGCGAAGAGCTCGCGCGCTACCGCGCCACCCAGCCGTGCCCCGATTGCGGTGGTGCGCGCCTGCGCCGCGAAGCGCGCCATGTGTTCGTGGGCGAGGGTGCACAGCGCCGCGCCGTGCACCAGATCGGCCACGTCACGCTCGGTGAGGCCTTGAGCTGGTTCGCCGAACTCGTGATGCCCGGCGCCAAGGGCGAGATCGCTGCGCGCGTGATCCAGGAAATCCGCCAGCGCCTCAGGTTCCTCAACGACGTCGGCCTGAACTACCTCAGCCTCGAGCGCAGCGCCGACACGCTCTCCGGCGGCGAGGCGCAACGCATCCGCCTGGCCAGCCAGATCGGCAGCGGCCTCACCGGCGTGATGTATGTGCTCGACGAGCCCAGCATCGGCCTGCACCAGCGCGACAACGACCGTCTCATCGCCACGCTGCAGCACCTGCGCGATCTCGACAACACCGTGATCGTGGTCGAGCACGACGAAGACATGATCCGCGCCGCCGACCACATCGTCGACATGGGCCCGGGCGCCGGCGTGCACGGCGGGCGCGTGATGGCGCAGGGCAGCTACGCCGACGTGCTGGCGAGCGCCGATTCGCTCACCGGCCAATACCTCAGTGGCGCGCGGCGCATCGCGGTGCCGGCGCAACGCACGGCCTGGCAGCCACCCGCCCCGCCCCACGCCAAGGCCGCGCCCGCGCGCCCGCGTTTTCCGGGTGGTGCGCGTGCGCCCGCGCCGGCGCCGCGCGATGCCCCCGCCAACACCGCATTGCGCGTGGTGGGCGCGCGCGGCAACAACCTCAAGCAGGTCACGGTCGATATCCCGGTCGGCCTGTTCACCTGCGTTACTGGTGTGTCGGGCTCGGGCAAGTCCACGCTCGTCAACGACACGCTCTACGCCGCGGTCGCCCGCACGCTCTACCGTTCGCACGACGAACCCGCGCCGCACGACGCGATCGAGGGCATTGAGGGGTTCGACAAGGTCATCAACGTCGACCAGTCGCCCATCGGCCGCACGCCGCGCAGCAACCCCGCCACCTACACCGGCCTGTTCACCGGCATCCGTGAACTCATGGCCGAGGTGCCCACCGCCCGCGAGCGCGGCTACGGCCCGGGGCGCTTCTCCTTCAACGTGGCCGGTGGCCGCTGCGAAGCCTGCCAGGGCGACGGCGTGGTCAAGGTCGAGATGCATTTCCTGCCCGACGTGTACGTGCCTTGCGAGGTCTGCCACGGCCAGCGCTACAACCGCGAAACGCTGGAAGTGCTCTACAAGGGCCGCAACGTCGCACAGATCCTGAACATGACGGTGGAGCAGGCGCACGACTTCTTCGGTGCCGTGCCCACGCTCAAGCGCAAGCTGCAGACCCTGCTCGACGTCGGCCTCTCCTACATCACGCTGGGCCAGAGCGCCACCACACTTTCGGGTGGCGAGGCGCAGCGCGTCAAGCTGGCGCAGGAACTCTCCAAGCGCGACACCGGCCGCACGCTCTACATCCTCGACGAGCCCACCACCGGCCTGCACTTTGCCGATATCGAGCTGCTGCTCAAGGTGCTGCACCAGTTGCGCGACGCCGGCAACACCATCGTCGTGATCGAGCACAACCTCGACGTCATCAAGACCGCCGACTGGGTGATCGACATGGGGCCGGAGGGCGGCGCGGGCGGTGGCACCGTGGTGGCCCAGGGCACGCCCGAGCAGGTGGCCGAGAACCCCGCGAGCCACACGGGCCGCTACCTCGCGCGCCTGCTCTGAACCTCAGCGCACGTTGCGGTAAGCCACACCCACCGTGGCACCGACCGTGGTGGGCGTGGTGGTGAGCGGGCTGCGCCGCACCGCGCCCTGCAATTGGCTCGCGCCCACGCCCGCGTAGGCCACCCAGCGCTGGCTCAGCGCCGAGGTGATGCGCCAGCCCACGGACAGCGTGTCGAAGCCCGAACCGATCGCGTAGGCGGGCAAGCCGCTGTTCGCCGCGCCCTGGGCCGAGACGCCGTAGTGCGTCTGCCGGTAGGTGCCATTGGCCCAGCCGGCGCCGAACGACAGGTCCCAATGCGTGTCGCGGGATATCCGCCGGCGGTAGTTCAACCCGGCGTCCAGGCGCAGTCCGCCGTCGCGGCCCAGCAGGTCCTGCGAGGCGCGCAGGGAACTGCTCCAGCCCGGGCTCAGCGTGTAGCCCACGGTGACCCGCCCGCGCAGCGTGGTGCGCACCTTGGGCAGACCGTCGAAGCGCGGGTCGTCCTCGTCGGCCCAGTCGCGGCCCTCGTCGATCGAGAGCGAGGTGTTGAGCGAAAACTTGTCGCTGCGCGCGAGCACCGTGCTCACGCCGCTGTCCACCGTTTCGCGGCCCTGGTAGAGCAGCGCGCTCGCGCCGGAACTTGCGAAGCGGAAACGCCCGAGCTGGAAGGCCCAGATGCCCCCTGCGCGGACCTCCTGTCGCGAATCACCGAACGGATCGCGCCCCGAGTTCACCGACAGGCCGATCAGGTAGTCGCGGCTGGCGTCGAGCTTCACGTCGTCGCGCTGTTCCTGTGCGGACACAACGGGCACCGCGAGCAAGGCCGCGAGGGCCAGGGCGCGGCGCTTCACGGCCGGCTCAGGTCGTCGATGGCGTCGATCACGACACCGCCATCGATGGCAAGCAGCAGGATGTCGGAGCCCACCCGCACGAAGCGGTGGCCCTCGGGGGGCAGGCCCAGCCGCAGCGACACGTCGTGGGGCACAGGGTAGGTCACGGCGTCGCCCGGCAACGGCGCACCGCGCCGCCAGGGGGTGCTGTCGGCCATCGGCAGGCAGGCGTTGTCGCGGTGGGCCAGGCCGGGTGGGCATTGCCCGGTCTTGAAGCGGGGCTCGTAATACGCCACCACGGCGCGGCGCTGGGCGTGGGTGAAGTAGCCGTTGCCGCCTGGCGGCGGGGTGGTGCGGGCCTGGGGCACGCCCGGGGGCTTCTCGGCCAGCGCGGCGTTGCCGCCCAGGGCCAGCAGGGCAGCGGCCAGCAGCGCGGCGTGGCCTGGGTGGACATGCGAGACGTTCATGGAGGTCATCCGGTGGTCGCTCGGTGAAACCATCTTGGTTCGGGCCCGCTGGCGCGATCCGCCACAGGGGACCGGCGGCCGGCGGCGTCGATCGGTGGACGGGCCACGGTGGCATTGTTGGCCGTGGTGAGGCGGTTGGCGTTACCTGAGGTGGATCGCGTTACCGGATGTACGGTATGGTCGTTGCCCCCGCTCACCGATCGCCGCCATGGCCCTGGAAACCGAGATCAAACTCAGCCTGCACCCGCAGGATCTGCCGCGCCTGCTGGCGCACCCCATGCTGCGGGGCAACGAAGCGCCCGCCGCGCGCCTGCTCAACACCTATTTCGACACGACCGCGCTGGAACTGCGTGGCGCGCGCATGGCCGTGCGCGAGCGCCACACCGGTGCGCGCGTGCTGCTCACCGTGAAAACCGCGGGGCAGTCGGTGGGCGGGCTGTCGCAGCGGGGCGAGTGGGAGGTGCCGCGCCCGCGCGGTGCGATCGATTTCGCGCGCTTCGTCGACGATGCCGCGCTCGCGCAGCGGCTCAACGCCTGGGCGCCTTCGCTGGTGCCGGTCTTCCACACCGATTTCACGCGCCGCACCTGGCGGCTCGCGCACGGCGGCGCGCGCATCGAGCTCGCGCTCGACGAGGGGGAATTGCGCACCGAGGTGGGTGGGCGCACGCGCCGCGAACGCATCCTCGAGGTCGAGCTGGAGTTGCTGGACGGGCCGGTCGACGCGCTGCTCGACCTCGCGCACACGCTGGTGCTCGGCCCCGAAGGCCGCAGCGAACGCGCGCTGCGGCTGCGGCCGGCGCAACGCAGCAAGGCCGAGCGTGGCTACGCGCTGTTCCGTGGCGAAAAACCCGGCCCGCTGAAGGCGGCCCCCCTGGCGCTGCGGGGCGACATGGCCGTGCGCGAGGCCTGCCAGACGGCCTGCCTCGCCTGCCTGGCGCACCTGCAGGCCAACGAGGACGGCCTGCTCGCCGCGGGCATCGACGCGCGCCACCTGCCCGACCCCGAGTTCGTGCACCAGGCGCGCGTGGCGCTGCGCCGCCTGCGCACCGGGCTGCGGCTGTTCCGTGCCCACCTGCCTGCACCCTGGGTGGCGCACTGGTCCGCGCACTGGAAGGCCCTGGCCGACGGCCTGGGCGCGGCGCGCAACTGGGATGTGTTCGCCACCGAAACGCTGCCCGGGTTGTTGCCCGACGGCGACGCGCGCCCCGAGGCCCGCGCACTGCGCGATTGGGTGCACGCACAACGCGTGGCCGCGAACCGGCAGGCCGTGGCGCTGTTCGCGGCGCCCGGCCACGCGCTCGGCGTGCTGGCCTTCACGCGCTCGCTGCTGGCGCTGCCCGCGTCGCGCGGCGTGAGCGACCTCGCGGCCTGGGCCCAGCAGCGCTTGCACGACGGCCATGCGCGGCTGCGCGAACAGGCGCGTGAAGCGCGCCGCCTCGGGCCCGATGGCCGGCACGAGCTGCGTCTGGCACTCAAGAAGCTGCGCTATGCCCAGGAGTTTCTGGCCGCACTGCTGCCGCCCCGGCGCGTGGCGCGCAGCACGGCCACGCTGGCCGAAGCGCAGACGCTGCTGGGCGAGCTCAACGACCTCAGCACCGCGCAGGCCCTGCTCGCGCAGGTGCCCGACACCGTGGCGCCTGCGCGGGTGGCGCAGTGGCAGGCGGGGCTGCAGGCGCAGCTCGACGCTGGCCTGCTGGCCCTGCCCACGATGGAAGCCGCGCTGGCGCGCTCGCCCGTGCCCTGGCGCTGAACCGAACGCCGCGGCTCAGGTGCCGGGTGCTTCGCGCCGCGCCAGGAACACCTGGTGCAGCGTGATCTTGCGCACCTCGACCTGGCTGGTCTGGATGTGTGTGCGCAGCAGCAGGCTGGCGCGGTCGGCGTTGCGCGCGAGCACGGCGCGCAGGATCTTGGCGTGCTCGTCGTAGGTCGCGTCGATGCGCATCTGCTTCAAGAAGTCGAGCCGGCGGATGATGCGGATGCGCTCGGTCACGTCCTGGTGCACGCGCGCGAGTTCGTCGTTGCCGGCCGCGCGCACCAGCGTCTGGTGAAAGGCCTCGTCCATCGCGGCCACGGTGGGCGCGTCGCTTTCGCGATCGGCCGCGGGCACCAGCCACAGGTCTTTCAGGCCCTGCAACAGCGGGCCGGGCGGGCCTTCGCTCTGGCACAAGCGCTGCACCGCCGCGGTTTCCAGCAGCATGCGCAGGTCGTAGAGCTGGTCGAAGCGGTTGAAGTCGAACGGCAGTACGCGCCAGCCGGCGCGAAACAGCACCTCCACGAAGCCCTCCTGCTGCAGGCGGATCAGCGCCTGGCGCACCGGCGTGCGCGACACACCCAGTCGTTCGCAGAGTTCGTTCTCGGTGAAGCGGTCGCCGGGCAGCAGGTGAAAGCCGGCGATGTCGCGCTTGAGCTGTTCGTAGACTTCGTCGGCGCGCGAGGGCGGCGTGGCCGCGCGGCTGGCGTGCTTGATGGGGCGGCGTTGGGTGAGCGGGGGCACGCGGGCACTCTAGCTCATCGGGGCGCCAGCGCGGGCAGCAGCGCCGCGCTTGGCGCCGTCCAACCGACGATGGCGCCCTGGGCGCGCACCATCTCCAGTGCCGCGGCCTTGAAGTGCGGGAAGTAGCTCTCGGTGCAGTCCTCCAGCAGCAGGCAGTCGTAGCCCCGGTCGTTGGCCTCGCGCATCGAGGTCTGTACGCAGACCTCGGTGGTCACGCCCATGAACACCAGTTGTGTCACGCCGGCCTGTTCCAGCAGGTTCTGCAGCGGCGTGGCGTAGAACGCGCCCTTGCCCGGCTTGTCGAGCACGATCTCGCCCGGCAGCGGCGCAAGCGTGTCGATGATCTGGTTGCCCGGCTCGCCCGCCACCAGGATGCGCCCCATCGGTCCTTCGTCGCCGATGCGCAGCGAGGGGTTGCCGCGCAGCCGTTTGGCCGGTGGGCAGTCCGACAGATCGGGTCGGTGCGCTTCGCGCGTGTGCACCACCAGGCCACCGGCGCGGCGCCAGGCCTGCAGCACCGCCTGGCACGCGGGCACGATGGCCTGCAGCAACGACACGTCGTTGCCCAGCGTTTCGCCGAAGCCGCCGGGCTCCACGAAATCGCGTTGCATGTCGATGATGACCAGCGCGGCGTGCGCGAGGTCGAGGTCGAACCCGAACGGTTGTGCCGGGATGTTCATCAGTGTCCGCCCCCCATGTGGGCGCCCAGGGTCTGGCGGTTGGCTTGCGCGGCCGGTGTCTCGAACGCGATGCGGCCTTCGCTCATCACCACGATGCGGTCCGCCAATTCGAGCAGTTCGTCGAGGTCCTCGCTGATCAGCAGCACCGCACCGCCTTTGTGCCGCACCTCGCGCAGCCGGCCGTGGATCTCGCGCACCGCGGCGAAGTCGAGCCCGAACACCGGATTGGCCGCGATCAGCACGCGGATCTCGCCGTGCAGTTCGCGCGCCAGCACGGCACGCTGCACGTTGCCGCCCGAGAGGCTGCGGATCGGCGCGTTCTCGCCCTGCGTCTTGATGCCGTACCCGGCGATCCATTCGCGCGCGCGCTGGCGCCAGGCACCAAAGCGCAAGCGGCCGCCGGTGCACAAAGGCGGTTGGTCGAAGTCGCGCAGCGCCATGTTCTGCGCCACGGAGAGGTCGCCCACGCAGGCGTTGCGCAGCGGTTCCTCGGGCAGGCTGCGCACCTTCAGGCGGTGGTTCTCCGCGCGGCGCGCGGCGTAGGGCTGGCCGTCGACGCGCACCTCGCCACTGGCGCGCGGGCGCTGGCCCACCAGCGCCTCCACCAGCTCGCGCTGGCCATTGCCCGACACGCCCGCCACGCCGAGGATTTCGCCCGGCGCCACGCGCAGGTGCAGGTCGTGCACCGCGAGCGTGCCGCGGTCGCCCATCACATGCAGCGCGGTCACCTCCAGTGCGGTGCCTCCGGTGGCCGCGGGCGCGGTGTCGGCCGGTGTGTCGCGCAAGGCCTCGGCCGCCTGGTCCACGGAATCGCCGCCCACCATGGCGTGCGCCAGCCGCGTGGGGTCGGTGTCGCGCACCGCGGCGTGGTGCACCGCGCGGCCACGGCGCAGCACGGTCACGTCGTCGGCGTAGGCCATCACCTCGCGGAACTTGTGCGTGATGATGACCACTGTGCACAGCCCGCTGAGCGCAAAGCCGCGCACGTGGCCCAGCACCTCGTCGGCCTCTTGCGGCGTGAGCACCGAGGTCGGTTCGTCCAGGATCAGCAGGCGCGGGCGCAGGTAGAGCTGCTTGAGCAGTTCGAGCTTCTGCTTCTCGCCCGCGGCCAGCGCCTGCGGCCGCGCGTCGAGGTCGAGCCGGAACGGCGTGGTCTGCAGGAAGGCCTCGAGCTGTTCGCGTTCGCGCCGCCAGTCGATCGTGGCCGGCACCTTGCCGCCCGCGAGCAGCAGGTTCTCGGCCACCGTCATGCCCGGCGCCAGCGTGAAGTGCTGGTAGACCATGCCGATGCCCAGCTCGCGTGCGACCACCGGATTGGCGATGGCCTGCTCGCGCCCGTCCACCAGCACGCTGCCGCTGGTGGGGCGCTGGTAGCCCGCCACGCACTTCACCAGCGTGCTCTTGCCCGCGCCGTTCTCGCCCAGCAGCGCGTGCACCGTGCCCGGCGCCACCTTCAGGCTCACGCCCTGCAACGCATCGAAACTGCCGAAGCGCATGCCCATGTCGTGGGTTTCCAGCGCCATGGCGCCAAGCCCCTGGGGCAGTGCGCCGATGGGGGTGGGCGGCGGCGCGATCATGCGATGGCCTCGATCACGGCCGTGGACGTGGAATGCGCGCCGAACACGCCGCCCTGCATGGTGATCATCTTGAGCGCGGCCTCGTGGTTGCCGCGGTCGGTGGCGGCGGTGCAGTCCGACAGCAGCAGGCACTCGAAGCCGCGGTCGTTGGCCTCGCGCATGGTGGTGTGCACGCACACGTCGGTGGTGATGCCGGCCAGCAGCAGGTTGTCGATCCCGCGCGTGCGCAGGATCAGTTCCAGGTCGGTGGCACAGAACGAGCCCTTGCCGGGCTTGTCGATCACCACCTCGCCGGGCAGCGGCGCCAGCTCGGGGATGAGCTCCCAGCCGGGCTCGCCGCGCACCAGGATGCGCCCGCAAGGCCCGTCGTCGCCGATGCCCACGCCGTCGGTGCCGATCTGGCGCGAGCGCCAGCGCTTGTTCGCGGGCAGGTCCGACAGATCGGGCCGGTGGCCTTCGCGCGTGTGCATCACGGTGTAGCCGGCGTGGCGCATCGCGGCCATCAGCACCTTGAGCGGTTCGATCGGTGCGCGCGTGAGCGAGATGTTGTAGCCCATCTTGTCCACGTAGCCGCCGACGCCGCAGAAGTCGGTCTGCATGTCGATCACGATCAGCGCGGTGTTGGCCGGGCGCAGGTCGCCGTTCCAGGGCCAGGCGTAGGGGTGGGCGTCGACGAAGCGTTCCATGGTGTTCAACGGTTGGACGAGAGTTCCGTGGGGCTGCCCGGCACCACCTGCCCGGGCCGGCAACTGATCACGAGGATGAGCAGCGTGAGCGCGTAGGGCACGGTGTTGAACAGGTGGTAGCCCCAGCCGATGCCCACCGACTGCAGCGCCGGGCCGATGGCGCCCGCGCCACCGAACAGCAGCGCCGCGCCCACGCAGCGCATGGGGTGCCAGCGCGCGAAGATCACCAGCGCCACCGCGATCAGGCCCTGGCCGCTGGAGATGCCTTCGTTCCAGCTGCCCGGGTAGAACAAGGTGAGCGACGCACCACCGAGCCCGGCGATGCAGCCACCGGCGGCCGTGGCCGCGAGGCGGATGCCGGGCACCGAGTAGCCGAGCGCGCGCGTGGCGTTGGCCGAGTCGCCCGCCATGCGCACCAGCAGGCCGGCGCGCGTGTGCGTGAACGCCCAGGCCATGAACGCCGCGAGCGCGATGCCGATGGGCAGCAAGGGGTTGATCTGCAGCGCCGAGCGCACCGCGGCCGATTCGCTCCAGAAGCCCAGCGGGATGGCCGGCAGTTGCGCGGCCTGCGGCTGGATCAGCGGCTTGCCGAGGTAGAACGCCAGCCCCGTACCCAACAGCATGAGCGCGATGCCGGTGGCGATGTCGTTCACGCGCGGCAGCGCGCACAGCAGGCCGTGCAGCGCGGCCAGCAACGCGCCCACGGCCGCCGCCGCGAGCACGCCGACCCAGGCCGAGCCGCTGAGGTACGAAGCGCCGAACGCCGTCATGGCCGAGAGCACCAGCACGCCCTCCAGGCCGAGGTTGATGCGCCCGCCTTTTTCGGTGAGGCATTCGCCCAGGCTCACGAACAGGAAGGGCACACCCACACGCAGCGCACCGCCCACGATGCCGCTGAAGAGGATCAACCACTGGTCTGCGCTCATGGCTTGTCTCCCTTGGCGGGTTCGTTCGCGGGCAGCACCATCGGCACCGGGTCCGACGGGCCGAAGCGCCCGAGCACCGTGAGCACAGGTTTCCAGTCGCGCTCGCGCAGCGCCTCGCTCGCGAGGATCAACACGAAGGCGATGCCCTGGAGCAGCAGCACGGACGCGTCGGGCAGGCCCAGGCGGCGTTGCAGCAGGCTGCCCGCGGCGCCGAACCCCCCGAACAGGATCGCCACCGGGATGATCGCGATGGGCTGGTGGCGCGCGATGAACGCCACCAGGATGCCGGCGTAGCCGTAGCCCGCGATGAGCGAGGCGTTGGCGCTGGTGTGCACCGCGGCCACCTCGATCGCACCCGCCACGCCCGCCGCCGCACCGCCGAGTGCGCAGGCCAGCACGATGAGGCGCGTGGCCGGCAGGCCCACGAGCTGGGCCGCGCGCGGGTTGCCGCCCACCACGCGCACCGAAAAGCCCGAGGGCGTGAAGCGCAGCCAGAGCCCGGCGACCAGGCAGGTGACGATGCCCACCACGAGGCCCCAGTGCACGTCCGAGCCGGCGATGGTGCCGATCAGCAGGCCGTCGTTCAGCGCCGGGGTGGACGGCTTGTTCAGGCTCGCGGGGTCGCGCAGCGGGCCTTCGACGATGTGCTTGAACAGGCCGATGGCCACGTAGGCCAGCAGCAGGCTGCTGATGGTTTCGTTGATGCCGCGGTACTGGCGCAGCCAGCCCGCGAGCGCGATCCACAGCGCACCGGCGATCGCGCCGGCGATCACCACCACCACCGTGCCCACCGCGTTCGCGGGCAGCGGCACCGCGTGGGCGAGCGCCGCACACGCCAGGCCGCCGAGCACCAGCGCGCCTTCGCCGCCGATCACCGTGAGCCCGGCGCGCGCGGGGATGGCCACGCACAACGCGGTGAGCATGAGCGGCGCCGCGCGCTGCAGCGTGTTCTGCCACGAGAACGCGTCGCCGAAGGCGCCCTTGAACAGCAGCACCCAGACCTCGACCGGGTCCACGCCCGCGAACGAGACGATGACCCCGAACACGCCCAACGCCGCCACGATGGCGCCGGTGGGCAAGGCGATGTCGGTCAGCACGTTGCGCATGCCGGTCTCCCTAGCGAATCGCGTGCCTGGTCGATGCCGTCCCGATCACACGCTGCCGATGACGCCTTCGACCAGGTAGTTCATCTTTTCGAGCTCCAGATCGGTCTGCTTGAGCACCTTGCCGGCCGCGATCGGCGAGCCGCCCTTGTTGTCCTTGAGCGGGCCTTTGAAGATGTCGAACGTGCCCGCCACCATCTGGGCCTTGATGCCGTCGGCCTGCTTCTTCGCCGCGTCGGTCACGGTGGGGCCGTAGGCCGAGGTTTTCACGAAGCCTTCCTTGAGGCCGCCACGCACGAAATTGGGGTGCGGCTTGCCACTGCGCGCGGCCTCGATGAAGGTGGTGTAGGCGGTGAGCCAGTTCCACTCCGCGCCCGTGAGGTAGGCCTGCGGTGCCAGCTTGGCCTGGCTCGCGTGGTAGCCGCAGACCATCTTGCCGCGCTTGGCCGCGGTCTCCACGATCACCTTGGGGCCGTCCACGTGCATGGTGAACACGTCCACGCCCTGGTCGGCCAGGCTGTTGGTGGCCTCGGCCTCTTTCACCGGCATCGACCAGTCGCCCGTGAAGATCACGCTGGTGGTGATGCCGGGCTTGACCGAGCGCGCGCCCATGGTGAACGCGTTGATGTTGCGCAGCACCTGCGGGATGGGCTTGGCCGCAATGAAACCAAGCTTGTTGCTCTTGGTCATGTGCGCCGCGACCACGCCGTTGAGGTACTGGCACTCGTCGATGTAGCCGAAGAAGCTCGCGGTGTTCTTCGGGTGCTTGCCTTCCGTCCACATGCCGCCGCAGTGGGCGAAGCGCGCGTCGGGGTACTTGGCGGCCACGGCCAGCATGTGCGGATCGAAGTAGCCGAAGGACGTGGGGAAGATCAGGCTCGCACCGTCCTGCGCGATCATGCCCGTCATGGTGCGCTGCACCGCGGCGGTCTCGGGCACGTTCTCCTCTTCCACCACCTTCACGCCGGCCATCTTCTTGAGCTGGGCCGCGGCCTCGGCCTGCGCCTGGTTGTAGCCGTAGTCGTCGCGCGGGCCGACGTAGATCACGCCCACCGTGATGGGCTTCTGCGCGAACGCGAACGGGCTGGCGGCCACGGCGCCGAGCGCGGCCAGGGTCTTGATCGAATCGCGGCGGTTGGGAGAGAACGGCTTCATGGGAACGCTCCTGAAAGGAAGGACGAACGGGGGGTGGAATCAGCTCATCAGGCTCACGTGCGCGGCCACCACGCGCCAGCCCGCGGGCGTGCGCAGCCAGGTCTGGCTCTGGCGGCCCACGCGGTCGCTGCCGGTGCGGTGGAACTCGGTGTTGGCGGTCGCGAAATCGCGGCCGTAGGTGGTGATGACGGTGGGGCCCAACGTGCGCGCCAGGCCGGCCGAGGGCCGCGCGGCGCGAAAGGCCTGGATGGCGTCGTAGCCATACAGGTTTTCGGTGGCGCCGTAGCGCAGCGTGTGCGGGCTGTTCCAGAACAGCTCGTCGAGCACGGCCACGTCGTTGCTCACCAGGGCCTGCTCGTAGCGCTCGAACGCCGCGGTCACTTCGGCCAGCACATCGGGTTCGTTGATGCTCACAGCGCGGGCTCCTTCACCGTGGCGGCCCCGGCCTGCTGCAGCGCCCAGCCCGTGCGCAGGGCGAGGTCTTCGCGCCAGGGCGCGGCGATGAGTTGCACACCGATCGGCAGGCCGTCGGTGCCGTCGGGCCACATCGGCGCGGCCACCACGGGGCAGCCCGCGAAGGACACCGGCTGCGTGAGCAGGCCGATCGAGGGCCGGCAGGGCAGGCGCTGGCCGTTGATCTCGATCCACTCGCTGCCGAGCGCGGGCGCGGCCACCGGCGTGGCGGGCGCGATGAGCACGTCCCAGTCGCGGAACAGCGCGTTGACCCGGTCGCGGTAGACGCGGCGAAAACGCTGCGCGCGCACGTACCAGGCGGCGGGCTGCAGCGCGCCGGCGATGAAGCGGTCCACCGAGAGCGGTTCGAAATCGGCCATGCGGGTGCGCAGCCGCTGCAGGTGCAGCGCACCGCCTTCGCTGGCGGTGGTGATGAAGGCCGCGGTGCGGGCCTCGGCCGGGTGCGGCCAGTGCACGGTCTCGCGCGCACCGAGTGCCGCGGCGGCCGCGGCCACCGCGGCGCGCGCGGGCGCGCTGGCCAGTTCCTCGAAGTAGCCGCCAAGCACGCCGATGCGCAGGCCGCGCGTGCCCTGCGGCAAACCACGCACCGTGGGTTGCACCTGCGTGGCGAAACAGCCCGGGTCGAGCGGGTCGGGGCCCTGCAGCGCGTCGTAGGCCAGCGCCAGTCCGTCGAGGTCGTCGGCGAAGGGGCCGAGGTGGTCGATGTTGGCCACGAAGGGGAAGCTGCCGCGGCGCGACAGGCGCCCGAAGGTGGGTTTGAGGCCCCAGACACCGCAGAAGGACGACGGCACGCGGATCGAGCCGTTGGTGTCGGAGCCCAGCGCCAGCGGCACCTGGCCCGCGGCCACCGCGGCACCGCAACCGCCCGAGGAGCCGCCGGCCGTGTGCGCCAGCCGGTGCGGGTTGTGCGTGGCGCCTTCGTGGCTGTTCTCGGTGGTGAAGCCGTAGGCGTATTCGTCCATGTTGAGCGAACCCACGAGCACCGCGCCCGCGGCCTGCAGGCGTTGCACCAGCACCGCGTCGGCGGTGGCGGGTGGGTTCGATCGGTTCACCCGGGAACCGGCCAGCGTCACCTCGCCCGCGATGTCGAACAGGTTCTTCACCGCGAAAGGCACACCGGCCAGCGGGCCGAGCGGCTCACCGCGGGCGCGCTGCGCGTCGATGCGTGCGGCCTGCGCGAGCGCGGCCTCGAAGCGCGTGCCGGTGAAGGCGTTGATGCGGGCTTCGGTGGCCTCGATGCGGGCGATGCTGGCGATCGCCACCTCGCTGGCGCTGGTGCGCCCGGCGGCGATCGCCTGTGCGGTCTGACTCAAGCTCGGCATGGGCATCTCAGGGCGTCGGCGCCGGGAACGGCGCGGGGCAATAGACCTCGGCCGGCTCGGCCTCGTCGTCGAGCGGGAAGGCTTGCAACCCCTGTGCCATGGCGGCGGTGCGCTGCAGGTGCGCGGCCACGCGCGCGGCGCGTTCCGCATCCAGCGGCAGTTCCAGCGCGGTGGCGGCGGCCTGCACGTAGGCCAGGGTCTGGGCGTCGTTCATCGGGGCCTCCTCATCGCCGGACTTCGCGCTGGAAGATCTCCAGGCTGCGCTTCTTGGCGGCGATGAAGCTCGGCTCGGACAGCGTGGCCGTGGTGCGCGGGCGCGGGTCCTCGTAGCGCAGGATCTCGGCCACCTTGGTGGGCCGCTTGGTGAGCAGCAGCACCTGGTCGGCCAGGTAGACCGCTTCCTCCAGATCGTGCGAGACCAGCATCATGGTGGTGCCGGTCTGCATGAACACCTCCTGCAGCTTCTCGCGGATGAACAGCGTCATCTCGAAGTCCAGCGCCGAGAAGGGTTCATCGAGGAACAGCACCTCGGGGCCGGGGGCCAGCGCGCGCATGATGGACGCCGTCTGCTGCTGCCCGCCCGAGAGTTCATAGGGGTAGCGGTTGAGGTCGAACTTCACGTCGAAGGACGCCACCAGCTCGGCCATGCGCCGGTCCACCTCGGCCTTGCTGCGGCCTTCCAGCTTGAGCGGGTAGGCGATGTTGTCGATGGTGCGCATCCACGGGAACATCGCTTCGCGGTAGTTCTGGAACACGTAGCCGATCTTGGTGTCCTTGAGCGACTTGCCGTCGAACAGGATCTCTCCGCTGTCGATGGGGATGAGCCCGGCGATCATGTTGATCAGCGTGCTCTTGCCGCAGCCGTTGGGGCCGAAGACCGAGACGATCTGGTGCTTGGGGATGTCGAGATCGAAGTTCTCGTACAGCGGCCAGCCGGCGAAGTACTTGGTGAGGCCACGGATGGTGATGTGCGTGCCCGCGGGGCCGGGCTCGAACTTCGGCGCCGGCACGTCGGCGAACACGGGGGCGTTGATCACGGCGTTCATCGACCACTCCAGTGAACGATCTTGCGTTCGATGACCAGGAACAGCACGTTGAGCGCGTAGCCCAGCGCGCCCGCGGCCAGGATGGACGCGTACATGTCCTTCACGTTCATCACCTGCTGCGAGTTGATGATCCGGTTGCCCAGGCCGCTGTCGGCGCCGATGAACATCTCGGCCACGATCACGATCACGAGCGCCATCGACACCGCCGAGCGCAGGCCGACGAAGCTCGGCTGCAGGCTTTCCCAGACCAGCACGTCGCGGAACACCTGCCAGCGCGTGGCCCCCATCACCTTGGCCGCCATCACGCGCTGCTTGCGCGCGTTGATCACGCCGTAGGCGCTGTTGAACACCACGATGAGCAGCGCGCCGAAGGCCGCGATGGCGACCTTGTTGATGTCGGAGACGCCGAAGATCATGAGAAACAGCGGGATCAGCGCGGATGACGGCGTGGAGCGGAAGAAGTCGATCAGGAACTCCACGCTGCGGTAGGCCTTCTCGGTGCTGCCGAGCACGATGCCCAGCGGCATGCCGACGACGGCCGCGATCAGGAAGGCCTGAACGGTGCGCCAGACGGTGATGAGGAAATCGCCCAGCAGCGGACCGCCCGCGAGCCCGCTGACCAGGGTGCCCAGGGCATCGAGCGGGGCCGGCAGCAGGATGGGTTTGATGAAACCCAGCCGGACGACCAGGTCCCAGACGATGAAGAGCACGACCGGGCCCACCACGGGCAGGGCCCGGCCCCAATCGGTTTTCTTCGGGGGCGTGGGCGCGCCGCTCGAGGCGGGCGGGCTCCAGGGTTTGGCCGCTTCCATGGCCTCAGCCCTTGTAGAGCATGGAATCGACCATCAGCCGCGAGCTGAAGATGCCCTTCTCGCTGAACAGGTCGAAGAACTTCTGGAAGTGCGCCACGTCGGCCGGCGTGAACTCGTTGTACATGGTGTACGCGGCGAGCGGCACCTCGCCGGTGAGCGGGCCTTCGATCGCGGTGTAGCCCTTGAGGTACTGGCGCGCTTCGGCGGCCTTGGTGCGCACGTAGGTCACGCCCTTGCCGTAGGCGGCCACGAACTTCTTCGCCGCGTCCGGGTGTTTCTTGATGAAGTCGGACGACAACGAGGCCGAGCCACCGAACCACGGCGCGTTGGGGTCGCCCAGCACATAGTGGGCGATCACGCCCGCTTCGAGCACGCGCGTGGTGCCGTTCATGCGGCCGATGGTGCCCGTGGGCTCCAGCGTGTAGGCCCCGTCGATCTGGCCCGCGGCCAGCGCGGCCACGTGCTGGCCGATGGGCAGTTCGACCACCGTGGCACCGACGGCGCCGCCGCGCTCCAGCACGGTCTTGGCCAGCGTCACGTTCTGGATGCCGGGGCCCGAAGCGATGCGCTTGCCCTTGAGGTCAGCCATCACCTTGGCCGGGCTGGCCACGGGCACGATGACCTCGTCGAGCACGTTCTTCACGTTGCTCGGGTTGGAGCAGAAGATCTTGAAGGTGCCGGGCTGCGCGATTTCGCCGATGGCGATGTTGGCCGAGCCGGTGCCGTTGGCGGTGCCATCGGCGCGGCCGGAGAGGACGGCTTCCATCACCTGCTGCGCACCGGCGAACTTGAGCGGCTCCACGTCGAGGCCGGCTTCCTTGAAGTAGCCGAGTTCGATCGCCGAATAGAACGGCAGGCCGGCCGCGATGGGCCAGAAGCCGATGCGGATTTTGGGGCCGCTCTGGGCGTGCACCTGGGGCGCACCGAGCACGCCGAGCGCGGCGGTGCCGGCACCGAGTTGAAGCAGTTGGCGGCGGCGAAGGGAGGCTGCGCGGTGGAGGGTGGACATGAAGAACTCCTGCGGGGTTGGAAGAACGGGGTGAAACGGTTCAGGGGCTGAGCGCGGCGGCGGGCTTGCCGGCCTGCGCCATGTAGGCGCGCCAGCCGCCGTGGTGCGTGATGTCGAGCGCGCCGAGCGTGGCCAGGTGTTCGCACACGAAGCCCTGCACGCGCTCGCCGCTGGCCAGTTCCAGCGTGCCGATGCCCAGCGGTGTGGGGATCAGCGCGACGAAGCTGCCGTAGTGGCGCAGCGGCATGTCCCAGACCTCGACCACGATGGCCGCGCCCTGGCCGGGCGCCACGCGCAGCAGGCCGGGCTTGGGCGGCGTGGTGCCGGGCAGGGCGTAGAAGCGGTAGTCGGCGCTGGTGGTGGTGGTCTGCAGCAGGCGGCCGTCGCGTTCGGTGAGCTGGCCGTTGAGCGGCATGCCGCTCAGGTGCGCGCCCACCACCGCGAGCTTCACGCGCGGTTCGGGGGCGTCCAGCGGCAGCGCCTCGGGCGCGGGCAGCGGTTGGCCGGTGGCGCCTTGCGGCAGGCCGCTGGCGTGGTGCACGCGTTGGCCGAGTTCGATCAGCGGCCAGTCCATGCCCGCGGGGGCGATGAGCGTCACGCCGAAGGGCAGGCCGTCGCTGCGCAGGCCGGTGGGCACGGAGAGCGCGGCGTAGTCGAGCAGGTTGACGAAGTTGGTGTAGGCGCCGAGCTGGCGGTTCAGCGCCACCGGGTCGGCCTGCATGGCCGCGATGGGCACGTGGATCGGCATGGTGGGCACGACCATCACGTCGATGCCGCTCCAGACCCGGCGCGCCTGCTGCGACAGCGCCTGCAGTTTCACTTGCGCATCGCACCAGTCGGCGGCCGAGTAGCCGCGTCCGCGCCCCACGATGCCGCGCACCGGCTCGATCACGTCGACTTCGTGCTTGTCGAAGAAGCCGCGGATGGCCGCGTAGCGCTCGGCCACCAGCGCGCTTTCATACAGCAGGTCGGCAACGTCGGCGAAGGGTTGGTAGTTGAAGGTGACGGGCGTGCCACCCAGGGCCTTGAGCTGATCGATGGCTTGCGCGAAGGCGGCGCGGCTGGCGTCGTCGCAGGCGTCGAGTGTGTCGGGCACGCCGAAGCGGAAGTGGCCCCCGAAGGGTTGGCGCACCAGCGGCAGATCGCGCGAGTACGGGTCCTGCGGATCGGGCGCACCGAGCTGCGTGAGCACCCGCGCGGCCAGGCCCACGGTGCGCGCGAAGATGGACACGCAATCCAGGCTTTGCGCGGCGGGCAACACGCCGTGGGCGCTCACCAACCCGCGCGAGGGCTTGAGGCCGACGATGTTGTTCAGGCCCGCGGGCACGCGGCCGGAGCCGGCGGTGTCGGTGCCGAGCGAGAAGTCGACTTCACCACGCGCCACCACCACGGCCGAACCGGAGCTGGAGCCGCCCGAGACGAGCGCGGGGTCGAAGGCGTTGGGCACGGCGCCGTAGGGCGAGCGGGTGCCGTTGAGGCCGCAGGCGAACTGGTCGAGGTTGGTCTTGCCCTGCAGGCGGGCACCAGCATCGAGCAGGCGCTGCACCACGGTGGCGTGTGCCGCGGGGGTGCGTGCGAAGGCGGGGCAGGCGGCGGTGGTGGGCCAGCCGGCCACGTCGATGTTGTCCTTGACGGCGAAGCGCAGGCCGGCGAGCGGCCCTTGCGCCTGGGTTTGCAGCGGCTGTTCGGGCTGGAAGAGCCAGGCGGTGTCGTTGGATTCGGCTTGCACCATGTTGAGTCATCCCATCTTGGATACAAGATGTGATGCAAGACCGGTGCCAGCTTGTTCCTACCGACTTGGTTGACCCGCGCGCCCGCCCAATCCCGGCGCGCAACGGCGCGCGGGCCGGCTATTTCGCCGAAGGCCGGGCGGCCACCCGGTCCCGCCAGGCCTGCGTTGCCGCCAGGCCCAGCTCCCCGGGCTTGATCTTGAGAAGCCGCGCGAACTCGATCGTGCAGAACGCCGTGATGTCCGCGATGGTGAATCGGTCGCCCGCCACCCAGGGCTGGCGCTGCAGTTGCGCCTCCAGCCAGTGCAGCGACTCCATCGCCTTCACCTGCTGCGACGCGCCGAAATCCGGGAACTGCGGTTGCTCCAGCACCGCCAGGCCCGGGTGCTGGTGGCGGATCGCCATCGCCAGCGGCAGCATCAGGTACCACTCCACGTGCCGGTCGCTCATCTCGATGAAGGCGCGCTCCGCGGCGTCGCGCCCCATCAGGTCGGGCTCGGGGTGCAGGCCCTCCAGGTAGGCACAGATCGCGCGCGATTCGCCCAGGACCCGGCCGTCGTCGAGCTCGAGCACGGGAATGCGCGCCATCGGGCCGCGCGCCAGCGCCGGGTGCGCCCTGTGTTCGTGCGCGTTGATGTCGACCCGCAGCTCTTCGATGCCGGTGATGCCCTTCTCGGCGATGAACATCTGCACGCGCCGCGGGTTCGGGGCGCGCTCGGACACGTAGAGCTTCATCGCCGGTCCTCCTTCAGGCTCTGGCCGGTCTCCATCAGCTTGCGGGCGTCTTCGGAGAAGCGCTGGGCGGCGGCGTCGCCGTCGCGCGAAAGGTCGATCTTCGAGGGCGGCGCCTCGATGCCGCGCTGCACCGCGGGCCGCGCGCGGATCGCGTCGCGCCAGCGCTTGAGGTGCGGCAGGTCGTCCAGCTCCACACCGGACCAGCGGTGCGTGCGCACCCAGGCCCAGTTCGCAATGTCGGCGATGGAGTAGTCGCCCGCGAGGTATTCGTGCTCTTTCAGGTGGCCATCGAGCACGCGGAACAGGCGCCGGGTTTCGCCCTGGTAGCGGTCGATCACGGCCGGGATCTTCTCGGGGAAGTAGCGGAAGAACACGTTGGCCTGGCCCATCATCGGGCCGATGCCCCCCATCTGGAACATCAGCCACTGCAGCACGCGCGAGCGGCCCTTGGTGTCGGTGGGCATCAGGCGGCCGGTCTTCTCGGCCAGGTAGATCAGGCAGGCGCCCGACTCGAACACCGCGAAGTCATCGGCCGCGCGGTCGACGATGGCGGGGATGCGGCCGTTGGGGTTGATCGCGAGGAACGCGGGCTGCTTCTGATCGCCCAGGGTGAGGTCGAGCACCTGCAGGGTGTACGGCAGGCCGAGCTCTTCGAGCGCGATCGAGACCTTGTGCCCGTTGGGCGTGGCGGCGGTGTAGAGATCGATCATGGGCGCATGCTAGAGCGCCCATGCCGCAGGCCGGTGTCGCCTGCGTTCGGTCTTCAGCCCATGAAGCCCAGATCGACCGGGTAGTCGCCGCCGCCGAAGTTGCCGATGTAAGGCAGCACCTGGCCCATTTCGCCGTTTTCGACACCGAACCAGCGCGCCAGCGTGGCTGCGTACTGGTCGACGCCGGTGCTCGGCAGCAGGCGGCCCTGGCCGACGTGCCATTGGTCGAAGGCGTCGGTGGTGCTGTTGGTCACGCTCACCGGCGGTGCCTTGCCGTAGAAGCGGCCACCGCGCACGGCGCCACCCACCACCAGGTGGTGCGAACCCCAGCCGTGGTCGGAGCCGTCGCCGTTGGAGGTGAGCGTGCGGCCGAAATCCGATGTGGTGAAGGACGTGACCTGGTTGGCCACGCCCAGCTGCACGGTTGCGTCGTAGAACGCGGTGAGCGCGCCGCTGAGCTGGCCCATGAGGGTGTTCTGGCCGTTGATCAGGTTGTCGTGCAGATCGAAGCCGCCCATGGAGACGAAGAACACCTGGCGTTTGGAGCCCAGCACGTTGCGCGCGGCGATCAGGCGCGCCACCAGCCGCAGCTGGCTGGCCAGCCCGTTGTTGGCGGGGAAGGCGCTGAACGGGGCGTCGGTGGCGGGGAACTGGTTGAGCGCGTTGGTGACGGCGCCTTCGGTGCCGTAGGCGCGGGCGGTGACGAGGTTGTATTCGTTCTCCAGCGCGTGCGTGCGCGATTGCAGCGCCAGTTGCAGCATGGCGTTGCGCACGTGGTTGGAGCCGTACACGCTGTTGTTGAGGCTGTTGATGCGCACCGCACCGTTGCTGCTGACCTGGTAGCTCAGGGCCTGGTCGCCCGAGAGGAACACCGTGTTGCCCGACACCGAGATGCAGGTGAGCACGTTGTTGGTGTTGGAGGAGCGGGCCAGGTCGCCGATGTGGCCGCCCCAGCCGGTGACGGTGCCTTCGGGCGCCGAGGTCATCCACACCGACTGCTGGTCGTTGTGCGAGAACAGCTTGGGGGGCTTGGGGTAGAGCGTGTTGTTGTTGCTGTTGTATTGCTGGCGCGTGAGCGGCACCACCAGCGGCCCCACGTTGAGCTGCACCGCAGCGGCACCGCCGTTGAACAGGCCGGCCAGGCCGGTCATGGCGGGGTGCAGTGCGTACTGCTTGCCATCGGGCAGGGCCACGCTGGGCGCGAGCGCGGTGGCCGCCAGGTTGGCGCGCGGGATCGCGATGCCGCCGCGGATGGTGGCGTACTGGCCGTGGCTGGTGGTGTCGTAGTTGATGACCGTGTTGGCGTAGTCGTTACCGCCGAACAGGAACACGCAGACCAGGGCTTTGTAGTCGGTGGCATTGAAGGCCGCGGCCTCGCCGATGGCGGCGAGGTTCATGGCGGTGGGCAGGGCCGCACCGGTGAAGGCGAGCTGGCCGGCGCGGCGCAGGAAGGCGCGGCGGGTGTGTTTCGCGGGGTCGATCAGGTGCATGGTGTGCCCCTCGTTATTTTTGAACCAGGTACTCGGGACAACCCAGCACCATGAAGATCGCGGCCCAGACGCGGCGGTTGCGCGCGTCGGCGTTGCTGGAGGCGTTGAGCGGCGTGGCCTCCAGGGTGTTGACGATGAGGTTGCGCGTGGTGCCGGAGAGCTGGCCCGCGGTGAGCACCAGGTTGAGGTGGTCCACCAGGTTGCCGGCGTTGAGCACCAGCGAGAGCTCGTAGGCGTAGTTGGCCCGCACGTCGTAGGCGTAGTTGTTCCACGCCGCCTCGGGCACCGCGGGGTTGGGGCAGTTGATGCCGCGCTCGATGACGCCCTGCATGAAGTTCAGGTAGCCGCCCACGCTGGTTTCGTTGACGAGCTGGAACTCGGGCGCGGTGGCGTCGTTGCTGGCCATGGCGGTGCCGGGGGGCACGTAACCGGGGCGGAAGAAGTTGAACACCGAGGGCGCGCGCAAGGGGCTCTGGCCAAGCTGCGTGCCGGCGTTGTTGAGCTCGAAGATCTTCCAGCTGCCCGCGGCCGAGGTGACGGAGAAGGTGCGCGCCCACTGGATGAAGCGCAGCATGGGCTCGCGCAGCTTGCCGTGGTTGACGTTCGCCAGCGAGGCGCCGCCGCGGGCCTCGTCGTCGAGCAGGATCGCGATCCACACGGCCTGCAGGTCGCCGCGCACACCGCTGCCGTTGTCGTTGAACTTGCGCGCCACCCGTTCCACGTAGCCGCGGCTCGGGTTGCTCGTGACCAGGCGCTGGATCATCTGGCGCGCGAAGAACGGGCCCACGTTCGGGTGGTTGAACAGCGTGTCCATCGCGATGCGCAGGGCGTCGCGGCCCGGTGTGCCCGCGGGGACCGTGGCCCCCAGGAAGCGCGCCTCCAGCGTGGAGTGGCGGTTCTCGCGCAGGCTCATCGGCTTGGTGGTGAACGCGGCTGACTCGACGGTGTAGCTCTGGCCGGGCGGCGTGATGCGCACGCCATCGGAGGTGTCGAAATCCCAGCCGGTGAAGACGCGGGCCAGGTTGGTCACGTCGTCTTGCGTGTAGCTTTCCACCACACGGCCGCCGCTCATCTGTGGCGTGCCGTCGATGTTGAGCGCGGCCAGGCCGATGGTGAAGAGCTGCATCACCTCGCGCGCGTAGTTCTCGTCCGGCACGCGGCCGGTGGGGGGGTTCTCTTTCTGGTTGCCCTTGGTGTTGAGGAACCAGCCCATGGCGGGGTGCAGGGTCACGTCTTCCAGCAACTGGCGGAAGTTGCCGAAGGCATTGCGCATCAGCATGTCCCACCAGGAACCGTAGGCGTGGCTGCGCCAGGTGAACTCGGCCGAGGTCATGGAGCTCACGAACATCTCGGAGAGCGCCAGTGCGCAGCGCTTGCGCATCATGTCGGGCCCGCTGAGCAGCTGGCCCCAGATCATGAAATCGGCCGGGTAGGTGTTGAAGTAGTAGTTGTGGGTGTTGTTCGCGCCGTAGCCGCGCGCGTTGAGCCAGGCCACACCGCTGGAGCGCAGCGGGGTCTGGAACTGGCGCGCCAGCCACATGGGGTAGCCCTCGGCGCGCAAGGCCGAGATTTCCGCGCGCGTCGACGAGAACTGCGCGTGCTGCAGGAAACGCGCCGCCTCGGTGTCGTTGGCGGGTGCCAGGTTGTTGTAGCCCGTGGTGGGGAAGTTCACCACCGGCACGATGGGTGGTTCTTCCGCCGCGCCACCACCACCGCCGCCGCCACCACCGCCGCAGGCGGCCAGGGCAGCCGCCGCGGCCGAGGCCGCCGCGGTTTTCAGCCACCGATCGCTGTCGGGGCTGTCGCTCGTGGTGTCTGTGGGGGTGTGCTCCGGCAACGCCTCACGTTCCTTCGCCATGACCGTCCTCCTGTTTGATCGGGGGCGAGTCTAGGCAGGCCGGGGGCGGCCGGGATGGCAGGTTGCTTGTCGTTACAGAGCGCTGTCGCGGCGCCACCGCAGCCGCCGGACGGCATACCGCTGGGGGGTAATGAAAAAACCGCCGGTCGTTCAGTGGCTTCGCGCTGCGTGCAATTCCACACGCGTGCGATCGGCCGCGGCGCGCGCTGCAGTGGCGAAGTCGGCACCCGGCGAGGCATACAGGATGGCGCGCGAGGAATTCACCGCCACGAGGCCGGTGATGGCGTCGCCCTGCGTGCGCAGGCCCGCGCGCACGGTGGCGGTGGCGTCGCCGCCCTGGGCACCCACGCCGGGGATGAGCAGCGGCAGCGTGGGTGCAAGTGCGCGCACGCGCTCGATCTCGGCCGGGTAGGTGGCGCCCACCACGAGCCCGAGCTGGCCGTTGAGGTTCCACGGGCCCTGCGCCAGGCGGGCCACGTGCTCGTAGAGCAGGGGCTGGCCCTCGATGGAGGCCAGGCGCTGCGCCTGCAGATCGTCGCCACCGGGGTTGGAGGTGCGACACAGCAGGAAGGCGCCCTTGCCGTGGTGTTTCAGGTAGGGCTGCACCGAGTCGAAGCCCATGAAGGGCGAGAGCGTGACCGCGTCGGCGCCGTAGCGTTCGAAGGCCTCGATGGCGTATTGCTCGGCGGTGCTGCCGATGTCGCCGCGCTTGGCGTCCAGGATCACCGGCACGCCCGGCGCATTGCGGTGGATGTGCGCGACGAGGCGTTCGAGCTGGTCTTCGGCGCGGTGCGCCGCGAAGTAGGCGATCTGCGGCTTGAAGGCGCAGGCGAGGTCGGCGGTGGCGTCGACGATGGCGGCGCAGAAATCGAAGATGCGCGAAGCGTCGTTCTTCAGGTGGTCGGGGAACTTCGTGGGGTCCGGGTCCAGGCCCACGCACAGCAGGCTGGTGTTGGCGCGCGTGGCCGCCTGCAGTTGGTCGATGAAGGTCATGGGCCGGGATTTTAGGTGGGGGTTTGTGCCGCCCGCGACCCGCCGCCCCGGGCTTCGCGCGTACCATCCGCGCCCATGCATTCGATGTCCCGCCAGCACCTGGTGCTGCTTGTCGCGCTCACCCTGGTCTGGGGGATCAACTGGCCCATCATGAAGGTGGGCATCATGGGCTATCAGCCGCTCACGTTCCGCGTGCTGAGCATGTGGATCGGTCTGCCGGTGCTGGCGCTGGTGCTGGTGTGGCGCCGTGTGCCGTTCCGCGTGGCGCGCGAGCACTGGGGCGCGCTGGCCTGGCTCACGGTTTTCAACTTCCTGTTCTGGCACACGCTGGCGGTGCTCGCGGTGCAGACGCTGTCCAGCGGCCGCGCGGCCATCCTGGGCTACACCATGCCGGTGTTCTCGGCCATCGTCGGCGCGATCTGGTTCCACCAGCGCCTGCCGCTGCGCGCCTGGGGCGGTGTGGGCGCGGCGGCGCTCGGCGTGGTGCTGCTGCTGTGGCACGAGTTCGTGCGCCTGTCGGGTGCGCCCCAGGGCGTGGTGATGATGCTGGTGGCCGCGGCCATGTGGGCGGTGGGCACGCAGATGATGCGGCGCACCACGCTGCCGTATTCCACGCTCACGCTCTCGTTCTGGATGACGGTGATCGCCACCGTGTGGATGAGCGCCATGGCCTGGCTGTTCGAGCGCGACGGCTGGCAGGCGCTGCCCTCGCCGGTGGTCTGGGCCTCGATCGTCTACAACGCGCTGGGCGTGTTCGCGTTCGCCCAGGTGGCCTGGCTCATCCTCGCGCGCGACCTGCCACCCATCGCCTCCACGCTGAGCGTGATGATGATTCCGGTGCTGGGCGTGTTCACCGGCGCGTGGTGGCTGGGTGAGGTGCTGCACTGGCAGGACTGGGCCGCCGTGCTGCTGATCATGCTGGCCATCGCGTCGGTGCTGTGGCCGACGAAGGACCGCGCCGCGCCGGTGGCCACGCCCGACGAGCGCTGAGCCTTACTGGTCCATCGCCAGGCACAGGTCGGCCCAGGCCTTGGCCTTGTCGGCGGGGGTGCGCAGCAGGTAGGCCGGGTGGTAGGTCACGATCACCGGCACGCCTTCGTAGCGGTGCACGCGCCCGCGCAGGCGCCCGATGGGTTCGGTGGTCTGCAGCAGCGACTGCACCGCGAAACGGCCCATGGCGATGATGAGCCTGGGCTGCACCAGCGCCACTTGGCGCGCGAGGAAGGGCTCGCACTGCTGCACTTCCTCGGGCGCGGGGTTGCGGTTGGCGGGCGGGCGGCACTTGAGCACGTTGGCGATGTACACGCCGCGCGCGGTTTCCTCGCTGGTGCGCGCGCGGCCGCAGGCGCGCAGCATGGCGTCGAGCAACTGGCCGGCCGCGCCCACGAAGGGCTCGCCCTGGCGGTCCTCGTTCTCACCCGGGGCCTCGCCCACGATCATCCAGTCGGCCTGCGTGTCGCCCACGCCGAAGACGGTGTTGCGGCGCGACTGGCACAGGCCGCAGGCGCGGCACTGCGCCACGGCCTCGCGCAGCGCGGGCCAGTCCATGGCGGCCACGTCGGCGCGTGACGTGTGTGGGCGGGCAGCGGCCTCGGCCGGCACAGGGGCGGGGGACGATGCCGTGGGCGGGCGCGGGCGCGCCGGGGGCGCGGCCGGCTCGGTGGCCGATGGGGTGGGCGGTGCGGGGGCGCGCGCAGGCGCCTGGGCCGGCGCTGGGGCATCGGCGCCGACGGGCGCGGCCTTGGGGGCCCACACCTTCACGCCCATCTCGGCCAGCATCGCGCGCTGGCGTGCGTCGAGCCCGTGCACCCAGGTGTCGTCGTCGGCGCTCATCGGGCGGGCTCCATGTCGTGCGCCGCAGGGTGCTCCGCGTCCAGGCGCAGGCTCATCACGACGGCGTCCTCACGCTGCAGGGCCGACAACGGGTAGTAGCCGCGGCGCAGGCCCACGGCCTCGAAGCCATGGCGCTCGTACAGGCGCCGCGCGGGCGCATTGCTTTCACGCACCTCCAGCCACAGCGCGTGTGCGCCCTGGCCGCGCGACCAGAGCGCCAGCGCGTCGAGCATGAAGCGCGCCCAGCCCTGGCGCTGGTGCGCGGGCGCCACCGTGATGTTGAGCAGGTGCACCTCGTCCACCCCGGCCATGGCAACCAGGTAGCCCATGAGCCAGCGGCCGTCGGCGCGCGCGGGCAGCGGTTGCTCGCCGGGCAGGGCCTGGCCGAGCAGCATCACCGCCGGGTGACCGGCCTGCAGCGAATCGCGGAAATGCCTGCGCGACCACGGGTGGCCGTAGGCGCTGGTTTCCACCGCATGCACGGCATCGAGATCGTTCTCCGTCATGGGCTCGAAGGCGATCGGGCGATCCGTCGCGCCCGCCGGGGCCGGCAGCGCTTCGGTAGGCGCCGGCCACAGGCCCCGGGTCCAGTCGGGCAGCACCCCCTGCGTGCCGCCGTTCATGGCCGTGCCTCGCGTTCGGCGGTGGTGCGGGCCACCTTGTTGCGCACGTACAGCGGCAGGGCGTCGCGCGCGGCCACCGCATGGCCGGCGGCCAGCAGGGCGGGCGCCAGCCGCAGCAGGGCGTCGGCCGTGGGCAGGGCGGTGCGGCGTTCGTGGGGCAGGGCGTCGAAGGCCTGCGGGTAGACGCCGAAGGCGTTGCCCGCGAGCAGGGTGTCGCGGCCCAGGCCCTGGTCGTCGAGCCAGCCCGCCAGGTCGGCCGGGGCGCACAGGCGCGGCGGGGCGGCCTCGCGCAGGCCGTCGGGGTGCAGGGCGTAGGCGGCCACATAGAGCTCGTCCATGCGGGCGTCGAGCAGGGCGGCGATGTGGCGTGGTGTCGGGCGGCCGTCTGCCCCGTGGTCGGTGCGCGCCTGTTCGGCCAGCGCCAGCAACGTGTCCAGCGGCAGCAGCGGCAGCCCTTGCGGGTGGCGCGCGCTGCGCGTGCCATAGGCCAGGCCTTGCGCCACGGCGCAGGCGGTGCGCAGGCCGGTGAACGAGCCCGGGCCGCGGCCGAAGGCGATGGCGTCGAGATCGGTCAGGCGCCAGCCGGCGGCGTCGAGCAGGGCCTGCACCTGGGGCAACAGGGTGGTCGAGGCCTGTGCCCCGCCAGGGCCGCGGTGGCGTTGCAACGCCGTGCCGGACTCGCCCAGCGCCAGCGACAGCGTGTCGGTGCTGGTCTCGATGGCCAGGAAACGGGCGGGTGCGGGCATCGCGCGATTATCCCCGGCCGATAATCCGGGGCGTGATGCGTCGCCGCCTGCTTTCTGTCGCGTTGGGCCTGCTTGGTGCCCTGTCCTTGCCCGCCTGCGCCCAGGGCCCTTCGCGCGAGGGCCTGCCCGCGCCGGTGCTGGCCGCGCTGCAGCGCGCGCAGGTGCCGGCGAGCGCGCTCTCGGCCGTGGTGGTGCCGCTGGATTTGGCCGAGGCGCGCGTGCGCCACCAGTCGGGCGCGCCGGTGAACCCGGCGTCGGTGATGAAGCTGGTCACCAGCTACGCCGCGATCGATCTGCTCGGCCCCGAGCACACCTGGCGCACCCGCTTCTACACCGACGGCGTCATCGAAGGCGGGGCCTTGCGCGGCAACCTCTACGTGCGCGGCGGGGGCGACCCGAAGTTCGTGCTCGAGCGCATCCAGGATACCTTCTACGCCCTGCACGACCAGGGCGCGCAGGTGGTCCTGGGCGACCTGGTGCTCGACCACAGCGCTTTCGACCTGCCGGCCAGCGACCCGGGCGCCTTCGACGGCGAACCCCTGCGCCCCTACAACGCCGCGCCCGACGCGCTGCTGGTGAACTTCAAGTCGGTGATCCTGAAGTTCGTGCCCGACGCCGCCGCCGGCGTGGCGCGTGTGCTCAGCGAGCCGCCGATGGCGGGCATGCAGATCGCCACCACCGTGCCGCTGGCCAACGGCCCCTGCGGCGACTGGCGCGGCGCGCTGCGCGCCCGGTTCGATGACCCGGCGCGCATCTATTTCGAAGGCCGCTACCCCGCGCGTTGTGGCGAAGGCCAGTGGCCCGTGGCCTACCAGGACCCGCCCAACTACGCGCCGCGCGCGCTCGAAGGCCTGTGGCGCAGCACCGGCGGCCTGCTCACGGGTCGTGTGCGCGACGGTCTGGTGCCCGCCGATGCCACACTGCTGTTCGAGGCCACGTCGCTGCCGCTGTCGGAGATCCTGATCGACGTGAACCAGTGGAGCAACAACGTGATGGCGCAGCAGATCTTCCTGACGCTGGGCCAGCTCACCCCCCAGGCCACGCCACTGGCTGGCAGCGGCCCCCTGCCGCGGCCGGTGAGCAACTTCGAGCAGGCGCGCGGTGTGCTGCAGGCCTGGTGGAAACGCACCTTCGGCCCCGCGGTGCCCGCGCCGCTGATCGACAACGGTTCCGGCCTGTCGCGCGACGAGCGCATCACGCCCGAAGCGCTGGCGCTGCTGCTGCGCCACGCCGCGCGCCACCCGCGTGCCGAGGCTTTTGTCGGCTCGCTCGCGGTGGCGGGCATGAACGGCACCGCCCGGCGCTACGCGAGCGATCCGCGCAGCCCGGTCTATGGCAACGCCTGGCTCAAGACCGGCACGCTGCGCGACGTGACGGGCGTGGCGGGCTACGTGAATGCCGCCAACGGCGTGCGTTATGTGGTGGTGGCCTTCGTGAACCACCCCGACGCGGGCGCCGCGCGGCCCGCGCTCGAGGCGCTGGTCGAGTGGACCGCGCGCCTGACGGACTGACGACTCCCCCCTGCGCCGCTGCGCGGCTTCCCCCCTCCGTGGCGCGCCTGCGGCGCTTCGAGGGGGGACCGCACCTGCGGCCCGGCACAGCCGGTTCCGCGGTGCGCGCGGGTTGCGCGTCGCCGCGTCTCGTTCACCTCGGAAGTCGGTGTTCCTTCAAGCGGCCGCGCGGTTGAGCCGGTCGCGCACGCCGTCCCACTCCGGGCCGGTGGGCGGTGTTTCCACCCAGATCAGGCGCACGCCGGTGGCGTCGAGTTCGCGCAGCACGGCGAACAGTTCCTGCGCGGCGGCGGCCGCGTCCTCGGGCATGCGGCGTTTGGGCGTGCCGCGCGCGGCCTCGATCGCGGTGCGCGAGTACAGCGCGATGTGTTTCGCGTCGTCGCCCAGCACCTGGAACGCGGCGCGCAGCTGCTTCGCATCCATCAAGCGCACCTTTGCGCGTGGGGCGTAGTGCGACTCCAGCGTGCCCGAGGCGCGCGGCGCGGCCTCGTCGCGCGCGCGCAGCGGCTCGCCGGCCGCGGCCTCGAGCTGCGCGGGCGTGAGCACGCCCGGGCGCAGCAGCACCGGGTGGCCGCGCGTGCAATCGACGATGGTGGATTCGATGCCGACATCGCAGGCGCCGCCGTCGAGGATGAGCAGCGCGTCCTCGCCGAGATCGGCGAATTCCTCGGCCACGTGCGCGGCCGTGGTGGGGCTCACGCGGCCGAAGCGGTTGGCGCTGGGGGCGGCCACGCCGCGCACGCCCAGCCCCGCCGCCGCGCGCAGCACCGCCTGCGCCGCCGGGTGTGCGGGGCAGCGCAGGCCCACCGAGTTCTGCCCGCCCGCGGCCACGGCGGCCACGTCGGCCCGGCGCGGCAGGATGAGCGTGAGCGGGCCGGGCCAGAAGGCCGCGATGAGGCGCTCGGCGAACGGCGGCACCGCGCTCGCGAAGGCGTCGACCGCAGCGCGCGGCGCGTCGGGCGCCACGTGAACGATCAGCGGGTGGTCGGCCGGCCGGCCCTTGGCCGCGAAGATGCCCTGCACGGCGGTGGCGTTCTCGGCGTCGGCCGCGAGGCCATAGACGGTTTCGGTGGGCAGGCCCACCAGGCCGCCCTGCGCCAGGCGCTGCGCCGCCCGGTCGATGGCGGTCGCGTCCCGGGCGCCGAGCAGCAGCGGCGGCATGGTGGCTTCAGGCGTCGAGGCCGGGCAGACCGAGCAGGGCCAGTGCCCGCGCGGCCGTATCGCGCACCGCGGCCACGCTGGCCCCGGTGACGTTGAGGTGGCCCATCTTGCGGCCCGCGCGTGCGCTGCGCTTGCCGTACAGGTGCAGGTGCGTGCCGGGCAGCGCCAGCACCTCGGCCCAGGGCGGGCTCACGGCGTCGGCGCTGGGCCGCGCGCGCACGCCGTTCGGCGCGAACCACAGGTCGCCCAGCAGGTTGATCATGATGGCCGGGCTGTGCTGCACCGGCGTGCGCAGCGGCAGGCCGGCCAGCGCGCGCACCTGTGCCTCGAACTGGGACACATCGCACGCGTTCTGCGTGTAGTGGCCGCTGTTGTGCGGGCGCGGCGCCATCTCGTTGACCACGAGGTCCAGGCCGCCGCGGCCGTCGTCGACGATGAAGTACTCGACGCACAGCACGCCCACGTAACCGATCTGCTGCGCGATGGCCACGGTGGCGGCCTGCGCGCGCTGCGCGAGCGCGGGATCGATCGCGCCCTCGTGCACCTCGGTGATGGCGAGGATGCCGTCGCGGTGGGTGTTCTTCTGCACCGGGAAGCACACGCTGGTGCCATTGGCACCGCGCGCCACGATCACCGAGCACTCGGCACGCAGCGGCATGAGCTTTTCGAGCACACAGGCCACGCGGCCCAGTTGTTCCCACGCGGCGGCGAGCTCGGCGCGCGTCTTCACGCGCACCTGGCCCTTGCCGTCGTAGCCCATGCGGGCGGTCTTGAGGATGCCGGGCAGCAGATCGGCGGGCACCGCCGCGAGCTGTTCGGGGGTCTCGATGGCCGCGTGCGGCGCAGGCAGCACGCCGCCGCCGGCCCCGCTGCGCGCGAAGTGGGTTTTCTCCTGCAGCCGGTCCTGCGCGATGGCGACGCAGGCCGCGGCGGGCGCCACCGGGCGCTGCGCGGCCAGGGTGGCCAGCGCCTGCGCGGGCACGTTCTCGAACTCGGTGGTGATCGCGTCGCTCAATCGCGCGAGCTCGGCCAGGCCGGCCGGGTCGTCGTAGGCGGTGCGGATGTGGTGGTGGCTCACCAGGCCGGCGGGGCTGTCGGCGTCCGGGTCGAGCACGGCCGTGAAGTAGCCCATGGCCTGCGCGGCCTGCACGAACATGCGGCCGAGCTGGCCACCGCCCATCACGCCCAGCGTCGCCGGCTGGCCGTGGGTGCCGACGGCGCCCGGCAACAGGGGAATCCGCTGGCTCATGCCGTGGGCGGCAGCGTCATGGCGCGCGCGGCGGCGGTTTGCTCGGCGCGGAACGCCTCCAGCTTCGCGCGCAAGGCGGGGTTCTCGCCGGCCAGCAGCGCCACCGCGAACAGCGCGGCGTTGGCCGCGCCCGCGGCGCCGATGGCGAAGGTGGCCACCGGCACACCCTTGGGCATCTGCACGATGCTGTGCAGCGAGTCGACACCGCTCAGGTGCTTGCTGGCCACCGGCACGCCGAGCACTGGCACCACCGTCTTGGCCGCCAGCATGCCCGGCAGGTGGGCCGCGCCGCCGGCGCCCGCGATGATGGCTTTCAGCCCACGCCCGGCCGCGGCCTCGGCGTAGGCGAACATGTCGTCGGGCATGCGGTGCGCCGAGACCACGCGCGCCTCGTGCGCGACGCCGAACTGCTCAAGGATCTGCAAGGCGTGCTGCATGGTGTCCCAGTCGCTGCTGGAACCCATGACCACGCCCACGTGGATGGGGTTCATGGGGATCGGCTTTCGGCCCGCGGGGCCTCCGGTAAAGTCGCGATTTTACGTTTCGCCCCCGCGTCCCTTTCCCGGGTTGCCGCGCCGCCATGATCGACGTCACCATCGCCAACTTCGAAACCGAGGTCATCGAAGCCTCGATGCACACCCCCGTGCTGGTGGACTTCTGGGCGCCGTGGTGTGGCCCCTGCAAGGTCATCGGCCCCATCCTCGAGAAACTCGAGGCCGAGTACGCCGGCCGGTTCAAGCTGGTGAAGATCGATTCCGACCAGGAGCAGCAGCTCGCCGCGGCCTTCGGCATCCGCAGCATCCCCACCTGCGTGCTGCTCAAGAACGGGCAGCCGGTCGATGGTTTCATGGGCGCGCTGCCCGAAGGCCAGCTCAAGGCCTTTCTCGACAAGCACGTGCCCGGTGCCGGCGAGGCGCAGGCCGAGGAAGACGAGGCCGCCGCTCAGGAGGCGCTGGCCGATGGTGACATCGAGGCCGCGCTGGAGCGACTGGAGCAGGCGGTGAAGGCCGACCCCGAAAACGACGACGCGCGCTTCGATCTGGTGAAGCTGTTGCTCGAACTCGGCCAGGACGACGACGCCAAGGTTGCCTTCGCGCCCGTGATCGCCAAGGCGGAATCGGTGCGCCGGCTCGATTCGCTCAAGCGCTGGATGGCCGCGCGCGACGCGCAGGCCGCCGTGGCCGACCCGGACGCCCGCGTGGCGGAGCTGCAGGCGGCCATCGCCACCAACAAGCGCGATTTCGCTTCGCGCCATGCGCTCGCGCAACTGCTGTTCGCCTATGGCCAATGGACGGCCGCGATGGACGAGCTGCTGGAGATCCTGATGCGCGACAAGGCCTGGAACGAGGACCTGGCGCGCAAGACCTACATCGCCGTGCTCGACGTGATCGAGCCGCCCAAGGCCAAGGTGGCCGAAGGCCAGGTGCCGCCGGAGGACCCGACGGTGGCGACGTACCGCCGCCGGCTGTCGTCGGTGGTGCTGAGTTAACCCAGCAGGCGCGTCAGCGCCTCGCGGTATTTCTCGGCCGTCTTCTCGATCACCTCGCGCGGCAGGCGCGGTGCGGGCGGGGTCTTGTCCCAGGGCTGGCCGTTGACCTTGGCGCTCTCCAGCCAGTCGCGCAGGAACTGCTTGTCGTAGCTCGGCGGGTTGCTGCCCACGGCGTACTGTTCGGCCGGCCAATAGCGCGAGCTGTCGGGCGTGAGCACCTCGTCCATCAGCACCACGTTGCCGGCCTTGTCGAGGCCGAACTCGAACTTGGTGTCCGCGATGATGATGCCCTTCCCGAGCGCGATGGCGGCCGCGGCCTTGTAGAGCGCGATCGCGGTGTCGCGGATCTTCGCGGCCACGTCGGCGCCCACCATCTCCACCGTGCGTTCGTAGGTGATGTTCTCGTCGTGTTCGCCCATCGCGGCCTTGGCCGCGGGCGTGTAGATGGGCTCGGGCAGCTTCGACGCGTTCTTCAGGCCCTCGGGCAGCGGCACGCCGCAGACCGAACGGCTCTCCTGGTATTCCTTCCAGCCGCTGCCCGCCAGGTAGCCGCGCACCACCGCTTCCACCGGAATGGGCTTGAGGCGCTGCACCAGCATGGAACGGCCGCGCACCTGCGCGCGCTCGGCCGGCGCCACCACGCTCTCGGGGTCTTCGCCGGTGAGGTGGATCGGGCAGATGCCCAGGCCCTTGGGGCCCAGGCGGTCGAACCAGTGGAGCGAGAGCCGCGTGAGCAGCTCGCCCTTGCCGGGAATGGGTTCGCCCATGATCACGTCGAAGGCGCTGATGCGGTCGGACGCGACCATGAGGATGCGGTCGTCGCCGACGGCGTAGTTGTCGCGCACCTTGCCGCGCGCGAGCAGCGGCAGCGACGTGAGGTTGGAGGTGTGCAGGGCGGAGGTCATGGCGCGGTGGAATCCGGAAGGCGAGAAAAAAGGCCCGTTGAACGCTCAACGGGCCTTGCGCAGTTCGCCGGGATTATCGCAAGTTGGCGGGCGCCCCCGGCAATGCCCGACCGCCGCTCATGCCGGGCTCACTTCGCGGCCAGCCCCAGGCGCTCGATCAGCGCCTTGTCCTTGGCGAAGGTCTCGCCGGCCCATTTGCGGTAGTCCTCGCCGTTGCGGTACCACACGGCCTGGTTGAGCTGGCCCAGCACCTCCATGTGCTTGGGGTCGTCCATGGCCTTCTTGAACGCGTCGTGCAGGGTCTTCACGATGGCCGGGTCCATGCCCTTGGGGCCGGCCAGGCCATAGGGCGAGGTGGACACCACGCCGTAGCCCAGTTCCTGCGCGGTGGGCACCTCGGGCCAGCGCTGGGTGCGCTGTTCGCCGAAGGTGACGAGCAGGCGCATCTGGCCACCGTCGACGTACTTGTCCCAGCCACTGGCGTCGCTTTGCGCCATCACGTGGCCGCCGAGCAGCGCGGCCTGCAGGTCGGCGTTGCCCTTGAAGGGCACGTGCACCAGTTGCACCTTGGCGTTGCCGGCCAGTTCTTCCATCAGCAGGTGCGGGCTGCTGCCGGTGCCGGTGGAGCCGTAGTTGATCTGGCCTGGTTGCTTGCGCGCGGCCTCGATGTAGTCCTTGAAGGTCTTGTGCGGCGAGTCGGCCTTGACGGTGAGGCCGAAGGTGTAGCCCGAGACGCCGATGATGTAGCTGAAGTCGTTGAGCGGGTCCCAGTTGGTCTTCTGCATGTGCGGCATGCGCAGCAGGCCCAGCGGAAACTGGGCGATGGTGTAGCCGTCGGGCTTGGCGGTCTGGGCCATGGTGGCCGGGCCGAGCGTGCCGCCCGCGCCGGGGCGGTTTTCCACCACGATGGACTGGCCCAGGTGCTTGCTCGCGATGTCGGCCAGGGTGCGCAGGTGGCGGTCGGTCGAGCCGCCGGCGGGCCAGGGCACGATGAGCGTGATCGGCCGGCTGGGGTAGGCCTGGGCGTGGGCCGCGACCCAGGGGGCCGCGCCGCTGCCGGCGGCGACACCGGCGAGCAGCAGCGTGCGGCGGCGGATGGTGGGCGGGTTCTTTCTTGTCATCGTGTTGTCTCCTTGCTGGGTGGGTGCCGGGTGGCGATGGTTGCCGCGCAGCGCACGGCGCGGGGATTCACGATGGGCCGGTGGCGTCGCGCGCGGCCTGCTGCTCCTGCAGTTCGCGCCACATCACCTTGCCGCTGCCCGAGCGGGGCAGCGACTCCACGAATTCGACGATGCGCGGGCTCTTGTAGGTGGCCATGTGGCCGTGCGCCCAGTCGATCACGTCCTGTTCGCTGATGCGCCCGCGCTGGCCGGGGCGCAGCACCACGAGCGCCTTCACCGTCTCGCCGCGCCGCGCATCGCGCGCGCCGATCACGCAGGCTTCCTGGATGGCGGGGTGGTGGTACATCAGCGCCTCCACCTCGGCCGGCCAGACCTTGTAGCCACTGGCGTTGATCATTCGCTTCAGGCGGTCGGTCATGAAGAAATAGCCGTCCTCATCGACGTGGCCGAGGTCGCCGGTGCGCAGGAAGCGCCGGCCGCCGATCTCGATGAAGGCGGCCTGCGTGGCGGCCGGGTTGCGCCAGTAGCCCTGCATCACCTGCGGGCCGTGCACCACGATCTCGCCGGTCACGCCCGCGGGTTGTTCGGCCAGCGTCTCGGGGTCGATCACGCGCGCGTCGACGTCGAACACCGGCAGGCCCAGACACTGTGGCTTGGGCCGGTGCAGCGGGTTGATGTGCGTCGCAGCCATGGTCTCGGTCATGCCATAGCCCTCGATGTAGTCGCGCCCGGTGAGGGCCTTGAGCCGCGCGGCCAGTGCGTCGGGCATGGCCGCGCCACCGCCGCGCACGCAGGCCAGGCTGGAGAGGTCGTGGCGATCGAGATCCGGCTGCGCGAGGAAGTCGATCACCATGGTGGAGATCGCCTGCCACACCGTGACGCGGTAGCGCGCCATGCAAGTGGCCGCGGCCTCGCGGTCCCAGCGCGCCAGCACCACGATCGTCGCGCCCGCGTACAGCGGGCCATTGAGGCTGCCGGCCAGGCCGGTGACGTGAAAGAACGGCAGCACCGAGAGGCAGACCGCGTCGGCCGTGGTGCCGAACCACTGCACCCCGCCCACCAGCGTGGCCATCACGCTGCGGTGGGTGTGCATGCAGCCTTTGGGCTTGCCGGTGGTGCCCGATGTGTAGGGCATGGCGCAGAGGTCGTCGGGGCCGGCGGTGAGCGGGCCCGGGGTGCGGCCGGGCGCGATCGCGTCGGCCCAGGTGCACAGGCGTGGATCGTTGGGCACGGTGCGCGGCGCGCTCACGAACTCGGGCACGCGCAGGTCGGTGGGTTCGCGCAGGTGGTCGCTGTAGGTGGCGACGACCACGTGGCGCAAGCCGTCGGCACCGGCGTCGGCCAGCAGGGGCTGCACCTGCGGCAACAGGTCCTGCGCGACGAAGGCCACGCGCGCGCCGCTGTCGTCCACGCAATGGCGCAGTTCCTCCACGCGGTTCATGGGGTTCACCGGCACCACCACCGCGTTGGCGCGCAGGATGGCGTAGAAGGCCAGCGCCCATTGCGGGCTGTTCTGCAGACACAGCAGCACGCGATCACCGGCCTGCACGCCGCCCACCTGCTGCAGGTGCCCGGCCAGTTGTTCGGCCTCGCGCTGGAAGCCCGCGTAGCTCAGCGGGGTGTCGTAGAAGACGGTGAACGCCTTGTCCGGGTGGCGCGCGACCGATGCCATCAGGTTGGCATAGAGGTTGGTGGCCGGCAGCGCCAGGTGGCGCGGCAGGCCGGGGGGCCAGTGGTCGGCGGGCGGCGTGGACATGGTGGTGGCTATTCCGCGGATCGGAAAAACGATCCGGGGCCGACCAATATGCGGCGCTGCGCGGAGCAGCGTCAACCCGATTCAGGGAAACCGAGCATCATCCCTGGCGCGGTGCGACGGGAAAATTCCGAACAGCGGAATAACCGTGGAGGCCATCGGCCCGATATTCCGATCTGCAGAAAAGGACACGCCATGGGCCGCCAGCGCCACGCCGCTTCTCCCCCGCTTGCCGAAGACGACCCGGCGCAGGACCGCCGCTTCGTCACCGCGCTGGCGCGTGGGCTCACCGTGCTGCGCTGCTTCGGCCCGGCCGACCGCTGGCTCGCGCACCAGGAGCTGGCGCGCCGCACCGGCCTGCCGCAGGCCACGGTGTCGCGCCTCACGTTCACGCTCACGCGCCTGGGCTACCTGCGCCACCGCGCGGCCACGGGGGAATACGCGCTCAGCCCCGCGGTGCTCTCGCTGGGCTTCAGCGTGCTGTCGAACTTCCAGGTCGGGCGCATCGCGCGGCCGTTCATGGAGACGCTGGCCGAGCACACGCAGGCCGCGATTTCGCTCGGCGTGCGGCACGACACGGCGGTGGTCTATGTGGCGCATTGCCGCAGCACGGCGCGCCTCATCCTCGGCCTGGACGTGGGCACGCGCCTGCCCTTTGCCGAGACCGCCATGGGCCGCGCGATATGGTGCGCGTCCACGCCCGGCATGCAGGCGTTGATCGCGCGCCGGTTGCAGGCCGAGGACCCGGTGCGCTGGCCCGCGCGCGAAGCGGGCCTGCAGCGCGCTGTGGCCGAGCACGCCGAATGCGGCTACGCGGTCTCGGCCTCGGAGTGGGAGCAGGACATCGCCGCCATCGGCGTGGGGCTGGACCTGGGCGATGGCCGCGAGCCGCTCTCGCTCACCGTGGGCGGGCCGGCGGCGCGGCTGCAGGGCGCCTTGCTGCACGGCGATTTCGCGCCCGCGCTGATCCGCACGGGGCGCGAGATCGTCGCCGCCATCCAGGCCGCGGCCTGGGAAGACTGAGCGCCATGAAAAGCGCCACCGCCGGCGAGCCGTGCGGTGGCGTGGTGTGTGCCCGGTGCGCGATGAACGCGCGAGCGATCAGTTCACGACCTGCGCGAGCTCGCCCTTGTTGTATTTGCTGGCCACGATCTGCAGCGGCTCGCCCTTGATCTTGCCGGCCTGGCCTTCGCAGCCGAACTCGATGTAGCGCTGCTTGCAGACCTGCTTGGCGGCCTCGCGCGCGGGCTTGAGCCATTCGCGGGCGTCGAACTTGTCGGGGTTCTCGGCCAGGAACTTGCGCACCGCGCCGGTCATGGCCAGGCGGATGTCGGTGTCGATGTTGATCTTGCGCACGCCGAACTGGATGGCCTTCTGGATTTCCTCGACCGGCACGCCGTAGGTTTCCTTCATCTTGCCGCCGTACTGGTTGATCTGTGCCAGCAGCTCCTGCGGCACGCTGGAGGAGCCGTGCATCACCAGGTGCGTGTTGGGCAGGCGGCGGTGGATTTCCTTGATGCGTTCGATGGCCAGGATGTCGCCCGTGGGCTTGCGGGTGAACTTGTAGGCGCCGTGGCTGGTGCCGATGGCAATCGCCAGCGCGTCGAGCTGCGTGCGCTTGACGAAGTCGGCGGCTTGCTCGGGGTCGGTCAGCAGTTGCTCGCGCGTCATGGTGGCGTCGGTGCCGTGGCCGTCTTCCTTGTCGCCCTTCATGGTCTCCAGGCTGCCCAGGCAGCCCAGCTCGCCTTCCACGGTGACGCCCAGCTTGTGCGCCATGTCGACGACCTTCTTCGTCACGTCGACGTTGTAGTCGTAGCTGGCGATGGTCTTGCCGTCGGCTTCGAGGCTGCCGTCCATCATCACGGAGGAGAAGCCCAGGTCGATCGCGCCGCGGCAGACGTCGGGGCTCTGGCCGTGGTCCTGGTGCATCACGAGGGGGATGTGCGGGTACATCTCGATCGCGGCCTGGATCAGGTGCTTGATGAAGGGCTCACCCGCGTACTTGCGGGCACCGGCGCTGGCCTGCAGGATGACCGGGGCACCCACCTCGTCGGCGGCCATCATCACGGCCTGCACCTGTTCGAGGTTGTTCACGTTGAACGCCGGGATGCCGTAGCCGTTGGCCGCGGCGTGGTCGAGCAGTTCGCGCATGGAAACGAGGGCCATGGGGGGTTCCTTCGAGGGGTTCGGGTGGGCGAAGCGGCAGCCGGAGGGGGCTGCATGGACAGCCTGCGATTCTAACTTTGGGCCCTGCGTCAGGGCGGGGGCGGGGCCCCCATGAAACCGGCCAGGCGCTCCAGTGTCGGGGCCAGGGGCCGCAGCGGCGGTGCCAGGGTGGCGACCAGCGTGGCGTGGTTCACGCGCGGCAGCAGCGCGTGTTGTGCGGACACGCCGTGCGCCTGCAGCGCGGCGGCCATCGCCACCGTGTTGCGCTGTGGCTCCACCAGCGGGTCTTTCTGCGGCGCCAGCAGCAGGGCGGGCGGCGCCGGCCCGCGCAGGCGCTGGGCGTGGAACAGCGGTTGCGAATCGGCGGGCGTGTCGGGCCAGTTGAAGGCCACACGCGTTTCCGGCTGCACGATGGGCAGGAAGTCGTAGGGGCCCGCGAGGCCCGCCCAGCCCGCCAGCTGCGCCGGCTGCAGGCCCACCTCGTGCAACCAGCGCGGATCAAGCGCGAGCATGGCCGCGTTGTAGGCGCCCGCGCTGTGGCCGACCACGAACAGCCGGGCCGGGTCGGCGCCGAATTCGCGCGCGCGTTCGCGCGCCCAGTGCATCGCCCCGGCGCTGTCGCGCACGAAGCCGGGGTAGCGCACCGCGGGGCTCAGCCGGTAGTCGGGCACCAGGGTGACGATGCCGCGCGAGGCCAAGGCCTCGCCGACGAAACGGTAGTCGGCGCGCTCGCCGGTGGTCCAGCTGCCGCCGTAGAAGAACACCGCGATGGGGGCTTGCGGCAGCGGCCGCGCAGGCAGGTAGACGTCCAGCCGCTGGCGTGGATCGGGGCCGTAGGCCTGGTCGGGAACGCGGGTGTGGGTGTCGGAGGGCACCAGCGCGTCGATGACCCGCAACGGCGAGCAGGCCTGCAGCAGCGGCAGCAGGCCCAGGGCGGTCAGTCCGCGTCGGATGAGATCGGGCATGCGGGCATTACGCCATCGAAGCGCTGCCCGATGCACCCGATGCGACAAATCGTCACAACCCGTCGGGAACTGTGAGGCGCCCGTTGCGACCCCTTGTGCTTTGCCCCAAGGAAGGAGTTGCCATGTTTCCCCGCCGTACCCGCACCGTGTCGCTGGGCGCCGCCCTGTTGATCGTGCCCGTGCTCTCGCAGGCCCAGGTCACGCTCAAGCCCGATGGCCAGTGGCGCTATCTGCTGACGGCGGGGGCCAACGTGTCGACCGGCAACAACGAGGCCGCCACGCTGAACCTGTCCGCCGAGGGGGCCCGGCAGACCGAGATCGACAAATGGACCTGGGACGCCAAGTTCGACCGCGGGCGCAGCGCGGGCGTCGACACCATCGAGCGCCACGGCCTGCGCACCCAGTACAACCGCGACTTCGCCATCGACTGGTTCGGCTTCGGCTCGGGCGAGTGGCAGCGCGACCGGTTGGCCAACATCGCGGCGCGTTATTCGATCGCCACCGGTGTGGGCCGCCATGTCTGGCGCGACGAGAGTGGCTTCTTCGACGTGTCGGGCGGCCTGGGCTACACGCACGACCGCTACGTCCGGCCCACCGACATCGCCGGGGCGATGCGCGAGCGCTACGGCCGCATGGAGCTGGTGCTGGCGGAGGAGTCGAGCCACAAGCTGACCGAGACCACCAGCCTGCGCCAGAAGCTCGCGGTCTACCCCGACCTGCGCGATCGGGGCAAGTACCGTGCGGTGTTCGACACCGGCCTCACGGTGGCGATGACACAGACCGTCAACCTCACCGCCGGCCTGAACTACCGCTACGACAGCGACCCGGGCACCAACCTGAAGAAGGGCGATGCGATGTTCGTGACCGGGGTCTCGATGCGCTTCGACTGAACCGGGGTCAGGCGGCCTGGCAGATCTTGAGCGTGTTGGTGCCGCCGGGCTGGCCCATGGGTTCGCCCACGGTGATGGCGTAGACGTCGCCCTTTTGCACGATGCCGCGTTTGCGCAGGTGCGCCTCGGCGTCGGCCAGGGCGTTGTCGCGGTCCACGTTGGTTTCCATCAGCAGCGGGCGCACGTTGCGGTAGAGCGTCATGCGCCGCTGGGTGGTGAGGTTGGGCGTCATCGCGTAGATGGGCGTGCGCACGATGTGGCGGCTCATCCACAGCGCGGTGGAACCCGAATCGGTGAGCGCCACGATGGCCTTGGCGCCCAGGTGGTGCGCGGTGAACAGCGCGCCCATGGCGATGCTGTGGTCGATGCGCGTGAAGGTCTTGCCCTGGAAGTCGGCGCCGAGCTCGTGCAGGTCGGCCTTCTCGGCCTCGAGGCAGATGGCGGCCATTTCCTTCACGGTTTCGAGCGGGAACTTGCCGGCCGCGGTCTCGGCGCTGAGCATCACCGCGTCGGTGCCATCGAGCACGGCGTTGGCCACGTCGCTCACCTCGGCGCGCGTGGGCACCGGGTTCACGATCATGCTTTCCATCATCTGGGTGGCGGTGATGACCACTTTGTCCATCTCGCGCGCCAGGCGAATCATGTGCTTCTGCAGTGCCGGCACGGCGGCGTTGCCCACCTCCACCGCCAGGTCGCCGCGCGCGACCATGATGCCGTCGGACACGCGCAGGATGTTGGCGAGCTCGGGGATCGCCTCGGCGCGTTCGATCTTGGCGATCAGCCCGGGCTTGTGGCCGCCGCCGGCCACGGCGCAGAGCTGGCGCGCGAGCTCCATGTCGGTGGCGTTCTTGGGGAAGCTCACCGCCACGTAGTCGGCTTTCAGGCCCATGGCGGTCTTGATGTCGTCCATGTCCTTGGCGGTGAGCGCGGGCGCGGTGAGGCCGCCGCCCTGCTTGTTGATGCCCTTGTTGTTGGACAGCTCGCCGCCGAGCTTGACGGTGGTGTGCACCGCGCCGCCCTGCACCGCGTCCACGGTGAGCACGATCAGGCCGTCGTTGAGCAGCAGGGTGTCGCCGGGCTTCACGTCGCGTGGCAGTTCCTTGTAGTCCAGGCCCACGCCGTCCTGGTCGCCGGGCTCGGTGCGTGCGGCGTCGAGCACGAACTTCTCGCCGGGCATCAGCTGGATCTTGCCCTGCGCGAACTTGCCCACGCGGATCTTGGGTCCCTGCAGGTCGGCCATGATGCCGACCTCGCGGCCGGCGCGCTGCGCGGCTTCGCGCACCAGCGTGGCCCGGTCGATGTGGTCCTGCGCGGTGCCGTGCGAGAAATTCAGCCGCACCACGTTCACACCGGCGCGAATGATGGCTTCGAGCATGGCGGGGTCGCTCGAGGCGGGGCCGAGGGTGGCGACGATCTTGGTGGCGCGGGTGGGCATGGAAGGGTCTCCTGGGGCGGCCGGCGCGGCCGGGGCATGTAATTTGGTTTCAATTATCCATGAGGCATTGCCGCCCGGTTACAGCCGCGGTACCGGGGCCGCCGCCGCGTGTAGGACGTGTCCGACACGGCGATCCGCCGCTGTCCGGCCGCGCGCCGGCGAACACGCGCCTAGAGTGGCATCACCGCTCAGGAGATTCCCATGCACCTGCCCGCCCCGGCCTTCGTCGCTTATGCCATCACCGTGGCGATCGCGGTCGCGGCGGCGGTCGTCCATCCCTGGTACGACGACATCGAGCACCGCTCCGAGCGGCGTTTCGTGAAGGCGGTGGCCGAGCTGGGCACCCTTGCTTCCGACGCCCTCACCGGCGACACCGTCGAGGGGCGTTGAGCGGGGTTGCCGTTCAGGTGGTCGGGGTGGGCCGGGCGGGCAATTCGGCGTTCACACGCGTGCCCTGGCCAGGCGTGCTGCTCACCTCAAGGCGGCCCACATGCGATTCGACGCGCACCCGCATGCCGAGCAGGCCGTGGTGGCCAGCAGGCACGGACTCGGTGTCGAAGCCGCGGCCGTCGTCGTGCACCGAGACGTGCACGCGATCTCCCACCTGCGCCAGCCGCACCCGCACGTGGCGGGCCTGCGCGTACTTGCTCACGTTGGTGAGCGATTCCTGAACCAGCCGGTATGCGGTGAGCTCGACGTCCTTGTCGAGCGCCACCGGGGAGAGTTCTGCCTCCACCGGCACGCCCAGCACCGCCGCGGTGTCGCTGCAGAGCATCTCGAGCGCCGGGATCAGGCCGAGCTGGTCGAGCGAGGAGGGGCGCAGGTTCTCCACGATGCGCCGCTTGACGGCGATGCCTTCGTTGAGCCGCTGCTCGATACCGGCCACGCGTTCCAGCGCCAGCGGTGGCACGTCGGGCACGCGGCGCAGGCGCGCCAGCTCCAGCTTCATCGCGGTGAGCAGGCCGCCCATCTCGTCGTGCAGTTCGCGCGCCACGCGCCCGCGCTCGTCCTCGCGCGCGTTCACGTGGTGGCCGGCCAGGTTGCGCAAGGCGGTGGTGCGCAGCGCCACCTGGCGCTCGAGCGAATCGCGCTCGGCCTGCAACTGGCCGGCGTGCGCCGCCAGGTTGGCGCGGAACGCGGCGTTCTTGCGCAGGAAGAACACACAGGCCAGCAGGCTCAGCAGGGCCAGGCCGTGCACCGTGAAGCGGCCGATGGCCAGGGTGCGGTAGATCGCCACGCGCTCGGCCGCGATGCGCCGTTCCTCCGTCACCAGCAGCACGTCGGCGGCACGGCGCACGCTTTCCATTTTTTCGCGCCCGATGTCGGTGAGCAGCAGGCCTTGCCAGGCCTGGTGCGAACCCGCGTTGTAGAGCGTGATGGTCTCGGCCGCTTCGGACACTTTCTGCAGCGCGCGCTCGTGCAGGTTGTCCACCAGCTGGAGCAACTCGGGGTCGCTGCGGTAGTGCTCGCGCAGGCGGCGGATGGCGATGTCCAGCTCGTTGCCCGCGGTCTGGTAGGGCGCCAGGTACTGCGCGCGCCCGGTGAGCAGGTAGCCGCGCTGGGCCGATTCGAGATCGAGCAGGCTGCGCACCACGTTCTGGGCCGCGGTGCGCGCCACGCCACGGCCGCCGAGGTTGATCAGCGAATCCAGCGCGCGCTGGTAGGTCCATTCGGTGCCGGCGACCACGCCGATGGCGAGCAACAGCGCCAGCAGGCTGGCGAACGGCGTGCGCCAGCGGGAAAAGAAACCGGGGGGCGGCATGCGCGATGCCGGGTTCAATGCAACTCGCCGGGCGCGGTGGCCGAGCCGTCGGCGATGCGCTCGCAGTAGCTGATGAGCTCCTCGAGCTCGCAGGACTTGTCGAACACGCGGTCGGCGCCGAGCAGGGCGCAGCGCTGGCGGATGTCGGGCGTGGCACGGTTGGTCAGCACCACGCGGTGGCCGGGGACATGCGCCTCCTGCGCGGCCTTGAGCACGCCCAGGCCGGAGCCCGACAGCAGGTAGATGTCCACGATCATGAGATCGAAGGGTTCGCCCTGCCGCAGCCACTGCACCGCGCGGTCCTCGTCGCGGGCATGGCCCACCACTTCGACGCCGGCCAGTTCACGCAGGGTGGTGACCAGGTTGTCGTAGATGACCAGGTTGTCTTCGACGATGAAGGTGCGCAGCGTGGACACGGTGGACACAGGTTCGGGGTGGGACGTATACGAGGTGGGTGGCCGGATGGGCCGACGCGCACGAACGCCGCATGATGCCGCGTTCGTGCGCGTCGGCCAATGCCGGGGCGCCGATCCTGTTGTAGGTCTTGTCCTACAAGCCAGGCGTTCACCCCGGGATCGGCCCCGCGCTCATCGGATGACGATGTCGTTGCGCACCGCGACCACGCCGGGCACGGAGCTCGCGATGTTCTGGGCCATGTTCTTCTCTTCCGGCGACTTGGCGAAGCCCGAGAGCTGCACCGTGCCTTTGAGCGTTTCGACGTTGATGGCCATGGCGCTGACCGTCTTGTCTTCGGCGAAGCGTGTCTTCACGCGGGTGGTGATGGTCGTGTCGTCGATGTAGGACCCGACGGTTTGCTGGTCGCGCGCCACGGCGCAACCGGTGGTCTGCACCACCAGCACGGCGGCGGTGGCGGCGAGAAGGGCATGGGTCAGCTTCATGGATGGCTCCTTGGGTGGGTGGGGTGCCCCCGGCCGGGTGTCTTGCACCCGGCCGGGGTGGCCTGGATCAAGCGCCGTGCGCTCAGCCCTGGCCTTCCACGGTCAGGCGGTTGTCCACCTGGACCACGCCTTCCACGGCCTGGGCCAGCGTGGTGGCGCGGGCGCGGGCTTCGGCGTTGGGTGCGGTGCCTGTGAGTTCCACGCGGCCGTTGCTGGTGTCGACGTCGATCGCGAGCGCGCTCAGTTGGTCGTCGGCGGCCAGGGCGGCGTTCACCTTGGCGGTGATGGTGGCGTCGGCAGCGCCGCGGGCCATGGTGTCCGCGGCTTCGCTGCCGGCGACTTTCATGTCCTGCGCGGCCTGGCGGGCGTCATTGCCCAGCTGCGAGCCGCTTTGCTGCACATCGGCCACGGCGCCGTCCAGGCGCTGGCCGACGGTGGTGTCTTCCCGTTCGCCGCAGGCGACCACGAGGGCCGAGGCGGCAATGGCGGTGGCGAGGGCGGTGAAGCGAAGAGTGCTGTTCATGGTGATCTCCTTGGAGGCGCCGGCGGGTGGGCCGGCGCGCAGTGATGAAAAAGAAGGGGAAGGGTTGGCGTCAGTGACGGGGTGTCAGTGGCGCTTCTTCGGGTCGGACTCGAACCAGTCGTCGCTCACCTTGCGTTCCCAGGCGGCGACCTGCTTCTCCGCTTCATCGCGGGCGCAGCCGTAGCGCTCCTGGATCTTGCCGGCGAGCTGTTCGCGGCGGCCCGCCACGACGTCGAGGTCGTCGTCGGTGAGCTTGCCCCACTGCTCGATCATTTTTCCCTTGACCTGTTTCCAGTTGCCTTCGATGCGATCCCAGTTCATGTGATGGCTCCTTCAGAGTTGCTGAAACGTCGATCGGGTGATCGGCGTCGGCCTGTTGATGCTTGGCGTCAGGCCGTGAAGTCACTGTAGAAAAACGACGCCGCGTGCGATGTCGGCCGTGCCGCCTGGCGCGTGTAGGACAAGGCCGATGCGGGCCGCGGCCCCTGTAGGAATCGTCCGACCCGCAGCCCGTGTGGTGCCTGCCACAATGGCGCGCAGCCTCTCAACACGAACAACACCATGATCAAGATCGGCATCGTTGACGACCACGCCATCGTGCGAACGGGCCTGCGCCAGTTTCTCGCCGAGCACGTGGACCTGAAGGTGACCGGCGAGGCCAACAACGGCCGCGAAGCGCTGGAGCTCGCGCGGGGTGGCGAGGTCGATGTGTTGCTGATGGACCTGTCGATGCCCGAACACGGGGGCGTCGACGCACTGCAGGCGATCAAGGCGCGCTTCCCCGATCTCGCGGTGCTGATCCTCAGCGGCTTCCCCGAAGCGCAGTACGCCACGCAGCTGCTGCGCCACGGCGCCAGCGGTTACCTGAACAAGGAATGCGCACCCGAGGAAATCGTCGACGCGATCCGCGTCGTGGCGCGCGGGCGGCGCTACATCAGCCCCGCGGTGGCCGAGTTGCTGGCCGACAACGCACTGGGCGACGGTGAGAAGGCGCCGCACGAAACGTTGTCGGAGCGCGAGCTGCAGGTGTTTCTGCGCCTGGCCAAGGGCGAAACGGTGGGCGCCATCGCCGAGGCCATGTTCCTGAGCGTGAAGACCGTGAGCACCTACCGCTCGCGCGTGCTCGAGAAACTCAAGCTCGCCAGCAACAGCGATCTCACCTACTACGCGCTCAAGAACGGCCTGATCCAGTGAGGCGCGGGCTCAGAGCCAACGCTCCATCAGGCGGCCCACGCCCTCCATCAACCGCGAGCCCGGCCCGCGGCGCCCCCAGGCCTCCAGCGTGATCTCGCGCGAATCGGCGCGGTCGCGCTTGAACAGCGTGTTCATCTCGGTGCCGAACTCCTCGCCCAGCACGATCACGTTGAGCTCGTTGTTGGTGACGAAGCTCAGCCAGTCCAGGTTGCTCGACCCGACGGTGGAGAACACCCCATCGATCACCGCGGTCTTGGCGTGCATCACGGCCTGGTCCATCTCATGGATGCGCACGCCGGCCTGCAGCATCTGCGTGTAGTAAGAGCGGCCCGCGTGCAGGGCGAGCGACGAATCGCTGCGCCCGGGCAGCACCAGTTCCACCGCCACGCCGCGCTGCGCCGCATCGCACAGCGCCTGCACGAAATCGCTGCCCGGGGCGAAGTACGCCATGGTGAGGTGCACCTCCTTCTGCGCGGCGTCGATCGCCGACAGCAGTGCGCTGTAGATGCGGTTGGTGGCGTCGCGCGGATCGCTGGCGAGCACCTTCACCACGCGGTCGCCGGGCTCGGCCGCCGCGGGCTGGCCACTGGGTTCGCCGAGCGCGCCGTCGCAACCCTGTTCGCGCCAGGTGGCCTCGAACACGCGCGCCATGGCGGGCACCACCGGGCCGCGCAATTCGACCTGGGTGTCGCGCCAGCCATCGTCCAGCGTGGCGTCGGGTGGGGGTGCCGAACTGCGCCGCCACGAACCCGAGCCCGCGCCATAGACGCGGCTGATGTTGATGCCACCGGTGAAGGCGACGTCCTGGTCGACCACCAGCAGCTTGCGGTGGTCGCGGTGCGTGATGCCCCAGTAACCCGGGCGGCGCACGGGGTTGATGGGGTTGAACTCGCACACCGCCACGCCACCCTCGGTGAGGCGCTGGAAGAACTCCACCGGCGTGGTGATCGAACCCACCGCGTCGTAGATCACCGCCACCTTCACGCCGTCGGCCGCGCGTTGCAGCAGCAGATCGGCCACCTCGGCCGCCACGCCACGGTCTTCGAAGATGTAGCTCTGCAACAGCACGCGCCCGCGCGCCTGCGCGATGGCCTTCTTCATGGCGCCGAAGGTGGCCGGGCCGTCCACCAGCAGCCGCGTGCGGTTGCCGCGGTAGAGGTCGGCGTCGCCGCTGCGCGTGAGCGTGCGCAGGTGGTGAACGAACAGCTCGCGCCGGCCTTCGGCGGCCACACCCCGCAAGGTCTGGCGCCGTTCCTCTTGCGTGAGCGCGCCTTGCGCGCCCTGCACCTGCACCCGCCCGGGCGTGGCGCCCGCGGCCTCGGGTGTGCGCGGGGGCAGGCTGGTGCACGCGGCCAGCGCCCACAACAGAACAGCGCCGGCACACGCACGCCAGGCGCGCGAACCAGCGGAGCGCGGTGCGGGAATTCGGGCGGCGGTTGTCATGGGGGGCGGTGTTCGTTCGGGTTGCGGCGAGTGTGCCGCGGCCATGCCACACGCACCGTAGGCGAGCGATTCGGGCGTGTGTCGGCCGCGTCCTACGCGGCACCGCGCGCCGCGCCGACAGCGCTTCTGCGGTGCGCTGCCTACAGTGACTTCACCGCGGCGATGGTCGCCGCCAACCAGGAGTCCGACATGCTGCACTACGCCGTCGTCTTTTTTGTCATCGCCCTCATCGCCGCCCTGCTGGGCTTCGGTGGCATCGCTGCCGGCGCCGCCGGCATCGCCAAGATCCTGTTCGTGGTGTTCATCGTGATGGCACTCGTCACCTTCATTGCCGGGGTGTTGCGACGCTGACAGCGGCGGTCCGTCATATGAAAAATCATCGAAAGATGTCGATCATCATTCGATGATGGATATAATGCCGGGCTCCACCCCATCATCAACCCCGCGTGCACCCCGTGCCACGGTGTGGGGGGAGCCCCGGCTTTGCCGGGCGCCACCGGTCGCATCGGCGATCACCGGCGATCCGCTTCCCGC
>JACVCO010000026.1 GCA_016741995.1 Hydrogenophaga sp. | reverse complement strand
GCAGGGTGGGTGGGCGCGCGCGCAGCGCGCTTCGTTGACTGACTCGCGGCGTCTGTTTGAGCGGAATGCGCGCAGCGCATGCAGCGAGTTACGCCGCGGCACACCCACCCGAGCACCGCAGGGCACCGCAGGGCACCCTTCGCGCAGCGAAGGGCTGCGCAGTGAAGCCCCCGGCCACACAGCCCAAGCCCTCGGCCCGCCACACACGCAGCGAGCGAAAACTCAGAACTCCGCGTCCAGCTCGTCGATCTCGTCCGGCTCCGCTTCCGCCGCCGCCACCCACTCCTTCATCGCCGGCAAGCCCATCACCGTGTCGCAGTACGCCACGCACATCGGGTCCAGCGCCACCTCGTAGGTGATGAAGCGCGTCACCACCGGCGCGAACATGGCGTCGGCGATGCAGGGTTTGGCGCCGAAGAGCCAGGGCCCGCCGTAGGTGGCCAGGCACTCCGTCCAGATCGCTTCGATGCGATCGATATCCGTCTGCGCGCGGCTCCAGAGCTTGAAGCCGGGAAAGCTGCCCTTGATGTTCATCGGCAGCGACGAACGCAGCGCGGTGAAGCCCGAATGCATTTCGCCGCAGATGGCGCGGCAGTGGGCGCGCGCGGCGCGGTCGGCCGGCAGCAGGCCGGCGTTGGGTTTGATCTCGTTGAGGTACTCGCCGATGGCGAGCACGTCCCACACGGTCACGCCGTCGTGCACCAGCGAGGGCACGCGCATGGAGGCCGAGAGCAGCAGGATCTCGGCGCGCATCGACGGGTCGTCGGGCGGGATCACCTTTTCGGTGAACTTCAGGCCCGAGAGCTTGCACATGAGCCAGCCCCGCAGCGCCCAGGCGCCGTAGTTCTTGCTGCTGATGGTGAGTTCTGCCGTGGCCATGGGCGTCTCCAGTGGGTGCGTGGTGCGCGCAGCAAGGCCTGTGCCACAGGAACGGGCGGCGCGGGCACCGCGGCGGTGCACCCGCGGGCTGGCGCGGGACTTGCCTGCACGCACCGCATCCCTCCACAAGAGGCACACGATGCTCTACCAGGCCTACCAGACCCAGTCCGACCTGCTTTCCCCGTGGCGGCTGGCCGCGCAAGCCATGGCCTCTGCCCTGTGGGTGCCGCGCACCGAGCGCAGCTGGCTACGCCAGATCGCCGCGCAGTGCGACCTGTTCGGCCGCCTGCGCCTCACCCACAGCCGCCCGCCCTACGGCATCGGCGAGGCGATGGTGAACGGCGAAGCGGTGGCGGTGGACGAGGTGGTGAAGCTCAAACTGCCTTTCGGCAGCCTGCTGCACTTCAAGAAGCGCATGGCCGACCCTGGCCCGCCGGTGCTGCTGGTGGCGCCGCTCTCGGGCCACTTCGCCACGCTACTGCGCGAAACCGCGCGCACCCTGCTGCAGGACCACGACGTCTACATCACCGACTGGCACAACGCGCGCGACGTGCACCTGCGCCACGGCGCCTTCGGGCTGGACGACTACATCGACTACATGATGCGGTTCACCACCGCCGTGGGCCCGGGCACGCACATGGTGGGCGTGTGCCAGCCCTGCGTGGCCGCACTGGCCGCCACCGCCCTGATGGCCGAAGACGACCACCCCGCCACGCCCGCCAGCCTCACGCTGATGGCCGGCCCGGTGGACTGCCGCGTCAACCCCACCGAGGTGAACCGCTTGGCCACCAGCAAGCCCATCGACTGGTTCGAGAAGAACCTGATCAGCCACGTGCCGCTGCCGCACGCGGGCCACATGCGCCGCGTGTACCCGGGCTTCGTGCAGCTCACCGCCTTCATGAGCATGAACCCCGAGCGGCACCAGCAGTCTTTCCGCACCATGGTCGACCACCTGATCGAGGGCCGCGTGGACGAGGCCCGCACCATCCAGGATTTCTACGAGGAGTACCTGGCGGTGAACGACCTGCCGGCCGAGTTCTACCTGGAGACGGTGGAAAAGGTGTTCCAGACCTTCGACCTGGCGCGCGGTGAGCTCATGTACCGCGGCCGCAAGGTGAACCCCGCCGCCATCCGCCGCACCGCGCTGATGACGGTGGAAGGCGAGCGCGACGACATCTGCGCCATCGGCCAGACCGTGGCCGCGCAGGACCTGTGCCCCAACGTGCGCCCCTACCGCAAGACGCACCACATCCAGACCGGCGTGGGGCACTACGGGGTGTTCAGCGGGCGGCGCTGGAACGCACAGATCTACCCGCGGGTGCGCGAGCACATCCACGCCTCGATGGGCTGAAAACACGAACGCCCCGCGAGGGGGCGTTCTCTGTGCGGGCTGGCGCCGCTTCAGCGCGCCACTTTGAGTTGCGGCGGGTCGGCCGGGGCCTCTTCCTCGGGCCAGTCGCGGATGTAGGCCTTGAGCATCTTGTTCTCGAAGTTCTGGCTGTCCACCACGGCCTTGGCCACGTCGTAGAAGCTGATGACGCCCATGAGCATGCGGGCTTCCATCACCGGCATGTAGCGCGTGTGCCGCTCCAGCATCATGGGCCGCACCTGCTCGAGTTCGGTCTCGGGGGTGCAGGTCATGGGGTGGTCGTCCATCACCGAACGCACGCTTTTGCCACCCAGCTGGCCGCGGTTCTTCGCCAGCGTGCCGATGAGTTCGCGGAAGGTCAGCATGCCCACCAGCTCGCCGTGCTCCATGACGGCCAGCGAACCGATGTCGTATTCGGCCATGGCCTCCACCGCGCGCTCCAGGCTCTCGTCCGGGGAGACGGTGTAGAGCGTGCCGCCCTTGACGCGCAGGATGTCGCTGACTTTCATGTGGGTGCTCCTCGGCCGCGGTGTCGCCCGCGCAAACGGTGGGGAGGCCAATATAGCCCACAATAAATCGCAAAACCACCCGAGGAGACCGCCCCATGGCAGGCCATGCCGACCCCGGCTTCGACACGCTCGCGCTGCACGCGGGCGCCGCCCCCGACCCCACCACCGGCGCGCGCGCCGTGCCCATCCACCTCACCACCTCGTTCGTCTTCGAATCGAGCGACCACGCCGCCGCCCTCTTCAACCTGGAGCGGGCCGGCCACGTCTACAGCCGCATCAGCAACCCGACCAACGCGGTGCTCGAGCAGCGCGTGGCGGCACTGGAAGGCGGTATCGGTGCCATCGCCACGGCCAGCGGCCAGGCCGCGCTGCATCTGGCGGTGGCCACGCTCATGGGCGCGGGCTCACACATCGTGGCCAGCACCGCACTCTACGGCGGCAGCCAGAACCTGCTGCACTACACCCTGCGCCGCTTCGGCATCGACACCACCTTCGTCAAGCCCGGCGACATCGACGGCTGGCGCGCGGCGGTGCGGCCCAACACCCGGCTGTTCTTCGGCGAGACGGTGGGCAACCCCGGGCTGGACGTGCTGGACATGCCCACCGTGGCGCAGATCGCGCACGAGGCCAAGGTGCCCTTGCTGGTGGATTCAACGCTGACAACCCCTTACCTCGTGAAGCCGCTGGAGCTGGGTGCCGATCTCGTCTACCACTCGGCCACCAAGTTCCTCAGCGGCCACGGCACCGTCATCGGCGGCGTGCTGGTGGATGGCGGCAGCTTCGACTGGGACGCCGCGGGCCATTACCCGGAGTTCAGCGCGCCCTACGAGGGCTTCCACAACATGGTGTTCACCGAGGAGTCGACGGTGGGCGCGTTCCTGCTGCGCGCACGCCGCGAAGGCCTGCGCGATTTCGGTGCCTGCATGAGCCCGCACTCGGCGTGGCTGATCCTGCAGGGCATCGAGACGCTGTCGCTGCGCATGGACCGGCACATGGCCAACACCGAGAAGCTGGTGCAGTTCCTGGCCAGCCACCCGCTGGTGGGCCGCGTGGGCCACCCGTTGATCGAATCGCACCCCAGCCACGCGCTGGCCAACAAGCTGCTGCGCTTCGGCGCGCGCGGCGCGGGCTCGGTGTTCAGCTTCGACATCAAGGGCTCGCGTGCGCAGGGGCGCGCCTTCATCGAAGCGCTCAAGATCTTCAGCCACCTGGCCAACGTGGGCGACTGCCGCTCGCTGGTGATCCACCCCGCGAGCACGACGCATTTCCGCATGAGCGACGAGGCGCTGGCGGGCGCGGGCATCGGGCCCGGCACCATCCGGCTGTCCATCGGCCTGGAAGATGCGGACGACCTGATCGACGACCTCAAGCGCGCGCTCAAGGCCGCAGAAAAGGCCGCGTGATGGAACTCCTCGTCAACGGCGCCACAACCTACTGCTACACCGGCGGCAAGCCCTTCGACGCCGCCAAACCCACCGTGGTCTTCATCCACGGCGTGCTCAACGACCACAGCGTCTGGATCCTGCAAAGCCGCTACCTGGCCCACCACGGCTTCAACGTGCTCGCGGTTGATCTGCCGGGCCACGCACGCAGCCAGGGCGAAGCCCCGGCCTCGGTGGAACAGGCGGCCGACTTCATCGCCGCGCTGCTCGACGCCGCGGGCGTGCAGCGCGCCGCGTTGGTGGGCCACAGCTGGGGTTCGCTCATTGCGCTGGAGGCCGCCGGGCGGCTGAAGGAGCGCATCACGCACGCGGTGCTGGTGGGCACGGCCTACCCGATGAAGGTCTCGCCCGCGCTGATCGAATCGTCCTTGAACGAGCCCGAGAAGGCGTTGAAGATGGTGAACGTGTTCAGCCGCAGCACGCTGGCCGCACCGCCCTCGGCCTTCGGCCCCGGCACCTGGATCTACGGCGCCAGCCTGGCGCTGGGCCGCCGTGTGCTGCGCAGCAACCTGAAGGTCAACGTGTTCCACCGCGGCTTCGTGGCCTGCGACCGCTACGCCAACGGCGAAGCCGCGATGAAGGCCCTCACCTGCCCGGTGCTGTTCGTGCTCGGCGCGCTCGACCAGATGACCCAGGCCCGGGCGGCTCAACCCTTGATCGACACCGCCAAGGCCGCGGGCAAGGCAGTGAAAGTGGCCACGCTGCCGGTGGGCCACCACCAGATGACCGAGACCCCCGACGCCACGCTGTTCGCGATCCGCGACTTCCTGCAAGCATGACGATCACCGCCGACGACATCACCCCGCCGATGACGGCTGCGCGCGCGAACGCGATTGCCCACACCTTCGACCTGCGCGCCCTGCCGCCCGATTTCTTCACCAACCCCTACCCGGTGTACCGCGCCCTGCGCGAGCACGAGCCCATCAAGCGCATGCCCGACGGTTCGGTGTTCCTCACGCGCTGGGCCGACCTGGCCGCCGTGTACCGCGACGCGCAGGCCTTCAGCTCCGACAAGCACGTGGAGTTCGGCCCCAAGTACGGCCAGGGCTCGCCGCTGTTCCAGCACCACACCACCAGCCTGGTGTTCAACGACCCGCCGCTGCACACCCGCGTGCGCCGCCTGATCATGGGCGCGCTCACGCGCCGCGCCATCGCCGACATGGAGGCCGGCCTGGTCGAGCTGGTGGACCGCCTGCTAGACCACATCGCCGCGCACGAGGGCGGGGACCTGATCGAGAACTTCGCGGCCGCCATCCCGGTGGAGATCATCGGCAACCTGCTGGGTGTGCCGCACGCCGAACGCGGCCCGCTGCGCGACTGGTCGCTCGCCATCCTGGGGGCGCTGGAACCCACGATCACGCCCGCGCAGGCCGAGCGTGGCCACCGCGCCGTGACCGAGATGTGCGACTACCTGCGCACGCTGGTGGCGGCACGCCGCCTGGCACCCGGCGACCCGGAACGCGACGTGCTCACGCGCCTGATCCAGGGCGAGGCCGATGGCGAACAACTGAGCGAGATGGAACTGCTGCAGAACTGCATCTTCCTGCTCAACGCCGGGCATGAGACCACCACCAACCTGATCGGCAACGCGCTGGTGGCGCTGCACGAGCACCCCACCGTGCGCGCGCAGCTGTTGCAACGCATGAACGACGGCGAGGAAGTGGCCGTGCTCGACCGCGCGGTGGACGAGTTCCTGCGCTACGAATCGTCGAACCAGCTCGGCAACCGCCGCGCCGTGAAGGACGTGCGCATCGGCGAACTCGATCTGCCCGCGGGCACACTGGTGACGCTGTGCATCGGTGCCGCCAACCGCGACCCGGCACAGTTCGCCGACCCCGAGGCGCTGGACATCGCGCGCGAGCCCAACAAGCACCTGGCCTTCGGCTTCGGCATCCACCAGTGCGCGGGCCTGAGCCTGGCGCGGCTCGAAGGCCGCATCGCCATCGGCCGTTTCCTGCGCCGCTTTCCGGGCTACCAACTCACCACAGCGCCCACGCGCGGCGGTCGGGCGCGCTTCCGGGGGTTTCTGGCGGCGCCGTTCACCACGGGCCAGGCCAAGGGTTGAGGCCTAGCGCAGGCGCAGCGGCTCGGGCAGCGCCTCGGCCACCGTCATGGCCGCCCAGCGGCTTTGGTCCCACAAGCGCGCGGTGGCGCCCTGGCGCGAGAGCAGCAAGCGCTCCATCAGTGGCCCGAGCGCGGTTTGCGAAGGGTCGATGAGCAGCACGTAGCGCTCGCCCTCTTCGTCGAGCCGGCCCAGCCAATCCACCGCCACCAGCGCGGCCACCGGTTCCTCGAGCTGCAAGGCCTCCACGCGCAGCGAATGGGCCAGCGCTTCCAGGCTCTGGCCTCTCGGGGCGTCCGCGCGTGCCGCGTGCAGTTGCGCCAACACCTCCAGCGCCAGCTGGAAGCTCCAGCCCGGCGTGTCGCCCCGGCGGGCCACACCAGCCAGCAGGCTGGGCAGGTAGGCCGCGATCACCGCGCCCAGCAACACGATCACCCAGGCCAGGTAAATCCACACCAACAGGATCGGGGCGGTGGCAAACGTGCCATAGAGCACCGAGAACGTGGGCACCTGCTTGAGGTACAGGGCCAGCCCGCCCTTGGCCACCTCCAGCGCCACCGCCGCGAAGAAGCCCCCGATGAGCGCGTGGCTCCAACGCACACGCGTGTTCGGCACGTAGCGGTACAGCGCGGCCAGGCCACCGGTCACCATCAACAACTGCAGCGAGTCGAGCAGGAAGCGCAGCGGCGCGGGCAGCGCCGCCAGTTCGCGCGGGCCACCGATGGCGTAGCTGGTAACAGCCACGCTGCCGGCCAGCAGCAGCGGCCCCAGCGTGAGCACCGCCCAGTAGACCAGGATGCGTTGCGTGATCGGGCGCACCTGGCGCACGCGCCAGATGTCGTTGAGCTTGCGGTCGATGGTGAGGATGAGCGCGAGCGCCGTGACCAGCAGCACCAGCGCGCCGGCCCAGCCCATCTGCGCGGCCTTGGCCGCGAACTGGTTCAGGTACAGCAGCACCGGGCGCGCAATGCTTTCGGGCACCAGGCTTTCCACCAGGCTGCGCTGCAACGTGCGCTGCAGCCGCTCGAACATGGGGAAGGCGCTGAAGATGGCCAGCGCCACGGTGAACAGCGGCACCAGCGAAATCGTGGTGGTGAATGTCAGGCTGCTGGCGGTGATGCCCAGGCGGTCTTCGCGGAAGCGCTCGCGCAGCGTGATGGCCGTGGTGCGCCAAGGGAAATTCAGCACGCCGTTCCAGAAGCGGCGCGCGAGTTCGGGCCAGGATTCGAGCCGCTCGGACAAGGTCATGCCGGTATCATGCCAGCCTCGTTTTTTGCCCTGCCCGCATGTCATCCCCTACCCCTGAAACGGCCGCGCGCGTGGCCTTCACACGCCACTTGGCCGTGGCCAGCCTCGTCGGCCTGATCGTGGTCGGCCTCGCCTGGGAGCTCTGGCTCGCCCCGCTGCGCGAAGGCGGCTCGTGGTGGGCCATCAAGGTGCTGCCGCTGGCCCTGCCGCTGGCCGGGCTGCTGAAGAACCGCATGTACACCTACCGCTGGGTGAGCTTGCTGGTGTGGCTGTACTTCACCGAGGGCGTGGTGCGCGCCACCAGCGGCGAAAGCGGCATGTCCACATTGATGGCGGTGTTGCAGACGCTGCTGTGCATCGCACTCTTCGTGGCATGTGCGCTGCACGTGCGCCTGCGCCTGCGCGCCGCCGGCCCCGAGGCCGTGGCGGCCGACGTGGCCGCCACCAACGAAGCCGCCGAGCGCGCGGCGGCCCGCAAACCATGAACCACGAACTGCTGAAGGCGCTGCACACGGCCGTGGGCGCGCCCCACGTGCTCACGCGCGACACCCACGACCTCGCCGCCTACGAGAACGACTGGCGCCAGCGCGCGCATGGCCACGCGTTCGCCGTGGTGCGCCCCGCCAGCACCGCCGAGGTGGCGGCCGTGGTGCGCGCCTGCGCCGCACACGGCGCGAGCCTGGTGCCGCAGGGCGGCAACACCGGCCTGGTGGTGGGCTCGGTGCCCGACGAATCCGGCACGCAGGTGGTGTTGAGCCTGCAGCGCATGAACGCGGTGCGCGGCATCGACCGCGCCAACCTCACCATGACGGTGGAGGCCGGTTGCGTGCTGCAGGCGGTGCAACAGGCGGCCGAGGCCGAGGGCCTGCTGTTCCCGCTGAGCCTGGCGGCCGAAGGCAGTTGCACCATCGGCGGCAACCTGGCCACCAACGCGGGCGGCACGCAGGTGCTGCGCTACGGCAATGCGCGCGAACTCTGCCTGGGGCTCGAGGTGGTGACGCCCGAGGGCGAGGTGTGGCACGGCCTGAGTGGCCTGCGCAAGGACAACACCGGCTACGACCTGCGCGACCTGTTCGTGGGCAGCGAAGGCACGCTGGGCGTCATCACCGCGGCCACGCTCAAGCTGTTCCCGCAGCCCGCGGCCACGCTCACCGCCTGGGCCGCCGTGCCCACGCTGCAGGCCGCGGTGAATCTGCTCGGCCTGGCGCAACAGCGGCTCGCGGCCGGGCTCACGGGCTTCGAGGTGATGGGGCAGTTCGCGCTCTCGCTGGTCGATCGCCACATGCCGCAGTTGCGCGTGCCGCTGTGGAAAGAATCACCGTACTGCGTGCTGCTGGAGAACAGCGACAGCGAGAGCGAAGACCACGCGCGCACGCAGTTCGAAGGCCTGCTCGAGGCGGCCATCGAACAAGGCCTGGTGAGTGACGCGGTGGTGGCCGAATCGATCGCGCAGGCGCACGCGCTGTGGCACATCCGCGAGAACATCCCCCTGGCGCAGGCACAAGAGGGCCTGAACATCAAGCACGACATCAGCGTCCCGGTGTCGCGCATTCCGGCCTTCTGCGACGAGACCGACGCCCTGCTGCAGCGCGAGATTCCAGGCGTGCGGCTGGTCAACTTCGGGCACCTGGGCGACGGCAACCTTCATTACAACGTCCAGGCGCCGGCCGGCGGCGATGCCAAATACTTCCTGCAAACGCAGGAAACCCGCGTGAACCAACTGGTGTTCGAGGCGGTCGCTCGCTACGATGGCTCGATCAGCGCGGAGCACGGCGTGGGCAGCCTCAAGGTGGGCCACCTCACCCACTTCAAGGACCCGGTCGCGCTGGCCTTGATGCGCCGCATCAAGCACGCCCTCGACCCCCACAACCTGCTCAACCCCGGCCGGGTACTGACCCCATGACACCGCTGACACCCCTGCGCTGCGCCTTGCTGGCCGCCGGCCTGCTCGCAGGCCAGGTGGCACAGGCGCAGGTGCAGCCACAACCACAGACGGCCGATGCGCAGCAGCGCCTGAAATGGCGCATCCAGGCCGTCGCTCACGAGCTGGGTGAAGGCACGTCGCGCGACATGGCCACCGCGCTGCGCTTGTATTGCCAGGCCGCACTGGCCGGCGACGCCGTCTCGGCCCGCAACCTGGGAACGATTCACGCCGAAGGCCGCGGCGTGCCGCGCAACGACGGGCTCGCCGCGCACTGGTTCGCGCGCGCGGCCTTGCTGGGCGACCAGGAGGCCGAGGCCCTGTTCAGGCAACTCGCCGTGCCGGCCGAAAAGCCCGACTGCGTGCGCGAGATGGAGTTGCGCGAGGCCCGCGCCACCGCCGCGCAGGAACGGCAGGCCGAACTGGCCAGGCAAGCCGAGCAACAGCGCCTGGACGACGAGAAACGGGTGTTGTCCACCGCCTACCGCGAGCATGTGGACACCGCGGAGCAGCGGCGCGTGATGAAGATCGTCTACAAGCTGGCGCCGCGCTACGGGCTCGAGCCCGGCCTGGTGTACGCGGTGATCCGCGCCGAGTCGAACTTCAACACCCACGCGCTCTCCGACAAGAACGCCCAGGGCCTGATGCAGCTCATCCCCGACACCGCGGCCCGCTTCTCGGTGAGCAAGCCTTTCGACGCCGAACAGAACATCCGCGGAGGCATGGCCTACCTGCGCTGGTTGCTGGCGTACTTCCGCGGCCAGGTACCGCTGGCCGTGGCGGCCTACAACGCCGGCGAAGGCGCGGTGGACAAGCACGGCGGCATCCCGCCCTTTGCCGAGACGCGCGAGTACGTGCGCCGCGTCCAGCGCTTCTACGCGCTCGACCAGCACCCGTTCGACGCGTCACTCACCGAGCCCTCGCCCCTGTTTCGGGGCACGGTTTCCCGCGCGCCCTGAGCGCCCTCCGCCGACGGCAGGGCACAATGCCGGCTCCACCCCGAGCCGCCCATGACCGCCCCCCGCCCCGCCCGTTCTCAGTACGAAGATTTCATGCGCCACGTGTTCACCACGGGCGTGCCCAAGACGGACCGCACGGGCACCGGCACGGTGAGCGTGTTCGGGCACCAGATGCGCTTCGACCTCAATGAAGGCTTCCCGCTGGTGACCACCAAGAAGGTGTTCACCAAGGCCATCATCGTGGAACTTCTCTGGTTCCTGCGCGGCGACAGCAACGTGAAGTGGTTGCAGGAGCGCGGCTGCACCATCTGGGACGAATGGGCGCGCGAAGACGGCGACCTGGGCCCAGTGTACGGCGTGCAATGGCGCAGCTGGCCCACGCCCGACGGCGGCCACATCGACCAGATCGCCGAGGTGGTGAAGCAGCTCAAGACCAACCCGGATTCGCGCCGCATCATCGTGAGCGCCTGGAACGTGGCCGACCTGGGCAAGATGGCGCTGATGCCCTGCCACGCGTTCTTCCAGTTCTACGTGGCCGACGGCAAGCTGAGCTGCCAGCTCTACCAGCGCAGCGCCGACATCTTCCTTGGCGTGCCCTTCAACATCGCCAGCTACGCGCTGCTCACGCACATGCTCGCGCAGCAATGCGACCTGGAGGTCGGCGAGTTCATCTGGACGGGTGGCGACTGCCACATCTACAGCAACCACCGCGAGCAGGTGCAGCTGCAGCTCTCGCGCACGCCCTACCCATACCCCACGCTGAACATCAAGCGCCGCCCGGCCTCGATCTTCGACTACGAGCTCGACGATTTCGAGATCGTGGACTACCAGCACCACGCGGTCATCAAAGCGCCCGTCGCGGTCTGAGCGGCGCATGCTGAGCCGCCGTCAGCTCTGGGCCCTGGTGGGCCTCACGCTCATGTGGGGCGTGAACTGGCCCATGATGAAGCTCTCGCTGCAGGAGCTCACACCGCTGTACTTCCGCGCCAGCACCATGTTCCTCGGCGCGGTCTGGCTCTTCGTCTACGTGCAGCGCCGCGGCGAACGCATGTGGCCACAAGGCCGCGAGTGGGCCACCATCGCCTGGCTCGGCCTGCCCAACATCCTGGGCTGGCACACGTTGTCCATCTTCGGCGTGCAGGAACTGGCCTCGGGCCGCGCGGCCATCATCGGTTTCACCATGCCCATCTTCACGGTGCTGCTGGGCGCAATGTTCTTCAGCGAGCGCATCACGCCGCGCGTGCGGCTGGCGGTGCTGGCCGCGGCCATCGCCATCGGCCTGCTGCTGTGGCACGAGCTCAGCAGCCTCAGCGGCCGACCGACCGGCATTGTGTGGATGCTGGGTGCGGCGGTGAGCTGGGGCCTGGGCACCCTGTTGTTCAAACGCGCGCACTTCCAGCTCTCGCCCATGGCCGTGACGGTGTGGATGCTGCTGCTGGGCAGCGGCGTGCTGTGGGTACTGGCCATTGCCCTGGAGCCCGTGCCCGCGCCGCAGCACTTCAGCCTGCCCATGTGGCTCGCCCTGGCCTACGGCGTGTTCATCAACTACGGTGTCGCGCAACTCATCTGGTTCGGCCTGGCGCGCCACCTGCCGCCAGCCACCAGCGCCATGAGCGTGATGGCGATCCCGTTGGTGGGCACGCTCTCGGCCACCTTCATCGTGGGCGAGATCCCGCACTGGCAGGACTGGCTGGCCATCGTGTTCGTGATGGTCGCGATCGCCAGCGTGCTGTGGCCGGCCCGCGCCACCGCACAATGAGGCCATGCCCCGACTGAACCTCATCTACGCGCGCGCCGCCAACGGCGTCATCGGCAAGGACAACGCCCTGCCCTGGCACCTGCCCGAAGACCTGGCCCACTTCAAGCGCACCACGCTCGGCAGCCCGGTGGTGATGGGCCGCAAGACCTGGGATTCCCTGCCGCCGCGCTTTCGCCCGCTGCCGGGGCGGCGCAACATCGTGCTCACGCGCGATGCGCACTGGCAGGCCGATGGCGCGCTCCGCGCCGGCTCGGTGGCCGACGCCCTGGCCGCCAGCGGCGATGCGCCGGAGATCTGGGTCATTGGCGGTGCCGAGGTGTACCGCCAGGCGCTACCGCACGCGCAGCGCGTGGTGGTGACCGAGATCGCGCGCGATTTCGAGGGTGACGCCTTCATGCCCGCGCTGGGCCCCGAGTGGGCCGAGCAGGCCCGTGAGACGCACACCGCCGCGAACGGCCTGCCGTTCGCCTTCGTGACCTACGAGCGAAAGGCCTGAGCCCATGCAACTCGCCACCTGGAACATCAATTCCCTGGCCGTGCGCCTGCCCCAGGTGCTCGACTGGCTCGCGGCCCACCCGGTGGATGTGCTCGCGCTGCAGGAACTCAAGCTCACCGACGACAAGTTTCCCGCGCAGGCCTTTGCCGACGCCGGCTACCAGGCGCAGTGGTTCGGGCAGAAGACCTACAACGGCGTCGCGCTGATCACCAAAGCGCCCATGACGGACGTGGTGAAGAACATCCCCGGATTCGAGGACGAGCAGTCGCGCGTGATCGCGGGCACGGTCGACGGCATCCGTGTGATCGGCGCCTATTTCCCCAACGGGCAGGCACCGGGCAGCGACAAGTTCGCCTACAAGATGCGCTGGCTCGACGCGCTGCGCGAATGGGTGCGGGCCGAACTGGCCGCGCACCCGCAACTGGTGCTCATGGGTGACTACAACATCACCTTCGACGACCTCGATGTGTGGGACCCGGTGGGCTTGCGCGAAACCATCCACTGCACGACCGAGGAACGCACGCACCTGCAATCGCTGATCGGCCTGGGCCTGAGCGACGCGGTGCGCCTGTTCCCGCAGCCCGAGAAGAATTATTCGTGGTGGGACTACCGCGACCTGGCGTTCCGCCGCAACCGCGGCCTGCGCATCGACCACATCCTGGTGAGCGAAGCGCTCAAGGCCCGCACCAGCGCCTGCGCGGTGGACAAGGTGCCGCGCAAGAACGAACGCCCGAGCGACCACGCGCCGGTGGTGCTCACCCTGGGGTGAGCCCGCTGGGCGTCACTCCATGCCCAGTTCCTGGATCTTGCGCGTGATGGTGTTGCGCCCGATGCCGAGCTTGTGCGCGGCCTCGATGCGCCGGCCGCGCGTGTTCGTCAGCGCGGTCTGGATCAGGCGCGTCTCGAAGCGGCGCGTGAGCACATCCCACACGTCGGTGCGGCCGGTTTCGAGCAGGGCCATGGCCTCGGCCTGCAGGCCAGCCTCCCACGACTGACCCGCCGCGGGCGCCTCGGCGGCCACCGTCACAGGCACCGGGGCCACCACCACCGGTGCGGGTGCGGGCAGATCGCGCACCGGCTCGGGCGGCGCGGCCACCACGGGCGCCGGTACCGGCGCCAGCGAACCCGGCAGCGTGGCCACGGCCACCGCGGCGGCCTCGGCCCCTCCCACCGCGCCCAGCACCTCAGGCGGCAGGTCCTTGATCTCGATCACCTGCGCCGGCGCCATCACGGTGAGCCAGTGGCAGATGTTCTCGAGCTGACGCACGTTGCCCGGGAAGTCGAAGGTGCCGAGCAGCTTGATCGCGGACTCGGCGATGCGCTTGGGCTCCACGCCCAGCTGCTTTGCGCTTTGCTGCAGGAAGAAGCGCGTGAGCATGGGCACGTCTTCGCGGCGCTCGCGCAGCGCGGGCAGGCGCAGGCGGATCACGTTGAGGCGGTGGAACAGGTCTTCGCGGAACGCGCCTTCCTTGACGCGTTGCTCCAGGTTCTGGTGGGTGGCCGCGATCACGCGCACGTTCGCCCGCACGGCGCTGTGGCCGCCCACGCGGTAGAACTGCCCATCGGACAGCACGCGCAGCAGACGCGTCTGCAGATCGAACGGCATGTCGCCGATCTCGTCGAGGAACAGCGTGCCGCCGTCGGCCTGTTCGAAACGGCCGCGGCGCATGGTCTGCGCGCCGGTGAAGGCGCCACGCTCGTGGCCGAAGAGTTCGCTCTCCAGCAGGTCCTTCGGAATCGCGGCGGTGTTGATGGCCACAAAGGGGCCGTTGGCGCGCGGCGAGTGCTTGTGCAGCGCGCGCGCCACCAACTCTTTGCCGGAACCCGATTCGCCGGTGATCAGCACCGTGACCTGGCTCTGGCTCAGGCGGCCGATGGCACGGAAGACATCCTGCATCGCGGGCGCCTGGCCGAGCATCTCGGGCATGGCGCTCAGGCGTTCTTCGGACACTTCCTCGCGCTGGCTTTCGTCCACGGCGCGGCGGATCAGCTCCACCGCCTTGGTCAGGTCGAAGGGCTTGGGCAGGTATTCGAACGCGCCGCCCTGGAAGGCCGAGACGGCGCTGTCCAGGTCGGAGAAGGCCGTCATGATGATGACGGGCAGTGCCGGGTAGCGCTGCTTCACCTTGTCGAGCAGATCCAGGCCGGAACCGCCCGGCATGCGGATGTCGCTCACCAGAATCTGGGGGCCTTCGCTCTCGGGTGATTCGGCAAGCGCCTTGAGAACCTCGGTGGCGCTGGTGAAACTGCGCGTGGGCAGGTTTTCGCGGAGCAAAGCCTTCTCGAGCACGAAGCGGATCGACTGGTCGTCATCCACTATCCAGATCGGCTTCATTTAACGGTCGTCCCTTCAGGTGGCGCGTTGCGCGCGGTGTACGTCGATCAAGGCAACGGGATGAGGATCTTGAAGTCCGTGTGTCCCGGCTCGCTTTCGCACTCGATCAGGCCATGGTGTTGCTGCACGAAAGTTTGCGCCAGCGTGAGCCCCAGGCCGGAGCCACCATCACGCCCCGACACGAGCGGGAAGAAGATGCGGTCCTTGATCGAGTCCGGCACGCCGGGCCCGTTGTCGATGACATGCAATTCCAGTGCCAGCCGGTAGCGCTGCTTGCCGAAGGTGACCTGGCGGCCCACGCGCGTCTTGAGCGTGATGCGCGCGTCACCCGCCTCGATGCGTTCGGCCAGCGCCAGCGCCGCGTTGTGCGCGATGTTGAGCACCGCCTGGATGAGCTGCTCGCGATCGCCACGGAACTCGGGGATGGAGGTGTCGTAGTCCCGCACGACCTTCAGGCCCTTCGGGAATTCGGCCACGATGAGCGAGCGCACGCGCTCGCACACCTCGTGGATGTTCACATCGCCCACCACGTGCGGGCGGCGGTGCGGCGCCAGCAACCGGTCCACCAGCGATTGCAAGCGATCGGCCTCGTGCACGATGACCTGCGTGTACTCGATGAGCTCCTTGCTCTGCAGCTCCATCTGCAGCAGCTGCGCCGCGCCACGAATACCACCCAGCGGGTTCTTGATCTCGTGCGCGAGGTTGCGGATCAGTTCCTTGTTCGCCTGCGCCTGGTCGAGCAGGCGCTCCTCGCGCTCCTGGCGGGTCTGCTGTTCCAGCGGCAGCATCTCCACCACCACCTCGCCGGTCTGTTCGGTCTGCGCCACCACCACGTGCACGGGCAACGGGTCGTGGTTGAGGCGGTGCAGGAAGGCGTCGTAACGCAAGGCCGCGAATTCGTTGCTGCGCGCGCCCTGCAGGGCGTTGTCGAGCAGCACGGGTTCCGTGAAGCAGTCCTGCAGCCGCGCGGTGGAGATGCTGCGCCGCGAGATGCCGAGTGCATCTTCCAGCGCCGCGTTGGCGTACAGCACATGGCCTTCGGTGTCGACCACAGCGACCAGCGTGGCGAGCAGATCCAGGGCCTGGAATCGCGGCCCGCTGGCATTGGGGCGCGCCGCAGCGCGCTCGCCACCGCGGCGCCGGACCAGATTGAAAAGGGAGAAAGAGTCGGGCTTGTTCAAGCCGCCCATTGTGGAGCAGAAGCCCGACGGCCCGGTGACCAGCCCGGGCAAAGAACTCAGTTGGGCAGGCGATCGAGTTCGCGGCGGATGCCGGCGACGTCGTTCTCGGCGCGGGTCACCGCGTTCTTGAGTTCGGCCACGCGGTCGAGGTAGCGCTGGTGATTGCGCCCTTCGATGCCCTGCTTCTCGGGTTCGCCACCTGCATAGGCCTTTTGCGCATCGGTCAGGCGCTGCTCGGCCTTGCGCAGTTCGGCTTCGAGCGTGGCACGGGCATCGGCGTCGCGCTGGCGCTGGGCCGCGCTGTCCACGCGCGGGCCGCTGCCCTGGGCGCCGCCGGGGCGGGCCGCCGGCGCCGCGCTCGGCGCGTTCGGGCGGGTGCCTTCGATGATGGTGATGTTGCCGCCCTGCATGGTGGTGCAGCCCCTCTGCTTGGCCACTGCCGCGTCATTGGTGTACTCGTTGCCGCAGCGGTAGATAGTGCCCTGCGCCCACACCGAAGCGGCGCTCAGCAGCGCCAGCGAGGACAACAAACCAACAATGGGTTGGGACAAAGCAACGGACACGGAACCTCCAAGCAAGGTATGGCCGGGCAGTATGACCGAAATGGTTTGTAGAAGTGCCGCGGGCGAACCCGCAGCGACATACGCCAAAGAAAAAGGGACGGCCGGAGCCGTCCCTTCTCGCTGGACACGCCCGCTCGCGCGGGGCCGCATCACAGGCTGTAGTACATCTCGTATTCGATGGGGTGCGGCGACATACGGAAGCGGGTCACCTCGTTCATCTTGAGTTCGATGTAGGCATCGAGCATGGAGTCGGTGAACACACCACCCTTGGTCAGGAACGCGCGGTCCTTGTCGAGGTAGTCCAGCGCCTGATCGAGGCTGGAGCACACGGTGGGGACCAGTTTGTCCTCTTCGGGCGGCAGGTGGTACAGGTCCTTGGTGGCGGCTTCGCCCGGGTGGATCTTGTTTTCCACGCCGTCCAGGCCAGCCATCATCAGGGCCGAGAAGGCCAGGTAGGGGTTGGCGGAGGGATCGGGGAAGCGCGCCTCGATGCGGCGGCCTTTCGGGTTCGCCACGTACGGGATGCGGATCGAGGCCGAGCGGTTGCGCGAGCTGTAGGCCAGTTTCACCGGGGCTTCGAAGCCGGGCACCAGGCGCTTGTAGCTGTTGGTGCCGGGGTTGGTGATGGCGTTCAGCGCACGGGCGTGCTTGATGATGCCGCCGATGTAATACAGGGCGAAATCGCTCAGGCCGGCGTAGCCGTCACCGGCGAACAGGTTCTTGCCGTCTTTCCAGATCGACTGGTGCACGTGCATGCCGGAGCCGTTGTCACCGGCGTAGGGCTTGGGCATGAAAGTCGCCGTCTTGCCATAGGCATTGGCCACGTTCCACACCACGTACTTCAGGACCTGCGTCCAGTCGGCGCGCTCGACGAGCGTGCTGAACTTGGTGCCGAGTTCGTTCTGACCGGCGCCCGCCACCTCGTGGTGGAACACCTCCACCGGAATGCCCAGCGATTCGAGGATCAGGGACATCTCGGCGCGCATGTCCTGCGTGCTGTCGACCGGGGGAACCGGGAAGTAGCCGCCCTTGACGGTGGGACGGTGGCCGCGGTTGCCGCCTTCGAGCTTGGCACCGCTGTTCCAGGGGGCTTCGTATTCCTCGATCTCGAAGAACACACGGCCGGGCTCGTTGCTGAAGCGCACGCCGTCGAAGATGAAGAACTCGGGCTCCGGTCCGAAGTAGGCGGTGTCGCCCAGGCCGGACGCCTTCAGGAAGGCCTCGGCGCGCTTGGCGATCGAGCGCGGATCGCGGTCATAGGCCTTGCCGTCGCTGGGCTCGACCACGTCGCACTGCAGGAAGAGCGTGGTTTCTTCGAAGAACGGATCGACGTTGGCGGTGTTCGGGTCGGGCATGAGCTGCATGTCCGAGGCTTCGATGCCCTTCCAGCCGGCAATCGACGAGCCGTCAAAAGCATGGCCCGAGGTGAACTTGTCTTCGCCGAACGCCGAAATCGGCACGGTGACGTGCTGCTCCTTGCCGCGGGTGTCGGTGAAACGGAAATCAACGAACTTGACCTCGTTGTCCTTCACCATCTGCATCACGTCTGCGACGGTCTTGGCCATCAAAAGCTCCTGTGTCTCTGGAAGGGTGGAAAAAGAAAATCGACGATGCCCGGCATGCAGATTCCATGCCATCGATCGGCCCGAGTCTGTCGGGGTTCAGGCCGGCGGGGGATTATGGCGCCGCGGCCATGCGCCAGAACGGTTCGAACCCGCCGCATGCTGGCGCACGCAGGCCGAGGCAACCGGGCCAGGCCATCAGAATCGCACCAACATCGGGATTATTTGCCCCAATTTGGGGCAAACTGTCAACGCACCACTTCGGGGCCCAGTTCGGCGTTCAGGGCCTGCAAGCCAGCCAACAACTCCCGGAAAGCCGCCTCCACCGCCCCGACCGCCCCCTTGACGCCCAACTCGATGTGCCGGCCGTAGGTGGGATGGTCCACACTGGGCAGGCTGAACACCTTGACCGCGTGGACCGACTCGATACGCACCATCAGCGGCGTCAGGGCCGCTTCCATGGCCCCCATGACGATCACCGAACGCTCCTGCCGTGCATCGGCCTGGTGCAGGTGGGCGTAGCGGCTGTCCAGCAGCCACTCGATCATGGGCCAGGCCATGACCGGAAAGCCCGGCACGAAGTGGACCTGGGCTCCGCCAGGCCCTTCGCAGGAAAAGCCCGGGATCTTGTTGTAGGGGTTGGGCACGATGGTCGCGCCCACGGGAAACACCCCCATGTTGTAGCGGTGCACGTTGTCGGCGCGCCCGGGGTCGAAGGGCACTCCCTGCTCGGCGGCAACATCTTGCATGCGTTCTTCGATCAGGCGCGCCGCTTCGGGATGCAGGGCCAGCTCCACGCCCAGCGCCGCCGCAGCGCATTGCCGGGTGTGGTCGTCGGGCGTGGCGCCGATGCCGCCACAGCAGAACACGACATCGTCGCCGGCCAGCGCCTCGCTCAAGGCGGCGGTGATGCGGGGGCGATCGTCCCCCACCACCCGCGCCCACGTGAGCGAAAGCCCACGCGCACCCAGCAACTCGGCCACTTTGGGCAGGTGCTTGTCCTGGCGTTTGCCGGAGAGGATTTCGTCGCCGACGATGATCAAGCCGAAGGCCGGGTTCATGGCGTGTTCGTTCCCGGTGGCAGCGGCAAGGGGTCGAGCACCGGCTCCAGCCTGGCCTCGGCAGGCGCTGGCGCAACCACGCTGGCCGCCGCACGCAGGCGCTCAAGCGCCTGAAGCAGGTAGTGCGCGAACCAGAGCGAAGCGAAGGCAAACACCAGTGTGTAGATCCAGATCGCGATCGGCACCAGCAGGGGCGCCAGTGCAATGAACATCGCGCCTGAAGCCCACAGCAGGCTGGGCGCGGCCCCCAGATAGCCACTCAGAATGCCCATGGCGAGGAGGATGCCGCGGTGGTTGCGCATGAGCTCGCGGCGTTCGTCGGCGCTGGCGTGCGTGGCCAGCGCATCGAAGGCGAACACGCGGTACGTGAGCCATCCCCAGATGAGAGGCGGCAGGATCAGCACCAGGGGCGGCACCAGCCACATGGGCATCGACAGCACCAGCGCGATCAACGCCAGCAGCGTGGAGCCGAGCGACCAGACGACGCCCACCAGCCACGAGCCGCCCCGCAGCTTCTGCAACTGGGGAAAGCGCCGTTGCCCCACGAGATCGACCATGGCCGGCGTCATGAACACCGCCACCAGCAACAGGCAGATCAGCACGATGGCGGGCGTGGCCAGCACCAGCACGATCAGCGGCGCAAAAACGGCACGCAGGGAGCCCAGGCCCATGCGATCGAGCCACCCCAGCAACGCCTGAACGAGATCGAAGGCTTCGAACCAGGTGGTCACGGCGAACACCGCGCCATCCCAGAAGAAATAGCCGAGGGCGAAGGACAGCACCACCATCAGCACCAGCGGCAGGAACGACAGCGCGATCACGCGCGGGTGCAGGCAGTACGCAACCGCACGCCAGAAGGCATCGAACATGGATCCCATGGCGCGAAGAATACCCGCACGGACGCCCGCTGCGGGCCGCTAGGATGCGGGCATGAACCCGATCAATGTGCACGGGGTGCGGCTGGAGGTCACGCACATCCCGGGAGACGTGTCGCTGCCCCCCCTGGTCTTCCTGCACGAAGGCCTGGGCAGCGTTTCACTGTGGACGCAGCGCGGCCAGTGCTGGCCCGAAGCCCTCTGCCGGGCCACCGGCCGGGCGGGCTGGTTGTATTCGCGGCGCGGCTATGGCCAGTCGGACCCGGTTGCCGATGTGCGCGGCACCCCGCGCATGCAGGGCTTCTGGCACATCGGCCGGCACGAACCCGACTACATGCACCGTGAAGCCCTGGAGGTGCTGCCCGCCTTGCTGGAAGCGCTCGGCATCGAGCGGCCGGTGCTGGTGGGCCATTCCGATGGCGCCACGATCGCGCTGCTCCATGCCGCTGCCCACCCGGTCGAAGCATGTGCGGTGCTCGCGCCGCACGTGTTTGTCGAGGATGTGTCCGTGCAGGCCATCGAGCGCGCGCGCGAGGCCTACCTGCAGGCGCCCGACGATCCGACCGGCCTGCGCCAGCGCCTGGCGCGCCACCACCGCGACGTGGACAACGCCTTCTGGCAATGGAATGACGTCTGGCTCAGCGCCGCCTTTCGCGCTTACAACATCGAGCGCGAATGCGCCCGCATCCGTTGCCCGCTGCTGCTGGTCCAGGGTGAAAACGATGAGTACGGCACCATGGCCCAATTGCAGGCCATCCAGCGCGCGGCGCCCCACGCCCGGACACATGCCTTGGCGGATTGCGGCCACAGCCCACACCGCGACCAGCCTCAGGCCCTGACCGGGCTCTTGATGCCGTTCGTGACAAATCACGCGAGTTGAAGGGTCTGTTACCGCACTTTGGGGATAGTTGATGCGGAACCCGACGCCCACAATGCTTCTCCAGCACTGAGCGCCCACCAGCGACGCTGCCCGACCGCCACACCCGACCTCCCCGAATCCCAAGGAAATCACGGCCAAGCGGGCTTTCACCTTGACTCCCCACCCGATCCGTGGCCGCATCTATACACTTTGATACAAATCAGGCCTCCCGCCCCCACCCATGATCGACTGGAACCACCCCTGGCTGCTTGCAGCACTCGCCCCCGCCCTGCTGGCGGTCGGTGCGCTGCTGCATCGCGCCTGGGCTGAACGCCAGGCGAAGCAGCGCCGCCGCCTCCCCAAGCACTGGCCGCTGGCGGCACGCCCGCTGGCCAACAGCGAAGAGGCCCGTGTGTGGCATTGGCTGGCCCGCGCGTTCTACGACCACCACGTGATGATCAAACTGCCGGTCACGCGCTTCACGCTGCCGCGCCAGCGCGAGGAAGGTGTCGATTGGTACAAGCTGCTGGGCGGCGTGTACTGCACATTCACGGTCTGCAAATCCGACGGCCGCGTGGTCGGCTGTCTGGACGTGCCCGGCCCTGCGGGCATTCCGCGCAGCACGCGCGCGCTCAAGCATTCGCTGCTCAGCCAGATCGGCCTGCCGTACTGGGTGGTGCGCTCCAACAGCCTGCCCACGGTGGCCGAGATCCGCGCCGAGTTTCTGGGTGAGTCGGAGTTCAACCGCGCCATGCGCGAGCGCGAGATGGAAGAGCGCGCCATCATCGCGGCCCAGACCAACCTGCGCAGCGCCATCAACCGCCAGCGCAGCAGCCGCCCGCACAGCGATTTCAATCCGCTGTCGTCGAACTGGCCGAACAGCGTGCCGGCCGATGCCCGCAGCAGCGACTTCCATTCCCAGTGGCAGGACAACAACTCGTTCCTGATGCCACTGGACAGCCGCAAGGGCGATCTGCTCTGAGCGATCGGCGCGTCAGCCCGCAGGCGACGCGCGCAAACCCTGCACTTCGTCCGGCGTGAGCCAGCGCCAGGCACCCGGCACCAGATCGCCCGGCAATTGCAATGCGCCGATGGCCGAGCGGTGCAGGCCATCCACCCGATTGCCCACGGCAGCCACCATGCGCTTGACCTGGTGGTACTTGCCCTCGGTCAGCACCAGGCGCAAATGACGTTCGTCCATGAGCCGGGCGTCATGGGCCTTGACCGGCCGGGGATCATCGTCCAGCACCACCCCGTCAAGCAGACGCAGGCAAGCACCAGCCTCCATCGGGTGGCGCAATGCCACCTCGTAAACCTTGGGCATGTGGTGCTTCGGGGACGTGAGGCGGTGGATGAAAGCACCGTCGTCAGAGAGCAGCAACAAGCCCGTGGTGTCCTGATCGAGCCGCCCCAACGCCTGCACGCCAGCCGCTGCACCACCACCCCGCTGACGCAGCGGGGCTGGCAACAAGGTGTACACGCTCGGGTGGGCCGACGGGCGTTGCGAGCACTCGAAACCAGCCGGCTTGTGCAGCATGAGGTAGGCGCGCTCGTGCCATTCCCAAGGTTCGCCATTCACCTGAAAGTACAGGCCCTCAGGCTCGAACTGCTCGTCAGGATCCAGGCACGGCCGAATTGATGTGCCCACAGAAACCCGCCCTTGTTGAACCAGTCCTCGACACACCCGGCGCGTACCAAATCCCTGGGTGAACAAAAGCTCTTCAAGACGCTTCATGGGCGACGATTGTCGCCGCATCACGAAGCAAAACGACCCACAGGGGCCGTTTCACCAAGGACGATGCTCTACGAACTCAGTTCCAGCAGCCGCTCGCAGACGTCGCGCCCTTGGTACCCGTTTGCGTAAGCGTGAGCGTCCCGCAACGGGTATCCGAGGCTTGAGGGCCCTGGGGCACCGCTCGCAAGGTGTAGGCGGAGGCTGTCGGGTTGGCCGTGAAAGAGAACGTGTACGCGGCAGCTATTTCGTTACGGCAATTCAAAGCGGGCAAAAGGGCGCTGGTCATTGCCGTGGCACAGCCTGCCCCCGTCACGTTGTAAGCCAGACAACTTGTGTAGTTGCGCTCCATCCATTGCGACAGTTCGGTCAGGCAGGCTGTGGCGGTCGCCCTCCGGGTCTTCTGTACATGACTTTGGTAACTCGGAAGAGCGACCGCGGCCAAGATGGCGACGATGGCCACCACGATCATGAGCTCGATCAGCGTGAACCCCCGCGAAAAGCGCGTGGCTGGTCCGGATCCGTCATACAGCTTTTTCATGTGCAGCCCTTCAATCGCGCACGATCTCACGCCATGAGAGGCGACCACGCAACGGTGTTGTGCCGGTGTTCACCCGGATATCCGACACCCTGCCAGATGATCCGCCCACCACCAAACGGTTGCCGATGATGACGGCTTCGCCGGGCATGCCCACGTTGAGCTGCACCGAACTGGCAAAGTCGCCGCCACTGAGTGCGTCGTCCAGGAAGCTGCCACTGTCGTTGAGGTCGAAGAAAGGCCTCGTCAAACGCCCGCAAGTGAACGGGTTGACGGCATTGAGGAAACCCGTACCACCCGGCACGCACTGGTCCAGCGTCTCGGGAATGATGGAACTTGCGATCAGGGTGGGCTCCGCCAGCCGAAACAGATTGGATCGGGTGACGATACGCTCGCCCGATTGAGGCAGGTCGACATAGCAACCCAGCCGCCCCGACATGTCCCCAGCAGCGGCCGCGGCCAGACGACGGACCGTGCGAGTAACCAGTGGGTTCGATGCGGACTGCGGCTGACTTGGATCGCGTAGCCCGCTGAAAACTTCGGTCGCCGTCATGACACGCTCCGCCAACCTGGCACGCGTTGCCGCAGCGGAGCTCACGTCGTGCGGTATGGAGGGATCGTCGACGATGCTGTAGAGCGTTTGTCGGCTGGTGTTGGAAGGATCTCCGGATTGGAAGTACGAGCCCGTGCCAAAGAACACGAAGCGCCGATTGAAGTTCGGATCCACACTCACGCTATTGATGGCCACCGACATGGGCGCAGTGATCGGTTGCGCCTCACCGGCGGCGTTTCGCGCCACGAAAATCGGTGCATTACCGTTCGAGACAGACCAGTTCACCGGGTTGGCGTTGCTCAAGTCGAAACGCCAGACCCGACCTTGCATGTCTCCCGCGTACGCCACATCGATACGGCCGTCGTTGTTGGCATCGAACACCCCAGGTGTTGCCAGGCCATTGTCTCCCGTGCTGGGCACCACCAGCTTGCGAATGAGTGCGCCAGTGGCGAGGTTGAACACGTACAACGCCGCAGAACGGTTGGTGCTGTTGTAGCCATTGCCCACCAGCACCACCTCCACGCCGTTCGCGGCCGTGGCCAGCACCGGGCGACCCAGCATCTGTCCGAGATCCGGATCGTCATTGGCGGTCGTGGCGTCGTTGTTCGGGAAGTACTCCCACAGCACGTCGTTGTTGCTGAAACCGTAGGGGTTGGTCACGTTCAGAGCGAACAGCCCCTGCCCACCACGGCCCAGCGTGGCAACCAGGTAATTTCGCGCCGGGCTGCCCACCCGCGCCGAAACCGCCACGTCGCCATCAACAAAGTACTCGTGGCTGACGTTGTAGCTGACGTCGGCCAGGTTCCTCAGGCGCGGCATCACTGCGCTTGGGATGTAGGCAAAGAGTTCCGTGCCCGGAGGGATGGAATTGCTCGCGCTCAATGGCCGGGTCGAGAACGCATGCAACATGCCACCGTTCGATCCCACAAAAACGACCTCGCTGTCACGACTAAACGCAGGAGATGAGTGTGCAATATCCCCCAGCACCGTGGTCGCGCTGCGGTCGCGCAACGTACCCCCATTGGCAAACTCCTGCAAACCCGAGCCGCGGATGTAATTGAAAACGTTCTGAGCAGTGGCGCCCGTGCCAAACAGCGCTCGCTCGGCGGTGGACAGGTTGCCCCATGCAAAGGTGTCACCCTTGACAGGGCCAGCATTGTCGGACCAATAGAAGATATTGCGACTGGCCTCGCCGTTCTTTGGCAACCTCGAAGCCACATTCCAGTCGGGTACCGCACTCACGCCGCTTGAGTTGGCCCGATACGCGAGCACGTCACCAGCCCAACGGTTGTTGTTGAACGTGGCTTGAAACACATACGTGTCTGTATCCAACGACGTGCTGTTGGCAATGATGTTGCCGCCGCTGGCGCTGTTGTTGGTGATGTTCTCCAGCGCACGTCGCAACGAAGCACGCAAGTTCAGTGGGTTTTGCACCAGGAAGTAGTTGTCGGGAACTCCATCGCCGGGGGGAGCATTCGTAATATTGTTGTGCGCGTCCCACTCCGCCTGGAGGGTCGGCCCTACGCCTGCGCTGTTCTGATCGTCAATCTTGACGTAGCCGCCGTACTTGGCCACGTACCAGAGCGGGTCCTTCAGAAGCTGCGCACCGCCACTGCCGGAAGCATTTGGCCGAAACACATAGGTGTGAGCTGCACTGCCAATGGTCGGTAAGGTACCGCAATCGGCAGGCATGGGGGTCGCATCGCAATACCCAGCCCAGCGGTTTGGCGGAACGTTGAGGAAGTACGCGGGTGACGTGTTCTCGTCGCGGGCGACCAGGTAAACACCATCGCGGCTCGTGCCACCGGCATCTGTAACACCTGACACGATGAAGCCCATGTTCTGCTGGATGCCGCCAGCCTGATATGTCGGGACGACCGTCACACGCAGCTGTCCACCGACCACCTCGATCGTGTAGCGCGCAATGGCGTCCATGTCGTGGTCACCGCCCTGCTCCACGTCTTCGAAGTTGATCTGGAAGACCGCTCGATAGCCTTCGCCGGTTGTGGCATTGGTCGGCGGTGTGAATTCCTCGACGTAGAAGTCGACGATCTGATTGGTCGGTTGGTAGTTGTTCCGGTTGGCCGAGATGCCATTGCCCCCCACCGATTTGGCAAACGGCACCAACGACACCGATTGCCCGTTGATCGTCACGCTGATGTTCGGCAAGGGCGAGCTCAGTGCTACCACATAGCTGTCCACATTGACGTTGACTGCATTGTTGTTCAGGGATGTTCTGAGATCGTTTCGAATGTTGTTGGTCTTGGCCCAGTACGCCAGCGAAGCGGAATAAAAGCTGCCTTGCTTGCTGGGCTCGTCGGGGGCGAGCCCTCGAACAGCTCCCAGGCTCTGCACCGTCTTGGGCGTCGGCGCGTTGTCGGTGGGGCTACCCGACTGCCCCACGAAAAATTGTCGGCCTGTGATGGTGGACGCCAGCACGCGATTCTCGATGCCTGTAATGGAGTCGGCCACGGTGCGCACATTGAGACCGGCGAGATTGCCGAGCGAATCCGAGTAGGTATTGAACGACGAGCCGGGGACACTGTCAGAGTCGAACGACGGATTGATGTTGGACACCACCAGGAAGTTCGGTCGGGCGCAATAGGGTGCGCGCGCGGCACTCGTCGCTGCATAGGGGTCGTCCCAACTCGCACTGGTCAGCCCCACTTGTCCGTCAATGGTGCGCTCTGTGGCCGAGTCGAACCCGCTGCTCGGGCCAGATGCTCCCGCGAAATATCGGAGGCCCTCCAACATCATCTCGCCTACTGGATTGCCCCAGTCAACGAACTGCCCCTCTGTCGGTGCTAGCGCCGATGCGCTGTAAGGATCCGAGAACGCGTATTCGTTGGAGCTGGAACTTTGATTGAAGCCACGAATGCGCAAACGGTTGAATGTGGTAACGATCGGCGAGTTCGCTGCTGCCCTAAAGATACCGGTGGTGCTGTTGATCTCGTTCGCAAATGACGACACCACCTTGCGCAGGCGCCCGCCCGTCATGTGTCGGTCGTAGCTGCCGGTGATCAATCCGAACAGCATGGCGTCGTTTTCGCCGTACTCATGCAGAAGACCGATGGGCTTGAGATTGCCGCCCGTGGCGCCGCCAGGGTAGCGCTTGCAATCCCGCTGGAAGGTCTCAGTGCAGACTTGAACGCGAACCGCATAGTTGCGCTCGTCGTAAGCCGTGCCACTCTGGAAGCTGCCTGTAGACAAACTGTTGTCGAGCACAGGGCGTTCCTTGGACGCCCATTCCCAGATGCGACGATCCAGCACGTTCTCGCGCATACGCAGAAGCGGGGGGCGGTTACTGCAGTTGTTCAAGGTACTGCAGTTGACACCGTTCGTGGCTGTCAGATTCCCGAAGAAGTGGCGGCGATTGTTCGCGGTCGGCAGCGCAAGCGAGGTGAAGTCGGCAATGTTGTAGCCGTCAGTGGCCACATTACGGTATTCCTTGCCCCAACTGTGGGCATCCTGGGGAATGTACGCACGGCGCAGCACCGTATTCCCGTCGACATCCACATCGCGCATGCCGCCGTAAAGCACCTTGCGCAAGGCATCGATACGGCTGGTGGTGATGTAGTTGAGCCAGTTGCCCGACCATTGCCCCGCACCCGTGCCTGTGCAATCGCGCAAAGTTGCACTGGTCACGGCGGACACCGGCCGGAAGAGTTCGGCGTTTTTGGTGGCGCCGTTGTCGTTGGCGGTCGGCGTGCCCGAGTACTCGTAACAAACATCCGAATCGAACAGCCCGTAGTACTGGATGGTCGGACGAAAACGCACATCCAGCAATCCATCACCATCGAGATCGCTCGCGTCGTTATAGGCCTCGTAAAAGAGCCGGTGGTCGCGCCCAGCGATCAACATCGTCATCGGTCTGGCATTGACGGTCGCAGCGAGTGGAATCTGCGGGATGTTGAAAGCCACGGCATCGGTCAACACTTGCACCGATAGCGCGCCAAGCAGCAGGGCACCCTTCAGGGCTCCATTGAGCAAGCTTCGGGAGATCATCAAAGGCTCCTGGTGAATTTCAATCGGTGGCGAACATGGACTGCAGCATCACCACCGAGCGATTGCCCCCAGGATTGCTGCGCGCCGTGATGCGATAGCGCTTGCAGTCACTGGATGTGGCTGGTGATCCGGGTTCGCATTCAAAGGTGTTACCCAGGTATTCGACGATGTACTGCGGTGTGATGCTGATACCGCCGTTGACCACTGTCGTCGCCGGCTGCCATCCAGCGAACGCACCATCGAGCCACCGCGGGACCGCCGTGGCCAGGGGCGCCGGGCAAATGCCATCATCACAGGTGGTGGGCACCGGCCTGCTGGCGCCGACAATGATCTCGGCTTCCCGCAACGCGGCCTCGGCCGCCTGGAACGACAGGCTTCGGTCATAGGTGTGCCCCGCCATGCGCTCCTCCATGGACACCGAACGCATGGCATTGAGGCCGACCATTGCCATGATGGCGAGCAACACGAGTGCCACGACGAGCACGACACCCCGCTGTTTCGATACGGAGGGCTTCGGAAAATGGCGTTTCGCGGATTTCATGCTTAGAGGGCGCGATTGCGTAACGTGACGGCGTACACCTGTACGCGACGCAGCGGCTGCTGATCGGTCCCCACCGATTGAAGCGAGGCGAGCGTGAGTTCGATGCGCATGGCCACTGGCTGCTCATCGCCGGCCTCTGACCAATCGGTGATGGTGCTGGCGTCAACCCAGTTGATGCCCAGATTGCCGGATGAGCTGTTTCGGGTGAGGTAGCGCAATTGCATGTCCGTCACACCGTCGGTGATCTCTTCTTGTGCGGTCGCGTTGGCACGGTACAGCGAACGCCCACCACGCGGGTTGTTACCGATGTACCAGAAGCCCGGACTCAACCTGGCGACGATCCCGCCACTTGTGAACGTCTTGGGCGTTCCCGGGGTTGTGCAAAGGGCGGGGAACCCCAAACCCGTCGTGCAATTGCCCGGAGTTGATGCCCCTGCGTTGTGAACGATGTTGGCATTGGCTCCCGGAGATGCGCTGGTGATCTGGGCAATGGCCGCGGATTGCTGATCGCAAACCAGGACCACATCACCGTCCGCTATGCCGTGGTCGATCGTGTTCAGTTCGAACGTCGCAGCAGGCGCGTTGTGCACCACGATGATGGCGTTGTCATTCGGACTGGGGCTCATGATGACAACCGCATCGGTATTCGCCACACGCTGGCCCACGGCCGCCCCCGTGGTAACAATGCCGGTGGCCGGGGCATTGCCTTCGAAGCCACGCACGGGGCCGGCGGCGAAATCCGTATACCAGTTCGTGGTGGGGTTGTTGAGCACATTGGCCACGAGGCGGGCACCACATGCGTTGCCGCCAGCCTGCCGCAGCTCACGCGACATCAACTCAAAGGCAATCCGCCCGCCTTCCTGCAAGCGGGCCAGGCCTTCGTTGGTGCGTGCCGCTTGCTGGTTGGTCACATAAACGCTGATAACGCCCAGAATGAGCAAAAGGCCCAACACCAGCGAGATCATCAACTCCACCAAGGTGAAGCCTTTCTGCGATCGCTGCGCGACAAAGGTCAGACGATGGATCACAGACGGCTCCTCGTTTCGAAGCGTTGCTGACCCAACCCGCCGGCGCGGGTGTCGTCCCACGTAATCTGGATCGTGCATTCACCCGTCGCAGCACAGCGAATGGCACCACAGGTTTGAGCGGTATCGCCCAGACTGGACTTGATCGACGCCAACCAGTCCTCGCGCATGTTGTCTGCCAGTGTGTCCTGCGGCACATCCGTCACATTACAAATCGGCGCAAGGACAGCGCCCGGGGTGGCGTTGTTGTCGGTATTGAAATCCCCCAACAACGCCCTGTCTCGGTTGGCGCGCATCATGTCGAGCATGTAGTAACTCAGCATGACCGCTTGGCCGCGTGCATAACTGCTCTGATTGCCTCGCAGTGCACTGGCCTGCAACCCGGCCATACCCAGCAAGCCGATGGCGAGCACCACCACCGAGACCAAGACCTCGATCAAGCCAGCGCCGGATTGACGCCGCTTCGGTGAGTGTTTCGAACTCATCTTCATCATGTGGGTGCCGCGCAGGCGACGGAAATGGTGGGCGAAGAGGGTGCCAGGCGGCCAGCAGAACTGATCGCCAGTTCTCGAGCGCGGCGCACATCGGACAGGCTGGCTGAAGTGCTGCAGACCTGCAGTCTTCCGGTCAATGGGCCTCCCGTCATGGTCCTGACCGTCCCATCGGCCGCGAAGGAAACATAGTTGGCGACTGCCGCCGATCCCTGGATTTGCACGCCATCTGGCAGAGCGCGCGCAACAGCGATCACGGTCTCCCCTGGATCAATGGTTGGATCAAACGTGGCCCGCGTGGTATCGGTGAAGACGATCCACCCCTGCTGCCAACCGCCGGCCGTTGTGCAAGAGGCACCATCAGCGCTCTTGCAGATGGTGACACGGGATCCACGCCGGATTGCCTCGCTACGCGCCAGGGCAATGGCACTGACGAGTTCGTTGGTGGAGGTCGTCAGTCGGTTTGAGGCGATGGTCCCGCGAAATGAGGGAGCCGCGAACATCAGAATGATCGCCAGCACAGCCACACCGACCATCAACTCGATCAGCGTCAAGCCGCGTTGGCCGCGGGATGGCGAGCCAACTGCACTGGTACAGGGTAGAGTAACTTCCATTCCAGCATGCTCCCGCGCCGAGCGAGTCATGAGCAAACAGAAAGACGAGCGTGGTGACCTCGACGACAGGCGGTTACAAATAGATGCGTTTTGCCCTGCTCGATGATCGAGACCCCCCTGCATGACATGAGGCGAAAAGGACATGACGAGATGGTCTCGGGAGGACCTGCTTCTATCGCCGCCGAACTGACGAAAGGTCTCATCGAGAGCATGTGACGAAGATCTTCGTGCCCTGACGCCAGACATCCGGAAATTGCCACTGCGCGCCCGATGGATTGCCGCTCATGGAGACGGAAGACCAAACAAGAAAAAGCCACCCACTTGAGTCAGTGGATGGCTTTTGATCGCTGTGTGGTGGAGCTGGGGGGAATTGAACCCCCGTCCGCAAGCCTTCTTCGCGCAGTTCTACATGTGTAGCCGTCTGGATTGGGTCTCGCCCTCCGGATCGCGCAGCGGCACGCTATCCGGCAAGCCAGCAGCCTTGAATCTCATCCCGCGACAAGCTGCCCGGCGCGGAACCAGCCGATGTGAATTACCTTGCAGCCGGGAGGTCTTGCGACCCCCTTGCCCAGCCCATCGGCCTGCTGTTGCAAGGCTCACCGGTGTTTAAGCGGCGAGTGCGAAACGTTCGTCGTTTGCAGTTGGTTTTTTTCTGCGGTTTTACGAGGTGACAGAACCTCGACATGCCCTGCTGCGTGTCCGAACCCACGTCGAAACCGGTGCAGCCCCAGGACCGTGGAGTTTAGGGCAGATCGAGCAGCTTCAAGAGCTCGATCGGCGAATCGATCACCGCATCGGCCGTCCAGGCATCGACCACCGCACCGGGACCGAGATAGCCATACCGCGCGGCCACGGTGCGCATGCCAGCGGCCTGGCCGGCTTGAATATCCCGCTGGTCGTCACCCACGTAGATGCAGTCAGCGGGCGCCACGCCCAAGCGGCGTGCGGCCTCGAACAGAGGCGCGGGGTGAGGTTTGGCGTGCGGCGTGGTGTCACCGCAAACGATGGCGTGGGCGGCCGCGAGCAAGGGCATGGACCGCGCAATGGGCAAGGCAAACCGTTGCGCCTTGTTCGTCACCACGCCCCATCCGAGACGGTGGTGGCCAAGCGCCTCCAACACCATGGCCACACCATCGAATGGGTGCGTGCGCACCAACATGCAGGCTTCATAGGCGTTCAGAAACTCTTCCCGAAAGGCACTGTAGTCGGCGTGTTCGGGCGTCAGCCCGAAGGCAACCCGCAACATGCCGCGTGCGCCTGATCCGGCGTGCGCACGGTACGCCTCGATAGGCAACGGCTCCAGACCCCGTATCGCACGCAAGCTCTCGGCAGCGGCCCCCAGGTCGGGCGCGCTGTCGAGCAAGGTGCCGTCGAGATCGAAGAGCACCGCACGCACACCCAGAAATGGCCTGTCGGGCATCTCAGGCCCTGCGCGTGGCAAACAGGTAGTTGACGCTGGTGTCGCCGCTGAGCCAGTAACGACGGGTCAGCGGGTTGTATTCCATACCGCGGGTGTGCTGCAGATCGAGGCCATGCTGACGGCAATGGCTCGCCAACTCGCTGGGGCGAATGAACTTCGCGTATTCATGCGTTCCGCGTGGAAGCAGCTGCAGAACGTACTCGGCACCGATGATCGCGAACAGAAAAGCTTTGGGGCTGCGGTTGATCGTGGAAAAAAACACCCACCCACCTGGCTTCACCAACTCACTGCAGGCACGCACGACCGAAGCCGCATTGGGCACGTGCTCGATCATCTCCATGCAGGTGACGACATCGAAGCTCCCGGGTTGCTCGGCGGCCAACGCCTCTACGCTGGTCTCGACATAGCGCACGTTCGGCGTCGCGGCCTCCAGCGCATGCAACTGGGCTACCTTGAGGGCTTTGGTTGCCAGATCAATCCCCGTGACATCGGCACCACGCCGCGCCATCGAATCGGAAAGGATGCCGCCGCCACACCCGACATCCAGAACACGCTGCCCCGCAAGACCCGCCAACCCTTCGATCCAGCTCAAGCGCAATGGGTTGATCTGGTGCAGCGGGCGAAACTCGCTCTCCGGATCCCACCAGCGATGGGCCAGGTCGGAGAATTTCGCCAGTTCGGCGGGGTCGGCATTCGTGTACAGGCTCATGGGCGAATTATGCGAAGGCAACAAAAAACCGCGCCGGGGCGCGGTTCCTTGTGATGCGAGAAGCGGATCAGTTCTTGCGGGTGCCGACCACTTCGACTTCCACGCGACGGTTCTTGGCGCGGCCTTCGCGGGTGGCGTTGTCGGCCACCGGCTGGGTCAGGCCCTTGCCTTCGGTGTAGATGCGGTTGCTTTCGATGCCCTTGCTGACCAGATAGGCCTTCACGGCTTCGGCACGGCGGTTGGACAGGGCCTGGTTGTAGCCAGCGGCACCGGTGGAGTCGGTGTGGCCAACGGCAATCACCACTTCCAGGTTGATGCCCTGCACCTTGCCAGCCAGATCGTCCAGCTTGGCGCGACCTTCGGGCTTCAGCACGGCCTTGTCGAAATCGAAGAAGGCGTCGGCAGCGTAGGTCACCTTGGTGGCAGCGGGTGCCGGAGCAGGTGCCGGAGCAGGTGCCGGAGCGGCGGCAGCGGGTGCCGGAGCGGGAGCAGCAGCCGGGGCAGGTGCCGGAGCAGGAGCGGCAGCGCGGGGAACGATCGCACCGTCGCAGCCCTGGGCGGCGGTCGCAGGCGTCCAGGAGGCGTCACGCCAGCAGAGTTCGTTCGAGCCGTTCTTCCACACCAGATCGCTGGAGCCGTTGCGCCAGTTATCGATGGTCTGGGCGCCAGCAGCCGTTGCCATGGCGGCGGTTGCAAACAGCATTGCCACTCGGTTGAGTTTTTTCATGGTTTTCCTCTTGGTAAGCCGCAGACGACCTGCGTGACATGGATAACGCTTGGGGAAGCCTTGAGCCCAAAACGCTCGGGGGATTGTGCCACAAGCACGATCAACGGCAGCCCGCGCTTCGGGACGCGGCGTTCGCCTACAGGCGGCGGGGTGGTTCCGTTGTCCATGTGCAACAAATGACGGCCGGAGGGGCCGTTCCCGTCGCGCCGTAAAATCTTTGGCTGCATTCCAGACGGCGCAACCGGCGCACCATTCCAATGACCTCATTCGCCAAAGAAACCCTGCCCATCAGTCTGGAAGAAGAGATGCGCAGGAGCTATCTCGATTACGCGATGAGCGTGATCGTTGGCCGCGCTCTCCCCGACGCTCGCGATGGCCTCAAGCCCGTGCACCGCCGCGTGCTGTACGCGATGCACGAGCTCAACAACGACTGGAATCGGCCCTACAAGAAGTCAGCCCGTATCGTGGGTGACGTGATCGGTAAGTACCACCCGCACGGCGATTCCGCGGTGTACGACACCATCGTGCGCATGGCGCAGGACTTCTCCCTGCGCCACATGTTGGTGGACGGTCAGGGCAACTTCGGCTCGGTCGACGGCGACAACGCCGCCGCCATGCGCTACACCGAGATCCGGCTGTCGAAGATCGCCCACGAAATGCTGGCCGACATCGACAAGGAAACGGTCGACTACGGGCCCAACTACGACGGCAGCGAGAAAGAGCCGCTGGTGCTGCCCACGCGCCTGCCCAACCTGCTCGTCAACGGCAGCGCCGGCATTGCAGTGGGCATGGCCACCAACATCCCGCCGCACAACCTCAACGAGGTGGTGGATGCCTGCCTGCACCTGCTCAAGAACCCGGAAGCCTCGATCGATGAACTGATGGAGATCATCCCGGCGCCCGACTTCCCTACCGCCGGCATCATCTACGGCATCCAGGGCGTGAAGGACGGCTACCGCACCGGCCGCGGCCGTGTGGTGATGCGCGCCAAGTGCCACTTCGAAGACATCGACCGCGGTCAGCGCCAGGCCATCATCGTTGACGAGCTGCCCTACCAGGTCAACAAGAAGACTCTGCAAGAGCGAATGGCCGAGCTCGTGCACGAAAAGAAGATCGAGGGCATCAGCCACATCCAGGACGAATCCGACAAGTCGGGCATGCGTCTGGTGATCGAACTCAAGCGCGGCGAAGTGCCTGAGGTGGTGCTCAACAACCTGTACAAGCAGACGCAGCTGCAGGACACGTTCGGCATCAACATGGTCGCGCTGGTCGATGGCCAACCGCGTCTGTGCAACCTCAAAGACCTGGTCACCGTCTTCCTCGAACATCGCCGCGAGGTGGTGACGCGGCGCACCATCTTCAACCTGCGCAAGGCCCGCGAGCGTGGCCACGTGCTGGAAGGCCTGGCCGTGGCGCTGGCCAACATCGACGAATTCATCCGCATCATCCGCGAATCGCCCACGCCGCCGGTGGCCAAGGCCGAGCTGATGACGCGCAGCTGGGACAGCCAGCTGGTGCGCGAGATGCTCACGCGCGCCAAAGCCGATGGCGGTACCGTGAACGCCGACGACTACCGCCCCGATGGCCTGGACCGCGAGTTCGGCATGAAGGGCGACGGCTTGTA
>JACVCO010000010.1 GCA_016741995.1 Hydrogenophaga sp. | reverse complement strand
CTACCCGAGCATGACGGCGCGCCGCCGCAACACGGCCGAGCACAGCATCGAGGTGGTCGGCGCTCAGCTGCGCGCCATGATGCCCTGGATCGCCAAGAACAAGCTGGTGGACCAGAGCCGCAACTGATGGGCACGCACGACAAGGTTGCCATCGTCACCGGTGCCGCACGCGGCATCGGCCTGGCCAGCGCGCGCTGGTTCCTGGCGCGCGGCTGGCGCGTGGCCGTCGTCGACAAGGACGGCCCCACGCTCACCACCGCGCACGCCGCGCTGGAACAGGAAAGCCCGGGCCGCGCCATGGCCGTGCACGCCGACGTGTCCGACCCCGCGCAGGTGAACGCGCTGGTGGCCAAGGTGGAAAGCACCTGGGGCCGCATCGACGCGCTGGTGAACAACGCGGGCGTGGCCGTCTTCAAGCCCCTGGTGCAAACCAGCTTTGAAGAATGGCGCCACGTGATGGCCACCAACCTCGACGGCGTGTTCCTGCTGAGCCAGGCCACGGTGCCCGTGATGCGCAAACACGGTGGCGGCGCCATCGTCAACATCGCGTCCATCTCGGGCCTGCGCGCCAGCACGCTGCGCGTGGCCTACGGCACCAGCAAGGCCGCGCTCATCCACCTCACGAAACAGCAGGCGGTGGAACTCGCGGGCCTGGGCATCCGCTGCAACGCCATCGCCCCCGGCCCGGTGGAAACCGCCATGGCCAAGCAGGTGCACACCCCCGCCATCCGCAAGGATTACCACGACACCGTCCCCCTGGCCCGCTACGGCACCGAAGAAGAAATCGCCAACGGCATCGGCTTCCTCTGCTCGCCCGAGGCCAGCTACGTCACCGGCCAGGTGCTCGCGGTGGACGGCGGCTTCGACGCCGCCGGCGTGGGCCTGCCCACGCTGCGGCGGGATTTCGGGGACGTTTGAGGCAGCCCGGGTTCACCGCCCGTGGCAGCAGCCCCCCGTGGGCAGCGTGAACGCCTCGGGTTCGTAGCGGTCGTGGTGGCGCACCCAGGCCATGGTGTGTTCCAGGCCTTGCTCCTGGCGGCCCGCGGGGGTGAGGTCGATCAGGTGGTAGGTGCCCATCATCACTTCCACACCGCGGCCGTAGGTGGAGTAGGTGTGGAACACCTCACCGGCGTCGTTCTTCGCGAACACGCTCACGCCGGGCATCTCGTCGTTGGCAAAGCCCTGCTGCGCGAAGTTGTAGTGCATGGTCTGCGCGGCCACGTCCTGCGGGGTGAAGCTCACGCCGTAATCGGTGTTGAAGGCATTGCCGTGCGACGACACCCAGCGGAAGTTCCAGCCCATGCGTTGGCGAAAACGCTGAATCTCTTGCAGCGGTGCGCGCGACACCACAACCAGCGCCACGTCGCGCGCAGCCAGGTGGGGCAGCATGCCCTCGATGTGGTCGGCCATGTAGGAGCAGCTGGGGCAGCCCTGCTCCCAACCCGGGCCCAGCATGAAGTGCTGCACCAGCAACTGGCGCCGGCCGTTGAACAGGTCGCCCAGCGCGCGCGGGCCGTCGGGTGTGTCGAACACGTAGGGCTGCGCCACGCGCACCCAGGGCAAGGCGCGGCGCTCCTGGGCGATCTCATCGCTCAGGCGGCTGAGCTCCTTCTCGCGCGCCAGCAGCTGCAGGCGCTGCGCGAGCCATTGGTCGCGGTTGGCCATCGTGTGGGCGGTTTTGTGTGTGGTGGTCGTCATGGTGGCCTCCTGCTTCAAGCGGCATGGCGGGCTTTGGGCCGGCGCACGGCGCGCACCTTGCCGCTGCCACCGCCGCCGCAATAGAACAGCTCACCGCCGTCGGATTCGAGCCCGCTCACGCCGGTGCCCGCGGGCATCTGCAGGCGTTGCAGCACGGTGCCGTCGGTGGGGTCGATGCGGCGCAGCTCGCTTTCTTCGCCCTCCCAGGTGCCGTGCCAGAACTCGCCGTCGACCCAGGTGACGCCGGTGACGAAGCGGTTCGATTCGATGGTGCGCAGCACCGCGCCGGTGTCGGGGTCGATCTGGAAGATCTTGCGGTCGCGGTACTGCCCCACCCACAGCGTGCCTTCGGCCCAGGTCAGGCCCGAATCCATGCCCTTGCCGGGCGCGGGAATGCTGGCCAGCACCTGGCCGGTGGCGGGGTCGATCTTCTCGATGCGCGCCTCGGCGATCTGGTAGAGGTGCTTGCCGTCGAACGCGGTGCCCGCGTCGCACACCTGTTCGATGCGCTGCACGGTGTCGCCGCTCGCGGGGTCGAACGCCACCATGCGCGGGCCGATGGCGGCCCACACGCGCTGGCCATCGTGCGTGACACCGTGAACGGTGGGTGAGCCGTCGAACGGGCCGTACTCGCGCACGATCTCGGCGGCTTGGGAAGGTGGGTTGCGGCTCATCGGGTGCTCCTTTGGGTTGAAGGCGCCAGTGGCGGCGCCATGGGGAGCACTCTAGTGAAGCGGCAGCGCAGCGGGGAGTAACAAGATCGTCGTGAATTCCGTCAATGCCGCCAGGGGCGGTGCCAGCCAGCGCCGCGCCCGCCCCTGCCCCACGCAGCGCACGCGGCCCTCGGCCAACAGGTCGGCCAGCGCGCGCTGCACGGTGCGCTGGCTCGCACCCAGCGCCACCGCCAAGGCCGAGGTGGACCACGCCGCGCCATCGGCCAGCAAGGCCAGCAGCGAGGCCTGCGCGCCGTCGATGGGCGGCGCCATCACCACCACCGGCCGCCCGTGCGCGGGCTGCAGCTGAAAGCCACGCGCTGTGGCCTCGATGCCTGCCATGCCCGAGGCCAGCGCACGCAGGCGGCCGATCTCCACCCGCAAGCGCGCGCGGTGGGTTTCGTCGGGCCGGCGTGTGCGGAAAGCGCGTTCGATCAGCGTCTCGCGGGTCACGTCGGCCGGCCAGGCTTCGGCCAGCGTCTGCGCGAGCGTGAACAACACCGGCCGGCTCGCCAGCGGCAGCCAGCGCCCGTCCAGGCTCAGGCCGCGGCGGCAGGCGTCGAGCACAAGCGTGGGTGACGCCAGCAAGGCCTCCACATCGGGCAGGCGCAACGGCGCTTCGCCCTGCCCGCCCGGCGCATTCAGGCGCCGCGCCGCGGGGCGCTCCAGCGCGGCCAGTGCTTCGCCCACCTCGGCCTGCAGCGCCGGCACCTGGGCGCGCTGCGCCGCCTGCTGCGCGCGCCACAGCGCTTCACGCGCCGGCCCTGTGCGCAGCGAGCGCAAAGCCAGCTCCGCCGCCGCCAGGCCCGCCACCGTGGCCAGCAAGGGCGGCAGGCGCGAAACGTCCACCCGCGCGAGCCGCGCCGCGGCCTCGTCCAGCTGCCCCATCAACAGGCAGCCGCGCACCGCCACCAGCCGGGCCTGCCAGGCGTTGGGCTCGTCACCGCGCGCGGCCAGTGTGGCCGCGGCCTGCTCCAGCGCGTTCAGCGCGCGCGGCGAAGCGCCCAGCTCGCGCATGGCCAGCGCCACCTCGGCCTCGGCCACCACACAGCGCGCGCGCGCCAGCGCCTCGCGCGCACCAAAGCCCCGCGCCGCCAGGCGCAACAGCTCGCGCGAACGCGGGTACTCGCCCAGCTGAGCCATGGCAATGCCGCGCAAGGCCAGCGCCGGCGCGTCGTCGCGCAGCGCCACGTGCTTGAGCGCGGTGAGCGCATCGCCCGCGGCAAGCGCGCGGGCGGCGGCGGTGAGCAGGGAGTCCATGGGGGGAGCTTACCCAGCGCAAGGCCGCAGCGGCTTCGCCGCCGAACTAGCCGCTGACTGCCAGCAACGCGGCCCCGAGCCGCCCGCCAAGGAAAGCGGGCGTTTCCAGCAACGGGTAGTGGCCGGCGTTGGGCACGGTCTCGATCGCCACTTGCGGGTACCACCGGCCCCACGTCGCCTCCATGAGCGCGTGCGTCAGCGATGGATCGTGCTCACCCACGAACAGCGTGGCCGGGGGCATGTCCACGAGGCTGCCCTCGAAACCGTTCACGGCCCATTCGGTGAGGTAAGCGCCCACCGCTTCAGGCTCCGAGCGCTCCCACGAGCGCTGCGCCAGCCCACTGCACCAGGCGGACGACAAACGCTGCCCGGTGGACAGCGCGACGATGCGCGCGCGTTGCGCGGGATCGTCCACCGCACCGGCAAACAAGGCCAGCCGCTCGGCCGGCATGCGCGCGCCGCAGGCCGGTACGGGCGCGATGCCCACCAGCCCTTGCACACGCCCCGGCGCGATCAAGGGAACGCGCTGCATCAGCATGGCGCCCATCGAATGCCCCACGAGCGCGAACGACGACCAGCCCAGCTGGTCGACCATCGCCACGAGGTCGTGCGCCGCTTCCTCGAAAGAGAACAGGCCGGGCACCGCCTTGCGGTCGCCGTAGCCGCGCAGATCGAACAGGCCCACGCTGAACTGCGAAGGGTCCAGCGATTGCAGGCAGGGCGCCCAATCGGCCGACGTGCCCAGCCAGCCGGCGATCATCACCACCCGGCAGGGCCCTTCGCCCCACACGCGCATATCGCTTTCCGGCACGCGTGTCGGGCTCAATTGCGTGGCAGGTCCACGGTCTTCAGGATGGCGGCCCAGGACGCGGTTTCGCGCTTGAGCAGCTCGGCGTATTCATCGGGCGTGCTGCCGATGGGTTCGAACCCCATCTCGTAGAAACGCTCGCGCATCGAAGGCGAATGCATGACCTTCACCACCGCCTCGCTCAGTTTCTTCACGATCGCGGGATCGGTCTTGGCCGGTGCGTTGATGCCGACGAAGTTCACCCAGCCGTAGGCGGGGTAACCGGCCTCGGCCACGGTGCCCACTTGCGGCAGCAGCTTGGAGCGGCGCGGTCCGAGGTTGGCGACCACCTTGATCTTGCCTTCCTTCAGCAGCGGCGCGGCCACCGCGGCGGTGCCCATCACCAGGTCGATCTGCCCACCGAGCAGGTCGGCCACGGCCGGGCCTTCGCCGCGGTACGGCACGTGCCGCATCGCGACGCCGGTCTCGCGCTTCAGCACTTCGGCACCGAGGTGATGCGTGCCCCCTGCACCCGGGGTGCCGTAGGTGAGTTCGCCCTGGCGCGACAGCGCCAGCAGGCTCGCGAAATCGTTGGCCGGCAGATCCTTGCGCGCCATGATCACGTTCTCCATGTTGTGCACATGGCTGACGGGCGCGAGATCCACCAGCGGCTTGTAGCGGACGTTCGGATCCGACAAGGGCGTGATGGTCATGACGCCGGTGACGCAGAAGCACAGGGTGTAGCCATCGGCCGGTTGCCGCACCACGTTGGCCGTGCCCACCGTGCCGGCACCGCCGGTCTGGTTGTCCACCACCACGGGTTGCCCCAGCACCACCGACAGGTCTTTCGCCACCACGCGGGCGCCGGCGTCCATGGCACCGCCGGCCGCGTAAGGCACCACCAGCTTGATGGCGCGGTTCGGGTAATCGGCCGTTTGCGCGGCCAGGGGCGCAACACCCGCCAGGCCGAGAACGGCAGCGAGCGCAAGGGGTTTGAACAGGTTGTTGGTCATGGTGTCTCCTGGGTTCATGCGGTGGCTTTGAAATCGGTCCCGCTCACCGCGTCGTGGCCGTAGATCCAGTCGGTCGGCAACGGCGGCGGTGGGGGTGTCATCTGGTTGTTCAGGAACTGCTGGCGGGCCTGCAGTTGCACGCGGCTCGCGCGCGGGCGGCGCTCGCTCTCGTACAGGCTGAGCGCGGTGTCGACGTCGTGCGCCGCGAGGTGGCGCGCCAGGCAGGCGCCGTCTTCCATCGAGATCGCCGCGCCCTGCGCCAGCGTCGGCATCATGGGGTGGGCGGCATCGCCGAGCAGCGTCACACGGCCCTTGGTCCAACTGGCCAGCGGGTCGCGGTCGTGAATGCCCCAGCAATAGGCGTTCGTGGCTTGCGAAAGCACCTCCAGCATGCCGTCGTTCCAGCCCGCGTAGGCCTGCAGCATCTCGGGCACGCTGCTGTCAACGGTCCAGCTCTCGCCCACCCAGTCGGACGACACGCGGCCGGCAAAGATGTTCAGCAGCTCGCCACCCCGCAGCGGGTAGAACAGCACGTGCCCGGTGGGCCCCAGCCAACCGGTGTATTCCATGCCGGTCAGGGGCACCGGCAAGGCCGGGGCACGGCGGATCGCGTCCATCGGCAGCACCACGCGCCAGCAGATCTGTTGCGTGAAGCGCGGCCGCACCGGGTCGAACAGGCTGTTGCGCACCATGGAGTGAATGCCGTCCGCGCCCACCACCACATCGGCCTCCACCGCGCTGCCATCGGCAAAACGCGCCGACGCCGAACCCGGCGACGCCACCACCTCCACGCACTCGGCGCCGGTGTGGATGCAACCATCGGGCAACTGCCGCATCAGCAGGTGGTGCAGGTCGGCCCGGTGCGCCATCAGGTACGGCGCTCCGAAGCGCTGCCGCATCACGCCCTTGTAGGGCTCGCGCACGCGCAGCTCGCCCGTGTCCCATTTGAGCGATACGCGCTCGGTCGGCTCGGCGGTCAGGCGGTGCAGCTCCTGCCCCAGGCCCAGCGCCTCCACGATGCGGACCGCGTTCGGCCCGAGCTGCAGGCCGGCGCCCACCTCGCCGAGCTGCCGGGCCCGCTCGAACACCAGCACCTCGTGCCCCGACCGGTGCAAGGCCACCGCCGCGGTCAACCCGCCGATGCCCGCACCCACCACCACCACCTTCTTGCGCCGTGCAGCGCTGCTTGACGTCAGTTTCATCCTGTCTTCCTCTTGCACCTGTCGCTTCAAATCCCGCTCAACCCACCAACGGCACACCCAGCGCGTCGTACTCGAACAGCCAGTGGTAGCGCTGCCGCACCTTGTCTTCGGCCCACTGTTGCGTCACATAGGCCTGCGCGCCCTCGGCATCGGCCAGCGCGGGGTTGTGAAACCGCTTGCCGTTCTCCAGAGAGCCCAGAACGATGCGCGAGGTTCGCTCGATGCGCAGCCGCTCGTACTGCCGCAGCGCCTGGGGAATGTCGCCGCGGTTCGCGTCGATGCAGCGGGCCGCGACGATCGCGTCCTCCAGCGCCATGTTGGCGCCCTGCGCCAGGAACGGCAGCGTGGGGTGGGCCGCATCGCCCATCAGGGTCACGCGGTTCACCGTCCATTCCTCCAGCGGCTTGCGCCCCATCAAGGCCCACTTGTAGGGCCGGTCGATGCCGGCGATCAGCGTCTGCACGTCCGCGTGCCAGCCCGCAAAGTCTGCCGCGCATTCGTGCGTCTGCCCCGCTTCGGTCCACGACTCGATGCGCCAGTCGTCGCGCTCCACGATGCCGACGAAGTTCATCAGCTCGCCACCGCGCAGCGGGTAGGTCACCACGTGCGCACCCGGCCCGACCCAGTTGCTGCCCACCGGCTGCATCAAGCCTTCGGGCAACCGGTTGCGCGGCACCAGGCCGCGCCACGCCACACAACCGGTGAACTCCGGCGTGCGGGCATCGAACAAGGCCGCACGCACCTGCGAGTGCACGCCGTCCGCACCGACGAGCGCTGCCGCGCGTTCCTGGTGGCCATCGGCAAACACCACGTCCACATGGCCGGCGTGTTGCTGAAAACCCGTGCAGCGGCTGGCGGTGCGCACGGCATCCGGGTCGGCCTCGCGCACGGCGCGCAACAGCAACTGGTGCAGATCCCCACGGTGCACCATGAGATAGGGGTACCCATACGCCGCTTCCGACGAGGCGCCCAGGTCAAACAGCTTCCAGCGCTGGCCCGAGCTCCAGAGGCGAACCTCCTTGCCCTGCGGTTCGCTGGCGATGGCGCGCACCGCGCGCTCCAGCCCCAGGGCAAACAGGCAACGCGTGCCATTGGCGCTGAGCTGAAGCCCGGCGCCCACTTCGGCGGGTGAGGCCACCTGCTCGTGCACGGTGACGGGGATGTTGCGCTTGAGCAGCGCCAGGGCCAGGGTGAGGCCGGCGATTCCACCACCGGCAATGACGATTCGAGACTCCACGATCAACGGCACTCCTTCGATGGAAGGATTGGAGCGCCCGTGCAAAAATAAGTCCAGTTTGAGTATGTTATCTATTGATTTCAATCACCTATGAATCTCTCGTTCCGGCAACTGCACGCCTTCGTGACCGTGGCACGCCTTGGCAGCTTCACGCGCGCCGCGGAAGAGCTGCACCTCACCCAGGCCGGCCTGAGCCTCATGATCAAGGAGATGGAGGGGCAGCTGGGCTACCGCCTGTTCGACCGCACCACGCGCTCCGTGTGGCTCACCAGCGCCGGGGAGCGGTTTCTGCCGGTGGTCACGCGGTCGATGAACGACATCAACGAAACCGCCGGCCGGCTGGCGCGCGACGAAGCCCTGGCCCGGCAATCGCTCACGGTGGCGGCCACCACCTTCGTCTGCGGCACCATCCTGCCGGCGGTGATGCAGACCATGGCCAGCAGCCACCCCGACATCCACATCGTGGTGCGCGACGTGGAGCGCTCGCAGCTGCAACGCATGGTGGCCGGCGGTGAAGCCGACCTGGGCGTGGGCATCCTGCTCAAGCCGGTCTCGGGCATCCACCGCAAAGCCATTCACGAGCTGACGCTGGTGTGCGTGTCGCCCGCGCAGGGCGCGCCCAACGCACTGAAGCCGGCGCGGGACACCAAAACCCGCACCCTGAAGTGGGCCGAGCTGCGCCACACCCCCTTGATCGGCCTGCCACCGGACAACGGCATCCAGCAATTGATCGACGAGCAGTTGTCGCGCATCGGGCGCGCCAACGAACCGCGCGCCACCTACCAGAACATCACCACGCTGATGGGCATGGTCGAAGTGGGCCTGGGCTGCACCATCCTGCCCTCGTTCGTGCGCACGGCCCAGGGCCGCTACCGTGTGGAGATCCGCGACATGGCGGCGCCCCGCGCCCCGCTGGATTTCTTCATGGTGACCAAGAAAGGCGTGGCCCAGCCAGCGGCGGCCACGGCCTTTCTGCAGGCGCTGAAGACGCAGCTTGAAGCTGCGTGAACCGCCGCGTGCCGCCTTACACCACCCGCACCATGAACTTCGGAATCGCGAAGAAGTTGTAGCCGCCCTTGTTGAACGGCACGTTGGTGGGTTGCGAATTGCCGTTGCGGTCGGTGGTGCGGGTCTCGATCACGTAATCGCCTTGCGCGGGCGCGAACGGGAATTCGAAGCGCACCCAGGTGTAGCGGTTGATCTGCGGATCGATGATGCGCGCGGCCTGCCATGCGCCGCCGTTGATGCGCACGTCCACACTGCGCACACCGGCGTTGGGCGCCCACGCGTAGCCGCGCAGCACCTGCGCACCGGCCCGCAGCACCGGGCGTTCACCGCGCCCCAGCGGGTAGTTCGCGGGCATGTCGGGCTGGCGGTCCAGCACCAGCGGCAGGGCCAGCGTGGAGCGGCCTTCCTGCCACGTCACGGGAATGCCCAGCAACTGCTCGGGCTTGACGAAGCGGAACTCGTCGTTCGGGGCGGGCTTGGGCGGCGGGTAGTCCGGGCCCATCATGGTGTGGTCGTAGGTGTTCAGGCGCACCCAGAAATCGTGCGACGAGATCTTGATCTCGGTAAGCCACTTGGTGGACGCCCCGCCACACCAACCCGGCACCAGCGCACGCACCGGCGCGCCATGGTCCGGCGGCAGCGGCTCGCCATTCATCTTGAACGCCAGGCCGATGTCGTCGGGGCGCTCCAGCACGTCTTGAATGGACATGGGCCGGCCCGTGTCGGATTCGGTGTTGGGCGCCTTGCCATCCACACCCGACCAGAACAACACCGCCTTCGCGTTCGGCTTCAAGCCCACCAGATCGAGGATGTGGCTCATGGGCACGTATTGCCATTCGGCCTGCCCCACACCACCCAGGCCCCACCCGTTGCCCACCACACGGCGCGGCTCGTCCAGAAAACCCTCTTGCTCCCAGAACAGCGAGCGGCCGTTGCCGGTGCACTGCATCACGCTCACGATGGAGCGCGAAGGCATCTTCAACAGATCGTCGTAGGTGATGGTCATCTCGCGCTGCACGCCGTCGCCGTGGATCTTCAGGCGCCAGTAGCGCGGGTCCACCCGCTTGTCCAGTTCGGGGCGCGGCGTGGGAAACGCGTTGCGGATGTAGAACTGCGACACGGGCGTGATGTAAGTGTCGAAGTTCCACCACGCGCCACCCTGGTTGGTGCGGTTCAGATCGGTGAGCAGGCCCACGTCCTTCACGAAGTTGGGCGTGAAGCGGCTGGGCCCGCGGCCCGCGTCGCCAATGGTGAGGCGGCCACCGGCGGCGGCGGCCGGCGCTTGTGCCCACGCGGGGGCGGCCACCGCGGCGCCGGTGGCCAGCGCGCTCATGAAGAAGCGGCGGCGGCCCGGGTCGGCCTGCAGCTCGCGGTGCGCGGCATGAACCAGGTTCTGGAAATCATCAGGGCGTGACATCGGCTTTTTTCCTGTTGTTGGATCGGCACCGCGCAACGGGCGCGGCAAGGTGCACCCACGGCCGGGTGACGCGGCAGCGGGCACGGGGGATGGAGGCGGGGGGGCCTTTTGCGCAACGCCAAAGTGCTCTCGCAGAGAGCACCGGTCTACACGGGACACGGCGAGGCCAAGGCCACGGGCGCAGTCTAGGTGCGGCGGGCAATGCTTGTCTAGCCTCACCTGCGCGAGCAACTGCCATGCAACACAAGTAAGGTACGGGGCCTTGTTGACGACGCAGGGTTGCCCCCAGAATTCTTGCCAAACAACAGGAGGGCGCCCCATGAACCACGCGTTGTCCGTCTACACGGTCATCTACGTTGCCATCCTCTTCGTCACCGTCTCCATCTGGGGCGGCGACATGAAAGATGCTCGTGGTGACGCGCTGTACCTGCTCATCACTCAGGGGATGTTCAGCCTGAAACTGGCCATCGACGACTACGTGCACTTCCAGAACCCCGATGCCACCGAGGAAGCCCGGCATCGCGACCTGTGGTTCAGCCTGTTCATGTACCTGTTTCTCGCGGCCAGCATCGCCAACGCAGCGATGGACGCGCTGGTCGCATCCAAGCTGCTGTTCGCCCTCACGTTTCTGGTTGGGCTTGTCTGGTTGATCTTGAACAAGCCAGTCGATGGAGAGGTGGAGCGAAAACGCCGACACATCGGCTGGCTGACCGTGAACGGGCTCTGTGTGCTCCTGTTGACGGTCGACGCATTCATCTTCCCAGCCATGCACGACACAGGTTCGCGCTGGGTCTACGGTTTTCTGGCGCTCCTCATTGCCGTCGACTTCGTGTACTTCGGAACGCTGCGCCGGCTGGCTGCGCTGAAAGTGCCAGTTCAGCCTGGCGCGGGTGCGGCTGAAGCCACGGCCAAAGCGGAAACGACGACGGCCCGAACATCCACGTCGGCCGAGGCACGCTATGCCATCCTCATCACGCTGGCCTGGGTTGCGCTGCTGTCGCTCTTCGCCTTCATCGGCGAAAGTTCGGAAAGAGGCACTGCGGCCTTGATCTCTTTCGATGGTTACAGGCGGGTCCGCATCGTGTTGGCAGTGATCCTCCTGATGGTGGCGGCCTTCACCATCTACACCGTCTTGCGCCACGTCAGCAGCGCCACACCAGGGCCCTGGTACCGCAGTGCGCGCCTGGTGGCTCTTGTGGCGTTCTGGGCCATCGCACTACCAACGTGGTTCTTTGTGGAGTACCTGCTGTTCGACAGCGGGCGAATCGGCCTGCCCACCAACTTCACCTGCACGCTTCCAGGTTTTGCGAACAAGACCGACTGTTACCTCCAGAACGTGAAAACGTACGCTGAATCCGCATCGCGCATCTGGGCTGGCGTGGGCGTGGTGGTGGCCACGTTGATCGCGAGCGCTCGGCACTAGGACCAGGCGCCACCACAATCGCGCCCATGAAGACCCTCTACGAAGCCGCCAACGCCCTTGAAGCCCACATGCTGGCCGACCTGCTGAAGCAGGAAGGCCTGCAGGCCCAGGTGCTGGGCGAGCACCTGCAAGGCGCCGTGGGCGAGCTGCCCGCGGGTGGCTTCGTGCGCCTGCTGATCCCGGACGAACAGCACAGCGCGGCGCGGGCCGTCATCGAACGGTGGGAAGCCACGCAGGTGAGCGACCCCACACCGCCCCGCGCCGCGCCTGCGGGCAATGGCCGCGGGGTGTGGATTTTTCTGGCGGGTGTGTTGCTGGGCCTGGTGCTCGGCTTGATGGCCTGACGCTGGCGCAAGCCACGGCCCTGCCGCTCAGGGGTTGGCCTGCGCCAGCAGCGCCTGAATGGCCGCCTTGGCGTGCGGCACGAAAGCCGCCATCTCGCTTTGCCGCCGCTTCAAGTCGTCCACCGCTTCGCCCAGGTAGGCGGCGCGCGCCTGCACCAGCAAAGGCCGCAACGCAGGCGGCAAACGGTTCAACGCCCAGGTGGCCGCCACGTCCTTCGGGGCGATGCCGCCGGTGGCGGCGGTGAACCAGATGCGCGCGAGCGTGAGCACCACGTTGCGCTCATCACCATCCCAATCGGCCGGCCTATTCCAGAGGGTCAGCGTCTCGGCCAACGCCTGGCGCAAATCCGTGGCGGGCACCGGTGCAAACACATCAGCGGCGGCTGGCCCCTTCAAGGCCACGCTGTTTGCGCGCACCTGCGTCAACAACACGGCCAGGTCCACGTCCACCATGGCGGGCTCCACGATGCCGGCCTGAATGTCGGCCCGCAGCCACTCGCCGAACTGCAGTTCGCGCCGCGCGGGGTGGCGCCAGGGCAGCACTTCGCTGCGCACCACCACCGTCACCTCCAGCGCGCGCCGCGTGGCGTGCGTACCCGGCCAGGCCGACACCGCCAACAGCGCCTGCATGAGCGACAGGCGGACGGCGGGTGGCAACGGTTCGCTCACCGTGACCATCAGGTCGAGATCGCTGAACGGCTTGAGGCCGCCCTCCACCACCGAGCCGAACACGTGGATGGATTCGAGTGAGGTGGCCAGGTGCTGCTCAAGAACGGCGGTGGCTGCGGTGAGTTGGGGAGTGAGGTCGGCGGAGAGGGATTCGGGCATGCGATGAGGCTAAAGCAATTCAGCCTAGTGACGAACAGCTCGTATGCAGCGGTTGCGGCCGTTCGTTCAGCTCAATTGAACGCCCACGCTCTGCCAAGACCAGACATCCGGCGGCGTCGCCGCGAGTGACGGCCACCCCGTTCTCGTTTCACTTGACGACGTGGTGCCACTGGTCGTAGCCACCCGGCTTGGCAACGCGATTGAGCGAGTCGGAGTGCTTGCCGACGCCAGATCGCTGCAGTGTCTTGGCTTGCTTCTTGAGGCGCTCGACGGTTTTGTCGGGCGTGGAAATGTAGCCAATGACAGATTTCTTCTGCATGCGAATCACGGGTGCCCACTCCTCAGAATCGCTTGCAAAGGAGATCAAGGAATGAAGGTTGACTAACTTCGTCCCGCGAGGGTTCGCCCGGGTGGGCAGCAGGCGCCGACATGCGCCGGCGCGAACGGTAGCCACACTAGCTCGCCGGTCAACGCCTGCGCGGGGGGCAACTGGTCCAAGGGATGCCGCCCCTTAGAGTTCTGCGCCGAAGACGGACAATCTGGTCGGAGCGAATTTGGACGACTAAGGGCGAGGGGGTAAAGCCGCATGCCGCACGATGAAGGACTTCCGCAAACAGGCGAATCGCACGAGATTGGCGAGCAGGCCTACGACTGCTTGCGAACCAATCGACCCAACGGCTGGCACCTGACGGATCTCGGCGGGGTTAACGACTTCGGCTACGACCTGCAAGCGCAGATCAGCGTCAATCAACAGATCGTCCACCCGTTCCGCATCCAGTTGAAGGGCACTCGATCGCCCAAACGGAGCGCGGACGGCAGCTTCATCTCCATCGAGCTTTACACGACAACGCTCCGGCTGTTCGACAACACTGACGAGCCCGTGCTGCTGGTGCTCTGCGACCTGAGCGCGCACCCGGACGAACCGCGCGATTGCCCGCTCTACTACGTGTGGATGCGCGAGGAGCTCGATCGCATCCAGATTGCCTCGATCCCCTTGGATCAGGAGAAGGCCTCGATTCGAGTGCCGACCGCGAACGAACTGCATCGCGCGACCGACCTGACCGATGAAGTTCGTAAGCGCCACCGCCTGTCCCGAGTGGGTCATGCGTTGGAGACGAGCGTGGCTGGCATGGACCCTTCGATGGAAGCCGAGGATCGGATCGTGATGGTCGAGGCGATCACCCGCAACATCGGCTCGCGCAGCATGGTTTTCGCCCAAGCTTTGGCGGAGCCGACCAAGGGGGTTTGGGTGGATCCGCCTCGCGGGAGCCTCGCCTGGCTGCTAACCGAGGCGAAATCGGCAATCGAGGCGGGGAACTTGGAAAAGTGCGCCGACCTGCTGCGGCAAGCTTCCGAGGTGCTGGGATCCGCCTCGAGCTTGGAGCGCGCGGAATTTTGGCATCTGACGGGGCGCAGCCGTGTTGCGATCGGGGAGGATGAGGCTGCATCCGAAGCCTTCAAGAACGCAGCGGAGGCGGAACCGCTACCCAAGTATTGGGCAGCTTGGGCCGAAAGCCAGATGCGCAGGCGCTATCGGACCGAACAGGGCGACGACTATTCAGACGTGCTCGCCGCGTTGCCGTCGGATCCGGACCCTGCGCTCCTCGGCGTCAAGGCGCGCCTGCTTGCTGCCAGCCGGAAACACGGCGAAGCCATCGCTCTTCTGGACACGTTCCGAGGCGCCGAAAGCCTTGCCGCGCGCGCTGTCGTCCAGACCATGTTCTCAAAATCCGAGGAGGCCCTTCAAGCCTGCATCGAAGGGATCGCCTTGGAGGAGAAGCGCGAGTCGACCAGACTGTTGTTCCTCATCTTGCGCGCGCGAGCGCGTTTCAACATTGCGCTCAGGGGCGCGCGCGTCGAGCCTTCGAGAGGGGCAGACGACGAGGAAGACGACGTCCTGCCTCCTTCGGGACCGATCGGCGCCGACGCCGCAGCGCTCCGACTAGCGTGGAGCGACATTGAGGAAGCCGTAGCGGCCCTCGAAGAGATCAGGTGGGTGTCCAACGCCGAGTTCATTGTCGACCTCTGGATCGCAACCGCCAGCATGTTGGGCAAGCAGGAACAGATCCTCCCGAGGGTGCTCTCCGCGGCACGGGAGCGGCCGAGGCAAGCACAGATCCAATCGGCGGCAGAAACCCTGGCGGCACAGTGCGGCGAGTTCGAGGCGGCTTTGGAAGCGAACGCGCGGCTACCCGAGGGGCCGATGAAAGCCCTCAGACGCATCACCTTCCTGCACGAATTGGGAAAGCATCGGGACTGCGTCGACCTGATGGTGTCCAGTCTCGACACGCTAAGCCGTTCGCATCAACTCTTCGGACCAGCACTGGCGCTAGCGGCTCTGTCCGCCGACGTCATGGCCCGCGACGACCTGGTGGAAACCTGGCGCAAGATCCTCAGCGCAGGCGACACGGAGATGCAGGCGCACGCCGCGGCCTTGGACTACTTGCTCGGAAAGCGCCGGAACCTCCTTCAGGGCGGCGACGCTCTGAGCGAACTTGCGCAGGTAGACGCCCGGCTCGGGCATCCTCGGCCAACGACGATGCTCCTGTTCCAAGAGCTGGACGCCGGCGACGCCAACCAAGCCGAGACGTTCCTCTCTGTAGCTGCGCGCCTGCGCTCGGTCATGCGGCTTGCCCCGATGATCGCGGTCAGAATGGGCGTCGCGCTCGCCACTCTGGGCCGCTGGGAAGAGCTTCTGGCCCTATGTGAGGAGGCGAGCAGGGAGTTCGACGCCACGGGCAGGATCAAGGCCTTCCAGGCGCTCGCACTTGACCAGCTGGGTCGCTCCGACGAGGCGCGCGTGCTTCTAGAAGGCATGCTCGAAGGGGGCATCGAGGACGGCCTCGCCTTGAACACCTACGTGAACATCATGGTCCGCTGGGGATTCACGGAGGAAGCCAAGAGCGCGGCAGAACGGATCTTAGAGCGAGCCGAGTCCAAGGAGCGACGAGTGGAGTGCGTCCGGATGCTGTTCAACCTTGAACAGCACGCCAATCCCACGAGCCCTCGGTTGGCCGATCTTGCTTTCCGCATGGGGGCACTCGCTTCGCAAGAAGACGAGGTCGAGGAGGGCGTGTTCCTCTGCATGGTCATCGTGGCGACAAGCTTTGAGACTGCCGCTCTCAGCGAGTCGCGCAAACAAGAATTCCAGGCTCGCGCCAACGCATTCTTCGAGCGATTCCCGCAATCAAAGATCCTGCGGCGCGTGGAGCTACCAGTTGATGCGGGCCCCGACGAGCTGCTGCGGTCCATGCGATCTGTCGTCGGCTTGACCGAGGAACGCGAACGGCAGCGTGCGCAGCTGGAGTCCCAGCTACAGCGCGGAGAGCTGCCACTGCCGTTTGCATGGCGGCCACGATTCGCACTTGGGAACGTGCAGGACGTCGCGCACCTGTGGGAACTCGCGAAACGGTCGTCCGCTGAGGACAAGAAGTTCCACCTGAACATGATCGGTCAAGGGTGGGAGCAGCGCCCAGCAGACTTCTTTAGGTCGCGGACGCCGCTGTTCGACTTGATCACGCTGTTCGTGTTAAGCGATCTTGGACTGCTGGAAAAGGTCTTCGACTTCTTCCCGAAAGTCGCCATCTCGCAGGCGACGGTCGGTGAACTGATGAAGATGTCGCAGGCGTTCTCTGGAAGCATCTTCCGAGACCGCTGCATGGACGTCCAGAAGCGCCTGCGCGCCCGACTGCCTCAGATCTTGCAGCCCCGTGGAGCACCAACAGAGGAGGACGGTCATCTGCCGAGCTCGTCCCGCGAGCTACATAGCCTCGCTCGCACTGGTGAATACGTCCTCTACTCGGACGACGCCATGCTGCGCTTGTGGGTGTTGAAGGACAAGTTCGAAGCGGGCGGGATGTGCACCTTGGACCTGCTTTGCGGGCTCGAGGAGATCGCACTGCTCACTACCGAGGAAGTCGCGGCGAAGCTCGCTCAGCTCTGCGAATGGCGCGTTGGAGTTCAGATTCAACTGCGGCACCACCTGGCTCTCGTTCCGCAGGCGGTGCGCGAGGCTCCTCGGGTGGCCGACGCGGCCGCCCTCCTGCGCCAAGCTGGCCCATTCATGTCGATTGCCGCAGGCATCTGGGGGCCGCGCACCAACTTCATGGGCGCCGTGAACCATGCAGGCGCCGTCCTAAGAATCCTTGTCCAAGACCAGAACATTTCGAATGCTGCCATTGGCGCATATGTGGCTGTCTGGCTCGACCACGCAACAGCGCGGCCGGACATGCCGCTGCCGGCATTGCACTTGGCGGCGCAGATCACTTTGATGGCAGTGGCGCCCCAAAACCTGCCGATTCCCGCTACCCGGCGACTGTGGAACATCTATTTCGGCGTCGTGGAGGCCGTCCACGGCGCTCCGGCTCCGGAGGACTACGCCGTTGCCCTAGCACGCATCGCGCGCGAGGCCGGCTCTCTTGACAAACGTGCAGCCCGCGACAGGTTAGCCCCAGAACTGAAGCTCGGCGAGCGATTGATGACGGGGTTCGACATAGGGTCCGAGGCTTGGGTCGCCTTCTCCAGGGCCTATCTCATCGGCCGTCGCTGAATCCCGGCTATTTGGTCGGCGCTACCTCGTAGTCAGCAACCTGTTCCGCATGTTCTTTCATGGCTGTGTGGTGCCGTTTGATGTCTAGCACGCAGTCGGCAATGCCCTCGAGCATGACCCACTAGATACCGATGGGGCGCCTCAAATGGTTTGAGAATCAAACCGGAAGCCGTCTACTTGACCGAGTCAACTCCAACCCCAGACCTACACGTCCAAGAGGTCTAAGCTGAGCGTGCCGTGACGACGGCCGTCAGGCTAGTCAGCGGTACCCCAGCCCCAGCACCGCCAAAGGCGTCGGCCTCCCCTTCCGACAAAAGGCCGTCGATCTGGCACCCTGTCATCCGTCGTAGCGATAGGAGGCATCCTCAGCCGAGGCCACCTCCCCATCAACCCAACAGGAGTAACCAAATGTCCTACATCGATGGTTTCGTCATTGCCGTTCCCACGGCCAACAAGCAGAAGTTCATTGAGCACGCGCGCAAGTTCGACCCGATATTCATCGAGCTGGGTGCCATCCGTGTGATCGAGGGTTGGGGTGACGACGTGCCCGACGGCAAGCTCACCGATTTCCGCCGCGCCGTGCAGGCCACCGCCGATGAGACGGTGGCGTTTTCGTGGGTGGAATGGCCGGACAAGGCCACGCGCGACGCAGGGATGAAGAAGATGATGGAAGACCCGCGAATGGATCCATCCAACCCCAACAACCCGCCCATGCCTTTCGACGGCAAGCGCATGATCTTCGGCGGCTTCGCGCAGGTGGTTGAGGTGAAGGCGTGAGGGTGCTGCACTGCACCACCCGCCCCGTCTCAATTTGAGAACTCTTCTGCCCGCCCCGCGTTTTTGAGGGTTAACCCGCAGGTCCACTGCGGGCCCCGGTGCTCCACTGGTTGCGGTTCCCACGACAACCACAGGAGACAACCATGCCCGTAGAACTGAAGGTCAACGGCCGCGCCGTGACCGTGGATGCGGCGCCGCACACGCTGCTGGTGCACGCGCTTCGCGAAAACCTCCGACTCACCGGCACCCATGTGGGTTGCGACACCGCGCAGTGCGGCGCGTGCACGGTGCACGTGAACGGCAAGGCCGTGAAGTCGTGCAACGTGCTGCTAGCCCAGGTGGCCGGGGCCGAGGTGACGACCATCGAAGGCATGGCCGCGGCCGACGGGACCATGCACCCCATGCAGGCAGCGTTCAAGGAATGCCATGGCCTGCAGTGCGGCTTCTGCACGCCGGGCATGGTGATGAGCGCGGTCGACCTGTGCAAGCGCCACCCGGGCGCGAACGAGGCGCAGATCCGCGAGCAGCTTGAAGGCAACCTGTGCCGCTGCACGGGTTATCACAACATCGTCAAGGCCGTGCAGCAAGGCGCTGCCGCCATGAAGTAAGCGAAGGAGAACACACCATGGGTGCCATCGATTTCGCCAAGCTTCCCCACATCGGTGAGCCGCTGCGCCGCAAGGAGGACTACCGTTTCCTCACCGGCGCCGGCCAGTACACCGACGATATCCAGCTCGCCAACATGCGGCACGCGGTGTTCGTGCGTTCGCCGCACGCGCACGCCAACATCCGCTCCATCAACAAGCAGGCCGCGCTCGCCGCGCCCGGTGTGGTGGGCGTGTTCGACGGCCAGGACATCGCGGCCGACAAGATCGCCGGCCTGCCCTGCGGCTGGCTCATCACCGACACCAGCGGCCAGCCCATGAAGGAGCCGCCGCACCCGGTGCTGGCGCAGGGCAAGGTGCGCTACGTGGGCGATCACGTGGCCATCGTCATTGCCGACACGGTGGAGAACGCCAAGAACGCCGCCGAGCTGGTGGAGGTGGACTACGAGCCACTCGCCGCCGTGGTGGACGTGCGCGACACCATGAAGAAGGGCGCGCCCACGCTGCACGACGTGGCGCCCGACAACCACTGCTACAAGTGGGCCATTGGCGACAAGGCCGCGGTGGACGCGACCTTCACCAACGCGGCGCACGTCACCAAGATCGACCTGATCAACAACCGCCTGGCGCCGAACCCGATCGAGCCGCGCGCCTGCATCGGCAACTACAACCGCGCCAGCGACGAGTACACGCTGTACGTGGCGAACCAGAACCCGCACGTGGAGCGGTTGCTGATGACGGCCTTCGTGATGGGCCTGCCCGAGCACAAGGTGCGCGTGATCGCGCCGGACGTGGGCGGCGGCTTCGGCGCCAAGATCTACCTCTACGCCGAAGACGTGGCCGTGACCTGGGCCGCCAAGAAGCTCAACTGCGCGGTGAAGTGGACGTGTGAACGCGGCGAGGCCTTCCTGAGCGACGCGCACGGCCGCGACCACGTGACGCACGCCGAACTGGCGATGGACAAGGAAGGCAAGTTTCTGGGCTTTCGCGTGCACACCGATGCGAACCTGGGCAGCTACCTCTCCACCTTCTCCACCGCGGTGCCCACCATCCTGTACGCCACGCTGCTGGCGGGCCAGTACACCACGCCGCAGATCTACGTGGAGGTGGACGCCTGGTTCACCAACACCGCGCCGGTGGACGCCTACCGCGGCGCCGGCCGGCCCGAGGCCACCTACCTGCTCGAGCGCATCGTGAGCCGCGCCGCGTGGGAGCTGGGCCTGAGCCAGGACGAGATCCGCCGCCGCAACTTCATCACCCAGTTCCCGTACCAGACGCCGGTGGCGCTGCAGTACGACACGGGCGATTTCAACGCCTGCCTGGCCAAGGCCAACCAGCTGGCCGACGCGGCCGGCTTCGGCAAGCGCCGCGAAGCCAGCAAGGCCAAGGGCCTGCTGCGCGGCATCGGCTACAGCAGCTACATCGAGGCCTGCGGCCTCGCGCCGTCGAACATCGCGGGTGCGCTCGGTGCGCGCGCGGGCCTGTTCGAATGCGGCGAGGTGCGCGTGCACCCCACGGGCAGCGTCACGGTGTTCACCGGTTCGCACAGCCACGGCCAGGGCCACGAGACCACGTTCGCGCAGGTGGTGGCCTCGCGCCTGGGGCTGGACCCTTCGCAGGTCGACATCGTGCACGGTGACACGGGCCGCGTGCCCTTCGGCATGGGCACCTACGGTTCGCGCTCCATCTCGGTGGGCGGCGCGGCCATCATGCGTGCGCTCGACAAGATCGAAGCCAAGGCCAAGAAGATCGCCGCGCACCTGATGGAAGCGAGCGACGCCGACGTGGACTTTGCCAACGGCGAATTCACCGTGAAAGGCACCGACAAGAAGGTCACCTTCGGGCAGGTGGCGCTCACGGCCTATGTGCCGCACAACTACCCGCTCGACAAGCTGGAGCCGGGCCTGAACGAAACCGCGTTCTACGACCCGACCAACTTCACCTTCCCCGCGGGCACCTACATCTGCGAGGTGGAGATCGACCCGAACACGGGCGTGACGCGCGTGGACCGCTTCACCGCGGTGGACGACTTCGGCACCATCATCAACCCCATGATCGTGGAAGGCCAGGTGCACGGCGGTCTGGTGCAAGGCATCGGCCAGGCCATGCTGGAGCACTGCGTGTACGACCGCGAGACCGGCCAGCTCGTCACCGGTTCGTTCATGGACTACACCATGCCCCGCGCCGACGACGTGCCGAGCTTCACCATCGGCCACGCGTGCACGCCCTGCACCACCAACCCGCTGGGCACCAAGGGCTGCGGCGAGGCCGGTGCCATCGGCTCGCCACCCGCGGGCATCAACGCCGTGCTGGACGCACTCGCCCCGCTGGGCGTGAAGGATTTCGACATGCCCGCTTCGCCCAACCGCGTGTGGGAAGCCATCCAGTCGGCCAAGAAGTAAGGAGACAAGACCATGTACGCCTTCACCCTTGAACAGCCCAAGACCCTGGCCGACGCCAAGCGCATCGCCGGCGCCGGCACACAACCGCTGGCCGGTGGCCAGACGCTCATCGCCTCCCTCAAGCAACGCCTGGCCCAGCCCGGCGCACTGGTGGACCTGGGTGGTGTGGCCGAGCTGCGCGGCATCCGCCGCGACGGCAACCACCTCGTCATCGGCGCCATGACGCGCCACGAGGAAGTGGCCAGCAGCGCGGACGTGAAATCGTCGATCCCGGCGCTGGCCGCGCTGGCGGGCCAGATCGGCGACCGCCAGGTGCGTGCCATGGGCACCATCGGCGGCTCGCTGGCCAACAACGACCCGGCCGCCTGCTACCCGAGCGCGGCGCTCGCGCTCGGCGCCACCATCGTCACCGACAAGCGCGAGATCAAGGCCGACGACTACTTCCGCGGCATGTACACCACCGCGCTGGACAGCGGCGAACTCATCACCGCCATCCGCTTCCCCATCCCCAAAAAAGCGGCCTACGCCAAGTTCCGCCAACCGGCTTCGCGCTTTGCGCTGGTGGGCGTGTTCGTGGCGCTTACCGACGGCGGCGCGCGCGTGGCCGTGACCGGTGCGGGCAACGGCGTGTTCCGCCACGCGGGGCTGGAGGCCGCGCTCGGCAAGGGCTTCACGCCCGAGGCCGTGCAGGGCGTGGCGATCGACGCCGGCGCGCTCAACAGCGACCTGCACGCCAGCGCCGCGTACCGCGCGCAGCTGATCCGCGTGCAGACGCAGCGCGCGGTGGCGATGGCCAACGGCTGATGCCTGGAGAAAGCGCCGCCTTGCCGAGCGAGCCGCGCGACATCGACGCCTTGCTGGCCGCGCTGCGGGGGGTGGGTTACCACGCCCCGCGCGCGCTGGCCACCGCCGTGTTCCTGGCCATGCGGCTGCAGCGCCCGCTGCTGCTGGAGGGCGAGCCCGGCGTGGGCAAGACGGAACTGGCCAAGGCCTTGTCGCGCGTGCTGGAGCGCCCGTTGCTGCGCCTGCAGTGCTACGACGGCATGGAGCAGCGCGAGGCGCTGTACGAGTGGAACCACACCGCGCAGCTGCTGCACATGCGCGCCGCGCAGAACACCGCCACGCCCGAGCAGATCGAGCGCGAGGTCTACCAGGAGCGCTACCTGATCCGCCGCCCGCTGCTGCAGGCGCTGCAAGCGCCCGCGCCCGGCGCGGTGCTGTTGATCGACGAGGTGGACCGCGCGGACGAGCCCTTCGAGGCCTTCCTGCTGGAATACCTGGGCGAATACCAGGTGAGCATTCCCGAGCTGGGCACCATCACCGCCCACGCCGCGCCGCTCACCATCCTCACCAGCAACCGCACGCGCGATCTGAACGACGCGGTGAAGCGGCGCTGCCTCTACCAGTGGCTCGACCACCCCGACCGCGAGCGCGAACTCGCCATCGTGCGCGGCCAGGTGCCGCGGGCCAGCGCTGCGCTCACCGAGCAGATCGCGCGCTTCGTGGAGCGCCTGCGCGCGCAGCCCTTCAGCAACGCCTTCCAGCGCGCACCCGGCATTGCCGAAAGCGTGGAATGGGCCAAGGCCCTGGTGGCGCTGGACACGCTCACGCTCGACCCGGAGGTGATCCAGGACACCGCGGGCATTCTGTTCAAGCAGCGCGAAGACGTGGCCGCGCTGCTGCCGATGATCGACCAGTTGCTGCAACCGGACGTCGCCTGACACCGGTTCTCCCGCCATGCAACTCGGCGACGCACGCACCGGCAAGTTCCCGGACCAGATCACCGCCTTCGGCCGCGCGCTGCGCCGCGCCGGCGTGCCGGTGGACAGCGCGCGCATCGCCAGCGCCATCACCGCCACCGAACTCGTGGGCGTGGCGCGGCGCGACGATCTGCACGCTGCGCTGGGTGCCGTGCTGGTGAGCCGGCCGCAAGACATCGAGGTGTTCGACGAACTCTTTGCCGCGTTCTTCCGCAACCCCGAACTCGAGAAGCAACTGCTCTCGCAGATGCTGCCCAAAGCGCCCACGGCCAAGCCCGCCGCGCGCAAGGCGCGCTCGCAAGAGGCGCTGTCCGTGGCGGGAGCCATTGCCAAGCAGCGCAAGCCGAGCGAAACCGAACTGAAGTTCGACGCCGCCATGACGGCGAGCGACCTGCAGCGCCTGCGCCACGCCGATTTCGCGGGCCTGTCGGCCAGCGAGTTCCGCCTGGTTGAAACGCTCGCGCGCGAGATCGCCCTGCCCTTGCCCGAGGTGCGCAGCCGGCGCGAGCGCCCGGGCAGCCGCGGCCACCGCATTCACTGGGGCCGCGCGCTGCAGCAGGCGCGCCGGCACGATGGCGAGCTGATCGACCCGCCGCGGCGCGAGCGCCGCCGCCAGGTGCTGCCGCTGCTGGTGCTGGTGGACGTGTCGGGCTCGATGGAGCGCTACGCGCGCCTGCTGCTCGCCTTCCTGCACCAGGCCACGCGCGGCGTGCCGCGCTCGGTGTTCGCCTTCGGCACCACGCTGACCGACCTGCGCAACGCCTGGCGCCACAACGACGCCGACGCCATGCTGGCGCTGTGCAACGCGGCCATCGCCGATTTCGCGGGCGGCACGCGCCTGGGCGATTCGCTCGCGCAACTGCGCGAACACCACGCGCGTTGCCTGGTGGGCCGGCGCACGCAGGTGCTGCTGATCACCGACGGGCTGGACACCGGCGAACCCGATGTGCTGGAGGCCGAACTGCAATGGCTCAAGCGGCACAGCCGGCAGTTGCTGTGGCTCAACCCGCTGCTGCGCTTTGACGGCTACGCGCCGCTGGCGCGCGGCGCCAGCGTGCTGCACAAGCACGCGCACGGCATGCTGGCCGTGCACAACCTCGAACACCTGCAGCAACTGGCGCAAGCGCTGGCGGCACTTTTCAAGACACGCTGAATCCCAACATCCGACCCGGAGACTTTCCATGGACATGCAAGGCAGCCGCCCCCTACCCGTGACCCAGCAACAGGCCTGGGACGCGCTCAACGACCCCGCCGTCCTCAAGGCCTGCGTGCCGGGCTGCGACAAGTTCGAACCCCTGGGCGGCGACGCCTACGCCGTGGGCGCGGGCATCAAGGTGGGCCCGGTGTCGGCCAAGTTCACCGGCAAGGTGCAGCTCAGCGACATCGTGGCGCCCGAGCGCTACAAGCTCACGTTCGAAGCGCAGGGCGGCGTGGCCGGCTTCGGCAAGGGCGAATCGCAGGTCGATCTGAAGCCCACGGGCAGCACCTGCGAACTGAGCTACACCGTGAAATCCACCGTGGGCGGCAAGATCGCCCAGCTGGGCCAACGCCTTATTGACGGTGCGGCCAAAACAATGGCCGACGACTTCTTCCGCCGCTTCGAGGAAGAATTGCTGCGCCGCCACCCCGAGGCCGCCGCGGCCAAGGCGGCGGCACCCGCCACGGCGGTGGCCCGCGCCCCGTCGGGCCCCTGGCCGGTGGAGGCCTGGGCCGCGCTGGCCTTCGGCGTCACGTTCATCATCGGCATCCTCGTCTTCTTCACCGCCGCCTGGGGGTGAACCCAACACCATGGAAAACCTCGATCTTTTCGTGCTGCGCACGCTGCTGGACTGGCGGCGCGCGGGCAAGGCCACGCTGCTGGCCACCGTCATCCGCACCTGGGGCAGCTCGCCGCGCCCGGTGGGTTCCATCATGGCGCTGTGCGAGGGTGGGGCCGTGGTCGGCTCTGTCTCGGGCGGCTGCATCGAGGACGACCTGATCCACCGCTACCGCGACGCGCTGCAGGACGGCCCGCCCCAGAAAACGCGCTACGGCGTGAGCGCCGACGAAGCCCACCGCTTCGGCCTGCCCTGCGGCGGCACGCTGGAGTTGCTGCTGGAGTTCAACCCCGACACCGCCACCCTGGCCGACCTGGTGACGCGCCTGGGCGAAGGCCGCATGGTGGAGCGCAGCACCGAGATCGACACCGGCCGCGTGGTGCTGGCCGATATCGCCCAACCCGAGGCGCTGCGCGAACACGGCGGTTGGCTGCACAACGCCTTCGGCCCCGAATACCGGTTGCTCATGATCGGTGCCGGCCAGCTCACCGAGTACCTGGCCACCATGGCGCTGTTCAGCGGCTTCAGCGTGACGGTGTGCGACCCGCGCGAGGAATACCGCGGCGCCTGGCAGGTGCCAGGCGTGACGCTGCTGCACGACATGCCCGACGACGTGGTGCGCGCCTTCCGCGCCGACCGCCGCACCGCCATCGTCGCGCTCACGCACGACCCCAAACTCGACGACCTGGCGCTGCTTGAAGCGCTGGGCACCGACGCCTTCTACATCGGCGCCATCGGCTCGCGGCGCAACCAGGCGCTGCGCCAGGCGCGACTCATCGAACACTTCGAGCAGACCGAAGAAAGCCTGGCGCACCTGCGCGGGCCGATCGGCATCTACATCGGCAGCAAGACGCCGGCCGAGATCGCGGTGAGCGTGATGGCCGAGGTTCTGGCGGTGAAGAACGGCGTGCCGCTGCCGCGCGACCTGGCCGTGGGCCCCGCGAAAGAAAAGCTCGACGTGAGCGCGAACGACGCGGTGAGCTGCTTCGTGCGCGAAGACGTTTGAGCCGCTACTCGGCCACGGTGGCGCTGGTGCTGGCCGCGGGCGCGGGCAGCCGCCTGGGCGGCGTGCCCAAGTGCCTCATCCGCCTGGGCGGGCAAACACTGCTGCAGCGCCTGCTGGACGCACTCGCCGAGGCCGGCGTGGACGATGTGCGCCTGGTGCTGGGCCACCACGCCGACGCGATTGCCGCGCACGTGGCCACGCTGCCCGAGGCGCGGCGCCCCGTGCTGCTGCGCAACCCCAGCCCCGGCGAAGAGCCCGCCGATTCGCTGCGTGTGGGCCTGCACAGCCTGGCGTCCACCCCCGAACGCCTGCTGGTGCTGCTGGCCGACCAGCCCGCCATGGGCGCGCCGCAGTTGCGCAACGCATTAACCGCGTTCGAGCAGCGCACCCGCGGCCAGCACGCGCTGGTACCCATGGTGCAGGGCCAGCCCGGCCACCCGACCGTGCTCGACGGCCTGGCCTGCGCGCAGCTGCGCAACCACCCCGGCGGCCTGCGCGCCTGGCGCCGCGAGCGGCCCGAGGCGGTGAAGCTCTGGATCAACGCCGACACCGCGCACACGCTCGACCTGGACACGCCGCAGGACCTGCAGCGCCTGGCCCAGGCCAGCGGCCTGCCGGTGGAACTGCCTTTGCCGCAGTGCGGCATGAACAACGGTTGATCGCACCGCGGCGGGCTGTTCCAATGACCCCCATGCCCTTCAGCCACGCCGCTTCGCCCAACGACCGCCTGGCCTTGATCGCGCAGGCCCGCCACGCCGTGCTGGAGGCGCGCGACCCCGAAGCCGGGCCGCGCCTGTCGCCTTGGGTGGCGCGTTCGTGGCGGCGCTGCCTGCAGCTGGGCCTGGAGCCGCGGCGCGAGGTGGCTTTCGACGCGGTGAGCAGCGCGCGCATGCACCAGGTGGTGGAGGCCAGCCAGCCGCTGCTGCAGGCCGCCAGCCCCGTGATCCGCCAGCTCGCGCGCGCCATGGCGCACACGCGCTACTTCGCCATCCTCACCAACGCCGAGGGCGTGGTGATCGACGTGAACGGCCCGATCGACCGGCACGACCCGAGCGTGAGCCGCATCGCGCGCGTGGGTGTGGACTTGTCGGAACGCGCCGTGGGCACCACCGCCATCGGCGCCGCGCTCACCGACCTGCAGCCCGTATGGCTGCACCGCGGCGAACACTTCTACGACGCCACCAGCATCTACAGCTGCGCCGGCGCCCCCATCTGGGACCCGAACGGCCAGTGCGTGGGCATGCTCGACCTCACCGGCGTGAACGTGAACGAACAGCCCGCGCTCAAGCACCTGGTGTCGCAGTCGGCGCGCAGCATCGAGAACGCGCTCACCCTGGCCCGGCCGCACCACCTGCTGCTGCGCATGAACTGGCCCGGCCGCGTGCTCGGCGACGACAGCGACGGCCTGGTGTGCATCGATGCCGACGGCGACATCACCGGCCTGAACCGCCCCGCGGCCGACATGCTGGGCCTGACGCCCGGCGCGCCCGCGGGCCACGCCAGCCTGCACTTCGCCGCGCCCATCGAATCGCTGTTCGACACCGCCGCCCACCACGGCGGCGCACTGGAGCTGCCGCTGTGGTCGGGCCTGCGGCTGCAGGTGCTCACGCAGCTCGACCGGCGCGCCGCGCGCAGCGCGAACGTGTCGCAGGCCGTGCCGCTGAAAGACCTGGAAACCGCCGCCATCCGCAAGGCGGTGGACGACGCACGCGGCAACGTGATGGAAGCCGCGCGCGCGCTGGGCATCAGCCGCGCCACGATCTACCGCAAGCTGGGTGCACGCAGGCGTTGAACCCCACCGTTCGCCCCGCCTTTTGCCGCACCCCATGACGACCACACCCCAACCCGCTTTCGAATCCGCCCGCCAACTGCTGCTGCAACTGCGTGGCCAGCAGGCCGAAGCCAGCCAGCGGTTCCGCTGGCCCGCGCTCACCACCTTCAACTGGGCGCTCGACCATTTCGACGTGCTCGCCCACGGCAACACGCAGCCCGCGCTGTGGATCACCGAGGCCGATGGCAGCGAGCAGCGCTACAGCTTTGCCGACATGGCCGCGCGCTCCAACCGCGTGGCCAACTTCCTGCACGGCCTGGGCGTGCAGCGCGGCGACCGCGTGCTGCTGATGCTGGGCAACGAGGTGGCGCTGTGGGACACCATGCTCGCCTGCATCAAGCTGGGCGCGGTGCTCATCCCCGCCACCGCCCTGCTCACGGCGGACGACCTGCGCGACCGCCTCACGCGCGGCGAGGTGAAGCACGTGGTGGTGGCCAGCGCGCAAACCGGCAAGTTCGATCAGCTCGGCCACGGCTTCACGCGCATCGCCGTGGGTGGTGCGCCCGCGGGCTGGCACGACATCGCCACCGCGCACACCCTCAAAGACCGCTTCGTGCCCGACGGCCCCACGCAGGCCACTGACCCGATGCTGCTGTACTTCACCTCGGGCACCACCGCACAGCCCAAGCTGGTGATGCACACGCACCAGAGCTACCCGGTGGGCCACCTGTCCACCATGTTCTGGCTCGGCCTGCAGCCGGGCGATGTGCACCTGAACATCTCGTCGCCCGGCTGGGCCAAGCACGCCTGGAGCTGCTTCTTCGCGCCCTGGAACGCGGGCGCCTGCGTGTTCATCCACAACACGCCGCGCTTTGCCGCGCCCGCGCTGCTGGAAGCGCTGGCGCGCTGCCGCGTGACCAGCCTGTGCGCACCACCCACGGTGTGGCGCATGCTGATCCAGGAAGACCTGGCGGCTTGGAAAGGCAAGCTCGCGCTGCGTGAGCTCATCGGCGCGGGCGAACCGCTGAACCCCGAAATCATCGAGCAGGTGCACGCGGCCTGGGGCCTGTGGCTGCGCGACGGCTACGGCCAGACCGAGACCACCGCGCAGATCGGCAACGTGAGCGGGCAGCCGCTCAAGCCCGGCTCCATGGGCCGGCCGCTGCCGGGCTACGCCATCCGCCTGCTGGACGCCGACGGCCACGAGGCCGACGAAGGCGAGGTCTGCATCGACCTGCGCGAGCGCCCGCTGGGCCTGATGGTGGGCTACCTCGACAGCCCCGAGAAAACCGCCGAGGTGATGCGCGACGGCCACTACCACACGGGCGACACCGCCGCGCGCGACGCGGATGGCTACCTCACCTTCGTGGGCCGCGCCGACGACGTGTTCAAGGCCTCGGGCTACCGCATCAGCCCGTTCGAGCTGGAAAGCGCGCTGATCGAACACGAGGCCGTGGTGGAGGTGGCCGTGGTGCCCTCGCCCGATGCGATCCGCGGCGTGGTGCCCAAGGCCTACCTGCTGCTCGCGGCCGGTGCCACACCTGGCCCCGAACTCGCACAGAACATCCTCGGCTTCGCGCGCGAGCACCTGGCCGCCTACAAGCGCGTGCGCCGCATCGAGTTCGTGAACGAACTGCCCAAGACCATCTCCGGCAAGATCCGCCGCGTGCAACTGCGCAAGCAGGAGATCGAGCGCGACGCCAGCGGCCAGCGCGGCGCGATGGAGTTCCGCGACGAGGACTTTCCGGCGCTGCGCCAGGCGGGCTGAGCCCCCGCCCTTTCCTACAATCCGGCGCATGCGCCGCTGGTTCGCCCTGCTCCTGTTGACCCTGCTGCTGCCGTTCACCTCGGCCGCGGTGGCGGCCTGCGTGCACGAGGCGACCGTGGAGCCCATGCCCACGGGGCACCACGCGCACAGCTTGCACGGTCAGGACGGCAATGCCGATGCGCCCCAGGCCCACGCGGCCGATGGCGGCGAATGCCACGCGGGTTGCGGCGCCTGCGTGCTGCCGAACGCCCGCGCGCTGCCGCCGGTGCCAGGCGCCCCGTGCCCGTGCATGGCAGCACCCGGCCTGGCCTCGCTCGCCGCTGCGCCACCCGATCGGCCGCAGTGGCCGCCCCGACCGGTTCGGGGATGACACGCCGCTTCTGATCGACCTCGGGCCCACGGCCCGCCCCTTCCGGTCCTTCGCACCACACCGCTGGCGGTGGGTCGATCGCTTTCCTTCGGAAGGACCCCCTTGATGAGATTGCACGACAGCCCCCGGCACGGCCACTGGGTGTGGCTGCTGCTGGCCTGGACCGTGGCGCTGCTGGCCACCGCCGCGGCGTTGTTCATTGGCGAGGTGATGGGCATGACGCCCTGCCTGCTGTGCTGGTACCAGCGCATCGCCATGTTCCCGCTCGCGCTGATCCTGGCCATGGCCACCTTCGGCGAGGACCGCCGCGGCGCCCTCTACGCCTGGCCACTGGCCGCGATCGGCCTGGGCATCGCGCTGTACCACAGCGCGCTCATTGCGGGCTGGGTGCCGGCGTGGTGGGTGCCCTGCGGCGCCGGCCCCTCGTGCAGCGACCAGGCCCTCGACATCTTCTTCGGCATTCAACTGCCGTGGCTCTCGGCACTGGCCTTCGCGGCCATCGTGCTGCTGCTCACCGTTTTCCTGCGAAAGACCCGTCCATCATGAACGCCAAGCGACTCACCGTCATCGGCCTGCTGGCCCTCGTGGCCATTGCTTTCTTCCTCGGCATGAACACCTTCCGCCAACGCGAGCAGGTGAAGCAGGAGGAGATCGTGCGCGCCGACCCCACGCGCCTGGTGCGCATGCACTCGCCCGTGATAGGGCCGCAGGGCGCGCCGGTCACCCTCGTCGAGTTCTTCGACCCCGCGTGCGAAACCTGCCGCGCCTTCTACCCGATCGTGAAGACGCTGATGGACAGGTACCCGCAGGACGTGAAGCTCGTGATCCGCTACGCGCCGTTCCACCAGGGTTCCGACCAGGTGGTGAAGCTGCTCGAAGCGGCCCGGCGCCAGGGGAAGTACGTGCCGGTGATGGAGGCCGTGCTCGAGGCACAGCCCGTGTGGGCCGACCACGGCCAGCCGCGGCCGGAACTTGCCTTCCAGGCCGCGCTGCAGGCCGGGCTCGACATCCCGCGCGCCATCGAAGACGTGCAGCGCCCCGAGATGCAGGCCCTGCTGGAGCAGGACATCGCCGACCTCACCGCGCTCCAGGTCAACAAGACACCAACCTTCTTCGTCAATGGCCGCCCGCTGCCGAGCTTCGGGCCCGCCCAGCTGGAAGCGCTGGTGGCCGAGGAGGTGGCGAAGGCGCGCCGCTGAACCCGGCGCGCTCGGCGTGCGGTGCAGCGCGGCCCCTGGTCCGCGCTCCCGACCAATGCCACGACAATGCGGCATGCGCATCCTGCTGGCTGAAGACGAGGCGGACCTGGCCACCTGGCTGGTCAAGGCCCTGGGGCAGAACGGCTTCCAGGTCGACTGGGTCGACGACGGCCGCATGGTGCGCCGCAGCCTCAAGGCCACGCGCTACGACGCACTGATCCTCGACCTTGGCCTGCCCGGCCTGGACGGCCACGACGTGCTCAGCGACCTGCGCGAAGCCGACCAGCGCTTGCCCGTGCTGGTGCTGACCGCGCGCGACTCGCTCAATGAACGCGTGAGCTGCCTGCACGGCGGTGCCGACGACTTCCTGGCCAAACCCTTCGACGTCTCCGAGCTCGAAGCCCGGCTGACGGCCTTGATTCGAAGGGCCCGCGGGCAGGAACACCCGCGCTTCTCATGCGGCCCCTTGAGCTACGACAGCAGCGCCAAGCAATTCCGGCTGCAGCACGAACCGCTGTCGCTGACGCCGCGCGAACACGCGGTGCTGCGGGCGCTGATCCAGCACCCGGGCGAGCCGCTGTCCAAGCGCGAACTGCTCGACCGCGTGTTCTCCGACGAGCAGGACGTGAGCCCCGAGGCGATCGAGGTGCTGATCCACCGCATCCGCAAGCGGCTGGAGAACGCCGCGGTGCGCGTGACCACCTTGCGTGGCCTGGGCTACATGCTCGAGGCGGGGGAATGAATCGCCTGCGCTGGTCAAGATGGCCGATGGTCAGTCTGCGGCGGCTGTTGTTGCTGTTGCTGGTACCGGGCATGCTGGCCGTGACGGCGGCCGAGATCTGGCTCTCGTGGACCACCGCGAACGACGCCGCCGACGCGGCCTACGACCGCTCACTGCTGGGCGCGGTGAAATCGATCGACTCCAGCATCTCCACCGCCAGTGGCGGCCTGGGCGTGGAGTTGCCGTACCGCATGCTGGAGTTCTTCGAACTCACCGCGCAGGGCCAGGTGTTCTACCGCGTGGCCACTGAAGACGGCCTGGTCGAGATCGGCAGCCCCGGCCTGCCGCAACCGCCGTCGCCGCTGGAAGCGGGCCGGCCGCAGTTCTACAACGGCGAATACTTCGGGCAGAAGGTGCGCGTGGGCAGCTACGCGCGCGTGCTCAACGAGCCGGTGGCCGGGCAGTTGACGCCCCAGCGCGTGGTGGTGCAGGTGGCCGAAACCATGGAGGCGCGCGACGACTTTCGCCGCAGCCTGCTGCTGCGCACGCTGGTGCGCGACCTGCTGCTCATCGTGTTGGCCACCGGCATGCTCATCGCGTCCATCGCCTGGGCCATGCAACCGCTCACGCGCTTTCGCCAGGAGGTCGAGGCACGCGGGGCCGACGACCTCACGCCGATGTCCCCCGATGGCGTGCCGGCGGAGGTACGGCCCGTGGTGCTGGCCATCAACCAGCACATCGCGCGCGCGCAGGAACAGGCCGAGCTGCGCCGCCGCTTCGTCGACGACGCGTCGCACCAGTTGCGAACGCCGCTGGCCACGCTGTCCACGCAGGTGGCCTATGCGCTGCGCGAGCAGAACACCGCCGAGCGCGGCGAGGTGCTGGAGTCGATCCGCACCCAGCTTGACCAGACCATCGTGCAGACCAACCAGTTGCTGTCGCTGGCCCGCGCCGACAGCGCGCCGCTCGACTTCCGCGTGTTCGATCTGGTCTGGCTGGCCGAGACCGTGGTGCGCCAGTGGTGGGTAAGCGCGCGCGATCAGGCGATCGACCTCGGCCTCGACGCACCCGCCGAGCGCGTGGACTTTTCGGGCGACGCAGACCTGCTGCGCGAGGCGCTGTCGAACCTGGTGCACAACGCGCTTCGCCATGGCGGCCCCGGCTGCCAGGTGACCTTGAGCCTGCGCGTTCCCGCGGGGTCGGGCGAGCCCCTGGTCCACCTGAGCGTGGTGGACAACGGCCGCGGCATGCCCCCCGAAGACTTGGCGCGCGTGGGGCAACGCTTCTTCCGCGGCAGCGACACCACGGTGCCCGGGTCAGGCCTGGGCCTGGCCTTCGTGCGCACGGTGGCGCAGCGCCACGGCGGGCAGATGCATGTGTCCAGCGGGCCCGATGGGCGCGGCCTCATGGTGAGCTTGGAACTGCCCCTGGCCCGGCACGGTGAAGCCAACTCCACACCCCCGGGTTAACCCCTGGATTTCGGCCGAAACCTTGAAAGCGCGCTGAAAGTGCCGGGTTTCTACAGTGGCGCCGCGGCATCGCTGAGTGCCGCCTTCCGCCCCCGAACGAGGAGACATCCGTGACCCATTCCCAACGCCTTCTGGCCGCAGCCCTGGCTGCCGGCGCGCTGAGCACCGCCTTCGCCAACCCGCTCGCCAAGACCGAGTGCATTGCCCCGGCCAAGCCCGGTGGCGGCTTCGACCTGACCTGCAAGCTCGCGCAGACCGCGCTGCAGGACGGCAAGTTCATCACCGACCCGATGCGCGTGACCTACATGCCGGGCGGCATTGGCGCCGTGGCCTACAACACCATCGTGGCGCAGCGCCCCGATGCCGCCGGCACCATCGTCGCGTTCTCCGGCGGTTCGCTGCTCAACCTGGCGCAGGGCAAATTCGGCCGCTACACCGAGAACGACGTGCGCTGGGTGGCCGCCATCGGCACCGACTACGGCGCCGTGATCGTGGCCGAGAACTCGCCCTTCAAATCGCTCAAGGACGTCATGGCCGCGATCAAGGCCGACCCGACCAAGGTGATCCTGGGCGCGGGCGGCACCGTGGGCAGCCAGGACTGGATGAAGGCCGCGCTGACCGCGCGCGCCGGCGGCGTGAACCCCAAGACCATGCGCTACGTCGCCTTCGAAGGCGGCGGTGAGGCCATGACGGCGCTGCAAGGCGGCCACATCCACGTGTTCACCGGCGATGCGGCCGAGGCGTACCAGCAGCTCAAGGCGGGCGCGAAGATCCGCATCCTGGCCGTGATGAACGACAAGCGACTGACGGGCGAGATGGCCAGCATTCCGACCGCGGCCGAGGAAGGCTTCAATGTGGAATGGCCCATCGTGCGCGGTTTCTACGTGGGCCCGAAGGTGAGCGACGCCGACTATCAGGCCTGGGCAGACGCCTTCGGCAAGATGATGGCCACGCCCGCCTACGCCAAGCTGCGCGACGAGCGCGGCCTGTTCCCGCTGGCCATCACAGGGGCGCCGCTGGATGCCTACGTGAAGAAGCAGGTGGCGGACTATCGCAAGCTGGCCGAAGAGTTCGGCCTGTCGACCAAGCCTGCGAACTGAAGCAGGCCCCGTATGAGCGACCGCATTCTTGGCGCGGCCTGCGTGGCCGTGGCCACGGCCATGGCCTGGGCAGCGAGCGGCTACACCGCGCCCTATTCCTACGAACCCCTGGGGCCCAGCGCTTTTCCGCTGCTGCTGGCCGTGTGCATGGGGCTGGGCGGCCTGTGGCTGCTGTGGCGCCCCACCCAGGGCCGCGAGGCCTACGCGCAGGTGCCCTGGCGGGGCACGCTGCTGTGCCTGGGTGCGGTGCTCGTCTACGCGGCGCTGTTCCAGGCGCTGGGCTTCATCCTCGCCACCACGCTGATGTCGTTCCCCGTGGGCATGGCGTTCGGCGGCAACTGGAAGCAATCGCTGGCGACCGGCCTCGGTCTGGGCATCGGCTTGCACTTCCTCTTCGACAAACTGCTGGACGTGACCATGCCCGGTGGCGTGCTGTCCCCCCTGCTCTGAGACCGCCACCATGGACACCTTGAGACACCTGGTCGACGGCTTCGGCGTCGCCTTCAGCCCGATCAACCTGCTCATCGCGGCCATCGGGTCCTTCATCGGCACCGTGGTCGGCCTGCTGCCCGGCCTGGGCCCCATCAACGGCGTGGCCATCCTGATGCCGCTGGCGTTTGCCATGAAGCTGCCGCCAGAGGCCTCGCTCATTCTGCTGGCGGCCGTGTACATCGGCTGCGAATACGGCGGCCGCATTTCCTCCATCCTGCTCAACGTGCCGGGCGACGCCGGCGCCATCATGACCGCGCTCGACGGCTACCCCATGGCTCGCCAGGGCCGGGCCGGCGTGGCACTGTCGATCTCCGCGTGGAGCTCCTTCGTCGGTTCGCTCATTGCCACCTGCGGCATCGTGATCTTCGCGCCGCTGCTGGCCAGCTGGGCCCTGTCCTTCGGGCCGGCCGAGTACTTCGCACTGATGTGCTTCGCCTTCGTGTGCGTCGCGGGCCTGCTGGGGGATGCGCCCGTGAAAGCGGGTCTGGCCGCGGTCATCGGCCTGGCCATGTCCTGCGTCGGCCTGGACTCCAACTCCGGTGTCTACCGTTTCACTGGTGGCGACGTGCACCTGTCCGATGGCATCCAGTTCGTGGTGGTGGTCATCGGCGTGTTCTCCATCAGCGAAATCCTGCTCATGCTCGAAGAACACCACAGCAGTTCGGGCCTGGTGACGCAGACCGGGCGCATGCTGTTCAACCTGCGCGAGATGGCCCAGACTTGGTGGGGCACGCTGCGCGCCAGCGTGGTGGGCTTCGTGGTGGGCGTGCTGCCCGGCGCCGGCGCCACGGTGGCCAGCGCGATGACGTATTCCATGGAGAAGCGCCTGGTCGACACCGAGGGCACCTTCGGCAAGGGCGACATCCGCGGCGTGGCGGTGCCTGAAGCCGCCAACAACTCGGCGGCCACCGGCTCCTTCGTGCCCATGCTCACCCTGGGCGTTCCCGGTTCCGGCACCACGGCGGTGATGATGGGCGCGCTGGCGCTCTACAACATCACGCCGGGCCCGGCGCTGTTCACGCAGCAGCCCGATCTGGTGTGGGGGCTGATCGCATCGATGTTCCTCGCGAACGTCATCCTGCTGGTGCTGAACATTCCAATGGTCGGCCTGTTCACCCGCATCCTGAGCATTCCGCTCTGGCTGCTGGTGCCCGGCATCCTGGCGGTGTCGAGCGTGGGCGTCTATGCGGTGCACGCCACCACGTTTGACCTGCTGCTGATGGTCGCGCTCGGGCTGGGGGCCTATCTGCTGCGCAAGCAGGGCGTGCCCATGGCACCGCTGATCCTGGGCTTCGTGCTCGGGCCGCTGATGGAACAGAACCTGCGCCGCGCGCTGTCCATCAGCAATGGCGATGCCGCCATCCTCGTGCACAGCCCGATCGCCGTGGGCCTGTGGGTCGCGGCGGCGGTGATCCTGGTGGTACCGGCCGCGCTGCGGTGGCGCGCGTCAAGAAACAGCGCATGTCTCGCAAGCACGAACTGAGGGCGCTGGCCGCGCGGCGCCAGGGCGTGCTGGTACCGGGGGCGTTCAACGCGTTGTCGGCCCGCCTCGCGGCCGATCTCGGCTATCCCGCGGTCTACCTGAGCGGTGCGGGCTTGAGCAACATGTCGCTCGGGCTCCCCGACCTCGGCTTCGTCGGGCTGTCGGACCTGGCCGAGCACACGGCGCGCGTGCGCGACGCGGTCGATGTGCCTCTGATCGTGGACGCCGACACCGGCTTCGGCAACGCACTGAACGTGCGGCACACGGTGCGCACGCTGGAGCGCAGTGGGGCCGACTGCATCCAGCTGGAGGACCAAGTGGCCCCCAAGCGCTGCGGACACTTCACAGGCGCAGAGGTGGTCAGCACGGCGGAAGCGGTGGCCAAGATCCAGGCCGCGGTCGACGCCCGACACGACCCAGGTCTGCTGATCATGGCCCGCACCGACGCGGCGGCGTCGCTGGGCATCGAGGCCGCGATCGAGCGTGCGCACCGTCTGGCCGAGGCCGGTGCCGACCTGCTGTTCATCGAGGCCGTAACCGACGCCCAGACCATCGCCGGGTTGCCTGGCCGGTTCGACAAACCCCTGCTGCTGAACCTGGTGCTGGGCGGCAAGACACCGTTGATGGGTGCCGACACACTGGCGGGCTTTGGCTACGGCTTGGTGCTCTACGCCAACGCCGCGTTGCAAGGCGCCCTGGTGGGCATGCAGCGCGCGTTGACCGCGCTGCGCGACGACGGGCAGCTGCGCGAAGACCCCGTGCTCGTGGCCCCGTTCGCGGAACGCCAGCGGCTGGTGGGCAAACCGGGCTGGGATGGGCTGGCCGCCCGTTACGCCAGCGAACCGGGCCACGACCCAAGCAGCGAACAGCGCGAGGGCTGAAAGGCCCGAACGCCATTGCGGTCGGCCCTAACATCCAGCTTTCGCGTTTGACAAGGAGCACCGACCATGACCATCGACTGGGCCCATTTCACGCCCTGGACTTCGCTCGCGGGCGGTGTGCTGCTGGGCACCGCGGCCTCGCTGTTCGTGTTGCTCAATGGCCGCGTGCTCGGCATCAGCGGCCTCCTGGGTGGTCTGCTCACCCCCAAGGCGGGCGATATCGGCTGGCGCGTGGCGCTGCTGGCGGGCTTGTTCGTCTCGCCACTCGTCTACGGCTGGCTGGCGCCCGAGGGCTTCATCACCGCGCCGCGCATCGACGCGGGCTTCGGCCTCATCGTGCTGGCCGGCCTGCTGGTGGGCATCGGCACGCGCTACGGCAACGGCTGCACCAGCGGCCACGGCGTGTGCGGGCTCGCGCGCCTGTCGCCGCGTTCGCTGGTGGCCACGCTGGCCTTCATGGGCACGGGCTTTGCCACCGTGTTCGTCGTCCGCCACCTGATCTGAGGAGGCCGCCATGTCCAAGCTCTCTGCGTTCTTCGTCGGCCTGCTCTTCGGCCTGGGCCTGTTGCTCTCGGGCATGACCGACCCGGGCAAGGTGCAAGGCTTCCTCGATCTCGCCGGCGCGTGGGACCCGTCGCTCGCGTTCGTGATGGGGGGCGCCATCGGCGTGGGCCTGCTGCCGTTCGGGCTGGCCGCGCGGCGCACGCGCACCTACCTGGGCGAGGCCATGCGCCTGCCCAAGGCCAAAGAGATCGACCGCCGCCTGGTGCTGGGCAGCCTCACCTTCGGCGTGGGCTGGGGCCTTGCGGGCTTCTGCCCCGGGCCGGGCCTGGTGTCCATGGCCTCGGGTCAGGTCAAGGGCCTGGTGTTCGTGGTGGCCATGGTGGTGGGCATGCTGGTGTTCGAATGGGCAGAGCGCCCGGGTGCGCCGCAAGGCCCGCGCACCCACCCCTGACACACCTTGCCCCGGCCGCAAGCCGGGGCGCGTTCACCGCGCGCCGAAGCCCGGCAGGAACACGGGCACACCGCCTTGCCCGCCGGCGTCGTCCACCGGCGCACCGTAGAGCGCGCGCAGGTGCTCGGCCGTCACCACCTCGGCCACCGGGCCGCTGGCCAGCACCCGGCCTTCGCGCAGCAGCAGCGCCGCGTCGGCACAGCGCAGCGCCTGGTTGGGGTCGTGCGTGGTGAAGAGCACGCCCAGGCCTTCGTCGGCAAGCGAGCGGATCGCGCGCATCACCATGCCCTGGTTGCCGAAATCGAGGCTGGCGGTGGGCTCGTCGAGCAGCACGGCGCGGGGCTGCTGCGCGAGCGCGCGCGCAATGAGCACCAGCTGGCGCTCGCCGCCGCTCATGCGGTGCACCGAACGGTCGGCCAGGTGCGATATGCCCAGGCGCTGCAGGGCCTGGTCGGCCACGGTGGTGTCGTGTGCGCCGGGGCGCGCAAGCAGGCCCAGGTGCGCGGTGCGGCCCATCAGCACCATCTGCCGCGCGCTGTAGCCGAAGGTGCTGGCCTGCCCTTGCGGCACATAGCCCACGCGGCGCGCGCGTTCCGGCAGCGACCATTCCCCGAGCGCGCGGCCGTCGAGCCGCACCACGCCCCCCTGCGCTGGCAGCAGGCCCAGCAGGGTCTTGAGCAGCGTGGTCTTGCCACCGCCGTTGGGGCCGAGCAGCGCGATCACCTGGCCCGCATGCAGCGCGAGCGAAAGGTCGGTGCCCACGGTGCGGCCGGGGTGGCCGAAGCGCAGCGCATCCGCCTCCAGCAGCGCGCTCATGGCCGGCCCCTCATTGCCAGCCTTTCTGCGCACGCCCCAGCAGCGCGATGAAGAACGGCGAGCCGATGAGTGCCGTGAGGATGCCGAGCGGGATCTCCACCGCGGCCACGCTGCGCGCCACGGTGTCGATGAACAGCAGCAGGCCGCCCCCCAGCAGCGCGGCCGTGGGCAGCAGGCGCACGAACGAGGGGCCGACCAGGAAGCGCGCGAGGTGCGGCACCACCAGCCCCACCCAGCCCACGATGCCCGCGGCCGCCACGCTCGCCGCGGTGACGAGGGTGGCCGCGGCGACGATGCCTACGCGCAGCAGCGTGGTGCGTGCCCCGAGCGCGCGCGCCTCTTCCTCGGGCAGCGACATCACGTCGAGCCGCCAGCGCAACAGCAGCAGCACCACCAGGCCGATGCCCACGGGAATCAGCAGCGCGGGCAGGTCGTCGCGGTGCGCGGCGGCCAGGCTGCCGAGCAGCCAGAAGGTCATGGCGGGCAACTGGTTGTAGGGGTCGGCCAGCGTCTTCACCAGGCCAATGCCCGCGCCCAGCAGGGAACCGATGACGATGCCTGCGAGCAGCAACACGAGGATCGGATCGCCCTGGCGCACGGCCGAACCCGTGGCGTAGACCAGCGCCACCGCGATCAGCCCGCCCGCGAAGGCCGCGAGCTGGATGCCCGCGAGCCCGAGCGAGAAGAAGATGCCCAGCAGCGCGCCGAGCGCGGCACCGGCCGACGCGCCGAGGATGTCGGGCGAGACCAGCGGGTTGCGGAACAGGCCCTGGAACGCCGCGCCCGCCACCGACAGCGCCGCGCCCACGGCCACCGCGGCCACGATGCGCGGCGCGCGGATCTGCCACACCACGGTCTGCAGCGATTCGCTGCCACCGCCCGTGAGCACGGCCCACAGATCGGCGAGCGACACCGGCGTGCGGCCGACGGTGAAGGCCACGAGCACGCCCGCGAGCAGGACAAACAAGGCCCACCAGGCGCCGGCGCGCATGTCAGTCGCGGCCAGCGAGCACGCGCTGGACCTGTGCGGCCGTGAGCTCCACCTGGTAGAAGCGCAGGTAGAAATCGCGCGCGATCGCGCCGAGGTCGTCGCGGAACTGCTCGGGGAACACCTTGGCGCCAATCCACCACAAACCGGGCAGCCGGTTCACGCTCGGCGGAAAGTCCACCCAGCCGAAGGGCAGCTTGGGGCTCAGGTGCACGCGGCCGTTCTTCACCGCGCTCACGTTGCGCCACAGCGGGCTCTGCGCCGCGGACTGCGCGAAGTCCTGGTCGATGGTGATGATGACCTGCGGGTCCCAGTTCAGCACCTGTTCGACGGACACGCGCGCCAGGCCACCGGGCATGCGCGTGGACACGAGTTCGATGCCCATGGCCTCGAACATCTCGACGTTGATGGAGCCGTCGAGCCCGGTCTCGAGCCCGTGCGGGCCGCGCGCGTAGTACACGCGCGGGCGCTGCTCGCGCGGCACGCGGGCCACGCGCTCGCGCACGCTGCGCAGCGTGTCCTCCGCGTAGCGCGCCAGGCCTTCGGCCCGTTCGCGCACACCCATCAATTCGCCCAGCAGGCGGTAGCCCGCGGGCACGGCCTCCAGCGCGCCGTCGATGAGCGCATACGGGATGCCGGTCTGCGCCTGCACGCGGTCGGCCAGTTCGACGAAGGTCTGGCGCACCGAGCCGGTGTCGACGATGAGATCGGGCTTGAGCGCGAGCACGGTTTCCAGGTTGGCGGTGTTGCCGCGCCCGGTGAGGCGCCCCACCTCGGGCCGGTTGCCGATGCCGGGCAGCAGGAACTCGATTTCTTCCGGCCGGTTGGCGCGTGGCCAGCCCAGCAGTGTTTCGGGGGCGAGCGTGTACAGCCAGATGGCCGCGGGCGGCCCGGCGGGGAACACACGCTGCACGCGCGGCGGCACCGGTACAGCGCGCCCGGCGCTGTCGTTCACGCGCCGTGGCGGGGTTTGCGCGCGCGCTGGCGCCGCCGCAAGCGCGGCCAGGGCCCCCAGCGCGGCGCGCCGGGACCAACGATCAGGGCAGTTCGAATCCATGGCTGGCGAGTGTGGCTTGTGCCGCGGGACCGAGCAACCAGCGGGCCATCGCCTCGGCCTCGGGCCCGTCACCCCGCCGCCAGGCCACGCCGTAGTCGGCCCGCACCGCAAGCGCATCGGGCAGGGCCACGGCGCGCAGCGCGGGCCAGTCGCGCCGCGCGCGCTCGGCGTTGGTGCGGTAGGTGATGAAGATATCGAGCCGGTGCTCGGCCATCACCCAGGCGTAGGTGTTGCGGCCTTCGGGCGCACGCGGTGACTGCGGGCCGCCGGTGAGCGTGAGCGCCTTGGCCGCCAGCGCAGTGCGGGCACCGGGGCGCAGCGCCTCGGCGCGCTCGAACACGGCCAGCGCGTAATCGCCCGACGGGTCGGCGCGTGGCGTGGAGGTGCCCAGGCGAATGCCGGGGTCGAGCATGGCGTCGAGCAGGTCGGCGCTGTCGCCCTGCCATTGCGGCGCCGCGATGGCGCACAGGGGGTTGTGCGCGAACACCAGCGGCCCGCCCCAGCGCCCACCGGCCGCCAGCGCTTGCGGGTGGGCCAGGTTGGCCGAGGCGAACACCTCGGCCGGCGCACCGGCCTCGATGCGCTCGCGCAGCAGGCCCGCGGCCGCGAACTCGGGCAGCCACTCGGGACCACCCGCCTCGCGGTGTTTCAGGGCAAGCGCTTCAAACGGCTCGCGCAGGCTGCCGGCCGCGTAGACGCGCAACAGCGCGGCGGCCGTGCCACTCACTTCGCCGCGTTCGGGAAGAACAGCTGCTCGCCGCCGATCTTGTAGCTGGCGATAGCGGCCTGGCCCGCGGGACCGGTGACCCAGTCCACGAACTTCTGGCCGTCGACGGTTTTCACCTGCGGGTGCTTGGCCGCGCTCACCAGCATCACGCCGTACTGGTTGAACAGGCGCTGGTCGCCTTCGACGAGCACGGCCAGGTCACCACGGTTCTTGAAGTTGAGCCAGGTGCCGCGGTCGGTGAGCGCGTAAGCGCCGCTGCTGGAGGCGATGTTGAGCGCGGGGCCCATGCCGCAGCCGCACTCCTTGTAGCCGCTGCCCTTGTTGGCGTCGGTGTCGGTCATCTTCCAGTAGCGCAGCTCGGCCGCGTGCGTGCCGCTCTTGTCGCCGCGCGAGATGAAGGGTGCGTTGGCGGTGGCCACTTTTTTGAGCGCGTCCACGATGTCCTTGCCCGCGGTCTTCGCGGGGTCGGGCTTGGGCCCGACCAGCACGAAGTCGTTGTACATGACCTCCTGGCGCTTGGCCGAGAAGCCATCGGCCACGAATTTCTCTTCGGCCACCTTGTCGTGCACGAACAGCACGTCGGCGTCACCGCGGCGCGCCATGTCGATCGCCTGGCCGGTGCCCAGGGCCACCACCTTCACGTCGATGCCGGTGGCCTGCTTGAACTGCGGCAGGATGTGGCCGAACAGGCCCGACTGCTCGGTGGACGTGGTCGACGCGACCACGATGCTCTGCGCGAACGCGGCGGTGCCGATCAACAGGCCGCCGGCCAGGGTGGCGAGGGTACGAAGGGTTGTTTTCACCAGCTTTCTCCTTGAACAAACAAATGGGCGTGCGGGCACAGGGCCTGCAACAGGTCGGGGTTGAAGAAATCGTTGACGGGCAGATCGGCCAGCACGCGGCCCTGCTCGAGATAGATCACGCGGCTGGCCAGGCGCTTGACCTGGCCCAGGTTGTGGCTGGCGAACACCAGCGTGTTGGCCCCCACGCCATCGCGGGTGGCCGTGAACTCGGCAATCAGTTCTTCCACCTCGCGCTTGGCGTGCGGGTCGAGGCTGGCCGTGGGTTCGTCGAGCAGCCACACATCGGGTTTGAGCGCCCAGGCCCGCGCCAGCGCCAGACGCTGTTGCTGCCCGCCGGACAGCGCGCGGCCGTTGCGCGGCGCGATGTCGCTCAGGCCCACGCGCGCCAGCGCCTCGTGCGAGAGCGCCTTCGATTCTTGCCAGCGCATGCCCTTGAGCCACAGGCCCAGGGCCACGTTGTGCAAGGCGCTCACCCGCAGCATGTGCGGGCGCTGGAACAGCATGGCCATGCGTTGCCCCGCGGGGCGCTGGCACAGCCCCGCGGTGAGCGGCAGCAGGCCGTGGATGGTGCGCAGCAGCGTGCTCTTGCCGCTGCCGTTGGCACCAATGAAGGCCACGCGCTCGCCCTCGACGATACGCAGGCTCACGCCGTCGAGCGCGGGCGGGCGAGGTGCCGGCCCCAGCCGCACCTGCACACCGCGCAGATCGAAACAGGCGGCGGGCACGACGGCCCCGGTGACGGGCATGCCACTCACCCCGGCACCCCCACGGGCAACAGGCCATCGGCCCGCTCGCGCCAGCGCCGCAGCACCGACACCAGCGCGTTGAGCAGCAGCACCACGCCCAGCAACACCACGCCCAGGCCCAGCGCCAGGGGCAGATCGCCCTTGCTGGTTTCCAGCGCGATGGCGGTGGTCATCACGCGCGTGAAGCCGTCGATGTTGCCGCCAACGATCATCACCGTGCCGACCTCGGAGACCGCGCGGCCGAAGGCCGTGATGAAGATGGTGAGCAGCGCGTAGCGCTCGTCCCAGGCCAGCAGCAGGCTGCGCACCAGCGTGCCCGCGCCCATGGAACGCAGTTGCTCGCCATGGCCGAGCTCGGCGTCTTCCACCACCTGGCGCACCAGCGCCGTCACCAGCGGCAGCACCAGCGCGGTCTGCGCCACGATCATGGCCGGCACGCTGAACAGCCAGCCCAGAAAGCCCAACGGGCCCGAGCGCGACAGCAGCAGGTAGACCACCAAGCCCACCACCACGGCCGGCACGGCGAGCGCGGTGTTGAGCAGCGTGAGCACGGCCCCGCGGCCACGAAAGCGCGCCGCCGCCAGCCAAGCGCCGGCCCACAGGCCGAGGGCGTAGGCGATCGCGGTGGCGCAGGCACTGACCAGCAGGGAGCGCATCACGATGGCCCAAAGGCCAGGATCGCCCGACAGGATGAGTCCGATCGCGACCCCGACGCTATCGGAAAAGGTGTTCATATGTTGGCGAGCTTATCGAAGCCCGATGCATCCCGCGCTACGTGATGACGCGGTATGAACATGAATGCATAAGCCGCTTGCGGCACACTTGCGGGCATGCGACGCATCGAGCTGGCCTACCACCTGAGTGCAACGGAATACGCCACGCCACACGGCACATCGCTGCTGCGCAACCCCATGATGGACGTGCTGCACGCGGTCAAAAGCAGCGGCTCGATCTCGGGTGCGGCGCGTGAACTGGGGCTGTCGTACCGCCACGTCTGGGGCCAGCTCAAGGAATGGGAAGGCGATCTCGGCCAGGGCCTGATCTTCTGGGAACGCGGCCAGGCCGCGCGGCTCACGCCCTTCGGCGAGAAGCTGCTCGCGGCCGAGCGCCTGGCCCAGGCGCGCCTGGGCCCGCAACTGGAAAGCCTGCGCGTGGAGCTCGAGCGCGCGTTCACCCAGGTGCTCACGCCAGAGGCCATCGAACACAGCGTGCCCACGCTGCGGCTGTACGCCAGCCACGACCACGCCCTCACCGACCTCGTGGATTTCGCGGCGCAGCGCGACAGCGGCAAGCCGTTGCACCTGGACGTGCATTTCTGCGGCAGCGTCGACGCGATCCGCGCGCTCAACGAGGGGCGTTGCAACATCGCGGGCTTTCATGCGCAGCCGTTCGCCGACGTGAACACCGTGACGGCGCGCACCTACCGCCCCATGCTCAAGCCGGGGCTGCACAAGATCATCGGCTTTGCGCGGCGCACGCAGGGGCTCATCGTCGCGCCGGGCAACCCCATGCGCCTGCGCGACATCGAAGACGTGGCACGTCTGCAGGCGCGCTTCGTGAACCGCGCGCTGGGCACCGGCACGCGGCTGCTGCTCGACGAACTGCTCGGCCGCGCCGGCCTGATGCCGCTGGACATCGACGGCTACGACCACATCGAACGCTCGCACGCGGCGGTGGCGCTGGCGGTGGCCGGCGGCACGGCCGACGTGGGCCTGGGTACCGAATATGCGGCCCGCAGCGCGCGCCTGGATTTCGTGCCCATCACCGACGAGCGCTACCTGCTGGTGTGCCTGAAATCCGCACTGGACGAGCCGCCCGTGCAGCGCCTGCTGCACTGCCTGCGCGGCCGCGCCTGGCAGACGCGCATGAGCGCGCTGCCCGGCTACCAGCCCGACCATTGCGGCGAGGTGGCCGCCATGAAGCGGCTGCTGCCCTGGTGGGGCTGAGCCGCTTCGCGGCGATCGCTCAGATCAGGCCCGCGCTGCGCGCGGCGGCCTCCAGGCCCTTGTAGTTGTCGGGCTGGGTCTCGATGTAGCGCGTGGCCCGGTTCAGCCGCAGGATCTCGGCGTGCTCGGGGTTCGCGGGCGACAGGCCGATCAGCGCGGCCTTCACCTTGTCCTGCATGGCCTTGGGCATGTCGGCGTGCACCGACCAGTTGTAGTTGTAGTAGCCCGGCGTCGTGAAGAACACATCGACCGCCTTGGTGTCGACCTTGTTCTCGCCCACGAACTTGCGCCACACGGTGATGTCGAGCGCGGCCGCGTCGACCTTGCCGCTGACCACGGAGGCGATGGTGGCGTCGTGCGCGCCGCTGTAGGCGATGCGCGCGAAATCCTTCTCGGGGTTGATGTTGGCCTGCAGCAGGAAGCTGCGCGGCATGAGGTGGCCCGAGGTGCTGCTTTGCGAACCGAACGAGATCTGCTTGCCCTTCATGTCGGCCAGGCTCTTGATGCCCGAATCCGTCTTGGCGATGAAGACCGACTGGAACTTCGTGTCCTCTTCCCGCTGCGCGAGCGGCACGACCTTGCCACCCGAGCGCAGGTTGGCCTGCACGTAGGTGAACCCACCGAACCACACCAGGTCGACCTTCTTGTTCACCAGCGCTTCGACGGCGGCGGGGTAGTCATTCACCGGGGTGAACTCGACCTTCACGCCGAGCTGCTTCTCCAGGTAGTTGGCCAGCGGCGTGAACTTGCGCACCTGCTCGGTGGCGGCCTCTTCGGGAATGGTGGTCACGCGGAACACCTGCTGTGCGTGGGCGGTGACGACCACGAGGCCGGTGGCCAGCAGGAGCGTGCTTCGGAGGCGGTGAAACAGGTTTTTCATGGGTGGTTTCCTGATCAAGTGAGGAAGGTCTCGACGATGGAGCGCAGCCTTGCGTGGAAGGAAGGCGGCATGCTCCGCGGAAAAGGCCATCAGGCAGGACGGCCGGGGGGTTGCCCCTGCCAGAGGCTCATCACCTCTTCAGGGGCGGGTTTGCTGAACTTGGGGCGGCCAACGCCTTGCGGCGTGCCGAGCACCATCCAGCCGACCAGGCTTTCGCCCGGCCGGCAGAACGCGGACATGACCGGCTCGGCGCGCACCTTGCTGCCCGAGAGCATCTTGCCCCCGTAGCCCATGGCGTGCGCCGCGGTGAGGAAGTTGGTGAGCGCGCCACCGAGCGCGATCCATTGTTCGTGCACGGTGGCCAGCGGGTGGCCGGCGTCGATGCGCGCGATCACCGCCACCAGCAACGGCGGCTCGGTGGCGCGTTCGCGGTCGCGCCGCGCCTGCTCGGTCGGTTTGCCTTGCGCCAGCGCCACCGCCTCGAAGATGTCGCCCAGGCGTTGCTTCGCGTCGCCGCGCACAACGGCAAAGCGGTAGGGCACCAGGCCGGCGTGATCGGGCGCGCGCAACGCGGCTTCGGCCATGCGCAGCAGCTCCGCGTGCGAGGGCGCGGGCTCACGCAGGTACTTGGTGCCCACGGACACGCGCGTGAGCAGCGGCGCCAGGGGGTTGGTGTCGGTCGGCGTCATGGTCAATACACCAGCGTGCGCCAGCGCAGGTCGCTCGCGCGGGCCATGAACTGCACGGCGCCACCACGGCCCGTGCACTCGGGAATCAGTCGGTCCGGGTCGACACCTTGCGCGTTCAGCGCGTCGGTGCAGGCGAACAGCTGCGCGCCCTGGGCGACGGCTTCGCGCAGGGCCTGGCCAACGGTCTTGTCGTGGCGGGCACTGGCGCGCAGGCCGTCGGCCACGCCGGGCACCAGCAGCAGCACGCTGCGCGCGGTGAAGTAGATCTCGACCGGCGTGTCCATCGCGGCGGCGGCGGCCGCGTGAAAGAACGGCGTGATCAGCCGGTGCGGCGCTTCGGGCTCGGCAGCCCAGAGCAGGATGGCGATGCCGGCGGCTTCGGTGCTGTCAGACATGGTCGATCTCGATGCTGTAGAGCCGCGCGTACGCGGTCATGGCGTCGAACACGGCGTCGCCGGGCAGCAGCGCGGCGCGTTCGGCGGCCAGCGCCGAGGGCCGCAGCCGCGCGATCCAGCCTTCGCCATACGGGTCCTGGTGCACGCGCTCGGGTTGTGTGTCCAGCAGCGGGTTGCGTTCGACCACCGTGCCCGACAGCGGCGCCTTCACCGAGACGATGGACTTCGCCAGCTCGACCACACCGATGGAGCGGCCCTGCTCCACCACCGTGCCCAGGGGCTTGGCGCGGCACATGTAGACCTCGCCCGAGACGCGGATGCCCAGCGCCGTGATGCCCACGGTCACGAGTTCGGGCGCGTCGATGCGCGCCCACACCTGGTGTTCGACGTGGTAGAGCAGATCGGCGGGAAAGTCGGGGGCGAAGCGGTCCAAGTTCAACCCCGGTCCAGGAAAACGGTGGCGGAAGAGAATGGGAGTCGAACCCACCCGGCGACGCATGGCGCCACCCACCGGGTTTGAAGCCCGGCCGACCCACCAGGGTCGTTTCCCTTCCGTGAAGCAGGCCACGCGGCCTGCCTCGAAAAACGCAGCGCGATCATATCGGCGACTCGAGAAAGAGTCTGCTGTCGGATCGCAACCAATGCACATCGCCCACGCGGCGCAACAGGCCGACGCGGTCGAAGTGCTCGAGGATCTGGATGGCGCGCTTGCGGCCGAGGCCGGTGGCGTCGCGGTAATCGGCGGCGAGCACCTGGCCGCCGTGCGCGGCCGCCACCTCGCGCGCCAGCGCGGCGAGGTGCGCCATGGTGGCGAGCGGGTAGTACAGGTCCTTCACCACCTGGTGCAGTTCGCCGCGCTGCGACAGGCGCGCCAGCGTCACGCGCACCAGGGCTTCCGATTCCTTGCCGTCGCGCGCGAGATCGCGCACCCAGGCGCCTTCGAAGCCCGCGGCCAGCAGCGGCTGCGCCACCTTCTGGGCCAGGCGCTCCTCCACCGCCGACAGGTGCACGCCGTGCTCGGGCAGGTGCACGAAAGCCCCACGCTGCTTCAGCTCGCCTTGCGCGATCTGGCGGGCGAGCAGCGCGCGCCACAGCGGTTCGGGCAGGCGCGGCAGGGCCAGGCGGCGCAGACGCGCGCTGTCGGGGCCGAGTTCGTCGGGGTGTTTCTCGTGGTACGTGGCCAGCACCTCGTGCACGCGCTGCGCGGCCTGTTGTGCGTGGTCCTGGTGCAGCAGGTGCTCGGCCTGCGCGTCGTGCTCGCGCAGCAGCGCATCGCCCAGGGCCCGCACGGTGGCGCTCACATCGCTGCCCTGCGCGGCGGCAAAGCGGCGCAAGTCCAGCCCCTGGGGCGACACGCGCAGCAGCGCCTCCAGCCGCGCACCGGCGCTGGGCTCGGCCAGGGCCTGCAGCTCGCTCAGGCGCTGTGGCGTGCGCCGGTAGCGCACGGGCGCCAGCGGGTCAAGCACGGTGCCACCGGCGAGCGTGCGGCTGGCCGCCGCATCGCGCAGCACCACGCGGTCGCCGTGCCAGGCGCCCGCGGGTTCGCGCAACACCAACTGCACCAGCGCCGAGCCACCGGGCTCGACCACCGCGGGTTCGAGCACGGCCACGCTGCCCATCACCGATTGCGAGCCGATGTGCACGTGCACCGGCGTGCCCGAGCGCAGCGCGCGCGATTCGCCGTGCCACAGCGTCAGGTGGGCATCGAAGCGGTCGGTGGCTTGCGCGGCCCATGGCGCCACCAGCCACTGGCCGCGCTCGATCTGGTCGCGCTCGATGCCCGCGAGCGCAAGCGCGCAACGCTGGCCGGCCGACGCCTCGGGCACCGAGCGGTTCTGCGCGTGCACGCTGCGAACGCGCAGGCTGCGCTCGCCCGGCACCAGGCGCAGCTCGTCGCCCACGCGCACCTGGCCCGCGTGCACGGTGCCGGTCACCACGGTGCCGGTGCCGTCGAGCACGAAGACACGGTCCACCGCGAGGCGGAAGGCGTCGTGCGCGCGTGGGTGCTGCTGCGCCTGCGCCGCTGCATCGAACAGGTGCTGCCGCAAGGCGGCCATGCCATCGCCCGTGTGGGCCGACACCGGCAGCACCGGCGCACCCGCCAGCGGCGTGGGCCCGATCAACGCGCGCACCTCGTCGACCACCGCGGCCACGCGGTCGGGTTCGGCCCGGTCGCACTTGGTGACGGCGACCGCACCGCGCCCGAGGCCCAGCAGGCTCAGCACGGCCAGGTGCTCGTGCGTCTGCGGCATCACGCCGTCGTCGGCGGCCACCAGCAGCAGGGCATGGTCGATGCCGGTGGCGCCGGCCAGCATGGTGTGCACCAGGCGCTCGTGGCCGGGCACGTCGACAAAGCCGATGCGTTGGCCATCGGGCGCGTCGAGGAAGGCGTAACCCAGCTCGATGGTGATGCCGCGGCGTTTCTCGTCGGGCAGGCGATCGGTGTCCACGCCGGTGAGCGAACGCACCAGCGTGGTCTTGCCGTGGTCGATGTGACCGGCGGTGCCGACGATCATCGGTTCACCTCGGCGACGGAATGGGGTGGCTTGGGCACGGTGGTTGTTTCACATGAAGTTGCGCGTGTGCAGGTCCGACAGGCGCTGCGCCTCGGCGCGCTCGAAGCCCAGGCGCGCCAGCCGCGCGCGGCGGCCCGCGGCCATCTCGCCCTTGAGTCCTTGCACCGCGGTGTGGCCACGCGCCACGGCATCGGGTGTGCACCCACCGGCGGCCAGCAGCACCAGGGCATCGAACACCTCTTCGTTCAGGCCAGCGGTACTGGCCAGCGTGTCGTAACGCAGCTCCACCGCGTTGCGCAGGCGCGATTGCAGTTCGGGCTCCACCGAAAGGCGGTACTCGAGGTGGGCCATGGCGAAGGCCACGTGGCGCGCTTCGTCGCGCGCGGTCAGACGCGCCACCTGGCGCGTCACCGGGTCGGGCGCGTGTTCGTGCAGGAAGTTGAGCAGGTTCACGAAGCTGCCCTCGCCCAGCACGCCGAGCAGGAAGGTGGCGACGGAAAAATCGGGCGCTTCGAACAGCGTCTGCAGCGATGCCTGGCCGCCCGCGGTGGACAGCGCGGGGGTGTGGCCGCGCAGCAGCGCGCGGCGCGTGAACACCTCCACGTGGCGCGCCTCGTCGGCGCATTGCAGCGCCAGGCACTGCAGCACCTCGCGGTAGTGCGGGTGGATCTGCCCGAGGTGGCGCGCGGGCACGAGCAGCGCGGCGTTCTCGTTCTCGATCAGGTAGGTCATCACCTGCACCACCGCGGCCTCGATGCCGTCGTCGAGCTCGAAGGGGGTGTCCCAGTCGATGGCGGTCTGCGGGTCCCACTGCGCGGCCAGGCCCTGGCGGTAGAGATCGCCCGCGGTGTGGGCCCAGAGTTCGTGGCGGCGGCGCAGCGCAAAGGCGAAAGCCGGGCTGCCCGCCTCCACCTGCGCGCCGCGCGCGGCCAGGCCCCAGTCGGGCGCGGCCTCGTCGGCCGGCGGGTGCAGCGCGTCCACGCGCGCCGGCCCGCTGTCGCGCGCGCCGCGCCAGCGTCCTTCGGCCTGCTCGCTGCGGCGCACGATGGCCAACGACGCGCCGTCGGCATCGCGTTCGAAGCGCACACCGTGCCCGGCCTGGCGGCACCAGGCCATGAGGTGGTCGTCCCAGCCAGGGGCGCTGCCACGCACGGCCAGCTCGCTGCCCGCGGGCACGCGCGCCAGCGCGCGGCGGATCAGCAGCAGCGCGCCCTGGTCGAGCCCGAGGGACTCAATAGCGATAGTCGGCCGGGAGGATGCGACCGTCATGGCCGTAGAAGCTTTCGTCGTCCACCGCGCGTTCGAGCAAGGCGTAGCCGCTGGTGCGGCCGGGGCGCCATTCGCGCAGGCCTTCAAGTTCGAGCAGCGGGCGCACCTGCGGATCGTCCCAGCGCATGGCCATGAGCAGTTCGACGAAGCGCTCGATGAGCGCGGCCGGCGCGCCCGGGCTGGTGGTGAAGTTGCAATGGTCGTAGGCGCCCGTGCGCGCCACGATGCGCGTGCTGCCCGCGGACAGCGTGCCGTCGAGCCCGAAGGCCAGGTGGTTGCCGTCGATGAGGCAGCACGCATCGACCTCGCCGGCCATCAGGGCCTGCGCGGCGTCGCGCTCGCCACCGATGTGGTCGCCGTGTTTGCCGCCGAGCACGTCGAAACGGCGCACGGTCACGTCTTTGCCCGGCACCAGGCCTTCGGCGCGGAACTGGCCCAAAGGGATCAGCGTGGCCTGGGGCGAATCGATGGCGCCCACGCCCACGGTGCGCCCGCGCAGGTCGGCGAGCGATTGCACCGGGCTGTCGGCGCGCACGATCACCAGCGAGCGCAGGTCGCAATCGGTGTCGCGCATGGCCACGGCCTTGACGGCCTGCTTGCGCTGGCGCGCAAGGCGGTCGGCGCGCACCCAGGCCAGGGGCGAGTTCCACGCGAGGTAGATCGCGCCCTCGAACTGGGCCTCGACCTGGCGCTCGTAGTTGGAATAGAGCACGTAGTCGAAGGCCAGCCCGTGGCGGTGGAAGTGCTCCTTGAAGCCTTCCCAGATGGTGACGACCTTGGGCGCGTAGGCCACGGCCCCCATCAGCAGCGTTTCACCCGGCATCGCGTCGCCCTCAGAACAGCGGCAGGCCGGTGACGGCCTTGCCAATGAAGTCGTAGAGCACGTCGGAGGTCGGCGCCATCACGCTGGAGGCGCGGGCGTCGCGGAACAGGCGCTCGATGCCCGCCTCCTTGCGGAAGGCCGCGCCGCCGCAGACGCGCATGGCGATGTCGGTGACTTCGAGCGCGTTCTCGGCGGCGGCGGCCTTCACTTCCAGCACGCGCAGCATGGTGTCGGCGCGGCCGGCGCCCATGGCGACGAGGGTGTCGTCCATCAGCGCGCGGGACATGTCGGCCTTGATCTTCGCGCGCGCCAGGTAGGCGCGGATGGTGGGCAAGTCGGCCAACGCAGAGCCCAGGTGCTGGTGCTTCGTACCGCCCACATGCGCGGCGGCGCGCGCGATGGCGCCGTCCATGAGGCCCACCGAGCAGGCGGCGCTGAGCACGGTGAACCACGGCAGCACCACACCCATCATGGTGTCGAAGCCCTTGCCGTCGTCGCCCAGGCGGTCGGCCGCCTTCACGCGCACGCCTTGCGCGGTGACGGGCGTGGAGGCGTTGCCGCGCAGGCCCAAGCCATCGAAGCGGCCCGGCTGGCTCAGGCCGGCGAGCTTCGCGTCCACGAGCCACAGCGTGCTCGCGCCTTCGGCGGCGAGCGGCTTGCTCGACCACACGTAGCTGTCGGCTTCGAAGGCGGAGGTGACCCAGCTCTTGCGCGCGTCGAGCACAACCGCATCGCCCTCGGCGCGCGCGGTGCTGAGCGGCGCCCAGAAGTGGCTGCGCGATTCGGCCTCGGAGAACGCCAGCGTGGACAGGTGCTGCCCCTGCGCAATGGCGCGCCGCACGGGCTCGGCACCGAACTGTTCGAGCACCGCCGTGGCGCAGTAGTGCATGCACACCACCATGGCGGTGGACGGGCAGGTCTGCGCGATGCGCGACACCACGTCCGCCGCTTCGCGCAGGCCTTTGCCCTGGCCACCCACCGACGCCGCGGAGACCAGGCCCAGCAGGCCGGCCTTGCCGAGCGCCGAGATCATCTCTCGAGGGAAACGCGCCTCGCTGTCCGTGCGCGGAGCCAGCGGCTCCAGCGTGTCGGTGATGATCGGTTGCAGGGCGTCCAGCGGATTCATCGGCGAAGCTCCATCGAAGAGGTGTCGAAGATCAACCCAGCGCCTGCCGCAAGGCGGGCAACTGGGTGGCGAAAAGCGCGCTGTCTTCCAGACAGCGCAGGTCGAGCAGCAGCCGGTCATCGGCCACGCGCCCGATCACGGGACGCGGCAGCGCACGCAGCGCCGCGGCGAGTTCGTCGAGAGCGCGGCCCGCGCCCTTCTTCTGCGCGGGCGCGATGGCCAGGCCCGCGGACGGCAGGCGCTCCACCGGCAGCGAACCCGAGCCGATCTGGCCCTGCATGTCGGCAACGGCCACGGTGAAGCGCGGCGCCACCGCGGCCTGCACCGCGGCGAGCAGGCCTTCGGCCTGTTCGCGGATGGCGTCGGCCGGCCGCGTGAGCAGGCGCAGCGTGGGCAGGTCCTGCGCCAGGCGTTCGGGGCGCAAGTACAGCATCAGCGTGGCTTCGAGCGCGGCCAGCGGCAGCTTGCTCATGCGCAGCGCGCGCTTCATGGGGAACTTGCGGATGCGGCCGATGGCGGCCCGGGTGCCGACGATGAGGCCGGCCTGCGGGCCGCCGAGCAGCTTGTCGCCGCTGAAGCTGACCACGTCGCAACCGGCCTGGATCTTCTCCATCGGCGTGGGCTCGTGCGGCAGGCCCCAGGCCGCCATGTCAATCAGCGCGCCGCTGCCGAGGTCGGTGGCCATGGGCAGGCCGCGCGCGTGCGCGATGCGCGCGATCTCGCCTTCGTCCACCGCCGAGGTGAAGCCCTGCACCGCGTAGTTGCTGGTGTGCACCTTCATGAGCAGGCCGGTGCGTTCGGTGATGGCCTGCTCGTAGTCGCGCGGGTGCGTGCGGTTGGTGGTGCCCACCTCCACCAGCGTGGCGCCGGCGCTGGCCATCACGTCGGGCATGCGAAAGGCGCCACCGATCTCCACCAGTTCGCCGCGCGAGACGATCACCTCCTGCCCGCGCGCGAGCGCCGCAATGGTGAGCAGCACCGCCGCGGCGTTGTTGTTGACCACGGTGGCGGCTTCCGCGCCGGTGAGCGTGCACAGCAGTTCCTCGACCACGCTGTCGCGGTCGCCGCGGCCACCGCTGGCCAGGTCGTACTCGAGGTTGTTCGGGCCGGCCATCACCGTCAGCAGGTGCTGCAGGGCGGCGTCGGCCAGCAGCGCGCGGCCCAGGTTGGTGTGGATCACCGTGCCGGTGAGGTTGATCACCAGGCGCATGCGCGAGGCGAGCCGCTCGGCCACGCGGGCCTGCACGGCACGCGCCACGGCCTCGGGGGCGATCTCGCTGGCGTCGAGGCCGCCCTGGCGCGCGCGTTCGCGCAGGCCGTCGATGGTGGCGCGGGCTTCGCCCGCCACGAGGGTGTGGCCGTGCTCGGCCACCAGCGCGGCCACGTCGGGCCCGCGCAGCACGCGGTCGATGGAGGGGAGGTCTTTGGGGTTCGCCGGGTGGGCTGCCTGGGAACCGTTGACCACGGATTCGTTCAGGCGGCGCATCAGCGTCTCCCTGGGGGTGGTGAACCGTCTTCGAGCAAGGGCTCCGGCTCGCCGAACAGCAGCATGAAATTCACGCCGTGCCGCTGCAGGCCGGTTTCGCTCACCAGCAGATCCAGCGTGACGCTGGACAGGTCATCGGCCACCGGGTCCACGAAGGGGTCGCGGTCGGTGTGCACGATCTTGAGGTAGTGGCCGCAGTCCTCGCAGGTCTCGGCCTGCACCTTGGCGCTGGTGGCGCGCGAACTGCCGTCGTCGCCACCGGCATCGGCCAGGTCGAGCGACTGGTAGGCCAGGTGCTGTGTGCCCCGGCAATGCGGGCACTGGCCGCGCACCATGTGCCATTCGAGGTTGCACAGCGAGCAATGCAGGTAGCGCTGCCCCAGCGATTCGCCCGCGGTGCGCGTGATGCTGGCCACGGGGCGGCTGCCGCAGCAGGGGCAGACGGTGGGGTCGTCGATGCGGCCGAACGGCGCGCCCTGCCCCTGGTGCTGCTCGTGCACGCTCAACAGCAGGTGCGTCCAGTAGGTTTGCAGCGCCGCCCCCACCACGGGCGCGGCGGCCAGATCCAGCCCGGTGGACAGGCCGTTGAGCAACAGGTCGGCCTGGCGCTCCAGATACACCTCGTCGGCGCTGGCGAGTTGCTGCAGGCCGGCGCGCGCGCCGTCGGGTGCGCGCTCGGCCAGGGCCGCGGCGATGCGGTGCACCAGGGCGCGCCACGCGGGGTCGCGCGGCCAGTCGGCCGCGGGCAGCGGCGGCAGGCCGGCACGCGCCGCGCGGTCGATGGTGTCGGCATCGGGCAGCGGCACCGCGGGCATGGCCTGCAGGGCCTGCTGCTGTTCGCGCGTGAGATCGCCCATGAAGGCCAGGTAGTCGCCCATGGCGTGGCCGTTGGCCAGCTGGCGCAGGCGCATGGCGCGCTCGGCGAACACGCCGGTGCGCTCGGGGAAACGGAGAAAGGGTGTCTCCCCACCGCCGCGCGCGGCGATCTCTTCGGGGGACATGATGCGCACGGTGGCGCTGCTGGTCATGCGTTGCTCTCGATCAAAAAGAAAAACCCCGCCGCACGGACAGGCGCCGTGCGGCGGGGCGGTTTCAGCGGTTCTTCACTTCCTCATGCCACAGCGGGTGGTTCATGCGCGCCCAGTTCTCGGTCACGGTGCCGCGCGTCATCGCGCGAATCGTTCCCTTGACCCAGATCGCGGCGTACACATGCATGATCACGCTCAGGATCAGCACCACCGCGGCCACCGAGTGCAGCAGCACCGCGATGCGCATGACGGGGATGCTGAAGAAGGGCGTGAACCACGGGCGCCAGAACATGAAGCCCGTGACCACCAGCACCAGCAGGCTCACTGCCATGGCCCAGAAGACAAGCTTTTGGCCGGCGTTGTACTTGCCCGCGGGCGGCATGCCGGACTTGTCACCCCGCATCATGTCGCCGGACTTCTTGAGCCACTCACGGTCGCGGGCATTGATGATGTTCTCGCGCCAGAGCTTGAAGAACAGGATCGCGAAGCCCACCACCATGAGCACGCCCATGAAGGGGTGCAGGATGCGCGTCCACTGCCCACCCCCGAAGAGGTAGCTGAAGAAGTACATGCTCGGGTGGAAGAACGCGAGGCCGGACAGCCCCGCGAGGAAGAACATGATCGCGATGAACCAGTGGTTCATGCGGTCACCGTCCTTGTAGCGAACGATCAAACGCTGTTTGGCCATCACGCTTCCTCCTTCTCGGCAGGGTCCTTCTCTTCGATCGGGCCGACCTTCATGTAGTGGAAGAAGCCGGCCACGGCCGCACCGAGCACGGCGGCCACCGCGAGCGGCTTGGCCATGCCCTTCCACAGGGACACGAAGGGGCTGATCGTCGGGTCTTTCGGCATGTCCACCAGCTCGGGGCGGTCGGCGTGCTTCATCACGTACATGACGTGCGTACCACCCACCCCTTGCGGGTTGTAGAGGCCGGCGTTCTGGAAGCCGCGCTCCTGGAGTTCACCCGCGCGCTTCTCGCCGTAGGCCACCATGTCGTCCTTCGTGCCGAAGGAGATGGCGCCCGTCGGGCAGGTCTTCACGCAAGCGGGCTCCAGGCCCACGCCCACCCGGTCGGAACACAAGGTGCACTTGTAGGCCTTGTTGTCCTTCTGGCTGATGCGCGGAACGTCGAAGGGGCAACCCTTGACGCAGTAGCCGCAACCGATGCAGTTCTCGCTGATGAAATCGACGATGCCGTTGGCGTACTTCACGATCGCGCCGGGCGACGGGCAGGCCTTGAGGCAGCCCGGGTCCTCGCAATGCATGCAGCCGTCCTTGCGGATCAGCCATTCGAGGCTGCCCTCCGTGGGCTCCACCTCGTAGAACTTCATCACCGTCCAGCTGGTGGGCGTGAGATCAGCGGGGTTGTCGTAGACACCGATGTTGGTGCCGACTTCGTCGCGCAGGTCGTTCCAGTTCATGCAAGCCACCTGGCAGGCCTTGCAGCCGATGCACTTGGACTCGTCGATGAGCTTGGCGAGCGCCGGCATGGACGTTCGCACCTGCGGGGTGGGGGTGGTGGTGGCCGAGCGGGCGACCACGTCGAGTGATTGCAGGCTGGACATGGTTACACCTTCTCGATATTGACGAGGAACGCCTTGAACTCCGGCGTCTGCGAGTTCGCATCGCCGACGAAGGGGGTGAGCGCATTGGCCAGGTAGCCGTTCTGCGTCACGCCCTTGAAGCCCCAGTGGATCGGAATGCCCACGTGGTGGACCTTCTGACCGTTGACGTCCAGCGCCTTGATGCGCTTGGTGACCACGCAAGCCGCCACGACCTCGCCGCGGTTGCTGCGCACGCGGACCATGTCGCCCTGCTTGATGCCCTTCTCTGCCGCCAGCGCTTCGCCGATCTCGACGAAGGGTGCGGGCTGCACGATGGCATTGCTGCGCGAGTGCTTGGTCCAGTAGTGCAAGTGCTCCGTGAGGCGGTAGGTGGTGGCCGCGTAGGGGAACTCGTCCTTCTTGCCGAAGGCTTCGAGATCGCCCTTGAACACGCGGGCCGCCGGGTTGCTGACCGCTTTCGGGTTGCTCGGGCACATGAGGTTCACGCCCACCGGCGTTTCGAACGGCTCGTAGTGCTCGGGGAACGGGCCTTCGTTCATGCCGATGGCGTGCAGGCGTGCCACACCTTCGGGGTTCATGATGAAGGCGCCCACGCCCTCTTCCGGCGCGGCGTTGGGCCGCATGTCGGGCACGTCCACGCCGGCCCAGGCAGAGCCGTTCCAGCGCAGGTACGAGCGCGTTGCATCCCACGGCTTGCCGGCCGTGTCGGCCGAGGCGCGGTTGTAGAGGATGCGGCGGTTGGCCGGCCACGCGAAGCCCCAGTTCGGGTACACGCCCAGGCCGCTCGGGTCGGACGTGTCGCGGCGCGCGGTCATGTTGCCCGCCTGCGTGAAGCAACCGGCGTAGATCCAGTTGCCGCACGCGGTGGAGCCGTCGGCCTGCAGCAGCGCGAAGTTGGGCATCTGCTCGCCCGCTTTCACCAGAACGGCCTGCGGCGCGTTCGGGTTCTTCGGGTCGGGCGGTGCCAGCACGTCCTTCAGCGCGCGGCCGTTGATCTCACGCAGCACCTCGGTGGGCGATGGCACGTTGGCGTTGAGGTACGGCCAGCTCAGCGCCGCCACCGGTTCGGGCAGCGTGCCGCCGTCCTTGGCGTACATGGCGCGGATCTTCACGAACAGGCGCGCCATGATCTCCGAGTCGACCTTGGCTTCGCCCGGGGGATCGACGGCCTTCTCCTTCCAGGCAATGACGCGGCTGGAGTTGGTGAAGGTGCCGGTCTCTTCGGCGAAACAGCTGGTCGGGAAGCGGAACACCTCGGTCTGGATGGCCGCGGGATCGACGTCGTTGAGCGGGCCGAAGTTCTTCCAGAACTCGCTCGTCTCGGTCTCCAGCGGGTCCATCACCACCAGGTACTTCAGCTTGCTCAGCGCCTGCGACAGCTTCTTCTTGTTGGGCACCGCCGCGATCGGGTTGAAGCCTTGCACCAGGAAGCCGTTCATCTTCCCTTGGTGCATCAACTCGAACATGTGCAGGATGTCGTAGCCACCGTCGCGCTTGGGGATCCAGTCGTACGCGAAGTCGTTCTCCGCCGTGGCGGCGTCACCGTAGTAGGCCTTCATCAGGCTGGTGTGCCACTTGGGGAAGTTCTGCGGGAACGACATCTGGTTCGGACGCAGCGGCTTGGGCGACCGGCGGGCCAGGTAGTCGGCGCGGTTGGTGTCCGCATCGCCTGGCGCGCTCATGTAGCCCGAGAGCACTTCCGAGTACGCGTTCATGTCGGTGATGCCCTGCACGTTGGCGTGGCCACGCAGCGCGTTCACGCCGCCACCCGGACGGCCCATGTTGCCCAGCAGCAGCTGGATCATGGCCATCGTGCGGATGTTCTGCGAGCCCACACTGTGCTGGGTCCAGCCGAGCGCGTAGCAGATGGTCATCACCTTGTCGGCTTTGGCCGTGGAGGCCAGCATCTCGGCCACCTTCAGGAACTGGTCCTGCGGGGTGCCGGTGATCTTGCTGACCATCTCGGGCGTGTAGCGGCTGTAGTGCTTCTTCATCTGCTGGAACACGCACAGCGGGTCCTGCATGGTCTCGTCGACCTTGACGAAGCCGTCCTCGCCGATCTGGTAGCCCCAGGTCGACTTGTCGTAACTGCGCTTTTCCTCGTTGTAGCCGGAGAAGAAGCCGTTGTCGTACTTGAAGCCCGGCTTGGTGAGGAAGGTGCAGTCGGTGTTGGCCTTGACGTATTCGTGGTGAATCTTGTCGTGGGTCAACAGGTAGTTGATGACGCCGCCCAGGAAGGCGATGTCGGTACCCACCCGGATGGGTGCGTAGTAGTCGGCCACCGCCGCGCTGCGCGTGAAGCGGGGATCGACGACGATCAGCTTGGCCTTGCGGTGCTGCTGCGCCTCGGTCACCCACTTGAAGCCGCAGGGGTGGGCTTCGGCGGCATTGCCGCCCATGATCAAAACAAGGTCCGTGTTCTTGATATCAGTCCACGAATTGGTCATCGCTCCGCGACCGAAAGTCGGGCCCAGACTGGACACCGTCGGCGCATGTCAGATGCGTGCTTGCGTATCGAGGGTGACGATCCCCAGACCGCGAGCGATCTTGACGCTCAGATAACCGGATTCGTTGGAGGAAGCGGACGAGATCAGGAAACCGGTGGAATTCCAGCGGTTCACCGTCGTGCCGGCGGCGTTGGTCTTGATGAAGTTCGCGTCGCGGTCGGCCTTCATGTGCTTGGCCACGCGCGTGAGTGCCTCATCCCAGGAGATGCGTTTCCACTCGTTGGCGCCGGCTTCTCGCACCTGCGGATACAGCACGCGGTTGGGCGACTGGATCATGTCCATGACGCCCGCGCCCTTCGGGCACAGCGTGCCGCGGTTGACCGGGTTGTCCGGATCGCCTTCGACGTGGACGATGGTGGATTTGACGTTCTTGGCTTTGTCGCCGAGCGTGTACATCACCAGGCCGCAACTGACGGAGCAGTACGGGCAGATGCTGCGCGTCTCGGTGGTTCGGGCCAGCTTGAAGGCCCGTGTTTCGGCCAGTGCTGCCGTGGGCGAGAAGCCCAGGGCGACGAGGCTGGATCCCACCAGCCCCGCGGCACTGACCCGGAAGAAGTTTCTCCGGTTCATGTCCATATCGTTGGAACTCCTGCGGGTCGTGGGCCCGCATAGGGCATGCCTGCGTCACGGCAGAGCCCTTTGAGTTTGCATGCCAACGCGTGCAACGTTGTTGAGCACTAGCCCTTATGAAAGAACTTGCTCAGGCCACGGCGACCGGCAGGGGCCAGGCCAGCGACAGCCTGTCCGCCAATGCGTCAAGTTGTCGCGATCCGGCCCTGTGGGCGTCAGCCGAAAGGCCCATTCGCCGGGTAAACCCGGGTGATCAAAGGGGTCGAATCAGGCCGGGCAAAAACACAACGGTATGGATCATTTGCATAAGCAAGCGGCGAAAACAACCACACGCGCGCCACCCTGGGCGGCGAGGTCAAGCCGCCAGCGCGATCAGGGTGTTTCGCCCCGAGGCAGGGCATGGCGCGCCCGGATCGCCTCGGCCTGCGCGGCGATCTCGGCGCGCAGGGCCGCCGGCTCCAGCACTTCAACCTCGGCGCCATAGCCCAGGATCTGCCGCGCACCGTGCTCGACGGACTCGAGCGGCCACACCACGCAGCGCCAACCCGCCGGCACCTGGCCCCCGGGCACCACCGCGGCCTCGGTGAAGCGGCTGCGCGTGTGCTCCAGCCACCCCATGCCCCGCGGCGACACCAGCACCAGCGCCTCCAGCGGCCGCAGCCCGGCCTCGAACCGCGCCGACGACGCCTGCCAATAGCGGGCCAGGTCGAAACGGCGCGGGCGCCGGAAGCCACTGCCCAGAACGGTCAGGCTTCGCACGCTGGCCAGGCGGTAGGTGCGCACCTCGGCCTGGCCGGTTTCGCGCGCCGCCAGGTACCAGGCGCCGGCCTTGAGCACCAGCCCCAGGGGATCCAGGTCGCGCTGCGATGGGCCACGCCAGCTCGCGTAGTCGACCCGCAGGCGCCTGCCGCTCCACACGGCCTGCGCCGCCTCCCGAAGAAACGCGGGCGTGTCGGAGACGCGGTACCAATCCAGCGGGTCGATGTGGAGGCGCTCGGCCACAACGGCGGCGTTGTCGCGCCAGGGTGCCGGCACGCTGGCCATGAGCTTCAAGCGCGCCGAAGCGGCGGCTTCGCCCAAGCCCAGCGCCGTGGCCGGCCCGGGCAGGCCGGCCAGCCACAGGGCATTGGCTTCATCGCCGGTCATGCCGGTGAGCTGTGTCGTCCAGCCCGGCTGCAACTGGAACCCCCCCTGGTGGCCACGCTCGCCCCACAGCGGCACCCCCGCGGCCGAGAGCTGGTCGATGTCACGCAGCACCGTGCGCTCCGACACCTCGAGCGCCCGCGCGATGGCACCCGCCGTCAGGCGACCGTGGGCCTGCAACAGCATCAGGATGGACAACAGGCGGTTGGCTTTCATGCGCACGCAATCATGACAGGCCTTGTCATATTGGTGGTGCCAGCATCGCACCTCCTCCATCACCCCAAGGCACGCGCACCATGAACACCCCCGCACCGAACTCGACGAGCGCGCAACAGGACTTCGATTTCCTGGTCGGCCACTGGACCACCCACCAGCGGCGCCTGAAGCACCGCCTGCAAGGCAACGACGAATGGGAGACTTTCACCGCGACCGCCACCAACCAGAACCTGCCCGGTGGCGTGATCAACTTCGACACCCTGGTCGCGCCCGCCTGGCGGCCCGGCTGGGTGGGCATGTCCCTGCGCCTCTTCAACCCGGTGACCGGGCTCTGGAGCATCTACTGGGTCACCAATGAGGGCGGCGGCATCGACCCCGCAACAGGGCAGTTGGATGCTCCGGTGGTCGGCCGCTTCCAGGGCAACGAAGGCCTGTTCGAAGGCGAGGACGTGTTCGAAGGGCGCGCAATCCGCGTTCGCTTCCATTGGCAGCGATGGGGCCACGACCGGGCGCGCTGGCAGCAGGCCTTCTCCGACGACGGCGGGCACAGTTGGGAAGTCAACTGGGTCATGGACTTCGAGCGCGAGGTGCCGCGGCAAGCCGAACCGGTGACGGTGCCGGCCATCGACCTCGATTGCCAGGTGGTCGAGTTGCGCCGGTACACCCTCCACGCGGGTCGGCGCGACACCCTGATCGAACTCTTCGACCGCGTTTTCGTTGAGCCGCAAGAGGCACTGGCGATGGCCGTGATGGGCCAGTTCCGCGACCTCGACGCACCCGATCACTTCGTCTGGTTGCGCGGCTTTGCCGACCGGGCCAGCCGCGTCAGGGGTCTGACCGACTTCTATGGCGGCCCCGTCTGGCAGCAGCACCGCGATGCGGCCAACGCGACCATGATCGACTCCGACGACGTGCTGCTGCTGCGGCCTGCATGGCCAGGTGCGGGCATCCCGATGCAGGGCCGCCGCCGCGCCGCAAGCCCGGCGCCCTGGGCCGTGCCCGGCGTGCTGCGGGCCAGCGTCTTCCCTCTGCGCGAGGCGGCCGGCGAAGCCCTGCTGCGCTTCTGCCGCGAAACCATGGCGCCCTGCCTGCAGCGGGGCGGCGCGCACGTGCTGGGCTGGTACGTGACGGACGGCGGGCCGAACGAGTTTCCCCGCCTGCCCGTGAGGGAAGGCGAGCAGGTCATGGCGGGCTTCGCGATGTTTTCCGACGTGGCCGCGCTGGACGCCTTCGAGCGCAGTGGCCGTTGGGATCGCGAGGTGCAAGCCGCGCTGGCCCCGTGGCTTGATCGCCCGGCGCAACACCACCGGCTGGCGCCCACGGCGCGCTCGGCCATGCGGGCCTGAGGGCCTGAGCGCGGCGTGCCCGCCGTTCAGCGGCGCGGCAGGCGTTGCGCGATCTCGGCCACCAGCGCGCGAGCGAGCGCGAGCTTGCTGGCGCGGGGCAGTTCGTGCGCGCCGCGTTCGTCCACCAGCAGGAGCGCGTTGTCGTCGCGGCCGAAGGTGTCGGGGCCGATGTTGCCCACCAGCAGCGGCACGCCCTTGCGGGCGCGCTTGGCCTGGGCGTGGGCCAGCAGGTCGTGGCTTTCGGCGGCGAAACCCACGCAGTACAGCGCGCCGCTTTTCGCGCGCTGGCTGGCGGCCACGCCGGCCAGGATGTCCGGGTTCTCCACGAAGGCCAGCGCGGGCACGTCGCCGCTGCCGTCCTTCTTGATCTTCTGCTCGGCCGCGCTGGCGGGGCGCCAGTCGGCCACGGCGGCGGCGGCGATGAAGACATCGGCCGCGTCGGCGCTGGCCTGCACGGCGCGCTGCATGTCGCTCGCCGACTGCACGTCCACGCGCATGACGCCGCGCGGCGTGGGCAGGGCCACGGGCCCCGCCACCAGCGTGACCTGCGCGCCCGCTTCGTGCGCGGCGCGCGCGAGCGCAAAGCCCATCTTGCCGCTGGAGCGGTTGGTGAGCCCGCGCACGGGGTCGATGGCTTCGAAGGTGGGGCCTGCGGTGATGAGCACGTGTCGGCCCGCGAGCACCTTCGGCCGGAAGTGGCGCACCACCTCGTACAACAACTCGTCGGGCTCGAGCATGCGGCCGTCCCCCGTCTCGCCGCAGGCCTGTTCGCCCGCGCCCACGCCCAGCACGGTGGTGCCGTCGGCGCGCAGTTGCGCCATGTTGCGCTGCGTGGCGGGGTGCGCATACATCTCGCGGTTCATCGCGGGCGCCACGATGAGCTGCACGCGCTCGATGGGCCGGGCCAGGCACAGCAGCGAGAGCAGGTCGTCGGCGCGGCCATGCAGCAGCTTGGCCATGAAGTCCGCGCTGGCGGGTGCAATGACGATGGCGTCGGCTTCGCGGCTGAGGTTGATGTGGGGCATGTTGTTGCCCTCGCGGGCGTCCCACTGCGAGCTGTAGACCGGCCGGCCCGAGAGCGCCTGCATCGTCACCGGGGTGATGAAGTGTTCGGCCGCCTCGGTCATCACCACCTGCACCGTGGCACCGGCCTTCACCAGGCCACGGCAGAACTCCGCGGCCTTGTAGCAGGCCACGCCGCCGCTGAGGCCGAGCACGATGTGTTTTCCGGCGAGATCGCTCATGGAGGCGCAATGTAGCAGTGCCCCGGGAGAACCCCTTGGCGGCCCGGATTCGAGGGGTACCCCACCTATAATCGCAATTTCCCACCTGAGCGAGCCCCCGGGCTCGCCCGAGTCATGACCAAATACGTGTTCGTCACCGGCGGTGTGGTGTCCTCCCTGGGCAAGGGCATTGCTTCTGCGTCTCTTGCCGCGCTGCTCGAATCGCGCGGCCTCAACGTCACCCTCATCAAGCTCGACCCGTACATCAACGTGGACCCGGGCACCATGTCGCCGTTCCAGCACGGCGAGGTGTTCGTCACCGATGACGGCGCCGAAACCGACCTCGACCTGGGTCACTACGAGCGTTTCATCGAAACGCGCATGAGGAAGGCCAACAACTTCACCACCGGCAAGATCTACCAGTCGGTGCTGGAGAAGGAGCGCCGCGGCGACTACCTCGGCAAGACCGTGCAGGTCATTCCGCACGTCACCAACGAGATCCAGGAATTCATCCGCAAGGGGTCGGGCGAAGGCACGGCCGACGCGGTGGACGTGGCGATCGTCGAGATCGGCGGCACGGTGGGCGACATCGAGTCCCTGCCCTTCCTCGAAGCCGTGCGCCAGATGAGCCTGCGCATGGGCCCGAACCACTCGACTTTCGTGCACCTGAGCTACGTGCCCTGGATCGCCGCCGCGGGCGAGCTCAAGACCAAGCCCACGCAGCACACCGCGCAAAAGCTGCGCGAGATCGGCATCCAGGCCGACGCGCTGCTGTGCCGCGCCGACCGCCGCATCCCCGACGAAGAGCGCGCCAAGATCAGCCTGTTCAGCAACGTGCCTGAATGGGGCGTGATCAGCATGTGGGACGTGGACACCATCTACAAGGTGCCGCGCATCCTGCACGAGCAGGGCCTGGACGGCCTGATCTGCGACAAGCTGCGCCTGAACACGCCGCCGGCCAACCTCAAGCGCTGGGACGACCTGGTCTACGCGGTCGAGCACCCGCAGGCCACGGTGCACATCGCCATGGTCGGCAAGTACGTCGACCTGTCCGACAGCTACAAATCGCTCAACGAGGCGCTGCGCCACGCCGGCCTGAAGAACCAGGCCAAGGTCGCCATCGAGTACGTCGATTCCGAAACCCTCACGCCCGCCAACGTGGCGCAGGTGCTGGGCCGTTTCGACGCCGTCCTGGTGCCCGGTGGCTTCGGCAAGCGCGGCATCGAGGGCAAGGTCTGCGCGGCCCGCTTCGCGCGCGAGAACAAGGTGCCCTACCTCGGCATCTGCCTGGGCATGCAGGTGGCCACCATCGAATACGCGCGCCACGTGGCCGGCCTGAAGGACGCCAACAGCACCGAGTTCGAGCCCGGCACGCCGCACCCGGTGATCGCACTGATCACTGAGTGGAAGGACGCCGACGGCAGCATCCAGCACCGCGACGCGAACTCCGACCTCGGCGGCACCATGCGCCTGGGCGCGCAAAGCTCCGACGTGGCCAAGGGCACGCTGGCGCACAGCATCTACGGCGACGTGGTGACGGAGCGCCACCGCCACCGCTACGAAGCCAACGTCCACTACCTCGACCGCCTGCGCACGGCCGGCCTCGTGATCTCCGCGCTCACGCAACGCGAACAGCTCACCGAGATCGTGGAGCTGCCGCAAAGCGCGCACCCCTGGTACGTGGGCGTGCAGTTCCACCCGGAATTCAAATCCACGCCCTGGGCCGGCCACCCGTTGTTCAACGCCTACGTGAAGGCCGCGCTTGCGCACCAGGCGCAGCGCGTGCCCGCCAAGGCCGTGGCCTGAGGACACCGCCATGAAACTTTGCGGATTCGACGTCGGCCTGGACAAGCCCTTCTTTCTGATCGCCGGCCCCTGCGTGATCGAGTCCGAGCAGTTGCAGATGGACGTGGCCGGCCAGTTGCAGGAAATCACCCGCTCGCTGGGCATCAACTTCATCTTCAAGAGCAGCTTCGACAAAGCCAACCGCAGCAGCGGCAAAAGCTTCCGCGGCCCGGGCCGCGAGGCCGGCCTCGCGGTGCTGGCCAAGGTGAAGGCGCAACTGGGCGTGCCCGTGATCACCGACGTGCACAGCGAGGACGACATCGCCCCCGCCGCCGCGGTGTGCGATGTGCTGCAGACCCCCGCCTTCCTGTGCCGCCAGACCGATTTCATCCGCGCCGTGGCCCAGAGCGGTGTGCCGGTGAACATCAAGAAGGGCCAGTTCCTCGCGCCGCACGACATGAAGAACGTGATCGACAAGGCGCGCGATGCAGCGCGCGACGCGGGCCTGCCGGAAGACAGCTTCCTCGCCTGCGAGCGCGGCGTGAGCTTCGGCTACAACAACCTGGTCTCCGACATGCGCTCGCTGGCGATCATGCGCGAGACCGGCGCCCCGGTGGTGTTCGACGCCACGCACAGCGTGCAGTTGCCTGGCGGCCAGGGCACCAGCAGCGGCGGCCAGCGCGAGTTCGTGCCGGTGCTCGCGCGCGCGGCGGTGGCGGTCGGCGTGTCGGGCCTGTTCATGGAAACGCACCCGGACCCGGCCAAGGCGCTCTCCGACGGCCCCAACGCCGTGCCGCTCAAGCACATGGCCGCGCTGCTCGAAACCCTGATCGCGCTCGACACCGTGACCAAGAAGAACGGCTACCTCGAGGACCGCTTCAGCGCGTGAACCTGTTTTCGTTTTTGAATTGCAACCAAGGACCTTTGATTCATGAGTGCCATCGTTGACATCGTCGGCCGCGAAGTGCTGGACAGCCGCGGCAACCCCACCGTCGAGTGCGACGTGCTGCTGGAGAGCGGCGTGATGGGCCGCGCGGCCGTGCCCTCGGGCGCGTCCACCGGTTCGCGCGAAGCCATCGAGCTGCGCGACGGTGACAAGGGCCGCTACCTCGGCAAGGGCGTGCTCAAGGCGGTGGAGCACATCAACACCGAAATCAGCGAAGCCGTGCTGGGCCTGGACGCCTCCGAGCAGGCGTTCCTCGACAAGACGCTGATCGACCTCGACGGCACCGAGAACAAGGGCCGCCTGGGCGCCAACGCCATGCTGGCTGTGTCGATGGCCGTGGCGCGCGCCGCGGCCGAAGAAGCCGGCCTGCCGCTGTACCGCTATTTCGGCGGCATGAGCGCGGTGCAGATGCCGGTGCCGATGATGAACGTCATCAACGGCGGCGCGCACGCCAACAACAACCTCGACCTGCAGGAGCTGATGATCATTCCCGTGGGCGCGCCGAGCTTTCGCGAAGCGCTGCGCTGGGGTGCCGAGGTGTTCCACGCCCTCAAGAAGATCCTGCACGACAAGGGCATGAGCGTGGCCGTGGGCGATGAAGGCGGTTTTGCCCCCAACGTCGCGAGCCACGAGGCCGCGCTGCAACTGCTGATGGACGCCATCGCCGCCGCGGGCTACACCGCCGGTGAACAGATCGCCCTGGGCCTCGATTGCGCCGCCAGCGAGTTCTACAAGGACGGCAAGTACCACCTCGAAGGCGAAGGCCTGGTGCTCAGCGCCGAGGAATGGACCAACGTGCTCGCCACCTGGTGCGACAAGTACCCCATCGTGAGCGTTGAAGACGGCATGGCCGAGGGCGACTGGGACGGCTGGAAGATCCTTACCGAGCGCCTGGGCAAGCAGGTGCAACTGGTGGGCGACGACCTTTTCGTCACCAACACCAAGATCCTGAAAGAAGGCATCGACAAGGACATCGCCAACTCGATCCTCATCAAGATCAACCAGATCGGCACGCTCACCGAAACCTTCGCCGCGATCGAGATGGCCAAGCGCGCGGGCTACACCGCCGTCATCAGCCACCGCAGCGGCGAAACCGAAGACAACACCATCGCCGACATCGCGGTGGGCACCAACGCCGGCCAGATCAAGACCGGCTCGCTCTCGCGCTCGGACCGCATGGCCAAGTACAACCAGCTGCTGCGCATCGAGGAAGACCTCGGCGACGTGGCCGTGTACCCCGGCCGCGACGCGTTCTACAACCTGCGCTGATTCAGGGCACTGAATGGCCAACCGCCTGATCCCCGGCCTGCTCGTCGCGCTGCTGCTGGTGCTGCACGCGCAGCTGTGGTTCGGGCGGGGCAGCGTGCCGCAGGTGGCCCAGTTGCGGCACGACCTGGCCGCGCAGGAACAGGCCAACCGGCAGGCGCAGCAGCGCAACGACCAGGTGGCCAGCGAGCTGCGCGATCTCCAGGAAGGCCTGGAAATGGTGGAAGAGCTCGCGCGGCACGACCTCGGCATGGTCAAGCCCAACGAGATCTTCGTGCAGATCGCGCGCTGAAGCGCGCACCTTCGCCACCATGCTCCGTGTCGCGCTGCTCGGCGGCGAGTCCAGCGGCAAGACCACGCTGGCGCGCCAGCTCCACGCCACCCTCGTTGCCCAAGGCATTCGCACACAGTTCGTCGACGAGCACCTGCGCACCTGGTGCGAGCGCGCCGGCCGCGCACCGCAGGCCCACGAACAGGCCGGCATCGCGGCCGAGCAGACGCGGCGCATCGAATCGGCCCACGCCGAGGTGGTGATTGCCGACACCACCGCCCTGGTGATAGCGGCGTACAGCGAGCTCTATTTCAATGACCGCAGCCTGTGGCCCGCGGCGATCGCCGCGCAGCGCCGCCTCGGCCTCACCCTGTTGATGGGGCTGGACCTGCCCTGGCAAGACGATGGCTTCTTCCGCGACAGCCCCGCGGTGCGCGAGGCCACCGACGCCTTGCTGCGTCGCGAGCTGCAGGCCGCGGGCATCGGCTTCCAGACCATCTACGGCCACGGCGCACAGCGCCTGCGCGCGGCGCTCGGTGCCATCGGCAACGCGCTGGGCCGCGAACTCACGCCCGACGACCCGGCCCTGCGCGAAGGTTCGGGCCGCTGGCAATGCGAGGCCTGCAGCGACCCCGATTGCGAGCACCGGCTGTTCCGCGCGCTGCTCGCGCGCCGCACCGGCGCGTGATCAGTGCTGCTGGGCGCTGCCCGGCGGCTGGTCCTTGGCCTGCAGGAAAACCTGCGCCGCGTCCACCGGATCGAAGCTGTAGCCCGCGCCGCAGAACTCGCAGTTCACCTGCACCCCGCCCTGCTCGGCCAGGATGGACTCGATCTCCTCGCGCCCGAGCGAGCGCAGCATGCTGCCCACACGTTCGCGCGAGCAGGTGCAGGCAAAGCGCGGGCCGGTAGCACCCTGCAGCGGCTCGAAGCGGCGCACGTCTTCTTCCCAGAACAGGCGGCGCAGGATGGTCTCGGCGTCGAGCGAGAGCAGTTCGTCGCGCTTGAGGCTGCCCGCCAGGATCGCGATGCGGTTGTAGTCCTCGTTGCGGCCGATCTGGTCTTCGTCGCGCTGCTGCGACTGCCCTGCCAGGTTGGCTTCGCCCTGCAGGGGCAGGCGCTGGATGAGCAGGCCGGCGGCCATGTGTTCGTTCGCCGCGAGCACGAGCCGGGTGTCCAACTGCTCGCTTTGCAGCATGTAGTGCTCGATCACCTCGCTGAGCTTCTCCAGCTTCTCGTGCCGATCGCCGAACAGCGGCACCACACCCTGGTAGGGCTGTTGCCCGGGCTGGCGGTCTTTCGGGTCGAGCGTGATCGCACAACGGCCCTGGTTGTTGACGTTGACCATGTGCGAGAGCGGCGCGTCATCGGCCACCTCGCCGGTCACGGTGGCGGTGGCGCGCAGGCTCAGGTCGGGCTGCACCTCGACCACCGCAAGCTTCACCGGGCCGTCGCCCTGGATCTGCATCACCAGCGCGCCGTTGAACTTGATGTTCGCCTGCATCAGCGTGGCCGCGGCCGTCATTTCGCCGAGCAGTTCGGTCACGGCCGCGGGGTAGCCGCCGGCCTGCGCACGGCGCTGCAGCATCTCCTGCCAGGCGTCGGTGATGCGCACCAGCATGCCGCGCACCGGCAGGCCTTCGAACACGAATTTGTGGAGCTCGGACACGGCTTTCCTTCGACCAAAGCGACAGAGGTGGCGTTCAGCCGAGCTTTTTCAAGCCCTTGCGGTAGCGCTCGGCGTTCTCGACGTAATGGGCCGCACTGCGGCGCAGGCCCTCGATCTGCTCGGGCGTGAGCTGGCGCACCACCTTGGCCGGGCTGCCCATGATCATCGAACCGTCGGGAAATTCCTTGCCTTCCGTCACCAGCGAGCGCGCACCCACCAGGCAGTTCTTGCCGATCTTCGCGCCGTTGAGCACGGTGGCGCCGATGCCGATCAGCGTCTCATCGCCGATTGTGCAGCCGTGCAGCATCACCTGGTGGCCGATGGTCACGCGCTCGCCCACCACCAGCGGGTAGCCGTAATCGGCGTGCATCACCGAACCATCCTGCACGTTGCTTTCCTTGCCGATCGTGATGGTCTCGGTGTCGCCGCGCAGCACGGCGCCGAACCACACACTGCTGTTCTCGGCCAGGTGCACGTTGCCCATCACCTGCGCGCTGTCGGCCACCCAGCTGGAATCGGCCATCTGCGGTGCCACGCCATCGAGTTCGTACAAGGCCATGCGTTGTCTCCAGTCGGGTTCGTGCGGGAATCGGAAACCTAGAATTGTAGGGATGCTCCCCACCCCATCGCTGCGCAGCGAGGCACTCAGCGCCCTGTGCACCGCCGACCCCGACGACAAGGCCGGGCGCACGCACGCGCTGTGGCAGCGCTGGCGCGCGCTCGGGGCCGACGACGCGCCAGCCTGGGGCAGCGACAGCGCCCTGACACCCAACCCCGCCACCCCGCTGCCGGGCCGCCCGCCGCAACCGGTGCTGGTGGCACCGCACGAGGTGGCGCAGCGCTCGCCATTCACGCGCGAAGGCCTGGCCGCGCTGCTGCACGCCATCGCTCACATCGAGTTCAATGCCATCGACCTCGCGCTGGACGCGGTGTGGCGATTCGACGGCCTGCCCACCGACTTCTACCGCCAGTGGTTGCAGGTGGCGCACGAGGAGGCCACGCACTTCGGCCTGCTGCGCGAGCACCTGGCCACGCTGGGCCACGCGTATGGCGACTTTCCTGCGCACAACGGCCTGTGGGAAATGTGCGTGAAAACGCAGCACGACGTCACCGCCCGCATGGCGCTGGTGCCGCGCACGCTCGAAGCGCGCGGCCTCGACGCCACGCCGCTGATCCAGGCGCGCTTGCGCAAGGTGGACACGCCCGAAGCGCGGCGCGCGATCGAGATCCTCGACGTGATCCTGCGCGACGAAATCGGCCACGTGGCCGTGGGCAACCGCTGGTACGCGTGGCTGTGTGCGCAGCAAGGCCTGGAGCCGGTGGCGCACTACCGCGTGCTGGCACGCCGGCACACCGCACCCCGGCTGCGCCCGCCCTTCAACCTCGACGCCCGGCGCTCGGCCGGCTTCTCCGAAGCCGAACTCGCCGGCTTGCTGAGCGACGGCTGAGCGTCCGCTCGGAACAACTGGAGACGGTTTCGAGCGAACCTGCCGCGCGCAGAGCCATCGAACACCCCATGCTTCGCAGAACCCTGGTCCTTGTCTTGCCCGCCCTGACCGTTGTTGCCCACGCGGCCGACACCGACGCTGACAACGCCGGGCCTGCGGGCCACCGCGTGTCGACCGCGCAACTGCAGCAGTTGCTTGCGCAACGGTTTCCCTTGCGCTACCCCGTGCCCGGCCTGCTGAACCTGGACCTGCAGACCCCGCGCCTGACCATGCTCCCCGAGCAGAACCGCCTGCGCGCCGAGATGCCCGTGGTGGCGGCCGGGCCGGCGCTGCACCAGACACACCAGGGCAGCTTCGACGTGGACTTCGCGCTGCGCTACGAGGCCAGCGACCGCACCGTGCGCGCCCACCGCTTGCGCCTGGGCCGGCTGCGCTTTCCCAGCCTGCAACCCGGCGCGGTGGAACTGCTCAACACCTACGCGCCCGCGCTGGCCGAACAGTCCCTGAGCGAGGTGGTGCTGCACCAGTTGCAGCCGCAAGACCTCAAGGCGATCGATGCCATGGGCATGCAACCGGGGCCGATCACGGTGACGAAGGACGGGCTGGTGCTCGGCCTGGTGCTCAAGCCCTTGTGAGGATCACCCCCGCGGATGGTGCTGCGCCACCACGTTCTTCAGCCGCTCGCGTGCCACGTGCGTGTAGATCGTGGTGGTGGAGATGTCGGCGTGGCCGAGCAGCATCTGCACGGCGCGCAGATCGGCACCGTGGTTGAGCAGGTGGGTGGCGAAGGCGTGGCGCAGGGTGTGGGGTGAGAGGGGCACGGTGATGCCGGCCTGCAGGGCGTACTTCTTCACCAGTTGCCAGAACATCACGCGCGACATGGCCTCGCCGGCGCGCGCGCCGCGCGAGGTGACGAAGAGGTCGTCGCTCGCCTGACCATTCAGGATCTGCGGCCGGCCTTCGCCCAGGTAGCGCTGCAACCACTGCCCCGCCACCTGCCCGAAGGGCACCAGGCGCTCCTTGTTGCCTTTGCCGGTGATGCGCAGCACGTGTTCGGCCAGGCCCACGTGCCAGGTCTTGAGCGTGACGAGCTCGCTCACGCGCAAACCGCTGGCGTACATCAGCTCGAGCATGGCGCGGTCGCGCAGGCCCAGCGGCGTGCCCTCGTCGGGTGCGTTGAGCAGCGCCTCGACCTGGGCCTCGGTCAGCGTCTTGATGGATCGGAACGCCGCCTTCGCCTGCGACAAGCGCAGCGTGGGGTCGGCGGCGACAAAGCGTTCACGCAAGGCCCATCGGTAGTAGCGCTTGAACACCGTGAGGCGGCGGTTCGCCGTGGTGGTCTTGGTGCCCGCGTGCTTGTGAGCAAAGTAGCCGTGGATGTCGGCTTCCTGCGCATCGGGCAGGGCCTTGCCGTGCGCGGCCAGCCATTGGCCGAAGAGCGAGAGATCGCGCCGGTAGGCCTCGAGGGTGTTGCGCGCAAGACCCTCTTCGAGCCAGAGGCTGTCGATGAAGGCCGACAGCGAGGGGTGCTCGCTGTCGGCCGGGGCAACGGACATCAGTCGAGCTTGAGCTTCTGCTTGGCCACGACGCCCTTGTAGACCTCGAACTCGGCCTTGATCTGCGCGGTGAATTCGCTCGGCGAATTGCCCACGACCAGCGAGCCGGTGTCCTCGATGCGCTTGCGCACGCCGGCGTCCTTGAGCGCTTCGGTGGCGGCGGCGTGGATCTTGTTGACCACGTCGGGTGCCATGCCCTTGGGGCCGATGAGGCCGTAGTAGGCCATGCGGTTCACCGGCTCCAGGCCCACTTCCTTGAAGGTGGGCACGTTGGGCAGCGCGGCCACGCGCTGGGGCGCGGCGACCACGATGGCCACGAGGCGGCCACTGAGGATGTGCGGCAGGGCCGAGGGCAGGTTGTCGAAGATGATGGGCACCTGGCCGCCCACGGTGTCGTTCAGGGCCGGGCCCGCACCGCGGTAGGGGATGTGCGTGATGAAGGTGTTCGTCAGGCTCTTGAAGAGTTCGGTCTGCAGGTGGCCGATGCCGCCGGTGCCCGAGCTGGCGTAGCTGTACTTGCCCGGGTTCTTCTTCACTTCTTCGAGGAAGCCCTTGAAGTCCTTCGCGGGGAAGCTCGGGTGCACCGCGATCACGTTGGGCGTGGCGGCGATGTTGATGATGGGCGTGAAGTCGTTGAGCGTGTCGTACGGAATCTTCGGGTTGATCGCCGGGTTCGCCGCCGTGGTGGACACCGTGGCCATGCCGATGTAGTGGCCGTCGGGGGCGATACGCGCCAGTTCCTGTGCGCCGACCACGCCACCACCACCCGCGCGGTTCAGCACGATCACGTTCTGGCCGAAGGCCTTGCCCAGCGGTTCGGACATGACACGCGCAATGATGTCAGTGGTGCCGCCAGGGGCGAAGGGCACTTGCAGCGTGATGGGTTTGCTCGGGAACGCCTGCGCCAGGGCAAGGCCCTGCGTGCCAAGGGCAGCCAGGGCGACGGCACCGGCCAGGGCGGTTCGACGGTTCATCATGGTGAGGTTCTCCTGAGGGGGGTTCACGAAATCAAGAACGCCGACTGTACCCACTACCGTCGCCCTGACGCCCTCGGGACATTACATAAGGGGAAACCCGGAATTTCATGCGGCCGGCCGCTATGCTCGCGCGGTGAACTTCGCGCAACTGCTCTTCCCGGACTTCTCGCTCATCCTGTGCGGCTACCTGGTCTGCCGCTTCACCAAGCTCAACCGCACGGTGTGGGAACAGGTCGAGAGCCTGGTCTATTACTTCCTGTTCCCGGTGCTGCTGTTCCACAGCATCGTCAAGAGCCCGCTCGATCTCTCGGCCGCCTCCAGCCTGGTGGGCGCGGCGGTCTCGCTCGCGGTGTGTGCCATCGCCCTCACCTACTCGCTGCCGCACTGGCCCTGGCTGGGCCGCCACCTCGACGTGCGCCTGCACGCCGCGAGCGCGCAGGTGGGCTTTCGCTTCAACTCGTTCATCCTGCTCGCGCTGGCCGATCGCGTGGCCGGGCCGCAGGGCCTGCTGCTGGTCGCGGTGATCATCGGTTTCTGCGTGCCCATCTTCAACATCGGCGCGGTGTGGCCGATGGCGCGCCACGCCAACAAGGGCTTCGGGCGCGAGCTGATCCGCAACCCGCTGATCATCGCCACCGCCACCGGCCTCGTGGCCAACCTGCTGGGCTTTTCCATGCCGCCCTGGCTGGAGCCCACGGTGAACCGCCTTGGCCAGGCTTCGCTGGCCCTGGGCCTCATGGCCGCGGGCGCGGGCATGCAGTTCGGCACGCTGGCCAGCGCCAAGCTGCTGGCCACGCTGGTGCTTGCCATCAAGCACCTCGCGGTGCCGGTGATGGCCTTCGGCCTGGCGCTGCTGTTCCGCCTCGACCCGGTGCAGACGGCCGTGCTGCTCACCTTCTCGGCCGTGCCCACGGCCTCGAGCTGCTACGTGCTCGCGGCGCGCATGGGCTACAACGGGCCCTACGTGGCGGGGCTGGTCACGCTGTCCACGCTGCTGGGCATGCTGAGCCTGCCGTTCGCGCTGGGCGTGCTCGGCGGCCTGCGCTGATCCGCACCAAAGCGGTCGGCCTCGGCGGCGCCATGCCTTGGGTTGGTGCATGGCGCCACGCGCCCCACGCGTGAATCGAACGAAAAGCGTGCCGGCGGCGGTGTTTCGCCTGGCACACGGTTTGCATGCTCTTCGGCCGGGGGGCAGCACCTTGCGGTCTGATTCCTGAATGGCTGGCTAGGGTTCCGGTCCGCGCAAGCGGGTGTCTGGTCCGAGAGCTGGCGACCTCCAGTCGAGGTTACACGGCGGGACAAAAGCCCGGGAGATGGCACACCACAGGGTGGTGGGTGCTGCTCCCAAGTCGTCCGTCAATCAACTGGAGAGTCCATCATGCTTCTGCGCCGTTCGCTGGCCGCCCTGGCCTGTGCGCTTGCGGGGTTCGCCGCCATCCCCGCCCATGCCGCCACCAAGACCCAATTCAACGTCTGCTGGACGATCTATGCCGGCTGGATGCCCTGGGACTACGCCCAGGCGCAAGGCATCGTCGACAAGTGGGCCAAGAAGAACGGCATCCAGATCAAGGTCACGCAACTCAACGACTACGTCGAGTCGATCAACCAGTACACCGCCGGCCAGTTCGACGGCTGCACCATGACCAACATGGACGCGCTGACCATTCCCGCCGCCGGTGGCGTGGACAGCACGGCCCTGATCGCCAGCAGCTTCTCCAACGGCAACGACGGCATCGTGCTCAAGGGCAAGGGCAAGTCGGTGAAGGACCTCAAGGGCTTGAACATCAACCTGGTCGAGCTGTCCGTGTCGCACTACCTGCTGGCGCGCGGCCTGGAGAAGGCCGGCCTGCGCGAGCGCGACGTGAAGGTGGTCAACACCTCCGACGCCGACATCGTGGCCGCCTTCGCCACGCCCGCGGTGAAAGCCGCCGTGGCCTGGAACCCGCAGCTCGCCGCCATCGCCGCCACACCCGACAGCTCGGCCGTGTTCGATTCGAGCCAGGTGCCGGGCGAGATCATCGACATGATGGTGGTGAACACCGCCACGCTGAAAGACAACCCTGCGCTGGGCAAGGCCCTCACCGGCGCCTGGTTCGAGGTGATGGCGCTGATGAAGGCCAACAACGAGGCCGCGCTCACGCACATGGCCAAGGCCTCGGGCACCGACCTCGCCGGCTACAAGGCCCAGCTCAAGACCACGGCGCTGTTCCACACGCCCGCCGAGGCACTGGCCTTCGTCACCAGCCCCAAGCTGGCCGAGACCATGGGCCGCGTGTCGCGCTTCTCGTTCGACAAGGGCCTGCTGGGCCAGGGCGCGCGCAGCGCCGACGCGATCGGCGTGGCCTTCCCCGGCGGCGCGGTGAACGGCAGCAAGGCCAACACCAAGCTGCGCTTCGACGCCACCTACCTGCGCCTTGCCGTCGACGGCAAGCTCTAAGCCCTGGCCATGCGCTTCATCAACCGCCAACCCACGCGGGGCGGCCGGCTGCTGCTCGTGCTGCTGCCGCTGATCCTGCTGGTGATGGCCTACGCCATGGGTTCGGCCATGCGCCTGGCCGACAACCCGGAGGACAAGCTGCTGCCCAGCGCGGCGCAGATGGCCGAGGCGGTGCAGCGCATGGCCTTCAGCGAAGACCCGCGCACGGGCGAGGTGCTGCTGTGGAGCGACACCCTGGCCAGCCTGAAGCGCCTGGGCCTGGGCATGGGCCTGGCGGCGGCGATCGGCCTGGCCCTGGGCGTGGCCGCGGGCGCCTTCCCGTTGCTGCGCGCCAGCCTCTCGCCACTGATGGCGCTCGCCTCCATGGTGCCGCCGCTGGCCATCCTGCCCATCCTGTTCATCGTCTTCGGGCTCGACGAACTCTCCAAGGTCATGCTCATCGTCATCGGCATCACGCCGATCCTGGCGCGCGACCTGGAGCAGCGCGCCCGTGAACTGCCGCCCGAGCTGCTGGTGAAGGCGCAGACCCTGGGCGCCAACAGCTGGACGACGGTGCTGCGCGTGGTGTTGCCGCCGCTGCTGGCGCGCCTGCTGGTCTCGCTGCGCCTCATGCTCGGCTCGGCTTGGCTGTTCCTCATCTCGGCCGAGGCCATCTCGTCCACCGCGGGCCTGGGCTACCGCATCTTCCTGGTGCGGCGCTACCTGTCGATGGACGTGATCCTGCCCTACGTGGTGTGGATCACCCTGCTCGCCTGGCTGATGGACTGGGGCCTGCGCTGGCTGCATCGGCGCGCCTTCCCCTGGGCGGAGGCTTCGCCATGAGCTACATCGACATCCAGAACGTCTGGCAGCGCTACGGCGACCACGTCTTGCTCGAGCGCCTGAACCTGCAGGTGGACGAAGGCGAGTTCTGCACCCTGGTGGGCGCATCGGGTTGCGGCAAATCCACCTTCCTGCGGCTGCTGCTCGGGCAGGAAACACCCAGCAAAGGCCGGCTGCTGCTGCAAGGCGCGCCCTTGCGCGCCGAGCCCGATGCCAGCCGTGGCGTGGTGTTCCAGCGCTACTCGGTGTTCCCGCACCTGAACGTGCTCGACAACGTGGCCATCGGCCTGGAGCTGCCGCGCGCGCCGCTGTGGGGCCGCCTGTTCGGCGACGCCAAACGCGAGGCCCGCGCGCACGCCGAGGCCATGCTCCAGCGCGTGGGCCTGGGCCAGGCCTTGAACAAGTACCCGAGCCAGCTCTCCGGCGGCATGCAGCAGCGCCTGGCCATCGCGCAAGCGCTCATTGCGCGCCCGCGCATGCTGCTGCTCGACGAACCCTTCGGTGCGCTCGACCCCGGCATCCGCAAGGACATGCACGCCCTGCTGCTCGAACTCTGGCGCGAGACCGGGTTGACCGTCTTCATGGTCACGCACGACCTCAGCGAGGGCTTCACCCTCGGCACGCGCCTGCTGGTTTTCGACAAGGTGCGCGTCGACCCGCAGGCACCGCAGGCCTACGGCGCACGCATCACCTACGACATCCGCCTGAACCAGGACCGGCGCGCCGTGCGCGAAGAGGCCATGGCCGCGCTGGCCCATGTGCAACAGCGCGCGGGCGCCCCCTTCACCGAGACCCTCCATGCCCACTGAAGACAACCTGGCCCTGCAGGCCACGCTGTACGAGGAGACCGTGCCCGGCGGCGGTCACACCTCGTTCATCCTCAAGCGCGGCCAGACGCTGCGCCTCACCGACACCGATGGCGGCGCCAACGTGAGCCTGATGCTGCTCAACGCGCACCAGCCCAGCGAACGCCTGAACCTGCCCGACACACTGAAGGGCCAGCACACAGCCCGGCTCACCACCGGCCACGGACTCTATTCCGACATGGGCCGCGTGCTAGCCATCCTCAGCGCCGACACCTGCGGCTGGCACGACAGCCTGGGCGGCGTGCTCGACGCGGCCGAGGTGGAGCAGAAGTACGGCGCGGGCCGCTACCAGGAACTGCGCAACGGCTTCCACCGCAACGGCCACGACAACCTGCTGGTCGAGATGGGCAAATGGAACCTGGACCTGCCCGACCTGCTGATGGTGGTGAACCTGTTCAGCAAGGTCACGGTGGACGGCGATGGCGGCTTCCACTTCGTGCCCGACCACTCGAAAGCCGGCAGCCAAGTGGCGCTCTACGCACCCATGGACACGCTGGTCGTGCTCACCGCGCTGCAGCACCCCATGGACCCGGACCCGCGCTACGCACCGAAGCCCGTGCACCTGAGCTGGCACGAGGCACCGGCCGACACCCTCACCGCGGCGTTCCGCGCTTCGCGCGGCGAGAACGCGCGCGCCCTGCACAACACCGAACGCTTCCAGCGCTGAGGTTTGCCATGAACCTGACCCACAGCCCACTGCAGCCCGACGACGCGGTGTTCCGCCACGTCATTCCCGCGGGCGAGCCTTGCCTGTTCGAGGTGAAGGCCGGCCAGACCCTGCGCCTGCTCGACCTCGAAGGCAACCAGGCCATCGACACCCTGTTCTACAACGCGCACGCGCCGCGCGAACGCTACGACGCGCAGCGCACGCTGCGCCGACAGAACGAGGTCTACCTCACCACCGGCAGCGTCCTGTACTCCAACCTCGGCCGGCCGCTGCTCACCATCGTGGCCGACACCTGCGGGCGCCACGACACCCTGGGCGGCGCCTGCGCCCAGGAGAGCAACACGGTGCGCTATGCACTCGACAAACGCTACATGCACAGCTGCCGGGACAACTTCCTGCGCGCCTGCCTGCACGACGGCCGCCTCGACAAACGCGACATCGGCGCCAACATCAACTTCTTCATGAACGTGCCGGTCACGCCCGAGGGCGGCCTCACGTTCGAGGACGGCCTGTCCGCGCCTGGCAAGTACGTGGAACTCAAGGCCGAGATGGACGTGATCGTGCTGATCTCCAACTGCCCACAGCTCAACAACCCCTGCAACGGCTGGAACCCGACCCCCGCGGAGGTGCTGGTATGGAACTGATGCGCCGGTTCTGGCACGCGCTGCGACAAGGCCTGCAGGCGCGCGCACACCGCTACCCACCGCCGACACGCAAGCACTGACCGGGCGCCCGCCCCCGCCATGGACGGCCATGGTGCGCACCCGACCCCGCGGGACGGCCCGCTGCAGCGAGACACACCGCATGTCGCAACGCCTGTTCAACAAGCTCCTCATCGCCAACCGCGGCGCCATCGCCTGCCGCATCCTGCGCACGCTGCGCGCCCTCCAGGTGCAAGGCGTGGCCGTGTACGCCGAGGCCGACGCAGCCAGCCTGCACGTGCAACAGGCCGACGAGGCCCACGGCCTGGGCGACGGCCCCGCGGCCACCACCTACCTCGCGGTGGACAAGATCCTCGCCGCCGCGCGCGCCAGCGGCGCCACGGCCATCCACCCGGGCTACGGCTTTCTCTCCGAGAACGCGGCCTTCGCCGAAGCCTGTGAAGCCGCAGGCATCGCCTTCGTCGGCCCCACGCCCGAGCAACTGCGCGTGTTCGGGCTCAAGCACACGGCCCGCGCGCTGGCGAAAGAACAGGGCGTGCCCATGCTCGAAGGCACCGGCCTGCTCGACAGCCTGGCGCACGCGCTGCGCGCGGCCGGCGAGGTCGGCTACCCCGTGATGCTCAAGAGCACCGCGGGCGGCGGCGGCATCGGCATGCGCGTGTGCCGCTCCGACGCGGAACTGAGCGACGCCTTCGAAGCCGTCAAACGCCTGGGGCAGAACAACTTCAGCGACGCCGGCGTGTTCATCGAGAAATACATCGAGCGCGCGCGCCACCTGGAGGTGCAGGTCTTCGGTGACGGCCGCGGCGCGGTGCTGGCCCTGGGCGTGCGCGACTGCTCGGTGCAGCGGCGCAACCAGAAGGTGCTGGAGGAAACGCCCGCGCCGAACCTGCCCGCCGGCATGGAGCTGGCTCTGTGCGAAGCCGCGATCGCGCTCGCCAGGGCCGTGAACTACCGCAGCGCGGGCACGGTCGAATTCGTCTACGACGCGGCCGCGCAGCGCTTCTACTTCCTCGAGGTGAACACGCGCCTACAGGTGGAGCACGGCGTGACCGAACAGGTGTGGGGCGTGGACCTGGTGCGCTGGATGATCGAGCTCGCCGCGGGCGTGCTGCCGCCGCTGGACACGCTCGCTGCCTCGCTGCAGCCGCGCGGCCATGCGATCCAGGCCCGCCTCTACGCCGAAGACCCGGGCCGCGATTTCCAGCCCAGCCCCGGCCTGCTCACCCAGGTCGATTTCCCGCCGGCCGATGGCCGCGCCCTGCGCATCGACACCTGGGTCGAGGCCGGCTGCGAGATCCCACCCACGTTCGATCCCCTGATCGCCAAGCTGATCGCCTGGGGACCCGACCGCGACGCGGCCCGCGCCACGCTGGATGGCGCGCTCGAACGCACACGGCTCTACGGTGTGGAAAACAACCGCGCTTACCTGCGCCAGATCCTCGCCGACACGCCCTTCGCCAGCGGCGCGCCCTGGACGCGTTGCCTCGAGGGCCTGCGCTACCGCGCCCACACGCTGGAGGTGCTGGGCGCCGGCACACAAACCACCGTGCAGGACGTGCCCGGCCGCCTGGGCTACTGGGCGGTGGGCGTGCCGCCCTCGGGCCCGATGGACGACCGCGCGCTGCGCCTGGCCAACCGCCTGCTCGGCAATGCCGAAGGCGCGGCGGGCCTGGAAATCACCATGAACGGCCCCACGCTGCGCTTCCACACCGACGCGGTGGTCGCGATCACGGGCGCACCCCTGGCGGTGGCGCTCGACGGTGCGGCGCAGGCCATGGACCGCACGCTGTTCGTCGCGGCCGGCAGCACGCTGGCGCTGGGCCGCATCGCGGGTGCGGGCGCGCGCAGCTACCTCGCGCTGCGCGGCGGCCTTCAACTGCCCGACTACCTGGGCAGCAAAAGCACCTTCACGCTCGGCCAGTTCGGTGGCCACGCGGGCCGCGCGCTGCGCACCGGCGACGTGCTGCACCTCGCGCCCCTGGCCGACAACCGCGCCGGAGCCGCACTGCCCGAGGCCCTGTGCACGCCGCTGCCCGCGGTGCGCACGCTGCGCGTGATCTACGGGCCGCACGGCGCGCCCGAGTACTTCAGCGCGGCCTACATCCGGACCTTCCTGGCCACCGACTGGGAAGTGCACTTCAACTCCAGCCGCACCGGCGTGCGCCTGATCGGCCCGCAACCCGAATGGGCGCGCGAGAGCGGTGGCGAGGCCGGCCTGCACCCCTCGAACATCCACGACAACCCCTACGCCATCGGCGCGGTGGATTTCACGGGCGACATGCCCGTGATCCTCGGCCCCGACGGCCCCAGCCTCGGCGGCTTCGTCTGCCCGGTCACGGTGATCGAGGCGGACCTCTGGCAGCTCGGCCAGCTCAAGGCGGGCGACAAGGTCCGCTTCGTGCCGGTGGACATCGCCACCGCGCGGCGGCTCGCGCACGCACGCCGCCGCGAGTGCGAAACCCTGAGCGCGCAGGCCATCGAATGGCAGGCCTTGCCGCCGGCCTCGCCGGTGGTGCTCGACATCGGCGACGGGGACCGCCGCCTGGTGGCTCGGCTGAGCGGCGACACGCACCTGCTGCTCGAGATCGGCGCGCCCGAGCTCGATCTGGTGCTGCGCTTTCGCGCGCATGCGCTCATGCAGGCGCTGCAGGCCAAGGCGCTGCCCGGTGTGATCGACCTGACGCCGGGCATCCGCTCGCTGCAGGTGCACTACCAGCCCGAGACGTTGGGCCTGCCCACGCTGCTGGCCACGGTGGCCGGCGAATGGGATGCGGTGTGCGCGGCGCAGAACCTCACCGTGCCCTCGCGCGTCGTGCACCTGCCGCTGTCGTGGGACGACCCCGCCTGCCAGCTCGCGATCGAGAAGTACATGACCACGGTGCGCAAGGACGCGCCCTGGTGCCCGAGCAACCTCGAGTTCATCCGCCGCATCAACGACCTGCCCGACCTGGACGCCGTGCACCGCACCGTGTTCGAGGCCAGCTACCTGGTGATGGGCCTGGGGGACGTCTACCTGGGCGCGCCCGTGGCCACGCCGCTCGATCCGCGCCACCGCCTCGTCACCACCAAGTACAACCCCGCGCGCACCTGGACGGCCGAGAACTCCGTGGGCATCGGCGGCGCCTACCTGTGTGTCTATGGCATGGAAGGCCCGGGTGGCTACCAGTTCGTGGGCCGCACGCTGCAGATGTGGAACCGCTACCGCGAGGTGAAGGCCTTCGGCGGCCAGCCCTGGCTGCTGCGCTTCTTCGATCAGATCCGCTTCCATCCGGTGAGCGCGGAGGAACTGCAGCGCATCCGCCGCGACTTCCCGCTCGGCCGGCATGAACTGCGGATCGAGGACAGCACGCTCTCGTTGAGCGACTACCAGGCCTTTCTCGCGCGCGAGGCCGAGGGCATCGCCGCGTTCCGCGCCACGCAGCGCGCGGCCTTCGACGCCGAGCGCCAACGCTGGATCGACACCGGCCAGGCCCACTTCGAGGCCGAAGAGGCGGTGGCCGACAGCGGTGACGACGCGCCGCTGGCCGTGGGCCAGCGCGCCATCGAGGCGCTCATCGCCGGCAACCTCTGGCAGGTGCAGGTGCAACCGGGCCAGCGTGTGGCCGAGGGCGATGTGCTCGTGGTGCTGGAGTCGATGAAGATGGAGATCTCGCTCGACGCGCCTTGCAACGGCATCGTGCGTGAAGTGCGCGCACAGCCCGGCACACCGGTGCGCGCGGGCCAGTGCGTGGTGGTGATCGAGGAAGCCTAGTAACCCAGCAGGTTTTGCCGCACGTGCAGCAGGTGGGCCAGCGTGTGCTCACGCGCACGCGCTGCGTCCCGATCGCGCAAAGCGTTCACGATCTCGCGGTGCTCGGCCTGGTAGGCCAGCCGGCGCTCGGGTGTCACGCTCTTCTTCTTGAGCTGGCCCCAGTCGCCCTGCGCGCGCACGGTCTTCATCAGGCCGAACACATTGGCCACGAAGCTGTTGTGCGCGGCGTCGGCGATCGCCTGGTGCAGTTCGGCGTCCCAGTGCTCGAAGGCTTCCAGCGTCTGCGCGTTCTCGGCTTCGGTGCAGCAAGCCTCCATGCGCTGCAGGTCGGCCGCGTTGGCGTTGCGGATCGCCATCTCGATGATGGCCGGCTCCAGCGCGAGCCGCGCCTCCATCAACGCGGCCGGGCTGGTGTGCTGTGACGAATCGTGTGCCACGCGGTGGCCCAGCCGCGCGCTCGCGTGCTCGGCCACGTAGGTGCCGCTGCCCACGGTCTGCTCGATCAGGCCCTGTTGCTTGAGATCGAGCAGCGCCTTGCGCACGGTGGTGCGGCTCACGCCGAAGCTGGCCGAGAGCTCGCGCTCGGTGGGCAGGCGGTCGCCGGCACGCCAGTGGCCGGTCTGCAAACGGTTCAGCAGGGTGTCGCGCAAGGGGGTGGACATGCTCATGGCGGGCAATGTACCAAACCAGACCAATTGGCCAAACCGGTTCTGCCTAGGTGATTCCCCCAGCGACCGACGCTCAATGAATCTCTACCATCGTCGTTCTGGTACCTATTGGTATGTATTGGTACTTTCATGAGGAGTTCTCTTGCGCATCGCCACGTTCGTTCACCAGGGTCAGCGCCAGGTCGGCCTGGTTTCTCCCGACGGCCAGACCGTCACGCCCTTCAGCCTGTCGCCCGACGAGGCGCAGCGCGGCGCGCTCGCGCTGATCGATGCCGCTGCCGCCGGCCTGCCGCTGCCGGGCACGCAGGGCGCACCGGTCGCCGTGTCGGCCGTGCGGCTCGAAGCCCCCATCCCGCGCCCGCGCCGCAACGTGTGGTGCGTGGGCCGCAACTACCACGAGCACGCGAAGGAGCTGCAGGGCTCGGTCTTCAAGAACAACAACGCCAACCCCGCGGTCTGGCCCATCGTGTTCACCAAGGTGCCCGAGTGCGTGATCGGCCCGACCGACACGGTGCAACTGCCCGGTGAAGCCATCTCGCCGCAGATCGACTACGAGGCCGAGCTCGCGGTGGTCATCGGCCGCGGTGGCAAGAACATCGCCCAGGCCGATGCGATGCAGCACGTGTGGGGCTACACCATCGTGAACGACGTGACCGCGCGCGACGTGCAGATGCGCCACCAGCAGTGGGACATGGGCAAGAGCTTCGACACCTTCTGCCCCATGGGCCCGTGGATCGTGACGGCCGACGAGCTCGATGGCCGGCACACGCGCGTGCGCTGCTGGGTCAACGGCGAGCCGCGCCAGGACGGCCGCACCGAAGACCTGATCTTCGACATCCCGACGCTGATCGAGACCGTCTCGCGTGGCATCACGCTGTACCCGGGCGACGTGATCGCCACCGGCACGCCCGCCGGTGTGGGCATGGGCCTGAGCCCGCCGCAGTTCCTCAAGGCCGGCGATGTGGTGCGCATCGCCATCGACGGCATCGGCGAGATCCAGAACCGCTTCGCCTGAGCCTTCCTTTCAAAACGACACAGGAGACAGACACCATGCAACGACGCGACTTCCACCGCCTGCTCGGCGCTTCGGCCATCGGCCTCACGGGCCTGGGCAACGCCTTCGCGCAGGACGCTTACCCGAGCAAGCCCATCACCATGGTGGTGCCCTTCCCGCCCGGCGGCGTGGCCGACGCGGTGGGCCGCCCGGTGGCCGAGGCCATGGCGCGCCACATGAACCAGTCGGTGGTGGTGGTCAACCGCGGCGGCGCGGGCGGTGCCATCGGCATGGCGCAGGTGGCCAAGGCCTCGCCCGACGGCTACACCGTGCTGATGGCGCTGTCGTCGCTGGTGGTGCTGCCCGAGGCCGACCGCATCCTCAACCGGCCGGCGCAGTTCGAGGTGAACCAGCTCGCACCCATCGCGCGCATGACGGCCGACCCCACGGTGCTGGTGGTGCGCGCCGACAGCCCGTGGAAAACCTACGCCGAGTTCATCGCGCACGCCCGAGCCAACCCCGGTCGCATCAGCTTCGGCTCGTCGGGCAACTACGGAACGATGCAAGTGCCGATGGAACAGCTCAAGGCCGCCACCAACACCTTCATGCTGCACGTGCCCTACACCGGCGCGGGCCCGGCCATCGTGGGCCTGCTGGGCGGCCAGGTGGAGGCGCTGGCCACCGGCCCGGCGAGCGCGGTGGGCCACATCCGCAGCGGCCGCCTGCGCGCGCTGGCGCACTGGGGCGAAGGCCGCCTGGCCCTGCTGCCCGACGTGCCGAGCTTCAAGGAACTGGGCGTGAACATCGCGTACTCGCAATGGGCCGGGCTGTTTGCGCCCGCCGGCACGCCCCAGCCGGTGATCGACAAGCTGCGCGAGGCGGCGCGCATGGCCGCGCGCGACGAACGCACCATCCAGACCATGACCACCGCGGGCACGCAGTTCCAGTACCAGGACGCGGCCGAGTTCGATGCCTTCGTGAAGGCCGACGCCGCGGCGATGAAATCGGTGGTGCAGCGCATCGGCCGCGTGAACTGACCCGACTGAGGCGGTGAATCAGCGCGGCGGCGCCACGGTGTCGATGCGGCGCTGCAGCCGCTGCACCGCCGCCGCATCGCCCGCCGCGCGCGCGGCCTGCTGCTGAACCCCGAGCCAGGCCAGCAGCGGCCGCGGCCAGCCCTGGGCCGACGCGGTGTCCACCGCGAGCTGCACCACGGCCGGCGACGCCTGGCCGCGGCGCAGGGCCGCGCCCGCGGCCACCAGGCGCGTCACGGGGTCGGCCATGCCCTGCAACGCCCCCGCCGGGTCGGCAGACGCCAGCGCAGCGCGGTGCGCGGGCGGCAGACGCTCGGCGTCGCCCGGTTGCAAGGTGTTCGCGAGGTAGCGCGCGTAGGCCGCGTCCTCGGGCGCGGCGTCGGCCGCCACGGCGTCAAAGCCGGTGCAGGGTTCGGTGTTCAGCGTGGCCACGCGCAAGGCGCAGCGGTATGCCTCGGTGCGCGCCACCAGCTCGGGGCGGCCGGTGCGCGCCACGGCGGCGCGGGCGCGCGCGAACTCGGCGCGCTCCACCGCATCGCGGCCTTCGAACCAGGCGGTGGCGGCGTTGTCCAGGCTGCTTTTCGCACCCATCTGCCAATCGGGCGGCGGCGGGGTGCTGGAACACGCGGCGAGCGCCGCGATGCAGATCAGGGTCGCAAGGCGCTTCATGGCAGCTTGATCTCCGTGTCGCGCGCAAACGGCCACTTGCGGTTGATCTCGTTGATCAGGTTGTCCACCTGGCGCAGGCTGCGCTCGACCTCGGCGCGCAGCGCGGTGAGGTCGGTGGTGGCCTCGCGCGTGTTGGCCGCGATGCCCTGCGCCTCCACCAGCACCGCGTCCACCCGTTGCAGGCTGCCGCGTGCGTCGCCCAGCAGGCCGTTGAGCTGCGTGACGGTGGCGCGCACATCGCCCAGCAGGCTGCCCTCGCCGGGCGCCGCACCCTGGCCGAACACCTGGCGGTCGGCATTGGCCACCAGCGAATCGAGCCGGGTGGTGAGCGCATTGGCGCGCGCCATCAGGGCGTTGGCGCTTTCGATGGTGGCCGCGAGCCGCTTGGCATCGGCCTCGTTGCCGGTGAGCACGCCCAGCGCGCCGTGCGGGCCGTTGAGCTTGTCGGTGGTGGCCTGCAGGTTGGCCAGCGTCTGGTTCAGCGCGGCGTCGCGCTGCGTCATGGCGTTGAGGTTCTCGAGCAGCTCGCGCACCGCCGCGGTGATCTGCGGGATCTCGGCCGCGGCGTCGCCGCGCAGCACGGTGCGCTCGGCGCCGTCTTCGAGCGGGGGGTCGTCCAGGATGCCGCTGAAGGCGCGAATGCGCGTGCCGCCCACCAGGCTGCGCTCCATCGTGAAGATGGAGGAGGTGCGCAGCCACTTCGCGTCCTTCGTGGCCACGTCGACCAGGATGCGCGCATTGCCATCGGCACCCAGCTCGACGCGCGCCACCCGGCCGATGGCGAAGCCGGCGAAGGTCATGTTCATGCCGACGGTGACGCCCTCGGCGTCGTCGGCGATCAGCACCACACGCTGCGTGGGCTCGAACACGCCGCGCGCGAACATCACGTACAGCACCGAGCCCACCACCAGCAGCAGCGTGAGCGCCATCAGCAGCGCGGCCTTGAAGGCCAGGCCGCGCACGGGCGGTGGTTCGGGCACCAGGGGTTCGTCGCGCAGGGGGTCGGTCATGCGGAGGCCATCAGTAGTAGTTGCCCACCAGCGAAACGATCTCGACCATCAGCAGCACCGAGAACAGGCGCGCGAACTCGGTCATGTCGCTGCGGGGCACGAAGCGGCCGTGGGCATCGGGCTCGGCCGCGCCGGCCAGCGGCACCACCGCCACGGCCAGGCTGAAGAAGAAGGTCTTGAACGCGAAGATGAGCGAGACCACGGGCGTGAACACGCTGCCGACATCGCGCGTGTACGAGGTGAGCGCCCAGGGCGAGGCGCCATAGACCATGAGGTAGGTGAGCACCAGCGAGACCACACCGGACAGCGCCGCCAGCAGAACCACCGAGTGGATGCCGGCCAGCGCCCGCGGCAACAGCACCCCCGCCAGGCCTTCAATGCCGGGAATGTGTTGCCCACTGCGCTGGCGCGCGTCGAGCTGCGCGCGCAATTGCTCGGCCCCGGGCATGGCGTGGCGCAAGGCCACGAACAGCGCCGCGGTGAGCGGGATGAGTTCGAGCACCAGCGTGCGCACCAGCACCTCCAGCGCGTACTGCGACAGGCCGTAGCTGCTGGCGGTGGCCGTGACGATGCGGATGATCACGAGGCTGATGAGCACCGACAGCACAAGGAACCAGGGCAGCAGCGGCAACACCGCGTGCACCAGGTGCGCCATCACCGCGCGGCTGCGGCCCCGGGCGTAGCTGGCGGGCGAAAGCACCAGCACAAGAATCTGCGCGGCCAGTTGCAGCGCGTGCCACCACCCCAGCGCCTGGCCGCGCAGGCGCCGGGTCTCGCGGTTCAGGGCGTTCGTGGGGTGGGCCTGGGGTGGCATGCGGCGCATGATAGCCAGCGCGCGCTGTCCGCCCCGGTGTTTCAAAGTGAGAAAACGTGAGCGCGGTGTGACGCGGGGGCGACGCCGCTCGGTGTTTGTGCCGATGGCCAAACGCCGCCGCGCCGCTCCAATCGCGGCGACAACGACCCGACCCGAGACCCGGAGACGCCATGAAGAACGCCCTTTCGCCGCTGGTGCGGCGCCAGACCATCGCCGACGCCCTGCACCGCACCGCGCTGCGCCTGCCCGACAAGCTCGCCATCGCCTGCGGCGAGGTGCGCTGGAGCTACGCCGACTTCAACGCCCTGGTGACGCGCCTGGCCGCGGGCCTGGCCCACCTGGGCGTCGAAGAAGGCGACCGCGTGGCCGTGCTGGCGCGCAACTCGCACGGCTTCGCGGCGCTGCGCTTTGCCATCGCGCGCCGCGGCGCGGTGCTGGTGCCCATCAACTTCATGCTCAAGGCCGACGAGGTCGCCTACATCCTGCGGCACGCGGGCGCCAAAACCCTGGCCACCGACAGCGGCCTGACCGAACTCGCGCGCGCTGCGGCCGCGCAGGACACCGCGGTCGAGCGCTTCATCTGGCTGCCGAGCGAAGACCCCAGCGAGCCCGACCCGGCCATGCACCGCTTCGACCACCTGGCCGCCTGCGCCGAGCCGCTGCCCGCGGTGGCGCTGCAGAGCACCGACCTGGCGCAGATCGTCTACACCAGCGGCACCGAATCCATGCCCAAGGGCGCCATGCTCACGCACGACGCGGTGCTGTGGCAGTACGTGAGCTGCGTGATCAACGCCGAGATTGCCGAAACCGACGTGGCCCTGCACGCGCTGCCGCTGTACCACTGCGCCCAGCTCGACGTGTTCTTCGGCCCCGCGATCTACATCGGCAGCAGCAACGTCATCACCGGCAAGCCGGTGCCGGATCACCTGCTGAACCTGCTGGAACAGCACCGCATCACCAGCTTCTTCGCGCCGCCCACGGTGTGGATCGCGCTGCTGCGCTCGCCGGCCTTCGACGCCGCGCGCCTGAAGACGCTGGCCAAGGGCTACTACGGCGCGTCCATCATGCCGGTGGAGGTGTTGAAGGAGCTGGCCTCGCGCCTGCCCGCGGTGCGCTTGTGGAACCTGTACGGCCAGACCGAGATCGCCCCGCTGGCCACCATGCTCGGCCCCGACGACCAACTGCGCAAACCCGGCTCGTGCGGCAAGGCCGTGCTCAACGTGGAAACGCGCGTGGTGAACGACGCGATGGAGGACGTGGTGCCCGGCGAGGTGGGCGAGGTGGTGCACCGCTCGCCGCATCTGATGCTGGGTTACTTCAACGACCCCGAGAAAACCGAGGCCGCCTTCAGCGGCGACTGGTTCCACAGCGGCGATCTGGCCGTGATCGACGACGAGGGCTACATCACCATCGTCGACCGCAAGAAGGACATGATCAAGACCGGCGGCGAGAACGTGGCCAGCCGCGAGGTGGAGGAAATGATCTACCGCATCGCCGCGGTGAGCGAGGTCGCGGTGATCGGTCTGCCCGACCCGAAGTGGGTGGAGGCCGTGACGGCGGTGATCGTGGTCAAGGCCGGCCAGGCGCTCAGCGAGGACGAGGTCATCGCGCACTGCAACGCCAACATGGCCGGCTTCAAGGCGCCCAAGCGCGTGGTGTTCACCGACGCGCTGCCCAAGAACCCGAGCGGCAAGCTGCTCAAGCGCGAACTGCGCACGCGCTACGCCTGAGGCCTGAAGGCGCCGGTCCTCAGGCGCCGAAGGCCGTGCCCGTCAGGCGCTCCGACTCCTTCCAGAGCCGCAGGGCAGCGCCCGTGTCCAGCGCCCGCGCCGGCAGCCTGGCCAACGCGGGATGCCCCCGCGTCTCGCCGAGCCGGTCCGGGCCGTAGTAGCTGCCGCCCGCGGCCTGGGGCGAGGTTGCGGCATAGAGCGTGGGCAGGGCCCCTTGCGCTGCGGGCTGGAACAGGAACCACAGAAAGCGGCGCGCCAGGCCCGCGGCGCTCATGGCCCCGGCGCCATTGGGCAACAGCTCGGTGCGCGAAATGCCCGGGTGTGCGGCGATGCTCAGGATGTTCCAACCCGCTGCCTGGCTGCGGCGTTGCAACTCCAGCGCGAACATCAGGCAGGCCAGTTTGGACTGGCCATAGGCGGCCATCGGCTTGTACCCGTGCGCCGACTGCAGGTCGTTGAAATCGATCGCACCGTCGCGGGCCGCGACACTGGACAGGCTGACCACCCGGGGCTTGTTCCCCTTGCGCAGCAGCGGCAGCAGTTCGGCGGTCAAGGCGAAGTGCCCGAGGTAGTTCGTGCCGAACTGCAGCTCGAAGCCATCCGGCGTCTGCTGCCGTGTCGGCGGCGTCATGACGGCGGCGTTGTTGATCAGCAGGTCCAGCCCCGTCCGCGAGCGCCGCAGCCGGTCACCAAAGGCCCGGATGGAATCGATGCGGGCCAGATCCAGCACCTCGAAAGCGACGCTCGCACCAGGCACCTCCTGGCGAATCTGCCCGATCGCTGCCGCCCCCTTGGCGGGGTTGCGGCCCGCCACAATGACGTCGGCGCCGGCCCGGGCCAGCGCCAGCGCGTCCTGAAATCCCAGGCCGCCTGTGCCGGTGATGACGGCCGTGCGGCCACGTTGAGAGGGAATATCCGAAGCGGTCCAATGGGCCATGTTGCCTGCCTGACAATGGTTGGGAGGGTACGTTCAGCGCAAACAATTTTGCACTTAGTGCATATATTAATGCACTCAGTGCATTCACGCAAAGCACCACCGAATGCCAGACCTTTTCCCCCCCGCCGGTACCGGGCCCACGGAAGGCTTGCGGGAACGCAAGCGCCAGGAAACGCACCAACGCATCGCCGAAACCGGGCTGCGCCTGTTCCTCGCCAACGGCTTCGAAGGCACGACGCTGGACGCCATCGCCGCGGAAGCGGGCATTTCGCGGCGCACGTTCTTCTCGTACTTCAAGTCGAAGGACGACATCGTGGTGTTCTGGCAGGAGGCGAGCTGGGCCAGCCTGTACGCCGATCTGCGCCAGGCATCGCCGGACACCCCGCCGCTGGATGCCGTGCGCGACCTGGTCGTGAAACAGGCCTCCCGCTACACGACGGAGGAGATGACGGCGCTCGACCGGCTCATGCGATCGAGCGAATCGCTGCTGGCGCGCAAGCAGGCGTTCTACGCGCAGCAGGAACAGGCCCTGTTCGCCACGCTTTGCGAGGTCTGGCGGCAGCCCGAGCGCCGCACCGCGCTGCGGATGGTGGCCATGGTGTCCATCGGTGCGATGAAGGTGGCCACCCAGGCATGGGGCGAACAAACCGGTCAGCGAAAACCGATGGCCCGGCTGCTGCGTGAAGCCTTCGACAGCCTGAAGTCCGAACTCTGATGGCGAAAGCGGCTGGCGCGGCTCACAGCGTCTCGTGGTGGCCCGGGCTGCCCCGCTTCCAGTAGGCCGAGGCGCGCACGCGGGATTTGTCCAGGCCATGGCCGCCCACCAGGGCCTGGCGCACGGCGGCCATGCTCGCGGCCTCGCCCGCGGCCCACGCAAAGCCCTCGCCATCGGGCAGGGTGAGCCGGGCCACCGCATCGGCCAGCGTGGCGGTGCCGGCGGCCCGCAACCAGACGGTCGTCAGCGCGGCGCGGCTGGCGAACGTGCGCTCGTCCTGCGCATCGGCGGTCTCCACCACCACGGTGGCCTGCGTGCCCGCGGGCAATTCCTCCAGCCGCCGGGCGATGGCGGGCAGCGCGGTTTCGTCGCCCACCAGCAGGTGCCAGGCGAAGCCGGTGGGCACCACGAAGGAGCCGCGCGGCCCGCCCACGCCCACCTCGTCACCCACCTTCACCTGCGCGGCCCATTCGCTGGCCGCGCCGTCGCCGTGCAACAGGAACTCGATGTCGAGCGTGCCGGCCGCGGTGTCGAAGGCGCGCGGCGTGTAGTCGCGCATCGCGGGCCGCTCGGCGCCGGCCGGCCACACCAGGCCGTCGGGGCCGGTCTCGGGCAGCACCAGCGGCGCGCCGGGCCGCGCGGGCAGCATGAGCTTGATGTGGTCGTCGAAGGAGGCGCTGACGAAATCGTGCAGATCGGCGCCCGCAAAGCGCACGCGCACGAAGTGGCCCCCCAGGCGCTGCACGCCCTGAACGCGCAGGTGGCGCCGTTTGAGGGCATGGCGCACGCGCTCCACGGCGAGGGGGTTCGGGGTGTCGGTGTTCATATCGGCTTTTGGTTGACAATAACAACCATCATTCACCAGATTGGTTGACCACATCAACCATACGGACATCATGCCCCGCCCCACGAACACCGAGGTGATGGACCGCCTGCACACCGTGATGCACGGCCTGCGCCGCCATCTGCAGCAGGCCCTGCGCGACGACGCCGACGGCGTTGGCCCCATGGAGGCCCGCTGCCTGAACTACTTCGCCCACAACGACGGGCACACGCAAAGCGACCTGGTGCAGCACGCCGGCCGCGACAAGGCGCAGATCGCCCGGCTGGTGAAAAGCCTGCACGAGCGCGGCCTGCTGCACAGCCGCCCCGACCCGGCCGACGCCCGCAGCCAGCGCGTGGGCCTGACCCCGGCCGGCCGGGCGCTGCAGCGCCGCCTGCAGCAGCACCGCGCGCGCTTCGAAAAGACCTTGACCGCCGGGCTCAGTACCCAGGAGCGGGCCACCCTGCTGGCCTTGCTCGACCGCCTGCAAGACAACCTGCCGCCGGGTTGACGCCCGACCGGTCAGCGCGCTTGCTGCGCCAGCGCCCAGGCCACGTGTTCGCGCACCAGCGCGCTCGGGTGCCCGCTGCGCGCGCCCAGCGCCTGCGCGATGGCCGGGTCGCCCGTGGCGCGCAGCGCGTTGCCCAGGCCCACCGCGAGGTTGCGCAGCCAGCGCTCGTGCCCGATGCGGCGGATGGCGCTGCCCTCGGTGCGGCGCAGGAACTCGTCTTCGCTCCAGGCGAAAAGCTCGATCAGCGTGGCGCCCGCAAAGCCCTCGCGCCCATCGAAATCGGGCAGCGTGGCGCGCTGCGCGTACTTGTTCCAGGGGCAGGCGAGCTGGCAGTCGTCGCAGCCGTAGATGCGGTTGCCCAGCGGCGCGCGCAGGGCCTCGGGGATGGGCCCGGCGTGTTCGATGGTGAGGTAACTGATGCAACGCCGCGCATCCACGCGCTGCGGGCCGACGATGGCCTGCGTGGGGCACACATCGATGCACGCGCTGCACGTGCCGCAATGGTCGGAGACGGGCTCGCTCGGCGGGAGTTCGAGATCCACATAGATCTCGCCGAGAAAGAACATGGAGCCCGCCTCGCGGTGCAGCGTGAGCGTGTGCTTGCCGCGCCAGCCGATGCCGCTGCGCGAGGCCAGTTCGACCTCGAGCACCGGTGCCGAATCGGTGAACACGCGGTGGCCGAACGGGCCGATGGTTTCGGCAATGCGATCGGACAGCTGCTGCAGGCGCGCGCGCAGCACCTTGTGATAGTCCCGCCCCCGGGCATAGACCGAGACGATGGCCTCCCCCGGGCGCTGCTGCCGCGCCCATTCGTGGTCCACCCAGTCGGGCGGTGTGTCGCGCGGCAGGTAGTCCATGCGCGCGGTGATCACGCTCAACGTGCCCGGCACCAGCTCGGCCGGGCGCGCGCGTTTGAGCCCGTGCGCGGCCATGTAACCCATCTCGCCGTGGCATCCAGCCGACAACCAGGCCATCAATCCGGCTTCAGCGGCCCGCAAGTCCACCCCGGCCACCCCGATTTGGGAGAATCCAAGCTGTCGTCCCCAAGCACGCAACTGCGAGACGAATTGAGCAGCATCCAACACAGCCTTCATGGGGCGCCGATGGTAGCAACGGCCCCCACCACCTGGCAGGGCCGCTGGGCCCACGAGGCCGACACCCAGGCCTTTGCCCAGCGGCTGGCCGAGTGTCCCGCCATCGCCCACGCCACGCTGGCCCTGCATGGCGACCTCGGCGCCGGCAAGACCACCTTCGTGCGCCACCTGCTGCGCGCCCTCGGTGTGCGTGGGCGCATCAAGAGCCCCACCTACGCGGTGGTCGAGCCCCACAGCGCGATCGACTGCCCGCTCATGCCACCGGACGAAGCGCTGTCGATCTGGCACTTCGACTTCTACCGCTTCAGCGACCCGCGCGAATGGGAAGAGGCGGGCTTTCGGGAACTGTTCGCCAGCCCTGGCCTCAAGCTGGTCGAGTGGCCCGAGCGCGCGGCGGGCTTTCTGCCCCCGATCGACCTGGACCTGCACATCGACCCCGACCCGATGAACACCGACCCCGAGCACGACGACGCGCGCCGCGTGCGCGCCGCCGCCCGCACCCCCGCTGGCCAGCTGCTGCTGGCCACCATCGCATGACGGCGCCCGACGGCCCTTCCCTGCCCCGGCGTGCCTTGCTGCGCGCAGGCACCCTGGTGCTGTTGCTGGGCACGACCCACATTGCGCGCGGGGCCAGCGTGCTCGCGGTGCGCATCTGGCCTGCGGATGACTACACCCGCGTCACCATCGAAAGCGACGCGGTGCTGACAACCAACTCCTTCGTGGTCGCCGATCCACCGCGGGTGGCGGTGGACATCGAAGGCGTCGATCTGCTGCCCGGCCTGCGTGAACTCGTGGCGCAGTTGCGGCCCGACGACCCCAACATCGCCGGCATCCGCGTGGCACAGAACGCACCCAACGTGGTTCGCCTGGTCATCGACCTCAAGCGCAACATCAAGCCGCAGATCTTCAACCTGCAACCCGTTGCGGCTTACCAGCACCGCCTGGTGTTCGACCTCTATCCTGCCGCCCCAACCGACCCGCTGCTGCAGCTGGTCGAGCAACGCTCGCAAAGCGACAAGGCCGCGAGCGAACGTGCTGCGCGCCTGCTGGGCCTCGAATCCGAAGGCCTGGCCCGCACCACGCCGCACGACCCGCTGGGCGATCTGATCGCGCGCAGCCAGCGAGGAGATGCTGCAACCACACCCGAGGCCCCGGGCAGCGCGCCCGCCACACCGGGCGCCCCGGCCCCCGGCGCCGTGGCCAAGGCCCCGCCAGGCCCGAGCAAGCAGCGCCCGGGGGGCGGAAAGCAGCGCCCCACCGAGCGTCTCATCATCGTCGCGCTCGACCCGGGCCACGGCGGCGAAGACCCGGGCGCCATCGGGCCCCGCGGCACGCGCGAGAAAACCGTGGTGCTGCAGATCGCGCACAAGCTGCGCGAACGCATCAACGCCACCACCGTCAACGGCAACCCCATGCGCGCCTTCATGACGCGCGACGCCGACTTCTTCGTGCCGCTGCAGACGCGCGTGAGCAAGGCCCAGCGCGTGCGCGCCGACCTGTTCATCAGCATCCACGCCGACGCCTTCTACAGCCCCAAGCCCGCGGGTGCCAGCGTCTATGCGCTCAGCACGCGGGGGGCCAGTTCGGCCGCCGCGCGCTGGATGGCCAACAAGGAGAACGCGGCCGATCTCGTGGGTGGCATCAACGTCAAGGCCAAGGACGCCACCGTGCAGCGCGCCCTGCTCGACATGAGCACCACCGCGCAGATCAACGACAGCCTCAAGATCGGCGGCAAGTTGCTGGGCGAAGTCAAGCGCGTGGGCAAGCTGCACAAGCCGCGCGTGGAACAGGCCAACTTCGCGGTGCTGCGCGCCCCCGACATCCCCAGCGTGCTCGTCGAAACGGCCTTCATCAGCAACCCCGACGAAGAGCGCCGCCTCAACGACCCGAAATACCAGAACGAGCTCGCTGACGCCCTGGTGCGCGGCATCGTGAAGTACTTCGAAGCCAACCCGCCGCTGGCGCGCAATCGCGCCATCTGAACCGCCGCACAAACGGCCGCCGGCCGACACAGGAGCCCCGATGGACCTGCGCACACGGTTTCAAGACATCGTCGACACCGAGGCCGGGCTTCGCGCGGTGATGGGCGCGCCCGTACCGCTGGTGATGCGCAAGGAGCTGAAAACGCTGGACGCTCACGCGCGCCAGTTCATCGAGCGCTCGCCCTTCCTCGTCATCGCCACGAACGGTGCCGACGGCCGCCTCGACGTGTCACCCAAGGGCGATCCGGCCGGTTGTGTGCGGGTGCTGGACGAGCGCACGCTGCTCATCGGTGACCGCCCCGGCAACCGCCGCGCCGACACCCTGATCAACCTGATGGCCAACGACCAGATCGGGCTGATCTTCCTGATTCCCGGCAAGCAGGAGACCTTGCGCGTCAGCGGCCGCGCCGTCGTCGTCCGGGACGCCGCGGTTCGCGAGCAATTGGCGGTGGGCGGCAAGCCACCCGATTTCGCCATTGCCGTCGCGGTCGAGCAGATGTTCTTCCACTGCGCGAAATGCATGATCCGCTCCGGCTTGTGGAAGCCCGAAACGTGGCCAGCCTTGTCGGGTCTGCCCTCGCTCGCCGAGGTGCTGGTGTCGGCGGCCAGGCCCGAAGAATCGGTCGACCAGTTGCAGGATCAGATCGACAAGGACGCGGCCACCAACCTGTATTGAGCGGCCGCCGCGCCAACGGCGTCGCCGGTAACGGTCACACCGGGTAGATCAGCGAGTTCAGCACCATCTCGCTGTCGTACACGCAGCGGCGCTCCAGCAACTTCCACCCGCCTTCGGTGATCACGAAGGCATCCACGTAGCGGCCCACCTGGTAGACCTCGCTCGTGGTCCCGGGCTTGGTTCGGAACACCGCGTAGTTCGCTTCCGCGCGCACCGGGTCGTCGGGCGTGCCCGCACCGTCGTGTGTGACGCGCGCGGGCCCGATCACATGGCGCGTGTAGTACGGCGCGTGGTAGATGGTCTGGGTGGCGCCCACGATGCGGTCGCGCATCATGGCCTGGCTCTCGAAGTTGAGCAGGCACAGCGGCAGGCCGCGCTCCGCGTTCTCGCGCGCCTGCACGCGGTAGCGCGCCTCGGGCACGAACAGCTCGGGCCATTCGGCGAAGCGGCGCTGGTCGAGCACATCGGCATAGGCCGCGTTGAAGCGGTCGATGGCGTGGTGGCGCAGCAGCGCCTTGAGTTCGTTGTCGATCACGTCGCCCATCACAGCCCCATCGCCTTGCGCCAGTAGGCGTACATCGAACGGATCAGCGTTTCGGTGACCATGTGCTCGGTGGGCGGCTGGCCCACGTCGTCGGCCTTGCCGCCGAGTTCCACCAGGGTGTTGCCGTCTTCGCCCCACTGCCGGAAACCGTCCTGGCTGAACTCGATGACTTCGCCATCGTCGGCGCTCACGAACCCCGCGGGGCCGAACAGGTTGGCCTGGCGCAGGCGGCGCGTGGTCATCTCCTCGGTGTCGTCGGCGAAGCCGAAGTGCGTCCAGATGAAATCGAATTCGTTGGGGCCGCGCGGCACGATGTGGCGCGTGGACAGCGAGTTGACCTGCTGCTGGATGATCACGCTCGGGAACAGGGTGATCATGGTCACCGTGGGCGTGATGGTGGCGCCGGCGTTCTGCGGATCGGGAATGGTCCACCAGGGTTCGGGCACCACGTCGAGCAGGCGCGGGTCGTTGAGCGTCATGTCGGCCTTGAAGCTCGTCACGCCCTGCGTCACGGCCTGGTTGGCGCCGCCGTCGTTGCGGCGGCTGATCATCACCGCGTGCCGGCCTTGCGCGTCCATCACCATGCGGCTCTTCTGGTCCGCTCGCCACAGCCCGAAAGTGACGAACCAGGTGTGCAGCAGACCCGGGTGGTACGGGTCCTTGATGTTTTCCATCATGAGCTTCCAGTTGCCTGGAATGCGCTGGCGGTTGTAGCCCAGCAGCTTCAGCTCACCGCCTTTGAAGATGCGGTCGAGCCAGGGCTGGAGTTCGGCGCCCAGGTAGTCTTCCAGCGGTTCGGCTTCATCGCTGAAGGTGGCGAACACCAGCCCGTGCAGCACGCCCACGCGCAACTTGGTGAGGCCGTTCTTGCTCAGGTCGAAATCGGCCGGCATGCCACCGTTGGTGCACTCGCCGTCCTTCACGCCGTCCTTGAAGGGCAGGCCCGCCAGATCGCCATTGAGCTTGTACGTCCACTGGTGGTAAGGGCAGACGAAGCTGCGCGCGTTGCCCACCTGCCCGTCCATGGGCGGCTGGCAGAAGCGCACGCCGCGGTGGGCGCAGCGGTTCTCGACGACGCGGATGCCGTGGTCGGTGGCGCGGTCCTTGGGCGCGACGCGGTCGCGCACCATGATCACCTGCCGTTCACCGACCCAGCTGAGCTTGTAGTCGCCGGTGTTCGGGATTTCGACGGCCAGGCCGACGTAGCACCAATGCGGCCCGTGGAAAAGACGTTCGAGCTCGCGTTGGTAGAGGTCCGGGTCGGTGTAGGCCCAGAAGGGGATGCGGCTGGTGCCGCGGTCGTGCCAGCGCACGAGGGCTTGCGGTGCGTTCATGTCTCCTCACGCAACGGTGTGGTGGGAAATGATAAGCCTACTGATCATTTCCCACCAGCACCGGTGGTCGAACCCACCGCGGCGTGTCAGGCCGCGTCGCGCTCCGCCTGCCGTTTCGCCTTCCACGCACCGAAGATCGCGATCAACCCCGGCACGATGATGAGCGCCCAGATGATCACGCTCAGGTTGGCCTGCACCCAGGGCAGGTTGCCGAACAGGTAGCCCGCGCCCACCAGGCCCACCACCCAGATCAGCGCGCCGATGACGTTGTAGGCGGTGAACTTGCTGCGCGTCATTTCGGCCACCCCGGCCACGAAGGGCGCGAAGGTGCGGATGAAGGGCATGAAGCGCGCCAGGATGATGGTGATGCCGCCGTAGCGTTCGTAGAACGCGTGCGCCTGGTTGAAGGCATTGCGGTTGAACAGGCGCGAGTTCTCCCACTGGAACACCTTGGGCCCGAAGTAGCGCCCGATGGTGTAGTTGGTCTGGTCACCCAGAATGGCCGCGATCACGAGCAGCGCCATCGCCAGCGGCATGCTCATGAGGCCGGCACCGCACAGGGTGCCCACCACGAACAGCAGCGAATCGCCGGGCAGGAAGGGCATCACCACCACACCCGTCTCGGTGAAGATGATGAGGAACAGCAGCGCATACACCCACGGGCCGTAGGCCTGCACGAAGGCCTGCAGGTGCTCGTCCACGTTGAGAATGAAATCGATGAGGAAGGTGATGATTTCCATGGCGGCGGATTATCCCTGCCCCTTCCTACAATTCCGCGCATGACCGCCCTGCCCCCGCGCCGCCCCATCCGTGAACTACCGGACGAACTGATCAGCCAGATCGCCGCCGGCGAGGTCGTGGAGCGGCCGGCCTCGGTGGTGCGCGAGCTGGTAGACAACGCGCTGGACGCCGGCGCCACGCAGATCACCGTGCGCCTTCTGGGCGGCGGCGTGCGCCTGATTTCGGTGGAAGACGACGGCATCGGCATCCCGCAGGGCGAGCTGGCGCAGGCGCTCAAGCGCCACGCCACCAGCAAGATCGGCAGCCTGGCCGAGCTGGAGGCCGTGGGCACCATGGGTTTCCGCGGCGAGGCGTTGGCGGCCATCGCCTCGGTGGCCGAGGTCTCGCTGCTCTCGCGCACCGACGACGCGGCCCACGCCTGGCTGCTGCAGGCGCTGAGCGGCGAGCTCGCGCCGGGCGCGCGCCAGCGCGGCACCACGGTGGAGGTGCGCGAGCTGTTCTACGCCACGCCCGCGCGCCGCAAGTTCCTCAAGACCGACAGCACCGAACTCGCGCACTGCATCGAGGCCGTGCGCCGCCACGCGCTGGCGCGGCCCGGCGTGGGCTTCGCGATCTGGCACGAAGGCAAGCTGGTGGCCCAGTGGCGAGCCGCCCTGTTCGACGGCATCGAGGCCACGCGGGCGCGCCTGGCCGACGTGCTGGGCGGCGACTTCGTGGCCGAAGCCGTGCCGCTGCAATGGCCGGCCGACGGCTCGCTGGCGCGCGGCCTGCGCGTGTGGGGTTTCGCTGGCGTGCCCGACGCCGCGCGCTCGCGCGCCGACCAGCAGTTCGCCTACGTGAACGGCCGCTTCGTGCGCGACAAGGTCATCGCCCACGCCGCGCGCGCCGCGTACGAGGACGTGCTGCACGGCCAGCGCCAGCCGGTCTATGCGCTGTTCATCGACATCGACCCGGCGCGCGTGGACGTGAACGTGCACCCCACCAAGATCGAGGTGCGCTTTCGCGACAGCCGCGAGGTGCACCACGCGGTGCAGCAGGCGGTGCAGGGCGCGCTGGCGGTGCCGCGCGCGGGGCAACTGGCCACGCCCGTGCCCACCGAGGCCGCGCCGGCGCCGGCCTGGGCGCCGCCGGTGCGGCAGAGCGGCTTCAGCTTCACGCCCGAACCCGAGGCCGGCCACCGCGTGAGCGATGTGTCGGCGCTGTGGAACGCGGCCCCCGCGGGCGTTCCGGGCACCACCGCCGTGGCCCCGGCATTCACCGCCGCTGCCCCGGCGCCCGCCGCGCCCCTGCCCGAGGGCGACTGGCCGCTGGGCCGCGCCATCGCGCAGCTGCAGGGCATCTACGTGCTGGCCGAGAACGCCCACGGCCTGGTGATCGTCGACATGCACGCCGCGCACGAGCGCATCGTCTACGAACGCCTCAAGCGCCAGCTCGACGCGCGCGCCGTGCAAAGCCAGCCCCTGCTCATCCCCGCCACCTTCAGCGCCACACCCGAGGAGGTCGCCACCGCCGAATCGGGCGGGCCCACGCTCGCCGCGCTGGGGCTGGAGGTCACGCCCCTGTCGCCACGCACCCTGGCGGTGCGCGCCGTGCCCACCACCCTGGCGCAGGGCGACCCGGTGGCGCTGGCGCGCAGCGTGCTGGGCGAGCTGGCCCAGCACGACGCCACGCAGGTGCTGCAGCGCGCCGAGCACGAGCTGCTGGCCACGATGGCCTGCCACGGCGCGGTGCGCGCCAACCGCCGCCTCACGCTCGACGAGATGAACGCCCTGCTGCGCCAGATGGAAGTGACCGAGCGCAGCGACCAGTGCAACCACGGCCGGCCCACCTGGCGCCAGCTCGGCCTGCGCGAGCTCGACGCCCTGTTCCTGCGCGGCCGCTGACCCGCCGGCGACCGGGATGGCGGGTCTTTGGCCCCGCCCGGTGAACTTTTGGCGCGTTGTTTGCATCATTTCCGCGGACATGACGCGCCTGATCCTTGCCCTTTTCGCCGCCCTGGCCCTGCTGGCCGGGTGCGCCACGCTGGACGAAAAGCAGCGGGTCTGGATCTTCCAGCCCTCGGACCGCAGCTGGAGTGGCGGTGCCTACGCCGCCGAAAGCATGGACGACGTCTGGATCGATTTCGACTCGGCCATCACCAAGGAACCGGTGCGCCTGCACGGCTTGTGGGCGCCACACGAGAACTTCACGCACCGAAGCGATGCACCGGTGATGCTCTACCTGCACGGTGCGCGCTGGAACGTCACCGGCTCGGCCATGCGCATCCGGCGCATGCAGGAACTGGGCTTCTCGGTGCTGGGCATCGACTACCGCGGCTTCGGCCGCAGCACCCACGACCTGCCCTCCGAACGCATGGCGATCGAGGACGCGCGCGCCGCCTGGGACTGGCTCGCGCAGCGCTACCCCGATCGGCCCCGCTACATCTTCGGCCACTCGCTGGGCGGGGCCATCGCCATCAGCCTCGCGGCCCAGGTCGGCGACGAAAAGGGCACGCTGGTCGAAGGCACGTTCACCTCCATCCCCGACGTGGTGAGCACCTTCAAGTGGGGCTGGCTGCCCGTGTCGCTGCTCATCACGCAGCGCTTCGAGTCCGTCAAGCACGTGGCCGGCATCGGTTCGCCCCTGCTCGTGGTGCACGGCAGTGAAGACCAGTTGATCCGGCCCGATCTGGGCCGCCGGCTCTACGAAGCGGCCAAGGGCCCCAAGCGCTTCGTGCTGGTGGAAGGGGGCTCGCACCACAACACCAACTCGGTCGGCCAGGGCCAGTACCGCGAAGCGCTCGAAGCCCTGTTCGGGCTCGACGACGCCATCCGCGTCGTCGCGCGCTGACGCGCGCCACCCCACGCGCGCTGCGGGAAAACCCGCATCGCTTCTGATACCCTCCCCCGGATGTCCGCTCCCCAGTCCGCCATGTCGCCGGGCCTCGTGGTGCTCGTGCTCACGCTCCTGCTGGGGATGCAGCCCGTCACCACCGACCTGTACCTCCCCGCCCTGCCCGCCCTCACCCAGGGCTTCGGCGCCACCATGGCGCAAGCGCAGCTCACGCTCACGGCGCTGCTGCTCGCCTTCGGTCTTTCGCAACTCGTCTGGGGCCCGCTGTCCGACCGCTTCGGCCGCAAGCCCATCCTGCTGTGGGGCATGGGCCTGTTCGTGGTGGCGGCCATCGGTGGCGCTTTCGCGGGCTCGATGGAACAACTCATCGCCTGGCGCACCGTGCAGGGCGTGGGCATGGGCTCGGCGGTGATGTGCGCGCGCGCGGTCGTGCGCGACCTGTATGCCCCCACCGAAGGCGCCCGCATGATGAGCAAGGGCCTCACCGGCCTGGGCGTGATCGCGTGCGTGGCCGCGCCACTGGGCGGCCTGCTGTCGGATCTGTACGGCTGGCGCATCGCGCTGCTCATGCTCGCGGTGTTCGGCGCCGGCACGCTGGCGCTGCTTGCGATGCGCTTTCAGGAAACACTGCCGCGGCGCAACCCCGAGGCCCTGCACCCCGGCAAGCTGCTGCGCACCTGGGCCACCATCGCGCGCCACCCCACCTTCTGGGCCTGGACGCTGCTGGCCACCGGTTCCTACGCGGGGCTGTTCACCTTTCTGGCGTCGTCGTCCTTCGTGCTCATCGGCGTGCTCGGCCTGTCCAAGACGCAATACGGCCTGGTGATGTTCACGATGTCGCTGAGCTACATCCTCGGCACCTTCCTGTGCCGCCGCCTGTTGGTGAGCCTGGGCGTGCGCCGCACGGTGGCGATGGCCGCGGTGGTCACCATCACCGGCGGCACCTTGATGGGCCTGCTGCCGCGGCTCGGGGTCGAAGGGCTCTGGAGCGTTCTGCTGCCCTTCTACCTGTTCATGCTCGGCCACGGCGTGCACCAGCCCTGCGGTCAGAGCGGTGCGGTGGCCCCGTTCCCGCAAGCGGCGGGCGCCGCCTCCGCGCTGGCCGGCTTCCTCATGATGCTGGTGGCCTTCGGCATCGGCGGCTGGCTCGGTCTGGCGCTGGCCGAGCCTGCGCTGGGCGCCGGCACCGTGCGCCCGCTCACCGACGGCATCTGGTTCTGGAGCACGCTGATCACCCTCACCGCCTGGACCCTGGTGCAACGGCACGGCGAAACGCACCAGCCGCCGCAGCGCATGTCCACCACATGAAGGCCGAGGCGCCGCGCTGCATCGCGCTGGCCGGCCCCACGGCCAGCGGCAAGACGGCGGCGGCGCTGGCCATCGCCGCGCGCTGGCCGGTCGAGATCGTCAGCGTCGATTCGGCGCTCGTCTACCGCGGCATGGACATCGGCACCGCCAAACCCCATGCCGCCGAACTCGCGGCCGTGCCGCACCACCTGATCGACATCCGCGACCCGGCGCAGGCCTACAGCGCCGCCGACTTCGTGCGCGACGCCACGCGGCTGGTGGGCGAGATCGCTGCGCGCGGGCGCACCGCGCTGCTGGTGGGCGGCACCCTGCTGTACTTCAAGACCCTGCTCACCGGGCTGGACGACCTGCCCGCGGCCGACCCCGCCGTGCGCGAACGGCTCGAGGCCCGCGCGCGCGCCGAAGGCTGGCCCGCGCTGCACGCGGAACTGCAGCGCATTGACCCGCCCACCGCCGCGCGCCTGTTCCCCAACGACGCGCAACGCATCCAGCGCGCGCTGGAGGTGTTCGCGGTCTCGGGCAAACCGCTGTCCAGCTTCCATTCGGGCCGCGAACACGACCCGCACAGCCCGCTGCGCGAAGACCACCTGCTCTCGCTCGAACCGCGGGATCGCGCGTGGCTGCACGCGCGCATCGCCGAGCGCTTCGACGCCATGCTCGCCGCCGGCCTGCTCAGCGAAGTGCGCACCCTGCGCGCGCGCGGCGACCTGCACGCCGAACTGCCCTCCATGCGCTGCGTGGGTTACCGCCAGGCCTGGGCCACGCTCGACGCCCACCCTTCGCCCGATGCCGCCGCGCTCGCCGAACTGCGCGACCGCGGCGTCTTCGCCACCCGCCAGCTCGCCAAGCGGCAACTCACGTGGTTGCGTTCGCTGCCCGCGCGCCGCGTGGTGGCGGCCGACGCGCCCGATGCGCTGGAACAGGTGATGGCCGTGGTGGCCGCCTGGCTCGGGAGGCCCGCATGACGCTGCAGGTGGAGCACCTCGGCAAGCGCTACGGCGAGGTGCCGGTCTTCAGCGGCGTGAACCTGCGGCTCGCCCCGGGCGAGTTCGTGGCCATCGCGGGCGAATCGGGGGTGGGCAAATCCAGCCTGCTCAACTGCCTGGCCGCGCTCGACAGCTGGAACGAAGGGCGTATCACGCACGACGGGGTCGATCTCGCCACGCTCGACGAAACGCAGCGCACGCACTGGCGCCGCCGGCACCTGGGCTTCGTGTTCCAGGCCTTCCACGTGTTGCCGCACCTGGACGCCGCGCAGAACGTGGGCCTGCCCCTGCTGCTGCTCGGACAGGACGACCCGGCGCGCGTGCAGGCCATGCTCGACGCCGTGGGCCTGCAAGGCCTGGGCCCGCGCCTGCCGGCCGAACTCTCGGGCGGGCAACTGCAGCGCGTGGCCATCGCGCGCGCCCTGGTGCACCGCCCGGCCATCGTGCTGGCCGACGAGCCCACCGGCAACCTCGACCCGGGCACCGCCGCGCGCGTGATGGACCTGCTGCAGGCGCAGGCACGCGAGCACGGCAGCGCGCTGCTGCTCGTCACCCACTCGGAAGCCGCGGCCGCGCGGGCCGACCGCGTGCTGCGGCTCACGGCCAACGGGCTGGAACCCGCCCGCTGAGCGCGCCGGGGGCCGGCCGCGAGCGCGAAGCCGCGATCAAAAAGTAACGCGCAGGTAACTTAATTACATTAACATCGCCCCTTCGTGTAACGCCAACACCCCGGAGCGCATGGAGACAACCACCCCCCCCAGCGACACGCTCGACCTCGTCATCTTCGGTGGCGCGGGCGATCTCTCGGTGCGCAAGCTGCTGCCCGCGCTCTACATGGCGCACCTGCACAAGACCCTGCCCGAAGGCACGCGCATCGTCGCGCTCGGCCGCCACGCGTGGGACCGCGCGGCCTTCACCGCCTTCGTGGACGACAAGGTGCGGGGCTTCATCCACACCCCCGAGTTCGACGCCACGGCCTGGGCCCGTTTCATCGAGCGCCTCGTCTATGTGAGCCTGGACGCCACCGACGCCAAAGGCTATGCCGCCCTCGGCGCCGCGCTGCAAACGGGCGCGGACCGCGTGTACTACCTGGCCACGGCGCCCACGCTGTTCACCACCATCTGCGCCCACCTGCACGGGGCCGGCCTGGTGAACGCCCGCTCGCGCGTGGTGCTCGAAAAGCCCCTGGGCCACGACCTCGCCTCCGCGCGCGCCATCAACGACGAGGTGGCGAAGTACTTCAGCGAATCGCAGACCTTCCGCATCGACCACTACCTCGGCAAGGAAACGGTGCAGAACCTCATGGTGCTGCGCTTCGGCAACGCCATCTTCGAGCCGCTGTGGCGCAACCAGAGCATCAAGAGCGTGCAGATCACCGTCGCCGAGTCGGTGGGCGTGGGCAGCCGCGCCGGCTTCTACGACGGCACCGGCGCGCTGCGCGACATGGTGCAGAACCACCTGCTGCAGCTGCTGTGCATCGTGGCCATGGAGCCGCCGGTGTCGCTCGACCCCGACGCCGTGCGCGACGAAAAACTCAAGGTGCTGCGCTCGCTGCGGCCCATGACGGTGGCCGACGTGGCGCGCGACACGGTGCGCGGCCAGTACACCGCCGGCAACGTGGGCGGCGAACGCGCCGTGGGCTACCTGCAGGAAGACAACGTGCCCGCCACCAGCGAGACGGAAACCTTCGTTGCGCTGCGCGCGCACATCAACAACTGGCGCTGGGCCAACGTGCCCTTCTTCCTGCGCACCGGCAAGCGCATGGCCGAACGCCTGAGCGAGATCGTCATCGAGTTCGCGCCGCTGCCCTACTCGCTGTTCCCCGACACACCGCGCCAGCCTGTGAACCGCCTGCTGATCCGCCTGCAACCGGAAGAGCACGTGCAACTGCAGATGATGGCCAAGCAACCCGGCAGCGGCATGAAGCTGCGCCCGGTCTCGCTCGATCTGGACCTGCAATCGGCCATGACCGGCCGTCGCGCCGAGGCCTACGAGCGCTTGCTCATCGACGTCATCAAGGGCAGGCTGACCCACTTCATGCGCCGGGACGAGCTCGAGGCCGCGTGGTCCTGGGCCGAGCCGGTGCTCGACGGCTGGAAATCCCTCGGCGAGAAACCGCGGCCCTACGCCGCGGGCAGCTGGGGGCCGGCGGCCTCGTCGGCGCTGATGGCGCGCGAAGACTCCACCTGGTCCGAAGAGACGTGAACGAGCAGATCTGCAACACGCCCGCCGAACTCGCGCAGCGCCTGGCCGCGTGGATCGGCCTTCGCCTGCACGACGCCATCCGCGAGCGCGGCCACGCGGTGCTCGCTGTCTCGGGCGGCAAGTCGCCCTTGCCGTTGTTCGAGGCGCTGCGCGCGCAGCCGCTCGACTGGTCGCGCGTGACGATCACGCTGGTGGACGAGCGCTGCGTGCCGCACGACCACGCGGACAGCAACACCGCGCTGGTGCGCACGCACCTGTTGCAGGGCCCGGCCGCCGCCGCCACCTTCGTGCCCTGGTTCGACAGCGTGCCCGACCCGCTGGACGACAAGGCGCTGCAGGCCATGGCCGACAGCGCGATCGCGCGCCTGGCCACGCAGCCCTGGCCCTGGGACATGGCCGTGCTCGGCATGGGCGAAGACGGCCACACCGCTTCGCTCTTTCCCGGCGCGCCCGGCCTGTCGCATGCGCTGCACGGCAACGGCCCCGTGGCCTGGACACGCCCGCTCGACGCGCCGCACGCGCGCCTCACGCTCACCCTGCCCGCCCTGCTCGCCACGCGCGAGCTCGTGCTGCCCCTCATCGGCCCCGCCAAGCTGCGCGTGTACCAGCAGGCGCGGCTGTCCGAAGACGACACGCTGCCCATTTCGCTGGTGCTGCACCAGCACCAGACGCCGGTGCGCGTCTGGCTGGCCTGATTTCCCCCACGACCATGAACACCGCCCCCCTGAACCCCGTGCTCGACCGCGTCACGCGGCGCATCACCGAACGCAGCGCGCCCACGCGCCGCGCCTACCTCGACCACATGGCCGCGCAGCGCACGCGCGGCACGCAGCGCGCCGGCCTGGGCTGCGCCAACATGGCCCACACCACGGCCGCGCTGCCGAACGAAGACAAGCTGCGCATCCACGCCGAACGCGCGCCGCACCTCGGCATCGTCACCGCCTACAACGACATGCTCTCGGCCCACCAGCCCTTCGAGAGCTACCCCACGCTGATCCGCTGGCACGCGCAGCAGCTCGGCGCCAGCGCGCAGGTGGCCGGCGGCGTGCCCGCCATGTGCGACGGCGTCACGCAGGGCGAAGCGGGCATGGAACTCTCGCTGTTCTCGCGCGACACCATCGCGCTGGCCACCGCGGTGGCGCTCTCGCACAACGTGTTCGACGCCGCGCTCATGCTCGGCGTGTGCGACAAGATCGTGCCCGGCCTGTTCATGGGCGCGCTGCAGTTCGGCCACCTGTCCACCGTGTTCGTGCCCGCAGGGCCCATGACCTCCGGCCTGTCGAACGACGAAAAGGCCAAGGTGCGCCAGCAGTACGCGCAAGGCCTGGTGGGGCGCGATGCGCTGCTCGAATCGGAAGCGCGCGCGTACCACAGCCCCGGCACCTGCACTTTCTACGGCACCGCCAACAGCAACCAGATGCTCATGGAGATCATGGGCCTGCACCTGCCCGGCAGTTCCTTCGTGAACCCGGGCACGCCGTTGCGCGAGGCGCTCACCAAGGCCGCGGTGGAGCGCGCCGTGGCCAACAGCGGGCGCACCGGCCAGCCCTACATCCCGCTCTCGCAGATCGTGGACGAGAAGACCATCGTCAACGGCGTCGTGGGCCTGCTGGCCACGGGGGGCTCCACCAACCACACGCTGCACCTGGTGGCCATGGCGCGCGCCGCCGGCATCGTGATCGACTGGGACGATTTCTCCGAACTCTCGGCCGTGGTGCCTCTACTGGCGCGCGTGTACCCCAACGGCAGCGCCGACGTGAACCACTTCCACGCCGCGGGCGGCCTGGGCTTCCTCATGCGCGAGCTGCGCCACGCCGGCCTGCTGCACGGCGACGTGCACACCGTGATGGGCGGCCAGGGGCTCGACGCCTACGAGGTCGAGCCCTGGCTCGACGGCGAGCGCCTGGCCTGGCGCCCCGTGCCCGCCACCAGTGGCGACACCGGTGTGCTGCGCCCCGCGAGCGACCCGTTCAGCGCCGACGGTGGCCTGCGCCTGCTCACGGGCAACCTGGGCCGCAGCGTCATCAAGGTGTCGGCCGTGAAGCCGCAGCACCGCGTGGTGCGCGCGCCCGCCGTGGTGGTGCACGACCAGCAGGAACTGCTCGCCAAGTTCAAGGCCGGCGAGCTGGAGAAGGACTTCATCGCCGTGGTGCGCTACCAGGGCCCGCGCGCCAATGGCATGCCCGAACTGCACAAGCTCACGCCACCGCTGGCCGTGCTGCAGGACAAAGGCTTCAAGGTGGCACTCGTCACCGACGGCCGCATGTCCGGCGCGTCGGGCAAGGTGCCCGCGGCCATCCATTGCACGCCCGAGGCCCTGGCCGGCGGCATGATCGAACGCGTGCAGGACGGTGACCTCATCACCCTCGACGCCGAGCGCGGTGTGCTGGAACTCGAGGTCGATGCCGTCACGCTGGCCGCACGCCCCGTGCGCGACCCCGATCTCTCGCCCAACCACCACGGCACCGGCCGCGAACTCTTCGGCCTGTTCCGCGCGCACGTGAGCGGCGCCGAACAAGGCGCTTCCCCGTTGCTGGCCTGACCCCACCGCCCCGTTCGCCCCATGCAAGACCAACACCTGCAACACCCCCGCTTCACCTCGCGCGTCGTGCCGGTGATCGTGCTCACCGACGCCCAACAGGCCGTGCCGCTGGCGCACGCCCTGCTCGAAGGCGGCATCGACGTCATGGAGATCACGCTGCGATCCGACGTGGCGCTCGACGCCATCGAGGCCGTGGCCAAGGCCGTGCCGCAGATGCACCTGGGCGCCGGCACCGTCACGCGCGCGAGCGACGTGCCGCGCGTGATCGACGCCGGCGCGCGCTTCGCGCTCTCGCCCGGCTGCACCGACGCGCTGGTGGACGCCATGCGCGCCACCGGCCTGCCCTTCATCCCCGGCGTGATGACGCCCGGCGAGGTGATGCGCGCGCGCGACCAGGGCTTCACGCTCATGAAACTCTTTCCCGCGCAACAGGCCGGCGGCCTCGGCATGCTCAAGGCGCTGGGCGCGCCGATCCCTGACGTGCGCTTCTGCCCCACCGGCGGCGTGAGCCCCGAGAACCTGCGCGATTTCCTGGCCCTGCCCAACGTGGCCATGGCCGGTGGCTCCTGGCTCACACCGGCCGACGCGCTGCGCGATGGCGACTGGGCCCGCATCACGAAGCTCGCGCGCGAAGCCACCGCGCTGGCGCAGGGACAATGAGCGCATGACCACGCCCAACCCGTTGCGCATCCCGTTGCCCGTGACCCTGCCCGCCTGGCAACACCTGGTCGCGCTCGCGGCCGAGCAGCAGGTGCCGCTGCGCGACCGCCTCGCCGAACCCGACCGCGCCCCACGCCTCACCTGGTCGGTCGCCGGCATCACGCTGGACGCGAGCCGCCAGCCCATCGGCACCGAGATCGAACACGCCCTGCTCGAACTCGCCGCGCAGAGCGACGTGGCCGGCCAGCGCGGCGCGATGTTCCGCGGCGACCGCATCAACAGCACCGAAGACCGGCCGGTGCTGCACGTGGCGCTGCGCGGCGGCCCCGAAGGCGGGCCCTGGGGCAACGACGTGCAAACCCTGGTGCAGCGCGAACTCGACCGCGTGTGCCGCTTCGCCGAAGAAGTGCGCGGCGGCGTGGCGCGCGGCCACACGGGCGAGGCCTTCACCGACGTGGTCAACATCGGCATCGGCGGCTCCGACCTCGGCCCGCGCATGGCGGCCGACGCGCTGGCCCACCTGGCCAGCGACACGCTGCGCGTGCACTACATCTCCAACCCCGACGCCTGGGCGCTGTGGAGCGTGCTGCGCGGCATCGACGCGAAGCGCACGCTGTTCATCGTCTCCAGCAAGACCTTCACCACACAGGAAACGCTCACCAACGCCGCGAGCGCGCGGCAGTGGCTGGCCGACCAGGGCGTGCCCGAAGACGCCATCGCGCAGCACCTCGTCGCCATCACCGCGTCACCCGCGAAATCGGCCGAGCTGGGTTACAGCCCCGAGCGCACCTTCCTGTTCTGGGACTGGGTGGGTGGTCGCTATTCGCTGTGGTCGTCGCTGGGCCTGCCACTGGCGCTGGGCATCGGCGCCGCTGCGTTCCGGCAACTGCTCGCGGGCGGCCACGCCATGGACGAGCACTTCCGCCACGCGCCCTTCGCGCAGAACCTGCCGGTGCGCCTGGCGCTGCACGGCATCTGGAACCGCAATTTCCTGCAGCGGCCCACGCAACTCATCGTGAGCTACGCCTCGCGCCTGGTGCGCTTCGTGCCCTTCGTGCAGCAGATGGACATGGAGTCCAACGGCAAGCGCGTGCACACCGAGGGCACCGAGGCCACGGTGGAGACCGGCCCCATCGTCTGGGGCGGCCTGGGCATCGACGGCCAGCACGCCTACTTCCAGCTCATCCACCAGGGCAGCCACCGCGTGCCGGTGGATTTCATCGGGGTGCAGAGCGAGGACACGCCGCTGCCGCTGGCCGCCACGCACCACGCGGTGGTGAACCTGAACCTGCGCGCCCAGGCCCAGGCCATGGCGCTGGGCCGCACGCAGGCCGAGACCGAAGCGCTGCTGATCAAGGAAGGCGCCGACGCGGCCACCGCGCGCGCCATGGCCCCGCACCGCAGCTTTCCCGGCGACATCCCGAGCCACATCCTCTGGCTCGACCGGCTCACCCCCGAGCGCCTGGGCGCGCTGATCGCGCTCTACGAACACAAGGTGTTCACGCAGGCCGCCATCTGGCGCATCAACGCGTTCGACCAGTGGGGCGTGGAGCTGGGCAAGACCATGGCCAAGGCCATGGAGCGCGCAGGCGGGTGAGGCCGGTGGTTGAGGTATCTCGCGTGCCCGGGTGCTAAGGTGGCCGCCTTCTCAACGTCACCCCACCGACCATGCCCGCACAACGAACGTTTCGTCACCACGCACTGTCCGCTGTCCTGATCGCTGTCGCGCTCACCGCCTGCGGCGGCAGCCCCGGTGGGGGTGGCTCCACCCCACCACCGGCAGCACCCCCCACCACGCTCACGATCAGCGCGGCCTCGCTCAGCCTCGCGGTGTCGGGAAACCCCCGCTTGTTCACCATCGCGAACACCGGCACCCAGACGGCGCAGATGGTGAGCGTGAGCACCGGCGCCGCGCTGCCCGTCGGCACCACCTCCATCTCCACCTGCAACAACCTGCCGGCGGGCGCCACCTGCACGGTCACCGTCACGCCCGGTGCCACACCGTCCGCCACACCCGGCAACACCAGCCCGGTGCCGGCCAGCCTGAACATCGCGGGCAGCAACACCAACACGCTGACGGCCCAGATCCACGTGCTCGACCACGGCAGCGTGTACCAGGGGGGTTATGTGTTCGCCATCGACGACACGACGCCCAACACCGGCGGCATCGGTGGCAAGGTGGCGAGCCTGACCGACGCCAGCTTCGGCACCTTCTGGGGCGCAGACGCCGTGGGCGGCGCGGCCATCACCTCTGTCCCCGGCGCCCTGAGCCTCGTGGATGGCGCGGCGAACACGGCGGCCATCGTGGCGGCCATGGGGCCCGGCAGCGAACCCCACCACGCCGCGGGCCTCTGCAGCGCGTCGACCGCCAGCGGCCACAGCGATTGGTATCTGCCGGCGGCCTGCGACATGGGCCCGGGCGGTGGCTGTGTCATCGGGCAGGGCAACATGCACGACAACCTGGAGAACCACGGCAGCGGCAACATCGGCAACCTCAGCGGCCAGTACTGGACATCCACACAAAGTTCCACCTTGAACACGGCGGCCTGGATTCACTTCGCCACCTCGGGCCTCCAGAGCACCGGCATCAAGTCCCTGTCTCTCAGCGCCCGCTGCGCGCGAAGCCTGACCATCTGAGCCGGCACAAGCGCGCGTGTCCTGCACGCGCGGTCGGTGTTCTCCTACAGGCGCTCCTGACCCCCCTGCCTAGCATGGGAAGCCCAAGGCGATGCATCCGCATCGCCTTTTTTCTTCCGGAGCACACCATGAACATCTTCCACTCCGCCCACGCACGGCATGGGCTCGCCGCCGTCGCACTCGCCCTGGCCGTGCCGGCCTGGGCCACGGGCACGCCGGCCAAGGCCCCCGCCAGCAACAGCACCTACCAGCAGGAACGCGCCGCCTGTGCGGCCGCGGGCAGCGCCGAGGCACGCACCAGTTGCCTGCGCGACATCGGCGCGGCGCGGCAACAGGCGCAGCAAAAGGGCACGCCCCGATCCCCGTCGGCCGAGCAACTGCAGGAGAACGCCCTGAAGCGTTGCGACGTGCACGCCGGCCTCGAAGAGCGCGCGATCTGCGTGCGCATGATGTCCGGCGATGGCTCGGTGTCGGGCTCCGTCAGCGGCGGTGGCCTGCTGCGCGAGCTTGAGACACCGATCCCGAACAGCACGCAGTGAGCGTGCGGCCCTTCAGGTCACCGGCGCGGGGTTGAACAGCACCAGCTGGTTGTGCAGCTTCCAGTGCTCGGCCCAGGTCTTCTTGCGGCCGCTGGCCACGTCGAGCATGCAGCGGAACAGCTCCCAGCCCACGTCTTCGATCGTGGCCGCGCCGTCGGCGATGGTGCCGGCGTTGATGTCCATCAGGTCGTGCCAGCGGCGCGCCAGTTCGCTGCGCGTGGCCACCTTGATCACCGGCACCGCGGCCAGGCCATACGGCGTGCCGCGACCGGTGGTGAACACGTGCAGGTTCATGCCGGCGGCCATCTGCAGCGTGCCGCAGATGAAATCGCTCGCGGGCGTGGCGGCGTAGGTCAGGCCCTTGGCCTTGAGCTTCTCGCCCGGTGACAGCACGTTGCCGATCGGCGCGCTGCCCGATTTGACGATCGAGCCCATGGCCTTCTCGACGATGTTCGACAGGCCGCCCTTCTTGTTGCCCGGCGTGGTGTTGGCGCTGCGGTCCACGCTGCCGCGCTTCAGGTAGTCGTCGTACCAGGCCATCTCGCGCACCATGGCCTCGGCCACTTCGGGCGTGGTGGCGCGCGCGGTGAGTTGCGCAATGCCGTCGCGCACCTCGGTGGTCTCGGAGAACATCACGCTGGCGCCGGCGCGCACCAGCAGGTCGGTGCAGAAGCCCACCGCCGGGTTGGCGGTCACGCCACTGAACGCATCGCTGCCACCGCACTGCACGCCCACCACCAGCTCGCTCGCGGGCACGGTCTCGCGGCGGCGCGCGTTCAGGCGCTTCAGGTGCACATCGGCCTGGCGCAGGATGGAATCGACCATGCTCATGAAGCCCACGTGGGCATCGTCCTGCAGGCAGACCACATCGAGCGCTTCGGCTTCGCCGCGCGTGTCGGCGATGGGAATGCTGCCGGGCGGCAGCAGGCGTTCGGGCTGCAGCTTCTCGCAGCCCAGGCTCACCACCATCACCTCGCCGCCGAAGTTGGGGTTCTGGCTGATGTGGCGCAGCGTGCGGATGGGGATCACCGCGTCGGGCGCGTCGATGGCAACGCCGCAGCCGTAGCCGTGCTCCAGCGCCACCACGTCGTCCACGTTCGGGTAGCGCGGCAGCAGCTCGCTCTTGATGCGCTGCACCGCGAACTCGGTGACGCCGGCCACGCACTGCACGGTCTGGGTGATGGCGAGGATGTTGCGCGTGCCGACCGAGCCATCCGGGTTGCGGTAGCCCTCGAAGGTGTGGCCCTCCAGCGGCGGCAGCGGTTCGCTGCGGCGCGTGGCCATGGGCAGGTTCTCCAGCCCGCGCGCCTCGGGCATCTGCAGCCGGCGCTCGTGCACCCAGGCACCGGCGGGGATGTCTTCCAGCGCGAAGCCGATCGGCACGCCGTAGCGCAGCACCGGCGTGCCTTTGGGCAGGGCCACCAGCGCCACCTTGTGGCCCTGCGGCACTTTCTCCACCAGCACGGTGCCGTCGGCCAGCGCGGTGCCCGGGGGCAGGCCGCCGTCGTTGGCCACGATCGCCACGTTGTCGTCGGCGTGCATGCGGATCGTGAGGGGGGTCAACGGCGTGGCGGCCGTGCGCGTCGCAAGGGTGTCCAAGATCCGCGTCTCCTATGATTCGGCGCGCTCCCGGCGACCGTCCCCATGGACGGGGCACTTCCGCGAAGCGCTTGGTACCGGTACCATTCTACGCCGCAAATGAAAGAATCCGACAACACCCGGCGTTCCCGCCGCAGCAGCGGGGCCATCACCGTGCGCGATGTGGCCCGCCTGGCCGGGGTGGCGCCCATCACCGTGTCGCGCGTCCTCAACACGCCCGAACAGGTGTCGCCCGACGTGCGGCAGAAGGTGCTGGCCGTGGTGCAGAAGACCGGCTACGTGCCCAACCGCCTGGCCGGCGGCCTGGCCTCCTCCCGCAGCCGGCTCATCGCCGCGGTGGTGCCCAGCACGGTCATGTCGGTCTTCATGCCCACCATCGAAGCCCTGAACGACACGCTCTTCGGCGCCGGTTACCAGCTCATGCTCGGCCAATCCGACTACTCGCCCGAGCGCGAGGAAGCCCTGCTCGAAGCCATCGTGGGCCGCCGGCCCGACGGCATCTTCCTCACCGGCATCCTGCGCCCCAGCCAGGGCCGCACGCGCCTGTTGGCCTCGGGCATTCCGGTGGTCGAGACCTGGGATCTGACCCCCACGCCGGTGGACATGCTGGTGGGTTTCTCGCACGCCGACAGCGGGCGCGCCGTGGCGCGCTTTCTCCTGGGCAAGGGGCGGCGCCGGCTCGCGCTCATCCGCGCCGACGACGAACGCGCCGCGCGCCGCGCCAGCGCCTTTGCCGAAGCGGTGGCGCAGGCCGGCCACGGCCCCGTCACCGAGATCAACGTGGGCGCGCAACGTTCGCTGCACAGCGGGCGCGAAGCCCTGGTGCGGCTGCTGGCCGAGGCGCCCGACACCGACGCCGTGTTCTGCAGCTCCGACCTGCTGGCCCTGGGCGTGGCCACCGAGGCGCGCGTGCGCGGCGTGGCGGTGCCCGAACGCCTCGCGCTGATCGGTTTCGGCGACGTGTCCTTCGCGGCCGACATGGCGCCAGCGCTCAGCACGGTGCGCATCAACGGCGCCGAGATGGGGCGGCTGGCGGCGCGCTGCCTGATCGACCGCGCCGAGGGCCGCGAGGTCTCGCCCTCGGTGTTCGACCTCGGCTTCTCCATCGTCGAACGCGAAACCACCTGACCCGGGCAATCGATCAACAAACATTGACGCCCCCATTTGGTACCGGTACCATGCACGCCAACTCCATTTGGTACCGGTACCAAATGGAGCCTCGCCATCCGATTCCCCCCGACAGGAGACAACCCACCATGAAGAAGCTGCTGTGCGCGCTCGGCGCCACCATGACCCTGACCTCGGCCATGGCCTGGCCGACGAAACCCGTCACCCTCGTGGTGCCCTTCCCGCCCGGCGGCTCCACCGATGCCATCGCCCGCACGCTGCAGCCCAAGCTGCAGGAAAAGTTCGGCGGCACCTTCGTGGTGGACAACAAGCCCGGCGCCACCGGCACCATCGGCGCCACGCTGGTGGTGCGCGCCGCGCCCGACGGCCACACCATCTTCGTGTCCTCGCTCGGCCCGTACGTGATTGCGCCGCACCTGACCAAGGTGACCTACGACGCCACGAAAGACTTCGACTACATCACCGTGGCCGTGCAGGCGCCCAACGTGCTGGTGGTGCCCGCCGCCTCGCCGCACAAGAGCATGGCCGAGGTGATTGCGTACCAGAAGGCCAACCCCGGCAAGATGACCTTTGCCTCCTCGGGCAACGGCTCGTCCGACCACCTGACCGCCGAGCTCTACTGGCAGCAGACCGGCACCAGCGGCGTGCACGTGCCCTACAAGGGCGGCGGCCCCGTGATGACCGACCTGCTGGGCAACCAGGTGGATTCGTCGTTCATGAACATCAACACCGCCATGCCGCAGATCCGCGCCGGCAAGCTGCGCGCGCTGTCCATCACCAGCGCCCAGCGCTCGCCCCTGCTGCCCGACGTGCCCACGCTCGAAGAACTCGGCATCAAGGAAGCCAACGTCTATTCGTGGCAGGCCATCGCCGCGCCCAAGGGCCTGCCGGCGGACATCAAGAACAAGCTGTACACCGCCATCAAGGAAACGCTGAACGACCCGGCCGTCAAGCCCAAGCTGGTTGAAGTGGGCTTCGAGGTCGTGGCCAACACGCCCGAGGAGTTCACCAAGTTCCAGGCCGCCGAGTTCGCGCGCTGGCAGAAGCTGATCACCTCGCGCAACATCAAGGCGGACTGATCGCACCATGCTGAACCCCGTCCCCGTCGGCACCACGCCGCGCGTCACCGAGCTCATTGCCATTCCCGTCGCGGGCCGCGACGGCATGTTGCTCAACCTGAGCGGGGCGCACGCGCCCTTCTTCACGCGCAACCTGCTGATCCTGCGCGACAGCGCAGGCCGCACCGGTGTGGGTGAGGTGCCCGGGGGCGAGAAGATCCGCCAGACGCTGGAAGACGCGCGCGAGCTGGTGGTGGGCCGTTCCATCGGCGACCACCAGCGCGTGTTGCGCGAACTGCAGACCCGCTTTGCCGACCGCGATGCCGGCGGGCGCGGCCTGCAGACCTTCGATTTGCGCACCGCGATCCACGCCGTCACGGCCGTGGAATCTGCGCTGCTTGATTTGCTGGGCCAGCACCTGGAAGTGCCGGTGGCCGCGCTGCTCGGCGAAGGCCAGCAGCGCGAATCGGTGGAGATGCTGGGCTACCTGTTCTTCGTGGGCGACCGCACGAAGACCGACCTGCCCTACGCCAGCGAACCGGGCGCCGACAACGCCTGGTTCCGCCTGCGCCACGAGAAGGCCATGACACCCGAGGCCGTGGTGCGCCTGGCCGAGGCCGCGCGCGAGCGCTACGGCTTCAACGATTTCAAGCTCAAGGGCGGCGTGCTGCGCGGCGACGAAGAGGTGGACGCCGTGACCGCGCTGCACGAGCGCTTCCCCGACGCGCGCGTGACGCTCGACCCCAATGGCGGCTGGTTGCTGAAAGACGCGATCCGCCTGGGCCAGCGCATGCGCGGTGTGGTGGCTTACGCCGAAGACCCGTGTGGCGCCGAAGAAGGCTTCTCGGGCCGCGAGGTGATGGCCGAGTTCCGCCGCGCCACCGGCCTACCCACGGCCACCAACATGGTCGCCACCGACTGGCGCCAGCTCACGCACGCACTGTCGCTGCAGTCGGTCGACATTCCCCTGGCCGACCCGCACTTCTGGACCATGGCCGGCAGCGTGCGCGTGGCGCAGACCTGCCGCGACTGGGGCCTGACCTGGGGCTCGCACTCCAACAACCACTTCGACGTGTCGCTGGCCATGTTCACGCACGTGGGCGCGGCCGCGCCGGGCAAGGTCACCGCCATCGACACGCACTGGATCTGGCAGGACGGACAGCGACTCACGAAGGAGCCGCTTAAGATCGCCGGCGGCCACGTGGCCGTGCCGAAGAAGCCCGGCCTGGGCATTGAACTGGACATGGCCGAGGTGGAAAAAGCCCACCAGCTCTACCAACAGCACGGCCTGGGTGCGCGCGACGACGCGACCGCGATGCAGTACCTGATCCCGAACTGGACCTTCAACCCCAAGCGGCCCTGCATGGACCGCTGAACCACAAGAACAACCCCGCATGAGACCGAACCGACTGCGCGAGATCTGGGCCCAGGGCGGCGCCGTGGTGAATGGCTGGCTCGCCATCCCCAACAGCTTCTCGGCCGAGACCATGGCCCACCAGGGCTGGGATTCCCTCACCATCGACCTGCAGCACGGCGTGGTGGACTACACCAGCATGGTGCCCATGCTGCAGGCCGTGAGCACCACCAACACCGTGCCCGTGGTGCGCGTGCCCTGGCTGGAGCCCGGCATCCTGATGAAGGTGCTGGACGCCGGTGCCTACGGCGTGATCTGCCCCATGGTGAACACGCGGGCGGATGCTGAAAAGCTGGTGGCTTACACGCACTACGCGCCCAAAGGCACGCGCAGCTTCGGCCCCGTGCGTGCCCTGCTCTACGGCGGCGCCGATTACCCGCAACACGCCAACGACACCATCGTCGCCTTCGCGATGATCGAGACCGCGCAGGCGCTGGAGAACCTCGACGACATCCTGGCCACGCCCGGGCTCGACGCGGTCTACATCGGCCCGTCGGATTTGTCGCTCGCGCTGGGCTGCAAGCCCACCTTCGACGACCTCGACCCCAAGGCGGCGGAGGAGGTCCGGCCCACTCCGGGCGCCGCCAAGGGGACCGGAATCGTGGAGGGCGTCCCAAACGCCCCGCACCGAGCGCGGCGATTCAGCCCATTCTGGCGCGCGCCAAGGCGCACGGCATCGTGGCCGGCATCCACAACGGCACGCCCGAGGCCGCGCTCAAACGCATCGGCATGGGCTTCCAGTTCGTCACCGTCAGCTCCGACGCGCGCCTGATGGCCGCGGGCGCGCAGCAGATCGTCAACACCATGCGCGGCGGCTTGCAGACCATCAAGCCCCAGAGCGGTTACTGATTCACCCCCCTACCGGAACACAGGCATGAAAGTCGGATTCATCGGCCTGGGCATCATGGGCACGCCCATGGCCCTGCACCTCGTCAACAAGGGCCACGCGCTCACCGTGTACACCCGCAGCCAGGTGCCCGAGGCCATCACCGCCGCCGGTGGCGTGCGCGTGGACAGCGCCGCCGCCGTGGCGCGCGAGGCCGAGGTGATCTTCACCATGGTGCCCGACACGCCCGACGTGGAAGCCGTGCTGTTCGGCAAAGGCGGTGTGGCCGAAGGCATCGGCAAAGGCAAGGTGGTGGTGGACATGAGCTCCATCTCGCCCATGGCCACCAAGGCCTTCGCCAAACGCATCAACGAACTCGGTGCCGACTACATCGACGCGCCCGTCTCGGGCGGCGAAGTGGGCGCCAAGGCCGGCACCCTCACCATCATGTGTGGTGGTGATGCGGCCGTGTTCGAGCGCGTGAAGCCGCTGCTGGAATGCATGGGCAAGAACATCACTTTGGTGGGCGGCAATGGCGACGGCCAGACCACCAAGGTGGCCAACCAGATCATCGTGGCGCTCAACATCGCCGCCGTGAGCGAAGCCCTGGTGTTCGCCAGCAAGGCCGGCGCCGACCCGGCCAAGGTGCGCGAAGCCCTGATGGGCGGCTTCGCCGCCAGCCGCATTCTGGAAGTGCACGGCGAACGCATGATCAAGCGCACCTTCAACCCGGGCTTCCGCATCAAGCTGCACCAGAAAGACCTGGGCCTGGCCCTGCAGGGCGCGCGCGAACTGGGCGTGGCCCTGCCGCAGACGGCGAGTGCGGCGCAACTGATGCAGGCCTGTGCGGCGCACGGGTTGGGTGAGCTGGATCACTCGGCGCTGGTGCAGGCGCTGGAGATCATGGCGGAGCATGCGGTGGCAAAGGGGTAAAGCCCTTCCGGCGCATGCGCTCCAGAAAAAACGCCGGCTGCATGCCGGCGTTTTTTTGGGCGATACGGATTGCGCAAACTGCCGCGCTGAGCGAGCGAGCGAGCCAGCCTACCCGCCGGCCTTCACCAGTTGCCAGGCAATCGCCGGTGGCGCCACGCTGGCGCACACCGGCCCACCGTCGCGCATGGTGCCGTGAATGTGCGCCTGCACCGCGCGGTGCGGCACACCGGCCGCGGCCTCCACCAACTCCCGCGGAATGCCACCGAGCTTGATCTTGGCGCGCCGCTCCCACGGCGTGTCGGCCTGCCCCGCGCGAACGCCCGAGTTCACGTAGACGAACCGATCGTCGGGCGTGCCCTGCGCATACGGGCCCAGAAAGTTGAACGAGCCATCGGTGCGCGCCGGCCCCAGCCTCACGGTGAGGGCAAAGGACAGGGACTCGGCGGTCTGCGCGTAAGGCGGCAACAGCTCATCGCGACCGCGTTGCACGGCAAACAACACGCCGGGCGGCGGCTGCACGACGGTGAGGATGATCTGAAGTTCCAAGGTGATCCCTTTTTCATCAAGAGGGCTGGGGAGCCGGCGGCTACCTGACTTTCGAGATGGGCCGAGGGTACTGGAATGCCTGATGGGCGGCTTTGCCGCCAGCCGCAATCTGGAAGTGCACGTCGAACGCATGATCAAGCGCACCTTCAACCCGGGTATTTGCATCAAGCTGCACCAGAAAGACCCGGGCCTGCCGCTGCAGGGCGCGCAAACTGGGCGTGGCGCTGCCGCAGACGGCAAGCGCGGGCAGCCGATACAGGCCTGCGCAGTGCACGGGCTCGGTGAGATCAATCACTCGGCCTTGGTTCAGGCGCTGGAGATCATGCCGTGGCGACGTGGTGATGCTTCCTTCGGATGCGTGAGCACCCAATAACAGCCCGGCAGCGTGCCGGCGTTTTGCTCTTCTGACGAGAGTCTGGGTTGCAGCGATTCCTGCGGTTGTCATCGGAATGCAGCTGACTGCGATCGCGGAAGGCCGCATTTGCACAACGTGTAAGGCAGCCGTTCAACGTTTGGGCTGAGCGGTCGATGACGTCGGAGCGCCAAGCACTGGCACATGCAGCGCAAACCACAGCACCTCGCAGGCTTGGCAGCTTCTATTCGTGCCGCCGCGGTGGGAGATAGCCTACAAGAGCGTTACCGACGGCTACGCCGAGCATCGACATAGCATCGTCTGGCCTGATGGGTGCCAGCAAAGCTCGAACTATCAAGCCGGGCAGCCCTCCATCAACTTTGCCAAACCCAAGCGTGCTACCCAGAAGGCTGATGAGATGCTTTCCCGGCAATACTGCAAGCATGGCTTCGTCGCAGTTTGCAATCGCAGAAGTCACTCGTCGATGCTCTTCCAGGAATTGAGCACGCGTGCGCGCCGGAAAGTCGTGAGCGGCCATCGCCTCCTCGTGCTTAGTCGCGGTCGTATGAACGTCTCCGTCGATCTGATCCGGAGCGAACACACCCTGCAGCAGATCGCCGATCCTTGCGCGAACCCTTCTGGCCACGACTCCACTTAGAGTTTGGCCACGGAACTCCGCTCGAACGCGATCGTGGAACGCGTTTAGCACGACATCAGGATCTTTTCCCAGATAACTTGCAATCACGCGGACCACCGCTGGAAGGCACAAAAGGCTTTCGACCTCATGTACTGAGAGAACGAATGTGTTGGCCGGGAGTGAGCGAAGTGCCTCGTCGGAGTAGTAGTCTCTGTCGACAAGTCCTATTACCTCGCCCCCCGCCATGCCGGTGGACTGGAGACCGGAGACCGCTGCCAGCACTGCGTCCATGCCGCCGACAGGAAGCGCGAACGTCTCATTGCCGCTAAACCAGGCCTGAAAGAACTCTTCGGCAAAGCCAGCGTTGCGCTCGCCCTCAAAAAAAACAATGCGGGACGCATAGAACGGCAAAGTTGCTGCGCCTAAGACTTCTTGAACAACATCCGCAGGAAGTGCTGAAACGTCTACAACCTGCGCTGCGTTCCTGGCTCCAACGGCCAGCACCGTTGCGCTTATGCGCGACATGGCGAAGTTGAGATCGTGCGTCACGTACACAAATCGACAATCGCGTCTGAGTGATTCCGCTTCCGTCCAGAATTTGATCGAGAGTCGACTATGAAGATGAAGCTCTGGTTCGTCGACAACCAGCACCGGCTGGTCACAAGTCAGAACGCGCGCAGCCATATACAAAATAGTCCGCTCTCCATCGCTCATGTCTCGAAGGGAGTAAGGAGCGTCGGGGCCTAGTCCATCTACGCGGCGCACCTTGGGGAAAAAACCTCCAATCTCGAGCCTGCGGAATGGGTAGACCTTTCCCCAGAGCTGCTGGAGCTGCATTAGCTTTGTGTCCGTAATTGGATCCAGTGGAACACCCTGCCTTATAGACTCGTCGTTCCGTTTCGTGAGCTTCTCCGTGTGCTCCTGAATGATCGATGAGAGAAGATGGTTAATCTCCTCGGTTGGATACCATGCCCGCTGTCTCCACTGGTTGATTTGTCCCTGCACTTGACCACGCAGTTGCGCCTCTTCCTGGACAGGGAGGCTGTCGTCGATCCAAGTGCGGCGCTGGGCACCGATTGATGTAGCTGGATTCTGAGTTGCGATCTGCTGCGCGAGCCTAGTCTTACCAGATCCGTTGGGGCCCAGAATTACTAAAGGCGCTTCGCCAAGAACTTCACCGAACCCTGGTACCTGGATAGCTAGGTTTGCCATGTGCCTCCCTGTTTCGCAACTCTCACGTTTGGGAAGCCGATCATATGCACTGCGTCAGCAGTGAAGTTGGGGTCGATCCGGTCCGGTGAACGGATTTCGGTTCGATCGGCAGCCCATACTAGCTCGCCGGTTGGAGCGCCTACGAGCAATGGGTTAAGCCTAAACGCCCTCGAGCTCCATGAACCAAAACGGACCGCAGGGCAGCCACGCGAAGCGATAGTGGCGCTGGAGGCGGATATCTACGGGCTTACCTGCAATAGGCACAGAGACTTGTCCACCTGGGAAGTAGTGGCCGTCAGAGGTGTCGTACGCCCAGCAGTCTCCGCGCTTGACTGCGGGATGTACGAAGTGACGATGATCAGTCATCACCAGCGCGACACCCTGCGAGGCAACTCCGGCAGTGACGTAGCGCTCAAGCACCTGAAGGTCCTCGTATACGTCCTTCATGAAGATGTTCTGTGCACCGCGTACTCCGCCAGAGGCTGCGATGGTGCGATAGCACTTCATTTCGATCGCGATGCGCGTCTCGACTGAACCCGAGCGGCCGATGAGCAGTATGTCGATGTTCTGCCGAGAGTTTCCAAGGTGGACGCTGGATTCGAGCTCAATGTCCGCATGCTCATGGGTGTGCTGGCAGGCCAGTGGAAGCAACTGACGCAGCAGGTATGCGTACTGCAACTGTGCCGAGGCTTCCTTGTTGATTGGTATCAGTTTGGCGCCTGCCTTCCGGGCGAATGCGATCCAAGCAGCGCTAACCGCGTGACGGAGGCGGTGCGCAAACTCTGTTTCAGTGATGAAGGAGGCCGCCATGAGGAGTCCAACGCTGAACGTTTGGGAAGAGTGAATAACTAGGCTTCAACGCGGTGCTCTCGCGGCTCTAGATGGGTGAGGGATGCTGCGGTCCTGGACTTCCCAAATTTCGCTAGTGCCCATAGGCTGGCGAGGGTAAGCGCCGCCACAGCGAATTTGGGACCATCGAAATCGCGATCAGTGCCGAACGGAAGAAGCGCCTTTACGATCAGTGGCACCCAAACGAGCGTGACGAAAAGGCTGAGAATCTGATTGAGCTTGGTAACGGAGTACCTTGCTGCAGAGAACAGGCCGATGTCGACATCTGGCGATGTGGCCACAGTCTTGTAGAGCGGTCCGAGTGTCATGTCCTCAAGTAGATCAACGTGCCGCTCCCAGTTTTGTTGCCAGAACTTGCTCCCGCGATTTGCCAAGAACCACGCCCATGAGAAGACGATCCCGAGACAAGAGAAAAGCAAGGACAGCCATGGCTCGTGTGCAGTGCCGCTCTTGTATGTCAGCGCATACGCGGCAAAGGCCGCCGCGATGAAGCCCCAGAAGTAGGTCGCCCGCTTCCAATAGAGCTCAATTTCGAACTTCCGAATGTCAAGCGCGAACGCGAGCGCTCGACCAGCTCGTGAGTCTGCTTCTTTTTCCGGGCTATCTCGACCTTCCGGTTCGGCGAATGCCGCTTTGTATTGAGCTTCGGTGAGATGCTTCACAGTACCCCCCTTGAGATCTGGATTCGACTCAAACACACGAAACGGTGCATGACACCAGAGGCGGCAGTTAAATCAGTTCGCATAGCATCCATGAAGACCTCTTGAGATTTAGCCTGTAGCGCACTGTGCCAGATGCTTGCGAGGGGACAACAGCTCCAAAATTCCGCCTGAACTACGCAGGCCTCGGAAGTTTCCCGACGAGTCGCACACTAGAGCAGCGGCGCCAGATGCCCAAGGCAACGCAGGTGACGGCATCGCGATGCGGGATTCAGTATCGGCTCTGGGTCGCCGCACCCACCGATCATTCGACGATGCTAGATATCTCAGCCAATGTTCAAGCGCTCTCCGCCCTAACTCATCCCTTCGTCAAGTAATACGCCACCAACGCGTTCGCGTGCCCATGCCCCAACCCGTGCTCGGTCTTCAACAGCGCCACCAGCTCCATGTGCTTCAGGTCGCCGGCGGACCGCAGGATGCCGAACCAATGGGTGACGGGTTGGCCGTACTTCTTCTCGATGGACGGGAAGTACGACGCGGGCCCTTGAACCTTTTCTGAACTCGCCATGCTGTGCTCCTTTGTGGTTGGCTCTGCTGGCACGACGAATGAGAAGGCGCGGTTTCGACATCACCCCCGCCACGCCTTCTCGATCACCGCCACATCAATCTTGCGCATCGTCATCATCGCGTTGAAGGCGCGCTTGGCCGCGGCGCGGTCGGGGTCGTTGATGGCATCGGTGAGCACGCGCGGGGTGATCTGCCACGACAGGCCCCACTTGTCCTTGCACCAGCCGCATTCGCTTTCCTGGCCACCGTTGTTCACGATGGCGTTCCACAGGCGGTCGGTTTCGGCCTGGTCGTCGGTGGCCACCTGGAAAGAGAAGGCCTCGCTCTGCTTGAAGGCGGTGCCACCGTTGAGGCCGAGGCAAGGGATGCCCATCACGGTGAACTCCACGGTGAGCACATTGCCTTCCTTGCCATCAGGGTAGTCACCCGGCGCGTGCATGACGCGGCCCACGGTGCTGTTGGGGAAGGTGGCGGCGTAGAAGCGCGCGGCGTCGAGCGCGTCGCGTTCGTACCAGAGGCAGATGGTGTTCTTGGCCAGCATGGCGGTCTCCTGTTGTGGAATCGGCTCTACCAGAGGCATTCCACAACAAAAGTGCCGGGCTGTCAGCGCCGCTCAGGCAGTGCCCTCGGCGCGGCGTTTCAGGTTCGCCAGGGTTACAGGCAGCCCGTGGTTCAACTGCTTCACCAGCATGCGGCCCAGCAGGAACGTGAGCGCGCCCGAGAACGTGACGCGGTGGATGACCTTGACCGCCCCGCCCTGCGGCACCAATTCGTGCTCGAACACCATGCGGAACAGCGGGATGCGCGATTCCACGGTGAAGCAGGCATCGCGTTCCACCCGGGTGAGCAGCATGGGCACGGTGCGCCCCTTGGGGGGCGTGAGCGACCCTCGGGTGCCCACGGCAAAGGGGCCGTCGATGGAAGCGCTCTTGGTGTCCGGGTCCCAGGTGTGCCAATTGGCCACGTCTTCATAGAGACGGAAGATCCGCTCGGCCGGGGCGTCAACGACGATGCTGTGTTCGACTTGCATGGGCAGCGTGTGTGGAAACAGAAAACCCCCGGGCCGGTGGGCCTCGGGGGTTTCGATGGTACGTGGGTCAGCGGGTTGGCCGCTGCCCGATCACTTGCCGCCGCGCGCCTTCGCCACCGCGGCCTGCGTTTCCTTCCACAGGTCTTCGCCCACGTTGGTGGAGATGCCGGCGTTCACCGTGGTGAGCTTCTCGCGCATGCGGTTGGCTTCGGCGGGGCTCAGCTGGTTGATGGTCATGCCCTTGGCCTTGAGTTCGGCCAGCGCCTTGTCGGCTTCGGCGCGCGTGTCCTTGCGCTCGAAGTCGCGGCTCACTTTGGCGGCGTCTGTCAGCACTTTCTGCTCGTCCTTGCTGAGCTGGTCCCAGTACTTCTTGCTCACGGTCACGATCCACGGGCTGTAGACGTGGTTGGTGACCGTGAGGAACTTCTGCACCTCGTAGAACTTGCTGGAGAGGATGGTGTTGTACGGGTTCTCCTGGCCGTCCACCGTTTTGGTTTCCAGCGCGGTGAACAGTTCGGAGAACGGCAGCGGCACGGCGTTGGCGCCCAGGGTCTTGAAGCTGTCGATGAAGACGTTGTTCTGCATCACGCGCAGCTTGATACCGTCGAAATCTTCCAGCTTGGCCACGGCGCGCTTGTTGTTGGTGAGGTTGCGGAAGCCGTTCTCCCAGTACACCAGGCCGACGAGGCCTTTCTCCTGCAGCTTGTCCATCACCTTCTGGCCGGTGGGGCCGTCGAGCACAGCATCGGCTTCTTGCGCGTTGTTGAAGAGGAAAGGCGTATCCCAAATGGCCATTTCTTTGGTGATGCCCACCAGCGTGGCGGTGGAGCCGACCATCATTTCCTGCGCGCCGCCGATGAGGGCCTGCTGCATCTGCACGTCGGAGCCGAGCGCGGCAGCGCCCACGGCGCGGATGCGCATCTTGCCGCCGGAGTTTTTCTCCACTTCCTGCGCGAACAGCTTGACGGCGCGGCCCTGGTTGGAGTCTTCGTTGAGGCCGTAGCCGAAGCGGATGATGCGCGGCTTGATGTCTTGCGCGAAGGTGGCGAAGGGCGCGGCCAGCGCGGCGGCCGCGGTGGCGGCAACGAGGGTGCGGCGTAGAACGGACATGACAGTCTCCTGGTTGGTGGTGGCGGGTGAAAGGGTCAGCGCATCCATGCCACGGGCACGGTGACGAGCTGCGGGAACACGATGAACAGGCCGAGCACGGCGATGTAGGCCAGCAGGAAGGGGTTCACCCCTTTGATGACCGTGTGCATGGGCAAGCGGCCCACGCCGGCCACCACGTTGAGCACGGTGCCCACGGGCGGCGTGATGAGGCCGATGGCGCCGTTGAGCACGAACATCAGCCCGAAGTACACCGGGTCGATGCCGGCCTTGACGGCGATCGGCAACATGACCGGCGCGAAGATGAGGATGGTGGGCGTGAGGTCGAGCGCGGTGCCGATGGCCACCAGCACCAGCATCATCACCAGCATGAGCACGCGCGGGTTTTCCACCAGCGGGCCGAGCCAGCCGGTGAGCGTGGCGGGCAGGTCGGCCAGCGTGATCATGTAGCTGGCCACCGCGGCGCCCGCGCACAGGAACATCACCACCGACGTGGTGCTGGCCGCGCGCACCAGCACGCCGCGCAGGTCGGCCAGCTTCATTTCGCGGTACACGAAGAAGGCGATGAGCAGCGCGTACACCGCGGCCACCACGGCGGCTTCGGTGGGCGTGAACACGCCGCTCTTCATGCCGCCGATGATGATCACCGGCATGAGCAACGCCCAGACGGCGCGTGCGGTGAGGCGCAGGCGTTCCTTCAGCGGCACGGGCGGATCGCCGGCCAGGTCCATGCGGCGCAGCAGCAGGCGCCAGGTCACCATCAGGGCCACACCCATGATGAGCCCGGGCACGATGCCGGAGATGAACAGCGCCGAGATGGAGGTGTTGGTGGTGACGCCGTAGATCACGAACGCCATCGACGGCGGGATGATGGGCCCGATGACGCTGCCCGCGGCGATGAGGCCGGCCGAGGTGCCCACCGGATAGCCGTGCTTGCGCATCATGGGCAGCAGGATGGCGGACATGGCCGCCGCGTCGGCCAGCGCCGAACCCGACATGGCCGAGAGCAGGATGGCCGCGCCAATGGCCACGTAACCCAGGCCGCCACGCACGTGGCCCACCCAGGCCTGCGCCATGTCGATGATGCGCCGGCTGATGCCGCCGGCGTTCATGAGCTCGCCCGCGAGCACGAAGAAGGGCACGGCCAGCAGCGGGAAGCTGTCGACACCGGCCACCATGTTCTGCGCGAGCAGTTGCGTGTCCCAGAAATCGAGCACCCAGGCCATGCCGGCACCGGTGAGCACGAGCGCGAACGCCATGTTCATGCCGATGCCCATGAGCACCAGCATGCCGACGATGAAGACCACGAAGGCCTGTGCTTCAGGCGTCATCGCTCACTCCATCTCGAGTTCGTGGCCCAGGTCGAGCGGGGTGCGGCGCACCATCTCGACGAGCACCATGCAGCCGATGGCCACGGAGCTGAGCAGCGCGGGCAACGGCAACAAGGCCATGGGGTAGTTCAGCACCACCGAGTGGCTGCCCATGCCCACCACCACCTGCTGCCAGGCACCGCGGCCTAGCAGCACACAGGCCAGCAGCACCAGCGCGCGGATGGCGAAGGTGGCCAACGCAAACGTGCGCGGGCGGTGGCGCAGCGTGCCCACCAGGCTGGTGAAGGCCATGTGCTGGCCCACGGGGTAAGCCAGCGTGGCGCCCAGGAACACCATCCACACGAACAGCAGGCGCGAGAGTTCCTCGCTGGCGTTCAAGCCGCTGTTGAAGCCGTAGCGCAGCACCACGTTGCTGAACACCGCGATGACCATGCCCAGCAGGCACAGGGCGAGCAGCGTCTCGCCGAGATAGCGGAAGGCTTTCATGCGCGCACCTCCTGGCCCGGCGCGGGCACGTTGTGCACCCAGGCCTGCAGGGCCTGCACCAGTTCGGGCAGCGGGTGCATCGCGTCGAGCGCCAGCACGCCGGGTTCGTTGCTGGGGTCTTCCAGCGCTTCGAACTGGCTGTCGACCAGGCTCGCGGGGAACAGGTGACCCGAACGCGTGGCCACGCGTTCGCGCGCCTGTTCGCGCGTGAGCTGCAGGAACACGAAACGCAGGCCGGGCGCGGCGGCGCGCAGGCGGTCGCGGTAGCGGCGCTTGAGCGACGAGCAGGTGAGCACCACACCGCCGGGGCGCTGCGCGAGCTGGTCGGCCAGCGTGTCGAGCCAGACGGCGCGGTCGTCGTCGCTGAGCGGGGTGCCGCTGCGCATCTTGGCCACGTTGGCGGCGGGGTGGAAGTCGTCACCCTCCAGCAGCGGCAGGCCCAGCGCCGCGGCGCCGTGCTGGCCCAGGCTGGATTTGCCGCAACCGGCCACGCCCATGACGACGAGGCGGGTGGGAACGGGGTTGGTGGTCATTGGGTAGCGCTATCCAAAGAATCCGAAAGAAACGACCCGGGGGAACAGGGCCGTTGACGGTGGCTGACTTGCCTCGGAAGCTCCCTTGATCTGTGTGAAGATCAGGGCGAATCCGGATACGAAGCCTGCTATGGTAGCGCTATCCTACGGTCGTTCCTGACCACCCCAAAACAGGGAAAACCCTTGCCCACCACCGAACGCCGCCGCCGCCCCAGCGGGCGCATCACCCTGCAGGACGTGGCCCGCGAAGCCGAGGTCAGCCCCATCACCGCCTCGCGCGCGCTGCGCGGCGAGCGCGGGGTGGCGGCCGATCTGGTGGAGCGCGTGAAGGCCGCCGCGCAGCAGCTCGGCTACGTGCCCGACCCGGCGGCCCGCGCCCTCGCCTCGCAACGCGGCACGCAGGTGCCGGTGCTGGTGCCGCTGCTCTCCAACGCGCTGTTCGTGGACGTGATCGAGGCGGTGCACCGCGTGCTGCTGCCGCACGGCTACCAGCCCCTCATCGGCGTGACGCACTACGATCCGATGGAAGAAGAACAGCTGCTGCGCGCCTACCTGGCGCAACGCCCCGCGGGCGTGCTGCTCACCGGCTTCGACCGCACCGAGGCCGCGCGCCAGATGGTGGCGGCCAGCGGCATGCCCTGCGTCTACCTGATGGAACTCACCGACGCACCGGGCGTGCACAGCGTGGGCTTCTCGCAGCAGGACGCGGGCCACGCCATCACCCAGCACCTGCTGGACCGCGGGCGCCGTCGCATCGCCTTCATCGCCGCACAGCTTGACCCGCGCGTGATGCAGCGCGCCGAGGGCTACCGCCGCTGCCTGCGCGCCGCGGGCCTGTACGACGCGCGGCTGGAGCTGCTGAGCCCGCAGCCTTCGTCCATGCGCCTGGGCGGTGAATTGCTCGAAGACCTGCTGCGCACCCGGCCCGAGGTGGACGCGGTGTTCTTCTGCAACGACGACCTGGCGCAGGGCGGCCTGCTCACCGCGCTGCGGCTCGGCGTGTCGGTGCCTGATCGCATCGCCGTGGCCGGCTTCAACGACCTCTCGGGCAGCGACCAGATGCTGCCGCCACTGACCACGGTGCGCACGCCACGCCGCGCCATTGGCGAAGCGGGCGCGAGCATGCTGCTTTCCTTGCTGCGCGACGAAGCCCTGCCGAGCCGCAGCACCGACCTGGGCTTCGAGCTGGTGGTGCGCGGGAGCAGTTGAACCCTCGCCATCGCCCTGTTACACGCCCATACGCGCCCTTCACGCAGGCAGCGGACAATCCCCGCCCATGCTTCGAACTGCCCCCCGCCGCGCGGCCCTTGCACTGGCCTTTGTCGCGGCTTTCTCTTTTGCGTTGCCGGCCCCGGCGTCCATGCTGGATCTGCCCTCGCTGGACCGCATCGTCAACTACCAGCCCAAGCTGCCGCTGCAGGTGCTCACCGCCGATGGCGAGGAGATCGCGCAGTTCGGCGCCGAGCGGCGCGAGTACGTGCCGCTGGCGCGCATGCCGCTGCAGATGCAGCAGGCCGTGCTGGCGGTGGAAGACGCGCGCTTTCGCGAGCACTCGGGCGTGGACCCGAAGGGCATGGCGCGCGCGCTGGTGGCGGCCGTCACCGGCGGGCGCCGCCAGGGCGCTTCCACCATCACGCAGCAGTTGGTGCGCACCATGCTGCTCACGCGCGAGTTCTCGGCCGAGCGCAAAGCCAAGGAGATCTGGCTCGCGCTCAAGCTGGAGAACGAGCTCTCCAAGGACCGCATCCTGGAGATCTACCTCAACGAGATCTTTCTCGGCCAGCGCGCCTACGGCTTCGCGGCCGCGTCGCAGATCTACTTCGGCAAGCCGCTGGACAAGCTCTCTTTGGCCGAGACCGCCATGCTCGCCGGCCTGCCGCAGAACCCCTACTACGCCAACCCCGTGGCCAACTTCCAGCGCGCCACGCAACGCCAGCGCGTGGTGCTGGAGCGCATGCACGTCACCGGCGTCATCAACGACAAGCAGCTCGCCGCGGCCCGCGCGGAGAAACTCACCATCCGCACCCCCGGCCTGCGCAGCGTGCACGCGGCGCACGTGGCCGAGATGGCGCGCCAGGCCGTGGTGGAGCGCTTCGGCACCGAGGCCTATTCCAAGGGCCTGCGCGTCACCACATCGCTGGTGGCGGCCGACCAGCGCGCGGCGCACGCCGCCGTGCAACGCGGTGTGCTGGCGTTCGAACGCCGCGGCGCCTGGCGCGGGCCGGAAGACACCGAGACACTCCCCTCGGGCAACGGGCAGGAACTCGAACGCGCCGCGGCCGAGGCGCTGAAAGACCACCGCGACGACGAAACCCTGCGCGTGGGCATCGTGCTCGATGCGAACCCCAAGGCCCTGCAGGTGCAACTGGCCAGCGGCGAGCGCATCACCGTGCAGGGCGAAGGCCTGCGCTGGGCGCAGCGCGGCCTGAGCCCGCAGGCCAAGGCCCCGCTGAAGATCGCGCGCGGCGCCGTGGTGCGCGTGGTGAGCACCGGCAAGACCAAGGACAAGAAGCGCGACGTGTGGGCCATCTCGCAATGGCCCGAGGTGGAGGCCGCGCTCGTGTCGATGGACCCGCAGACCGGCCGCATCCGCGCGCTGGTGGGTGGCTTCGATTTTACGCGCCAGCCGTTCAACCACGTCACCCAGGGCTGGCGCCAGCCGGGCTCGGCTTTCAAGCCACTGCTGTACTCCGCCGCACTGGAAGCGCGCGTGATGCCGGCCACGCGCGTGGACGACCTGCCCTTCACCGCCGCCAACGGCTGGAGCCCGGCCAACAGCAACGGCGAAACCCTGGGGCCGATCAGCGTGCGCGAGGCGCTGGCGCGTTCGAGCAACCTGGCCAGCGTGCGCGTGCTGCAGCACACCGGCACGGGCACCGCGCGCGAATGGGCCGGCCGCTACGGGCTCGACCCGGCGCGCCAGCCCGACGACCTCACCTTCGCGCTGGGCACGGGCAGCGCCACGCCCATGCAGATGGCGCAGGCCTACGCCACACTGGCCAACGGCGGCTGGCGCGTGCCACCGCTGGTGATCGAGAAGATCACCGACGCGCAAGGCAGGGTGCTGTTCGAAGCGCCACCGCCCGCGCCGCTGACGGAAGAGACCCGCGCCATCCCCGCGCGCAATGCCTACGTGGTCTCCAGCCTGCTCAACGAAGTGACGCGCAGCGGCACCGCCGCGCGCGCGCAGGCCACGCTCAAACGCCCGGATCTGTATGGCAAGACCGGCACCACCAACGACGCGGTGGACGCCTGGTTCGTGGGCTTCCAGCCCACGCTGGCCACCGCCGTGTGGGTGGGCTACGACAAGCCACGCAGCCTGGGCGGCAGCGAATCGGGCGGGCGCATCGCGCTGCCCATCTGGATCGACTACATGGGCGCCGCACTCAGAGGCAAGCCCGTGATGGAACTGCCCGCCCCGCCCGCCGGCCTGGTGCGCGACGGCGACGACTGGCTCTACAGCGAATGGCAGGGCGGCGGCTGGGTGGCGCAGATTTCGGACACCGCCGGCGTGCAATACAAGACCAACTTTGGTGCCGAGGTGGGCCGCGTGTTCGACGCGATCGGCAGCTGGCTGCGTGGTGGCGGCGCAGCGCCGCAAACACCGCAAACGCCGCCGAACTGAAGGCCACCCGCGCGGGGCATCGATGCCCCGGGGAGCGCGTGCACGCCGCAGTCTCAGCCCGCGTGTTAGCCCGCCAGGGCCTTCATTTCGCGGTACAGGTCGGCCTTGCCTTCGAAGCCGATGCCGGGCAGATCGGGCAGCGTCACGTAGCTGTTCTCGACCTTCACGCCATCGGGGAAGCCGCCGTAGGGCTGGAACAGATCCGGGTAGGACTCATTGCCGCCCAGGCCCAGGCCCGCGGCGATGTTGAGCGACATCTGGTGACCACCGTGCGGGATGCATCGGCTGGCAGACCAGCCGTGCTCCTTGAGCATCTCCAACGTGCGCAAGTACTCGACCAGGCCGTAACTGAGCGCGCAATCGAACTGCAGCCAATCCCGGTCGGGGCGCATGCCGCCGTAGCGGATGAGGTTGCGCGCGTCCTGCATGGAAAACAGGTTCTCACCGGTCGCCATCGGGTTCTTGTAGTAGTTGCGCAGCGCAGCCTGCAGTTCGAAATCCAGCGGATCGCCGGGCTCTTCGTACCAGAACAGGTCGTATTGCGAGAGCGCCTTGGCGTAGGCGATCGCGGTGTCGAGGTCGAAGCGTCCGTTGGCATCAACGCACAGCTTCTGGCCGTCCTGCAGCACGTCCATGATGGCGTCGATACGGCGCAGATCTTCGTCGAGCGAAGCGCCACCGATCTTCTTCTTCACCACGGTGTACCCACGGTCGATGTAGCTGCGCATTTCGTCCTGCAGCGCGCGGTGATCCTGCCCGGGGTGGTAATAGCCGCCAGCGGCGTAGACGAAGATCTTGCGGTCGGGTTGGCCGTCGCCATAACGATCGGACAGCAACTGGAACAGCGGCTTGCCTTCAATCTTGGCAACTGCGTCCCACACCGCCATGTCGATGGTCCCGATCGCAACCGAGCGTTCACCATGGCCACCGGGCTTTTCGTTCATGAACATGGTGGCCCAGATCTTGTGCGGATCCAGGTTGTTGCCGCAGCTGTCGATCAGGCTGTCCGCTTTGGCTTCCAGGATGCGCGGGATGAAACGCTCTCGCATCAACGTGCCTTGGCCATAGCGGCCATTGGAGTTGAAGCCGTAGCCCACCACGGGTTTGCCATCGCGAATCACGTCGGTGACCACGGCCACAAGACTCAGATTCATCTTGCTAAAGTCGATGTAGGCATTGCGGATGGGCGAACTGATCGGAACGGTTTTCTCGCGGATTTCAACGATCTTCATGAGGTCTCCTGACTGGGGGAACGCATGATCGTTTTTGCGCGAACGCCTGGCCAATGCTGTTTTTCTCGTCTTTGATGCTTTGAAAGCACTGCCATGACAATGAACCTTTCGTGGATCGAGGACTTCATGGCGCTGGCGGCCTCGGGCAACTTTTCGCGAGCAGCGGATGAACGCCACATGACGCAGCCCGCATTCAGTCGGCGCATCCGCGCCCTGGAGGAATGGCTCGGGGTCGATCTGTTCGACCGAAGCTCGCAACCCGCCCGCGTCACGGAGGTCGGCGAATGGTTCCGGGGCGCCGCTCAGGATCTGCAGGCCCGGGTGGCGGCCATTCCAGGTGAAGCCAGAAGCGTCGCCGAGGCCCACTCGATGACGCTGCGCTTCGCGTCCACCCACGCGCTGTCGTTCACCTTCCTGCCGCGTTGGCTGCAGGCCTTGGAGACACGGGCCACCATGGGCCCGATTCAACTGGTGTCGGACGTGCAGCAGAAATGCGAGGCCCTGCTGTCACAGAGTCAGGTGAACTTCATGCTGGCCCATGGCCACCCGGGCGTGCGCGGGGTGCTCGATGCGATCGAGTTTCCGAGCCTGGTGGTGGGCACCGATCACTTGGTCCCGGTGTCGGCGCCCGACCCGTCGGGCGCGCCGCTGCACAGTCTGGGCACCAAGGGAAAGGGCCAGACCATTGCGCTGCTGGCATACAGCGCAGAGTCGGGCTTGGGCCGGATTCTGCGAGAGCTGAAAGGCCCAGCCCTTGAGCGGCTCGCGGTGCAACCCGTGATGACCGCGCACCTGGCCGCCGTCCTGAGAACCATGGCGCTCGATGGACGTGGCCTCGCGTGGCTACCGGAGCGCCTTGTTCAGGATGATCTGGAGCGCGGCCGGCTCGTCGTGGCAGCGCCGGCGGAGTGGCACGTGCCGCTGCAGATCCGGCTGCAACGCCACCGCGCAGGCCTTGGCCAGGCGGCCGAGTCATTCTGGGCGGAGGCAGAGCGCCAAGCGGCCAGTGCGGCCGCTTGACCCGTACGGCCCCGGCCTCAGGCCGCGCAGAGCCGCGCTTTGGCCTCGGCGTATTCGCGCTTGAAGCGCGCCACCATGTCGGCGGCCGGCATCACCTCGCGGATGGCGCCGATGCCCTGGCCGCAACCCCAGATGTCGCGCCAGGCCTTGGCGGCGTTGGCGCCTTCCCCGGTGGAGAAGTTCATCTTGCTCGGGTCGCTCTCGGGCAGGTTCTCCGGGTCCATGCCGGCGTTCTTGATGCTGCCCTTGAGGTAGTTGCCGTGGATGCCGGTGTAGAAGTTGCTGTAGATGATGTCGTCGGAACTGCTGTCCACGATCATCTGCTTGTAGCCATCCACCGCGCGCGCCTCGTGCGTGGCGATGAAGGCCGAGCCGATGTAGGCGAGATCGGCGCCCATGGCCTGCGCGGCCAGGATGGCGCCGCCCGAGGCGATGGAACCCGACAGCGCCACCGGGCCGCCGAACCATTCGCGGATCTCCTGCACCATGGCGAAGGGGCTCTTCACGCTGGCGTGGCCACCGGCGCCCGCGGCCACCGGGATCAGGCCGTCCGCGCCCTTCTCGATCGCCTTGTGCGCGAACACGTTGTTGATGACGTCGTGCATGACGATGCCACCCCAGGCGTGCACGGCCTGGTTCACGTCTTCGCGCGCGCCCAGGCTGGTGATGACGATGGGCACCTGGTACTTGGCGCACAGCGCCATGTCCTGCTCGAGCCGGTCGTTGCTCTTGTGCACGATCTGGTTGATGGCGAAGGGCGCGGCCGGGTTGTCGGGGTTGGCCTTGTTGTGCGCCGCGATGCCTTCGGTGATCTCGGCCAGCCATTCATCGAGCTGCGAAGCCGGGCGCGCGTTGAGCGCGGGCATGGAACCCACCACGCCCGCCTTGCATTGCGCCAGCACGAGCTTGGGGTTGCTGATGATGAACAGCGGCGAGCCGATCACCGGGAACTTGAGGTTCTTGAGGACCGGGGGCAGGGTGCGCTCGGGTGCGGGCATGGTGTCTCCGTGTGGTGATTCAGAACGCTTCGAGGGCCATCGCCGTCACGCCTTCGGCGCCATCGACGATGGAGGCCGCCACGCCCGGGGCGCGGCTGAGCAGGTGGTCGGCATAGAAACGCGCGGTGGTGATCTTCGCGTCCATGAAGGCTTTGTCCTGTCCCTTGGCCGACAGGTCTTCGGCCACCAGCAGCGCGCGCGCGAGTTGCCAGCCCGCCATGAGGTTGCCGGCGAGCATGAGGTAAGGCACGCTGCCCGCGAAGGCCGCGTTGGGGTTGGCCTTGGTGTTGGCGACGATGAAGTCCACCGCCTGCTCGAAGGCCTCGCGCGCTGCCGTGAGGCGCTTGCCCACGGCCTGGGCGTGGGCGCTGCCCTTGGCGAGCTCGGCTTCGGTGCCGCGCACCTGCGCCGCGATGGCCTTGGCCACGGTGCCGCCATCGCGCGCCGTCTTGCGGCCCACGAGGTCGTTGGCCTGGATGGCGGTGGTGCCTTCGTAGATGGTGAGGATCTTGGCGTCGCGGTAGTGCTGGGCGGCGCCGGTTTCTTCAATGAAGCCCATGCCACCGTGCACCTGCACGCCCAGGCTGGTGACCTCCAGGCTCATCTCGGTGCTGTAGCCCTTCACCAGCGGCACCAGGAATTCGTAGAACGCCTGGTTCTGCTTGCGCACATCGGCGTCGGGGTGGTGGTGCGCGGCGTCGTACGCGGCCGCGGCCACACTGGCCATGGCGCGGCAGCCTTCGGTGGCGGCGCGCATGGTCATGAGCATGCGCTTCACGTCGGGGTGGTGAATGATGGGCGCGGCGGTGTTCAGGCTGCCATCGACCGGGCGGCTCTGCACGCGGTCGCGCGCGTACTGCACGGCCTGCTGGTAGGCGCGTTCGCTGATGGCGATGCCCTGCACGCCCACCGCGTAGCGCGCGGCGTTCATCATGATGAACATGTACTCGAGGCCGCGGTTCTCCTGGCCCACGAGCGTGCCGATGGCGCCGCCGTTGTCGCCGTATTGCAGAACGGCCGTGGGGCTGGCCTTGATGCCGAGCTTGTGCTCGATGCTGACGCAATGCACGTCGTTGCGCTTGCCGAGCGAACCATCTTTGTTGACCAGGAACTTGGGCACGGTGAACAGGCTGATGCCCTTCACGCCTTCGGGCGCGCCCACCACGCGCGCCAGCACCAGGTGCACGATGTTGTCGGCCATGTCGTGCTCACCGTAGGTGATGAAGATCTTGGTGCCGAAGATCTTGTAGGTGCCGTCGGGCTGCGGCTCGGCGCGCGAGCGCACCGCGGCCAGGTCGGAACCGGCCTGCGGCTCGGTGAGGTTCATGGTGCCCGTCCACTCACCGCTGATGAGCTTGTGCAGGTACGTCTCCTTCTGCTCGTCGCTGCCCGCGGTCAGCAGGGCTTCGATGGCGCCGTCGGTGAGCAGCGGGCACAGCGCGAAGCTCAGGTTGGCGCTGTTGAGCATTTCGCCGCAGACCGAGCCGATGGTCTTGGGCAGGCCCTGGCCGCCGAAATCCGTGGGGTGCTGCAGGCCCTGCCAGCCGCCTTCGGCGTACTGGCGGTAGGCGTCCTTGAAGCCGGGCGTGGTGGTGACCACGCCGTCCTTCACGGACGAAGGCTTGAGATCGCCTTCGCGGTTGAGCGGTGCGACCACGCCCTCGTTGAGCTTGGCGCATTCCTCGAGCACCGCCTGCGCGGTTTCCAGGCCGGCGTCTTCAAAGCCCGGCAGCGCGGCGACCTGGTCGATGCGCGCCAGGTGCTCGATGTTGAACAGCATGTCCTTGACGGGGGCGGTGTAGCTCATGGCGTGGTGTCTCCAGGGATGCGCGAATACAGAAAAAAGGGCATCGCGCGCGATGCCCTTGGGGGTGCTCTTCGGATCAGAGCGCCTTGACGAGAGCCGGCACGGCCTCGAACAGATCGGCCTCCAGGCCGTAGTCGGCCACACTGAAGATCGGGGCCTCCGGGTCCTTGTTGATCGCCACGATCACCTTCGAATCCTTCATGCCCGCCAGGTGCTGGATCGCCCCCGAGATGCCCGCTG
>JACVCO010000025.1 GCA_016741995.1 Hydrogenophaga sp. | reverse complement strand
GTTCGCCCGGGCGCCGCGGCATGCGCCCGCTGCCCAGCACCTCGCGAGAGAGCTCGAACCAGCGCTGGCGATCGCCCACGATCCAGTCCCAGTTGCCGTGCTGGCGGTAGCCTTCGCCCAGGCGCACCACCAGGGGCTGCAGCCGCGTCTCGTCGGCCTGGTTCAGGTATTCCACCAAGCCTTTGTCGAAGCTCCAGCTGTGGATGAGGTACGCCGCCATCACCAGCACCACGTTGGCCCCGGCGATGGCCAGGAACAGTTTCACGCGCAGCGTGTCGAAGCGCGCAAGCCAGGCGCGTGGGCGCGAAGGTGGGGTGGTCTGGCCGGTCTGCATGCCCTGAGCCTAAACCCGAATCTTTCAAACACTGTGCACGCGCGCTTTGCACGCGCTTCACAAAGCGTTTGAATGCGTTTCGCACGCGGTTCGCACACTGTGCGCATTCTTTCCATATTTGCCTTGCAACATCCGCCCCCATGAACCCAACCCAGTCCTCCGGGCGCACCGCCTCCATCGTCCGCCGCCACCCCTGGCGCCTTGCGCTGATCGCGCTCGTGAGCCTGGCCCTGCTGGCCGGTGGCGCCTTCGCGTGGTTCCGCTGGGGCCCGGGCGCCAAGGCCGAGAGCACGTACATCACCGCCACCATCCAGCGCGGTGACATCGAGGACCAGGTGGCGGCCACGGGCTCGCTGCAGCCGCGCGACTATGTGGACGTGGGTGCCCAGGTCTCGGGCCAGTTGCGCAAGATCCACGTGGAGGTGGGCACCGATGTGAAGGAGGGCGACCTGCTGGCCGAGATCGACGCCGAGACCTCGATGGCGCGCGTGGACGCCAGCCGCGCCCAGTTGCGCTCGCAACAGGCCCAGATGGCCGAGCGCGAGCTCACGCTGGCCAAGGCCGAGCGCGACCTGCAGCGCCAGAAGAACCTGATGGCCGAGGAGGCCACCACCGCCGAAACCCTGCAGAACGCCGAGACCGCGGTGCGCACCGCGCGCACGCAGATCCAGTCGCTCAAGGCGCAGATGGAACAGGTGCAGGCCAGCATGCGGGTGGAAGAGGCCAACCTCAAGTTCACGAAGATCTATGCGCCCATGTCGGGCACGGTGGTCAGCGTCACCGCGCGCCAGGGGCAGACGCTCAACACCAACCAGTCGGCCCCCACGCTGCTGCGCATCGCCGATCTGTCGGTGATGACGGTGCAGACGCAGGTGTCGGAGGCCGACGTGAGCAAGCTGCGCGGCGGCATGCCGGTGTACTTCACCACGCTGGGTGGCCAGGGCCGGCGCTGGTACGGCGAGCTCAAGAAGATCGAGCCCACGCCCACCGTGACGAACAACGTGGTGCTCTACAACGCGCTGTTCGAAGTGCCCAACAACAACCGCAGCCTGATGACGCAGATGACGGCGCAGGTGTTCTTCGTGGTGGCCGAAGCCAAGGACGTGTTGATGGTGCCGATGTCGGCGCTGAGCATCCAGCGCGGCGCGCCCACCGGGCGCGAGCGCGGTGCCCAGCCGGGCACACAACCGGGGACGCAACCGGGTGCTGCACCCACCGCGCCTTCCACCGCGCCGGCATCGCGGCCGAGTTCGTCGCTGTCCGTACCGGCCGGCAGCTTCAAGACCGCGCAGGCGCCGGCGGGCGAGCGCCCGCGCTTCGACCGCGAAGCCTTCGAGAAGATGACGCCCGAGGAGCGCCAGCGCTTGCGGGAGCCGCCCCGTCGGGCGCGGGGACGGGCGGAGGGCGGCAGGGGCCCCCGGCCGCCGGCGCGGGCACCGGGGGCGCCAACCGGACCCCCCGAAACCAAGTCCGAAAACACGCCTGCGGGCAGGCCCGAAAGACGGCCGCCCACCCGGCCCGCCGGCGCCGCCGCCGCGCCCCCCCCGCCTGCGCCGGCCGCTGCCGCTGCGCGCGCCCCCGGGGCCATGCCGGGCGGTGCGCCGCGGGGCACCCGTGGCCCTCGCCAGGCCAAGGTCAAGGTGATGCTGGAAGACGGCAGCATCGAAGAACGCGAGATCACCATCGGCATCAGCAACCGCGTGCACGCCGAGGTGCTCTCGGGCCTGAAAGAGGGCGATCGCGTGATCGCAGGCACCCGTGAGGCCGAACCGCCGCGCCGCAACACGCCGCAGGGCACCGGCCTGGGCCAGCCGCAAGGCCTGGGCGGCCCCGGTGGCCCGGGCGGCATGCCCGGTGCGGCCCCGGCCGGAGCGCGCCGATGAGCCAGTTGCCCACCGCCCCCGACGCCGCGGTGCTGCCCGGGGGCGCAACCGGCGTGCATGGCGTGCATGGCGCTTACGGTGCGCCGGACGCCGCGGGGGATGTCGTGCCGCTGATCGATCTGCGCGGCATCACCAAGACCTACCGCAACGGCGAGCTCGCGGTCGAGGTGCTGCACGGCATCGACCTGCAGATCTATCCCGGCGAGCTGGTCGCCATCATGGGCGCCTCGGGCTCGGGCAAGTCCACGCTCATGAACATCCTGGGTTGCCTGGACAAGCCCACCACCGGCACCTACCGCTTCATGGGGCGCGATGTGTCCGAGTTGGAGCGCGACGAGCTGGCCGAACTGCGCCGCGACGCATTCGGTTTCGTGTTCCAGAGCTACAACCTGATCGCCACCGGCACCGCGGCCGACAACGTGGAGGTGCCCGCGGTCTACGCCGGCATCCCGCCGGCCGAGCGCCACGCCCGCGCGGCCGAGCTGCTCGAATCGCTCGGCCTGGGCGAGCGCATGCACCACCGGCCCAACCAGCTCTCGGGCGGGCAGCAGCAGCGCGTGTCGATCGCGCGCGCGCTCATGAACGGCGGCCGTGTGATCCTGGCCGACGAACCCACCGGCGCGCTCGACAGCAAGAGCGGTGCCGACGTGATGGTCCTGCTCAAGCAACTGGCCGAACAAGGCCACACGGTGATCCTCATCACCCACGCGGCCGAGGTGGCCGCGCACGCGCACCGCGTGATCGAGATCAAGGACGGCGACATCGTGGCCGACCCCGGCCCGCGCCCGCCGCAGGGTGCGGCGGCGCAGGCCGCGCACAACTGGACGCCGCGGCGCGGCCGCATTTCGCACCTGAGCGATGTGGTGGAGGCTGCCAAGACGGCGCTGCGCGCGCTGCGCGCCAACGTGTTCCGCGCCATCCTCACGCTGCTGGGCATCGTGATCGGCGTGGGCTCGGTGATCGCCATGCTCGCCATCGGCGACGGTGCCAAGCAGCAGGTGATCGACCGCATCAGCGCCATGGGCTCCAACCTGCTGCTGGTGCGCCCGGGCGCACCCAACCAGCGGGGCTTCCAGAACATCGCCACGCTGGTGCTGTCCGACGTGCAGGCCATCGACAAGGAGGTGCCCAACGTGCTGGCTGCCGTGCCCGAGCAGAGCAGCACCGTCACGTTGCGCTTCGGTGAATCCGACTATTCGAGCAGCGTGCTGGGCACCTCGTCGAAGTTTCCGCTGGCCCGCCAGTGGAAGGTGGAGCGCGGCACCTTCTTCAGCGAGGAAGACGAGCAGGAGTACGCCACCGTGGCCGTGCTCGGCAAGACCGTGGCCAACGCCTTGTTCCCCGGCGGGCAGGAACCGCTGGGGCAGTACGTGCTGGTGAACAACCTGATCTTCCAGGTGATCGGCGTGATGAGCACGCGCGGCGCCTCGCCCAACGGGCAGGACCAGGACGACGTGGTGCTCGTCCCCTACGCCACGAGCCAGTTGCGGCTGTCGGGGCAGCGCTTCCTGCGCAACGTCACCGTGGCGGTGCAGGACGTGGGCCGCATCGACGAGACGCAGTCGGCGGTGGAGTCCTTGCTGGCCGAGCGCCACGGCGTGATCGACTTCCAGATCCGCAACATGGCCTCGATCATCGACACCGCCACCGAGACGCAGAACACCATGACGGTGCTGCTCGGCTCCATCGCCGCGATCTCGCTGCTGGTGGGCGGCATCGGGGTGATGAACATCATGCTGGTGAGTGTGACCGAGCGCACCCGCGAGATCGGCATCCGCATGGCCACGGGCGCGCGCACGCGCAACATCCTGCAGCAGTTCCTCATCGAGGCGCTGGTGGTCTCCGCGCTCGGCGGGCTCATCGGCGTGGTCGGTGGCTTGGCCGTGGCCTTCGTGGTGGGCTGGTGGGGCACGGCGGTGCAGTTCGCCCTCACGCCGGTGGTGCTGGCCTTCGGCTGCGCCTTCGCCACCGGCCTCATCTTCGGCTACCTGCCGGCGCGCAAGGCCGCGCGGCTGGACCCTGTGGTGGCCCTGTCTTCCGAATGAACGCACCGATGAAACCCCTGTTGCTCTCTCTGGCCGCGGTGCTCGTGCTGCAAGGCTGCGCCACAACGTCCGATCCCGCGCGCCAGGCCGCGGTCGAGATGCCCGCAAGCTGGGACAACCGCACCGCTTCGGGCGAATCCGCACCCATCACCGCAGAGTGGTGGCGCTCGTTCGGCTCTGCGCCGCTGGAGCGCCTCATCGACGAAGCGCAGGCCGGCAGCCCCGATCTGCGCATCGCCGTGGAGCGCATCCGCCAGGCCGACATCGCCCTGCAGCAGGCCGGCATCTCGCGCCTGCCTTCGGTGAGCGGCAACCTGGGCACCTCGGCCGGCCGCAGCGACGCATCGGGCACGCCGTCCACGCCGCGCGAATCGACCAGCGCCGGTCTGTCGGTGAGCTACGAGCTGGACCTGTGGGGCCGCATCGCCGCCGGCGTGCGCGCGGGCGAATCCGGCCTGCAGGCCAGCGAGTTCGACTGGAAGACCGCGCGCCTGACGCTGCTCGCTGGCGTGGCCAACAACTACTTTCTGTGGCTCAACACGGGTGAGCGCCTGCGCATCGCGCGCGAGAACCTGGCCGTGGCCGAGCGCGTGCTCGGCATCGTGGAGGCGCGCCAGCGCAACGGCGTGGCCACCGCGCTCGAGGTCTCGCAACAGCGCACGGCGGTGCTCACGCAGCGCACCGCGCTCATTCCGCTGGAACTGCAACAGCGCCAGACGGCGACCGCGCTGGCTGTGCTGCTGGGCCGCGTGCCCCAGGGCTACGCGCCCGAGGCGGGCGAGTTCGCGCAACTGCGTGTGCCCGTCGTGGCGCCGGGCCTGCCGTCGTCGCTGCTCACGCGCCGGCCCGACCTGGCCGCCGCCGAGGCGCGCCTGGCCGCGGCCGACGCCAACGTGGACGCCGCGCGCGCCGCGCTGCTGCCCAGCGTGTCGCTCTCGGCCTCGGGCAGCCTGGGCACGGCGGCCCTGCTGAGCCTGGCCGATCCCACGCGCAGCGTGTCCATCGGCCTGTCGCTCGCCCAGGCCATCTTCGACGGCGGGCGCCAGCGCCTGAACGTGCGCAGCAGCGAATCGCAGCGCGTGGTGCTGATCGAGAGCTACGGCCAGTCCATCCGCACCGCACTCAAGGAGGTGGACGACGGCCTGGGCAACCTCTCGCAGCGCGAGCAGCAGGAGACGTTGCAGCGCGAGGTGGTGGCGCAGGCGCAGCGCTCGCTGCAACTGGCCGAACTGCGCTACCGCGAAGGCAGCGGGGATCTGCTCTCGGTGCTCGACGCGCAGCGCACGCTGTTCTCGGCGCAGGACGCACTGGCTTCCCAGCGCCTGGCGCGCCTGAGCGCCGCGCTCGACCTGTACAGGGCCCTGGGCGGCGACTGGGTCGAGCCGCCCGCGCGGTCCTGACATCCCCCGGGGTGCTCACAAAAGCGGAGTGGAGGGCTCCGATTTCTAAATGAGAATAGTTATAATTTGCAGGCTGTGAGCACAACGCCCGTCACCGTGAAAAACCCGCCCGCCCAGGCCGCACCGAGCCGGGCCTATTGGCTCAAGACCCTGCACCAGTGGCACTGGATCAGCTCCGCCCTGTGCCTCATCGGCATGCTGCTGTTCGCGTTCACCGGCATCACGCTCAACCACGCGGCCGACATCCCGGCCACGCCGGTGGTGCAGAACAAGACGGTGGAACTGCCCGAGGCCTTGCGGGCCGCCATCGCGGTGAAGGACGACGAGCCCGACAACGCCGCGCTGCCCCCCGCGTTGCACGCCTGGCTGGCCCAGGCGCTCGGTGTGGGCCTGCCCGACACCGCGGCGGAATGGTCGCCCGAGGAGATCTACCTCTCGCTGCCGCGCCCCGGTGGCGACGCCTGGTTGCGCATCGAGCGCGAGAGCGGCAGCGTGGAGTACGAGCGCACCGACCGCGGCTGGATCTCGTACCTGAACGACCTGCACAAGGGCCGCCACACCGGCATTGCCTGGAAGTGGTTCCTCGACATCTTCTCGGTGGCCTGCCTGGTGTTCTGCATCACCGGCCTGTTCATCCTCAAGTTCCACGCGGCCGCGCGCCCCACCACCTGGCCCATGGTGGGTGCGGGCCTGGTGATCCCGCTGCTGCTCGTGATCCTGTTCATCCATTGACCTTCGAAGGAGCTGCTTTCCCATGCTGATCCGTTACGCCGCCGCGCTCACCGCGGCCTTTGTCGCGTGGCCCGCTGTGGCCGCCGAGATGGCGCTCAAGGTCGAGATCCCGCGCCTGACCGTGGCCGAGTACCACCGCCCCTACGTGGCGATCTGGATCGAGAAGCCCGACCAGAGCTTCGTGGCCAACCTCGCGGTCTGGTACGACATCAAGCTGCGCAACAACGAGGGCACCAAGTGGCTCAAGGACATGCGCGCCTGGTGGCGCAAGAGCGGGCGCGAACTGGCCATGCCGGTGGACGGCCTGAGCAGCGCCACGCGCGCGCCCGGTGAGCACACGGTGCAGTTCAACGACAGCAGTGCGCTCGGCAAGCTGGCGCCCGGCGAGTACGCCGTGGTGCTCGAAGCCGCCCGCGAAGTCGGCGGGCGCGAGCTGGTGAAGGTGCCCTTCGTGTGGCCGCCCAAGGCGCCCGCTTCGGCACAGGCCGCGGGCCAGCACGAGCTCGGCGCCGTCAGCCTCACCGTCAAACCCTGATCCATCACCCGATCCCCGACTGGAGACCTTCATGCAGCGCCTGTCCCTTCGCCAACGTGTTCTCGCCCTCGCGACCATCGCCGCCATGTCGGCCCTCACCCTGTCCCAGGCCCACGCGCACCGCGCCTGGCTGCTGCCCTCGGGCACCATCTATTCCGGCCAGCAGCCGTGGGTGAGCGTGGACGCCGCGATCTCCAACGACATCTTCTATTACGAGCACAACGCCGCCGCGCTCGACAACCTCGTGGTCATCGGCCCCGATGGCCAGCCGCTGCAGGCCGAGAACCAGGCCAAGGGCCGCTACCGCAGCGTGTTCGACGTCAAGCTCGACAAGCCCGGCACCTACCGCCTCGCGCTCGTCAACGACGGGATGATCGCGAGCTTCAAGGTCGGCAACGAAACCAAGCGCCTGCGCGGCTCGGCCGAATCGCTGGCCAAGGAAATTCCGGCCGATGCGACGGAGCTGCGCGTGAGCCAGAACGCCAACCGCGTCGAGACCTTCGTGACGCGCGGCAACCCGAGCACCGACGCACTCAAGCCCACCGGCCGCGGCATCGAGCTCGTGCCCGTGACGCACCCGAACGACCTGGTGGAAGGCGAGACCGCGACCTTCCGCTTTCTCGACAACGGCAAGCCCGCCGCGGGCTATGCCGCCACCGTGATCCTGGCCGGCCTGCGCTACCGCAGCGAACTCGGCGAGATCCGCATGGACACCGACGCCAACGGCGAGATCAAGGTGAAGTGGCCGGCCGCCGGCATGTACTGGGTGAACGTGGCCCCGGCGCGCCCGCCGCGCGCGGAAGGCGGCCCGGGTGCGGGCGCACCCGGCGCGGGTGGCCCCGGCATGGCCGGCGGCGCGCCCAGCGGCCCCGCCGGCACGCTGGCCGAGCCCGTGCGCCGCTCCAACTACAGCCTGACGCTGGAAGTGCTGCCGAAGTAAGGCCCACCCCCGCCGCGCTGCGCGCCGGCGTTTCACCATGACCCGTGTGCTGGTGCCTGAACACATCGATGGCGCGGTGCCCCTGGTGGGCGCACGCGTGCAGCGCCTGCACGGCGAAACCATGGGCACCACCTGGTCGGTGCACTGGGCGGACCGCGACGCCGCGCGCCACGGCGCCGTGCGCGCGCTCGTCGAGGCCGAGCTGGACCTCGTGGTCGCGCAGATGAGCACCTGGCTGCCGGGCTCGGACATCGAGCGCTTCAACCGCGCGGGCGCGGGCTCGCGCCGCGCGCTGCCTGCGGCTTTTGCCGAGGTGCTGCAGGCCGCGTTGTGGATGGCCGAGGCGTCGTCGGGCGCGTTCAACCCCGCGGCCGGTGCGCTCGTGAACTGCTGGGGCTTCGGCCCCGCCCCGCGCTACACCGACCCCGGCTTCACGCCGCCCGGCGCGGCTTCGGTGCAAGCCGCGCTGGGTGCGCAGGACTGGCGCGCCCTGCGCTTCGACGCCACCACGCGCGAAGCCACGCAGCCCGGTGGCCTGCGGCTCGATTTTTCGGCCATCGCCAAAGGCGACGCGGTGGATCGCGTGGCACAGGCCTTGAATGCCGCGGGCATCGCGCACGCACTGGTCGAGGTGGGGGGCGAATTGCGCGGGCAGGGCCTGCGCCCCGACGGCATGCCCTGGTGGGTGGACCTGGCGCCGCCGCCCGCGCTGCCCGGCCACGCCCCACCGCGTGCCACGCGCGTGGCCCTGCACGGCCTGTCGGTCGCCACCTCGGGCGACTACCGCCGCGCCTACCTGCACGAAGGCCGACGCCTGCCGCACAGCATCGACCCGCGCACCGGCCACCCCGTGGCGCACGGCCTGGCCTCGGTGAGCGTGCTGCACACCGAATGCCTGTGGGCCGACGCCTGGTCCACCGCGTTGACCGTGGCCGGCCGCGACGCCGGCCTGGCGCTGGCCGAAGCCCATGGCATTGCCGCGCTGTTCGTGCAGCGCGAGGCCGACGGCTGCCTCACCGAAACCCTCACGGGCGCGATGGAGCGCCTCGCTGGATGAGCCCCGAGAAGATCACCTACGCCCTGGCCACCGTGGCCGCTTACGGCCTGCTCTGCGGCACCATCGCCTGGCGGCACCGCCAACGCGAGCGCGAGCAGCAGCGCCGCGTGGCCGCGTTGCTGCCGGCCACGCCCGGTGTGCCCGCGTGGTGGGTGGCCTACGCCAGCCAGACCGGGCAAGCCGAAGAGCTGGCGATGCAGACCGCCCAGGCCCTGCACACCGCGGGCGTGCCCGTGCGCCTGGCGCCGTTGAGCGACCTGAAACTGACCGACCTGCAGCAGGCCGACCGGCTGCTGTGCATCGCCAGCACCTACGGTGAGGGCGACCCGCCCGACAGCGCGGCCCTGTTCGCGCGCCAGGTCATGGCCTCGGCCGGGGCCAACCTGTCGCATCTGCACGTGGGCCTGCTGGCCCTGGGCGACCAGGCCTATGCGCACTTCTGCGGTTTCGGGCGCGCGCTGGACGACTGGCTGCAGCGGCATGGCGCGAAGCCGCTGTTCGAGCGCATCGACGTCGACAAGAGCGACCCCGCGGCCCTGCAGCGCTGGCGCCAGCACCTGGCGCACCTGGCCGGCACCAGCGACCTGCCCGACTGGGAGGCCCCCGCGCTGCAGCCGTGGCAACTGCGTGCGCGCGTGCACCTGAACCCCGGCAGCGCGGGCGAACCCGTGCACCACCTCGAACTCGTGCCGGCACCTGGCGCTGCCTTGCCCACGTGGCAGGCCGGCGACCTGGTGCAGGTGGAGGTGCCCGCTGCGCCGGGTGCGCCGCGCGACTACTCCATTGCCTCGGTGCCGCAGGACGGCGCCGTGCACCTGCTCGTGCGCCGCTCGCGCCGCGCCGACGGCAGCCCCGGCCTGGCCTCGGACTGGCTCACGCATGGGGCCCCCGTGGGCGAGACGGTGATGTTGCGCGTGCGCGCGCACAACGGCTTTCGCATCGCTGGCAACGCGCAGCGCGCGCTCATCCTCATCGGCAACGGCACCGGGCTCGCGGGCTTGCGTGGCCACCTGCGCGAGCGCATCGCCAGCGCGGTGCCATTGGCCGATGCCGCCACGTCGACCCGCCCGGCCGCGGTGCCGCCCATGTGGCTGCTGTTCGGCGAACGCCAGTCGGCTTGCGACGCGCACCACCGCGACGAGATCGACGCCTGGCAGCGCCAGGGCTGGCTCAGCCGCGTGGACTGGGTGTTCTCACGCGACCAGGCCGAGCGCCGCTACGTGCAGCACGCGCTGGCCGAGGCGGCGCCCGCCGTGCGCGAATGGGTGGGCGAGGGCGCTGCCATCTATGTGTGCGGCAGCCTGGAAGGCATGGCGAGTGAGGTCGACCACACGCTGCAGCAGGTGCTGGGCGAGGACACGCTGCAGCGCCTCGCGGCCGAGGGCCGTTACCGGCGCGACGTGTACTGACCCGTTCCCCCTTGGAAACGAAAAAGGCCCGCCGATGGCGGGCCTTTTCTTTGGCCGCAGCGCCGGGGTGAAGCGCTGCGAGGCCAGGCTCAGAACTTGAAGTTGGCCGTGAGCATGGCCGAGCGCGGGGCGCCCAACGCGAGGCGGCCACCGCCGTTGTTCAGCGCGTTCAGGTACTCCTTGTCGAACAGGTTGTAGACGTTCAACTGCAGGTTGACCGCGTCGTTGAGCTGGTAGCCCACCATCGCGTCGGCCACCCAGAACGAGGGCACGTTCGGCACGTTGCCCGTGCCACCCACCGTGACCACGCGCTTCTGTTCGGACACGTAGCGCGCGCCGAAGCCCATCGTCCACTGGTCGAGTTGGTACGAGTTCCAAAGCGTGAACGTCAGGTCCGGCGACCAACGCACGCGGTCGGTCGTGGTGGTGGCGCTGCGCTGATCGATCTGCTTGGTGCTGGTCTTGGCCAGGCCGGCGGTGAGCTGCCAGAACGGCGTGATCTGCCCCACGGCGGACAGCTCGATGCCCTGCACCTGGGTCTTGCCCTCCTGCACCGACGCGTTGGTGATCGCATCGACCGTCACCTGCTTGTCGTTCACGGTGCGGAACACCGCGGCCGCCACGTTCAGGCGCTTGTTGAGCAGCTCCCACTTGGTGCCGAGCTCAAGCGAGTCCGTCACCTGCGGGTCCAGCGCGGCGTTGGCCTGGTTGGTGGGCGTGCCGTTGAGCTGGAAGTTGTTGCCCCCGGGCGGCGTGGCCGAGGTGCCGATCGAGGCGTAGACGCTGCCGTTCTCGGCGGGCTTGTAGACGCCGCCGATGCTCCAGCTCACCAGGCTGCGCGAGTCCTCCAGGTTGGTGCGCACGCCGGCGGCGGTCACGTTGTCCGTCTTGAGCTTGTACAAGTCCAGGCGCAGGCCGCCGTTGACGGACCAGCGTTCGTTGAACTTGATGTCGTCGAACGCGTACACGCCGATGGTGTTGGTGCTGCCGCCGGTCTCCGCGCCGTTGCGCGGGCCGAAGGTGGCCATCGGGTCGAACGGGTTCGGGTTGTAGATGTTGGCCGGGTCGGTGGTGCCCACGGCGGTGTGGCCGAAGACCACCTGCTTCTCGTGCAGCAGCTCCACGCCGGCCGCCAGCGAGTGCTGCAGGCCACCGGTGCTGAACTCGGTGTTGACGCTGGTCTGGTTGGCCAGGATGCTGTTCACCTGGTCCACGTTCTGGCGCGAACGGGTGATCGTCCAGGTGGACGGGGCGCCCGCCACGGTGTACGTGGTGAGGCCGGTCAGCGTGCGGTCCATGTGGCTGCGGCCGTAGCGCGTGATGTTGCGCACCGTGGTGCCCTCGCCCAGGTCGTGTTCCACCTTGGCGGTGAACATGTCGGCGTCGATCTTTTCGCGGTCGTTCGGGCTGCCGTAGAAGTTGTCGCGGCGCACCTTGGCCGCGCCGGTCACGGTGGTGAAACCCTCGTAGCCGATCGAAGGGATGCCGCCGTCGGGGACGTTGTTCTGCCGGATGTGCTGGCTGTACAGGTGCACGCGGGTGGGCGTGTCCAGCCCGCTCACGTAGGACAACCCCAGGCCGTAGCCCTTGTTGTTCACGTAGTCGCGGCCGTCCACACCGCTGTCCTGCGCCATCGCGTTGATGCGGATGGCCGACTCGTTGCTCAGTTGCCTGTTCAGGTCGACGGTTGCGCGCTTGCGATCGCCCGTGCCCACCGTGACGGAGGCGCTGTTCTCGTCGCCCAGGTGGGCCTGCTTGCTCACCAGGTTGATGAAGCCCGACGCAGCGCCGCGGCCGGTTTCGGCGCCCGCGGAACCCTTGAACACCTCGACCTGCTCGAGGTTGAAGGTGTCGCGCGTGACCGCGCCCAGGTCGCGGATGCCGTCCACGAAGATGGATTGCTGCAGCGAGAAGCCGCGCAGCTGGAAGGCGTCACCCGCGGTGCTGTTGCCGTTCTCGCCCATCTGCATGGTGATGCCGGGGGTGTTGCGCAACGCTTCCATCAACGTCACCGCGCCTTGTTCCTGGATCACCTCTTTCTTGATGATCTGGATGGTCTTGGGCGTGTCGAGCAGCGGGGCCGTGAATTTCTCGTTCGCCGACTTCTCGGCCTTGTACGGCACCTCGGGCGATTCCTTCACCGTGACGGTGGGGAGGGTGGTGTTCGCGGCGGGGGCGGTTTGCGCGATGCCGGCGGCGGGCACGACGGCGGCCAGCAGGGCCAGGAGTTGGGCGGAAGGGCGGGGTTTGCGGCGACGGATGTGTGCCATGGCAGAGGTCCTTGCGGAAGGGCGGTGGTGAGTTGGCTGGCTGTGCGCGCTCTCCACAAAAACGCCGCGGGGGCTCGCGGCGTCGGGCAAGGGGCTCTGGCTGGCTTCGGTGTCAATTATCCTTAATAAAAATCATTCCTATTCATATTTGGTGCAATTTGTCTTTGCGGTGCACCACAAAAGCAACAGCGCCAGGGAAAAGGCCCTGGCGCTGTCGAGGGGTGAGGCCGCCCGGGTGTCGGGCGGCGGTGGGTTTCGTCAGAAGCTGATGCTGGCCGAGACCCAGAACGTGCGGCCGACCGGGGTGGTGCCCGCGACGGACGCGCCACCCTGGAAGTATTCGTTCACCCAGGTCGGGGTGCCGTTGAGGTCGACCTGGCGGTACTGGCGGAAGTCCTTGTCGAACAGGTTGAAGATGTTGGCGTTGATGGTCACCTTCTGCGACACCTTGTAGGCGCCACCGAGGTGGAAGAGGGCGTGCGGCTTGATGTCGCCCACGGCCTGGTAGATGGCCAGGTTGTTGCCGGTGAGGTTGGCCGGATCGCCGCTGAAGCGCGGGCTCTTGCCGCGGTACTCGCCACGCAGCCACAGGCGCCACTTCTCACTGGCGGTCCAGTCGAGTTGGGCGTTGGCGATGTGCTTGGCGGTGTTGGCCAACTGGCCGTTCTTCACACCGTTCTCGACCACCTCGCTGTTGGTCCAGGTGTAGCCCACCTTCAGGCCCCAGGCCGGCGCGAGCTTGAAGCGGCTGCTCAGCTCCATGCCGTAGGTGGTGGCTTCATCGACGTTGATCGAATACTCGGCCGTCGGGTTGAAGGCGCAGCTCGAGATGTAGTTCACCGAGCAATCGCCGCCGCCGCTGATCTTGTCCTTGATCTTGTTGTGGAACAGGGTCACGGCACCGTTCAGGCCGCGCTCGTTGTCGAACAGGGCCGAGATCTCGGTGCTGGTGCTGACCTCGGGTTTCAGGTTGGGGTTGCCGATGTTGATGGTGGCGCCCTGGCCGCTGACGCCGCTCACGCCGTCGATGAGCTGGTTCAGGCGCGGGGCACGGAAGCCCTTGCTGACACCGCCCTTGATGGTCCATTGGTTGGTGGCGTCCCAGACGAGGTAGGCGCGCGGGCTGACGTGGCCGCCGAAGGCGCTGTGGTCGTCGTAGCGGGCGCCGAGCGTGGCGGTCAGCTGTTTGGTCAGCTTCCATTCGTCTTCCGCGAACACGGACCACATGGTCTGGTCGTGCTCCTGGGGCAGCAGGCCGTCGATCAGGTTGGCGTCCCACCACTGGCCGCCCACGGTCAGCACGTGCGCGTCGCTCACGGGGGCGACCAGCTTGCTGTCGAGCACCAGATTGGTGGTCTTGAGTTCGCGGTGCGTGCCACGGCGCGGATCGCCGGCGGGCACCGCACCGCCCGGGATGGTGCGGCCGATGGTTTCGGTCTCGGTGTGCATCAGGCTGGTTTCCAGCAGGCCGATGCCCAGGCGGGCGTTGTGGCCGATCGCCACCTGGTCGCGGTTGAAGCGCAGGGCGTCCTTGTAGCCGGGCGGGTTGTTGCCCAGCAGGTTGGTGGTGGCGTCGCGCGTGCCCAGGCGGCCGTCCGAGTTGTCGTACCAGGTACGGCCCTGTTCGACGTCCAGCCACAGGTCGTGCTGGCGGGTGGGTGTCAGCGTCAGGCGGGCGCCGACGTTGTGCTGGCGGCTCTCGGCCGGGGCCGGGTTGCGGGCGGCCGTTGGCTGGGCCGCACCCGGCGCAAGCACCCAATCGGCCGCGTCACGGCGGTAGATGTTGCCGCGCACGGCCAGGCCCAGCAGGTCTTCTTTCAACGGGCCACTGGCGTAGACGTTGGTGCGGTACTGGTTGCCCCATTCGCTGTCCTGGGGAATGCCGGCTTCCAGGGTCACCTGGCCGCTCCATTCCTTGGCCACCTTGCGCGTGATGATGTTGATCACGCCGCCCATGGCGTCGGAGCCATAGAGGGTGGACATCGGGCCGCGGATGACCTCGATGCGCTCGATCGCCGCGATCGGAGGGATCAGGCTGGTGAGTGCGGCACCGAAGCCGTTGGGCGTCACGTCGCCCGCCACGTTCTGGCGGCGGCCGTCGATGAGGATCAGCGTGTAGTCGCTGGGCATGCCGCGGATGCTGATGTCCAGGCCACCGGTCTTGCCAGTGCCGCCCTGCACGTCGATGCCTTCCACGCCGATCAGCGCTTCCGCCAGGTCGCGGTACTGCCGTGTTTCGAGCTCCTCGCGCGTGATCACCGAGATGGACGCGGGTGCCTGCTTGAGCTCCTGCTCGAAGCCGGAGGCGGACACCACGACTTCATTGAGGGCTGCTTCGGCCTGCTGCGCGTGGGCGGTGCCCAGGGCCAGCAGGTAGAGGCTGCAGGCCACGGCGGTGGCTTGCAGGGGGAAGCGCTGAGCCAGCGGGGTGGCGCGGCCGCGGCGCGGCGCGATGGATGCTTGCGACATCGGTGTTCCTTGCGTGTTGAGGTGCTTGAGAGACTTGGCTGGCTGGTTTCTCGAAGCACACAAACACGTTGGAACGCGGCGGACGGGAAGTTGGCTGGCTGGCGGTTGGCATGCTTATTATTACAAATGAAAACGATTCTTCTTCATGAGTAGATGCTGCATGCGCAAAAACTTGAGTCCGCTGCTTCTGAAAACGGAGCGGTAGACGGTTGAAGAGACGAGAATCCAGCCTGATGGATTGATTGCTGCGAAGCAGCAAAAAAAGCTATCGACGGGATATCGACTATCAATCTGATCGATGAATAGTCTTCAACTATCATTGCCCGGTCGGGCGCTCAGCCCCATCCCATTTCCCATCCACCTCAACCAGGAGTTCCCATGTCCTTGATCAACACCACGGTGCCGACCTTCTCGACCACCGCTTTCCACAACGGCAAGTTCGTGCCGGTCTCCGACGCCAGCCTGCGTGGCGAGTGGTCGGTGCTGGTGTTCATGCCCGCTGCCTTCACCTTCAACTGCCCGACCGAAGTGGAAGACGCCGCCGACAGCTACGCCGAGTTCCAGAAGCTGGGCGCCGAGGTCTACATCGTCACCACCGACACCCACTTCTCGCACAAGGTGTGGCACGAGACCTCGCCCGCCGTGGGCAAGGCCAAGTTCCCGCTGGTGGGTGACCCCACCCACACCCTGACGCGCGCCTTCGGCGTGCACATCGAAGAAGAAGGCCTGGCGCTGCGCGGCACCTTCGTCATCAACCCCGAAGGCGTGATCAAGACCGCCGAGATCCACGACAACGCCATCGCGCGCGACATGAAGGAAACCCTGCGCAAGCTCAAGGCCGCCCAGTTCGTGGCCAAGAACCCTGGCCAGGTGTGCCCCGCCAAGTGGAACGAAGGCGCCAAGACGCTGACGCCTTCGCTGGATCTGGTCGGCAAGATCTGATCACCTTGATTCACTGAACCCGTTGAGGGTTTTGCGTTGAACGTTGGGCGCCGCGCGCCCAGCGTTCCTCGCAAAACTTTGCATTGCGCTGAATCAGGAGTCCCCCATGCTCGACGACACCCTCAAGGCCCAGCTGCAGGCTTACCTCGGCAAACTGCAGCGCCCGATCCGCCTTATCGCCTCGCTCGACGACACCGCTTCGTCGCAGGAAATGCGCGAACTGCTGACCACCATCGCCAGCCTGTCCGATCAGGTGGCCTTCGACGACAGCGGCAGCGATGCGCGCAAGCCCTCGTTCGTGATCGCCCGCGAAGGCGAAACCGCGGGCGTTCGCTTCGCCGCCATCCCGCTTGGCCACGAATTCACCTCGCTGGTGCTGGCGTTGCTCTGGACCGGTGGTCACCCGCCCAAGGCCGAGCAGGAAACGCTCGACGCGATCGGCACGCTCGACGGCGAGTTGAACTTCGAGGTCTACATGAGCCTGTCGTGCCACAACTGCCCGGACGTGGTGCAGGCGCTGTCGCTCATGGCGATCCGCAACCCGGCGGTGAAGGTCACCGTCATCGACGGCGGCCTGTTCCAGGCCGAGGTGGAAGAGCGCCAAGTGATGGCCGTGCCCATGGTCTACCTCAATGGCCAGGAGTTCGGCGGTGGCCGCATGACGCTGGAAGAGATCGTCGCCAAGCTCGACGTGAACGCCGACGCGCGCGAAGCCGCCAGGCTCGACGCCAAGGACCCGTTCGACGTGCTCATCGTCGGCGGTGGCCCGGCCGGTGCCGCGGCCGCGGTGTACGCCGCGCGCAAGGGCATCCGCGTGGGCGTGGCGGCCGAGCGCTTCGGTGGCCAGGTGAACGACACGCTGGCGATCGAGAACTACATCAGCGTGCTCGAGACCGATGGCCCGAAGTTCGCAGCGGCTCTCGAAGCGCAGGTGCGCCACTACGGCGTCGACATCATGAACCTGCAGCGCGCCGAGAAACTGGTGCCGGCCGCGCAACCGGGCGGCCTCATTGGCGTGCAGATGGCCAATGGCGCCACACTGCAGGCGCGCAGCGTGATCCTGTCCACCGGCGCGCGCTGGCGCAACGTGAACGTGCCCGGTGAAGCCGAGTACCGCAACAAGGGCGTGGCTTACTGCCCGCACTGCGACGGCCCGCTGTTCAAGGGCAAGCGTGTTGCCGTCATCGGTGGTGGCAACTCCGGCGTCGAGGCCGCGATCGACCTCGCGGGCATCGTCGAGCACGTCACGCTGATCGAGTTCGCCGACGCGCTCAAGGCCGACGCCGTGCTGGTGCGCAAGCTCAAGAGCCTGCCCAACGTGGCCATCCACACCAACGCGCAGACGACCGAGATCACCGGCGCGGGCGGCACGGTCAATGGCCTGAGCTACAAGGACCGCGCGAGCGGCGAGCAGCGCCACATCGAACTCGAGGGCGTGTTCGTGCAGATCGGCCTGGTGCCCAACACCGAGTGGCTCAAGGGCACGCTGGCGCTCAGCCGCTTCGGCGAGATCGAGATCGACGCCAAGGGCCACACCAATGTGGACGGTGTGTTCGCGGCGGGCGACTGCACCACGGTGCCCTACAAGCAGATCGTGATCGCGGCGGGCGCCGGCTCCCCCGCCGCGCTCAGCGCTTTCGATCACCTGATCCGCCAGCCCGTGGGGCAGGCCGCCAGCGAAGCCGCCGCAGCCGCCTGAGGCGCTTCTCCCGGCGCTCAGTATTCGAGCCGCTCGGGCCGCACCTCCTGGAGGATGGTGGTGGCGATTTCCTCGATGGATTTGGTGGTGGTGGACAACCAGCGAATGCCCTCGCGGCGCATCATGGCCTCGGCTTCGGCCACCTCCACCCGGCAGTTCTCCAGGCTGGCGTAACGCGAGTTGGGCCGGCGCTCGTTGCGGATCTCGCTCAACCGCTCGGGCGCGATGGTCAGGCCGAAGAGCTTTTTGCGGTGCGGCACCAGCGCCGGTGGCAGCTTGCGGCGCTCGAAATCCTCGGGAATGAGCGGGTAGTTCGAGGCCTTGAGGCCGTACTGCATGGCGAGGTAGAGCGAGGTGGGCGTCTTGCCGCTGCGGCTCACGCCGACCAGGATCACGTCGGACGCTTCCAGGTCCTTGTGGCTCTGGCCGTCATCGTGCTCCAGCGAGAAGTTGATGGCCTCGATGCGGTCGTTGTAGGCCTTGCTCTTGGACGCATCGGAGAAGCGCCCCACCCGGTGGTTGCTCTTGATGCCCAGCTCCACCTCCAGCGGCTGCACGAAGGTGGCGAACATGTCGAGCAGCATGCCGCGGCAGTGGCCCTCGAACACCGCCAGCACTTCGTCGTTGGCCACCGTGGTGAACACCAGCGGGCGCTTGCCTTCCACCTCGGCCGTGTGGTTGATCTGGCGCACCGCCTGGTGGGCCTTGTCCACGCTGTCCAGGAACGGCAGGCGCACGCGGCGGATGTTGGCCTCGAACTGCGCGAGGATGGCGTTGCCGAAGGTCTCGGCGGTGATGCCGGTGCCGTCGGAGACGAAGAAGACCGTTCGGTGGGGCATGGGGAAGCCGTCCTTACAATTGCCGGGTTTTGCGTGGCGGCCATTATCTGGCGCGCTTGCAGCCCGAATTTCTGCCCTGCCCGGTGGCCGACCCACAACAGAACCACAGGTCACACGCTGGTGCATGGAGCCCCCCGGTTTTTCAACCTCAGGAGCCTTTCCATGTCCAACCTGTTCGAGCCGACCGCCCTGGTCGTGCCGTTCGAGAAATTGCGGATGAGCGATGTCGAATCCGTGGGCGGCAAGAACGCCAGCCTCGGCGAGATGATTTCGCAACTGCCCAGCGGGGTGAAAGTGCCCACGGGCTTCGCCACCACGGCCCACGCCTTCCGTGAGTTCCTCCAGCACGGCGGGCTCACCCAGCGCATCAACGCGCGCCTGGCCACGCTCGACACCGAAGACGTGCGGGCCCTGGCCGCGGCCGGCGCCGAGATCCGTGGCTGGGTCGAGGCCCAGCCGTTCCCGGCCGATCTCGAAGCGGCCATCCGCGACGCCTTCGCCACTTTGAGCGCGGGCAACGACAAGGCGTCGTTCGCGGTGCGTTCGTCCGCCACCGCCGAGGATCTGCCCGACGCGTCCTTCGCCGGCCAGCAGGAAACCTTCCTCAACGTGGTCGGCATCGAGGACGTGCTGCACAAGATGAAAGAGGTCTTTGCCAGCCTCTACAACGACCGCGCGATCAGCTACCGCGTGCACAAGGGCTTCGCGCACGCGGATGTGGCGCTGTCGGCCGGCGTGCAGCGCATGGTGCGCTCCGACCTCGGCGCCGCGGGCGTGATGTTCACCATCGACACCGAGAGCGGCTTCGAGGAGGTGGTGTTCATCACCAGCAGCTTCGGCCTGGGCGAGACGGTGGTGCAGGGGGCGGTGAACCCCGACGAGTTCTACGTGCACAAGCCCATGCTGAACGCCGGCAAGCGCGCGGTGATCCGGCGCAACCTGGGCTCCAAGCTGATCCAGATGGTGTTCAGCTCGCCCGAGGAGAAAGCCGCCAGTGGCAAGCTGGTCAAGACCATCGACGTGCCGGTGGAGCAGCGCAACCGCTACAGCCTGTCCGAGGCCGACGTGGAGCAGCTCGCGAAGTACGCGCTGGTGATCGAGCAGCATTACGGCCGCCCGATGGACATCGAATGGGGCAAGGACGGCACCGATGGCCAGATCTACATCCTGCAAGCACGCCCCGAGACGGTGAAAAGCCAGAGCGCCGGCAAGACCGAGGTGCGCTACAAGCTCAAGGGCAAGGGCGCGGTGCTGGCCAGCGGCCGCGCCATCGGCCAGAAGGTGGGCACGGGCCCGGTGCGCCTGGTGCACAACATCAGCGAAATGGACAAGGTGCAGCCCGGTGACGTGCTCGTGACCGACATGACCGACCCGAACTGGGAGCCGGTGATGAAGCGGGCGAGCGCCATCGTCACCAACCGCGGCGGGCGCACCTGCCACGCGGCCATCATCGCGCGCGAACTCGGCATCCCGGCCGTGGTGGGCTGTGGTGACGCGACCGACCTGCTCAAGGACGGCACGCTCGTCACCGTGAGCTGCGCCGAAGGCGACACCGGCAACATCTACGACGGCCTGCTGGAAACCGAGATCACCGAGGTGCAGCGCGGCGAGATGCCCGAGATGGACCTGAAGATCATGATGAACGTGGGCAACCCGCAGCTCGCGTTCGACTTCGCGCAGATTCCCAACGGCGGGGTGGGCCTGGCGCGGCTCGAATTCATCATCAACAACAACATCGGCGTGCACCCCAAGGCCATCCTCGACTACCCGCAGATCGACGCCGATCTGAAGAAGGCGGTGGAGTCGGTGGCGCGTGGGCACGCCTCGCCGCGCGCGTTCTACGTCGACAAAGTGACCGAGGGCGTGGCCACCATCGCCGCGGCCTTCTGGCCCAAGCCGGTGATCGTTCGCCTCTCGGATTTCAAGAGCAACGAGTACCGCAAGCTGGTGGGCGGTTCGCGCTACGAACCCGACGAAGAAAACCCGATGCTGGGCTTTCGCGGTGCGGCGCGCTACATCAGCGCCGATTTCGCCGAGGCCTTTGCCATGGAATGCGAGGCCCTGAAGCGCGTGCGCGAAGACATGGGCCTGACCAACGTGCAGGTGATGGTGCCCTTCGTGCGCACGCTGGCGCAGGCCAAGCGCGTCACCGAACTGCTGGCGGCCAAAGGCTTGAAGCGTGGCGTGAACGATCTCCAGCTCATCATGATGTGCGAGATCCCGAGCAACGCCGTGCTGGCCAAGGACTTCCTGCAGTACTTCGACGGCTTCTCGATCGGCTCGAACGACCTCACGCAGCTCACGCTCGGCCTCGATCGCGACTCCGGTCTCGAACTGCTCGCGCACGACTTTGATGAGCGCGACCCGGCCGTGCAGGCGCTGCTCAAGCTCGCCATCGGCGCCTGCAAGGCCGAAGGCAAGTACGTGGGCATCTGCGGCCAGGGCCCGAGCGACCACCCCGACTTCGCGCAGTGGCTGCGTGACGAGGGCATCAGTTCGATCTCGCTGAACCCCGACACGGTGGTGGACACCTGGCAGTTGCTGGCGAACACCTGAGTTCACTGCCCTTCACAAGGCAAGCAAGCGGCCGGTAACCCCGGCCGCTTCTTTTTTTGTAGTTCTTTGGGCGCAAGGGGTGCGCAACCCGAGGGAAAACCCCGACAGGGTTTGACCTGCTCACAGGCCCGGGGTGTCAGTCTTTGTAAGAGGACGGTAAGTTGCCCGCCAAGAATCGCGGCAACCTTTGGACCCCCGTCAGATGCTGCTCTTCCTCTCCATCGTCAAGCTGATCTGCGAGATCGCATTGATGGCCATGCTCGGGCAATGGGTGCTGGGCTTGTTGGCCGGCGCCAAGCGCGAGCAGAACATCTTCTATCAGGTGCTTGCGCAGGTGGGCCGCCCGTTCGTGATGCTGGCCCGTCTGATCTCGCCGCGCAGCATCGTGCTGGACCGGCACGTTCCCCTGGTGGCCTTTCTGGTCCTGGCCTTCGTCTGGGTCGTGGTCACCGCGCTGCGAATCCAGCACTGCCTGCAGATCGGCGTGGAGCATTGCAAATGATCGCTGCGCTCAACCGTCACTTCGCCCGCTGGCAGGTCAAGTTGCTGCTGGTGCTCAACTGGCGCCGGGCAGCGCTCGAACGCGTGGACGCGATGCTCGCGCGCGAGCCGCAAGATGTTTACGCCCTGTCCACGCGCGCGCACTTGCTGGCCCAGTCCGGCGACAAGGTCGGCGCCGTCGACATGTTCGAGCGCGTGGTGGCCGCACAACCTCAAAAGGCGGCGGGCTGGTTCAACCTCGGATTCCTGCGGGAAGAGCTTGGCCGCCTCGATGAGGCGGAAGAGGCCTTTCGCAAGGCGCTCGCCATCGACGAGAAATTCGACCGGGCCTGGTATGGCCTGGCTTTGTGCCTGATCCGCCAACGCCGCTTCGACGAAGCCGTGGTCGCGCTCAAGCGCAACACCCAACTGCAGCCCATGAGCCCGTTCGGCTGGTATCAGCTCGCGCGGGTTCATGTCGATCGGCAAGAGCCGGAAGAGGCGGTGAAGATCATTCGCCACCTTCGAAAGTTCGAGCCCAAGGTGGCCGCCCAGCTGGAGCGTGAGACAGGTCTGCTTCAACAGCCGACCTGAAGCGCGCTGCAGCCGGATGGCCAGCAAAAAGGGGCATCGCCCGAAAAGCGGTGCCGACAACATGGACTCGGTCTGCAGGCCATCCAAGAGGAGACGGATGGTGTTCATGACGTGCCCGTGAGGGTTTGTTGATGGAGGTCGATGCAATGCAATTGACAGAAAAGCACCGCGAGTACTGGCGGAAGAACCTCAAGATCACAGCCGTGTTGCTGGTGATCTGGTTCTTCGTGACCTACGTGTTGGGTTACTTCGCCCGCGACTTGAACTTCAACTTCTTCGGTTGGCCGTTCAGCGTCTGGGTTGGTGGGCAGGGAGCCCTGATCGTGTACGTGCTGTTGATCGGCTACTACGCGCACTACATGAACAAGCTCGACATCGAATACGGTGTTGAAGAAGGCGAGGAGTGAACCATGGCAGGCATGTTTGAAACCAGCGGTTCCGGTTCCGGCTCCAACGCCGCGTTCAAGAAGCAGCTCAACAAGGTCTACACCTGGTACACGGGCGGCTTCTTCGTTTTCGTCGTTGCATTGGCCATCCTCGAGCAGATCGGGCTCTCACGGGAGTGGATCGGCTTCATCTTCCTGATCGCCACGATCGGTCTCTATGCCGGCATCGGCATCATGAGCCGCACCACCGATGCGACGGAGTACTACGTCGCGGGCCGCCGCGTGCCAGCCGTCTACAACGGCATGGCCACGGGTGCGGACTGGATGTCTGCCGCGTCCTTCATCGGCATGGCCGGTACGGTGTACCTCTCGGGTTACGGCGGCCTGGCCTTCATCATGGGATGGACGGGCGGCTACTGCCTGGTGGCGCTGTTCCTGGCGCCGTACCTGCGCAAGTTCGGGCAATTCACCATTCCCGACTTCCTGGGTGAGCGTTACGGCGGCAACCTGCCGCGCTTCATCGGCATCTTCGCCGCCATCCTCTGCTCCTTCACCTACGTGGTGGCGCAGATCTACGGCGTGGGTCTGATCACGGCGCGTCTGACCGGCGTGGCCTTCGAACTCGGGATCTTCCTGGGCCTCGGCGGCATTCTGGTCTGCTCGTTCCTGGGTGGCATGCGCGCGGTGACCTGGACGCAGGTGGCGCAGTACATCATCCTGATCATTGCCTACCTGATCCCCGTGGTCTGGCTGTCGGTGAAGCAGACGAACGTGCCGGTGCCGCAGATCATGTATGGCGCCCAGCTGCAGAAGGTGACCGAAGCCGAAACGCGCCTGATCAACGATCCGAAGGAGATCGAGGTCCGCAACGTGTTCAAGGCCCGCTCCGATGCACTCGCTGCGAAGCTCAAGGATCCGGCCAACGCGCTGGCTGCCGACAAGGCCGCCGCCGAGAAGGCTCTGGCGGATCTGCGTGCGACCAATGCCCCGAGCGCGCAAATCGCCGCTGCCGAAAAGGCCGTGGCCGATCTGCCGAAGGACGAAGCCGCCGCCAAGGCCGCCTGGACCCGTGCCAAGGCCGCAGCGGATGCCAAGACCCGACCGCTCAACGGCATGCCGCGCCATGCGCAGCAGTTTGCGGGTGATCCGAACGGGGACGCCGCCGCGAAGAAGACCTTTGACGAATCGCGTCGAAACTTCCTTGCGCTCATCTTCTGCCTGATGGTGGGTACGGCCGCGCTGCCTCACATCCTGGTCCGGTACTACACCGTGCCCAGCGTGAAGGAAGCACGTCAGTCGGTGACCTGGTCGCTGTTCTTCATCTTCCTGCTGTACTTCACCGCGCCGGCCCTGGCCGTGCTGGTCAAGTTCGAGGTGTTCAACGTCCTGGTCGGTACACCATTCAACAACCTACCGGAGTGGATATCGGCCTGGAACCGGGTTGATCCTTCACTGCTGTCGGTGGCGGATGTGAACAACGACGGCATCCTGCAGCTCAACGAGATGACGATCGGTGGTGACATCATCGTGCTGGCAACGCCCGCCATCGGTGGCCTGCCGTACGTGATCTCCGGTCTCGTCGCTGCGGGTGGTCTGGCGGCCGCGCTGTCCACCGCGGACGGCCTGCTGCTGACGATCGCCAACGCGCTGTCGCACGACCTGTACTACAAGATGATCGACCCCAACGCCTCCACGGCCCGCCGCGTCGCGATCTCCAAGACGCTGCTGCTGATCGTGGCCCTGGCCGCTGCCTACGTGGCGGCCCAGAAACCGGCCGACATCCTGTTCCTGGTCTCTGCGGCGTTCTCGTTCGCGGCGGCGGCGTTCTTCCCGGCCCTGGTGCTCGGCATCTTCTGGAAGCGCGCCAACGGCATCGCCGCCTCGCTGGGCATGGTCGCCGGTCTGGCTGTCACGTTCTACTACATGGCCACGACCCAGGTCTGGCTGCGTGGCATCTTCGGCGTGACCTCGCCCATCGAGCTGTGGTGGGGCATCCAGCCGATCTCGGCTGGCCTGTTCGGCGTGCCGATCGGCTTCGCCGTGATCATCCTGGTGAGCCTTGTGACGCCTGCGCCGAACAAGAAGATCCAGGATCTGGTGGAGCACGTGCGCTACCCCAACCTCAAAGGCGCCTGATCGCCTGCTGAGCCCCGCCCGAACCGGCCGCCCTTGGGCAGCCGGGCCGGGCGAAACGGGGCCCTGACCGCCTGGGGGTGGTCAGGGCCCCGAACGTTTGTATAATCGCGGGCTTGCCTTGCTGCACCCCTGCTGACGCCTGGGGGCAGCTGCCAACCTCCCCGGCCAGGGTTCTCCCGGTCGGCCGGGGTCATCCACAAGGAGAGTCCATGCGTCACTATGAGATCGTTCTGCTGATCCACCCGGATCAAAGCGAACAGGTTCCGGCCATGCTGGAACGCTACAAGGGCATGATCACCGCCGGCGGCGGCAAGATCCACCGCGTTGAAGACTGGGGTCGCCGTCAACTGGCTTACCAGATCAACAAGCTGTCCAAGGCCCACTACCTGTGCGTCAACATCGAAGCCGGCCAAGCCGTGCTCGAGGAACTGGAGCATGCCTTCAAGTTCAACGACGCCGTGCTGCGCCACCTGACCGTTCAGCGCAAGAAGGCCGACACCGGCCCGTCGGCCATGATGAAGACGGTCGAGCGCGAAGAGGCCCGCAAGGCCCAGCAACAGTCGCAGGAGCAGGCCGCCTGACGCCGCAAGCGTGAGGCTCGCGGGAATCGGGTGAACCGTCTCCAGTTGCAGGCCGTCGTGGTGCAGGTGCAGAGCCTGCGCTACACCCCGGCAGGCATTCCGGTGCTCAACCTCGTGCTCGAACACGAGTCGGAGCAGACCGAACTGGACACCCCCCGAACCGTCAAGCTCCAGCTCAGGGCCGTGGCTTTCGGCGCCCTCGCCGAAACCCTGCAGAAGCAGGCCCTGAACGACGCTGGTGATTTCGACGGCTTTCTCGCGAACGCACGCAACGGCAAAGGAGTGGTGTTCCACATCCAAGCATTCCGAAAGACATAGGAAATCTCATCATGCCGGCACCCAAGCGTTTCAATAAAGACAAACGCCCCAAGCGCAACACGCAGTCGCTGCTGTTCAAGCGCAAGCGTTTCTGCCGCTTCACCGTCGCCAAAGTCGAAGAGGTCGACTACAAGGACGTGGACGTCCTGCGCGACTTCATCTCCGAAAACGGCAAGATCATCCCGGCCCGCCTGACCGGCACCCGCGCCATCTACCAGCGCCAGGTGACCACCGCCATCAAGCGCGCGCGCTTCCTGGCCATGCTGCCTTACAGCGATCAGCACCGCGTCTGATTGAGGAGCCCGACATGCAAGTGATTCTTCTCGACAAAGTTGTCAACCTCGGCGCCCTCGGCGATGTGGTGAAGGTGAAAGACGGGTACGCCCGCAACTTCCTGATCCCCAGCGGCCGCGCCCGCCGCGCCACCCAGACCGCCGTGGCCGAATTCGAAGCCCGCCGCGCCGAGCTGGAAAAGGCCGCGGCCGCCAAGCTGGCCGAAGCCCAGGCCCTGGGCGAGAAGCTGGCTGCCGTGAGCCTCAAGCTCACGCAGAAAGCCGGCGTCGATGGCCGCCTGTTCGGTTCCGTCACCAACCACGACGTGGCCGAAGAACTGCAGAAGCAGGGCTTCAGCGTCGCCAAGGCCCAGGTGCGCATGCCCAACGGCCTGCTCAAGAACGTGGGTGACTACACGGTGCAAGTGCACCTGCACACCGACGTCACGGTCGACGTGGCGGTGGCGGTGCTCGGCGAAACCGCCTGATCGCGCCGCGGGCCACCAGGCCTGCCGAAGCCGCTGTCTCCGGGCAGCGGCTTTTCTTTTTCCGCTGCCTGAAACGCGGGTCTGCACACGGGATGTGCAGACCATTTCCACAGCCTTGTCCACACACGTCCGGGATGTACGGGCGTACCATGCCCCTTTGCCCGGAAGCCGCATGTCCACCGCCTTTTCCAGCCCTTTCCCCGACCTCGGCACCGGCCTCGACGAGAGCAGCGATCGGCAGATCGCCCAGCTGCGCGTTCCCCCCCATTCAATCGAGGCAGAGTCCAGCGTATTGGGGGGCCTGTTGCTCGACAACGGTGCCTGGGATCGCGTGGCCGATCTCGTCAACGATTCCGACTTCTATCGCTACGAACACCGCCTGACCTATTCGGCCATCGCCACGCTGGTCAACGCCGGCAAGCCAGCCGACGTGGTGACGGTGTTCGAGCACCTGCAGAACCTGGGCAAGGCCGAAGAGGCCGGTGGCCTTGCTTACCTGAACTCGCTGGCGCAGTACGTGCCGAGCGCAGCCAACATCCGCCGCTACGCCGAGATCGTTCGCGAACGCGCGGTGCTGCGCAAGCTCGTGGCCGCCAGCGACGAGATCGCCACCGCCGCGTTCAACCCGCAAGGCAAGGCGGTTGCCAAGATCCTCGACGAAGCCGAACAGAAGATCTTCCACATCGGCGAGGAAGGCTCGCGCATGAAGGAAGGCTTCCAGTCGATGGATCGGCTGGTGGTGGACCTGCTCGACCGCGTGCAGGAGATGGCCGACAACCCCAACGACGTCACCGGGGTTCCCACGGGTTTCATCGATCTGGACCGCATGACCGCTGGCCTGCAGGCCGGCGATCTCGTCGTGCTGGCGGCGCGCCCGTCGATGGGCAAGACCGCGTTCGCAATCAACATCGCCGAACACGTGGCGCTCAACGAAGGTCTGCCGGTGGCAGTGTTCTCGATGGAGATGGGTGCGTCCCAACTGGCGGTGCGTATCGTCGGTTCCATTGGGCGCATCAACCAGGGGCACCTGCGCACCGGCAAGCTCACCGACGAAGAGTGGCCGCGCCTGACCGAGGCGATCGAGCGGCTGCGCAACGTCTCGCTGCACATCGACGAGACGCCGGGCCTCACGCCCAGCGAGTTGCGCGCCAACGCGCGCCGCCTGGCGCGCCAGTGCGGCAAGCTCGGCCTGATCGTGGTCGACTACCTGCAGCTCATGAGCGGTTCCAGCAGCGATGGCGAAAACCGCGCCACCGAGCTGGGCGAGATCTCGCGTGGCCTGAAGATGCTGGCCAAGGAACTTCAGTGCCCGGTGATCGCGCTCTCGCAGCTCAACCGTTCGGTGGAGCAGCGCACCGACAAGCGCCCCATGATGAGCGACCTGCGCGAATCGGGTGCCATCGAGCAGGACGCGGACATCATCATGTTCATCTACCGCGACGAGTACTACACGCGCGACGCCTGCAAGGAGCCCGGCGTGGCCGAGATCATCATCGGCAAGCAGCGCAACGGCCCCACGGGCACGGTCAAGTTGGCCTTCCTGAACATGCTCACGCGTTTCGAATCGCTGGCTGGCGGTGGCGATTTCTGATCGCTCGCGGCGTCAACAAAAAACCGGCCTCGGCCGGTTTTTTGTTGTGTCGGTATCGGGCAGACGTCAGAGCACTTCGGAGGCGAAGTCGGCCAGGCGCGAACGCTCGCCACGTGCCAGGGTGATGTGCCCGCCGTGCGGCCAACCCTTGAAGCGGTCCACCGCGAAGGTGAGGCCCGACGAGCCTTCGGTGAGGTAAGGCGTGTCGATCTGCGCCAGGTTGCCCATGCAGATGATCTTGGTGCCCGGGCCCGCACGCGTGATCAGCGTCTTCATTTGCTTGGGCGTCAGGTTCTGCGCCTCGTCAATGATCACGTACTTGTTCATGAACGTGCGCCCGCGCATGAAGTTCATGCTCTTGACCTTGATTCGGCTGCGGATGAGCTCGTTGGTGGCCGCGCGGCCCCATTCGCCCGCGTTGCCGCCGTCGCCCTTGGCCAGGAACTCGAGGTTGTCGTCGAGCGCGCCCATCCAGGGGCCCATCTTCTCTTCCTCGGTGCCGGGCAGGAAACCGATGTCCTCGCCCACGCTCACGGTGGCGCGGGTCATGATGATCTCGGTGTAGCGGCGGTCGTCGAGCACCTGCGTCAGGCCGGCGGCCAGCGCCATCAGGGTCTTGCCGGTGCCGGCCGTGCCCGCGAGCGTGACGAAGTCGATCTCCGGGTCCATCAGCAGGTTGAGCGCGAAGTTCTGTTCGCGGTTGCGGCTGGTCACGCCCCAGACGGCGTTCTTGAGGTGCGTGTAGTCCTTGAGCGTCTTGAGCACCGCGGTCTTGTCGCGGATCTCGGTAACGCGCGCGTACAGCGAGGGCTCGCCGGGCGCCTCGAAGTAGACAAACTGGTTGATGTAGAACTGGCTCACCGCCGGGCCGCTGACGCGGTAGAACGTGTGGCTGCCGCTCTGCCAGCTTTCGATGGTCTTGCTCTGGCGCGTCCAGAAATCCTGCGGCAGAGCGAGCGAGCCGGCATACAGCAGTTCGCCATCGTCCAGCGTCTTGTCGTTTTCGTAGTCCTCGGCCGGCAGGCCCAGCGCGCGCGCCTTCACGCGCATGTTGATGTCTTTCGACACCAGGATGACTTCGCGCTCCGGGTGGCGCTGGCGCAGCGCGGCCACCACGCCAAGGATCTGGTTGTCGGCCTTGCCTTGCGGCAGGTTGGGCAGGTCGCCCAGCAAGGGCTCGGTCTGGAAGAACAACAGCCCGCGCGCCGATTGGTGGCCGGTGGCGGAGAGCTTGAGGCCCTTGGTCATGTCGCCGCCAACCTGCGCGGCCAGCGCATCGAGGTTGCGGCTGGTCTGACGGCCGTTGCGGGCCACCTCTGTCATGCCTTTCTTGTGACCGTCGAGTTCCTCCAGCACGATCATCGGCAGGAAGATGTCGTGTTCCTCGAAGCGGAACAGGCTCATCGGATCGTGCAGCAGCACGTTGGTGTCCAGCACGAACAAACGTGCCGGCCCGTTGGCCGCGCCCTTGGTTGCACGGCGGCGGGGCGCAGGTGCCGCAACGGGTGGGCGAGCGGCCTCTGGGGGTCTGGCCACCGGGCGCTCGGCCGCTGCCGGGGGCAAGGCCGGCGCCGGGGCGGGCTTGTTGCGCTTGCGGTCTCTGGCTTGCGGTGCCTGTGCCTTGGGCGCCGGGCTGGCGGGCTCGTCGAGGGGAAGGATGGTCAGGCCACCGCTGCGTTCGTCGAAGTCATCGAGCGAGGCGTCTGAGGCTTTGAGCGAGTAAGCGTCGGGGGCGAGGAGGGCGGCGCGTTTGGTGGGAGCGGGAGGCAGTGGCATGTGGGGCTTGGCGTTCAGCGCGCGGGCTCTGAAAAACAAAAAGCCGCCAGGCGGACCAAGCGGCTTTGCGGGCAGCGGGGCGATTGCAGACTGCGAAGGACAGGGGAGATGCCCGAAGACATGCGGGTCATTATGCACCTTCGCTGTGACACCACCAGCGCCGAATGGCGGGGTGTCGCTGCAGCGCAGCAAACAGGGCTCAGGCGGCCTTTTTGAGGGTTTTGACAGCCTTGAGCACTTCCTCCACATGGCCCGGCACTTTCAGCCCACGCCATTCCTGGCGGAGCACGCCGTCGGGTCCGATGAGGAAGGTGCTGCGCTCGATGCCTTTGACCTTCTTGCCGTACATGATCTTGTTCTTGACCACGCCGAACATGTGGCACATCTTCTCTTCGGTATCGGCGATGAGCTCAAAGGGGAGCTCCAGCTTGGCCTTGAAGTCGTCGTGCGACTTCATGTTGTCGCGCGAGACCCCGAACACCTGGGCGCCGGCCTTGACGAAATCCTTGTACTTGTCGCGGAACTGCATGGCCTCGGTGGTGCAGCCGGGCGTGTTGTCCTTGGGATAGAAATACAGAACCAGGGTCTGGCCGAGGTGGCTCTGGTGGCTGACCTTGATGCCGCCCGTGGCCTGGGATTCGAACTCGGGGATGGGTTTGTTGACAACGACGGCCATGCTGTGGAGACCCCTGGTGTGAGTGGATGGTGTTGCGTTGGCTGCCCGGTGGCGTGGCCGGATTAACCCGAAGGGTTACGGGGGCCGCCACGGGCAACAGCCGGGTATTTTAACGCCTAACGCACACCCCCGCCGGGGCGGGCTGTCACGTCTCCAGCAGGAGTGCTGCGGTGACGCGGCGACCCTCGCCGGCCAGGATGTTGTAAGTGCGGCAGGCGGCTGCCGTGTCCATGGTTTCCACACCGATGCGGCGTTCCATGAGCGCGCGCAGCAGCACGGGCGCGACGAAGCGCAACCGGGTGCCACTGCCGAAGATCACCAACTCGGGTGGCGTCCCCGGTTCGTCCAGCAGTTCGCTGAAATGTGTTGCCTCCAGTTGCTCGAAACGATGGCAAGGCCAGGCGCGCAGGCCGCGCGATGCGCTGAGCACAAGGCTGGTGGTGTGGCGCTCGCCATTGACCGCGACCCAGCCCTCGCCGAGGGCGGTGACGGCGAGTTGGTTCGGGGCGTCGGCGTGCAGTTTCATGCGGGGAACATGGCCCGGTCGGGCCGATGAACTGTGGTCAAATTACCGGTTTTCCCGGGGCGGGGCCGCATCTTAGCCCCGGGGCTTTCGACATCCGCCGCCGTGGAGGGGCTTTGAAGACCATCCAGAAATCCGCCAAGCTTGCCAACGTCTGCTACGACATCCGCGGCCCGATCATGGATGCGGCCCGCCAGATGGAGGAAGAGGGGCACAAGATCATCAAGCTCAACATCGGCAACCTCGCGGTGTTCGGCTTCGATGCGCCCGAGGAGATCCAGCAGGACATGATCCGCAACCTGCCGAACTCGGCCGGTTACTCGGACAGCAAGGGGATCTTCGCGGCCCGCAAGGCGGTGATGCATGAAACCCAGTTGCAGGGCATCAAGGGCGTCACGCTGGACGACATCTATCTCGGCAATGGCGCAAGCGAGCTGATCGTCATGGCCACCAACGCCTTGCTGGACGACGGCGACGAGGTGCTGCTGCCCGCACCCGACTACCCGCTGTGGACGGCGGCGGCCAGCCTCTCGGGTGGCACCCCGGTGCACTACATGTGCGACGAGTCCAAGGGTTGGATGCCTGATCTCGATGACGTGCGCCGCAAGATAACGTCGGCCACCAAAGCCATTGTGGTCATCAATCCCAACAACCCGACGGGCGCGCTGTACTCGAAGGAGTTGCTGTTGCAGATGGTCGCGATCGCGCGCGAACACAGCCTGGTGATCTTTGCCGACGAGGTCTACGACAAGGTGCTGTACGACGACGTGAAGCACGTGCCGATCGCCAGCCTGTCCGAAGACGTGCTCACGCTCACCTTCAACTCGCTTTCAAAGAGTTACCGCTCCTGCGGTTACCGCGCGGGTTGGCTCGTGGTGTCGGGCGACAAGAAGCCCGCGAAGGACTACATCGAGGGCCTGAACATGCTCTCGAACATGCGCCTGTGCGCCAACGTGCCCGGGCAATGGGCGATCCAGACCGCGCTGGGTGGCTACCAGAGCATCAACGACCTGGTTTGCGACGGCGGCCGCCTGCGCCGCCAGCGCGACATCGCGCACGAACTCATCACCGCTATTCCGGGTGTGAGCTGCGTGAAGCCGCAGGCCGCGCTCTACATGTTTCCCCGGCTCGACCCGAAGGTCTATCCGATCGAGGACGACCAGCAGATGTTCCTCGAGTTGCTGCAGGAAACGCGCGTGATGCTGGTGCAGGGTTCTGGCTTCAACTACCCCGACAACCAGCACTTCCGCATCGTGTTCCTGCCGCATGAGGACGACCTGCGCGAGGCCATTGGCCGCGTCGCGAAGTTTCTCGAGCACTGGCGAAAACGCCACGGCACCTGATCCCGTTTTTCGTTCCCTCACCATGAAACCCATTCAAGTAGGCCTGCTGGGCATCGGCACCGTGGGCAGCGGCACCTTCGAGGTGCTCAAGCGCAACCAGGAAGAGATCCGCCGCCGGGCGGGTCGCGGCATCGAGATCACCATGGTGGCCGACCTCGACACAGCGCGCGCGAAGTCCATCGTGGGCGACGGTGTCCGGGTGGTGGGCGATGCGCGCGAGGTCATTGCAAACCCCGACATCGACATCGTGATCGAGCTCATCGGCGGTTACGGCGTGGCCAAGGCGCTGGTGATGGAGGCCATCTCGGCCGGCAAGCACGTGGTGACGGCCAACAAGGCCCTGCTGGCCGTGCATGGCACCGAGATCTTCGCGGCCGCGTCGCAACGCGGTGTGATGGTGGCTTTCGAAGCCGCGGTGGCGGGCGGCATCCCCATCATCAAGGCATTGCGCGAAGGGCTCACGGCCAACAGCATTCAATGGATCGCCGGCATCATCAACGGCACCACGAACTTCATCCTCAGCGAAATGCGCAGCAAGGGGCTGGATTTCGACGTCGTGCTCAAGGAAGCACAGCGCCTGGGTTATGCCGAGGCCGACCCGACCTTCGACATCGAAGGCGTTGACGCGGCGCACAAGGCCACCATCATGAGTGCCATCGCGTTCGGTATTCCGGTGCAGTTCAACAAGGCGCACGTCGAAGGCATCACGCGCTTGTCGGCCATCGACATCCGCTACGCCGAGCAACTGGGCTACCGCATCAAGCTGCTGGGCATCGCCAAGCGGCGCCCGGGCAACGGCAAGGCAACGGCTGGTGCGGTCGCGGGCATCGAGCTGCGCGTGCACCCGAGCCTGGTGCCGGCCAAGCGGCTCATCGCCAACGTGGAGGGCGCGATGAACGCCGTGGTGGTGCAGGGCGATGCCGTGGGCACCACGCTGTATTACGGCAAGGGTGCTGGCAGTGAACCCACGGCCAGCGCCGTGATCGCCGACCTGGTGGACGTGACCCGCCTGCACACCGCCGACCCGCACCACCGCGTGCCGCACCTGGCCTTCCAGCCCGACGCCATGAGCGATCTGCCCGTGCTGCCCATGAGCGAGGTGGTGACGAGCTACTACCTGCGCCTGCGCGTGGCCGACGAAGCCGGCGTGCTCGCGCAGGTCACCGGCCTGCTCGCGGGCCGCGGCATCAGCATCGACGCCGTGCTGCAGCGCGAGGCCGACGAGGTGGGTGGCGAAGGCGCCACCAGCACCGACCTCATCATCCTCACGCACGACACGCGCGAAGGCACCATGGACGAGGTGCTGGCCCAACTGCAGGCCTTGCCCAGCGTGCTCACGCCCATCGTGCGCATCCGCAAGGAAGAACTGAACTGATGCGCTACCTGTCGACGCGCGGCCATGCCGACCGCAAGCGCTTCTGCGAGATCCTGCTGGAAGGCCTGGCGCCCGACGGCGGCCTGTACCTGCCCGAGCACTACCCGCAAATCGATGCCGCCGCCCTGCAGCGGCTGCGCGACGTCTATGGCCATGGCCGGCCCGGGGGCTACGCCGCGCTCGCGTTCGAGATCCTCTCGCTCTACATCGACGACATCCCCGCGGCCGATCTGCGTGCCCTGTGCGATCGCACCTACACCGCGGCCGTGTTCGGCACCGCGGCCATCGTGCCGTTGAAGCAACTCGACGACGGCTTCTATCTCGAAGCCCTGTCCAACGGCCCCACGCTGGCCTTCAAGGACATGGCCATGCAGTTGCTGGGCAACCTGTTCGAGTACGAACTGGGCCGCCGCGGCGAAGAACTCAACATCCTGGGCGCCACCAGCGGCGACACCGGCAGCGCGGCCGAGCACGCCATGAAGGGCAAGCGCGGCGTGCGCGTGTTCATGCTCAGCCCGCAGGGGCGCATGAGCCCGTTCCAGCAGGCGCAGATGTTCAGCCTGATGGACCCGAACATCCACAACATCGCCGTCGAAGGCGTGTTCGACGACTGCCAGGACATCGTCAAGGCGGTGAGCAACGATCTGGCCTTCAAACGCGCGCACAAGATCGGCACCGTCAACTCGATCAACTGGGCGCGGCTGCTTGCGCAGGTCGTGTACTACTTCGCCGGCTACTTCCAGGCCACTAAGAGCGACACCGAGAAGGTCTCGTTCACCGTGCCCTCGGGCAATTTCGGTAACGTCTGCGCCGGCCACGTCGCGCGCCAGATGGGCCTGCCCATCCACAAGCTCGTGGTGGCCACCAACGAGAACGACGTGCTCGACGAGTTCTTCCGCACCGGCGTCTACCGCGTGCGCGGCAGCGCCGACACGCACGAGACCTCCAGCCCGTCGATGGACATCTCCAAGGCGAGCAACTTCGAGCGCTTCGTGTTCGATCTCGTGGGCCGCGATGCCGCGCGCTGCAAGGCCCTGTTCCACGATGCGCTCGCGCGCGACGGCCGCTTCGACCTGGGCGCCGATGCCGCCTTCGTCGGCGCCGCCGCTACCTACGGTTTTCTCAGCGGCAAGAGCACGCACGCCGATCGCCTGGCCACCATCCGCGATGTGTTCCAGCGTTTCGGCGTGGTGATCGACACCCACACCGCCGACGGCGTGAAGGTGGCGCGCGAACACACGGCCGCTGGTCGCCCGATGGTGGTGCTGGAGACCGCGCTGCCGATCAAGTTCGCCGAGACCATCGTCGAGGCGCTGGGCCGCGAGCCCGAACGGCCGGCGGCCTACGCCGGCATCGAGGCCTTGCCCAAGCGCTTGAAAGCCATGCCGGCCGACGCCGCTGTGGTCAAGGCGTACATCGCCGAACACTGCGCGTGAACCGCGCCTGACGCCCCATGAATGCCCCGGCGCGTGCCCCCTTGATGGCCCTGGACGACGCGCTCGCCGCGCTGCTGGCGTGCGCCCCTGCGCTGACCGACACCGAATCGGTGCCCACGTTCGACGCCACCGCGCGCGTGCTCGCGCAGGACCTCGTCAGCGCGCTGCAGGTGCCGCCCGCCGACAACTCGTCCATGGACGGCTACGCCGTCCGTTGCGCCGACGTCACCGAAAAGGGGGCCGTGCTGCCGGTGAGCCAGCGCATTCCCGCGGGGCACGCGGGCGAGCCGCTCAAGCCCGGCACCTGCGCCCGCATCTTCACCGGCGCGCCCATGCCCGCCGGCGCCGACGCCGTGGTGATGCAGGAAGACACGCGCGAGGTCGGCGGCGACATCCATGCCGTGCACATTGACGCCGTGCCGCAACCCGGCCAGTGGGTGCGCCGCGCCGGTGAAGACGTGACCCGCGGTGCGGTGGTGCTGGCCCGCGGCCAGCGGCTCGACGAAGCCGCGCTCGGCCTGGCCGCCAGCCTGGGGCTTGCGCAACTGCGGGTGGTGCGCCGCCCGCGCGTGGCCCTGTTCTCCACCGGCGACGAGTTGGTGATGCCCGGTGAGGTGCCGCCCGAGGCCATGAAGCCCGGCGCCATCTACAACTCCAACCGGTTCTTTTTGCGTGCGCTGCTGCAGCGCTTCGGCTGCGAGGTGAGCGACCTCGGCATCGTGCCCGACAAGCGCGAGGCCACGCTCGCCGCGCTCAAGACCGCAGCCGACCACCACGACCTCATCCTCACCAGCGGCGGTGTCTCCGTGGGCGAGGAAGACCACATCAAGCCGTCGGTGCAGCAACTGGGCGGGCTCGATCTCTGGCAGATCGCCATGAAGCCGGGCAAGCCTTTTGCCTACGGCCATGTGCGGCGCGATGCCGGTGTCGAGGGCCAGTGCCACTTCATCGGTCTGCCCGGCAACCCGGTGTCGAGCTACGTCACCTTCCTGCTGCTGGTGCGGCCCTTCCTGCTGCAACTGCAGGGCGTGGGCGACGCCGCGGCGCTGCGCCTGCCGCCCGCTACCCCCTTGCGGGCCGACTTCGCCGTGCCGCGCGCCGACAAGCGCCGCGAGTTCCTGCGCGTGCGCCGCAACACCCAGGGCGGGCTCGACCTGTTCCCCAACCAGAGCTCGGGCGTGCTCACCTCCACCGTGTGGGCCGATGGCCTGGTCGACAACCCGGCTGGCGCCACCATCGCGCCGGGCGACACCGTGCGCTTCATCGCCCTGTCGGATCTGCTCGCATGAACACCATCCAGCTGCGCTACTTCGCTTCCATCCGCGAAGCCATCGGCACCGGTGCCGAGCGCCTCAGCACCGCGGCGCCCACGCTGGCCGCGCTGCGCGACGAGCTCATCGCGCGCGGCGGTGCGCACGCTGAAGCCCTGGCGCGCGGGCGCGCGGTGCGCGTCTCGCTCAACCAGGCCATGGCCGACGAATCGGCCGCGCTCAGCGATGGCGCCGAAGTCGCCTTCTTTCCGCCCGTCACCGGAGGCTGATGCCATGACGGCGCGCGTCAGCATCCAGACCGCCGACTTCGACCTCAGCGCCGAAGTCGCCTCGCTGCGCCTGCAGGACAAGGGCGTGGGCGCGGTCTGCAGCTTCATCGGCACCGTGCGCGACCGCAACGACGGCCAGGCGGTGAGCGAGATGGAGCTCGAGCACTACCCGGGCATGACCGAGAAAGCCATCGAGGCCATGGTCGACGAGGCCTTCAAGCGCTTCGACATCCTGGGCGCGCGGGTCATCCACCGCGTGGGTGTGTTGCAACCGCTCGACCAGATCGTGCTCGTGGTGGTGAGTTCGGCGCACCGCGGCCAGAGCTTCCAGGCCTGCGAATTCCTCATGGACTACCTCAAGACCCAGGCGCCGTTCTGGAAGAAAGAGCAAACGCCCGAGGGTGCGCGCTGGGTCGATGCCCGCGTGAGCGACGACGCCGCGCTTGCCCGCTGGGGCATCCAGGCCGGCAACGCCTGAGGCACGCCATGCCCGCGGCCGCCGACGTTGAATCGCTCGAGCGCGCCACGCTGCAGGCGGTCGCGCCCGAGTTCATCGACGACACCGTGCCGGGCTGGTTGCTGCCCATGGACCCGGGCACCGTGGGCCGCGCGCAATGCGCCGTGCCGCTCTCGCACGCCGCGCCCGATGCCGGGCTCATCGGCGACATCACCGAGCGCTACCGGGCACGCGGCTTTGCCGTGGCGTGGCGCCTGCCCGACGTGCCCGCTTTCGGGCCTTTCACCCAGGCGCTGGGCGGGCGCGGCTTCACGCGCCGCCAGCCCACGCTGACGCAGGTCACCCGCGTCGCCGATCTGCTGCCGCGCCTGCCGCAGGGGCCGGCCGTGCAACTGGCCGACGCGCCAGACGCCGCCTGGCTGGCCATGTTCCTGGGCGAAGGGCTGGACCCGGTGGACGGCGCCAGCCGTTCGCGCTCGCTCGCTCGCGCCCGGGGAACGGGGTTTGCCAGCTTCATCGAAGGTGGCCAGACCCTGGCTTGTGGCGCGGCCAGCTTCGGCCACGGCTGGCTGGGCGTGCACGGCATGCGCACCGCGGCCAGCCAGCGCGGCCGCGGCCTGGCCGGTGCGGTGATGCACGCGATGGCGCTGGAGGCGCAACGCCGGGGCATCGAGCGCGTGTTTCTGCAGGTCGACGCCAGCAACGCGCCCGCGCTCGCCCTGTACCGCCGCCTGGGCTTCGAAACCGCCTGGGGCTACGCCTACTGGCGGGGTTTACGTCGATCAAAGCGGGGCGCGCCCCCCCCGCTTTAAAAAAGCCCCCCCCGCGCCCTGTGTTTTGCCGGCCCCCTTTTTCTGGGGGCCCTTTCATTCGGCTCGCCAAAATCACCACCCAGGTCCCGGGAGCCCTCGGCGGCCCCCCCAGCCCGGCGGCGGGGAACGACCACCCCCAACACGAACACCAGC
>JACVCO010000009.1:91995-178444 GCA_016741995.1 Hydrogenophaga sp. | reverse complement strand
AGCCACCGAACTTGGACGCCAGCACCGTCGTGATCGCCGCCGTCAGCGTCGTCTTGCCGTGGTCCACGTGACCAATCGTCCCAACGTTCACGTGCGGCTTCGTCCGCTCGAATTTCTCTTTTGCCATGTCGATTCCTTCAAAAAGAACAAAGCCCGTGTTGCGGTTTTAGGTCTGCACGCCGCTGCTGGATCGCCCCGCACGGGCACAGGGCGGCGCAGCGTCGCAGACCGACTGATAAGTTACTTGGCGCGGGCCGCGACGATGGCTTCCGACACGTTGCGCGGGGCTTCCGCGTAGTGCTTGAACTCCATCGTGTACGTGGCACGGCCCTGCGACATCGAGCGCAGCGTCGTCGAGTAGCCGAACATTTCGGACAGGGGCACTTCGGCCTTGATGGCCTTGCCCCCGCCAACCATGTCTTCCATGCCCTGCACCATGCCGCGACGCGACGACAGATCGCCCATCACGTTGCCGGCGTAGTCTTCAGGCGTCTCGACTTCCACGGCCATCATGGGCTCGAGGATGACGGGGTTGGCCTTCTTGCAACCTTCCTTGAAGCCGAAGATGGCAGCCATCTTGAAGGCTTGCTCGGACGAGTCCACATCGTGGTACGAACCGAAGTGCAGCGTGACCTTGACGTCCACCACCGGGAAGCCAGCCAGCACGCCAGCGTTCAGGGCCTCAATGACGCCCTTCTCCACCGCCGGGATGTACTCGCGCGGCACCACACCGCCCTTGATGGCATCGACGAACTCGAAGCCCTTGCCGGCTTCGTTGGGTTCGACCTTGAACACCACGTGACCGTACTGGCCCTTGCCGCCCGACTGGCGCACGAACTTGCCTTCGGCCTCGTCCACCGTCTTGCGGATGGTTTCGCGGTAGGCCACCTGGGGCTTGCCGACGTTGGCTTCCACGCCGAATTCGCGCTTCATGCGGTCGACGATGATTTCCAGGTGCAGCTCGCCCATGCCGGCGATGATGGTCTGGCCCGATTCCTCGTCGGTCTTCACGCGGAAGGACGGATCTTCGGAGGCCAGGCGCTGCAGCGCAATGCCCATCTTCTCCTGGTCGGCCTTGGTCTTGGGCTCCACCGCCTGTGCGATCACGGGCTCGGGGAAGACCATGCGTTCCAGCATGATGACGGCATCGGGATCGCACAGGGTTTCACCCGTGGTCACGTCCTTGAGGCCCACGCAAGCGGCGATGTCGCCAGCGCGGATCTCTTCCACTTCCTGGCGGTTGTTCGCGTGCATCTGCACGATACGGCCGATACGCTCCTTCTTGCCCTTGACGGGGTTGAAGACCGAATCGCCCTTCTTGAGCACGCCGGAGTACACGCGCACGAACGTGAGCTGGCCCACGTACGGGTCGGTCATCAGCTTGAACGCCAGGGCGGACAGCTTCTCTTCGTCAGCGGCCTTGCGCGAGGTCGGCGCCTCGTTCTCATCGGTGCCACCCACGGGCGGGATATCCACCGGCGAGGGCAGGAAGTCGATCACGGCGTCGAGCATGCGTTGCACGCCCTTGTTCTTGAAGGCGGTGCCGCACAGCATCGGCTGGATTTCCGTGGCGAGCGTGCGGGCACGGATGCCCTGCTTGATCTCTTCCTCGGTGAGGTCGCCCTCTTCCAGGTACTTGTTCATCAGCTCTTCGCTGGACTCGGCCGCGGCCTCGATCATCTTCTCGCGCCACTCCTTCGCCGGGCCGACGAGGTCGGCCGGGATGTCCTGGTACTCGAATTTCATGCCTTGCGAGGCCTCGTCCCAGATGATGGCTTTCATCTTGAGCAGGTCGACCACGCCTTTGAAGTTGTCCTCGGCACCGATCGGGATCACGACGGGCACGGGGTTGGCTTTCAGGCGCAGCTTCATCTGGTCATAGACCTTGAAGAAATTGGCACCGGTGCGGTCCATCTTGTTCACGAACGCAAGACGGGGCACCTTGTATTTGTTGGCTTGGCGCCAGACGGTTTCCGACTGGGGCTGAACGCCACCCACGGCGCAGTACACCATGCAGGCGCCGTCGAGCACGCGCATGGAGCGCTCCACCTCGATGGTGAAGTCCACGTGGCCAGGGGTATCGATGATGTTGAAGCGGTGCTCCGGGTAGGACAGGTCCATGCCCTTCCAGAAGCAGGTGGTGGCAGCCGACGTGATCGTGATGCCACGCTCCTGCTCCTGCTCCATCCAGTCCATGGTGGCAGCGCCGTCGTGCACTTCGCCGATCTTGTGATTCACGCCGGTGTAGAACAGGATGCGCTCGGTCGTGGTGGTCTTGCCAGCATCGATGTGCGCGGAAATGCCGATGTTGCGATAGCGCTCGAGGGGCGTGTTGCGGGCCATGGAAATACTCCGGAAAGGGTTCGAGCCCGCCACCCCGGATAGGGGCTTGCGGGCTCTCGGGTCAGGTTGATCGGAAGGGGTTCGTCCGGATCAGAAGCGGAAGTGGCTGAAGGCCTTGTTGGCTTCGGCCATGCGGTGCACCTCGTCGCGGCGCTTCATTGCACCGCCGCGGCCTTCGGTGGCCTCGATCAACTCGTTGGCCAGGCGCATCGCCATGGACTTCTCGCTGCGCTTCTTCGCGGCTTCCTTGATCCAGCGCATCGACAGCGCCAGGCGGCGAACCGGACGCACTTCCACGGGCACCTGGTAGTTGGCGCCACCCACGCGGCGGCTCTTGACTTCCACCATGGGTTTGACGTTGTTGATGGCCACCGAGAAGATTTCGACCGGGTCCTTGCCCGACTTCTTCTCGATCTGCTCGAACGCACCGTAGATGATGCGCTCGGCCACGGCCTTTTTGCCGCCTTGCATGATCACGTTCATGAACTTGGCGACTTCGACATTGCCGAACTTGGGATCCGGCAGGATTTCACGTTTAGGGACTTCGCGACGACGGGGCATGATTCACCTCTTGCTTCAGTTTGATGCTCGGACGTCCTTGCTGATCCGAACACCCCGCAGGCCCATCAGGAGCCTGCACTTACTCGGCCTTTGTTCAAGGCCACTACGCCGATCCAGCTCGTCAAAACCGGACGGCACCGAATGGAAAGCCGATCAGGCCTTCTTGGGGCGCTTGGCGCCGTACTTGGAGCGCGACTGCTTGCGGTCTTTCACGCCTTGCAGGTCGAGCGAGCCACGCACGATGTGGTAGCGCACACCAGGCAGATCCTTGACACGACCGCCGCGAACCAGCACCACGCTGTGCTCCTGCAGGTTGTGGCCTTCACCGCCGATGTAGGAAATGACCTCGAAGCCGTTGGTCAGGCGGACCTTGGCAACTTTTCGAAGGGCCGAGTTCGGCTTCTTCGGCGTCGTGGTGTACACACGGGTGCACACGCCACGGCGCTGTGGCGAGTTTTCCATGGCCGGGCTCTTGGATTTGGTCTTTTCGACCTCCCGTCCCTGGCGCACGAGTTGGTTGATGGTTGGCATTGAAAACGTCCCTAAACGTTTGAAAACAGCAAAGCCTCTCGGAAAATTCCGAAAAGCCCGCGAGTGTAGCACTGAGGGGGGTCAGCAGCCAAGTGGCTGGCTGCGCCGGCCGCCGATCACTGGATCCAGAGACGGATCGAATCCCAGGCGCGGCCGAAAATCCCGGCCTCTTCAACGGTTTCGAGCACCGTCAGGGGCACCTCCACGACCGGCTGACCAGCGGCGGTGGTCACGCGCAAAGTGCCCACCGCCTGCCCTTTCTGCAAGGGCGCCACCAGCGGCTCGGGGCGAACCACCTCCGACTTCAGGCGCGCCCCTTCGCCAGCAGGCACCGAAACCACGACGCCCTCGGAGCGGCCCAGCTTGGCGGCGTCGGCCTTGCCCTTCCAGATGCGCGGCTCGGCGGCAGGCTGGTTTGCAGCCAGCAAGCGCACCGTATCGAAAGCCGTATACCCCCAGTTGAGCAGCTTTTGCGATTCCGCGGCGCGCGCGTTTTCACTCGATGCCCCCAGCATCACCGACAGCAACCGGCGCTGGCCGGCCGGCCCATCGCCCAGGCCGGGTACCGGGCGACGCGCTGTGGCCACCAGGCAATAGCCGGCGGCGTTGGTGTGCCCGGTCTTGAGCCCGTCGACCGTGGGATCGCGAAACAGCAGCAGGTTGCGGTTGGCGTCGTTGGTGGCGGGCGTGCCGGGATAGCGGTAGCGCTGGATCGCGTAGTAGCCCACGTACTGGGGGAAGTCGTTCATCAGCCGCGTGGCCAGCGTGGCCAGGTCGCGCGCGGTGGTGGTGTGGCCGGCCTCCGTGAGGCCTTCCGGGTTGCGGTAGCCGGTGGCCTTCATGCCCAGCGCCTTGGCCTGCTGGTTCATGAGTTCGACAAAGCGCTCCACCGAGCCCGCCACCCCCTCGGCCAGCGCGACCGTGGCGTCGTTGCCCGACTGCACGATCATGCCTTTGATCAGGTCTTCCACGGGGACCTGCATCTTGGGGTCGATGAACATGCGCGAGCCGGGCATCTTCCAGGCGCGCTCACTGACACCGAAGGTCTGGGTCAGCGTGATCTTGCCGGCACGCAAGGCATCGAAAACGAGGTAAGCGGTCATGAGCTTGGTCAGGGACGCGGGCTCGACCGGGGCGTCCGGCTCCTTGCTCGCGAGTACCTGGCCAGTGGTCACGTCGAGCAACAGGTAGGCACGAGCGGCGATCTCTGGTGGCTGGGGCATCTGGGCCGCCACACCCAAGTGCACGCCCAGGCCCAGAGTCAGGCCGCAAAGCAGGGAGCGAAGGAAAAGACGCAAAACGGGGATCCTCAAAGAAGCGAAAAAGAAAGAATCAGGCGCGCAGGTGCCGCCCGACCAGCTCGCGCAACAGCGGCAATTGCCCATGGAAGAAGTGACCGCCGCCCGGCACCACCGTCACCGGCAGCGACTGGGGTCTGGCCCAATCCATCACGGCCGACAAAGGCACGGTGTCGTCGAGCTCGCCGTGAACGACCAGCGTGCGCGCCCGGAGTTCCTCGGGAACAGGCGCAACAGAGAAGCGGCTGGCGGCTGTTCCGATCAGGGCCACATGGCGCAGGTCGCGGCCCGCCGCATGCAGGCGCTGCACGGCCTGACAGGCCACAAAAGCCCCGAACGAAAAGCCGGCCAGCACCAAAGGACCCTGGGGCGCCTCGGCCTGCACCACCGCCAGCAGGTCATCGAGTTCACCGCGCCCGTCGTCGTGAATACCTTCGCTGCGCCCCACACCGCGGAAGTTGAAACGCACGGCGGTCAGGCCCGCGAGCACGGCAGCGCGGGCGAGCGTTTGCACCACCTTGTTCGTCATGGTGCCGCCATGCAGGGGATGCGGGTGCGCGATCACCGCGGTGCCGGCCGCGCCGCCCTCCGGTCGGTCGATGGCCACCTCGATGGCCCCCACCGGACCCGCCATCAAACGCAGCTCGGTTTGCGGGTTCACGTCAACGGCCCACGCTCGGCGGCGTGCGCAGCCGCTCGACGACCACGCCATCGCGCAAGTGGGATTGAACGATTTCATCGATGTCGGCCTGATCCACATAGCTGTACCAGACGGCTTCGGGGTACACCACCGCGATCGGGCCGCCCGCGCAACGATCGAGACAACCCGCGCGGTTGACCCGCACACCACCGGGGCCCAGCAGGCCCATCGCCTTGGCTTGCGACTTGCAGCGTGTGAACGCCGCCTCGGCCCGATGATCGGCGCAGCACGCCTCACCGCCTTCACGCTGGTTGAGGCAGAAGAAGATGTGGCGCTGGTAGTAAGAGGCGGGCGCAGCGGGTTCGGACATGCGCGAATTCTAGGCGCGCGCCCCATCCCCGCCAGGTGGGCGCGCCACGGCGCGAAGGCCGAACAGGATCGCGGCGTAAGGCCAGAGCCACCCGAGCCATTGCGACAAGCCGTGAAAGCGGATGAAGCGCCCCTGCTCCCAGATCTCGATCGACTGAGCAAAGTACGGCACCTCGGGCGCTCGATTCAGCAGCGCGAGCAACACACCCAGGCTGAGCAGCATCAGCGCATGGCAGAGCCGCCGCGTCAGTGGAGCGCACAGCGCTGCGGCCAGCCCGGCGCCCGCGAGGCCCGCCACCACCGGATCGGTTGCCCACGACCACGCATGCACCGGCCCATAGGTGAGCGCCCCGGAGAGGCCAGCCACGCCCCAGGCCGCGGCCAGAAAGACCCCGGCAAACACCAGGCGACGCCACCAGCCGCGCATGTCGCCATACACCATCAGGAGCGGGGCCAGCAGGCCGAGGGTGACACAGAAGGCCTCGGTGAGCGGACTCAAGGGGTCGGCTGGCTGCCCGGGCTCGGGCAGCCAGGCAATGAAGGGCGTGTCCCACCACCAGTCGGCCAAGGCCTGCGCAAGGTGGTCCCAGGCCTGACCGAGGCCAAAGGGCACCGCGAGTGGATAGAGCAAGGCCAGCGGCCAGATGGCCAACAGCACCAGGCTGCCGTGCGCACCCGGCGCAAACCAGGCTTCGCGCCACCGCCCCCAATGCTCCAGCAACCCGCTGCGCTGCAGCAGCCATGCCAGCAAGGTGCCGATCGCTCCCCCGAAGGTATTGAGCGCGAAATCCACATTCGACGGCACCCGCACGAGCAGATACGTTTGCGCACTTTCGACGCCAGCCGACAGCAGCAACGGCAACCCCACCCCCAACCCCCAGGCAACACGGGGCCACCCCAACCGCCAGGCGCCCAGGGCCAGCAAAAAGCCCAGGGGTACGTAGCCGAGGAAGTTGGCGTACAGATCGAACGCCGTCCAGTACTGGGGCCAGGGCGCGCTCAACCAGGACCATGGCTGAACCCCCTGCACCCGCCACCCCGTGAAGGGATACAGGCTGGCATAAAGAATGAGCCCTGCGTACAGAAGCGCCAGCGGCCAGGCGGAGGTGCGCATCGGCCGACCCGCTCAGAACGGCTTGACCACCACCAGCACCACGGCCGCCACCAGCAGCAGCACGGGCAGTTCGTTGAACCAGCGGAACCAGGTGTGCGAGCGCTGGTTTCGCCCCGCCTCGAAACGACGCAACAGGGCCCCGCAAGCGTGGTGGTACCCGACCACCAACAGCACGATCAGCAGCTTGGCGTGCATCCACCCGTTGCCGGCGCCACGCCCGATGCCATAGCCCAGCCAGAGCCACAAACCCAGCGCCAACGCGGGCACCGACAGCAGAGTGGTGAAGCGCATCAACTTGCGCGCCATCAGCAGAAGGCGCTGCCGCTCGGCAACGCTTTCGGGCGGCACCATGGCCAGGTTGACGAACAGGCGTGGCAGGTAGAACAAGCCGGCGAACCAGCTCGCCACGAAGACGATGTGAAAGGCTTTGACCCAGAGCATGGGGGCAGTGTAGGGCCGCAGCCCCATCCCCCAACCGATGGCCGGCACGGGCAAAAAAAACCCGGCCAGAGCCGGGTTGGGAAGCCTTTTTGCTGTCACACACTAAGGCACCCGCTCAGGGAGGAAAAGCGGGGAGAGCCTTTCGGCTCCCGCCTTGAGTCTATCGCAATTTTTTTTACAGGCAAGCGCAGACCTGTCAGTCCTGACAGGTCTGCGCCACATCGCGGTGCGACACTTGCTTGTGCCCAACGAACAAGCAGGGCACCGAAAAGAACGAAGGAGTCGTCGGGATGATTCATACCCTCAGGGCCTACGGCGGCATGGCCGTCGCGCCCCACCACCTGGCTGCGCAGGCGGCGCGCGACGTGCTGCGCGATGGAGGCAACGCCATCGAGGCCATGGTGGCAGCGGCCGCCGCCATTGCGGTGGTGTACCCACACATGAACGCCATCGGCGGCGATGGCTTCTGGTTGATCCATGAACCCGGCCAGGCCCCGCTGGCGATCGAGGCCTGCGGGCCGGCCGCGCGGCTGGCCTCACGCGAGTTTTACAAGGGCTTCGAAGCCATCCCATCGCGCGGTCCGCTCGCGGCGCTCACGGTGGCGGGAACCGTGGGCGGCTGGGCACGCGCCCTGGAGGTGTCGGCCCGTTGGGGCGGTGCGCTGAGCCTGCCGCGCCTGCTGGCCGACGCGATCCGTCACGCGCGCGACGGGATCGCCGTGACCGCCAGCCAGGCCGCGCTCACCCGCAGCAAACTGCTCGACGGCCTGGGCGAAGCGCCCGGTTTCGCGGCCACGTATCTGATCGACGGGCAGCCCCCACGCGTGGGCGATCGCCTGCGCCAGGGCGCACTGGCCGACACGTTGCAACACCTGGCCACACGGGGGCTCGACGACTTCTACCGCGGCGAACTCGGCGCGCGCATCGGCGCCGCCCTGCTGCGCGCGGGCAGCCCGGTGGGACCGGACGACCTCGCCGCTTACCACGCGCGCTTCGTCGAACCGCTCGCGGTGCGGCTGCGCGACAGCACCGTCTACAACCTGCCGCCACCGACGCAAGGCCTGTCGACACTGATGATCCTGGGCCTGTTCGATCGCCTCGGCGTGACCGAGGGCGAGGGATTCGCGTATGTGCACGGCGTGGTCGAAGCCACCAAGCGCGCGTTTCGCGTGCGCGACCGCCTCGTCACCGACCCCGATCGCCTGCCCGAGGATCCGCGCCACCACCTGCAGCCCGCAGCGCTGGACGCATTGGCGGCCGACATCGACCCGAAGCAAGCCCTGCCCTGGCCCGACGCCAGCGCGCCCGGCGACACGATCTGGATGGGCGTGATCGACCGCGAGGGCCGCGCGGTGAGTTTCATTCAGAGCGTGTACTGGGAGTTCGGCTCGGGCACCGTGCTCGATGGCCTGGGGATCTGCTGGCAGAACCGCGGCACCAGCTTCTCGTTGCACCCGCGCGCGCTCAACACCCTGGAGCCTGGCCGCAAACCCTTCCACACGCTCAACCCGTCGCTGGCGTTGTTCGACGACGGCCGCGTGATGCCCTTCGGCACCATGGGCGGCGAAGGGCAACCGCAGACGCAGGCCACGGTGTTCACGCGCTACGCGCGCTTCGGCCAGACGCTGCAGCAAGCGGTGAGTGCGCCGCGCTGGCTGCTCGGGCGCACCTGGGGCGCGAGCAGCACGACACTCAAGCTCGAACGCCGTTTCGACCCACACCTGGTGCGCGCCCTGGCCGATGCCGGGCATGCGGTGGAGGTGCTGGGCGAGGCCTTCAGCGACACCATGGGCCACGCGGGGGCCTTGGTGCGCCACGCGGACGGCGCAATGGAAGGCGCGGCCGACCCGCGCAGCGATGGGGCGGTGGCCGCGGTCTGACGGCCTGCGAACAACGCGCGCTCAGCGCAGTTGCTGAACCTGCAGGGCGCTCACACCGCCCGCGCGGTTGCCCCAGGCCTGGCGCACGTGGCTGGCCACGGCGGCGATCTCTTCGTCCGTCAGCTGGCTGCGAAACGGCGGCATGCCCCAGGGCTGCGGGTGGGCCACGGTGCCAGGGCCGTAGCCGCCATCCAGCACCCAGCGCACCAGATTGATGGGTGAGGCCTGCGTGACCGCGCGGTTGCCCGCCAGCGATGGGAAAGCCCATGGGCCATCGAGCGGTGCGCCTTCGGCCCAGGCGCCTTCGCCCTGCTCGCCGTGGCACTGCGCGCAACGCTGCTCGTACACGCGGGCGCCCAGCAACAGCAAACGCGGCTCGGCGGGCTCGTCGTCGCGCGCCACGGGCTCGCGCGGCAATTCCTTCAGGTAGGTGGCGATGGCGCGCAACTCGGCCTCGGGCAGGTGCTGCGTGCCATGACGCACCACGTCGGCCATGGGACCGGCCACGCTGGCGCGCGCGTTGCGGCCATCGCGCAACAGGCGCACGGTGTCGCCGATGGTCCAGTCCTGCACGCCGGCTTCGGCCGGGTCGCGCAGCGACGGCGCCCACCACGCGTCATCGGGCATGAGCCCGCCGGCGAGCGCTTGCCCGGGGCCTTCGAGCCAGCCGGGGGCGCGATGGCAGGCCGCGCAATGCGCCACGCCCTGCACCCACCACGCGCCGCGGTTCCACTCGGCGCTGCGCAACGGGTCGTCGCGGTGCTCACCGGGCTGGAAGAACAGCACGCGCCACACCGCCAGCGCCAGTGGCTGGTTGTAAGGAAAGCGCAACTGGTGTGGCGCACGCGGGCGGTCCACCGCGGGCAGGGTGCGCAGCCAGGCGAACAGCGCGTCGGTGTCGGCGCGCGTGAGCCGCGTGGTGTGCGCGTAGGGGAACGCGGGGTAGAGCAAGCGGCCATCACGCGACTGGCCGTGGTGCAGGGCGCGGTGGAAATCGGCCGCGTTCCAGCCACCCAGGCCGCTGGCGTGCGGCGTGAGGTTGCTGCTCACGATGGCGCCGAAGCGCGTTTGCACCGCGTGGCCGCCGGTCCAGGGCTCGCCGCCCCGTGCGGTGTGGCAGGCCATGCAGTTGCCGGCGCGCGCCAGCAATTCGCCCCGGGCCAGCAGCGCCGGCGTGGGCGCGGGGTCGGGGCCCGCAAGCAAGGGCGCGGGGCGCGTCTCGCGCCACACCGCCCACGCGAACACGGCGCCCGCGAGCACCAACAGCGCGAGCGCGATCGACAGCAGGCGGCGCGTCATTTCACGCCCCCGAGATCGCTGCCACAGGCGATGGGCAAGGCTGCGGCCAGGCGCTCGGCCGGCCGCGTGTCGGCGGGCAGGGGCTGCGCGGCAAGCCAGCTGGCCACCGCGCTCACGTCCTCGCCGCTGAGTTTTTTTGCCACCTCGGCCATACAGTCGGGCGCCCTGGCGTGGCGCAGGCCGGTCTGCCAGCCACCGAGCTGGCCGATGAGGTAGTCGCGCGGCAGGCCGAGCAGGCCGGGAATGGCCGGCTGCACACCGGTCATGCGTTCGCCATGGCAACTGGCGCAAGAGGGCAGGTTCTTCGACGGATCGCCCACCCGAACCAACTGCTCCCCGCGCGCACGCTGCGCCGGTGTGCCCTGGGCGGGCGCGGGCGGTGGATAAGGCAGGTGCAGCGCGGCGAAATGCTCGGCCATCTCGCGCAGGTAGGCGTCGTCCAGGTGGTCGAGCAGCGCCGTCATGCCCACGGCCTGACGGCGGCCGGCCTGGAAGTGGCGCAGCTGGTTGTGCAGATAGGCGGCCGGCTTGCCGGCGATGCGCGGGAAGTAGCCATCGCGCGTGGCCCGCCCCTGCTCGCCATGGCAGGCGGTGCAGGCCAGCACGCGCTGCGCCATGGTGTCGGGCACACGCAAGGGGGTGGGGGGAGGGCTCTGAGCGGCGGCGGCAGCAGCCCACAGCGCTGCGGCGACAATGGCAAGGCGAATCACGCGCCGACCGTATCACAGCGTGCCTTGCGCCCCGCCATGACCACCCCCATGCCCACACCCGCCGACACCACGCGCTGCCCGCTGTGTGGGGGCGACAACCGCTGTGCCATGGAAATCGCCAAAGCCACCGGCGAGCCGCAGCCGCCATGCTGGTGCGTGGGCGAAACCTTCACGCCCGGGTTGCTCGCACGCATCCCCGAAGCCGCGCGCGGCGCGGCCTGCATCTGCCCGGACTGCGTGAAGGCGGCCGCCCGCCAAGCCGGATGAACGACACCTCGGACCCCAGCAGCCTGCCCGCGCTGCGCGAGCGCTACGGCCCGCGCTACCGCTGGCTGCTGCTGCTCGCGGTGATGGTGGGCACCATGGCCTCGGTCATGTCGTCCACCGTGGTGAACGTGGCCATTCCCGACATGAGCCACCATTTCACGCTCGGCCAGGAGCGCGCGCAGTGGGTCACCTCGGGCTTCATGGCGGCGATGACGGTCTCCATGCTGACCACGCCCTGGCTGCTGGCGCGCTATGGCTACCGGCGCACCTACGAAGGCTGCATGTGGTTGCTGCTGGTGGGCGGCGTGGCCGGCGGCCTGGCCAACCACTACCCGCTGGTGCTGGCCGCGCGCGTGGCCGAGGGCCTGGCCGCGGGCGTGGTGCAACCGATCCCGGCCATCATCATCCTGCGCGCGTTCGAATCGAACGAACAGGGCCGCGCCAGCGGCATCTTCGGCATGGGCGTGGTGCTGGCCCCTGCGCTCGGGCCCAGCATCGGCGGCGTGCTGGTCGACCTGTTCGGCTGGCGCTCGATCTTCTTCATGGTGGTGCCGCTGTGCCTGCTCTCGCTCTGGCTGGCCAAGAAATTCGTGCCGACCACCGCCCCCGGCGGCGCCGCCGCCAACCGCAGTGGCGCGGGGCTCGACTGGCGCGGCCTGCTGTTGGCGGCCGCCGGCACGCTGTGCCTGCTCAACGGCCTGGTGGAACTGCAAGGCGGCACCCTGGCCACGGCCTTCACCCTGCTGGCGGCGGCCGTGGGCCTGCTGCTGGCCTTCATCTGGCTGGAGCGACGCACCCTGCAGCGCCGCCAGCACCACGCGGCCGGCGGCATGGAGCCGCTCATGAACCTCTCGCTGTTTCGCGACCGGCGCTTCGCCATGGGCAGCGTGGTGGCCTTCATCTACGGCATCGCGCTGTTCGGCTCCACCTACCTGCTGCCGGTGTACATGCAGATGGGCCTGCGGCTGTCGCCCTCGGTGGTGGGCACGGTGCTGCTGCCCTCGGGCCTGGTGCTGGCCATCACCATCGCCATGGTCGGTCGCCTGGCCGACCGGCAACCCACGCACCGGCTGGTGAGCATCGGCGTGTTGCTGCTGGCCGCCTCGTTCGCGTTGATGGTGACGGTGCGGCTCGACCACGCCGGCCTGATCATCCCGCTGCTCATCGTCTGGGCCATCCTCGGGCGCATCGGTCTCGGCTTCATCCTGCCGTCGCTCAACATCGGCGCCATGCGCGGGCTCGGCCGCGACCACATCCCGCAGGGCGCGAGCACGATCAACTTCCTGCGCATGCTCGGCGGTGCCGCGGGCGTGAGCCTGTGCGGCATCTTCCTGGAGTGGCGCCTGGCCGTGCACGGCCAGGTGCTCGACAGCGCGAGCAGCGCACCCGATCGGCTCACGGCCTTCAACGAAACCTTCATCCTGCTGGCCGTCATCTGCGGGTTGGCGCTCATCGCCGCGCTGCGGCTCAAGCCCGACAGCACAGCAAAATAGCCCCCACCATGTGCCAGCTGCTCGGCCTGAACTGCGCCACCCCCACCGACGCCACCTTCAGCTTCACCGGGTTTCGCGAGCGCGGCGGCAACACCGACCACCACGCCGATGGCTGGGGCATCGCGTTCTTCGAGGGCAAGGGGCTGCGCCTGTTCCTCGATCACCAGAGCGCGGCGCATTCGCCCATGGCCCACTTTCTGCAGGCCTACCCGCTCAAGAGCCGCAACATCGTGGCCCACGTGCGCAAGGCCACCATCGGCGAAGTGGCGCTGGAAAACGCGCACCCCTTCGTGCGCGAACTCTGGGGCCGGCAATGGGTGTTCGCCCACAACGGCGACCTGAAGGACTACTTCCCGAACCTGCACAGCCACTTCCGCCCCGTGGGCACCACCGACAGCGAGCGCGCCTTCTGCTGGCTGATGCAGGAGCTGCACAAATCGCACGCCGGCCTGCCCAGCGTGCACGAGCTCACGCACACGCTGCGCGAACTCATCCCGCGCGTCACGCGCTTCGGCAACTTCAATTTCCTGCTTTCCAACGGCGAAGCGCTGTGGGCCCACTGCAGCACCCACCTGCACTGGCTGGTGCGCCAGCACCCGTTCACGCAGGCCACGCTGAAGGATTGCGACTGGACGGTGGACTTCGCCACCATGAACCAGGCGGGCGACCGCGCCGCGGTGATCGTGACCACACCGCTCACCAGCAACGAGGCCTGGACCGCGTTCGCGCCGAACGAACTCAAGGTGTTCGTCGACGGCCTGCCGATCGAGTGACCTCGGGCCAACCCTGATGCCCCGGGGCCCCGACCGGGTACCCCCCGGTCTATGATGCCCGCGTACCCCACCGGGGTTACCGCACTTGCGACAACACCAGGAGACAAGCCATGCAACGACGCCATTTCATTGCCAGCGGCATCGCCGCGGCCAGCCTGCCGAACCTCGCCTTCGCGCAAGCGCTGGAAAAGCCCAAGTGCACCATCGCCGTGGGCGGCAAGAACCTCTTCTACTACCTGCCGCTCACCATCGCCGAGCAGCTCGGCTACTTCAAGGACGAAGGTCTCGATCTCACCATCGTCGATTTCGCCGGCGGCGCGCGTGCGTTGCAGGCCGTGGTGGGGGGCAGCGCCGACGTGGTGTCGGGCGCGTTCGAGCACACGGTGAACATGCAGTTCAAGGGCCAGCCCATGCGCGCCTTCGCGCTGCAGGGCCTGGCACCGCAGATCGTGCTGGGCGTCAACCCCAAGACCATGCCCAACTTCAAGACCGTGGCCGACCTGAAGGGCAAGAAGATCGGCGTGACCGCGCCGGGCAGCTCCACCAACGTGCTGGTGAACTTCGTGCTCGCGAAGGCGGGCCTGAAACCCAGCGACGTGAGCATCGTCGGTGTGGGTGCAAGCAACGGCGCGGTGGCCGCCATGCGCTCGGGCCAGATCGACGCGATGAGCAACCTCGACCCCGTGGTCACGCTGCTGCAGCGCTCGGGCGACCTGAAGATCGTCACCGACACGCGCATCGTGAGCGAGGCCGAGAAGGTGTTCGGCGGCCCCATGCCCGCCGGCTGCCTCTATTGCCCGCAGCCCTTCATCGACAAGAACCCCAACACCGTGCAGGCCATGGCCAACGCCATGGTGCGCGCCAACAAGTGGATCCAGAAGGCCGGCCCGGGCGACATCATCAAGGTGGTGCCCGAGAGCTACCTGCTCGGCGACCGCGCGGTCTACATCGACGGCTTCCTGGCCGCGCAGAAAGCCTTGTCGCCCGACGGCACCATCCCGGCCAAAGGCGCCGAGACGGCCTTCCGCGCGCTGGGCAGCGTGGACGCCGAACTGGCCAAGGCCAAGCTCGATCTGAGCGCCGTCTACACCAACGCGTTCGTGCAGAAGGCCAACGCCAAGTACCCGAAGGGATGAGATGACGGCACCGGCGATCGAGCTGCAGGACGTCGCCTGCACCTTCATCAGCAAGGACGCCCCCGGCCAGCGCTACACCGCGGTCGAGGGCGTGAACCTCACCGTGGGCGCGGGCGAGTTCGTGAGCGTGGTCGGGCCCACCGGCTGCGGCAAGAGCACGCTGCTCAACGTGGCGGCCGGCTTGCTGGAGCCCAGCAAGGGCAGCGCGCGCATCTTTGGCGAACCGCTGGCGGGCATCAACGCCCGCGCTGGCTACATGTTCCAGAGCGAGAGCCTGATGCCCTGGCGCACCGGCCTGCAGAACGTGATGGCCGGGCTGCAGTTCCGTGGCGTGGACGATGCCGAGGCGCGCCGCCAGGCCGACGACTGGCTGCGCCGCGTGGGCCTGGGCGGCTTCGGTGACCGCTACCCGCACCAGATGAGTGGCGGCATGCGCAAGCGCACCAGCCTTGCGCAAACGCTGGTGCTCGACCCCGACATCATCCTGATGGACGAGCCCTTCTCGGCGCTGGACATCCAGACCCGCCAGCTGATGGAGAACGAGGTGCTCGACCTCTGGGCGAAGAAGAAGAAAGCCGTCCTGTTCATCACGCACGACCTGGACGAAGCCATCGCCATGAGCGACCGCGTCGTCATCATGTCCGCCGGCCCGGCCAGCCACGTCATCGGCGACTTCCGCATCGACATCGAGCGTCCACGCGACGTCGCCGAAGTCAAGACGCTGCCGCGCTTCCTCGAGCTGCACGCCGCCATCTGGGCCGTGCTGCGCGACGAGGTGCTCAAGGGCTACCAGCAACAACTGCAGAAAGCGGCCTGAGGCCGCGCGCGCATTCGCCCATGTGGAAATACCTCAAGCCCCGCCCGGGCAACCTGCGGCTCTGGCAGCTCGGCCTGCTGGTGCTGATCTTCGCGTTCTGGCACGTGATGACCAAGCCCGGCCTGGTGCCCACGTTCATGTTCGACAACGACCGCCAGGCCGCGTTCTTCTTCGGCGAGCCGCTGAAGATCTTCATGCGCATCTGGGTCTGGTTCGTGCGCGACGCCGACATCTACGTGCACCTGTGGGTCACGCTGGCCGAAACGCTCATGGCCTTCGGCATCGGCGCGGCCACCGGGCTGGCCGGCGGGCTGTGGCTCGCGCTCTCACCCATGGCCTCGGCCATTCTCGAGCCCTACATCAAGGCGCTCAACTCCATGCCGCGCATCATCCTCGCGCCCATCTTCGCGGTGTGGTTCGGGCTGGGCATGGGCTCCAAGGTGGCGCTGGGCGTCACGCTGGTGTTCTTCATCGTGTTCTTCAACGTCTACCAGGGCGTGAAGGAAGTGAGCCCCGTGGTGCTGGCCAACGCGCGCATGCTCGGCGCCAGCCAGAAGCAGTTGCTGCGCCACGTGTACCTGCCCAGCGCCACCAGCTGGGTGTTCAGCTCGCTGCACACCAGCGTGGGCCTGGCCTTCGTGGGCGCGGTGGTGGGGGAGTACCTCGGCTCGTCCCAGGGCGTGGGCTACCTGATCCTGCAGGCCGAGGGCCAGTTCGACATCAACACCGTGATGGCCGGCATCCTGGTGCTCACCACCTTCGCGCTGGTTCTCGACGGTGTGGTCGGGCGCATCGAGAAACGCCTGATGAAGTGGCAGCCGAAGGCGGGCGAGACGGAGAAGCTCTGACCCGTCGCGGTTCAGCCGCGCTGGCTGGTGTCGAACACCGGGTCGACCTCGACCTGCAGCGCCGTGGCGAGGTGGTTGGTTTTCGCCGCCAGCGACACGATGGCCATGAGTTCGGCGTGCTGGGCATCCGTCATGCCCCGGGCGCGTGCCGCCGCGGTGTGGGAGTGCACGCAGTAGCCGCAGTTGTTGGCGATGGACACCGCGATGTAGATCAGTTCCTTGGTCAGCGGGTCCAGCTGCGAAGGCGTGGCCATCACGCGCTTGACGTCGGCCCAGGTGCTCTCCAGCAGCGCCGGGTCGAAGGCCAGCGAGCGCCACAGGTTGTTGATGAAATCGGTCTTGCGCGTCGCGCGGATGTCGCCGAAGACGGCCTTGACGCGTGGATCGGCTTCGGGCTGCGCGGGCGTGTGAACGGTGGTCATGGGGCGGGCGGCGTCTCGGTCAACGTGAGCAGGATGTCCGCGTACCAGGCGCAGTTCAGGCCCAGCGACTCGTCGAGCGCGTGGTCGCGTGTGCCCATGTCCAGCCGCGCGGAGTGCACGCCCAGCAGGCGCCATGGCAAGGCGCTGGTCACCTCGGTGGGGGTGGGGTCGCGCATCACCACAGGCGCACCGCTGATGCCGCGGTGTGCGCGCCCGTCGGTGAGGAAGAAGCCCTGCCCCTGGAAGCGGATGCCGAACGGCGACGCGATGGCCGCGCGGCGCAGCACGGGCAACTGGTGGATCGCGTCTTGAAAGCCGAGCGGAAAGCCGGCGATGAACAGGGTGGCGTCCACCGGCACGGCATCGAAATCGCGCACCAGGTGGTCGGGCGTGAACGCGAACACGATGGCGGTCTCGGGCAGCGCGGCCTGTTCGATCTCGATCACCGCCACGTCGATGTCCCCGCCACCGTCTTCGCCCTGGCGCCACACCGCCGTGCCATCGGCATAGATGGGGATCGAGAAGCCGGTGCATTGCGTGAGGTCTTGCGCGTCCAGGTGCAGCGCAATCTCGATGCGGTCGGGGCGGTGTTCATGGGCCTCGTCGATCAGCACGTGGCGGCTGGTGGCGAGGAACAGGCGCTCGTCGCGCCGGAAAAAGAAGCCGCTGGCGTTGGTCAGCCCCTGCTCGCCCAGAAAGGTGTCGATGCGCGGCGTGGCGAGGAACAGCGGATCGACCGCCGGCGATGGCGCAGCCGCGCGGGTGTCGATCGAGTCGTCGGCCGGTTCGTCGCTCATGCCAGCGCCGCCTCGAGCGCATCCACAAACATCGCGGGCACGTCGAAGCCCGTCTGTTGCTGGATCTCCTGGAAGCAGGTCGGGCTGGTGACGTTGATCTCGGTGACGCGGTTGCCGATCATGTCCAGGCCCACGAGCAGCAGGCCGCGCGCGGCCAGCGTGGGCGCCATGGCCTCGGCCACGGCGCGGTTGTCGTCGCTCAGCGGCTGGGCCACGCCTTTGCCACCCGCGGCCAGGTTGCCGCGCACCTCGGTGCCCTGTGGGATGCGCGCCAGCACGAAGGGCGCGACCTTGCCGCCGATGAGCAGCAAGCGCTTGTCGCCCTGGGCGATCTCGGGCAGGTAGCGCTGCACCATCACGCTGGTGGCGCCGCCCCCGTTGAGCGTCTCGACGATGGCGCCGAGGTTCAGACCGTCGTCGCGCACGCGGAAGATGCCCGTACCGCCCATGCCGTCGAGCGGTTTCAAGATCACGTCGCGGTGTTCGGCGTGGAAGGCCCGCACGTCGTCGGCCGAACGCGTCACCAGCGTGGGCGGCGCGAACTGTGGCCATTCCATCAGCGCCAGCTTTTCGGGGTGGTCGCGCAGCGCGGCGGGCTTGTTGAACACGCGCGTGCCTTCGCGCTCGGCCTGCTCCAGCAGGTGCGTGGCGTAGAAGAACTCGCTGTCGAACGGCGGGTCCTTGCGCATGAGCACGGCGTCGAAGCCCGCCAGCGCCTCGCGGCCTTCACCGGTCACGGTGAACCAGTCGTCCAGCTCGCCTGTGAGGCGCAGGTGCCGCAGCTGCGCGGTGACGCGCCCGCCGCTCACCCACTGCAGGTGGCGCGGCTCGCAGGCCGCGATCGCGTGGCCGCGGCGCTGCAGCTCGCGCATCATCGCGAACGTGCTGTCCTTGTAGGTCTTGAAGGATTCGATGGGGTCGGCAACGACCAGGATTTTTTTCGTCATGGGCGGGGGTCTTTTTTCGCGAGCCGGTACTGTTGCACAAAGAGCGCGATCGCGCCGGCCACCACCCCCCAAAACGCCGATCCGATCCCGGCAATCACCACGCCGCTGAGCGTGACGAGAAACGTGATCAGTGCGGCCTCGCGGTGCTCGTCGTCCTTGAGCGCGGTGTGCAGCCCGCCGCCGATGCTGCCCAGCAGCGCGATGCCGGCGATCGCCATCACCAGTTCGCGCGGGAAGGCGATCAGCAAGCCCGTGACCAACGCCCCCACCAGGCCGATGGCCACGTAAAGCGCGCCACAGACCACGGCCGCGGTGTAGCGCTTCTCGCGGTCGGGGTGCGCCTCGGGCCCCATGCAGATGGCCGCGGTGATGGCCGAGAGGTTGAGCGCGAAGGCGCCGAAAGGCGCGAGCACCAGCGTGGCGATACCGGTGACGGTGAGGATGCGCGAGATCGGCATGTCGTAGCCCGCGGCGCGGATGGCGGCCACGCCCGGCAGGTTTTGCGAGGCCATGGTGACGATGAACAGCGGCAGCGCCAGGCTGGTGAACGCGGCCAGCGTGAAAGTGGGCGCGGTGAACACCGGCACCGCCCATTCGAGCGTGAGCGCACCGGCATTGAAACGCCCGCCAAGCACCACGTGCGCGATGCCCGCGGCCAACGTGAACACCACCGCGTAGCGCGGCGCGAACCGGCGCGCCACCAGGTACACCAGCAGCATCAACACCACCAGGCCCAGCGCGGTCTGCGCCGCACCGAAGGCCTGCAGGCCGAAGCGCGCGAGCACGCCGGCCAGCAGCGCCGCCGCGATCGCCATGGGGATGCGGTTCATCACGCGCTCGAACCAGCCGGTGGCCCCCGCCAGCGTGATGAGCGCGCCGCAGATGAGGAATGCGCCGATGGCCTCGGCCATGGAGAACCCACCGGCCAGGCCCGCGCTCGCCAGCACCGCGGCGCCCGGCGTGCTCCACGCCACCATCACCGGCTGGCGCAGCACCAGCGACGGGATGGCCGAGCACAGGCCCATGCCCAGGCCGAGCGCCCACATCCACGAAGTGATCTGCGCCGGCGTGGCCCCGAAGGCCTGCGCGGCCTGGAACACGATGGCCACCGAACTGGTGAAGCCCACCAGCACCGCGACGAAGCCGGCAGTGGCGGCAGAAAGGCTGAGATCGCGGAAGAAGCGCATCGCGCGATTCTGCCGAGGTTCAGATCTCCACTTTGGAGCCGAGCTCAATCACCGCGTTCGCCGGCAGGTTCAGAAAGCCCGCGGCCGCCGCGGCGTTGTGGTGCATGGTCGCAAAGAGCTTCTCGCGCCACGGCGCCATGCCGCTGCCCAGCGTGGGCGTGACCACATCGCGCGACAGGAAGTAGCTCGTGGTCATGGGTTCGATCTCGCAACCGCGCAGGCGCAGGGGTTCGAGCGCAATGGGCAGGTCGATGTCGTTCTTGAAACCGTAATGCAGCGTGACGGCCCAGCAATCGTGGCCCAGGGGCTCGACCTCGAGGCGGTCGGCCAGGCCGATCCACGGCACCTGGTGCGAGCGCACGGTGACGAACAGGTTCTGCTCGTGCAGCACCTTGTTGTGCTTGAGGTTGTGCAGCAGCGCGTTCGGCACGATGCCGGGTTCGGCGGTGAGGAACACCGCCACGCCAGGCACGCGCACCGGCGGCTCCACGAACACGGCGTCCAGGAAACCGCCGAGCTCCAGGGCCTCGGCCTGCTGGGCCTTCGACATCAATCGCCGCCCCTGCTTCCAGGTCATCATGAGCGTGAACACCGCGCCGCCGATCACCAGCGGGAACCAGCCGCCCTGGAACAGCTTGAGCAGGTTGGAACTGAAGAATGCCAGGTCGATGAGGAAGAACACGCCGGTGGCCGCGACGCACAACCACAGCGGGTACTTCCAGCCGTAGCGGATGACGAAGAACGTGAGCACCGTGGTGATGAGCATGTCCAGCGTGACGGCGATGCCGTAGGCCGCGGCCAGGTTGCTCGACGACTTGAACATCACCACCGCCAGCACGATGGCGGTGAACAAGGCCCAGTTCACGAACGGGATGTAGATCTGCCCGGTGTCGCGCACGCTGGTGTGGCGCAGGTTCAGGCGCGGCAGGTAGCCGAGCTGAATGGCCTGCTTGGTGACACTGAAGGCACCGGAGATGAGCGCCTGCGAGGCGATCACCGTGGCCATGGTGGCCAGCACCACCAGCGGCAACAACGCCCAGGTGGGCGCCATGCGGAAGAAGGGGTTGCTCACCGCGCTCGGGTCGGCCAGCAGCAGTGCGCCCTGGCCGAAGTAGTTGAGCGTGAGCGAGGGCATCACCACCGAGAACCAGGCCACGCGGATCGGCTTCTTGCCGAAGTGGCCGAGGTCGGCGTAGAGCGCCTCGGCACCGGTGACGGCCAGCACCACCGCGCCCAGGATGATGAACGTGGTGCCCGGTTGCAGCCACAGGAAGCGCAGCGCGTGGTGCGGGCTGAGCGCGCCGAGGATTTCGGGGTGGTGGGCGATGTGCGAGACACCGAGCACCGCGAGCACGAGGAACCACACCAGCGTGATCGGCCCGAAGTAGCGCCCGATGCCCCCCGTGCCACGCTTCTGCACCGCGAACAGCACGAACAGCACCAGCAACGTGAGCGGGATCACGTAGCGGTGCAGCGCGGGCGAGATCACCGTGAGGCCCTCGACCGCGGACAGCACCGAAATGGCCGGGGTGATGACGCCATCGCCATAGAACAGCGAGGTGCCGAAGATGCCGATGACGAGCAGCGCGCGGCGCAGCGCGGGCTTGTCCTTCACCGCGTTGGCCGCCAGCGCGAGCATGGCGATCAGCCCGCCCTCGCCCGCGTTGTCGGCGCGCAGCACCAGCACCACGTACTTGAGCGAGACGATGGTCGTGAGCGTCCAGAAGATGATGGACAGGACGCCGTAGACGTTGTCGTGCGTGAAGGGAACGTGGCCGGATCCGAAGATCTCTTTCACGGCGTACAGCACGCTGGTGCCGATGTCGCCGTAAACCACACCGATGGCGCCCAGCGTGAGGGCGGCCAGCGAAGACGGAGCGCGGGAATTCAAGCGAAAAACCCCACCGCAAAACCGTGGGGCGTGTGCTCAGAGGCCGCCGATTCTGCGCCTGCACAGAGCGCCGCGCCATGGGCCGCCACCCCCAAAACCACCGGTGGTGTGGATTTTGTTGCGCCGCAGCAACCGCGGTGCGGCGCTCAGTCGAGGTTCTCGGCCTCGGGGTCGGTGGCTTCCAGCTCGTAGCTGGCCGCGAGCATGGCCAGGCGGCCGATCACGCCGTACATGTAGAAGCGGTTGGGCACGCTGGCGCCGGGCTTCACGCCGGGCTGCGGCAGTTGGGCGCTCTGCTCGAACGCCAGCGGCACGAAGCTCGAACCCGGGGCGTTGAGGTTTTCATCCTCGCCGCGGTCGGCGTGGATGCGGTAGAAGCCGCCGACCACGTAGCGGTCCATCATGTAGACCACGGGCTCGGCCACCGCGCTGTTGATGCGCTCGTGCGTGAGCACGCCTTCCTGGATGATGACCTCGCTCACGGCCTGGCCGGCCTGCACGGTGGCCATGCGCGCCTTCGCCTTGGGCGTGAGGTTGTCGATGTCCTTCACGTCGCGCACGGTCATGATGCCCATGCCGCCGGTGCCGTTGTCGGCCTTCACCACCACGAACGGCTTCTCGTTGATGCCGTATTCCTTGTACTTGCGCCGCACCTTGGTGAGCAGCGCGTCGGTGTTGCTGCGCAGGCACTCCAGCCCGGCGTCGGCGTTGAAGTCGACGTGGCCGCACTGGTTGAACATCGGGTTGATGAGCCACGGGTCCATGCCCAGCAGCTTGCCGAAGCGCTTGGACACTTCCTCGTAGGCCTTGAAGTGCGTGCTCTTGCGCCGCGTGGGCCAGCCCGCGTGCAGCGGCGGCAGCAGGTACTGCTCGTGCAGCTCTTCGAGGATGCCGGGCACGCCGGCCGAGAGGTCGTTGTTGAGCAGGATGGTGCAGGGGTCGAAGTTCTTCAGCCCCAGGCGGCGCTTGCCGCGCTGGATCGGCTCCAGCGTCACGTGGTTGCCGTCGGGCAGATCAATGCGCGTGGGCGCGGTGATGTCGTTGGACAGCGAGCCCAGGCGCACGTTGAGCCCGGCCATGTAGAAGATCTTCTGCAGCGTGGCCAGGTTGCTCAGGTAGAACGTGTCCTGCACGTTCTCGGGCACCAGCAGCAGGTTCTTGGCCTCGGGACAGATCTTCTCGATCGCCGCCATCGCGGCCTGCACGGCCAGCGGAATCATCTCGGGCGTGAGGTGGTTCCAGCCGCCCGGGTAGAGGTTGGTGTCCACCGGCGCGAGCTTGAAGCCCGCGTTGCGCACGTCCACCGACGTGTAGAACGGCGGTGTGTGCTCCATCCACTCCAGCCGGAACCAGCGCTCGATCACCGGGGTGGATTCGAGGATGCGTTGCTCGAGCTCGTTGATCGGGCCGGTGAGGGCGGTGACGAGGTGGGGGACCATGGTGGGGCGGGGAACCGGGCGGGAGGGCCAGTGTAAATGGGGCCGGTGGGGGGTATTCCAAGCCCCGCCTGGCGCGCCCTCAGCCCCCACCCTTGAGCGCCGTCACCTCGATTTCGATGCGCATGCGCGGATCGGCCAGGCCGGCCGAGATCATCATGGCCGCGGGGCGGATGTCGCCGAAGAAGCGGCGCAGCACGGGCCAGGTCTTGGGGAATTCGGCGCCATCGGGCAGCACGTAGTTCACGCGCACCACGTCGCGCAGGCTGGCGCCGGCCTGCTGCAACGCGCTCTCGATGTTGCGCAGGCACTGCTCGGTCTGCGCTTCGATGTCGGGCGCGATCGTCATCGTGGTGTAGTCGAAGCCGGTGGTGCCCGAGACGAACACCCAGTCGCCCTGCACCACCGCGCGCGAATAGCCGATCTCCGCCTCGAAGGTGGAGTCGGATGAAATGAGCGTGCGCGGCATGCTCAGACGCCGAGGTAGACCAGCACCAGGCCGACGGCGGCCGGAATGGCCTGGATGAAGAGGATGCGCTTGCTCGCCGTGGCCGCGCCGTAGAGGCCGGCCACCAGCACGCAGAGCAGGAAGAACACCTTGATGCTGAAGCCCACCGGGCCGAGCCAGAGCCCCCAGAACAGGCCCGCCGCAAGGAAGCCGTTGTAGAGCCCCTGGTTGGCCGCGAGCACCTTGGTCTGCTCGGCGAATTCGGGCGTGAGGTTGAAGGCCTTGCGCCCCTTGGGCGTGGTCCACAGGAACATCTCGAGCACGAGGATGTACACGTGCAGCAGCGCGATGAGCAGCACGACGATGTTGGCGATGGAAAAGGTCATGGGAGTCTCCGGTGGATGAATGTGTTGCCCTGCTCAGGCCTTGGGGTCCAGCACGAGCTGTGTCTGCGTGACCACGGCACAGAGCTTGTTCTGCTCGTTGTACACGCTGGTCTGCCACACCTGCGTGGTGCGGCCGCGGTGCAGGGCCACGCTTTCGCCGCGCACGGTGCTGCCCACCTTGGCCCCTGCGATGAACTTGGTGCTGGAATCGGTGGTGGTGGTGTGGCGGCCACGCGGCAGGTTGATCACGGTGCCCACCGCACCCAGCGTGTCGGCAAATGCCATGTAGGCCCCGCCGTGCAGGATGCCGCCGGCCGTGCACAGGTCGGGGCGCACCACCATCTCGGCCACCACGCGCTCGGGCGTGAGCTCGGTCAGGCGCACGCCCATGAGGCCGGGGAACCGCGGTTCCAGCACTTGCTGCATTGCGGCAACGTCCATCGCGCTATCTCCTGTCGGGAAACGTGTTCAGGCCGGCGACACCGCCAGCCCCCAGGCCAGCAGGGCGATCGACACCGCGCCGAGTGCGGTTCGCACGTGGTTCCAGCGCAGCCAGTCGTTCACGTAGCGCGGCCACAGCAACTGCGCCTCGCGCAGGTCGACACGCGCGAGGCGGTTGTTCAACGGCACGTTGAAGGCCACAGTGACGCCGAGCGGGCCGAGCAGGTAGGCCAGCGCGCCAGCGGCCAGCGCCAACGCGCCCGCGCCGCCCTGCCACAGCGCCCCGGCGGCCAGCACCACGCACAGCAGCGCCGTGCCCAGAAAGGGCAGCAGGAACAGGGGGCGGACGATCAGCAGGTTGATGCGCTGCATGGTGGACATGCCCTCTTCCGGCGGCAGTTCGAGCAGCGCGCGCATGACCACGAGCGAGAAAGCGAACAGCAGGCCGGTGACGAGGCCGCCGCCCACGAGGGCGGCGATGGCGAGGAGTTGCAGCAAGGTGGGCATGGGCGGCGCAGGGTTCCAGTCAGGCCAGCGTGATGGATGCGGCGATGTGGATGGAGAAATTCAGGCGTTGCAGGGTGTTGCTCATGGCGGGTCCTTTCGGTTCGGGGTGGTGGCAACCACTCGACGGGTGACCCCACAGGAATTCGACGCCACCCCGGACAACCCGGGGCCCGGCTGCTCAACGGGTGGCCACCGGGGTTTCGCTGCTGTCGCGGTACGCGCTCGCGCGCTCGCCCTCCAGCGGCCGGATCTCGTAGCTCAGCCCGCAGGCCAGGCAGGGGTTCTGCGCCGCGATGCGGGCCGCGGCGTCGAGATCGGCCGCCACGATGAACCAGTAGCCGCCGATGATTTCCTTGGCTTCGGCGAACGGCCCGTCGACAACGCGCTCACGCGTCACCAGCCGTGTGCCGGCACCGAGTCGGCTGCCGTTCTTGAACACGCCGTCCGCGCTTTGCTGGTCGTACCAGGGGTAGAACGCGTCGATGGCGGCCTGGATCTGTTCGGGGGACTTGTCGGTGTCCCACTGACCGCGGGAGAGGAGCAGGAAATCGGGCATGGCGATGGGCGGCGCTGCGGAGCGGCCCATCATAGGTGGCCCGCTAGGGCTTGACCACCTCGGCCCCGGCGGCCACCAGCAGTTCGCGCAGCACCGAGCGGTGGCAACGCGCCTCGTGCTCGCAATAGCAACCCACGGAAAAATCGCCCTGGTGCGACAGCGCCGCCAGCAGGGCGATGCTGTGGGCGTTGCCGGGCTCGGCCATCTCGGCGCGGTAGCGGCGCGTGAACGCCGCCCACTCCGCGGGCGTCTGCGCCTGCTGGCCGAGCTTCATGGTTTCCACGCCGGGCGCCAGGTTGGGGTACCAGACGTCGTACCAGTCCTGCGTGGCGAACTCGCTTTTCGGAACACCCCGCGGTGGGCGCCGCACCGTGCCGATGCGCAGGCCCTCGTTCTTTGCCCGCGGGCTGCCGAGCCGCACCACGCGGATCGCCATCGCGTCAGCCGCGCACTTCGCCTTCGCCCAGCACCACGTACTTGAGCGAGGTCAGGCCTTCCACGCCCACCGGGCCGCGGGCGTGGAACTTGTCGGTGCTGATGCCGATTTCGGCGCCCAGGCCGAACTCGAAGCCGTCGGCGAAGCGCGTGCTGGTGTTGACCATCACGCTCGCCGAATCGACCTCGCGCAGGAAGCGCTGCGCGTGCACATGGTTGGTGGTGAGGATGGCGTCGGTGTGGTGGCTGCTATAGCGGTTGATGTGCGCGATGGCCTCGTCCACGCCGTCCACCACCTTGATGCTGATGATGGCCGCGAGGTACTCCTCGGACCAGTCTTGCTCGGTGGCGTCCACCAGCTTCGCACCCGTCACACCGGCCAGCACCGCGCGGCTCTCCGCGCACACGCGCATCTCGATGCCCTTGGCCGCGAACACGGCGCCGATCTTGGGCAGGAATTCCTGTGCCACGCCGCGCGCCACCAGCAGGCTTTCGGTGGCGTTGCAGGGGCTGAGCTTCTGCGTCTTGGCGTTGTCGGTCACCTTCACCGCGAGCGCGATGTCGCAGGGGTCGTCCACGTAGGTGTGGCAGTTGCCGTCCAGGTGTTTGATGACGGGCACCTTGGCCTCGGCGCTGATGCGCTCGATCAGGCCCTTGCCGCCGCGCGGAATGATCACGTCCACGTACTGCGGCATGGCGATGAGCTGGCCCACGGCGGCGCGGTCGGTGGTGGGCACCAGTTGCACCGCATCGGCCGGCAGGCCGGCGTCCACCAGCGCGCGCTGCACCAGCGCGGCCAGGGCGCGGTTGGAATCGATGGCCTCGGAGCCGCCTCGCAGGATGGCGGCGTTGCCGCTCTTGATCGCGAGCGACGCGGCCTCGATGGTCACGTTCGGGCGGCTCTCGTAGATCATGCCGAACACGCCGATGGGCACGCGCATCTGCCCCACGCGGATGCCGCTGGGCATCTGCTTCATGCCCGAGATCTCGCCAATGATGTCGGCCATGGCGGCCAGTTGCTCACAGCCCTGGGCACAGGTTTCGATGACCTTGGGCGTGAGCTTGAGCCGGTCGACCATCGGCTCGGCCAGGCCGTTGGCGCGGGCACGTTCGAGGTCTTTCGCGTTCTCCACCGACAGTGGCTGCACGCTCTCGCGCAGCAGCGCGGCCAGGCGGCGCAGCGCCGTGCCCTTGTGCGCCGCACTGGCCTTCGCCATCAGGCGCGAGGCCGCCAGGGCCTGCTGCCCCAGGGTGTGCATGAGTTCGGTGGTGTTGCTCGCGTTCATGGGGCGGGATTTTCGCACCGGGGCCGATTCCGCGCGCCCCCAGGCCCATACTGCGCCCATTCCGATCCGGGCTTCCCATGCGCACCTTCCTGCTCTACCTGCTCACCGCCCTGGCCGAAATCGTCGGCTGTTACCTGGTCTACGCCTGGCTGCGGCTTCACCACACGGTCTGGCTGCTGGTGCCGGCCGCGCTGGCGCTGGCGGCCTTTGCCTGGCTGCTCACGCTGCACGACGCCGCCTCGGGCCGGGTGTACGCGGCCTACGGCGGTGTCTACGTCGCCGCGTCGCTGGCCTGGCTCTGGGCGGTGGACGGCGTGCGCCCCACGGGCTGGGACGCAGCCGGCGTGGCGGTGACGCTGCTGGGCATGGGACTGATCGCGTTCCAGCCGCGCTGAACGCTGCGATCCGCCTCAGCGCAGCGGAATCGGCGTGGCGCGGTCCACCGGCACCGAGGCCACCGAGTTCTGCGGTGAACCCTCGATCAGGCGGTCGGAATACGTGAGGTAGACCAGCGTGTGCCGCTTCGGATCGACCATGCGCACGATGCGCAGGCGCTTGAAGACGAGGCTGATGCGCTCGCTGAAGATCTCCTCCTGCGCCTTGATGGGTTTGGGAATGGATATCGGCCCCACCTGCCGGCAGGCGATGGACGCCTCGGCCTTGTCCTCGGCCAGGCCCAGGGCGCCTTTGACGCCACCGGTTCTGGCGCGCGAGACGTAGCAGGTGACGCCCTGAACGCCCGGGTCGTCGTGGGCCTCGACCACGATCTTGTGATCGGGCCCGATGAACTTGAACACGGTGTCGACGGAGCCGATTTCTTCGGCGCGGGCCGCGGTGGCGGTGAGCACCAACGCAAGCAGGAACAGACGTGTCATGGCGGTCCTTGGTGAAAGATGCGTGTTCAGTGGCACCACTGCTGCTCGCAGGGAACACCGTCGTTGTTGCCGTCCATTTTCACGCCCGGGCAATGGGCCAGAAAGTATTTCGCCTCCTGGCACGAGGTCATCTGGCTGCAGTGGGTGCGGCCGTCGCAATTGAAAGGTGAAGCCGCACTGGCTGGGGCCTGTGGCGCCAGGGCCTGGGTTGGCGACGAAAGCGGCGGCGCCTGCACCGCCCGTGCGCGCTGCCATGCGTTGTATTGCGTGTAACCGAACACCGCGACGATCCCCGCCAGCACCAGCGTCATCAGCCCTTTCAACGGCGACCGCTCGGGAGGCCGGCGCGCGGGGCGCCGTGCCGGGCGTAGCGCGGTGGGCGCGGCCTCGCGCAGCGTCTGCCCCGGTCGGCGCACGCGCACCGCGCGCAGCTTGCCATCGCGGCCGGGTTCCACCTCGAACAGCAAAGCCTCGCCCACCAGCGGGCGAGGCCCTTCGCGCGGCAAGGCGCTCACATGCACGAACACATCGGCCGACCCGTCGGCCGGCTTGACGAAGCCGAAACCCCGGTCTTCGTTCCAGACCTTGAGCGTGCCGGACTGCGGCATGGTGGACCTCCCTCTGCCTTGTTCGTGCGCATTGTGTCCGCAGCCGGTGTCATGATCGACCCCCATGCCCGACCCCCTGCTGCTCGACATCCCCCGCGAGTTCACCACCCCGCGCCTGCACCTGCGCACGATGCGCGCCGGCGACGGGCCGCTGCTGCACGACGCCATCGCCGAGTCGGTGCCTGCATTGCGCCAGTTCCTCGGGCACCTGCCGTGGGTGGCGGAGGAACCCACGCAGGCCAGCGCCGAGTTGCGCGCGCGCCGCTGCGAAGCCTTCTTCGCCTCGCGCGTGGATCTGGTCTGGCTGGCGCTGGACAAAGCCACGGGCCGCGTGGTGGGTTCGATGGGCCTGCACCGCACCGACTGGAACGTGCCCCGCACCGAGGTGGGCTACTGGCTGCGCAGCAGCGAAGCCGGCAAGGGGTACGCGAGCGAGGGCGTGAATGCGCTGGTGGGTTGGGCCTTCTCGGGCCTGAAGGCGCAGCGCGTGGAGCTGATGACCGACGAAGCCAACGCCGCCTCGCGCCGCGTGGCCGAGCGCTGCGGCTTCGCGCTGGAGGCCGTCCTGCGCCAGCACCAGCGCGCGCCCGACGGCAGCCTGCGCAACACCTGCGTGTACGCGCGGCTGCCGGCCTGAACGGCGCCCGTCATCCCCCCGCGGGGCGGCGCTGCCACTCACCCAACGCCACGCGCGCGGCTTCGTGCCCCGCTTCGATGACCCGCGCCTGGGCCGCACGGTCGAACATGCCGGGCATGGTGACGGTCGGCGCGATCAGCACGTCGGCCTCGGCCATCTCCGGCGCGGCCACCAGGCAGCTCTGCGTGCGCAACACGCGGCTCATCACCGCCGGCACGCTCAGCCCGCTACCGCCCGGCCCCTGGCAATAGATGTCGACGGCGATGACGACGTCGGCGCCCAGCGCTCGTGCGAATCGCACCGGCACCAGGCTGGTCACGCCGCCGTCGACGAGGTGCCCACCGGCGTGCGACACCGGCACGTTCACGCCCGGCACGGCGGACGATGCCTGCACCGCGCGCCCCGCCGCCCCGTGGTCGAGCAGCACCGGCCGCCCGTGCTGCATGTCCGTGGCCACCGCGGCAAACCGGATCGGGAACGCCTCCATCGGCACGCCCCCGGTGAGGGTGTCGACCCACTGGGCGAGGCGGTCGCCGCGGATGAACCCGCCCGATCGCCAGGTGAAGTCCAGCAAGGGCATCACGTCCATCGCCAGCGCGGTCTCACGGATCTGCTCGACGCGCATGCCGCTGGCGTAGGCCGCCCCGACCACGGCACCCGCCGAGGTGCCGACCACCAGGTCCGGCCGCAGGCCGGCCTCTTCCAGCGCCCGCAGCACGCCCACGTGCGCGAAGCCGCGCAACCCACCACCCCCAAGCACCACCGCCACGGTGGGCTTCAGCGGCTTGGCGCCAGTGAACGACACCGCTTGCACCGCCGTCAGCGCGCGCGGCGCCAGATCGCGCGCGGCGGCCGGGTCGGTCGATGCGCACCCGCCCACGGCCAGCGCCGTGAACAACAACGCCGCCACAGCGGCGAAACCGACGGCCGGCCTCACAGCACCAAAGCGCTGTCGCGCCCCTCGCGCTGCCCCGCCAGTGCCACGGCGTCCGCGCCCGCGGCGTAGCGCAGCCGCGGCGACGCGTCGTTCGCGGCCAGCCACACCGCTTCGGCCACGTCCAGCTCGCTCGTCACGGCCGCGGGTTGGCCCAGCGTGGCAAAGATGTCGCGCGCCAGCGGCGCGTAGGCCTCGGGGATCAGGCCCTGCATGCGCTCGGTGCCGTTGGCCGTGAAGCGCGTGCTGGGGGCGTAGCCCGGCTCGATCAGCTTCACGCGCACATCGAAGGCCGCCAGCTCGAACGCCAGCGACGCGGTGAAGCCCTCGACCGCCGTCTTGCTGGCGGTGTAGGCCGCCACCAACGGCATCGGCGCCAGCGTGGCACTGGAGGTGATGTTGATCACCAGGCCCGCGCGGCGCGAACGGAACTGCGGCAGCACCGCCTGCGTCATGGCCAGGGTGCCGAAGGTGTTGGTCTCGAAGATTTCGCGCACGGTCGCCATCGGCGTGGCCTCGAACGCGCCGAACAGGCCGAGCCCGGCGTTGTTCACCAGCACGTCGATGGGCCCCGCCACGTCGAGCGTGCGGGCGATGCTGTCGGGCTGCGTCACGTCCAGCGGCAGCACGCGCAGGCGCGGCGAGGGCGGCAGGATGCCGGCGCGCGGCGTGCGCATGGTGGCAATGACGTTCCAGCCCTTGGCGTGGAAATGGCGCGCGGTTTCCAGGCCGTAGCCCGACGAGCAGCCGGTGATGAGGATGGTTTTCATGAGGGAACTCCTTGGTGTTGCGTTGAAGGGATGCCGCAACGATATCCAGCCTCGGCCGGACTATCTACAATCCATCGTCCGAAACACATTTGAATTCGTCCGAACATGGTGGATCCACTGGCCGAAGTCATCACCCTGCTGCGCCCGCGCGCGGTGTTCTCCAAGGTGATCAGCGGGGCGGGTGCCTGGGCCGTGCGCTACGCGGCCTTCGGGCAGCCCAGCTTCTGCACCATGCTCGAAGGCCATTGCGTGCTGGCGGTGGACGGACAGGAGCCCGCCGCGTTGGAAGCGGGTGATTTCGTGCTCATGCCGACCACGCCCGGGTTCACGCTCTCGGGCCTGGAGCCCGCGGTGCCGGTGCACATGGATCCGCTGGCCGCGGCGTCGCGGCAGGCGGAGCTGCGCCACGGCCGGCGCAAGGGCCCGCCCGACGTGCGCATGCTCGGTGGCTACTTCGCCTTCGACTCGCCCGACGCCGCGCTGCTGGCATCGCTGCTGCCCACGCTGCTGCACGTGCGCGGGGTGGAGCGGCTGCCGGTGCTGGTGCAACTGGTGCGCGACGAATCGCTCGCGCAACGCCCGGGCCGCGAACTGGTGCTGGGCCGGCTGGTGGAGGTGCTGCTCGTCGAAGCGCTGCGCTCCACCACCGGCGATGGCGCCCCGCCCGGTTTGCTGCGTGGTCTGGCCGACGAGCGCGTGGCCGTGGGCCTGCGCTGGATGCACCGCGCCCCGGAGCGCGCATGGACGGTGGACGCCCTGGCGCGCGAGGCCGCGCTCTCGCGCTCCACCTTCTTCGAGCGCTTCTCGCGCGCCGTGGGCCTGCCGCCGATGGAATACCTGCAGGCCTGGCGCATGGCGTTGGCCAAAGAGCTGCTTGGGCGTGGCGATGTCGCCATCGGTGAGGTGGCCGACCGCGTGGGCTACCGCTCGGCCAGCACCTTCAGCACCGCGTTCAGCCGCCACGTGGGGCAGCCGCCCAGCCGCTACGCGCGCGAGCGCCAGGGTGCGCCGGCGTAAGCGGCCCCAAGCCGCCGCAGGCGCGGCCTTCTCCTACAGCGCGGCCCCGCGCATGGGCGCACCATGGCCCTTTGGCCCACGCCATGCCACACCTCACCGGGAGCCACCATGAAAGCCAAGGTATTGAACGACGCACCCGAGCGCACCATCGCGCTCATCCTGGACCGTGGCGACGAAGTCATGGCCACGCTGCATAACTTCGCGGTCGAGCACAGCCTCACCGCAAGCCGCGTGACCGCGATCGGCGCCTTCGAGTCCGCCACGCTCGGCTATTTCGACTGGGAAACCCGAACGTACGAACGCATCCCCGTGAACGAACAGGTCGAGGTGCTCTCGCTGGTGGGCGATATCGCCCTCGACGGCGACAAGCCCAAGGTGCACGCCCACGTGGTGCTGGGGCGCCGGGATGGCCGCGCGATCGGCGGCCACCTGCTCGAAGCGCGCGTGCGGCCCACGCTCGAGGTGATGCTGATCGACTCGCCCGACCATCTGCGGCGCGAGTGCGACCCGGTGAGCGGCATCGCGCTCATCCGCATCGACGGTTGAAACGGCCCCTGGGTCACGGCAGTTTCGCGATCACCTTGATCTCGAACTGGAAGCCGGACAGCCAGGTGACGCCGATGGCGGTGGCCGTCGGGTAGGGCGCCTCACCCCAGTACTCCGCGGCCACGGCCCAGGCGCGTTCGAAGTTCGCGTCCGGGTTCACCATGAACACGGTCACGTCGATGACGTCGGCGAAGCTGCAACCGGCGGCCGCAAGGATGGCGTTGAGGTTCTGAAAGGCCAGGCGCACCTGGTCATCGAGGTTCGGCTCGGGCGAGCCATCGGGCCGGCTGCCGACCTGGCCAGACACGAACAGCAGGCCGTTGGCGCGAATGGCCGGGGAATAGCGGTGCAGCTCGTACAGGGCGTGGCGGTTGGGCGGGGTGACGACGTCGCGGACGTTGGCGGTCATGTTGTGGGCTCCACAAAGGGTTGAAGGAGCAGGGAATCTAGGGACGCACGCCGCCCCGATAAACCCGACAGATCGACAATCACTGTTTGCGATCACCAAACAATCCCCGGGGCACACGATGGACCGATTCGATGCGATGCAGGCCTTTGCGCGCGTGGTGGAAGCCGGCAGCTTCACCAAGGCCGCCGACACGCTGCACCTGAGCCGCACCAGCGTGACCCAGCTGGTGCAACAGCTCGAAGCGCGCCTGCGCGTGCAACTGCTCCACCGCACCACGCGCAAGGTGCAGGTCACGGCCGAAGGCGCGGCCTACTACGAGCGCGTGGTGCGCCTGCTGGCCGACATGGACGACGCCGAAACCAGCCTGTCCAGCGCCAAGGCCTCGCCGCGCGGGCGCCTGCGTGTGGACGTGCCCAGCCCGCTGGCGCGGCTGATCCTGGTGCCCGCGCTGCCCGACTTCCACGCGCGCTACCCGGACATCGAGCTCGAACTCGGCGTGAGCGACCGCATGGTGGACCTGATTGGCGACCACGTGGACTGCGTGCTGCGCGGCGGCGAGATCGTCGACCAGTCGCTGATGGCGCGCCGCGTGGGCGATCTGCAGATCGGCGCCTACGCGGCGCCCGCCTACCTGCGGCACGCCGGCACACCCTCGCACCCGAAGGCCCTGGAGAAAACCCACCACCGCATCGTGGCCTACCGCAGCACGCGCACCGGCAAGGCGGTGCCGCTGGTGCTGCAGCGCGCTGGCGAACGCGTGGTGGTGCAGGGCCGGCACGCGCTCTCGGTGGACGACGGCAACGCCTACCTCGCGGCCGGCGTGGCCGGCATGGGCCTGCTCTGGCTGCCCGACTACATGGCCGCGGAACCCCTGGCGCGCGGCGAGCTGGTGCGTGTGTTCGACGGCTGGCGCATCGAGCCCATGCCGCTGCACATTGCCTTCCCACCGAACCGCTACCAGAGCGCCAAGCTGCGCGTGTTCATTGACTGGGTGGTGGCGCTGATGGCGAAATCGGGGCACCCATGACCCTGCCCATCACCCTCACCCTGGCCTGCATCGCCTGCGTGCTCGGCCAGATCGTGGCCGACCGCCGGGCGTGGCCGCTGGCCCGCGGCGTGTTCAAGCTCGGCGCCAGCAGTTGCTTCGTGGGCGTGGCCATTGCCCTGGGCGCCACGCAATCGGGTTACGGCCAGCTGGTGCTGGGCGCCCTGCTGCTGGGCTGGGTGGGCGACGCGTTGCTGCTCTCGCGGCGCACGCCGGCCTTCATGGCCGGGCTGGGTGCGTTCCTGCTGTCGCACGGTTTGTTCGCGGCCGCCTTTGCCAGTGGCGCGCTGGCCTGGCAGGCCATGGGCGTTGCGATGGTGGTGGCCTCGGCGGTGGGCGCGGTGTTCCTGCGCTGGCTGTTGCCGCGCGTGCCGGGCCAGCTGAAACCGCCCGTGCTGGCCTACGTGGTGGTCATCCTGGCGATGTGCGTTACCGCCACCGGGCACACCGTGGCCACGGAGCGGTGGATCGTGCTGCTGGGTGCGCTGCTGTTCGCGGTGTCCGACGTGGCCGTGGCGCGCGACCGGTTCGTGCAGCGATCGCACGCCAACCACGTGTGGGGGTGGGCCACCTACTTCGCGGCGCAGTTGCTGCTGGCGTGGTCGGTCGTCGGCGCCTGACGTGCTATTTTTCAGCCCTTGCCCTGCGGGCACGGCAACCGGGAGACGAACACATGCAGCCTGAAGAACATTGCGACGTGCTGGTGGTGGGTGGTGGCCCCGCCGGCTCCACCATCGCCACCCTGCTCGCGCGCGAAGGCCGCCGGGTGGTGCTGCTGGAGAAAGAACACCACCCGCGCTTTCATATCGGCGAATCGCTGCTGCCGGGCAACGTGGCCCTGTTCGACCAGCTCGGCGTGCGCGACCAGGTCGAGAAGATCGGCATGCCCAAGTACGGCATTGAATTTGTGCCGCCCGACCTGGACTACTGCAGCTATGTGGACTTCGCCGAGGGCTGGGACCCGTCGAAGGCGTCGGCCTGGCAGGTGCGCCGATCCGAGCTGGACGAACTGCTGTTCCGCCACGCCGCGCGCACCGGTGCGCAGGCACTCGAAGGCGCCAAGGTCACCGACGTGGCATTCGACGACGAGGGCGCGCGGGTGAAGGCCACGCTCGACACCGGCGAATCGCGCCAGTGGCGCGCGCGCTTCGTGGTGGACGCCTCAGGCCGCGACACGCTGCTGGCCAACAAGTTCAAGTGCAAGCAGAAGAACAAGGACCACAACAGCACGGCCCTGTTCGGCCACTTCCGCGGCGCGCGCCGGCTGGAGGGCAAGCGCGAAGGCAACATCAGCATCTGCTGGTTCGAGCACGGCTGGTTCTGGTTCATCCCGCTGGCCGACGGCACCACCAGCGTGGGCGCGGTGTGCTGGGCCTACTACCTGAAGGCGCGCGGCGACAAACCGCTGAAGGACTACTTCTTCGACACCATTGCCCTGTGCCCCGAGCTGCACGACCGCCTGAAGGACGCCACGCTGGTGGACGACAAGGTGCACGCCACCGGCAACTTCTCTTACAACAGCACGCACGCCACGGGCGAGCGCTACCTGATGGTGGGCGACGCCTTCACCTTCATCGACCCGATGTTCTCGTCGGGCGTGTTCCTGGCCATGCAGAGCGCCTTCGACGGCGCGAAGTTCGTGGCCACCGCACTGGACGAACCGGTGAAACTGCCCGCCGCCCGCGCCGCGCTGGAAGAGCGCTTCCGCGTGGGCCCGCGCGACTATTCGTGGTTCATCTACCGCGTCACCAACCCCACCATCCGCGACATGTTCATGCACCCCAAGAACGTGTTCAAGGTGAAGCAGGGCCTCATGTCGCTGCTGGCGGCCGACATCCACCACGGCCCGGCGTACCGCATGTCGCTGCGCATGTTCAAGCTGCTGTACTACGTGATCTCGCTCGCCAACTGGCGCCGCACCTACGCCGGCTGGAAGCGCCACCGCGTCAACATCCGCGACATGGGCCCCCTGCGCGGCGAGACGATCATGAAGGCCGAGTGAGGCCCGGCCGCGCCGGGCTTCAGGGCAAGTTCAAGGCCGGATGGCCGTGTACTCCGAGAAGATGCCCAGCTCGGTGTGGCGCTTCACCTGCTGGAAGCCGGCGCGCTCCATCGCCTGCAGGATGAGCGCGGGCGGAATGCAGGCCTCGATGGTGTCCCAGTAGTAGCGCCACAGCTCGGCGCTGCCGCGCTCGCGCGCCACCACACGCGCCAGCGTGGGCACCACGCGCCGCATGTAGAACTTCAACAGCGCGTTCGACACCCGGCCCTCGGGCTTGCTGATCTCCAGAATCAGCAGCCGGCCACCGGGCCGCAGCACGCGGTGGAATTCGGCCAGCGCGGCCTCCACGTCCAGCACGTGGCGGAACGCGTAGCCAAAGCTCAGAAAGTCGGCCTCGCCCTCGGCGCAGGGCAGCGCCTCGGCCCGGCCGGCGCGCAGCTCCACACCGGGAATGTCCACCTGCGCCAGCATGCCCGGGCTCGGGTCCACACCGATCAGCCGGCCCTGCGGGCCGATCAAGGTGCTGGCCTGGCGGGCCAGCAGGCCGGTGCCAATGCCCACGTCCACCACCTTGTCGCCCGCCTTCAGGCCCGCGCGGGCCAGCGCCTCGCGCCGGTACCAGCCGCCCGAGCCAAACGCCATCGCGCGCTCGATGCGGTCGTAATCCACCGCGGTCTCGTCGAAGATGCGGCGCACGTATTTGGCGTGGTCGTCCTCGTCGCGGTAGTAGGCGGGCAGCGGCGCGTGCGGCAGGTGGGGGGTGGGCTCTGTCAAACGGGTGCTCCTTTGGCTGAAAGCCAGGCGGGGTGGGTCAGGTGATTGTTTGGTGGCCGTGGCAGCCGCCACTACGGGTTCGCAGCGTAACGCACCGCGCATGCCAGCGGTGACCGGTGCTTCGCCAGCACCAAGCTCTCACCCTGCAACACGCTTGCCGGGGGGCTGTGCTGTGCGTCTGCCGCTGCGAATGGCGGCTGCACATGCTCGACCAGCGTATGAGCATGGACGGTTGATCGCCGGAGGCTGTTGGACTCACTGAGGGCGAAGACTGTCTACCCGCCGTTGGACCTTCATCCTCTCCGCCCTCATATACTTCAGCTCACCACAGGCGCGCCGGAGAATGGCTTCCACCTTGTCGTGGTCACCTTTTGGGTACCAGATGGCCGTGATGCCCAAGCGGGAGAGATCGCGATTGCGCTCCACCAGGGCATCGAGCCGGGCAGGCGCCTGCTCAAGGGCGAAGTGCTGAGGAAACAGGTAGTCGCCTCCAGTCCGTTTCGCCTTACGAAAGACCTGCACAGTTCGGTCGTTGTGCAAGCTACAGCCGAGAAACAGCAAGCTGTTGTTGCGGTAGTAGCGCGCAAGAATCTTCGGAATTGGTCGGTGCAGGTCGAGCTCTGCTTCCCCATAGGCCGCGTCGTACTGTGCCTTACCAAGAATGCAATGCGCCGGGTCTTTGAAGTCGCCGTGGATCTTGATCACGGTGATCTTTTGGGGGGCCGGCAGCTCCATCGCAGTTGCCCCGTTGATGACCTGTACACGAGAGATGTCGCCAGTCTCGAAAACCTGCTCTAGCAAGCGGTCGTAGTTGGTCGTGATCAAGGTGTCAGAGAACAGCTCAGAGATGCGCAGCGTGACATCCTGAATGCTGCCGCGCTTGCCGAACACATCGCGGATCTCTTGCGCAAACACCTCGGGACCGTACCGCTGCTCGATGTGCGTAATGACCTCTTCGTACTGACCCTGCGCTAGCCACGCTTCCACCTGTGCGGCAGCGATGCCCGCCGTACGGCCTTGCTGGCGCAAGTGACTGGCCCATGTGGGGAAGCCGCCCCCTACCGAGATGCCTGCACCCACGAAGGGCACGACCTCTTGGGCGTGGAGGCATTCCACCAGCTGGTCAAAGCGCTGCTCGTTGCGCTCAAACCAATGTTGTCCGTCATCCTCGCCATAGGTCTCGACAAAGTGGTCTCGGCTTAGTACCTCACGGCGACGGTCAGCGCGGTAGGCCGCCAGTGCCTGCTCGTAAGCCTCGCGGTCGCCAGCAAAAAACGCCTTGCTGAGATTGGACAAACCCACCTGACCAAGCTTCTGCAAAAGCGGCGCTACAAAGCCGCCTTCCCCCTCGTCGATCCAAGCGTTGAAGTCTTCAAACAGCTCGTAGTCGGTGTGCCCGTCGGCTTGGCACCAGGTTTCGGGTTGCGCGCTCATCAGGCCCCCGCGAGCGCCTTCTCAGTGAGTACGTCGGCCAGATGTAGCTGGGTGGTTTGCGCCTCATTCAGGTGGAATCTGAGCTGGTCGCATAGCCCCATTAGCTCGTCGACCTTGGCGATGATTCGCCGTTGTTCTGCTAGTGGCGGAAGCGCGACAACGATTCCATTCATCTTCGCCTGATTCATCTTCGGCTGAGCTGTCCCAGTCACGTAGGGCTCAAGCGAAATTGCGTTGATATATATGCAAACGTACTGAAGCAAATCCACTGAAAAACCATCAAGTACGTGGGCATGGTTGTTGACCCAATACTTCCCATAAGCCATGAAAGCGATTGGAGTAGAGCGATTTATCAGGTTCGCTCCATCCTCACCAATCAGCAACAATGGTTTGTCAAAAAGATAGGCGTCAATTGAATCGATAACGCCGGAAGCACCGTAGTAGTCGTAGCCCCCACCGCGGGGCGCCCTCTCATCGACAGACAAAGGGATGCGCTCGGCGTCTCGATTGATCAAGAGATCGCCGAAGCGAACCAGCTCCCACCCGACTGGGATACCGAACGGCTTCTCCCGCTCTGAAATAGGTGGTCGCTGCTTGCCCTCTTTTATTTTCCCCTCCTTCACCAGCTTCGCTTTCTCGGTAGCGATCGCCTTGAGCAATTCGCCGGCGGACTCGTCGCTATGGTCTTGAAGGACGAGCTTGCCCATCACGGCCAGTTGCAGGATGGCTTGTTTGAGTTGGTCGATGCTCTCTTCAGTGGTGAAGAGGGTGTCGAAGTGCTCGGCGATGCGTTGCCAGCTGCCGGCGAACTGCATGTGATCGATGGCGCTTGTCAACGTGTTTAGCAAGGCTTCGACCAGAATTTGATGGGCGCTTAGGCTGGCGCCGGCCTGCTGCTCCAACCGGTCGCATAGCACCATCAGCTCGTCGACTTTGGTAACAATTCGGTGTTGTTCGGCGAGAGGAGGAAGTGCAATCACTGATTCAGAAATTTGACCTCCTGAAAGGTGATCTACGGTTGTGTATGACTTGACGCCCTGAAGAGCAAGCAGCCGACGTTGCAGCGACTCCGCGACAAACCGTTTGGCAACGTTTGTGGAATAAAAAATTAGCCTACTGACTCGCTGATTCAACAGGGCACTTTTCCCCTTCCAAGGAGCCACACGGAAGTTGCCGTCCATGCTGACGAGGTAGTCACCCTCCTCGACCAAGAACTCTTCTCTGTATTCTTCGTCACAATAGGTCCCGGAAAAAGGCTGCCCAACGTCCCGAATACGAATAAGCGGAAGCCCTTGGCCTATTTCATTAAAGAATTTAGCCTTGAAGGCGAATCCTGCTTGGGGCTGCGCCACGGTGCCCAAACGGCACCACGCCCATCCTTTAGGCAATTGAAATGGTTGCTCCTTTGCACCAACCGCGAGTGGCGGCTTGTCCCTCTTAATCTTCCCGTCCTTCACCAGCTTCGTCTTCTCAACCGCGATCATTTCGAGGAGTTTGTTGGCATGCTCGTCCTTCGGATCTTGTGGCACCAGCAGCCCGCGCACTGCCAACTCCAAGATCAGCTCACGGAGTTTCTTGATTCCATAGAGCTCGACCTTTCGAGATGAACCTCGCCCAGCCGCGGGCTTGCGTTTGATGGCAGTCGCCCACTGACTGAGATACTGGGTAATGAGTTGCTCGGCAGGCATGTTCACTTTGCCCCGGTGAACGCGGCCGAAAGGATGGCCTTGAGCTGGTCGCGCATGCCTTGCATGTCTTGCTGCTGGCGCTGATACCGATCCAGCAGCTCGTCCGGATCGTGGCTCAACTGCTCGCCAACGTGGGGGTTCTTGAAGTCGAGGTTGTAATTGCGCGCGGCGACGTCGGCGAGGCTAACCTTCCAAGCTTGCGAGGTTTCAACACGTGCGGCAAAGCCATCATGTTCACTGCCCCACCACGCGCATTCCTGAGTGAACTCTTCGACCTGCATGGGGCGGGTCTTGCTATAGCTCGTGACACCCTCAGGGTACGGATGTTCGTAGAACCAAACCTCTTGCGTTGCGGGCCACTGGTTCTCGGGCTTCTTGGTGAAGAAGAGGAGGTTCGTTTTGATGCCGGTGTAAGGGTTGAACACCCCATTGGGTAGGCGCACGATGGTGTGCAGGTGGCACTGCTCCAGCAGCGCTTGCTTGAGCCGCGTCTTCATGCCTTCGCCAAACAAGAACCCGTCGGGTAGCACCACCGCGGCGCGGCCATGGTTCTTAAGCAGGCGAATGACGAGCGCCATGAAGAGGTCAGCCGTTTCGCGGGTACGCAGCGTGGCCGGAAACTGGTTCTCAACCCCGTCTTCTTCCATGCCACCAAAAGGCGGGTTGGTGAGGATGACGTTCACGCGGTCGGTTTCGCCATAGTCGGTGTAGGAGCGGCGGCTGAGCATATTGTCGTGTTCGATCTGCGTGGGGGTGTCGATGCTGTGCAAGATCATGTTGGTGGTGCACAGCATGTGAGGGAGGGCTTTCTTCTCCACGCCGTGGATGCTGGCAACGAGCATGGCCTCGTCGGCGGCATTCTTCACGTACCTGCTACGCTTGTGGTCGATGGTGCAGGCGAGAAAGCCGCCGGTGCCGCAGGCGGGGTCGAGCACGCTCTCGGTCAGCTGCGGGTCTACACGGTCGACGATGAACTTGGTGACGGCCCGAGGTGTGTAGAACTCGCCAGCATTGCCCGCGCTTTGCAGATCTTTGAGGATTTGCTCGTAGATGCTGCCAAAGGTGTGGCGGTCTTGTGTGTTGTTGAAGTCGATTTCGCAGATCTTGTTGATAACCTGCCGCATCAAGGTGCCCGACTTCATGTAGTTGTAGGCATCCTCAAACACGTTGCGAATAACCTTGGCACGCTCGCCAGTCGGGCCACTGACAGAGAGCTTGCTTTTAAGCGTGGGGAAGAGCTGCAGGTTGACGAAGTCGCTCAGCTCCTCGCCCGTCATGCCTTCGGCATCGGCCGCCCAGTTGCGCCAACGCAAGTGCTCGGGTAACGGGGATTTGTAGGCTTCTTCCAGCAGCTCGATTTCGGCTTCGCGGTCGTCGTAGATCTTGAGGAAGAACATCCACACGAGCTGGCTGATGCGCTGTGCGTCGCCGTCGATGCCGACATCTTTGCGCATGATGTCTTGGATGGACTTGATGATTCCGCTGACGTTGCTCATTGAGATTTCAGATTCAGGAACTGCTGCTTAGCTGGCTTGCTTGAAGAGCTCAGTTTCGAGCTCGTGCACGGCGGCTTCGTACTGGGCTTTGCCACCAAAGACACCATTGATGATTTCTACTGGGGTGCCTAGTTGCTTGAACGGGTCTAGTTTTAAGACATTGTTGTTCTCGATGCTGGCCACGCCTTCGTCGGCGTACTTGTCGAGCAGGGCTTCGAGCACAGCACGGGCTTTGTCGCCGTACTTGGTGAAATAGTTACGCTTCTTGACGTTGTTGGCCCGCTCACTTCGGGTGAGTGGGGGTTGATCGAAGGCAATGTGACAGATGAGATCAAAGTCGCCGTAGTCTTTGCCGGCCTCTTTGGCCAGGTCGGGGAGCTCAATGCCGTACTCGGCAAGAGCTTCGATGATTGCGGCCTTCTTCTTGGCGCTGTTCCACTTCCGCAAGAACTCGTCGAGGGAGGCGAACTCCTTTCGAATGTTCTTCCGGCTGTAGTCGCGGTAGCTCTCGGTGACCATCTGGCCATCTTCGCCAAGAAACTCCACCCGCTCGGAGAGGATACGCACGTCTACACCGCTGACGTGAAGCTTCCTGACGGTTTCGCCCTCGCTTTCGCCGTCACCCTCGTCTTCGCCATTGCCCGCAGGGTTCGGCGGCACCGGGTCGTCGTCGTTCCCCGGTTCATAGATCACCACAGGCTCACCATCGAACTCTGGATCTTTGAAAAGCTCGGTGGCCTTCTTGAAGTCCATGATGGTGAAGTAGTACTTGTTGTGAGACTCCTCAATGCGCGTTCCCCGCCCCACGATCTGCTTGAAGGTGGTCATGGAGCTGATGGTCTTATCCAACACGATGACTTTGCAGGTCTTGGCATCTACGCCCGTGGTGAGCAGCTCTGAAGTGGTGGCAATTACCGGGTACTTGCTCTCTGAGTCTATGAAGTTGTCGAGCTCGGCCTTGCCTTCGAGGCTGTCGCCCGTGATACGCATCACATATTTACTGTTCTCCTTGGCGAGCGGGCCCGCCGCATTGACGATGGCCTTTCGCATGCGCTCGGCGTGATCGATGTCTTCGCAGAAGATGATGGTTTTCTGGTACGGATCGGTTGCGTTGAGCAGCTTCACTACCCGCTCGGCGACGAGCTTGGTGCGCTGGTTCAGAATCAAGACGCGGTCCATGTCGATCTGGTTATATTCACGGTGTTCAATTTCGTTACCGAGGTCGTCCTTCATGCCGGGCGGAGGCGTCCAGCCTTGGATGTCTTTGTCAATGTCGATGCGCACGACTTTGTAAGGCGCCAGGAAACCATCCTGAATGCCCTGTTTGAGCGAGTAGGTGTAGATCGGCTCGCCAAAGTACGTGATGTTGGAGGCGTACTCGGTTTCCTTGGGCGTCGCGGTCAAGCCCAATTGGATAGCGCCGTCGAAGTATTCGAGAATCTCCTTCCACGCCGAGTCGTCGTTGGCGCTGCCCCGGTGGCACTCGTCGATGACGATCAGGTCAAAGAAGTCGCGCTTTACGGACTTGAAGATCTTGTCTTCTTCATCAGGCCCGGTGAGTGCTTGGTACAACCCCAGATAGACCTCGTAAGACGGGTCGATTTTTCGGTTGCGAATCTTGGTCATGACCGAACCGAAGGGCTTGAAGTCATTGACCAGAGTCTGATCGGCCAAGATGTTTCGGTCGACAAGGAATAGCACCCGTTTGACTCTCTTGGCCTTCCAGAGGCGGTAGATGATCTGGAAGGTCGTATAGGTCTTGCCCGTGCCCGTGGCCATGACCAAGAGCAAGCGCTTCTCGCCCTCCGCCACCTTCTCGATGACGCGGTTGATAGCTTCGGCTTGGTAGTAGCGCGGCTCTTTGTTGCTCCCGTCGTCGTAGTAGGGCTCGGTGACCAGAGCCTCCACGGCGTCATCAATCCCACGGAAGGACTTGTAGCTCTGCCAGAGTTCCGCCGGGCTGGGGAAGGAACCCATGCCCAGTTCGGTTTCAGTGTCTTTGCCTGCCGCCGCGGCCTTGTTGTGGCTTGCAAAGGCGTCACCATTGGAGCTGAACGCGCAAGGCACACTCAGCAGATCAGCGTAACCCAGTGCCTGCTGCATGCCTGAGCTGACAGTGTGCCTGTTGTCTTTTGCCTCAATGACCGCGATGGGTACACCCTTCTCCTTTTGAAGGACGTAGTCGGCGAACTTCTTTTTCTTCTTGTTCCGCGAAGACAGGGGGCCACGAACAACAACCGGCCCAGGAGTCAGCGTGACTTCACGGCGGATCTGAGTCATCTCATCCCACCCCGCTTGAACAATGGCGGGAGTAATGAATTTGGCCTTGATATCAGCCTCGCTGAGTTCCTTCTTGTCCTTAGCGTCCATTCAAGTCACCCATCTAAGCCGCGTGATCTGCATGAGCACGTACATTCGTCTGGAGCCCCGCATTCTGCCGTGGTTCAGGAAGGGGCGAGGTCTGCACCGAGCCGGCCGGAGGTGAAAATCTGCACGACGCACCGGGCCATGGAGCACGCCCTTTGCTCCACGACTTGACATGCACGTTTCTTCAATCACCGTTGAACTGCGGTGTTGAGGGCTGCGCTCTATGGGGCCTGATTCACATTCGGGTGTGGCGCGAGGCTGCACAGCTACCGGCTCGCCGCTCTCAGTCGAGCGTAGCGCTTCGGCCCTTTCCAGGCACTCCAAACAAACCAAAGGCCCTGGAAGCTCCCGCCCCCAGGGCCTTTGCCTCCCCTCCCCCGTCCCCCTCAGAACGGATAGTGACGCGGTGTCGTCTGCACGGTGATCCAGCGCAGTTCGGTGAATTCGGCGATGCCGGCCTTGCCGCCGAAGCGGCCGATGCCGGAGCCTTTGACGCCGCCGAAGGGCATCTGGGCTTCGTCGTGCACGGTGGGGCCGTTCACGTGGCAGATGCCGCTGTCGATCTTGCGGGCGACGTTGAAGGCGCGGGCGATGTCTTTGCCGAAGACGGCGGCGCTGAGGCCGTATTCGTTGTCGTTGGCGCAGGCGATGGCTTCTTCCACGCCCTTCACGCGCACGATGCACTTGAGCGGGCCAAAGGTTTCCTCGCGGTAGATGCGCATCTCGGGCGTGACGTGGTCGAGCACGGTGGCGGGCATCAGCGTGTCGGTGCTCTTGCCGCCGCACACCAGCTTGGCGCCTTTGGCGAGCGCGTCGTCGATGAGCTCGTTGCAGAAGTTCACCGTGTTCATGCCGATGACGGAGCCGAGCACCACGGGCTCGGGCTTGCGCGGGTCGCCCAGGGGCAGGTTCTTCGCCTTGTCGCCGAACTTCTTCACGAACTCGTCGGCGATCTTGTGGTCCACGATGAGGCGTTCGGTGCTCATGCAGATCTGGCCGCTGTTGGCGAAGCAGCCGAAGGCGGCGCCGTTCACGGCGTCGTCGATGTCGGCGTCATCAAGGATGACCAAGGGGGCCTTGCCGCCCAGTTCCAGCACCACGGGCTTGAGGTACTTGGCACACGTCATGGCGATGATCTTGCCGACCTTGGTGCTGCCGGTGAAGTTGACGCGCCGCACCGCGGGGTGCGCCACCATGGCTTCCACCACGGCGCCGGCGTCGGCCGGGGCGTTGGTGATGTAGTTCACCACGCCGGCGGGGAAGCCCGCGTCCTGGAACGATTCGACGATGAGCTGATGGGTGCGCGGGCAGTTCTCGCTGCCTTTGAAGATGACGGTGTTGCCACACGCCAGCGGCACGCAGATGGCGCGCACGCCCAGGATGATGGGCGCGTTCCACGGTGCAATGCCAAGCACCACGCCCGCGGGCTGGCGCACGCCCATGGCCAACGAGCCAGGCACGTCCGACGGAATGACTTCGCCCGAGATCTGCGTGGTGAGCGCGGCGGCCTCGCGGATCATGCCGGCGGCCAGGAAGCAGTTGAAGCCGGCCCACATGGCCGTGCCACCGGTTTCGGCGGCCACGGCCTTGATGAACTCGGGCGTTTTGGCTTCCAGTGCGTCGGCCGCTTTCAGCAGCAGCGCGCGGCGTTCGCCGGGGCCGGTTTCGCTCCAGGTCTTGAAGGCTTCGGCCGCGGCTTCCACGGCCATCACGGCGTCGGCCGGGCTGGCGGCGGGGGCGCGCGTGGCCACGCTGCCATCCAGCGGGTTGCGGCGTTCGAAGGTGGCGCCTTTCTCGGCGGTGACCTTCAGGCCGTTGATGAGCATGGACATGTCGGACATGGGGTTCTCCTGGTGTTCGTGTGTGTGTTCAGGCGGTGGCCACGGCCTTGCGGCGGTTCACCGCGTCGGCGGCGTTGGTGGTGCCGGTGGCGGGGTCCTTGTCGGCGCCAAGGTAGGCCTCGCGGATGACGGTGGAGCGCGCGAGCAGTTTGGCGGGGCCGCTGGCCACGATGGCGCCGCGCTCCAGCACGTAGCCGCGGTCGGCCACGGCCAGCGCCTTCTTCACGTTCTGCTCCACCATCAGCACGGTGGTGCCGGCGTCGGCAATGCGGCGCGCAATGGCCAGCAGCTCGTCCACCATCTTGGGCGCCAGGCCCAGCGAGGGTTCGTCGAGCATCAGCAGGCGCGGCGCGCACATCATGGCGCGCGCCACGGCCACCATCTGCTGCTCGCCGCCGCTCATGGTGCCGGCGAGCTGGTTCGCGCGTTCGCGCAGTTTGGGAAAGTCGTTGAAGGCCTGTTCGATGCGGCGCGCGCGCTCGGCCTTGGGCACCAGCCAGCCACCGAGCTCCAGGTTCTCGGTCACGGTCATCTGTGGGAACAGCTGCCGGCCTTCGGGCACCAGGGCCACGCCGGTTTCCACGATCTCATGCGTCTTCTCGGGCAGTTCCTCGCCATCGAACAACACCGCGCCCTGGCGCGGGATGAGGCCGTTGAGCGCTTTCAGCAGCGTGGTCTTGCCGGCGCCGTTGGGGCCCAGCACCACGGTGAGGCCGGGGCGCGCTTCGAGCTTCAGGTCGCGCAGCACCAGGAAGGCGCCGTAGCCCGCGCTCAGGCCGTCCACCTTCAGGTGCGCCTGCTTCGCGCCGCCCAGGCGGAAAGGGGTTTCGCGGTGCCACATCATGCGGTGGCCTCTTCGGTGCTCTGCTCGCTCATCTCGTCGCCCAGGTAGGCCTCGATGACCTCGGGGTTGCGGATCACGGCGCGCGGCACGTCGTCGGCGATCTTGCGGCCCTGGTGCAGCACGATGACGCGCTCCACGTGGCGCAGCAGCGTGCTCACCGCGTGCTCGATCCACACCACGGTGAGGTCCAGCTCGTCGCGCAGGCGGCGGATCAGGCGCGCCATTTCCTCCACCTCGTTCTCGGTGAGGCCGGCGGCCACTTCGTCCAGCAGCAGCAGCTTGGGCCGCGTGGCCAGCGCCATGCCGATCTCAAGCAGGCGCTGCTGCGAGGGCGTGATGGCCGCGGCCGGCAGGTTGGCCTGTTCGCTCAGGCCGATGAGGCCGAGGATGCTCTCCGGCGTGCGCAGCACCCAGGGCACGCCGACCTCGTCGCCCCAGAAGACGTATTCGCGCCGGCGCTTGCCCGCGAACTTCAAACCGAAGGCGATGTTGTCGCGCACCAGCATGTCGCCGAAGGTGCGCGGCGTTTGAAAGGTGCGTGCCAGGCCGTGCGCCGCAAAGCGGTGCGGCGCCTTGCCGGCCAGCGAACGGCCGCGCAGATCGAGCCGGCCGCTGGTGGGCTTGGTGACGCCGGAGATGGCGTTGAAGAAGGTCGTCTTGCCGGCGCCGTTGGGGCCGATGATGCCGACGAGTTCGCCGGGCATGAAGGTGGCGTTCACGTTGTCGACGGCGGTGAGGCCCCCGAAGCGCACGGTGATGTCCTTCGCTTGCAGCAGCGGCTGCTTCGCGTCAGTAGACATGCCGCGCCTCCCGCTGTTTCTTCTCGCGCTGCTTGCGGCGTTCGGTCTCGCCGCTCAGGTCGTCCTTCGTCTCTTTCCACCAGGCTTTCAGATCGCGCCACCAGCCCTTGAAGGTGTCACCGCGCACCGACGCGAGGCCACCCGGCAGGTAGAGCACCGACAGGATGAGCAGCAGGCCCAGCGACATCATGTAGACCTGCGGCACCTGCAGGCGCAGCGTTTCGGCGAGCACGCTGAACACGATGGCCGCGATCAGCGGGCCCCACAGCGTCATGGCGCCGCCGATGAGCGCGATGAGCACCGTCTGGAAACCGATGAAGGGGTTGAAGACGGTGTGCGGGTCGATGTACGTCCAGCGCACGCTCATGGCCGCGCCCACGGCACCGGCAATGGCCGCGGTGAGCGCGAAGCCGGCCGTCTTCACCAGGCGCGTGTTCACGCCCAGGGTCTGCGCGCGTTGCTCGTCCGCACCGATGCCTTGCATGGCCAGGCCGAAGCGCGTGCGGCGGATCCAGATGGAGAGGAACACCGCCACCACGGCCAGCAGCAGCACGGTGAAATAGATGGTGTCGCGCTCGGGCACCACCATAAGCACGCGGCCCACGGTGCCGGTGACGCTCTTCTCGAAATAGCTGATGGCGTGGCGGATGAGTTCCGTCATGCCGAAAGTGAGCACGGCGAAGTAGGTGCCGCGCAAATGCAGCACCGCCAGGCCCATGACGATGGCCACCACCGCCGCAATGCCCGCGCCCGCCGCGATGGCCACCGGCCAACTCAACGTTTCCAGCCCGATGGCGCTGGTGTACGCGCCGATGCCGAAGAAGGCCGAGGTGGCGAGCGAGAGGTAGCGCGTGGTGCCGCAGAACAGCGCCCAGCTCGACGAGAGGGCGATGTACATGAGGCAGGTGAGCGCCATGGAGGTGACGAAATCGCTCGCGAAGCCGGGCAGGGCCACGGCCCAGCCAGTGAGGGCGAACAGCACGAGCAAATCGCGGATGAGGAACTGTCTCGAATTCATGCTTTCCGCGTCTTCCGTGCGAACAGACCTTCAGGGCGCAGCAGCAGCACGCCGATGAACACAACGTAGCTCAGCAGGGCCTTGAGCGAGGGGTTGGTGAAGTGCATGCCGATGGCTTCGATGACGCCGAGCATCAACCCGCCCGCGAGCGCACCGCCCATGCTGCCGAAGCCGCCGAGCGTGATGACGATGAGCGCGGTGACGGTGTAGGGCTCGCCCATGGACGGGCTGATGGTGTAGGCCATGGAGAGCAGGCAACCCGCCACACCCGAGAGGCCCAGGCCGATGCCAAACATGAGCGGGTGCAGGCGTTTCGTGTCGATGCCCATGAGCTGCGCGCCGGTGGGCGATTGCATGAGCGCGCGCACGCCTTTGCCCAGCAGCGTGGTGCGCAACAGCACGATGAGCGCGCCCGCGAACAGCAGCGCCAGGCCGAACACCAGCAGCTTGTTCACCGCGAACTGCGCCTGCCCACCGGGCAGCGGAATGGCGAAGGGCTGGGTGAGGAAGTCGTAGCCGCGCAGGTCACCGCCCCAGATCCAGCTGATGGCGTTCTGCACCAGGAACATCAGGCCGAAGGCGACCATGAGGCCGCGCGCCTCGAACACATCCAGGTTCGGCGAGGTGGCGGTGAGCCGGCGAAAGCACAGCCAGTGCACCGCCACGCCGATGCCGAACAGCAACGCAAAGGAGACCGGAATCATCCACAGCGGCGAGAGCCCGAAGGTGGCCGCCACCATCCAGGTGACGAAGGCGCCCACCATCAGGAACTCGCCGTGCGCGATGTTCAGGATGCGCATGAGCCCGTACTGCAAATTCAGGCCCAGCGCGACGAGCGCATAGATGCCCCCGGTGATGAGGCCGGAGGCGATGAGCTCGATCCACGAAGAAAACGACATCACTTCCAGGCGGGCTTGTTCGGGTTCAACGCCGCGGTGGCCACCTGCTTGGGCCACACCACCTCGAACTCACCGTTCTGCCACTGGCCCACGGTGCCGGGCGTGCCCACGTTCTCGCTGCCCTGGAACTTGATGTCGCCGATGATGGTTTTGTGCGTGGTGTTGGCCACGTAGTCGCGGATGGCCTTGCGGTCCAGGCCCTGCGCCTTCACCGCGTTGGTGAGGATCTCCAGGCCGGCCCAGGCGGCGCCGCTGGCCCAGCGATCGGGTTCCTTCTTCTGGCTCGCCACGTGGGCGTCGAAGTAGGCCTTGGCGCCGGGGCTGGTCTTGCTGTTCCACGAACCCATGCCCAGCACGCCTTCGGCACCGGCGGCGGTGATGACGTTCTTGTAGAGCGGGAAGGCCGTGCCCACCGAGGCGTAGAAGAACTTCGGGTTGAAGCCGATCTCCTTGGCCTGGCGGCTCGCGAGGATGGTGTCGGGCGGGTAGGTGAAGCCCACGAACGCGTCGGGGTTCTTGTCCTTCATGGAGCGCAGCACGGGCGACAGATCCTTCACGCCACCGGGGTAGCTCTTGTCTTCCACCAGGCTGATGCCGCTGCCCTGCAGCGCCACCTTGAAAGCGGCGTAGTTCTCCAGGCCGAACAGGTCGTCCACGTAGATGACGGCCACGCTCTTCACGCCGTTGGCCTTGAACATGTCGACCAGCGCGTCGCACATGGGCTTGGGTTGCTGCAGCAGCAGGAAGAAGTACGGCAGCTTCAGATCGACCAGGCGGCGCGACAGCGCGGTGGGCGCGAGGAAGGGGTAGCCGAAGCGGTTGGCCAGCGGCGCGACCGCGAAGTTGGCGTTGGAACCCCAGGGCGGCAGCACGAGGTCGACCTTGTCGCTGCCCATGAGCTTCTCGTAGGTGCGCACCACGGTTTCCACATCGCTGCGGTCGTCGCTGCTGATGAGCTCGATCTTGCGGCGCACGCCTTTCACGTCCAGGCCGCCGGCGGCGTTCTGCTGCTCGGCCCAGAGCAGGAAGTTCGGTTCCTGGCTGGTCTGGGCGCCGCCCGTCCACGGGCCGGTGCGCGACATGCTGTAGCCCACGCGCACGGGCGCGCTCTGCGCCATCAATTGCGGGGCCACCGCCATCGCGCCGACGGCGGCGGCGGTCTGCTGGATCATCACTCGGCGGTTGCTCAAGGCCATGGCTTGTCTCCTGGTGTTGGGGGTTTTCTCGGACGCCGGCATCGTAGGAAAAGCCCTGCGCCGCCGCTATACCGATGACGCACTGTCTGCTTGACCAATCGCGCATGGCGATGCGGGTTTACCCGCAATCCGCGACACACCCCGGGGGCATGGCCGGCGCGGGACAATCGCCGCCATGAGCAACCCCACCCCGATGAGCACCGACGCCGTGGCGCCCGCCGAGCGCGCCGCGATCTGGCGCGAGTGGGTGTGGACGCATTTCGGTGGGCTCGACTCCGATCTGTACGGCGACACGGAATTCGAAGGCCACATGAGCGCGTCGCGCGCGGGCGAGGTGATGCTCACGCGGCTGGAGGCGAACCGCCACCGCGTGATCAAGAGCGACCGCCAGGCGCGCGCGAGCGAGCGGCCCTACCTCAAGATCGTGGCGCCGTGGCGCGGCAGCGCGGGTGTGCAGCAATCGGGCCGCGAGGCGTGGGTGCGCCCGGGCGGCTGGTCCATCTACGACACCACGAACCACTACGCGGTGTCCAACCCCGAGCGTGTGGAGCACCTGATCGTGATGCTGCCGCGTGAGCAGTTGAGCGAGCGCGGCCTGGCGCTCGAATCGCTGATGGCGCGGCAGATCGGTGGCGTGAGCGGCATCGCGCGCGTGGCGCTGGAGACCATGCGCACCACCTACCAGGAACTGCCGGGCATGAGCGAGGCCGCGGCGCGCGGCGCGGGCGAAGCCATCGTGGAACTGGTGCGGCTGTCGCTGCTGGAACTGGCGGGCCGCGCCGACGGCCGCACGCAGCTCGAGGCGTTTCGCGACCGCATCCGCGTGCACATCGGCCGCCACCTGCGCGACCCGGGGCTGTCGATCGATCACATCGCCAACGCGATGAACTGCAGCAAGCGCCACCTGCACAAGGCCTTCAGCGCGGAAGACGACACGCTGGCGCACTACATCCAGCGCCAGCGCATCGAAGCCTGCATGCGCGACCTGACCGACCCGCAGCGCGCGGACCGCACCATCACCGAGATCGCGTTCTCCTGGGGCTTCAACAACACGGCGCACTTCAGCCGCGTGTTCCGCGAGCACACGGGCGTGACGCCGTCGGCCTACCGCGCGGGCGCCCTGCCCGGCGCGGGGGCCTGAGCCGCGCCCCGCTCAGGGCGCCTCAGGAGGCCTTGGCGTCGGTCGGGGCCGTGGTGTCGACCTGGCCGTCCTTCACCGGCAGCGTGGCGCCGGGCTTGAAGCTGGTGCGCACCGTGCCGCTCTGGCCGTCGAGGCGGTAGGTCACGTCGTAGCCGCTGAGCTTCTGGCTCTTGTCGTTCACGGTCTTGCAGCGGCGCTCCGTGGTGGTCACGGTGTCGCGCTCCTGCATGCCCTTCTGCACCTGGTTGCCCGCGTAGCCACCGGCCACCGCGCCGGCCACCGTGGCCACTTTCTTGCCACTGCCGCCGCCGATCTGGCTGCCCAGCAGGCCGCCCGCCAAGCCGCCCACCACGGTGCCGGCGATGCGGTGCTCGTCTTTCACCGGCGCCTGGCGCTGCACGGCCACGTTCTCGCAGACCTCGCGCGGCGTCACCACGGTGGCCATCACTTCCTTCACGGCCACCACCTCGGCCGTCTTGGGTTTGGCCAGCGTCTGGTAGCCGCCGACGGCGCCTGCGCCCGCGATCACCATGGCGAGGCCGCCGAGCGCAATACCTTTGATCATTGACTTGTCCATGGGCTCACTCCTTTGGCCGCCAATCTAGATCGGCTGGCGCGGGGGCCTGTTACGGAAGGTGTCGCGCACATGGAAACCGACACAGAAGGCGACGGCTCTTTACAAAGCAGCCGCAGGCGCTCGGGGCGCGTTAACGCAACGCGCAGGCCCGGGCCACCTTCATGGCGAGCTGGTGCAGCGCCTGCCAGGGGTCGGCGGGCCAATCGGGCGACTTGAGGCCCTTGACGATGCCGTCGACGGTGTGCGCGTCGTCGAGCCAGCGCGCGAGTTGGGCGGTGCCCAGTTGCGGCAGCACGCGCTCCACCAGCTTTTCCTTCACGCCCCACACACGGCTTTCGCGCAGCGCAATGGGCAACGGGCGGCCCGCCTCCATGGCGGTGCGCACGCGGTTGAGCGTGCGGATGTCTTCGGCGATGGCCCAGTGCACCAGCACCGGCGCCTCGCCTTCGGCCTGCAGGCCATCGAGCATGCGCTGCACGCGCGCCACCTGGCCACCGAGCACGGCCTCGGCGAGCTTGAACGCGTCGAAGCGCGCGACGTTGAGCACCGAGGCCTCGACCTGCTCGAAGCCGAGTTCGCCCGCGGGGTGCAGCAGGCCGAGCTTCTGGATCTCCTGGTGCGCGGCGAGCAGGTTGCCCTCCACGCGGTCGGCAAAGAAGGCCAGCGTGCGCTGGCCTTCTTCGCCCGCGGCCACGCGCTGGCCCTGGGCCTGCAGGCGCTGCGCGATCCACTGCGGCAGGGCCTTGCGGTCCACCGGCTCGACACGCACGGTGACGCCGTGCGCGTCGAGCGCGGCGAACCAGGCGCTCTTCTGCGTGGCCATGTCCAACCGCGGCAACACCACCAGGGTGAGCGTGCTGTCGTTGCCGTCGGCCGCTTCGGCCAGCTGCTGCAGCGCGGCCGAGCCGTCCTTGCCGGGCTTGCCCGAGGGCACGCGCACCTCGATGAGTTGCTTGTCGGCGAACAGGCTGAGCGAGGCGCCGCTGGCGAGCACGGCCGACCAGTCGGCGTGCGCGCCGGCCATGGTGTGCACGGTGCGTTCGGTGTGGCCTTGCTCGCGCGCCGCGGCGCGGATCGCGTCGCCCGCTTCCTGGATCAGCAACGGCTCGTCGCCGTGCAGGGTGTAGAGGCTGCGCAGGCCGCGCTGCAACTGGGCGGCAAGCTGGTTCGCGGCGACCTGCACGGCCGGCGCCTCAGACCTTGTCCACCGCGGCCAGGCGGCGCACCACCTGCTGCACGATGTCGTTGGTCATGTCGCGGTAGAGCAGCAGCTCTTCGGCGTCCTTGGCGAGCACCTGGGTCTCGTTGAAGCTCAGGTCGCGTTCGAGCAGCAGCTCGGTGTCTTCGATGAGGAAACGTTCGTCGGAGGTCTGCAGGTTGAAGCGGAAGCGCGTGCGCAGTTGCAGTTCGCGCACCTGGCCCGAGGCCGTCTGCCCCACCACGGCGCGCTCGCGCTGATCGACCAGCACCTGCAGCACCACGGGCTTGACCGCCGCCGGTGCGGCCGGGTCGGCGCTGGTGAGCACGCGCAGGCCGTTGATCTGCAGCTCGCGCCGCAGCGCCACCGAGGTGAGCGAACCTTCGTTGCCCGACAGGCGCAGCGCGCTGAACGCGAACGTGGGCGCCTGGCGCAGCTGGAAGCCGCAGGCCGGCAAGGCCAGCACGGCGAGGGAGGCGAGCGCGAGACGGCGTTGCAGCATGTTCAGACCACCACGTTGACGAGACGGCCCGGCACCACCACCACCTTCTTGGGGGCGGCGCCCGCGGCCTGTTTCACGAAGGCTTCGCTGGCCAGCGCCGCGGCCTCGATGGCGGCCTTGTCGGCGCTGGCGGGCACGGTGACGCTGCCACGCAGTTTGCCGTTGATCTGCAGCACAAGCTCGATCTCGTCGCGCTTGAGGGCGGACTCGTCGGCCTGCGGCCAGGGCGCGTCGAGCAGCGGGCCGGCGTAGCCGAGCTGCTGCCACAGCGTGTGCGCGATGTGCGGCGTGGCCGGGTACAGGCAGCGCAGCAGGATGCCGAAGCCCTCGGCCGCGGCGGCATGGTCTGGCGCACCTTCGGGCTGGAAGCCTTCGAGCGCGTTGAGCATCTTCATCGCGCCCGAGACCACGGTGTTGTATTGCATGCGCTGGTAGTCGTAGTCCACCTGCTTGAGCACGGTGTGGATCTCCAGCCGCAGGGCCTTGGCCGCCTTGGACAGCGCCGCCGCGCCCACCGACGCGCCCTGCGCGCCGGTGATGCCGGCTTGCGAGAGCTTGTGCCCATAGCCCCACACGCGGCGCAGGAAGCGGTAGCTGCCCTCCACCGCCGAGTCGTTCCACTCCAGCGTGGCCTCGGGCGGCGCGGTGAACATGGTGTACAGGCGCGCGGTGTCGGCGCCGTACTTCTCGATCAGGTCCTGCGGGTCGACGCCGTTGTTCTTGGACTTGGACATGGTGCCCACGCCCTCGTACTCGATGGCCGTGCCCGCGGGCAGATCGCCCACCGCGTGCTTGAGCTTCGCGCCCACGACCTTGCCGCCCTCGTCGAGCACGTTCTCCACGTCGTGCGGCCAGAAGTATTCCTTGCCGCCCTTGTCGTTGCGGCGGCTGTAGATGTGGTTGAGCACCATGCCCTGCGTGAGCAGCTGCGTGAAGGGCTCGTCCACCTTCACGAGGCCGAGGTCGCGCATGACCTTCGTCCAGAAGCGCGCGTAGAGCAGGTGCAGGATGGCGTGTTCGATGCCGCCGATGTACTGGTCCATCGGCATCCAGTAGTCGGTGCCGCCGGCCACCATGCGCTCGCTGTTGGTCGGGTCGCAGTAGCGCATGAAGTACCAGGACGAATCCACGAAGGTGTCCATGGTGTCGGTCTCGCGCCGCGCGGCTTTGCCGCACACCGGGCACACCACGCCGGCGTGGAAGCCTTCGTGGTGGTTGAGCGGGTTGCCGCTGCCATCGGGCACGCAGTCTTCGGGCAGCACCACGGGCAGATCCTGCTCGGGCACGGGCACGGCGCCGTGCTCGGGGCAATGGATGATGGGGATCGGCGTGCCCCAGTAGCGCTGGCGGCTCACGCCCCAGTCGCGCAGGCGGAAGGTGGTCTTCTTCTCGCCCATGCCCTTGCCGGCCAGCAGCGCGGCGACTTTGTCCACAGCGGCCTTGTAGGTGAGGCCATCCAGCACACCAGAGTTGACGCACACGCCATGCTGCTTGTCGCTGTACCAGTCCTGCCAGGCGTCGTCGCTGAACTGGCAGGCTTCCTCGGGCGACACCAGCGCCGGGTTGGGCGCGATGACGGGTTGGATCTTCAGGCCGTATTTCTTCGCGAACGCGAAGTCGCGCTCGTCGTGCGCGGGCACACCCATCACCGCGCCGTCGCCGTAGCTCATCAGCACGTAGTTGCCGACCCACACCTCCACCTCGTCGCCGGTGAGCGGGTGCGTAACGGACAAGCCGGTGGCCATGCCCTTCTTTTCCTGCGTGGCGAGTTCCGCTTCGGTGGTGCCGCCGGTCTTGCACTCCTCGATGAACTCGGCCAAGGCCTTGTTGCGGGCGGCGGCGTGCGTGGCCAGCGGGTGCTCGGGCGCCACGGCGCAGAAGGTCACACCCATGATGGTGTCGGCGCGCGTGGTGAAGACGTACATCCGGCCGCCGCCGATCGGCGAACCGCCTTCGTCCTGGATGGTGTGCGGGAAAGCGAAACGCACCCCCTCGCTCTTGCCGATCCAGTTCTCCTGCATCAGCCGCACCTTGTCGGGCCAGCCGGAGAGCGTGGCCTGGGGGTTGCCGATCTGCACGTGGTCGAGCAGTTCGTCGGCGTAGGCGGTGATGTTGAGGTAGTAGCCCGGGATCTCGCGCTTTTCAACCAGCGCACCGGTGCGCCAGCCGCGGCCGTCGATGACCTGTTCGTTGGCAAGCACGGTGTTGTCCACCGGGTCCCAGTTCACCACCTGGGTCTTGCGGTAGGCGATGCCCTTCTCGAGCATCTTGAGGAACAGCCACTGGTTCCACTTGTAGTAATCGGGCGAGCAGGTGGCGACTTCGCGGCTCCAGTCGATGGCCAGGCCCATGGCCTGCATCTGCCGCTTCATGTAATCGATGTTGTCGTAGGTCCACTTCGCGGGCGGCACCTTGTTCTTGATCGCCGCGTTCTCGGCCGGCAGGCCGAAGGCGTCCCAGCCCATGGGCATGAGGACGTTGAAGCCCTTCATGCGCAGCTGGCGCGTGAGCATGTCGTTGATGGTGTAGTTGCGCACGTGGCCCATGTGCAGCTTGCCGCTGGGGTAGGGCAGCATGGAGCAGGCGTAGAACTTCTTCTTGCCGGCGTCTTCGGTGACGCGGTAGGCATCGGCGGCGGTCCATTGGGCCTGCGCGCTGCGCTCGACGTCTTGGGGGGCGTACTTGTCTTGCATGGGGAGGGCGTGCGGTGCCGGCGGCGGCGCCGCGGCGGAGCGAGGATTTTAGGGTGCGCCCCGCGGGCGCGGGCTCAGCGCGCGGGCTCGGCCACGAAGCCGATGCGCGAGAGCCCGGCGGCCTGCGCCGCGCCGATGAGCGCGACCACCCGGCCGTAGGGCACGCGCTCGTCCACCCGCAGCAGCAGTTCAGTGTCGGGCTGCGCGGTGGCCAGCGCCTGCAGGCGGCCGCGCAGCACAGGCTCGTCGAGCGCCTCGCCATCCAGGCGCAGCCGGCCCTGCGCGTCGAATTCGACGGTGGCGACCTGGCGTGCCACCGCCGGCGCGGCCGCAGGCGCTTCGGCCTGAGGCAAGGCCAGCGCCAGGCGCTGCGCCATGAGCGGCGCGCTCACCACGAACACCACCAGCAACACCAGGAAGATGTCCACCAGCGGGGTGACGTTGATTTCGTGGAAGGGCCTGGCGCCCCGCGGGCCCGGCAAGCGGCCGAAGCTCATGGGCGATCCGGCTCGGGCGCGAGCAGCTCGCGCAGGTCGTGGGCAAAGCCTTCGAGCACGGCCTCCGCCTGCGCGATGCGGCGCCCCAGCACGTTGTGGCCGAGCACCGCGGGAATGGCGACCGCCAGGCCGGCAGCCGTCATGACCAGGGCCTCGCCCACCGGGCCGGCCACGGCCTCGATGCGAAAGCCCTCACCGAAGCCCACCGCGAGCAGGGCGTGGTGCACGCCCCAGACGGTGCCGAGCAGGCCGACGAAAGGTGCTGTGGCGCCCACGCTGGCGAGCAGGGTCTGCCCATGCTGCAACCGGGCGTGGGCAAGGTGCAGCGCGTCGCGCAGGGCACGGGTGAGGCGCGCGGTGGGCGCACCCCGCGCGGCCAGGGCGTCGGGCGGCAGTGCGAGCAGGCGGCGCGCGGCCTGCAGCAGGGGCAGGGCCAGGGCGGTGGTGTCGGCCGCAGCGAGGCGGCGTTCGGCGTCGTCGAGATCGCGCGACTGCCAGAAGCCGGCCGTGGCCAGTGGCAGCGTGTGCGCCACCCGGCGCAGCAGCCAGGCTTTCCAGAGGATGACCACCCAGCTGGCCACCGACATGGCCAGCAGCAGCAGGCCGATGGCGCGGCCGAGGCTGTCGGCAGCAAGAAAGACGTCGAGCACGGCGGGCGCGCAGGGACTCAGCGCAGGCCGAGCACGTCGAACATGTCGAACAGGCCGTGGCGGCGGCCGGCCAGGAAGCGCACCGCACGCAGGCTGCCCTGCGCGTAGGTGGAGCGGCTGCTGGACTTGTGCGTGATCTCGATGCGCTCGCCGATGCCGGCAAACAGCACCGTGTGGTCGCCCACGATGTCGCCACCGCGGATGGTGGCGAAACCGATGGTGGAGGGATCGCGCTCGCCGGTGACGCCCTCGCGAGCATAGACCGCGCAATCCTTCAGGTCGCGGCCCAGCGCATCGGCGATCACCTCGCCCATCTTGAGCGCGGTGCCGCTGGGTGCGTCCACCTTGTGGCGGTGGTGGGCCTCGACAATCTCGATGTCGTACCCGGTGGACATGGCCGTGGCCGCCATTTCGAGCAGCTTGAGCGTGACGTTGACGCCCACACTCATGTTGGGCGCCATCATGATCGCGATGCGCTGCGAGGCATCGGCGATGCGCGCCTTCTGCTCGTCCGAGAAGCCGGTGGTGCCGATGACCAGGTTCACGCCCTGCGCCACGCAGGCGTCCAGGTGGGCCAGGGTGCCCTCGGGGCGGGTGAAGTCGATCAGGCAGTGGCTGCCGCGCAGGCCGGCGGCGAGGTCGGCCGTGATGGCCACGCCCGTGGGCTGGCCGGCGTAGGCCCCCGCGTCCTGCCCGATCGCGGGGCTGGCGGCGACGTCGAGCGCGCCAGCCAAGGTGCAGTCGCCGCTCTCGCGCACGGCCTCGATCAGCATGCGGCCCATGCGGCCGCTGGCGCCAGCGACGCTGACGCGGTGCGGGGCGTCGGCGCTCATCGCGCGCCCCCGGTGCTGTCCAGCGGCGGGAAGTTGGTGGTGGCCGGCGCGCTGGCCGCGCTGGCCGGCGTGGGCGGGTTCAGCGGTTTGTTGCGCTCGGCAAAGGTCTTGAGCTGCTCTTCGGTCGCTTCGAGCACCGGCGGCTTGCCGCCCTCGCCGCGGCGCGCGTCGAGCGTGGCGACGAACTCCTGCTCGCTGGGCAGCTCGTCGGCTTCATGGCGCACCAGCACGCCGTCCTTGAAGAAGACGGCCACGCGGCGACGCACGGGCTCCTGGCCCCTGCGCTGCAGGGTGAACACGTAGTCCCAGCGGTCGGCGTGGAACACGCTGGCGAGCAGCGGCGAGCCAAGGATGTCGCGCACCTGCTCCCGGGCCATGCCGGGCTTGAGGGCCGCGACCTGCTCGCGCGTGACGACGTTGCCCTGCAGGATGTCGACCTTGTAGGGCGTGATGAAGGAGCAGCCCGAGAGGGCCAGCAACAGGGCCAGAACGGGAAGAAGACGGTGGCGTGCGAGGGACATGAACAGACACCCTGGACGGCGCATGGGCAATCGCCCTGATGCAAGCGGCGCTTGGCCGGCGATAATCGGTCGGCCATTGTAGTGAGCCCGCACCCACGACCATGACGAACAACCTCGAAGAACTCAAGAGCACCGGCCTGAAGGCCACCTTGCCGCGGCTGAAGATCCTTGAGGTCTTCCACAACGCGAAGCAGCGCCACATGACGGCCGAGGACGTGTTCCGCGTGCTGCTCGAGGAACGCAGCGACATCGGCCTGGCCACGGTCTACCGTGTGCTGATGCAGTTCGAGCAGGCCGGCCTGCTCACGCGCAGCAACTTCGAATCGGGCAAGGCGGTCTACGAACTCAACGAAGGCCAGCACCACGACCACCTGGTCTGCCTGGACTGCGGCCGCGTCGAGGAGTTCTTCGACGCCGAGATCGAGCGGCGCCAGCAGATGGTGGCCAAGGCCCGTGGCTTCGCGCTGCAGGAGCACGCGCTGTCGCTTTACGCCAGCTGCACCAAGAGCGACTGCCCGCACCGCGGCAGCAAGCGCTGAAGACTCACTCGTCCCGGGACATGGCTGCGCGGTGGCGCAGCACGAATTCCTGGTAGGTGTCGATGCCGCGCAGTTGCAGGATGGTGTTGCGCACGGCCGCCTCCACCAGCACGGCGATGTTGCGGCCCGCCACCACCTGAATCACGGCCTTGCGAACCGGCACACCCAACACATCCTGATACAGCGGCTCGTAGGGCATGCGCTCGTAGTCGCGCTCCAGGGTCTCGCGGCGCACCAGGTGCACGATGAGCTGCAGCCGCATCTTGCGGCGCACGGCCGTCTCGCCAAAGATGGCCTTGATGTCGAGCAGGCCGATGCCGCGCACCTCGAGCAGGTTCTGCAGCAGCTCGGGGCAACGGCCTTCGATGCTGGTCTGGTTGATGCGATAGAGGTCGACCGCGTCGTCGGCCACCAGGCCGTGGCCGCGCGAGATGAGTTCGAGGCCGAGTTCGCTTTTGCCCAGGCCCGATTCGCCGGTGATCATGACGCCCATGCCCAGGATGTCCATGAACACGCCGTGCATGGTGGCGCGGTCGGCGAAGTGGCGCGACAGGTAGGCGCGCAGCACGTCGATCACGAAGGCGGCCGATTCCTTCGTGGAGAACATGGGGATCTGCGCGCGCTCGCACATGGCGAGCAGTTCGTCGGGCGCGGGCTGGCCGTCGGCCACCACCAGCACCGGCGGCTCCAGGGTGACGATGCGGGCCACGCGGCGGCGGTTGTCCTCGACGCTGGGGCTGGTGAGGTAGGCGACCTCGCGCTCGCCGATGACCTGCAGGCGGTAGGGGTGGATGTAGTTGAGGTAGCCGACCAGATCGGCGCCCGAGCGCGCGGCGCGGATGGCCACCTCGTCGAAGCGCCGCTCGGACGCCCCGAGCCCGGCGATCCACTGCCATTTCAGCGAGTCCCGGTGGTCCTCGAAGAGGACGTCGGCGCTGACGACGGTGGGTTTCAAGGCCGGTGGGCTTAAGCGGCGGCGTGGGCCGACTGCCAGTTGGCAATCAGCGCGTGCAGGGCGGTGGCGTCGCCAGAGCCCTTCATCTGCTCGCGCAGGGCGCTGTCGCTGAGCAGTTCGGCGATCTCGGAGAGGATTTCCAGGTGCTTCTGCGTGGCCGCCTCGGGCACGAGCAGGAAGATCATGAGCTGCACCGGCTGTTCGTCCGGAGCGTCGAAACCGATGGCGCTGGCCAGCTGGAACACCGCCGCCAGCGGTTGTTTGAGGCCCTTGATGCGCCCGTGGGGAATGGCCACGCCATGACCCAGCCCGGTGGAGCCGAGGCGCTCGCGCGCAAAGAGGCTGTCGGTGATGAGCGCGCGGTTGAGCCCGTGCTGCGTTTCGAACAGCAGGCCCGCTTCCTCGAAAGCGCGCTTCTTGCTGGTGGCGTCGACGCCCACGAGCACTTGCGCGGCGGGCAGGATGGCAGAGAGACGGTTCATGGGGGCCCTTTCGGACCGCGGATTATGCGCTTCTGACCTCTCACGGCTAGACGAAAGAGACAAAAAAGCCGCTTGACATATCAAGCGGCCTGTTGCAGTGCAGCACGGTCGCAAACCCACGCGCGGCGCGGGTTGTGACGGTTTTCACATCAGCCGTTTGACGGTCTCGTGGTTGTGGTCCTGGGCCTTGGTCTTGTAGCGCAGCACCTGGCGGTCGAGCTTGTCGGTCAACTCATCGACGGCGGCGTACAGATCGGCGTGGGCGCTTTCGGCAAACAGGTCGCGGCCCTTGACGTGGATGTTGCACTCCGCCCGTTGGCGCAGGTCCTTCTCCTTGAGGTTGTCCACCGTGAGCAGCACCTTGATGTCCACGACTTGATCGAAATGCCGGGAGATGCGTTCGAGCTTGCTGGTGACGTAGCCGCGCAGGGCGGGCGTGACCTCGAGATGGTGACCGCTGATCGTCAGGTTCATGAGAGAGCCTCCTATTGCTCCGGGTTGACACAGGTCACCAGGTGGCAAGCCCCCGGCGACCACGGGATGGCTTGAACCCACTATGCCGACGATGGCGCGCCCACGCAAGGCGCAAACGTCAGAAAACGTGACTTCTTGACGGGCGTCAACCGGGCGTGCCCTGGCCGGCACCGTGCAGGGCCAGCCGTCTGGCCAGGGCGATGCTGGCGAAGCTGGCGACCACGCCGATGAGGCCCGCCACCCAGTAGTGCTCGACCCGACCGGCGGCATCACGCGCGATGATCAAGCCGCCCAGGAACGAGGCCAGCCCCATGGCGGCCGACTGCACCGAGGCGTTGAGCACCATGAACGTGCCACGCAGCCGGGGCGCGGCGGCCGAGGTGAGGATGGCCATGCCGGGGATCATGCGCCCCGACATCAGCACGAAGAACGACGTGGAGACCAGCAACACCAGCGGCAGCGCCATAGGCGGTGCGAGCGTGGTGAGCATCAGTGGCACCGTCACCGCCGCGGCCAGGCGCGAGAAGGTGCGCACCTTGCCGAGCCGATCGGTCATGCGGCCGAACCAGCGCGCGCTCAGCAGCGTGAACGCGCCGCCCACGAGGTACATCAGCGGAATGTCCTCGTCGGTGAGGCCGACGTTGGCCTGCATGTAGATCGTGATGAAGGGAATCACCGTGAAGCCGGTGAACATCATCAGCGCCGACATCGCGAACGCGCGCCAGTGGTTGCGCTCGCCCAGCACTTCGCCGATGGCGTGCCACGCCACGGGTTGCCCGGCGGCCAGGTGAGCGCGCAGCGGCGGCAGCGTGAGCCAGGCGCCGGCACAGAACAGCGCACACAGCAGCGCGATGGCGATGAAGGTGGCGTGCCAGTCGAGCCAGCTTGCGAGCCACAGGCCCAGCGGCACGCCCGCCACGGTGGCCACAGAGAACGCCGACATCACGATGCCCATGGCGCGGCCGCGCCGCTCGAAGGGCACGACGTCGGCCACGATGGTCTGCGCGAGCGCGGAGAGCACGCCGCCGAACACGCCCGCGGCGACGCGCGCGCCCATGAGGAAGCCGTAGTCGGGCGCCAGCCCGCAGGCCAGCGTGGCCAGCGCGAACAGGCCGTAGAGCCACAACAGCAGGCTGCGCCGGTCGAAACGGTCGACGTAGGTGGCGGCGAACAGGCCCGAGACGCCGGCCGACAGCGTGTAGGCCGAGACGAGCAGACCGAACTGCGCGTCGCTGATGCCGAACAGCCGCGTGAACTGCGGGCCCAGCGGCATCATGATCATGAAATCGAGGATGTGCGTGAACTGGATGCCGGCGATGGTGAGCAACAGCCAGCGTTCGCGGGAGGGACTCAGGGGCGAGGAAGACGTCACGGCAGGGGGTCGGTGTCGAGCCGGCCAGTGTCGCTGAAAGCCCTCGGCCCCGCATCGCCATGGCCTATGCTGCGTCCATGACCACGGATCATGGCCTGCCCGAACGCCTGTTGGACGAGCAGGTGCGCCTGCTGGCGCGCAACGTGCCGGCCCTGGTGATCGGCACCCTGCTGGCCGCCTCCGGCACGACCGCGCTGCTGGTGGTCGATGGCCTGCCTTCCTCATGGGCGCTGGCCTGGCTCGGCGCGATGGCCGTGCTGTGCCTGGTGCGCTGGCTGGTGGGCAGGGCCTACCGCCACCAGCCCGACCCATCGGGCAACGCGCGTTGGGCCCGGTGGTTCGTGGTGTCGTCGATGCTGGCCGGCCTGCTGTGGGGCGCGCTGGCCGTGTTCGCCTACGACGCCGAGGACACGCACACCCAGGCGGTGGTGGTCATCGCCCTGGCCGGCATCGTGGCCAGCGCCACGCAATCGCTCGGCCCGTATTTCCCGGCCCATCTCGCGTTTGCCTTGCCGGCGCTGCTGCCGATCGCGCTGCGCTGCCTGTCCAGCGGCACGGCGCGGGGCGTCGTGCTGGGCCTGCTCACGCTGGCCTTCCTGTTGATGGCGGAAGTCTTCGCGCGGCGCATCGCGCAATCGATCGCCGAAGCCACCTTGCTGCGCTTCGAGAACGAATCGCTGGCGGACGCGTTGGCCAAGGAGCGCGACCGCGCCGAATCGGCCAACCGCGCCAAGACGCGCTTCCTGGCCACGGCCAGCCACGACCTTCGCCAGCCCATCCATGCCATGAGCCTGTTCGTGCCGGCGCTCAAGACGCTGTCGGGCCGGCCGGAAATCAGCCCGCCCACGGTCGGTGCGATCGCCGACCGCATGCAGGGCGCACTCGACACCATGGCGCAGCTGCTCAACCGCCTGCTCGACATCTCGCGCCTGGACGCGGGCGCCACCGAGCCCAAGCCGCAGGTGGTGCTGCTGCAGCCCTTGCTCAACAAGGTGCGCGACGAGGTCACCCAGCAGGCCCACGCCAAGGGCCTGCGCCTTCGCGTGCGCGAGAACGGCCTGGCGGTGCACACGGATCCGGCGGTGCTGCACACCATCCTGAGCAACCTCGCGGGCAATGCGGTGCGCTACACGGAGCGCGGTGGCGTGCTGCTGGCTGCCCGGCGCCGCGGCGAACGCGTGCGCATCGAGGTGCGGGACAGCGGCGTGGGCATCGAAGCGCAGGATCTGCCGCGCGTGACGGAGGAGTTCTTCCAGGCCGACAACGCCAGGCGCGATGCCAGCCAGTCGCGCGGCTTCGGCCTGGGTCTGTCCATCGTCAAGCGCTCGGCCGATCTGCTGGGCAGCCGCCTGATCTGCCGCTCGCGGCCCGGCCACGGCTCGGTGTTCGCGATCGAGCTTCCCGCGGCCGTGGTCGACACCGCCGAGGAGCACTTGCCCGACGACGCACCGCAGCCCGCGCGCACGGTGCTGGTGGTGGACGACGACCCACAGATCCTGGCCGCCATGGGCCTGCTGTTGCGCGGCTGGGGCCACGACGCCCTGGTGGCGAGCAACCTCGAGGACGCCCTGGCGGCGGTGGCGAACGCCAGGCGCCCCCCCGAGGTGGCCCTGATCGACATGCACCTCAGCGCCGATCAAGATGGCGTGCAGGTCATCGACGCGCTGCGCGAACGCCTGGGCGAGAGCCTGCGCATGGCCATCGTCACGGGCGACACCAGCCTGGACGTGCTCACCCGGATCCGGGCCGCCGGCGTGTCCGGCCTGCACAAGCCCGTGGTCCCTGAAACCCTGCGCCGCTTCATCGACGACCTGCCGCCCACACCCTGAGCCATGTCACTCGACACCGTCCTCACGCACAACACCGTGCTACCCACGCGCCCCACCAACCGGCCCGACGGTTGCGCGCTGGTGCTCATGGGCGGCGGAGCCCGCACCGCCTACCAGGCCGGCGTGCTCAAGGCGCTGGCGAGCATGCTGCCCACGGGGCAGGCGGCCTTCCCTTTCCCCTGGCTGTTCGGCACCTCGGCCGGTGCGCTCAACGCCAGCTTTCTGGCCAGCCACGCGGCCGATGGCGCGGCCGCGCTGGGCGAACTCGCGCGGTTCTGGCAAGGCTTGCGTTCGCACCAGGTGTACCGGCTCGACGCGCCGAGCTGGGTGCGTGCCAGCCGCGTGCTCGCGGGCTGGACGCTGTCGCGCCAGGTCAAACGCCACCGGGCGCTGCTCGACACCCTGCCGCTGGTGGACACGCTGCACCGAGCGATCGACCTGGGCCGGCTGGAAGCGGCACTCGAACGCGGCGCGGTGGAGGCGCTGGGCGTGACCGCGTCGAGCTACACGACGGGCGAGCACTGGACCTTCTGCCAGACGCGGACCGACTGCACCGTGCAGCCCTGGCACCGGCCCGGCCGCCGCTCCGACTTCCAGCCGATCACCATCGAGCATTTGATGGCGTCCAGCGCCATCCCCTTCCTGTTCCCGGCCGTGCCGCTGTGGGTCAACAACCACCGCGAGCATTTCGGTGACGGCTCCATGCGCCAGCTCTCGCCGCTGTCGCCAGCCATTCACTTCGGCGCGCGGCGAGTTCTCGTCATCGGGGTGGGGCAGCCGCAGCGCGCGGGGCTGGTGTCGGGCAACGACAGCGGGCCCACCGCCGGCACCATCGCCGGCCACGCCATGGCCAGCGTCTTTCACGACACGCTGCAGTCCGACGTGGAGCAGACCATGCGCGTGAGCCAGACCCTGGCCCGCCTGCCACCCGGCCTGGCCGCCGTGCTGCCCTACCGCCCGGTGGAGGTGCTCGCCATCCAGCCCAGCGTGTCGCTCGACGAGATCGCGCTCAAGCACGTGCACGAGCTCCCGGTGACCACGCGCCACACGCTCACCGGCCTGGGCGCGCTGGACACACGCCGCGGCGCCAACGCCAGCGCCGCGGCCCTGGCCAGTTACCTGCTGTTCGAACCCGGCTTCGTGCAGGCGCTGATGGCGTTGGGCGAGCACGACGCGTGGCGACGGCAGGACGAATTGAAGGCCTTTCTGGCGCCCCCTGTCACAGACGGCGCACAGGGTGCGGTGCGATAATCGCGCCCGTCATTCTCCGGAGCCCCTCATGGAAAGCACACCCCCCAGTTGTGTGCTTTCAGCCTCCTCCGCCACCGTCTGAGCCCGCGCTGACCACCAGCGCACCGCCCCGGCGGCCGGCTGGCTGAAAGCGCCACCGAACCCGCCGGCCGGCACACCGGCCTCCCCCGCCCACCGCCACAAGCAGCAGGGAGCGCGCCATGCTCAACGTCTTCACCCTGGCCAATGGCCGCCTGTTCCAGGAAGAAATCGAATCCCTGGAAGAGCTCGCGAAGTTCAAGCCCATCTGGGTCGACCTGGAAGACCCCACGCCCGAAGAGCGGCGCTGGGTCAAGCAGCACTTCGGCCTGTCCATCCCGGAAGACGCGATGGACGAGGACATCGAGGAGTCCGCCCGCTTCTTCGAGGAAGACAACGGCGAGCTGCACGTGCGCAGCGACTTCCTGATCGACGACGACGAAGACCCGCGCGCGGTGCGCGTGGCCTTCATCCTCAACGAGCACAACGACACGCTCAAGAGCCGCGGCGTGCTGTTCTCCATCCACGACGAGGACGTGCCGGTGTTCCGGCTGCTGCGCATGCGCGCGCGCCGCATGCCGGGCCTGATCGAGGACGCGAAGGACGTGCTGCTGATGCTGTTCGACGCCGACGCCGAGTACTGCGCCGACACGCTCGAAGACATCTACGACGACCTGGAGGCGGTGAGCGCCAAGGTGCTGTCCAGCGAGGCCTCCGACTCGGCCCTGGGCGAAGCGCTGTCGGCCATTGCGCAGCACGAGGACATGTCGGGCCGCATCCGCCGCAACGTGATGGACACGCGCCGCGCGGTGAGCTTCATGATGCGCAGCCGCCTGCTCAATGCCGAGCAGTTCGAGGACGCGCGCCAGATCCTGCGCGACCTCGACTCGCTGGACGGCCACACCGCCTTCCTGTTCGACAAGATCAACTTCCTGATGGATGCGACCGTCGGTTTCATCAACATCAACCAGAACAAGATCATCAAGATCTTCTCGGTGGCCAGCGTCTCGCTGCTGCCACCCACGCTGGTGGCCAGCAGCTACGGCATGAACTTCCAGTTCATGCCCGAGTTGAACTGGCGGCTCGGCTACCCGTTCGCGATCGCGCTGATGGTGTTCTCGGCCGTGGTGCCGATGCTCTACTTCCGCAAGCGCGGCTGGCTACGCTGACGCGCCGAGCAGGCGCTCGACCACGGCCGCGCTGTAGCGGCTCGCAACCTGCGTGAGAAAGCGCGGGAAATCCACGTGGGCCGCGTCGTCCGCGCGGTCGGAGATGGTGCGCAGCACCGCGAACGGGCGGGCGAAATTCGCGCACACCTGGGCCATGGCGGCGCTTTCCATGTCGACCGCGAGCGCGTCCGGCAATTCGGTTTGCAGGGCCTGGCTTTCGGCGGTGCGCGAAACGAAACGGTCGCCACTGATGAGCAGGCCCTGGTGCACGCGCGGGGCCTGCAACTGGAAGGTGGCCACCGCGTCGGGGCCGAGCGACGCCTGCGGGTCGCGCAGCGTGGCCTCGCTCGCGCGCACCAGGCGATCGGCCCACGCCGCGTCGGCGGCAAAGCGCGAACGCCCGTAGCCGGGCATCTCGTGGCGCGGGAAGATCGGCGAGGCGTCCATGTCGTGCTGCAGCAGTTCGCGCGCCACCACCACGTCGCCCACCTTCACGCCCGGGCCCAAGCCGCCGGCCACGCCGGTCATCACGATGGCGCTGGCCTGGAAGCGTTCCAGCAGCAGCGCCGCGGTGGTGGCCGCCGCCACCTTGCCGATGCCCGAAAGCACCGCCACCACGGCCTGGCCATGCAGGTGGCCGTGCCAGAACGCGCGCCCACCGACCGCGATCCGCTGTTCGTCGGGCAGCAGGTCGAGCACCGCCTGCAGCTCTTCGGGCAGCGCACTGACGAGCGCGAGCGTCATGCGGGCCGGCTCACTTGTCGCGCAGTTCGCGGCGCAGGATCTTGCCCACCGGCGTCTTGGGCATCTCGGTGCGGAACTCCACCACCCGCGGCTGCTTGTAGCCGGTGAGGTTGGTGCGGCAGTAGTCGCGCACCTGGGCTTCGGTGAGCGCCGGGTCCTTCTTCACGATCACCAGCTTCACGGCCTCGCCGGTCTTGTCGTCGGGCACGCCCACCACGGCGCACTCCATCACGCCGGGCAATTGGGCCACCACGTCTTCGACCTCGTTCGGATACACGTTGAAGCCGCTGACCAGCACCATGTCCTTCTTGCGGTCCACGATCTTGAAGAAGCCGCGCTCGTCCATCACGCCCACATCGCCCGACTTGAAGAAGCCGTCGGCCGTCATGACCTTGGCGGTCTCGTCGGGGCGCTGCCAGTAACCCGCCATCACCTGCGGGCCCTGGATCGCGATCTCGCCGCGCTCGCCCAGCGGCACCTCATTGCCGTCGTCGTCGAGGCACTTCATGCGCGTGCCCGGCAGCGGCACGCCGATGGTGCCGGTGAAGCCCTTGCTGTTGGTGGGATTGCAGCTCGCCGACGGGCTGGTCTCGGACAGGCCATAGCCCTCGCAGATGGGGCAACCGGTCTTTTCGAGCCAGAGCTTGGCCACCGCACCCTGCACCGCCATGCCGCCACCCACCGACACCTTGAGGTGGCTCCAGTCGACGGAGTTGAAATCGGGGTGGTTGGCCAGCCCGTTGAACAGCGTGTTCACGGCCGGGAAGCTGTGGAAGCGGTGCTTGGACAGCTCCTTGAGCACCGCGGGCAGGTCGCGCGGGTTGGGAATGAGGATGGTCTTGCCGCCCACGCGCAGGCCCAGCATCATGTTCACGGTGAACGCGAAGATGTGATACAGCGGCAGCGCGCACACGCTGGTGGCTTGCTCACCCGCCGGCAGCAGCTTCATCACCGGGTCGTTCCAGGCCTCGGACTGCAGCACGTTCGCGATGATGTTGCGGTGCAGGAGCACCGCGCCCTTGCTCACGCCCGTGGTGCCGCCGGTGTACTGCAGCACGGCCATGTCGTCGGGCTTGATGTCGGGCTTCTTCAGGCTGGCGCGCGCACCACGCGCGATGGCGTCGTTGAAGCGCACCGCCTGAGGCAGGTTGAAGGCCGGCACCATCTTCTTGACGTTGCGCACCACGTAATTCACGAGCGCGCCCTTGAGCAGGCCGAGTTGATCGCCCATGGCCGCAAGCACCACGTGCTTCACGGGCGTGGCGGCGATGCACTGTTCGAGCGTGTGCGCGAAGTTCTCGATGATGACGATGGCCTTGGCGCCCGAGTCCTTGAGCTGGTGCTCGAGTTCGCGCGCGGTGTAGAGCGGGTTCACGTTCACCACCACCAGGCCCGCGCGCAGGATGCCGGCCACCGCCGCCGGGTACTGCGGCACGTTGGGCATCATGATGGCCACGCGATCGCCCTTCGCCAGGCCGAGCGACTGCAGGTAGGCCGCGAAGGCCAGCGAAAGGCTGTCGGTCTGCGCGTAGCTGATGTCCTTGCCCATGAAGCTGTAGGCCGTGCGATCACCGTACCGGCGGAAGCTCTCTTCCATCAGGTGCACCAGCGAGGGGTACTGCCCGGCGTCGATGTCGGCGGGCACGCCCTCGGGGTAAGCGGAAAGCCAGGGGCGTTGGTCGGTGGCGGTCAGCATCGATTGCTCCTCGTGTTGTCGGTGTCGCAAAGCCGGGCATTGTCCCCGTGGCGGATGGCAGGCCGGCATGCAGGCTTACCCGCATGCGCCGTCACACGGGCGACGGTCAACGCCCGGGGCGCGCCAGCGCGCTCAGCGCGGTGGCGTCGTCATGGCGCAGGGCCACGTAGTTCGGCCCCGAGCGGAAATCGTTCATCTTGTCGTTCCAGGGCGTGAAGGCCACCCCGTGGCGTTCAAAACCCGCGAGCGCCAGATGGTCAGCGCCTTCGACATCGATCTTGAGCCGATCGATACTGGGATGTCAGGGCGCGCGGCGCCCTGCAGCAACTTCACCCCGAGCGCGCGCGGATCGTCCCAGGCCTTGCGCAGGCGCTGGCGAAAGGTCTTGCGCGGCGTCATCGGCCCGGCTGCGCGCCGTCTGCTTACTCGACGGCCTTGGTCATGTCCTCCACGACCTTCTTCGCGTCGCCGAAGACCATCATGGTCTTGTCCATGTAGAACAGCTCGTTGTCCAGGCCCGCATAGCCCGCGGCCATGGAGCGCTTGTTCACGATCACGGTCTTGGCCTTGTAGGCCTCGAGGATGGGCATGCCGTAGATGGGCGAGCCCTTCTGCAGCGCGGCCGGGTTCACCACGTCGTTGGCACCCAGGATGATGGCGACGTCGGCCTGACCGAACTCGCCGTTGATGTCTTCCATCTCGAACACCTGGTCGTAAGGCACCTCGGCCTCGGCCAGCAGCACGTTCATGTGGCCCGGCATGCGCCCGGCCACGGGGTGGATGGCGTACTTGACGGTGATGCCCTTCTCGCTGAGCTTGTGCGCGAGCTCCTTCACCGCGTGCTGCGCGCGCGCCACCGCGAGGCCGTAGCCCGGCACGATGACCACCGTCTCGGCGTTGCCGAGGATGAAGGCCGCGTCGTCGGCGCTACCGCTCTTGGCCGTGCGCTGCACGCCGTCGCCGGCCGCCGCCGAGCCCGCGTCGCCACCGAAGCCGCCCAGGATGACGCTGATGAACGAGCGGTTCATGGCCTTGCACATGATGTAGCTCAGGATCGCGCCCGAGCTGCCCACGAGCGAGCCCGCGATGATCAGCATGCTGTTGTTGAGCGAGAAGCCGATGCCCGCCGCCGCCCAGCCCGAATAGCTGTTGAGCATGGACACCACCACTGGCATGTCGGCGCCGCCGATGGGAATGATGATGAGCACGCCCAGGATGAAACCGAGCGCGATCACCAGCACGATGTCGATCCAGCTCTGCGAGTGCCAGAAGCCGAAGATGAAGAAGGCCGTGGCCAGGCCCAGCGCGAGGTTGAGCTTGTGCTGGCCCGCGAACGTGACCGGCGCGCCCTGGAACAGGCGGAACTTGTACTTGCCCGAGAGCTTGCCGAAGGCGATGACCGAGCCGCTGAAGGTGACGGCACCGATGAAAGCGCCCAGCGCGAGTTCGATGCGGTTGCCGCCGGGGATGGGGCCACCGCGCTCGACGATGCCGAAAGCCCAGGGCTCGGCCACCACGGCCACAGCGATGCACACCGCGGCCAGGCCGATCATGCTGTGCATGAAAGCCACCAGCTCGGGCATCTTGGTCATCTCGACGCGCTTGGCCATGACGGCGCCGATGCCGCCACCGACCACCAGCCCGCCGAGCACATAGACCATGCCCTGCGCCTTGCCACCAGAGAGTTCGACGATCAGCGCGGCGGTGGTGAGCACGGCAATGGCCATGCCCGTCATGCCGAAGACGTTGCCACGGATGGAGGTGGTGGGGTGCGACAGGCCCTTCAGGGCCTGGATGAAGCACACCGAGGCGACGAGGTACAGCAGGACGACGAGGTTCATGCTCATGCTTTGTCTCCCGCGGCCGGCGCCTTCTTCTCTTTCTTCTTGAACATCTCGAGCATGCGCCGCGTGACGAGGAAGCCGCCGAAGACGTTGACCGCCGCAAGCGCCACGGCCAGCACACCCATGGACTTGCCTAGCGGGGTTTCGGTGAGGCCGGCCGCGAGCATGGCGCCCACGATGACGATGGCCGAGATGGCGTTGGTGACGGCCATGAGCGGCGTGTGCAGCGCGGGCGTGACGTTCCACACCACGTGGTAGCCCACGTAGATGGCGAGCACGAAGATGATCAGGTTGATCAGGGTGGGAGAAACGGCGTCCATGCTTACTTCCTCTTCACTTCACCGGCCTGGGTCATGAGGCACGCGACCACGATGTCGTCGTCCATGGGCACTTGCACCGCCGAGGCGTCCTTGGGCAGCACGAGCTTCAGGAAATCGAGCACGTTGCGCGCGTACAGGGCCGAGGCGTCGGCCGCCACGCGCGCGGGCAGGTTGGTCTCGCCAATGATCGTGACGCCGTGCTTCACCACGGTCTGGTCGGCTTCGGTGAGCGGGCAGTTGCCGCCCACGCCGTTCGGGCCTTTGCCCGCCGCAATGTCCACGATCACCGAGCCCGGCTTCATGCTTTTCACCATCTCCTCGGTGATCAGCGTGGGCGCGGCGCGGCCAGGAATAAGCGCGGTGGAAATCACCACGTCGGCCATGGCCACGCGCTTGGCCACTTCCACGGCCTGGCGCGCCAGCCAGCTCGGGGGCATGGGCTTGGCATAGCCGCCCACGCCCTCGGCCGCTTCTTTCTCTTCCGCGGTTTCGTAGGGCACCTCGATGAACTTGCCGCCGAGCGACTCGACCTGCTCCTTCACGCTCGGGCGCACGTCGCTCGCCTCGATGACCGCGCCCAGGCGCTTGGCGGTGGCGATGGCCTGCAGGCCCGCCACGCCCACACCGAGGATGACCACGCGCGCGGCCTTCACCGTGCCGGCGGCCGTCATGAGCATGGGGAAGAACTTGGGGTAGGCGTTGGCCGCGGCCATCACGGCCTTGTAGCCCGCGATGTTGGCCTGCGAGGACAGCACGTCCATGCTCTGCGCGCGCGTGGTGCGCGGCGCGGCCTCGAGCGCGAAACTGGTGAGGCCGGCGCCCGCGAGCTGGCCCAGGCCCTCGGCATCGAAGGGGTTGAGCATGCCGACCAGCGTGGCGCCCGCCTTCATCTGCGTGAGTTCGCCGCCCTGCGGGCTGCGCACCTTGAGCACCAGGTCGGCGCCCAGCGCGCCAGCCGCGTCGGTGATCCGGGCGCCCACGGCTTCGTAGGCGGTGTCGGGGGCGCTGGCGGCCACGCCCGCGCCGCTTTGCACGCACACCGTGTGGCCCTGGGCCACGAGTTTTTTTGCCGTCTCGGGCGTGACGGCCACACGGGTCTCGCCCGCCACCGTTTCGGCGGGTACGCCAATGAGCATGGGTGTCTCCTCGCTCGGGGAAATGGGAATCGCGCGCAAGCTTAACTGAAAGCCCCGCGCAAGCCGCATGGTGCAAGGGGTGCGCCGGATAATCCCCGGCATGAGCGAGCGATGGAAACCCAGCGTCACCGTGGCCGCGGTGATCGAACGCGATGGCCGCTACCTGCTGGTGGAGGAACACACCCCCGAGGGCCTGCGACTGAACAACCCGGCCGGGCACCTGGATCCGGGTGAAAGCCCGGCCCAGGGCGTGGCGCGCGAAACGCTGGAGGAAACCACCCACGCCTTCACGCCCACGGCCTTGGTCGGCGTGTACCTCTCGCGCTTTCGGCGCGGCGATGACGACATCACCTACCTGCGCTTCGCGTTCTGCGGGGAGCTCGGCGCGGCAATCGCCGGCCGCGCGCTGGACCACGGCATCGTGCGCACGCTCTGGCTCACGCCCGATGAGGTGCGCGCCAGCGCGGAACGCCACCGCAGCCCGCTGGTGCTGCAGTGCATGGAGGACCACCTTGCCGGGCGGCGCTACCCGCTCGACCTGCTGAGCACCGACGTGTCGGTGTTCGCCGCGATGCGCTGAGGCGCGGCTAGGCGGCCAGCGCGGCGGCCGGGCGGAATGCGCCGTCGTCCGACGCGGCCTCGGTCACGATGACGCCACCACCGAGGCAGACCTCACCATCGTAGAGCACAGCGCTCTGGCCGGGCGTGACCGCCCACTGCGGCTGCTCGAAGCGCAGCACAAAGCCTCCGCCTTCGTGCGCCTCGAACGCGCAGGGTGCGTCGGCCTGGCGGTAGCGCGTCTTGGCGCCCAGCAGGCCCGGGGCCGAGGGTTCACCCGCGACCCAGCTCGCGTCGTGCGCGCGCAGGCGCGGCGTGAGCAGCCAGGGGTGGTCGTGGCCTTGCACGGCCCACAGCGTGTTGTGCGCGACGTCCTTGCGCGCGACGAACCAGGGTTCGTGCTCGCTGCCGCCCTTCTGCGCGCCCTTGGCCTTGACGCCGCCGATGCCCAGGCCCTGGCGCTGGCCCAGGGTGTAGAAGCTCAAACCCACGTGCTCGCCGATCACGCGGCCGCGCTGGTCTTTGATCGGGCCGGGCGCGCTGGCGATGTAGCGGTTGAGGAACTCGCGGAACGGCCTCTCACCGATGAAGCAGATGCCGGTGCTGTCCTTCTTCTTCGCATTGGGCAAGCCGATCTCGGCCGCGATGCGGCGCACCTCGGTCTTGGGCAGCTCGCCCACCGGGAACAGGGTCTTCGCCAGTTGCGCCTGGTTCAGACGGTGCAGGAAGTAGCTCTGGTCTTTCAGCGGATCCTGCCCCTTGAGCAGTTCGAAACGGCCGGCGCGTTCGCGCACGCGGGCGTAGTGGCCGGTGGCGATCTTCTCGGCGCCCAGGCGCATGGCGTGGTCCAGAAACGCCTTGAACTTGATCTCGGCGTTGCAAAGGATGTCGGGGTTGGGCGTGCGCCCGGCCTGGTACTCGCGCAGGAACTCGGCGAACACGCGGTCCTTGTATTCGGCGGCGAAGTTCACGTGCTCGATGTCGATGCCGAGCACGTCGGCCACGCTGGCGGCGTCGAGCCAGTCCTGACGGCTGGTGCAGTGCTCGCCATCGTCGTCGTCTTCCCAGTTCTTCATGAAGATGCCGACGACCTCGTGCCCTTGCTGTTTGAGCAAGTAGGCGCTCACCGCGGAGTCCACGCCCCCGCTCAAGCCCACCACGACGCGCTGTTTCGATGCCATGGGGCGGGATTATCCCAGCGCCCTCCCGACCCCACACGGGGCAGGCCCTAGACTGCCGCCATGCCCGCCCCGCCCACGATCGACCCCGCCGAGGTGGCTTTCACCGCCATCCGCGCGCAGGGCGCGGGCGGCCAGAACGTCAACAAGGTCAGCAACGCCGTGCACCTGCGTTTTGCGGTGCGTGCGTCGTCCCTGCCCGACGCGGTGAAGGCCCGGCTGCTGGCCTTGCACGACACGCGCCTCACGCAGGAGGGCGTGATCGTCATCAAGGCCCAGGGCAGCCGCAGCCTGGAGCAGAACAAGGCCGAGGCGCTGGCGCGGTTGCAGGCGCTGGTGGACGCCGCGGCGGTGGTGCCCAAGGCCCGGCGCGCCACGCGCCCCACGCGGGCCTCGCGCGAGCGGCGGCTGCAAGGCAAGTCGCAACGCGCCGACATCAAGCGCTTGCGCACCGGCCCACGCGGGCTCGACTGAGCGGCACGGCTCCCCCAGGCGGGGGAGGCTTAAGGTCTTTTTAGGAAGCGCTTAAGCGCTATTTAGCGGCGCGCCGGGCCCCCGTTCGCGAGACTTCCCGGCATGGACGAGCGGCGCATGGGGCGCCGCCGCCAACGCCAAGGCGCCGGGCGAATCCGGCGCCCAAGGAACCACCATGCACTCGCACCCGATCGAAATCGCCGCCATCGCCCACACCGCCCGCAGCGGCGAAGGCCGCTTCAACATGTACGCCGGCATCCACAAGGCGCTGCGCGCCGTCATGACCGATACCCTCGGCGCCCTGGGCCGCGTCGACCCGGCCGACGAGACCGAGGTGCACGACGTCTGCGACCGCGTCGTCGAACTGATGGAAATGTTCGAGCGCCACCTGGACCACGAGAACCGCTTCATCCACCCCGCCCTGCAGGCGCGCTGCCCGGGCGTGTGCGACGCGGTGGCCGCCGACCACGAGGACCACCTGCGCCACACCCGGCACCTGAGCGACGCCGCGCGCGCCATCGCCGGTGTACCAGCCGAGCAGCGAGCCGGCGCCCTGCACGCGCTGTACCTGGCGCTGGCGCTGTTCGTGGCCGAGAACCTGCAGCACATGCACGCCGAGGAAACGCTGCACAACGCCGCGCTCTGGGCCACCTACAACGACTTCGAGCTGCTCGCCCTGCACGACGAACTGGTGGCCAGCATTCCGCCGCAGGAGATGATGCAGATCGCGCGCTGGATGCTGCCCGCCATGAACGCCATGGAGCGCTGCATGCTGATCAACGACCTGCAGACCAAGGCACCACTGCCGGTGGTGGAGGCCATGCTGGACCTGGCGCGCGCCCACGTGAGCCCGCGCGACTGGGCCAAGCTCGCGCGCGGCGTCAACCTGCCGCCCGTGCCTGGTCTGATGAGCGTCTGACCGCCCCGCCGCCGCGGGCGGCTCAGGGGTTCTCGGCCAGTTCCACCGGCGCGAGTGCGTCGAAACGGAAGCAGCCGCGGCCGGTCTTCTGCAGGCGCAGCGCCGGGCATTGCTCGCCCAGGCGGCGGTGCAGCAGCAGCAGGCGCGCCTCGAGGTTGTCACTCACATCGGGCAGGCCGAGCGAGGCGTCCAGGCGCAGTTCGCGGTTGGTGAATTCGCTGCGCCCGGCCCGGTGGTCGTTGAGCAGCTTCCACAGGATGGCGCCCGCCACGCCTTTGATGAGGTACGCGTTGTTGACGAAGATGCTGTCGTCGCGCCGGTAACGGCGCACGCGCAACGGCGTTGTGGCCGCGCTGGCGGCGGCGGCGTCCACCTCGGTTTCGGCTTCGCCGCACGGCTCTTCGGACTCGTGCATGAGGTCAATGCCCGCGGCGAGCTGGCCGGCCAGCGTGACGAGCAGGTCCTCGTCCTCGAAGTTGAAGCGCAGGTCCTGCCCGCTCTCGACGAAAAGCACGCCCAGCACCCGATCGGCCGATAGCAGCGGCACCGCCAGCTGGCTGCGCGGCTGGGGCATGCCCGGGTACGGGATGTCGGTGCTGCCCACGCCGTCCATGCCCTGGCGCATCGCCTGGTTGTAGAGCTGGGCGGTGGTCATGTGGTTGATGCGGATGGGCGTTCGCTCGCGCGCCGCCACACCGATCACGCCGTGCCCGAGCGCGATCTCGGAGCCCACGCCCGATGTGGCGTAGCCCCGGCTGGCCACGGTGTACAGGCGCGCGCTGGCCGCGTCGAGGATGAGCACCATGGCATGGCGCACGCCCACTTCGTGCTCCAGCACGTCCAGCGCGGCCTCGAGCAGCGCGTCGAGCGATCGCGCGGCAGACAGCCGCGTGCTGCCGCGCCGCAGCACCATCAGCGGGTTGGGGCGCGGAGGTGGGGCAGGCAGCGGCACCGGCACCGGGCTGGCCGGCAGCCGCTCGATCGCCAGCACCTCATGGATGTCGGCACCGCGCAGATGGAACACATCGGACATGCCGCCGTGCGAGGCGATGCCCGCCAGTTGCGCCTTCATGCTCTCGAACACCGGCCCGGCGGTTTCCGTGCGCTCGAAGCGCAGGTGCAAACGATAGAAGCCCCCGGTGTTCGGGTGCGTCAACAGCACCGTGGAACGCGGGTGGGCCAGCAGGTTCTGGCGGGTTCTGTTGAAGAACTGGAACGACAGCGCCACGTGCTGCGAATCCAGGTGATAGACCTGCGAGATGTAGGCCACGTTGGGCGTGCCGTCGGGCGCGACCGTGGCCATGATGGACGGCACCATGCCCTCCAGGCAGGGGCGCACCTCGTCCATCGCGGCGCGATCGAAAGCCAGCGACGCGTCGGACGCGTTCATGCAGCCCCCAGGCGCTGGCCCGCGCGCTGGCCCGGGGTCTGGTCGAAGGCTTCGTCCGGCATGAACTCCACCGCCACGAGGTCGTCCGGCTGGTGCGAGAGCATGGCGGAGGCGAGCCCCCGCGGGTACCCCAGTGCGCCCAGTTCGTCTTCCATGGACAGCACGTAGCGCTGCAGGTGGGGGCGATCGCCGGCGTTACCCTCGCGGATGCGCACGCGCCGGCTTTTGAACTGCACCGTGAGGTGGGTGCTGGGCTGGCTGAACACCGCGGCCAGCCGACCGCTGCTGGCGATGTCGGCCAGCAGCTGACGCGATTGGCTGCGCGCCAGAAACGCCGTGATGCGACCACCGCCATCCTCGACGCGACAACCGACCGCGCGCATGACGCTCGGCGTGAGCGCATGGTCGCAACTGCTCAGGATGAGCGAAACCCCCTTGACCATCATGGCCAGGAACTCGGGTTTGAGGGGTGGGGTGGGAGTGTCCAAGGGGCAGGCGACGCGACTCGGCGGGATCATAGCCAGCGGCCTTGCGTCGACCAAGCACCACCGCCCGCTTGCATTTTCGCACGATCGTGCCAAAATTCACCTATGGACGCCCGAACCCAGAAAAGCGAAATGACGCGCGCCGCCATCGTCGGCGCTGCGCTCGACCTGGCGTCGGCCGAGGGGCTGGAGGCCATCACCCTTCAGGCCGTGGCCGATCGCATCGGCATCTCCAAGAGCGGCGTGTTCTCGCGTGTGGGTTCGCGCGAAGCCTTGCAAAAGGCGGTGATCGAGGAATTCGGCCACCGCTTTCTGGCCGATGTGTTCGTGCCGGCCATGCAATCGCCCAAGGGCCTGCCGCGGCTGAGCGAGATCGTGCGCCGGTGGTTGATCCGCCTGCGTGACGTGGAGGCACACACCGGCTGCCTCTACACCTCGGGCGCCTTCGAGCTCGACGACCGCGAAGGCGAACTGCGCGACCTGCTGCTCGGCGAGGTGACGCGCTGGCGCGCTGCGCTGCGCCGCACCGTGCTGCAGGCCATCGAGGCCGGCCACCTGAAAACCGACACCGACCCCGAACAGCTCGTGGGCGAGATCTGCAGCCTGGCCATCGGTCTGGTGCACGACGTGCGCTTCCTGCGCGACCCCCGCGCCACCGAACGCGCGCAGGCCACCTGGGCCCGGCTGTTGAAAACCTACGAAGCCTGACGTCCCTTTTTTTCACATCATTTCGCACAACTGTGCGAATTCTGGAGAGCTCCATGAACACCACGCCACTGCAGACCGCGTCCGCCTACTACGACGCCAACCCCGCCACCCGCTGGCTGCGCTGGGCCCTCGGCGTGTCCGAACGGGTCTGGCCCGCGCTCGCGGTGCGCGGCGCCTACCGCCTGTTCGGCACACCACTGCCACCCAAATGGCTGCACCGCCGCCAACCGGCCCTGGCCTCGTGGCACGCCACCGCCTGGGCGTTCGAGAACGCCAGCATCACGCTGTACCAGCCCCCGCCTGCGCCACACGGCCCGGTGGTGCTGTTGCTGCACGGCTGGGGCGGCCACGCCGCGCAGATGCTGCCGCTGGCGCAGGCCCTGGCCGCCCAGGGCTTGCGGCCCGTGCTGGTCGATCTGCCCGCGCACGGCCGCAGCCGGGGCAGCACGAGCAACCTGCCGCAGTTCGCGCGCGCCATCGAATACCTCACCGCCCGGCTTCAGCAGGAGGGCCACGCGGTGCGCGCCGCGGTGGCGCATTCGCTGGGTGCCAATGCGCTGGCCTACGCCGCCGCGCGCGGCTTGCCGGTGCAGCGGCTCGTGATGCTGGCGCCGCCCGCCTCGCCGCATGCCTACACGCGCCTGTTCGCCACCGTGTTCGGCCTGAGCGAAGACACCCGCTCGCGCCTGCAACACCGCGTGGAGGCGCGCGAAGGCATCCTCATGCGGCAGTTCGAACCCGCGTCCGTGGGGCCGCGCGTGACCCAGCCCACGTTGATCGTTCACGACCGCGAGGACCGCATCAACCGCTTTGCCGATGCCGAGGCTTACCGCGACGCGATGCCCGACGCGCAGTTGCTGGAAACCGCCGGGCTGGGCCACACCCGCCTGCTGCGCGACGCGCAGGTGCTGCAGGCGGTGGCGGATCACCTGCGGGGCTGAGCCCCGCCGCGCTCACCGGGCCACGGCCTCGCTCGGCGCCCGGCTGAGCGCGTTGTTCTCGTCGACCACGATGCGCAGCAGGCGCATGAACTCGGTGCGCTGACGCTCGGTCAGCGGCGCCAGGATCTGCTGCTGCGCCTGCAGCATGGCCGGCACCGCGTCGGTCAGCAGCCGCTCGCCGTCGGCGGTGAGCCAGAGCTGGCGCGCGCGCCGGTCGGTGGGTGCGGTGCGGCGCTCGAGCGCGCCGCGTTGTTCAAGGCGGTCCACCACGCCCCCGGTGGTGGAGGCGTCCAGCGCGATCGTGCGCGCCAGCGTGCGCTGATCGATGCCGGGCTGGTTCGCCACCGTCTGCAGTGCGGCGTACTGCACGGGCGTGACGCCCAGCTCGGTCAGTTCCTGCAGGAAGATGCCCACCGAGATCTGGTGCAACCGGCGGATGTAATGGCCAGGCTGGTCGTCGATGTTGACGCTGGGCGGCGCGGAGCGTTTCATGGCCGGTTCGTTGGGCTGGACGACGGGTGGAAGTGGACACGATGCTATCAGGACACTTATGATGAGTGTACTTATCATAAGCATGCAAATCTTGTAGAGGAGACGCACATGAACACGCAGGCAAACGAACTGCCGGTGCTCGTGGCCGGCGGCGGTATCGGCGGCCTGGCCACGGCGCTTGCGCTGGCGCGCCGCGGCTTCGCGGTGAAGGTGTTCGAGCAAGCGCCGCAGATCGGCGAGATCGGCGCCGGCATGCAGCTCGGCCCCAACGCCTTCTGGGCCTTCGACGCCCTGGGCGTGGGTGAGGCTGCCCGCTCGCGCGCGGTCTACATCGACGAGATGGTGATGACCGACGCGATCGACGAACACCCCATCGGCCGCGTGCCCACGGGCGAGGCCTTCCGCCAGCGCTTCGGCAACCCGTACGCCGTGATCCACCGTGCCGACGCGCACGGCTCGCTGCTCGAAGGCGTTCAGGCCAGCGAGCGCGTGGGCTTTCACACCGCCACGCGCATCGAGCGCATCGAGCAGGACGCAAACGGCGTGACCACGTTCGACCAGCACGGCCAGGCGCACCGCGGCCTCGCGCTGATCGGTGCCGACGGCGTGAAGTCGGTGGTGCGCCAGCAGTTCGTGGGCGACCCCGCGCGCGTGACCGGCCACGTGGTCTACCGCGCGGTGGTCGACAAGGCCGACTTCCCCGAAGACCTGCGCTGGAACGCGGCCAGCCTGTGGGCCGGCCCGAACTGCCACCTGGTGCACTACCCGCTGCGCGGCGGCGAGCAGTACAACGTGGTCGTCACCTTCCACAGCCGCGAGGCCGAGGAATGGGGCGTGCGCGACGGCAGCAAGGACGAGGTGCTGAGCTACTTCCAGGGCATCTGCCCGAAGGCGCGCCAGCTCATCGAGCTGCCGAAGAGCTGGAAGCGCTGGGCCACCGCGGACCGCGATCCGGTCGATCGCTGGAGCTTCGGCCGCGTGACCCTGCTCGGCGACGCCGCGCACCCCACCACGCAGTACATGGCGCAAGGCGCGTGCATGGCGATCGAGGACGCGGTGACGCTGGGCGAGGCGCTGCGCGTGCACGCCAACGACATCGAGAAGGCGCTCGACCTGTACCAGCGCTCGCGCATCGCACGCACGGCGCGCATCGTGCTCAGTTCGCGCGAGATGGGCCGCATCTACCACGCCAAGGGCGTGGAACGCCTGGTGCGCAACGACCTCTGGCGCGGGCGTTCACCGGAGCGTTTCTACGATGCCGTCGAATGGCTCTACGGCTGGCGCGTCGACAACTGCCTGGCCCCGCACTGAACCCAAGGAGACCCGCATGAACGACCTCGGCCGCCTCGAAGACCTGCCCGCCGACTACGTGGCCGCGCTGCGCGAGCGCAACCTGGTGCCGCTGTGGCCCAGCCTGCGCGGCGTGTTGCCGCCGCAGATCCCCACGCGCCAGACGCGGCCCACGCACTGGGCGTATGCGGACATCAAGCCGCTGCTGCTGAAGGCCGGCGAGCTCACGCCGATCGAGAAGGCCGAGCGCCGCGTGCTGGTGCTCGCCAACCCCGGCCACACGCTGGAAAAGATGCAGGCCAGCGCGGCACTTTATCTGGGCATGCAACTGCTGTTGCCTGGCGAATGGGCACCCAGCCACCGCCACACGCCCAACGCGGTGCGCATGGTGGTGGAAGGCGAGGGCGCCTGGACCACGGTGGACGGCGAGAAGTGCCCCATGAGCCGCGGTGACCTGATCCTCACGCCCACCGGCCGCTGGCACGAGCACGGCCACGACGGCGACCAGCCCGTGATCTGGCTCGACGTGCTGGACCTGCCGCTCATGTACTACCTGGAGGTGAGCTACCACCTCAACGGCGGCCGGCAGGACGTGAAGCCCGGCCGCGGCGACCGCGTGTACGCGCACGGCGGCGTGCTGCCCACGCCGGTGTTCGGCCGCAGTGGCAAGCGCTACCCCATGCTGCGCTACGCCTGGGCCGAAACCAAGGCCGCGCTCCAGGCCATCGCCAGCGACCAGCCCGAGCTCGCCCATGTGCAGGTGACCTACGTGAACCCCGAGACCGGCGAAGACGCCGAGAACGTGCTCGGCTTTCACGCACTCATGCTGCGCCCGGGCCAGACGCTCACGCTGCCCGCTCGCTCGCCGGCCTGCGTGTACCACGCCATCGAAGGCCGCGCGCGCGTGGACGTGAAGGGCCACGGCTTCGACCTGAAGGAGGCCGACACCTGCTGCATCCCCGGCTACACGCCGACCACGCTGACCAATGCCTCGGCCAGCGCGCCCGCCTTCCTCTTCATCGCCGACGAGTCACCGCTGCACCGCAAGCTCGGTGTCTATGAGGTGCGCCCCGACGACCAACCCGCCATGCCCTGAGTGCCAGCCCCATGCCCCAATACCTCTTCAACCCGCCGCCCGTTGCCGCACTGCCCATCCGCGGCGAGGCCACGCTGTTTCCCGTCAACCGTCTGTTCTTCGTGGGCCGCAACTACCACGCGCACGCCGTCGAGATGGGCAAGCCGGTCGACAAATCCGTCGAGCGACCGTTCTACTTCACCAAGTCGATCGGCACGCTCACGCCCTCGGGCGCGACCGTGCCCTACCCGAGCGAGACCGCGAACTACCACTTCGAGATGGAACTCGTGGTGGCCATCGGCCGCGCCGGCTTTCGCGTGGCCGCGGCCGACGCACACGAACTGATCTACGGCTACGCCACCGGCCTGGACATGACGCGGCGCGATCTGCAGCTCGTGGCGCGCGACAAGGGCCGCCCCTGGGACCTGGGCAAGGACATCGAGCAAGGCTCGGTGTGCAGCGAGATCGTGCCCATGCCCTTCACGGTGATCGAACGCGGTGCAATCGAACTCGCCGTCAACGGCCAGACGAAGCAGCAATCCGACGTCGACAAGCTGATCTGGGACATCCGCGAGATCGTTGAAGACCTCTCGCGCTTCTACCACCTGCAGGCCGGCGACCTGATCTACACCGGCACACCCGAGGGCGTGGGCCCGGTGGTGAGCGGCGACCGGCTCGAAGGCCGCGTCGAAGGCGTGGGCAGCGTGTCGCTCACGATCGCACCCGCCGCCTGACCGCGAGGCGCTGGCTATCATGCCGGCGCATGTCTTCCCCCGAAGAAACCCCGCGCGCCGTGCGCTGGCTGCTCTGGCTGGCCGGCACGGTCTCGCTGGGGCTGGGCATCGTCGGCGTGGTGCTGCCGGGCCTGCCCACCACCCCCTTCGTGTTGCTGGCCGCGGCGTGCTACGCCAAGGCCTCGCCGCGCTTGCACCGCTGGCTGCGCGAACACCGCTTCTTCGGCCCCATGGTGCGCGACTGGGAAGAGCACCGCAGCCTGCGCAAGCGCACCAAGCGGTTCGCGCAGGGGACCATGCTCGTGATGGTCTCGCTCTCGGCCTGGGGCTTGCGCGATCGCCCCGTCTTGCTGACGGTGGTGCTGGTCGCCGCGGTGATCGGCGTCTGGGTGGTCGCGCGCATTCCCACGCGCGAACCGTGAAGGCCTGTCAGCCCTTCGCCCGGCGCTCAAGCACCTCGAAGGCGGGCAGGGTCTTGCCCTCGAGCACCTCCAGGAAGGCGCCACCGCCGGTGGAGATGTAGCCCACGTCCTTGTCGATGCCGTACTTGGCGATCGCGGCCAGTGTGTCGCCGCCGCCGGCGATGCTGAACGCGCTGCTGGCTGCAATCGCTTCGGCGATCGCTTTGGTGCCACCCTCGAAGGCCGCGAACTCGAACACGCCCACCGGGCCGTTCCACACCACCGTGCCGGCCTGCTTCAGCTGGGCTGCAAGCGCCGCGGCCGTCTCGGGCCCGATGTCCAGGATCAGGTCGTCATCGGCCACCTCGCTCGCGCGCTTCACCGTCGCCTCGGCATCGGCCGCGAAGCGCTTGGCGGTCACCACGTCGGTGGGAATCGGCACCGCCGCGCCGCGCGCTTTCATGGCCTCGATCACCGCCTTCGCCTCGTTGAGCAGGTCGGGCTCGGCCAGGCTCTTGCCGATCTTCAGGCCCGCCGCGAGCATGAAGGTGTTGGCGATGCCACCCCCCACGATCAGGCCGTCGACCTTGCTGGCCAGGCTTTGCAGGATGGTGAGTTTGGTGCTGACCTTGGAGCCGGCCACGATGGCCACCAGCGGGCGCCTGGGGTTGGCCAGGGCCTTTGCAATGGCGTCCATCTCGGCCGCCAGCAGCGGGCCGGCGCAGGCCACGGGCGCGGTCTCGGCGATGCCGTAGGTGGTGCCTTCGGCGCGGTGCGCAGTGCCGAAGGCGTCGTGCACAAAGATGTCGCACAGGGCGCCGAGCTTGCTGGCCAGCTCGGGGCTGTTCTTCTTCTCGCCCACGTTCAAGCGGCAGTTCTCCAGCAGCACGACCTCGCCGGGCGCGACCGAGAAGTCGCCATCGACCCAGTCGGCGATCAGGCGCACGGGCTGGCCCAGCAGGTCGGCCAGGCGCGCGGCCACCGGTTGCAGGGAGTCTTCGGGCTTGAACTGGCCTTCGCTGGGGCGGCCCAGGTGGCTGGTGACCATCACCGCCGCCCCGGCGTCCAGCGCCAGACGGATCGCCGGCACGCTGGCGCGGATGCGCGTGTCTTCGGTGATGCGACCCGCTTCGTCCTGCGGCACGTTCAGGTCGGCGCGGATGAACACGCGCTGGCCTTTGACGCGGCCCTGGGCGCAGAGGTCGGAGAAGCGGATGAAGGCGGACATGAAGGACGGTTCCCGGCGGATGGTGGACAAACCCGGGGATTGTAGGAAACCGCCGCGCACGGCCGCTGCCGGCTACCAGCCCAGGCCGATGCGCAACGGCAGGTAAACCGCCATGCCCGAGACGATGGTGCCCAGCACGCTGCGCCGCCAGAAGAACCAGGCCGCACCCGCGATCGCCGCGTAGAGGCGCGCGTCCTGCCAGGTTTGCACCAGCGCGCCCTGGCTCATCACGACCTCGGGCACCACCACCGCGGACAAGGCCGCGATGGGCGCGTATTGCAAGCCACGCTGCGCCCAGTGCGGCAAAGACCACGGCTTGCTGGAGATGAAGAAGAAGCCACGCGTGAGCACGGTGACGCCACCGAGCGCGACGATGGTCAGCAGCGTCCAGGGATCGACGTCAAGCATGGTGCGCTCCCGGCGTCGGTGGTTTGAGGTGTTCGATCAACAGGCACAACACCACCGCACAGGCGATGGCCACCAGGATGTTGAGCTTGAGCGGCAACGCCCAGGCCACCACCGCGGCCGCGCCGGCCACGGTGGCCGACACCATGCGCAGGCGCGAGGTGGCCAGCGAGCACAGCACGCCCAGCAGCGCCAGGATGCCCGCGAACCCCAGGCCCCATTCGGCGGGAATGGCGTTGGCCAGAGCGATGCCGAGCAGGCTCATGCCCATCCAGGCGCCGTAGTTGACCGCGCAGTTGCCCATGAGGAAGGCTTGCTGTTGCGCGAGCTCTTCGGCATTGCGGCCGGCGTGCGGGTAGCGGCGGGCGAAGAACACGTAGCTCAGGTCGCCGGTGACGTAGCCCGTGGCGAGGCGCTCCCAGCGCGGCAGGTGCATCAGGTAGGGCCGCAGGTGCGCCGAGAACACCACGAAGCGCAGGTTCACGCAGAACGCCGCCGCCAGGATCACCCACAGCGGCGCGCCGGCCGCGATCATGGGCACGGCCGCCAGCTGAGCGCTGCCGGCGTAGACGATCAGCGTCATGAGCACCGCCTCCAGGACCGACATGCCGGACTTGACCATGGCCACACCGGTCATCAACCCCCAGGCCGAGATGCCCAGCGCGACCGACAGCTGGTCGCGCACGCCCTGCATGTACTCGGGGCGCGCGCGGTGTTCGCGCTTGAGGAAAAGGATCATGCGCCGCCCCCCAGCTGTTGTCCGCGCTCGATGGGGAAGCCCCGCAGGAAATCGGCCGCCGCCAGGCGCTTGCCGCCCGCGCGCTGCAGCTGCGTGAGCTGCAGCGACTGCTCGCCGCAGGCCACGGTGATGCCCTGCGGACCTACGTCGAGCACGGTGCCCGGCGCGCCGGTTTCCTGGCGCACCTGCGCGGCCCACACCTTGATCGCCTCGTCGCCCAGCCCGGTGCTGGCACCGGGGAAGGGATCGAAAGCGCGCACGCGCCGCTCGATCGTTGGCGCGGGCAGCGACCAGTCGATCGCGGCTTCGGTCTTCTCGATCTTGTGGGCGTAGGTGATGCCCTCGGCGGGTTGCGGCTCGGCCCGCCACCCCGCGCCACCCGGCGTTTCCACCCCCTCCACCGATAAGCCCCCACCCAGCCGGGCCCAGCGGGGGTGGCAGGCGCGCGGGGGTGTCGCCGCCCGGGGTGGGCAAAGCCTCGCCCGCCACCATGGGCCCGGGGCCGCGCGCTTCGCCCCTTGCAACAAGGGCC
>JACVCO010000009.1:0-91985 GCA_016741995.1 Hydrogenophaga sp. | reverse complement strand
CGCTGTTCCCGCGCCACCCCGGCGCGCCCCGCCCCGAGAGCCCCTCGCCCCCCGCGGGGGTGTGGCGACGGGGAGGGGAACAAGAGGCCGCCGCGGCCGCTCGCATCGTGGGCGGGCGAAGGGCCAGGCGGGCGGGGTCTGGTTCCTCCGCGTTCTGGGGGGGGGGGGTCGCCCCGGGGGGGGGTGGCGCCGGGGCCGGAACCCCGCCGCACGCCGCGATTTCCAGCGCTTCCACGATGAGCCGACCACCCAGCGTGGCCAGGCGGTCGTGCAGGCGCGCGGTGGTGTCGTCGGCGCGGATGGGCAAAGCCTCGCGCAGCAGCATGGCGCCGGTGTCCAGGCCTTCGTCCATCTGCATGATGGTCACGCCGGTTTCGGCGTCGCCCGCTTCGATGGCGCGATGAATGGGCGCGGCACCGCGCCAGCGCGGCAGCAGCGACGCATGGATGTTCAGACACCCAAGCCGCGGCAGCGCCAGCACCCAGCGCGGCAGGATGAGCCCGTAGGCCGCGACCACCATCGCATCGGCCTGCGCGTCGGCCATGGCCTCGCGCGCGGCCGCCGCATCGTCGGGGTACTTGCCATCGAGCCGAAGCCCGCGTGGCTGGGCCACGGCGATGCCGCGCTCCAGCGCAAGCTGCTTCACGGGCGATGCCTGCAGCTTCAGGCCACGGCCGGCCGGGCGATCGGGTTGGGTGAACACCAGCGGCACGGTGAACCCCGCGGCCAGCAGGTGTTCGAGCGCGACGCGGGCAAAGTCCGGCGTGCCGGCGAAGATGAATTTCATCGGGAGGGGCCGGCACGAACCGGCCGGTGGATCAGGAACGGTCCGGCGGCGGGCTGTATTCGTCGAGGAAGACGAGCTTTCTCACCACACCCGCCCGGTCGATGTGAACATGCGCCGTGCGCTCGAGGTTGTTCTCGAGATAGCGGTACATCCAGACGTCGCCATCGAACAGCGCGACGCGCTCCACCTGCGCCGGCCGGCCCATATTGCGCAGCACATCGTCGCGCGTCCACTGGTCGATCAGGATGCGGGACTGCATCCAGCGGATGTCGAGCACCTGCTCGTTGCGGCGCAGAACGCCATCGGCACCGAGGTCGAGGTTGTAGACGTAGCGCCCCATGGGTTGGGACGAGTACTGCAGGCGCATGCCATCGGGCAGCGGGTACTCGGCCGTCGGCCGGCCAAGCTCGGCCTCGATCTGCGCGCGCGACGCGCCCGGTGCCAGCCACTCCGGCATGGCCACACAAGCGGCCAACGCCAGCACGAGGCTGAGGAACACGCAACGGACCAGGGTTTTCATGTGCGCAGGACTTCGCGTTGGGCCTTGACCAGCTTGGACTTGATGCGGTTGCGCTTCAGCGGCGAGAGGTACTCGACGAAGACCTTGCCGATGAGGTGATCCATCTCGTGCTGGATGCACACCGCCAGCATGCCGTCGGCCTCGATCACACGCTCCACGCCCTCGCCATCCAGGGCTCTGACCCGGATCGAGGTGGATCGTTCCACGCCGTCGTAGATACCGGGCACCGACAGACAACCCTCCTCACCCTTGCGCGTCTCCTCGCTGGCCCATTCGACGACCGGGTTGATCAGCACCAGAGGCTGGTCGCGCGACTCGCTCACGTCGATCACGATCAGGCGCTCATGCACATCCACCTGGGTGGCGGCCAGGCCGATGCCGTTGGCGTCGTACATGGTCTCGAGCATGCGGGGGATCAGCGCGCGGATGCGCTCGTCCACCGCCGCCACCGGCTTGGCCACGGTGTGCAGGCGGGGGTCGGGATAACGCAGGATGGGCAGGGTATCGGGCGGGTTCATGGCAGGTGGACCAAGGCCGTCAAACGCGCCGAAACGACAACAGGCGGTGGCACGGTGACGAGCGGAAAGTGCTGTCGCTATTTTCGCCACTTTTGCGACGACGCGAAAACGCCTCCGCCATAAACGTTGCGCTATCAATGGCTTACGCGCAGAATCAAAGCCGACTTGTCAAGACTCGCGCGCCGTCTGCTGCGTTCGAGGCCGCCGCTTCAGGCGCCTCCCAGCCGGCCGGCGGCGAAGCCCAGGGGCTCCCGAACATGCCATCGACCTCCCGCCTGATTTCTTCCATCGCTGCGGCCGCGGCCTGCGTGTGCACCGCGCAAATGGCCTTGGCCCAGAGCGGTCCGATCCCGGCCGAACAGCGCTATCCCGTCACCCCAGGCCAACGCGCCACGGCCGGCCAGGTCGCGCAAGCCGGTGTGCCGTTGTCAGAACTCGCACCCAACGCCCCCGATTCGCACACCGTAAAACCGGGTGACACGCTCTGGGGCATCTCGGGCATCTTCCTGCGCAGCCCCTGGCGCTGGCCCGAACTCTGGGGCATGAACCTCGACGAGATCAAGAACCCGCACCGCATCTACCCTGGGCAGGTGCTCTACCTGATCAAGGCCAACGGCCGCGCCATCCTCAGCACGCGCCCCGGCGGCGGCGACGACACGGGCACCGTGAAGGTGTCGCCGCGCACGCGCTACGAGTCGCTGGCCGACAGCGCCATTCCGCCGATCTCGCTGCAGACGATTGAGGCCTTCCTCACCGAAGCGATCGTCCTCGATGAAGACACCCTCAACCGCGCACCGCGCATCGTGGCCGCCCAGGAGGGCCGAGTGCTGCTCAGCCGCGGCGACCGCGCCTACGCACGCGCCCTGTCCACCGAGACGCCGGACGCGCCCCCCCTGACCGTGACCGACGGCCGCTCGATCGGCTTTCGCCTGTTCCGCAACGCCACCCCGCTGCGCGACCCGACCACCAACGAAGTCCTGGGCTACGAAGCGCACTACCTTGGCAAAGCCAACGTCGTGCGCAGCGAAACCCGACGCGATGGAACCAACGCCGCGGGCGAGAAGATCAGCGAGATCGTGCCCGCCAGCCTGGACATCACCGCGGCCAAGGAAGAGGTCCGCGTGGGCGACCGGTTGATGCCGGAGCCGCCGCGCTCGTTCGCCAACTTCGTGCCGCGCGCGCCGCAAAGTCCGCAAGAAGGACAGGTGGTTTCGGCTTACGGCAATGCGGTCACCTACGCGGCGCAGAACACCATCGTCTCCATCAATCGTGGCCAACGCCACGGCCTCGAGCCGGGTCACGTCCTGGCGGTGCTGCGCGAGAGCAATATCGTGACCGACACCACCGACAGCGCACGCCCGAATCTGCGCCTGCCCGGCGAGCGCAACGGCCTGATGATGGTGTTCCGCACCTTCGACCGCGTGTCCTACGCCATCGTGCTCGACATCGCCGAAGGCGTGCGCGTCGGCGATCGCTTCGTCAATCCCTGACCGCATGCAGCGTGACGAGCTGGCCGCTTGGTTGCGGCTGCTCCTGACGCCTGGGCTGGGCCGCACGTCGGCACGGCAACTGCTCGCCCGCTTCGGCCTGCCCGAGGCGGTGTGGGGTGGGTCCGAGGCGGCATGGGCGGCCGTCGTCGGCCCGGCCCTGGCGGCGACCATGGGCACACCCCTCGACGGCTTCGACACCGTGGTCGATGCGCACGAACGGTGGCTCGACACGGGCCATGATCGCCACCTGCTGGTGCTCGGCGACCCGCGCTACCCCGCGGAACTGCTCGAGGCGGCAGACCCACCACTTGCGCTGTTCGTGCACGGCCGCCTGGATGCACTGGCACACCCCCGGCGCCTGGCGGTGGTTGGCAGCCGCAACCCCACCGCACAGGGCACGCAGAACGCCCACGCGTTTGCCCAGGCGCTGTCGGAAGCCGGGCTGTGCATCGTGTCCGGCCTGGCCCTGGGTGTGGACGGTGCGGCCCACACGGGCGCGCTGGCGGGCGGCGGGTTCACGCTGGCCATGGTCGGCACCGGGCTGGACCGTGTCTACCCGAGTCGCCACCGCGAACTGGCGCACCGCATCGTCGCCCAGGGCGCCATGGTCAGCGAATACGCGCTGGGCACCCCTCCGCTCGCGCAGAACTTCCCGCAACGCAACCGGTTGATCGCCGGGTTGTCGGTGGGCACCCTGGTAGTGGAGGCGGCGCTGCAATCGGGTTCGCTGATCACCGCGCGGCTCGCGAGCGAGCAGGGTCGCGAGGTGTTCGCGATCCCCGGCTCCATCCACTCGACGCAGGCGCGGGGTTGCCACGCCCTGATCCGCCAGGGAGCCAAGCTGGTCGAGTCGGCCCAGGATGTGCTCGAAGAGTTGCGCCTGTCCCTTCCCATCACGGCGCCAACCGGCGCACAGGCCCCGCAAGCCGCCCAACCCGGTGACGCCTTGATGAACGCCCTGGGACACGACCCGGTCGGCCTGGACACGCTGCTGGCCCGCACCGGCATCGACACCGCCCGGCTGCAGGCGCAGCTGCTGGAACTGGAGCTGGAAGGCCGGGTGGCGCGCCTGCCCGGCGGCCTGCTGCAACGCGTGGCCGCGGTCTGACGGCCGCTGGCTTCAGGCCGCCAGCAAGCGTTCGGGGTTGGCGTCGAGCTTGGCCAGCGCCTCGCGCGTGGCACGCACGGTGAGTGCTTCCTCTTCGCTCGGCACCAGCAGGCCGGCCTGCAGATAGGCCGCCACACGCGCAGCCTGCATGAGGAAGCAGCGCCCCCCGTTGCTCACGAACAGATAGAGCTGCCCATGCTGGCTGCGCCAGGCCAGTTGCACACTGCCCAGCTTGCCGTTGTGGTCCAACCCGAACCAGGCGCCGATCTGCAGCTCGGCCGCCCAGCCGCGCATGGCTTCGTTGGGCTGGCTGCCGCCCTGGTTGATGACCTCGATGTTGCTGGCGTCGACACCCGTGATGAGCTCGATGCTTTCCGAGTTGAGGTCGAAGTCGCCCACACCACCTTCGGGCAGGTAGTCCTCGAGGTTGGCCAGGCGCTTGGCCAGCGAATCCAGCTGGCTCTGTTCGATGGCTTCGGTGCGCGACATGAAGGCGTCGGCCAGGGTGTCGCTCACGGTCTTGATGTGCTGATCCTGCAGGGCCTGCGGGAAACCCAGCAGGCTCATGCCCTTGCGCAGCTGCTGCAGGATGCCCGGCAGTTGCTGGATCACGCGCGCGCGGTCCTCGCGGTTGGGCTTGGCACTGGCGGCCCAGAGCAGATCGGTCGCGGCCTGCTTGAGGGCTTGTGTCTCGGCACTCTTGATGCCGTGTTTCACACTCGCCACGGCCAGCACATCGACCCACACCTTGAACATGAAATCGCGCACCTCGGCCCGCACCGGCACGTCGTCGAGCAGCTTGCGCAGTTCGATGGTGTATTGCACCGAGAGCGTTTCCTTCTGCTCGACCTGCTGGGCCACGCTGACGAAGCGGCTCGCGCTGCTCTGCTCGCTGAGGTACGTGGAGAGGAACTTCTGGAACTCGTCATAGACGAGCTGGAACACACGGCGGCCGGTTTCGGGGTATTGCTCGATGACCTGCACCACGCGCTTGATCTCGGCCTCGAGCGCAGCAGAGCCCACGTTGGACTCGAAGCCCATCACGCACGACCCCATGCGGTCGATCAACCGGCGCGCCGGGTGCTGCAAGGCGCTGAAGAACTCGGGCTCGGCCAGCGCCACCCGCAACACCGGGATCTGCAATCGCGCAAACCACACGCGGATGCTGGGTGGGATGCGTTCCTCGGCCAGGATGGCCTGAAACATCAGCGCCACCACCTCGATCGTGGCCTTCTCGGTTGGCGTGGCGGCGGCCTGCTTGAGTTCCTGGGTGCGCTCGCGCAGCACCCGGGCGGTGCGCTCCACGGTGCTGGCATCGGCGTAGCCGCCACCCGCCCCTGTGGCCGCCGCCAGGCCGGCACCGGTGCTGGGGTAGGACACCTGGCGCATCATGGCCTGCTGCAACCCCGGCGATGGCGGCAGGATCTCGGTGGCCTCGAACTCGGGACCCACACGGTCCACGAGCATCCGTCGCAAGCGCCCGACCACGCCCTGCGCCCGCATGCGCGCGCGCGCCAGGGGCGAGGTACCGGTGAGCATGCGGGTTTCCTCGTGCACGCCCCCACCCGAAGACGGGTTGCCGCGGCCGCTGTGGACCGAGCCCGCGGCCCCGCCCGCCCCGTAACCGCTGCCATACCCGCTGGCGCGCTGACCGGCCCCACTGCCTTGCCCGACACCGGCGCCACCACGGCCAGACTCCTGAACACGCCGGAACGGCGCGTGGGCCTGCGACGGATTGCCTTCGGCGCGAACCGGCATGGTCGCCGGCGCGGTGCTGGACGTGGGGTTGCGCTTGACCAGCGCCTGCAGGTCGATCTTCTCCATCACGCCGTTGGCGATCAGGTGGCCGTTGGCGGATTTGTAGCCATCCAGCAGCATGGCCGCGAGCAGGGGTGCAATGTGGTCCTGCACCAGGGAGAGGCCATCGCGTTCGAGGCCGGACGCCTTCCATTGGTCCACCAGCAGGCGGGCGAGCACGTCGGGCAGCAGGATGTCGCTCTTGGACATCTCGGTGCGACGCTCGAGGAACTGGATGCGCAGGCGCAGCTCGTTGAGTTCGGTGGAGGTCTTGTCCAGCACCCGCATGGCCATGCGGGAGGCAAGAATCTGGTCATCGATGGCGCCTTCGGCCACCAGCTCCAGTTGCCCGGAAACGCTGGCCGGCTCGGTCAGGCCGGCGCGCGCGGCGAGGTGCTTCTTGAGCGCGGTGCGGGAGTCTTCCACCCAGAGGTTGTGTCGCTTCTTGAACGCCCCCCAGGTGTCGCGACGCAACTGGATATCGGCCATGGTGCCGCTCTGGTCGAGCAGGGCGGTGAGGCGTTGGTCAATGACCTTGACCAGTTCCGGCAGGGTTCGCCCGATGTGAAGCACGAAGCGCTCGCGCGCTTGCTGGGCCAGGGCAAAGCCGTTTGCGGGGGCGGGGGACACCATCCGGGCAGTATGACACGAAGACCCCTCGTTCCAGCCCGGTTCGGCCCCGGGTTGTCCCCCTCAGGGTGGGTCGCTATGGCAACTACACCACGGCGCCCGCGTTGGGGTCGTCGGGATCGCCTTCCGTCTTGGCGGGCTTGATCAGGTCCTCGCGCCTGATGCCCAGCCACATGGCCGTCGCGGCGGCGACAAAGACGGAGGAGTAGATGCCGAAGCAGATGCCGATCGTGAGCGCGAGCGAGAAATAGAACAGCGTGGGCCCACCGAAGATCAGCATGGCCAGCACCATGGCCTGGGTGGAGCCGTGGGTGATGATGGTGCGGCTGATGGTGGTGGTGATGGCGTGGTCGATCACCTGCTGCGGGGTCATCTTGCGCTGGCGCCGGAAGCTCTCGCGAATGCGGTCGAAGATGATCACCGATTCGTTGACCGAGTAGCCCAGCACCGCCAGCGTGGCGGCCAGCACCGCCAGCGAAAACTCCCACTGGAAGAAGGCGAAGAAGCCCAGGATGATGACCACGTCGTGCAGGTTGGCGACGATGGCCGAAACCGCGTACTTCCATTCGAACCGGAAGGCGAGGTAGACCATGATCCCGAAGATCACCAGGCCGAGCGCGATCAAGCCGTTGTGCACCAGTTCTTCGCCCACCTGCGGACCGACGAACTCCGTGCGGCTGAGTGTGACGGCCGGGTTCTGGGCCTTGAGGGCGTCGAACAGGCGCTCGGCCTGTTGGCCCGAGGTCTGACCTTCGATGGCGGGCAGGCGCATCATCACGTCGCGCGAGCTGCCGAAGTTCTGCACCGGCACTTCCAGATAGCCCAGCCCCTCGACCACACGGCGCACCGCCCCGAGATCGGCCGGCTGCTCATAGGCAACCTCGACCACCGTGCCGCCGGTGAACTCCACCGACAGGTGAAGACCGCGCGTCACCAGAAAGAAGACCGCCAGCGCAAAGGTGAGGAACGAAATCGCGTTGAGCACGATGGCGTGCTTCATGAACGGGATGTCGCGGCGGATGCGGAAGAATTCCATCGTGGGCTCCGGGCAGGATCAATCGGCCTTGGGCACGGCGGGCGTGCTGCCCGGGCGCCACACGGTGCCGATGGAAAGGGTTTTGAGCTTCTTCTGGCGGCCGTACCAGAGGTTGACGATGCCGCGCGAGAAGAACACCGCCGAGAAGATGCTGGTGAGGATGCCCAGGCAGTGCACCACGGCGAAGCCGCGCACCGGCCCGGAGCCGAACAGCAGCAGCGCCACGCCGGCGATGAGCGAGGTGATGTTGGAGTCCAGGATGGTGGCCCAGGCGCTGTCGTAGCCGGCGTTGATCGCTGTCTGTGGCGCTGCCCCGCGCCGCAATTCCTCACGCACCCGTTCGTTGATCAGCACGTTCGCGTCGATGGCCATGCCCAGCGCCAGCGCCATGGCCGCCATGCCGGGCAAGGTGAGCGTGGCCTGCAGCATGGACAGCACCGCGATCAGCAGCAACACGTTGAAGCCCAGGGCGACGGCCGAGAACACGCCGAACAGCATGTAGTAGGCGCACATGAACACGGCCACGACGACGAAGCCCCAGGTCACGCTGTGGAAGCCCTTGGAGATGTTCTCGGCGCCCAGGCTTGGGCCGATGGTGCGCTCTTCGATGATCTCCATCGGCGCCGCGAGCGAGCCCGCGCGCAGCAGCAGCGCGGTGTCGTTGGCTTCCATGGTGGTCATGGCGCCAGAGATCTGCACCCGGCCGCCACCGATCTCGGTGCGGATCACGGGTGCCGTGACGACCTCGCCCTTGCCCTTCTCGAACAGGATGATGGCCATGCGCTTGCCCACGTTCTCGCGGGTCACGTCGCGGAAGATGCGTGAGCCTTTGCCGTCGAGCGTGAGGTGCACCGCGGGCTCCTGCGTCTGGCCGTCGAAGCCGGCCTGCGCGTCGGTGAGGTTCTCACCGGTGAGCAGCACCTCGCGCTTGACGATGACCGCGCGGCCGCTGCGCTCCAGGTAGCGTTCGGAGCCGAAGGGCACCGGGCCGGTGCCACGTTCGGCCGCGGCGGCCTCGGTGCTCTCGTCAACCAGGCGCACCTCCAGCGTGGCGGTGCGGCCCAGGATGTCCTTGGCCTTGGCCGTGTCCTGCACGCCGGGCAACTGCACGACGATGCGATCGGCCCCCTGCTGCTGGATCACCGGCTCGGCCACGCCGAGTTCGTTGATGCGGTTGTGCAGCGTGGTGATGTTCTGTTTGAGCGCCTGGTCCTGCACCGCGCGCGCGGATTCGGGACGGATGCTGGCGGTGATGCGGATGTCGTTGCCGTCCGGCGTTTCGGCCAGCTGCAGCTCGGCGAACTGGGCTCGCACCAGGTCCGTCACGGCGTTGCGCGTGGATTCGTCGCGCACGCGCAGTTCGATGGTCTGGCCGTTGCGCGCAATGCCGCCGTGGCGGATGTTCCTCTCGCGCATGGCGGTGCGCAGATCGCCGGCCAGCACGTCGGCGCGGCGCTCGAGCGCCGCACGCATGTCGACCTGCAGCATGAAGTGCACGCCACCGCGCAGATCAAGGCCGAGGTACATGGGGCGCGCGCCGAGCGCGGCCAGCCAGCCCGGGGTGCGTGGCACCAGGTTGAGTGCCACCACATGGCCCGGGTCGGTCGGGTCCGTGTTGAGCGCCCGATCGATCGCGTCGCGTGCCTTGAGCTGGGTGTCGGTGTCTTCGAAGCGGGCGCGCACCGACGTGCCTTCGAGCGACAACGCCGACGGGGTGATCGAGGCAGCCGAGAGTGCCTGCTCGACGCGGGTCACCGTGCCGGTATCGACACGCACCGTGGCCTTGGCGGCCGACACCTGCACCGCCGGTGCCTCACCGAACAGGTTGGGCAGTGCGTAGATCGCGCCAATCAACAGGGCGACCAGGATGATCGCGTACTTCCACAACGGGTATCGGTTCATGGCGTATCCGGCGCGAGGGACTTGAATCGAGAACGCGACGGATCCGGCTCCGCCGGTCCGTCCGCGTTGCCCCCTTGAGGGGGGAACGGGCCGGCAGAGCCGGCCCGTGCGGGGGTGAGCTTTATTTCACCGTGCCTTTGGGCAGAACCTGGACGACAGCGGTGCGCTGCATCTGAACCTCCAGGCCGTCGGCAAGTTCCACACCGATGTAGGTGTCACCGATCTTGCTGACCTTGCCGAGGATGCCGCCGGCGCTGACGATCTCGTCGCCCTTGGCCAGGGCCTCGATCATGGAGCGGTGTTCTTTCTGGCGCTTGAGCTGCGGACGGATCATCACGAAGTACAGCACCACGAACATCAGCACCAGCGGCAGCAAGCCGAGCAGGGTGGACTCGGTGCCACCGGAAGCGGCTTGGGCGTAGGCAGGGGAAATCAACACGGGCAGTCTCCAGCAGAGTCAAAAACAGCCCGGGATTGTATGCCGCGGGGGGTTCCCCGCGGCTCAGGCCGCCTGCCGCTGGGGCGCACCCGTGCCGTCGCGCCAGCGCGCCAGCAGGGCGTCCCGGCGCACGGCGGCGGCCTTGGCGTGGCGCTCCTTCACGTGGCCGAAGCCCTTGATCTGCTCGGGCAGGCGTGCCAGTTCCACCGCCAGCGCGTACCGCTCGGCGCTCAAGCCACCCAGCAGGGTGTCGACGTCGGCGCGGTACTGCTCGATGAGCGCACGCTCCATGCGCCGCTCCTCGGTGCGGCCGAAGAGGTCCAGCGCAGTGCCGCGCAGCCCCTTGAACCGGGCCAGCCAGCGGAAGGCGGTGAACATGAACGGGCCGTACGGGCGCTTGATCAGCTCGCCACGCTCGTTCTTCTTCGCGAACAGGGGCGGCGCCAGGTGCACCTTGAGCGAGAAATCGCCCTCGAACCGGGCCGCGATCTTGTCGTGGAAGGCCGGGTCGGTGTGCAGGCGCGCGACCTCGTACTCGTCCTTGTAGGCCATGAGCTTGAACAGGTTGCGCGCCACCGCCTCGGCGAGTGCGGTCTTGCCCAGCGGCGCCTCGGCGGCGCGAACGCGCTCGACCACCTCGCGGTACCGCTGCGCGTAGCCTGCGTTCTGGTAGCCGGTGAGGAACTCCACGCGGCGCGCCACGATGTCGTCGAGGTTGTCGCGCTTCTTGAACTGGATCACCTGCGCCGCGGGTTGGCCCAGGCCGCAGGCGGCCAGCACGGCCTGCGGATCGTGCGCGGCGCGGCGGCCCCATTCGAAGGCCGCCTTGTTCTGCTCCACGGCCACCGCATTGAGCTCAATCGCGCGCGTGAGCGCGGCCAGGCCCAGCGGCACCCAGCCCTTTTGCCAGGCGTAGCCCAGCATCAGCGGGTTGGCGTAGAGGCTGTCGCCCAGCAGTTGCGTGGCCACGGTTTCCGCATCGATGACACCGATGGCCTCGTGCCCGAGGTGGTTGACGAGCGTGTCCACACAGGCCTGGGCGGGGCTGAGCCAATCGGGGTTCTTCACGAAGGCCGCGGTGGGCGTGGCGCTGCTGTTGAGCGCCACGTGGGTGCGGCCGTTGCGCAGGCGCTGCCAGGTTTCCTTGTTCGCGGCCACGATGGGGTCGCAACCGATCACGAGATCGGCCGAGGCGGCCGACACGCGCGTGGTGCGGATGTCGTCCTGCGTGGCGCCGATGAGCACGTGGCTCCAGGTGGCGCCACCCTTCTGGGCCAGGCCCGCCGCGTCCTGCGTGACGATCCCCTTGCCCTCCAGGTGCGCGGCCACGCCGAGCAACTGGCCGATGGTGATGACGCCCGTGCCGCCAACGCCCGCGACGATGACGCCCCAGGCCTCGGCGGCCAGCGTCGGCAGCACCGGGTGCGGCAACGCACCGCCCGCCCACTCGGCCTTGGCCGCACCCTTCTTCTTGCGCAGCTGGCCACCCTCGACGGTGACGAAGCTCGGGCAAAAGCCCTTCACGCAGGAGAAATCCTTGTTGCAGGTGCTCTGGTTGATCTGGCGCTTGCGGCCGAACTCGGTTTCCAGCGGTTCGACGGACAGACAGTTGGATTGCTCACCGCAATCGCCGCAGCCCTCGCACACCAGCTCGTTGATGACCACGCGCTGGTTCGGCTCGGCCAGGGTGCCGCGCTTGCGGCGGCGGCGCTTCTCGGTGGCGCAGGTCTGGTCGTAGATGATGACCGTGGTGCCCGCGATCTCGCGGAACGCGCGCTGCACCGCGTCCAGCGTGTCGCGGTGCTGGATGGCGATGCCCTCGGGAATGCCGCTCACGCCCGCGTACTTCTCGGGCTCGTCGGTCACGATGGTGATCTTCTTCACCCCCTCGGCGCGCATGCTTTGCGCGATCTGCACCACGCTGTGGCCCTCGGGGCGCTCGCCCACCTGCTGGCCACCGGTCATGGCCACGGCGTCGTTGTAGAGGATCTTGTAGGTGATGTTCACGCCCGCGGCGATGCTCTGGCGCACGGCCAGGATGCCGCTGTGGAAGTAGGTGCCGTCGCCCAGGTTGGCGAACATGTGCTGGTCTTTGCTGAAGGGTTGCTGGCCCATCCAGGGCACACCCTCACCACCCATCTGCGTGAAACCCACGGTGGCGCGGTCCATCCAGATGCTCATGAAATGGCAGCCGATGCCGGCCATGGCGCGCGAGCCTTCGGGCACCTTGGTGCTGGTGTTGTGCGGGCAGCCCGAACAGAACCAGGGCTGGCGCTCGGCGCCGGGCACGCCCTGCGTGAGCAGCGTCTGCAGCGAACGCTCCTGCGCGTCGAGGATGGCGAGCTGCGCGTCGATGCGCGCCATCACGTCCTCGGGAATGTTGCCCAGCTTCTTCAGGCGCTTGGCGATCGCGCGCGCAATCAGCGCGGGGTTGAGATCGGCCTTGGCGCGCAGCAGGGTGTTGGCGCTCGGGTTGGGGCGCGACCACTCACCGCCGCTGTAGTCGCCCTCGTCTTCCTCGAACTTGCCGAGCACGTTGGGGCGAACATCGGGGCGCCAGTTGTAGAGCTCTTCCTTGAGCTGGTATTCGATGACCTGGCGCTTCTCCTCCACCACCAGGATCTCGCGCAACCCGGTGGCGAACTCGCGCGTGGTCTGCGCCTCCAGCGGCCACACCACCGCCACCTTGTGCAGGCGCAGGCCGATGCGGCGGCAGGTGGCGTCGTCCAGGCCGAGGTCGATCAGCGCCTGGCGCGTGTCGTTGTAGGCCTTGCCGCTGGCGATCACGCCGAAGCGGTCGTTCGGGCCCGCGATGACGTTGTGGTTGAGCTTGTTCGCCCGCACGTAGGCCAGCGCCGCGTACCACTTGTGGTCGTAGAGCCGCGCCTCCTGGTCGAGCGCGTGGTCGGGCCAGCGGATGTGCAGGCCGCCGGGCGGCATCTCGAATTCGGGGACCACGATGTCCACGCGTTCGGGGTCGATCATCGTGGTCGCGCTCGACTCGACGATCTCCTGGATCGTCTTCATGCCGGCCCACACGCCGCTGAAGCGGCTCATGGCGAAGGCATGCAGGCCGAGGTCGAGGATCTCCTGCACGCTGGCCGGGAAGAACACCGGCAGGCCGCAGGCCTTGAAGATGTGGTCGCTCTGGTGGGCGGCGGTGGAGCTCTTGGCCACGTGGTCGTCACCCGCCACGGCAATCACACCGCCCCAGGGGCTGGTGCCGGCCATGTTGGCGTGCTTGAACACGTCGGAGCAACGGTCCACGCCCGGGCCTTTGCCATACCAGATGCCGAAGACGCCGTCGAAGCGGTTGCTCCCGGGCGGCGCAAAACCCAGTTGCTGCGTGCCCCACAGCGCCGTGGCAGCCAGTTCCTCGTTCACGCCCGGCTGGAAGACGATGTTCTGCTGCTTCAGGTAGGGCGCCGCCTTCTGCAGCGCCTGGTCGTATCCGCCCAGCGGCGAACCGCGGTAGCCGCTCACGAAGCCCGCGGTGTTCTTGCCGATCAGCGCATCGCGCTGGCGCTGCAGCATGGGCAGCTTCACCAGCGCCTGCACGCCGCTCATGAAGGCGCGCCCGTGGTCCAGCGCGTATTTGTCGTCGAGGGTGACGGTTTCCAGGGCTTGTCGGATGTGCTCGGGCAGCGGCGCATTCATGTTCTGTGTCTCCTGTGGGGGTGAGGCGCCTCGTGAGCGCCCGTGAACCGGGTAGGGGTACCGCCCCAGTCTGCCGCGCAGTGTATGCCCGAGTCCAGGATAGGTGTTTGCGTTTCATGCCCGCTTTCCGGATCATCGAGAAATCTTCTTTCTCGCAAGCCCCGGCCATGGAAACACTTGACAGATTCGACCTCGCCATCCTGCAAGAGCTGCAAACCGACGGGCGCCTCACCAACGCCGAGCTGGCCCAGCGCGTGGGCCTGTCGGCTGCCCCGTGCTGGCGCCGGGTGCGGGCGCTGGAGGAGGCGGGCTACATCAAGGGCTACCGCGCCGTGCTCGACCGCGACAAGCTCGGCCTGGGCGTGCTGGCCTTCGTGCGGCTGGACGCCGACCGCAACAGCGGCGACGTGACGCGCCAGATGGAGCAGGCCATCCGCGCCATCCCCGAGGTGGTGTCCTGCCACTACATCAGCGGCTCGGGCACCTTCGAGCTGCAGGTGGTCAGCCGCGACCTGCACCACTTCAGCACCTTCGCGCGCGAGGTGCTGCTCAACCTGCCCAACGTGAAGGACCTGCACACCAGCTTTTCGCTGGGCGAAGTCAAGGCCGACAGTGCACTGCCTTTGTCTCACTGGCTGGCGGACAAAGGTACGCACACGGCAAACAAGGCCAAAACTTGAGGGGCGAGCCTATCCATTTGTGCAATCAATTCGACCGTTAAGTCACATGTGGGCCTCAAGTGCTTGAAAAATGTGACTTTTTTGACTCTGATGGATTGCCTCAGGGAGTTCAGTTGCATACCATCGCGCCGCCTGCTGCACAAAAGTGGTACGTCAGAAAGTTTGCAATCCGCCCACACCGTCCATCTGAAGGAACCGTCGTGAAAAGCTCCCTGATCCTGAAATCGGCCCTGGCCCTGGCCCTGGCCACCCCCCTCCTGGCCTCGGCCGAATCCCAGCTCGTGACCGGCGCCGGCTCCGCCGTTGCCCGCCTCGACTTCCGCGTCGTCGTGCCCCGCGTGCTGTTCCTCGGCGTGGGCACCGGCGCCGCCGGCTTTGCCACCGACGGCACCATCAACACGGTGACCTTCGACTACACCAGCAACCCGGGCGCCCTCGGCACCGGTGCTGCGGCTGGCGCCATCACCGGCAACGTGGTGCCGGTGCGCGTGGTGGGCAACAACGGTCAAGTCGCGCTGACGGCCTCGACCACCGGCGCCCTCACCAACGCCACCGCCGACACCATCGCCTGGTCGCAAATCACCGCCACCTCCAGCGCGCCCGAATTGCCCAGCCCGGTTATTCCTCTCACCGGCGCCGGCACGGCCAGCAACGTGACGCTGTCTTCGGGCACCCGCATCACCGACCGCTCGGCCAACTGGACCTTCGCCTACGCCAACTCGGCGGTGGTGGCCCCCGGCACCTACGGCACCACCAACGGCCGCGTGACCTACACCGCCGCCATGCCCTGAGCGGGCACGGCTCCGGACAGCGACACGGCGGCACGCCGCCACATGAAGCACTGAGGGCGCACGGAGGGTTCGCACACGCAACCCTCCGTTGCCTTTTCAGGCAATCCCGCACGCAGACGGGACGCTCGGGGAGCCACCCATGGACGGCCACGGCCACAATCACACGATGCAGCGCGCACCCCGCTCCCGCCGCGCCCGCCCCCTGGTCGGGGCCTGCCTGGCCCTCCTGTGCCTGGCCGAGGTGGCGTCCGCCCACGCCTGGTCGCTGACGATCACCTCGGGCAGCCGCCGGTTGTTCCTGCACGTGGGCAACGGCGCCCTCAGCGGCTCCAGCGGCACGCTCAATGGAACGGCCGGCACGAGCGGCGCCATCAACCTGGTGGAAGTCACGGTGCCGGTCGCCCAGCTCGGCAACGGCTCCCCACTGGCGATGACCAGCAACAGCACGCAATCCACCAGCCTCTACGGCGACGGCAACAACACCTGCCCCACGCCCGCCAGCCAGGTCATGGTGGGTGCCGGCTACCGGCGCAATTCCGGCGCCGCCAACGCCACCCTGACGGTGCAGTCGCCGGCCAACCTGACCAACGCCTCGGGCGACACCATCCCCTTCACGGAGATCAGCTGGACCGTCTCCGCGCCGGGCAGCGGGGTACCCAACGTCATCCCCGCCGGCACGTTCAATGGGGGCACCCAGACCCTGGCCACCGTGCCCGGCAACGCCTACCTCGAGAACTGCCACACCTTCAGCTACGCCAACAACGCGGTGCGCGCGGCCGGCACGTACAACGGCCGGGTGACCTACACCCTGGCAAGTCCATGAACGCCCTGCCCCGGCTCCTGGCCGCGTGCGCCGGCGCCCTGCTGGCCGCATCGGCGCTCGCCAACCCCCACCGCCTGGACGATTCGCTCAGCCACACCGTGCCGCCCAACGTGCAGATGCAGTGGCTGCCCATTGCGCCGGGCCAGCCCTACGGCGGCGGCATGGAAGCCTGGGTGCGGGTGAACGTGCGCATCGACACCCGCGCCTGGATGGGCCGCAGCGGCCGCATCTACATGGCCTTGCCGCGCGACCAGGCCTCCAGCATCGAGGCCACCTGGACCACGCAGGGCCGCCTGCAGGCGGGCCGCCTGGTCTCGGGCGAACGGACGCTGGTGTACGCCGGCGCCATCACCAGCCCGACGCTGGAAGACCAGATGCAGGTGCGCCTGCGCTCGCTCGCCGACTGGCAATCCAACTCACGCCGCCTCAATTTCCATTTCGAACTGGATGTCGACTGAACACCCCCTGCCCGCCGCTGCCCTGATGCCCGCCCGCCGCTGGCGCCGCCTGCTGGGTGCGCTCGGGCTGGCCGCGTTGGCCCCCGCGGCGCTCGCCCAGGGCTTTGCCGCCTACATCACGCCGCCGCGGTTCGAGGTGAAGATCGATGCCGGCCAGACCTTGCGGCAGGTGGTGGAGATCCAGCACGTCGGCTCGCAAAAAGGCAGCTACCGCATCTACACCGCCGACTGGACCTTCCAGCCCGACAACTCGGTGGCCTTCAGCGAAGCGCTCGCGCCCGACAGCTGCCGCCCCTGGGTGGCCATCGAACGGCGCGACCTCACCGTCGACCCCGGCGCCCGCTACCGCTACCGCTTCGAGATCACCCCCCCGCCCGGCACCGCGCCGCGCGAATGCCGCTTCGCCCTGATGATCGAAGGCCTCGATCCCGCCCAGGTGCAGGGCAACCTCAACTTTCCCGTCGGTGGGCGCATCGGGGTGATCGTGTACGCCGCTGTCGGTGGCGCAGCGCCCGAGCTGAGCATCACCGGCACGCGGGTGCTCACGGTCGAAGGCAAACCCACGGCCGTGGTCGACGTGCGCAACAGCGGCAACGCCCATGGGCGGCTGGAAGGCTTCGTGAACGGCACCGACGCCGGCGGCGCCCGCTTCGAGATGGCACCGGCCGACCTGCCGATCCTCCCGGGCGAGACGCGCCGGGTCGCGATCACGCCGGTGGCCGAAGACGGCAAGCCGGCCCCTGTGGCGCGCTTCCCATTGACGATCAAGGGCAACCTGGAATGGGGCAGGAACCGCCTGCCGCTGGACGCGAGCTTCGCGCCATGAAGGGTGTGATGCCGGGCCGTCACCTCCGCCACCTGATCTTTCTGGGCGCCTTCGCGCCCTGGCTGAACGCCTCGGCGCAGAACACCCCCAGCCCCCAGCCGGCACCCAACGGGGCCGCACCGCCCGCCTACGTGGACCGGGTGATCGAGAACCTGCCCCCGGAAGCCCCGGACACCGACGCCGAGGCCTATGCCTACGACCGCGCGGGCTGGCCCCGCTTCCTGCGGCTCGAAACCCGCGTCGGCTCGCAGCCCTTCGACACCACGCACCGCACCCGCATCGGCTACGGCATCTACGGCCTGATCGAGACGCCCAACCACGGCACGCTTTCGGTCGACGGCACCTACGAGCCGCGCGACAGCAGCGGCACCCTCACGCTGCGCCAGCGCGCCATGCCGCTCGAAGGCGGCTGGCTGACCAGCAACGAGTTGGGCGTGATCAACCCGCCGACGCCGGACATCCTTCGCCTGCCGGCGCGCGTCTTCCTGCCCAGCACCTTTTTGCAGGGCCTGAGCACCGAATGGGAGAACCCGGGCCGCGGCCTGCAGTTGCTGGCCAGCACCGGCGAGCCGGGCCGGCTGGATTTCCTGCCCGCCAACGGCTTCCGCAAGCTCGCCGGCCAGCGCAGCGCGTTCGGCGGCCAGTGGCGCATCGGCGCCGACGACACCAACCCGCTCTCGCGCCAGGGCTGGACGGTGGCGCTGCAGCACGAGGCCGGCCGCCGCGTCTCCAACCTCGACGCGCCGGTGCTGGCGAGCGACATCGTCAACGCCGACTCCACCTTGCTGGCCCTGCGCCACGAGACCGCGGGGCGCCGCCTGCAAGGCCAGGTCATGAGCACGCAGTCCAGCCAGGTGGCGGGCAACCGCAATGGCTTCTGGTTCGATGGCGAGTGGGACGACGGCCCGCGCACGCACGGGGCCGGCGCCTACCGCCTGGAGCGCGACCTGAGCTGGGCCCACCTGCCCATGGCCAACGACCTCGTGGGTGCTTACGCGCGCTCGAGCTGGCGCACGCGGCAGTGGTCGGCCGAAGGCTCGATCGACTGGCTCGACTCGATCAGCGGGCGCAGCGGCAGCGGCTTCTTCGCCACCGCGTCGGCGCGCTGGCGCCTCAACCGCGACCACACCGTGGGCCTGGGCAGCACCGTGCGCCGTTTCGACGGCGACGCCTGGAACACCTACGGCGACTGGCGCTTCCAGAACGGCTGGGGCACCAGCGGCCTGCGGCTGGAAGTCACCCACGGCAACAACGAGCCGGACTCGCGCTGGCTGACCTGGGACCAGGAATGGCTGGTGCCGCAGGGCTGGTCCTTCAACAGCAGCCTGGGCACCGGCACGTACGACGCCGACCAGTCGCGCGCCGCCGAGACGGTGTGGAACGCCGCGCTGAGCCTGTCGGCGCCGATCACCAACAAGGCCAGCCTGCGCGGCAACCTCAGCACCGAGCGCAGCAACACCGGGCAGGCCCGCCACAGCCTCAACCTCGGCGCGAACTGGCGCATCAACCCGCGCTGGAGCCTGGAGGGCCACTACAACCGGTCCACCGGCCGCGGCCGGGTCGAACTCCCGCTTGATCCGCTGGCCCCGTTCCTGCCGATCGCGGTGCCCGACTCCGACCGCTCGTTCTACGTGGTGCTGCGCTACGAATTCGAGGCCGGCAGCCGCGACGTGCCCCTGGGCGGTCGCGCGGCCGATGGTGGCGGCCGCATCGAGGGCGTGGTCTATTTCGACGCCAACCGCAACGGCACGCAGGAAGCCAGCGAAAACGGCGTGCCCAACGCCACGGTGTTCCTGGACAACCGCTACGCCGTGCGCACCGACAGCCAGGGCCGCTTCGAATTCCCGTTCGTGGCCAGCGGGCCGCGCGTGGTGAGCGTGCGCAGCGACAGCCTGCCGCTGCCCTGGAGCGTGACCGGCCAGGGCCAGACGACCATCGACGTGCGCCGGCGCGAGAGCGTGTCGATCAGCCTGCCGGTGCAACGCAGCGAATAAGCGCGCCGGCGGCCCGGGCGGGCCCGCTCAAGTTCTGCACCACGCGGCCGATAGTGGGGCATGTCCGCCCCCAAGCGCCCCCTTCTGCCCGCACTGGCCGCCTGCGCCTTGCTGCTGATCCCCGCGACCAGCATCGGCGAAAGCGTGCTCACGAGCCGCGGCAACGCGGGCGCCTCGCTGGACTTCCGCATCATCATCCCGCCCATCATGCGGGTGCTCGAGAACAGCCACCCGAACCTGCTCGACGCCGAAGCCGGCGGCGACTGGAGCGCACAGCAGCGGCTGGTGGTGGTGTCGAACATGAAGCGTGGCTTCTGCGTCACGTTGCGCATGAACCACCCCCAGGTCGACGCCTGGCGCGTGAGCGCGGCGCAGGCCGAGGGCGTGCAGCTCACCCCGGTGAGCGATGGCTACCGCCTCTGCGCCCCGCGCGCAGGGCGCTACACCCTGCTGCTCGACCACGAGTTCGGCGCCACGCAGACATCCGCCGGCGGCGCGCTGCGCTGGCCGGTGCAGACCGACATCACCGCGCTCTGAGCGCGCTACCCCTCCATCGCGGCCACGGCAGACCGTCTGTCCCGCCGCGGCCGCGCCGTTCGTCCGCCGCGGGGGTGTCGAGGTGTAAGCCCCGCGCTTGCATGCGGTAACGCAATTGCACACAAATGCTGCACTGCGCCATTTTGTTCTGCACTTATCGCCCACCCCGGGCCGCTGCGGTGTCGCCGCGCCCCGACGGGGCACTGAGCGGGGCGCTGGCGCCGGACGACCACACGAACGGCCCGCGCCGGTCCGAAGCGCTGTCGATGTAGCGCGCGAGGGCCCGCTCAAGCCCGGGCACGTGGGCAAAGTGCTGCGGCCCGGTGTGGAGCACGCAGATGCCGCGAAAGAGGCCCGCGATCCGCTTCAACCAGGCGACATCGACGGGCTGCCAGTGCACCACCACGCGCGGATGCGCGGCCAGCCAGGCCTGGACATCCGGCGCCTCGCGGCCAGCGTGCGCGTCCACGATCAGGTGCAACTGCAGATGCTTCGGCGTGCGGCGTTCCAGCAGGCGCAGGAACGCCAGCCACTGCGGGCGGCGGTGCCGGCCGCGCCGCATCGGCACCGCCACATCGTCCAGTGCTTCCAGCGTTGCGAACAGCGTCGCCAGGCGATGGCACCCCTCGTCGCCGGCCAGGGCATCGGGGTCCGGGGGCGGCTCGGGCGCACGCGCCAGCCCCCCCTCGTCGCGGCAGAACACCAGCGCACGCTCGCGCGCATTGACGCAGAGCCCCACCACGTCGATGGCGCCGTGTTCGGTGCGGTGCGTATCGGCTGAGCACGGAACGCTGTCCTGCGTGTGCGGCTTGATGCCGTTGCGCTCCCACACCCGGCGCACGGTCGTGGCACTCAGGCCCAGATAAGACGCGAGCGCGCGCGAACTCCATTTCGTGGCAGCGAGCGGTTGTTCGTGCAGCGTCGTGTTCACGATGAGCGACTCGACCTCGTTCGTCACGAGTTGCACGCGCCCCGATCGGCTGGCGTCTTTCATCAACGCCTGAAGGCCGCCTTCGATGAAACGCTTGCGCCACAACGCCACCTGACGCCGGTCGAGCCGGACCTCCTCGGCGATGTCCTTGTTCTGCCAGCCTTGCGCCGCCAGCAAGACCACGCTGGCCCGTTGTTTCACACGCGCTTCCACCCGCCTGCCGTTCGACAACGTGCGCAGTTCTCGCTCGGTTTGCTCATCGGTCTCGATCGGTTCTGCAACCCGCATGGCCTCACCTCCGAAGCAACGCCCCCTGTCACGGGACATAAGTTCCATCAACTACGGCGCACGCTAACAGCACACCCGGTATGTGGACGTGTCAATAGGTTTCGACCGCACGCATCCACTGGCTCAACTCAAGCTTCGTTACATCCGCCTTGTGCGCACGCTCTTAAAAACGAAGCAACGAGCGCGAAACCACACGCCGCGCAAAGCCAACAAAACCGGGAGTCCATGTATGTCGTGCATCCCCGCATGCAGCGGGCGCTGAGCCATGAGCCGCGCACGCGCCCGCAAGCCCGAGCCGCAACCGTCCGCTGAGGCAACCCCTTCAGCGCAGGGCGCACCTGGCGTCGTCGTCCCGTTCCACAACGAACACGATCTCGCTCACAGCCTGGCCCCCTGGGCGAACCTCGCCCACCGCGAGCGCCAGGCAAAGGCCTGGCTGGTGCTGACCGATCTGGGCGTGCTCGCGTTCTGTTTCGTCGCCGGTCGCTTGCCCGCGTGGCTGCGCGACGAAATGAGCCTCACGCAGGCCATGAGCGTGTGGTGGGCCACCCAAGGGCAACTGCGCCTCACGCTGTTCGCCGCCATCGCGCTCGCCATGGTGTGCTGGATGTGGACGGTGCAGGGCCACTACACCGCGCACCGCCGCAAGCCCTGGTGGGACGAGGCACGCCAGTTGATCCAGGTGATCGTGCTCGCCGCGCTGCTCGACGCCATGATCATCTACCTCGCCAAGTGGCCGCTCTCGCGCCTGTGGACCGGCGCCACCTGGGGTCTCGTGCTCGTGTGCCTGCCGCTGGCGCGCCTGGTGGCCCGCATCTGTCTGTTGCGCGCCGGCCTGCTCACGCAGCCCTACGTGCTCATCGGCCACCCCGACGACGTCGAGAAGGCCGCCGCCGCGCTGGCCAGCGAGCCCTTGCTGGGCTACAGGCCCGTGGCCGTCGTCTGCCCCGATCCCGGTGCGCGGCTGGTCAAGCTGTGTGGGGGTCAGGTGGCGGCGCCCACCGCGCTCACCCCGGGCGTGCGCGAATTTCTTTCGCGGCCCGGGCACCACCAGCTGGTGGGCGTGCTCGGCATTCGCGACAACAACTGGCTGCGCGAACTCGCGCAAGAGCTCATGCTCACGCGCGACGACCTGATCATGGTGCCCGCGATCGGCGGCCTGCCCATCTACGGCATGGAGGTCTCGCACTTCTTCAGCCACGACGTGTTGTTGCTGCGCGCCCGCAACAACCTCAACCGCCGCGCGCCCCAGGTGCTCAAGCGCGCGCTCGACATCGTGGGCGCAGCCACCTTGCTGGTGCTGCTGTCGCCGCTGCTGGCCTGGGTCGCGTGGCGCATCAAGCGCGACGACGCCGGCCCGGTCTTCTTCGTGCAGAAGCGCGTCGGCGTGGACGGCCAGCTGTTCGACTTCATCAAGTTCCGCAGCATGGTGATGGACGCGGACGCCGCGCTTGAGCGCTGGAAGACCGAGAACGAAAAGCTCTACGTGCAATACCTGGCCAGCAACTTCAAGCTCGCCCAGGACCCGCGCGTCACGCGCATCGGCCGCCTCATCCGCCGCACCAGCATCGACGAACTGCCCCAGCTCATCAACGTGCTGCGCGGCGAGATGAGCCTGGTCGGCCCGCGCCCGCTGCTGGCCCGCGAACTGGGCGAATACGGCAAGAGCATCGCCGCCTACGGCAAGGCACGCCCCGGCATCACCGGGCTGTGGCAGATCAGTGGCCGCAGCGCCAGCACCTTTCAACACCGCATCAACATGGACCTCTGGTACGTGCGCAACTGGTCGCTCTGGTACGACCTGGTGATCATGCTGCGCACCGTTCGGGTGGTCCTCAAACAGGAGGGCGCTTGCTGATGAACACACCCGAAACCATCTACGTCGCGGGCCACCGCGGCATGGTCGGCTCGGCGATCGTGCGGCAGTTGCTGGCCACGGGCCACCCGCCCGGCCGCATCGTCACCCGCACGCACAGCGAGCTCAACCTCACCGACCAGGCCGCCGTGCGCGACTTCTTCGCGCAGGTCCGGCCCCGGCAGGTGTACCTCGCCGCGGCCAAGGTGGGTGGCATCCACGCCAACCACACCTTCCCCGCCGACTTCATCTACCAGAACCTCATGATCACGGCCAACGTGATCGAGGCGGCCTTCTGCAACGGCGTGCAGAAGCTGCTGTTCCTGGGCTCGAGCTGCATCTACCCCAAACTGGCCGAGCAGCCCATGAGCGAGGACGCGCTGCTCACGGGGCCGCTCGAGGCCACCAACGAGCCCTATGCCATCGCCAAGATCGCCGGCATCAAGCTCTGCGAAAGCTACAACCGGCAGTTCGGTGCCAGCCACGGGGTGGACTACCGCAGCGTCATGCCCACCAACCTCTATGGGCCGGGCGACAACTACCACCCCGAGAACAGCCACGTCATCCCCGCGCTGATCCGCCGCTTCCACGAGGCGAAGGAACTCGACGCGCCCGAGATCGTGATCTGGGGCAGCGGCACGCCCCTGCGCGAGTTCCTGTATGTCGACGACATGGCCGCCGCCTGCGTGCACGTGATGGCCCTGCCCAAGGCCCGCTACGAGCAACACACCCGGCCCATGCGCAGCCACATCAACGTGGGCTCCGGCGCGGACATGACCATCGCCGAGCTCGCGCACAGCATCGCCCGCGTCACCGGCTTCACCGGCCGCATCCGCTTCGACGCCAGCCGACCCGACGGCGCGCCCCGAAAGCTCATGAACAACCGCCTCCTGCGCAGCCTGGGCTGGCAGGCCAGGGTCGATCTGCCCACCGGGCTGGCGCTGACCTACCAGAACTTCCTCGCGAACACCGCCCAACACCCCTCACCGATGGCTGCGCTATGACCACCAACCCACCCAACCCCCACTTCCAGCCCAAGGTCGCCCTCATCACCGGTGTCACCGGGCAGGACGGCTCCTACCTCGCCGAGCTGCTGCTGCGCAAGGGCTACATCGTGCACGGCATCAAGCGCCGCAGCAGCCAGCTCAACACGCAGCGCGTGGACCACATCTACCAGGACCCGCACTTCGACGACACGCGCTTTCACCTGCACCACGGCGACCTGAGCGACACCAGCAACCTGATCCGCATCGTGCAGGAGACGCAGCCCGACGAGATCTACAACCTGGGCGCGCAGAGCCACGTGGCCGTGAGCTTCGACAGCCCCGAATACACCGCCGACGTGGACGGCATGGGCACGCTGCGCCTGCTCGAGGCCATCCGCATCCTGGGCCTGGAGAAGAAGACGCGCTTCTACCAGGCCAGCACCTCCGAGCTCTACGGCCTGGTGCAGGAGATCCCGCAGAAGGAGACCACGCCCTTCTACCCGCGCAGCCCCTACGCGGTGGCCAAGCTCTACGCGTACTGGATCGTCGTGAACTACCGCGAGGCCTACGGCATGTACGCCTGCAACGGCATCCTCTTCAACCACGAGTCCCCGCGCCGCGGCGAGACCTTCGTCACCCGCAAGATCACCCGCGGCCTGTCCAACATCGCCCTGGGCCTGGAGCCCTGCCTGTACATGGGCAACCTCGATTCGCTGCGCGACTGGGGCCACGCCAAGGACTACGTGCGCATGCAATGGATGATGCTGCAGCAGGAGCAGCCGGAGGATTTCGTCATTGCCACCGGCGTGCAGTACAGCGTGCGCGAGTTCATCGAGATGAGCGCCCGCGAGCTCGGCGTCACCTTGCGCTTCGAGGGCGAGGGCGTGAACGAGCAGGCCATCGTGCACCGCATCGACGGCAACAAGGCGCCCGCGCTGAAGCCCGGCCAGGTCATCGTGAAGGTGGACCCGCGCTACTTCCGCCCCACCGAGGTGGAGACCCTGCTCGGCGACCCGGCCAAAGCCAAGGCCTCGCTGGGCTGGGTGCCCCAGATCGCCCTGCAGGAGATGGTGTCGGAGATGGTCGTCTCCGACCTCGCTCAGGCACAGCGCCACGCCCTGCTCAAGACCCACGGCTACGCCGTGGCCGTGTCCGGCGAGCACTGACCCACACCACCGGCCCACCCGATGTCCGTCCCGCACGCATGGCGCCCTTCGGCGTTCGCCCGCTCACCCCTCGCCCGGCGCATGGCGTCCGGCGCGGGTGCGTACGGCTATGCGCAGGCGGTCAGCATCGGCACGCAACTGGCCGCGTTGCCGCTGTTCCTGCATTACTGGGACATGGCCACCTACGGCTACTGGCTGGCGCTCACGGCGCTGCCGTTCTACCTGTCGATGGCCGACGCCGGCATCTCCCATGCCGCGTGCAACCGCATGATTGCCCTGATCGCGCAGGGGCAGAAAGCGCGCGCCGCCCAGGTCTTCCAGAGCGCGGTGGCTTTCCTGCTGGGCGTCTCGCTGCTGGCGCTGCTCATCGTGGGCGGCGTGCTGCTGTTGCTGCCACCGACCACGCTGACGGCACCGGCCTGGAAGGCCGTGATCATGCTGTTGTCCATCGGCGTCGTGCTCGGCCTGTTCTGCAGCCTCGCCGAGGTGATCTACAAGGCCACCGGTGGCTACGCGGCGGGCACCTACCTGGTCACCACCGGCCGCCTGGTGGACTGGGCGGGCGGGCTGGTGGGCCTGGTGCTCACGCAAAGCTTCATCGGTGTGGCCACGGGAATGCTGCTGGCCCGCGTGGGCTACACCGTGCCGAGCCTTTGGCTGAGCCAGCGGCGCACCGACTTCCTGCGCTGGGGCCTGCGACAGGCCAGCGGGTCCGACATCCGGCAGACCGCGGCGCCGGGCATGTTGTTCTTCTCGCTCTCGCTCACCAACGCGTTGAGCCTGCAGGGCTTCACCCTGCTGGTGGCGGCCACCCTGGGCCCCGCGGCCACCGCCGTCTTCAACACCTACCGCACCATCGCGCGCGTCGTGGTGCAGGTCACCAACGCGATGAGCAACCCGCTGTGGCCGGAGCTCACGGCCCTCAAGGGCCGGCAGGACGACCGCGCCTTCTGGCGGCTCTACCAACGCGCCAAAGGCCTGGGCCTACTGATCGCCGCGGCGGGTGCGTTGCTGGTCTACGGGGCATCGCCCTGGCTGCTGGAGGTCTGGACCCATGGCCAGATTCCCTTCACCGCCAGCAGCATGGCGCTGTTCCTGGTCTACGCGGCCGTGTGCTCGGCCACCCAGGTGCCGCGCGTCGTGCTCATGTCCGTCAACCGGCACGCGGGGCTGGCCGCACAAAGCCTGCTCGCCGCCGTGGTGTCGCTCGTGCTGGCCTGGCTCGTCTGGCGCAGCGCCGGCATGACCGGCGTGGTGGCCGCCATGGTGCTGGGCGAGGGGCTGGTCTGGCTCACCGCCACGCGCGCCGTGCGGCGCCTGCACACATCGGGGGCGGCGGCATGATCGTCGACCTGCAACACGCCGCGCCCCCCGACGGGCCGCACGACGTCGTCATCGTCGGCGGCGGCACGGTGGCGTTGCTGCTCGCGGTGCTGCTGGAACGCCAGGGCCAGCGCGTGCTGGTGCTGGAAACCGGCGGCGGCGGTTTCGAAACACCTACGCAGGCCCTCAACGACGCCACGGTCATCGGCCGCGCCCACCACGGCATCGCCACGGCCCGCGGGCGCGCGCTGGGCGGCACGTCGAACCTCTGGGGCGGCCAGCTCACCCACTTCGTGCCGTCCGACTTCGACGCCCGCGCGGGCGTGTCCGACCTGCCCTGGCCCATCACCTACGACGAGCTGCTGCCCTGGTACGAGGCCGTGGCCCGCGAGTTGCGCCTGGCCGATGCGCTCGACGAGCACACGCCGCAAGCGCGAAAGCTGTTCGGCAACCAGTACCCCGGGCTTCCCGGGTTCACGCTGTTCCTCACGCGCTGGCTCAAGGAGCCCGCGATGGCGCGGTACTTCAGCGAACGCCTGCAGAACGCGCCCGGGCTCACCGTGCTGCTGCACGCGCACGCCACCGGCCTGGAGCTGGCCGAGGATGGCGAGCGCATCGCCGCGGTGCGCGTGGCCCGGCCCGACGGCAGCGCGCTGCGCCTGCCGGGCCAGCGCTTCGTGCTGGCCAACGGCACCATCGAAATCGTGCGCCTGCTGCTCGCCTGCGCCGCCGAGCAGCCGCAAGCGCCCTGGGCCGACAACCCCTGGCTCGGCGCCGGCTTCCAGGACCACCTGGAGATGCGTGGCGGCCAGGTGCACTTGCTCGACAAGCCGCGCTTCCTGCGCACCTTCCAGAACATCGTGCTGGGCGGCCACAAGTACCAGCCCAAGCTGCGGCTGGACGCCGCGGCGCACGCGGGCGGCGCGGCCGCACCGGCGCTGCACGTGTCGGGCTACTTCGCCTTCGAGTCCAGCATCGCCGAGCACCTGCAGCACCTGAAGGTGGTGGCCAGGTCGTTGCTGCGCGGCGGCCTGCCACAACAGCGCCCGGGCGAACTGCTGCGCCACATCCGCGGCATGGGCAGCGCCTGGGTGCCGATGATCGTCCAGTACCTGCGGCACCACCGCATCTACAACCCGGCCGACCGGGGCGTCTGGCTCGTGATGCACGCAGAGCAGCTGCCCCGCGACGACAGCCGCATCACGCTCGATCGCCACCGCCGCGATCGCTTCGGCATGCCCCTGGCCACGCTGGACTGGCGCATCGGCGGCCAGCCCGAGCTGCGGGCCATGGCCGCCTTCGTGCGCCGGGTCGGCCAGAGCCTGCAGGCCGCGGGGCTGGCCCGCGTGGAGATCGACCCGCTGCTCGACGGCGAAGACCCGCGCGCGCTGGACCACGCCACCGACACCTACCACCAGTGCGGGGGTGCCCGCATGGGCCACCACCCGCGCGACGGCGTGGTCGACCACAACCTGCGCGTGTTCGGCACCACCAACCTGTACGTGGCCGGTGCCGCGGTGTTCCGCACCTCCAGCTACGCCAACCCCACGTTCACCGCCATGGCGCTCACGGCGCGGCTGGCCGATCACCTGTGCCGCGAACCGGCCGGGGCATGACGATGGACAGCCACGCCTACCTCATCACCCAACGCCTGGGCTTTGGCTGCGGCCGCCTCAAGGGTGGCCACGAAAAGGCCAACGCCCTGCGGCTGGTGCACGCCGCGCTGGACCTCGGCATCCGCCACTTCGACACCGCGCCCCCGTATGGGCTGGGCATGTCGGAAGCGGTGCTGGGCGAGGCCCTCAAGGGGCGGCAGGAGCCCGTCACCGTGTTCACCAAGGCCGGGCTGGCACGCCCCGCATCGCCCGGCCTCATGCAGACGGCGCGGGCCCTCGTCAGGCCGCTGGCCAACCACATCCCCGGGTTGCGCACCGCCGTGCTCAAGGGCATGGCCCACCGCGCCGCGCCCGCCCATTTCCACCCCGATTTCATCGCCCGCTCGTTCGACACCAGCCGGCGTCTGTTGCAACGCGACCAGGTGGAGGGCCTGCTGCTGCACGAGGCACAAGCGCACGACGCGCTGGCCCCCTTGACGCCGCTGCTCGACCGCTGTGTGGCCCAGGGCCAGCTGGGGGCCTATGGCAGCGCCACCGGGGAACCCGCGGCCCGGCTCGTGCGCTTCGGCACGGTGCGGCAATACCGCTGCCCCGCGCCCGGCACCGACGACGCCCCCGCCGCGCCCACCGACATCCTGCACGGGGCGTTCCGGTTCATTGCCCCGGCCATCGCGCAGCAGATGGAACAGGACGCCCGGCTCAAGGAGCAACTGGCCAGCCTCTTGCCCGCCGGCACCGACCCGGCCGCAGCGACCGGGGCCCTGGCACTGGCCTATGCGCTGGCGCGCTGGCCCAGCCGCCTGCTCTTCTCCACCAACCAGCCGCGCCGGCTGGTCACCACGCTCGAACTCGTCTGGCACGTCACGGGTTCGGCCCGGTGGCGGCCGACCATGCAGACGCTTCACACGGCCTTCGCGCAGGCAGGTGCCCCATGCGCGAACTGAACACACAGCTGTCTCGCTGGCTGCTGGGCGGCTCCATCTACCTCACGGGGTGGTACTACGAAGGCCCGGCGCTTCAAGCGGCCCAGATGGGCGCCATCAGCATGCTGCTCATGGCGGGCTTCTTCTCCGTGCTGTCGGGCGACACGCTGCGCGTGCGGCCCAGCCTCGTCGAATGGCTGTTCAGCACCGCCTTCCTGTTTGCCATGCTGGTGGCGTGGGCAACGGGCAACCTGTTGTCGACGATGTACGGCGCCATGCTGCTGCTGGTGCTGACGGCCATCGCGCTGGTGGTCCGCCACAACCGCGCCAGCGAGCTGGCCGCCGTGTTCCGGTGGGCCTATGTGGCGCTCCTCGCCACGCTGCTGCTCGTGGAGCCCCAGGCGCTGTTCGCCTCGCTCGCCGGCAACGTGGAATACGGCCAGGGGCTGATCCGCTACCAGCCCCTGGGCATGCACCCCAACCTGAGCGGGCTGGTCTACGGCGGGGGCGCGCTGCTGTTCTTCCAGCGCTACCTGGCCGTGCACACCCGGCCGCGGCAGCTGTTTGCGCTGGCCATGGCGGGGTTGTGCCTCTGCGTGTTGCTGGCCGCCTCGGCACGCGCCGGGATGCTGGCGCTGTGCATCACCGGCCTGACGGGCGTCACCCTGATCGCCTGGCGCGGTTCGCGCCGTGCGCGCATGGGCCTGGTGCTGGCGGCGCTCGCCGGGCTGGCGCTGGTCCTCTTCAAGTGGGCCGACATCAAGGACTACCTGTCCCTCATCCTCGACGTGGACTCCCCCACCCGGGGCGTGGACTCCGGCGCCACCGGGCGCGCCGATCTCTGGCAGGCCGGCATCGAACTGGTGTTCTCCGACGGCGCGCTGATGTTCACCGGCCGCGGCATCCGCTCGGCCCTGCCCGACATCATCGGCTTCCCGGTCGAGAGCTCGTACATCAACCTGGCGCTGGAACACGGGCTGTTCTTCGGCTCGCTCATCGCACTGGCGTTCATCGTCACCGCCGGCCGCGCGCTCCGGCACGGGCTGCAGCCCGGCCCGGCGCGCCACCAGGTGTTCATGGCCGGGCTGATGCTGGTCTTCATCCTGGCCCAGTCCATCTTCAACCGGTACCTGATCGGTGTGGGCAACCCCTACTCGCTCTGGATCCTCGTGCTGGTTCTTCAACTGAACCTGCCGGCAGCGAGCACCGCGCGCGCCGCTTCGCGGTACTCACCGGCACTCGCCGGCTTGAAGGGTGAACCGACATGACACACCGAGACACAGACACCACGCTGATGCTGTTCCTGGCGACGGCATTGATCACCCTGTCGCACCTGGACGCCTTCGTGCCGGACCCGCGGATCGCCACGGGCGGTGCCATCGGCAATTCGCTCTTCTTCTTCCTCTCGGGCTTCGGTCTGGCCAAGAGCCTGAACGCGGCGGCGGACGCTGCCGCGCCGTCGCTGGCGACCTACCTGCGCAAACGGGTCGTGCGGCTGTACCCGGCCGTCCTCATCGTCGCCTGCACCATGCTCGCGATCGGCATGGTCCGCATCAACGGCCTCGCCGATCTGGTCGCGGTCTTCGCCTGGCCCACGCCGTTCTGGTTCGTCTCCGCGGTGATGGCGTTCTACCTGCCCGTGTTCTACCTGGCGCGCCTGCGCCCGGCCGGCATCGCCACGGCGATGGCCCTGCTGCTGGTGCCGTATGGCTTCTTCTACAGCCAGCTGGATCTGTCGACCTTCGTCGTCGAAGGGCGGGGCAACGACTTCACCTGGGCCAACCACTTCAAGTGGATCAACTACTTCGGCATCACGCTGCTGGGTTGCCTGGTCGCGCGCCTGCAATTGACGCCGCGGTTCACGCCCTCGTCCGTCGCCACGCTGCTGCTCTCCCTGCTGCTGTTCCTGGTCGCCAAGCTCACGGTGTTCCGTTTCGACATGGGCCACCTGCAGTTCGTGTTCCAGGCCCTGCTGTACCCGATCGTCTACGGCTGCTTCCACGTGTTCGCCTCGGAGGCGGTGCTCAAGCCGCTGCGGGCCACACCGCTGTTCCCCTTCATCGCGCTGCTGGGTGGCCTGACGCTCGAGATCTACCTGACGCAGACCGCGTGGATCCGCTGGCTGGAAGCGCAAGACACGCCTTACGGCCACCTGGTCCTCCTGCTCCTGGCCCTGGTTCCCCTGCTGGTGTTCTCCGTGCTCACGCGCTGGCTGTCCAGCCGCATGACCGCGGGCGCCTCGCGCCTGTTCCAGCCAGCCCCCGCCTGACCCCAACGGAGCACCCGCCATGCACTACGTCTTCTGGCATTCCTACCTGATGTTCCACCAGGCCGCGTACATCCGCGAACTGGCGAACATGCCCGGCAACACCGTGCACTGGTGCGTGACGGAGGCGCTGCCCGCGCACTACCGCGAGCGCGGCTACCCGGTGCCCGACACCGGCGCGGTGCGGGTGCACGTGGCCCCCACGCCGGCGCAGATCGCGAGGCTGTCCCGGCTGCCCGGTTCGGTGCAGGTGTTCTTCGGCCTGCGGGGGTTTGCCTTGCCGCTGGCCGCCTTCGAGGCCAGCCTGGGCGCGCCGGTGCACCGCTTCCTGATGACGGAGAACCGCTACGAGCCGGGCCCGCGCCTGCTGCCGCGCTGGCTGGCCTACACCTGGGACGCCTTGCGCTACCGCCAGCACCTGAGCGGCGTGTTCTGCATCGGCCATTCCGGCCGCTATGGCGGTGCGCGTTTCTTCGCGGCCTGCGGCTACCCGAAGGCGCGCATCGCGCCCTTCGTGCACGTGGTGGACCCCGTGCCGGTGGAGCCCCCGCTGGCGTCGAGCGGCCACCTGCGGATCCTGTACGTGGGCCAGCTGATCGAGCGCAAGCGGGTCGATCTGCTGCTGCGCGCCCTCAGCCGGCTCGAGGTGCCCACGGCACGCCTTCGCATCATCGGCCAGGGTCCGCAAGAGCCGGCGCTGCGCCAGCTCGCGGCCCGGCTCGGCATCGCCGACCGGGTGAGCTTCTCGCCCGGCCTGCCCAACGCCGAGACCGTGACCGCCATGGCGGCGGCCCACCTGCTGGTCTTGCCCAGCCGCTTCGACGGCTGGGGTGCGGTGGTCAACGAAGCGCTGATGGTGGGCACGCCCGTGATCTGCAGCAACCGCTGCGGCGCCAGCGACGTGATCGAGCCAGGGCGCAACGGCTACGTGTTCAAGGCCGGCAGCACGGCCGATCTGCTGTGGTGCCTGCGCCAGTACTGCGACGACTTCAGCTGGAGCCGCACAGCGCTGGCGAACACCGAAACCGCCCGCCTGAGCGGGCCGGCCGTGGCGGCCCGCTTTCAGCACAAGGTCATGCAACTGATGACCACGGCAAAGCCAGCGCCCATGGCGCGGCAGTCCGCCGTGCACGGCACCGCCGCCTCGATGGTGAAACGATGAACGTCGGCATCCTCACCTTCCACTTCAGCGACAACTACGGTGCCGCGCTGCAGGCCTACGCGCTGCGCCGCTGGTTGACGGAGCAGGGCCACCACACCAGCTTCATCGACTACCGGCCCGCGCACATCGAACACGGCGGCCGGCTCAGCCTGCCCACCTCGCCGGCGGCGTTCAAGGCCAACCTGAAGGTGGCCTACCTGGCGCTGTCGTCCTTCCTGAACCGCCACTTCGGCCACGCGGGCCAGCGAGAGAAGTTCGTGCGATTCCGCGAGCACTTCCTCGGCATCGCCGGCGATGGCGCAGCGAGGGACAACGGGGCATCGCTCGCCGCGGCGCAGGCGTTCGACCTGATCGTGGCGGGCAGCGACCAGATCTGGAGCCCGTCGCAGCACTTCGGTTTCGACCCGAACTACTTCCTGGACTTCGCCACCGCGTTCCGCGCCCGCAAGATCGCGTACGCCGCCAGCTTCGGCCGCGACCAGGTGTCGCCCGCCGAGGCCGCGCAACTGCCGCGGCTGCTGCACAACTTCGACGCCATCTCGGTGCGCGAAGCCTCCGGTGTCGCGCTGGTCGAACGCGCCACCGGGCGGGCGGCCACCAACGTGCCCGACCCGACCCTGCTGCACAGCCACTACCCGGAGCTGACCAATCGCGCGCCGTCCGGGCACGCCGACCCGTACCTCTTCTGCTACGCGCTTCGCTCGCCGGACAACATCCGCCAGACCGCCGAGCAGGTGTCGCGGCAACTGGCCTGCCCCATCCTGTCGGCGCACAACCCGCACCGGCGCTGGGCCGAGATCGGCCGCACGGTGTACCCCGATCCCGGCGAGTGGGTTGCCTTGCTCGAGAACGCGCGCTTCGTGGTGACCAACTCCTTCCACGGCACCGTGTTCTCGCTGCTGCTGCGCAAGCCCTTCATCGTGGCCGGGCTGACGGGCGACAAGGCCACCGCCAACGCGCGCGCGCTGCACCTGCTGCGCGCCGTCGGCCTGGAAGACCGCTTCGCGCCCGCGTTCTCGGCATCGAACGTGGAGGCGCTGGCGAGTCAGGAGATCGACTGGGTGGATGTGGAGCAGCGCCTGGCCGATCTGCGGCACAGCGGCAACGCGTTCCTGAGCGCACAACTGAAGGCGGTCACCCCATGAGCGAATCCGTCAGCGAGCTCCGTTCACTGAGGTACCGCAACGGCTTCACCAACGCGGCGCTGCTGCGCCGGTTCGTGTGGGAAACGGTGTGGTTGCTGGCCTTCCGGCCGACGCCCCGCTGGGCGCTGCATGGCTGGCGGCGTTTTCTGCTGCGCAGCTTCGGGGCCCGCGTGGGTGCCGGTTGCCGCATCGCGCCGTCGTGCCGCGTCTGGGCCCCCTGGAACCTCGTCATGGGCGATTTCTCCGCGCTCGGCGATGGCGTGGACTGCTACAGCATGGACCGGATCACCATCGGCTCCAAGGTCGCCGTCAGCCAGCGCACGTTCCTGTGCGCGGGCTCGCACGACGTTCGCACGCTGGACAGGCCCCTGATCACCGGGCCCATCGTGATCGAGAACCACGTGTGGATCGCGGCCGAGAGCTTCGTGCACCCGAACGTGGTGATCCGCGAGGGCGCCGTCATCGGTGCGCGCTCGGTGGTGCTCAAGGACATGCCGGCCTGGTCCGTCTGTGCCGGACATCCCTGCCGCAAGCTCAAGGACCGCGTGCTGAAGGAGCGGCGCCGTGCTTAGCAAGCTGCTCAAGGTGGCGGGCATCTTCAGCGAGGCCCTGCGCGATGCCGCGCTGTTCCTGCGGTTCAACGCGTACTCGCCCTTCGTGGACCCGTCCAAGCGCGCGTTCTACAAGATCCTCATCGAGGCGCACACGATCGAGAAAGGCCTGTCGCTGCCGAACCCGAAGCCGCTGTTCGGCAAGGACAAGGTCCGCTTCGTGATGGCCGCGCTGTCGCGCTACGACATCCGGCACTCGCCGGTGCCGGCCCACATGTCGCTCGGCGCGCTGCAGGCCTACGCGAACTTCCACGCGCGGCTGGGGGTGAGCGACCCCTTGCTCGACGAGATCGCGGCCTACCTGGCGGCGTGGGAAGACAGGCTGCCCAAGCCCTGGCAGGGCGGCACGCGCGACTACTCGTTCAACGGCCAGCCCCCGGGCGACCTGCCGCAGTTGATGGCCAGCCGCTCGAGCATCCGCACGCTGCGGCCCGCGCCGCTCGACCCCGACCGCATCGTCGAAGCGATCTCGCTCGCGCAACTGGCGCCCTCGCAGTGCAACCGGCAGTCCACGCGCGTGCACACCTACCAGGACCGCGCCCGCATCCAGGAACTGCTCGCGCTGCAGGGCGGCTCGCGCGGCTTTGCCGACAACGTGGGCAACCTGTTCGTGGTGAGTTCCGATATCTGCGCCTGGGGTGGCCCCGGGCAACGCAACCAGGCGTATGTGGACGGCGCGCTGTTCGCCATGTGCCTGATGTTCGCCTGCCGCTCGATGGGCTGGGGCGCCTGCCCGCTCAACCTCGCGATCGACCACCGGACCGAGTCCGCGATCCGCCGCGCGGGCGGCATTCCGGCCGGCGAGCGGCTGATCCTGATGATCGCCTTCGGTGAGCCCATCGCCCCGCAGACCCGGGTGGCGTTCTCGCCCCGGCGGCCCGCGGCGGAAATCGCCACCTTGCACGCCTGAAGGGATCACGATGAACATCACCGCGATCATCCTGACCCACAACGAGGCGCTCCACATCGAGCGCGCCATCCGGTCCATCCAGCCCTTCGCCGACCAGATCTGCGTGGTCGACTCCGGCTCCACCGACCGCACCACCGCGATCGCGGAACAGCTGGGGGCCGAGGTCTGCACCCACCCCTTCGTGAACCAGGCCCGGCAGTTCCAGTGGGCCCTGGACACGCTGCCCATCCGCGGCCAGTGGGTGCTGCGCCTGGACGCCGACGAGATCATCGAACCCGACCTCGCGCGCGAGATCGCCGAACGCCTGCCCCGGCTGCCGGCCGACGTGGTGGGCGTCAACTTCAAGCGCAAGCACATCTTCATGGACCGCTGGGTGCGCCACGGCGGGCGCTACCCCCTGGTGATGCTGCGCCTCTGGCGCCATGGCCACGGCCGCATCGAAGACCGCTGGATGGACGAGCACATGGTGGTCTGGGGCGGGCGCACGGTCACGTTCGACGGCGGCTTCGCCGATCACAACCTCAACGACCTGTGCTACTTCGTCGACAAGCACAACCGCTACGCCACGCGCGAAGCCATCGAGGTGTTGAACCAGCGGCTGGGGCTGTTCGCACGCGACGAGGTGCTCAACGCCCGCAGCGCATCGCTGCAGGCCTCGGTGAGGCGCTGGGCCAAGGAGCGCCTTTACAACCGGCTGCCCTTCACCGTCAGCGCGCCGCTGTACTTCCTGTGGCGCTACGTCGTCCAGCTGGGCTTTCTGGATGGTCGCAGCGGGCTGGTCTACCACTTCCTCCAGGGCGGCTGGTACCGCTTTCTGGTGGGCGCCCGGCTCATGGAGCTGGAGCGGGCCGTGGCCCATCTCCACGACAAGGCCGACATCTGCGCCGAACTGAGCCGCCTGACCGGGCACCGGCTGGTGGCGCAGCCCACGCAAGCCGCACCGGGCACCGGTGAAGAGCGGCTGGCGCCGCGGCACTGACGACAGGAGCGACATGCACACCCACCCCGCTTTCCCCACGGCCTGGCGCGTTCTGGCCGCCACCTGCCTGGCCTGGCCGGCCTGGGCGCACGCCGACGACGGCCTGATCTGCCAGGACGCCACCCCACCGGCCGGCGCCACGCAGGTGGGCGCGCGGCAGGCGCTGTTCCGCGACTGCCCGCGGATCGACGACGTGGACTTCAGCGGGCAGGCCGACGGCCACAAGTACCACGCCGGCATCTACTTTCTGCCGCCCCGGGACCGAAGCCTCTACGCACCGGCCGACGATGGCGTGATCATCCACAAGGGCGGCATCCTGGCCACGGTGAAGACGAGCGCGCGCCCCGGCCGCTTTCCCTTGCTGCGCGGGGACCGGCCGTTCTACATCGAAGCGCAGGTCGCGACCTCGTCCAACCACCGCGACAACTTCCCCGCGATCTGGCTCATGCCGATCGAGCACAACCAGCGGATGGAAGACGTCTACCCGCCCGACCCCAAGGGTTTCCAGCGCTGGTTCGAACTGGACATCGACGAAGGCGGCTTCGGCCCCGGCGGCCACCACACCGCCATCTCGTGGTCCGGCATCTACCCCAACTACCAGAAGATCCAGAACCCCGAACCGACGTCGAAGGTGCCGCTGGACCGGACCCGACCCAATGTGTTCGGGGTGTCCTACTCGCCCGACACCCTGACCGTGCGCTGGTGGCTCAACGGACGGCAGGTGCTGCAAGCGGCGCACCCCCATGTGCCCGAGATCGCGCGGCGGCAGAACTTCTACCTGATCGTGTCGGCGCAAAGCCACCGCAACGTCAGCGACTACCACATGCGGTTCATGGGCGTTCGCGCCTTCGTGGGCGACGCTGCGCCCGCACCACGCAACGGAGGCACGCCATGAAGCTGCTCATTTACGGCATCAACTTCGCGCCCGAGCCCACCGGCATCGGCAAGTACACCGGCGAGATGGCGCAATGGCTGGCCGCCGCGGGGCACGAGGTGCGCGTCATCACCGCGCCCCCGTATTACCCCGCCTGGCAGGTGGGCGCCGGGCACAGCGGGCACGAATACCGCAGCGAGTCGTGGCAAGGCGTCCATGTGATGCGCGCACCGCTGTGGGTACCGCGCCAGCCCGGGGGCCTCAAGCGCCTGCTGCACCTGGCCAGCTTCGCGCTGACCAGCCTGCCGGTGCTGTGGGCCCAGTGGCGGTGGAAGCCCGACGTGGTGTGGACGGTGGAGCCCGCGCTGGTGTGCGCGCCCGCCGCGGTGACCTTCGCCTCGCTGCGGGGCGCGAGGAGCTGGCTGCACATTCAGGACCACGAGGTCGACGCCGCGTTCGAACTGGGTCTCATCAAGGGCCGGGCACTGCGCCACTGCGTCGAACGCGTCGAGCGTTGGCTGATGCGCCGTTCGGACCGCGTGTCCACGATATCCAAACGCATGCGGGACCGTGCACTGAGCAAGGGCGTCGCGCCACAGCGCCTGGTGCATCTCCCGAACTGGGCGGACATCGGCGGCATCGCACCGCTGGCCACCCCCAGCACCTACCGCGCCGAGCTCGGCCTGGCGCCCGACGCCGTGGTGGCCCTGTACTCCGGCAACATGGGCAACAAGCAGGGGCTAGAGGTGCTCGCCGAGGTGGCCCGCCTGTTGCAGGACGAACCGCGCATCCAGTTCGTGCTGGGTGGCGACGGCTCGGGGCGGGCCGATCTGCAGGCCCGCTGCGCCGACCTGCCCAACGTGCGCTTCATGGACCTGCAACCGCCGGAGCGGCTCAACGACTGGCTCGGCCTGGCCGACGTGCACCTGCTGCCGCAGCGGGCCGACGCGGCGGACCTGGTGATGCCCTCCAAGCTCACCGGCATGCTGGCCAGCGGGCGCGCCGTGCTGGCCACCGCATGGCCCGACACCGAACTCCGCGAGGTGGTGGCCCAGGACGCCGCCTGCGGCCTGGTGGTGCCACCCGACGACCCCGCCGCCATGGCCGAGGCCCTGCGCGTGCTGGCGGCCGACCCGGCCCTGCGCGCCGAACTGGGCGCCAACGGCCGGCGCCATGCCGAAGCCTCGCTGAGCCAGGACGCCGTCCTGCGCCGGTTCGAAGCCCAATTGCTGGCCCTGGGCCGGAAAGGAGAAGCGACATGCGCCCACAACCCATCCTGATGGCCTGGGCCATCGCGGCAGCGGCCCTGCCCCTGCACGCCCAGACGCCTGTTGCAACCAGCGCCGCGCCAGACGCCAGCGGAACCACGCCGGCGATGAGCGCGCCACCCGCGGAGGGCATGGATGCGAACTACCGCATTTCACCGAACGACCTGATGCAGTTCGACGTGTTCGGCGTGCCCGACATGAAGCGCGACGTGCGCGTGAATGCCTCGGGCGAGGTCTCGCTGCCGCTCATTGGCCAGGTGCCGGTGGCCGGGCTCACGGCGCAGGCCGCGGAGCGGCTGATCGCCGACCGCTACGGCGAGAAGTACCTGCAGGACCCGCAGGTCTCGCTCTTCATCAAGGAGTTCACCACGCAACGCGTCTCCATCGAAGGCGCGGTGATCCGCCCCGGCATCTATCCGGTGACGGGGCAGCTCACGTTGCTGCGCGCCCTGGCGCTGTCGGGTGGCTTCGCCCCGTATGCGGACATCAACCAGATCGTCGTCTACCGGCACGGCAGCGGCGGCGCGCGCGAGCAGTTCAGCTACGACCTCGACAAGGTGCGCGCCGGTCAGGTCCAGGACCCGGACATCCGCGCGGACGACGTGATCGTGGTCCAGCGCAATGCCCGGCGGACCGCGCTGCGCGATTCGCTCTTCAGCGACATCCTGAGCACCCTCAACCCGTTCAAGTGACAGGGGACCCTCCATGGCCATCGAACACCACCCGCTCCCCGCGGTGCCCGGCGCCGCAGGCCCGCCGGACTGGCGCCGCGAGGCCGCCCTGTCCGAGCGCGTGTACACCCGGGTCGACCCCGGCAGCGAGGCACCGGACCGCCTCGACCTCAAGACCATCTGGCGCGCGCTGGCGCGGCACAAGCGAACCATCGTTGGCGTCGCAACCATGTGCGCGCTGGTGGCGCTCGCCTACACGCTGACCCTCACGCCGCGGTACGAGAGCACGACGCTGCTGCAGATCGACCGCGTGGCGCAGAAGGTGGTGGGCTTCAACACCGAGGTCGAGGTGGACGAAGGCCCGCTGTCCGAGCAGTTGCAGTTGCGTACGCAGGTCGAGCTGCTCAAGAGCCGCAGCCTGGCCGAGCGCGTCATCGACGACATGGGCCTGTACCAACCCCGGGCGGCCGCCCCCGCGCCCCTCGACGCCGTGCAGGCGCGCGCCGCGCAGGCCAGCAGCGGCGATCCACTGGAGCAGGCCGCGGCCTGGGCCAGCACCTGGTGGGCGAGGCTGCACGCGCTGATCGCCCCCGCGCCCGACAACACCGGCCCGCCCAGCCGGGCCGCCGCGGTGGCGCAGTTCCAGCAGTCGGTGAGCGTGGAGCCCATCCGCAATTCGCGCCTGGTCCAGGTCCGCGTGAGCAACCCCGACCCCGAACGGGCCGCGGCCATCGCCAACACGCTGGCCAGGTCCTTCATCGCCACCCACATCGAACGCAAGATGCATTCGTCGGTCTACGCGCGCGAGTACCTGGAGGAGCAGATCCGCCAGACCAAGGCGAAGCTGGAAGAGAGCGAGCGGGTCATCAACACCTACGCCAAGCAGAACGAGATCCTGAACCTCGGCGACAAGGGCAGCGCAGCCACCCAGACCTTCGTGGATTTTTCCGCGGCGCTCGCCAAGGCCGAGCAGGACCGCATCCGCGCCGAGACGCTCTACAACCAGGTGCGGCTGAACCCGGAGAGCGCCCCGCAGGCGGTGACCAACGAGGCCATCCGCGCCTACAAGGAACAGCGCGCCAGGCTCGAGGCCGACTACGCCAAGAACCGCTCGGTGTTCAAGCCGGACTACCCGGCCATGGTGCAGGCGCGGGCCCAGATCGCCGAGCTCGATGGGCGCATCAAGACCGAGGTGAACAACATCCTCGCGAGCATCCAGGGCCAGTACATCGCCGCCCAACGGGCCGAAGGCCTGTTGCGCAACAAGGTGGCGAGCAGCCGCAGCGAGGTGCTCACCGTGCAGGACCGCAGCGTGGACATGAACCTGCTCACCCGCGAGCTCGATTCCAACCGGCTGGTCTACGACACCTTGCTGCAGCGCTTGAAGGAGGTGAGCGTGACGGCCGGCATCACCACCAACAACGTGAGCGTGATCGACGAGGCCTCGGTGCCGCTGCTGCCCGCCGCACCCGACATGAAGGTGAACGTGGGCCTGGGTGCGATGCTGGGCCTGTTCCTGGGCATGCTGCTGGCGCTGCTGCGCGAGCAGATGGACGACTCGGTGAAGAACGCCAACGACATCGAGGCCCGGTACCACCTGCCGCTGCTGGGGCTGATCCCCTTCACCCGGCCCGAGCGGGGCCGCAAGGAACCGGTGGCCCTGCTGGCGCACCACGAGCCGCGCGGCACCTTCGCCGAGTCCTACCGTTCCATGCGCACCGCGCTGCAGTTCAGCAACGCCGAGGGCGCCCCCCAACGCTTCATGGTGACCAGTTGCGGCAAGGGCGAGGGCAAGAGCACCACGGCGCTGGCTCTCGCCATCAACTTCGCGCAGATGGGCCAGCGGGTCCTGCTGATCGATGCCGACATGCGAAAGGGCTGGATGCACACCATGCTCAAGGTGCACAACGACAGTGGCCTGTCCAGCTTCCTGAGCGAGGACCTCGACTGCGACGTGCTGATCCGCGACACCGCGGTGGCCAACCTGTCGTTGATCACCGCGGGCCCGGTGCCGCCCGACCCGGTGGAGCTGCTGATGGGCCCGCGCCTGGGCTTGCTGCTGGAGCAGGCGCAGGCCCTGGGGTACCAGCAGATCGTGATCGACGGCCCGCCGCTGCTGGGCATCTCCGACGCCATCGTGCTGGGCAACCAGGTCCAGAACATCGTGCTGACGGTGAGGGCCGGGGCGACCCGCAACGACAGCGTCAAGGACGCGCTGCGCCGCCTGCGTTCGGCGGGCCTGAGCCCCATGGGCGTGGCGCTCACGCACGCGCGCGACGAGCACACCGGCGACCGCGCCTATGCCGTCTATTACGGGCACGGCTATGCGCAGGCCGGGCCGAACCCGCCGCGCGCGGCCCGGCACGCCCCCGCGCCCCCGCCGGTTCCGCTGCCCGCGGGCACCCGCATCGAACCGACACTGGGTCCCTCGTCGGCAGCGAGCGCATGAACCCGCCGCCGTGGCGCCACCTGCAACCCGCCTTGCTGGACTTCGAACGCGCGCCCGGGCGGTACCCGGTGGCGCTGCGCGAGCCGCGCCCGCTGTTCGAGCACATCGACAGCGTGATCCTGCTGGCCAGCGCGCGCCCGGTGGCCGGCCTGCAGGTGACGCCCGCGGCCGAACAGGCCTTGCGCCGCGCCGCGCGCTACTTCGTGCGCACGGTGATGCTGCGCCCGGGGGCCGACCCCTTCACCCTGCTGGGCCTGAGCCCCGGCTTCGAGCCCACGCAACTGCGCGAGCACTACCGATTGATGATCCGCCTGACGCACCCGGACTTCAGCGCCGAGGGCGAGCGCTGGCCGGCCGACGCCGCCACACGGGTCAACCTGGCCAAGGACCAGCTCTCGTCGCCACAGGCACCGCCACACCGCGCCGCGCCGCCGCGTGTGCCCATGCGCCCGCGGCCGATGCTGCCCAGGCCTTCGCTGCCCCGCGGCCAGGCACCGGCCCGCGGGTGGCCCACGCGCAGCCGGCTGGCATGGGCCGGCACCGGTGCCGTGCTCGTGGCGGGCGCGTTCCTGCTCATCGGCCCGAGGGGCGACGAGGCTTCGTTGCCGGCGCAGGCGAGTGCGCTACCGGGCGACGAAGCCCCAGCGACCTCGCGCGTGCCCGGGGCGCCGCTGCGCGACGCGGCGCGGCCTTGACGCAGGTCACTTCGGCCACAAGGCCCACATCTGCAGCGGCTGCTTGAGCGAGGCCGCCAGGCGGTAGGTGTCGTCGTTCCAGCCGCCCCAGCCCGTGAACAGGTCGGCCCGCACGGCACCGACGATGGCGCCGCCCGTGTCCTGCGCGAGCACCAGGCGCTGCGTGTTGAGCGCCGCCCCCTGCGTGGCCAGCCACACCGGTGTGCCGTAGGGAATGCTGAGCGGGTCGACCGCGATCGAGCGCCCCGGTGTGAGCGGCACGCCCTGCGCACCGCGCGGGCCGAAGCGCGCATCGAAATCGCTCAGCGCCTCTTCGCGGAAGAACACGGTGCGCGGGTTGGCCCACAGCATCTCGTTGAGGCGCTGCGGGTTCTGCCGCACCCAGGCGCGGATGCCGTCCCACGAGCCTTCGCGGATCGCCCCCTGGTCGAGCAGCCAGCGGCCCACGCTCTGGTACGGGTGCCCGTTGTGGCCCGCGAAGGCCAGGCGCACCGCGGACACGCGGCCATCGGGCTCGGTGATGTTGATGCGCCCCGAACCCTGGATCTGCAGCACGAGCGCATCGATCGGATCGGCCAGCCAGGCGATGGCACGCCCGCGCAGCGCGGCCTGGGCCTCGGGCAGGGTGTCGATCTCCTGGCGCGAATACCAGCGCTGGCCGCTGGACGCGGCGGGCAGGCCGGGCGGCGCCGCGTACAGCGGCACGCGCTGCGTGGCCGTGGGCTGGCGCGCCGCGTCGAGGATGGGTTCGTAGTAGCCGGTGAGCAGGCCTTCCGGCGGGCGGCCGTCGATCTCGTTCACGCGGTAGGGCTGCAACCGCCGCTGCAGCCAGGCCTGCTGTTCGGCCGCGCCGGCGATCGACAGCGGGCGCGCTTCGGCGCACACGGTCTCGAAGCCGGCCGCGGGTTTCTCGCAACCGCGCAGCAGCGCGTTCCACGCCTCGTGCAAGGCGTCCTGGCCCCAGCCGGGCAACTCGCGCCAGTCCACCGCCACCCAGCGGCTGCGCGCGCGTTGCTGCACCGCGGGCGCCGGGGCGCCGTCGTGTACCCCGGGGCGGGGCTCGGGCACCACCACCGGCGCGCCGGCGCAAGCCAGCAGGCTGCCTACAATGCCCGCGGCCATGAGCCACCGCAGGCCGCGGCCCACCGTTTCCCGATCCATGACTTTGCTGTTGCTCGAAGCGCTTGGTGCGCTGGTTCTTCTGGTGTTCATCGTGTGGTGGACCATGTTCTCTGGCCGCAAGAAAGGCGAGCTGCCCGACGACGTGGAGCGCGAAAAGCGCGCCGGACACGAATCGCGGCCACCGCCGCGCGCCGACTGACCCCTGCCCCCGGCGCGGCGTTCATGCGCTACGCAACAGGTTGGCCAGTTCGACGGCGGACTTCACGCCCATCTTGTCGAACACGCGCGAGCGGTGGACCTCGACCGTGCGCACGCTGATCTGCAACTGATCGGCCACGAGCTTGTTGGGCAGGCCCGCCACCACAAGGTTCATCACGTCGCGCTCGCGCTCGGTGAGGCTGGCCAGGCGCTGCTGCAGGCCGCGTTGCACGGCGCGCTGGGCCAGCTCGCCGGCCGACTGGCGCAAGGCCTGCTCGACGCGGTCGACCAGGGCGTTGTCGGAAAAGGGCTTCTCGCAGAAATCGAAGGCGCCGCGCTTGACGGCGTCCACCGCGGTGGGCACGTCGGCGTGGCCCGAGAGAAAGATGACGGGCATGGCCGCGTACCAGGGCAGCACACGCAGCCGCTCGAACAGCGCCAGCCCGCTCATGCCCGGCATGCGCACGTCCAGCAGCACGCAGCAGGGCACCTCCGGTTCGCGCTGCGCCACCGCGGCGCCGGCGAGGAAGGCCTCGGCGCTGTCGAAACCGTCGCTCACGAGCCGGCGCGTGCGCAGCAGCCAGGCCAGCGCCTCGCGCACGCCCGCGTCGTCGTCGACCAGGTAGATCTTGGCGTCGGGAAACTCGGTCATGGGCGGATGATAGGAGCCGCCCTTCAGGCCACCGAGGCCGCGGCGCTGCTGGCGTCGGGCGCGGGAGCGGTGGCCGGCGCCACCGGCAGCGTGAACGAGAAGCGCGTGCCGCGCGGTTGCACGGGCTCGAACGACAGCGCACCACCGTGCTGTTCGATCACCGTGCGGCACAGGCTCAGGCCCAGCCCCATGCCTTCGGCCTTGGTGGTGAAGAAGGGCGTGAAGATGCGCCGGGACACCTCGTCCGGCAGACCGTGGCCGTGGTCGATGACGTCGAAGCGCACCCAGCCGGGGCCGCCGTGCGGCGCCGACGGGGCCGGCGCGATGGCAATGCGCAACCACCGCAGGCCGCTGGCGGTGGATGGATCACCCAGGGGCATGGCCTGCATGCCGTTGCGCGCGAGGTTGAGCAGCACCTGCTCGACCATGGTGCGGTCGCAATGCACGGCCGGCGTGGCGGGCGCGATCTCGATGGCCAGGCGGATGCCCTGCTTCTTGGCCTGCAGGGTCAGCAGCGTGGTGATGGCGTCGATGAGCCGCTGCGGCGCGACGTCCTCGCGCACCTGGTCGCGCCGCCGCACGAAATCGGCCACGCCGCGGATCACGCGGCCGGCGCGGTCGGCCTGCTCGGCGATGCGACGGATTGCGCCGTCGATGTCGGTGGTGGCGACGCTGCCGTCGCGCTGCAGCAGGTTGAGCGTGCCGCTGGCGTAGCTCGCGATGGCCGCCAGCGGCTGGTTGAGTTCGTGGCTGATGAGCGAGGCCATCTCCCCCACGGTGGCGAGCCGCGCGGTGGCCTGCAAGCGGTCCTGCGAGGCGCGGTTGAGGTCCTCGATCTGGCGCTGTTCGGTGAGGTCGATGATGGCGCTCATGAAGCCGGTCTGCACGCCGCGCGCGTCGATCAGCGGGGCTTCGATGATGAGCACCGGAAAGCGCGTGCCGTCGCTGCGCTGGAACACCGATTCGTAGCCTTCGCGCGGCAGCGTCTTGCCGGCCAGGCGCACGGCCTGGCGTTGCTGGTATTCGTCCACCAGCTCGGGGGGCCACCACGGCGCGGGCAGACCGGTGCCGATGAGCTGCTCGGCGCTCAGGCCCACCATCTGGCAGAAGGCCGGGTTCACGTAGGTGATGCGCCCGGCCATGTCGCGCGCGCGCAGGCCCGTGACGAGCGAGTCTTCCATCGCCTTGCGAAAGGCCAGCGCCTCGGCCGCGCGTTCCTCGGCGTGCTGGCGCCGGCGCATGTCGCGGGCGAGCAGGTACAGCACCACCAGCAACGCGATCGACAGCGCGCCCACCACCGCGGTGAGCACGTTGGGAAACAGGCCGAGTGCGCGGCGCGGGCTCTCCAGCTGCATCAGCAGGGTGTGGCCGGGCAGATCCAGCAGCGCCTGCGCGCGCAAGGCGCGGCGCTGTGCATTCAGGGCCTGCAGCACCGCCAGGCGCGTGCCGTCGACCTCGGCGAAGCTCAGGCCGCGCCCGCGCAGCGTGGCCGGTTCGGTGAGTTCGGCCAGGATGCCGCGCAGCGAGTAGGTGGCCACCAGGTAACCACGCACCACGCCGGCCTCCGTCAGCGGCAGGCACAGCTCCATCACTTCCATGCCACGGCCGTCGCGCATGGGCCAGAAGTAGCTGGGCGAATAGGCCGGCCCGGAAAGGCGGCGCGCGGCGTCGCAGGCCTGGCGGACCTCGGGCAGCGACTGGTTGCGCCCGAACGCGCCGAAGACATCGCTGGTGAAGGGTGAGAGCCGCTCGGCGAGCGGTCGCAGCGCGGCGTCGCGCCACTCCAGGCGCACGATCTCGCGCCGGCCCACCAGCAGATCGGCCGCGGGCGCCTCCCAGCTTTGCGGCGTGGGCGAAAAGGCGTGCAGCGACTGCAGGGTCTGCACGTTGCGCAACAGGCCGGAGCGCACGTCACCGGTGACGCCCAGCGCGTCCTGATCGAGCGCGGCCTGATCGCGGCTTTCTTCGTACTCGCCCGCGAGGAACACCAGCACGACCAGCAAGGCCGTCAGCAGCAGCAGCAATGCGCCCCACAAAGGCCAGCGGGGCGGCTTCATGACCATGGCGTCAGAGCACGCGGTGCTGCAGCGAGGGCAGTTGCTCGCGCACCTGGCGCAGGCGCGCCATGTCGATGTCGGCCAGCGCCAGGCCCGCGCCTTCGGCGTGCAGGGCCATGACCTGGCCCCAGGGGTCGATCACCATGCTGTGGCCCCAGGTGCGGCGGCCGTTCTCGTGGATGCCGCCCTGGGCGCTGGCGATCACGTAGGCCTGGTTCTCGATCGCGCGGGCGCGCAGCAGCACCTCCCAGTGCGCCGAGCCGGTGGTGTGGGTGAAGGCCGCGGGCACCAGCAGCACGTCGGCCGCGAGGGTGCGGTAGAGCTCGGCGAAGCGCAGGTCGTAGCACACGCTCTGGCCGATGCGCCAGGCCTCGCCCGCGTGGTCGCGCAGTTCGAAGGTGGTGGGTGCGTCGCCCGCGCGCAGCACGGCCGCTTCGTCGTAGCGCTCGCGCCCGTTGTCGTAGCGGAACAGGTGGATCTTGTCGTAGCGGCTGACGCGGTGGCCCTTGGCGTCGAAGACGAGCGAGCTGTTCGACGCGCGCGTGGGATCGTCGGTGGCCATCGGCAATGTGCCGCCGACGATGGTCATCTTGAGCTCGCGCGCGGCGTCGCTCAGGAAATCCTGCACCCGGCCGAGGCCCTGGGTTTCGGCGATGACGAGCTTGTCGGCGTCGCGCGCACCCATGAAGCAGAAGTACTCGGGCAGCACCGCGAGTTCGGTGCCGGCGGCGGCGGCCAGGCGCAGCAGGCGCAGGGCTTCGCTGAGGTTGGCGTCCAGGCTGATGCCCGAGACCATCTGGATGGCGGCGACTTTCATGCGGCTTCCTGTGACAGCGTGCAGGGAAGCGGCCGAGCTTACTGCAGCGTGGGCGAGGCGGGCGCCGGGCTGCGCGCCACTTTCTCCACCTGCGGGTCGGCCCAGTTGCCGCTGACGCGGAACTCCTGTGTGGCCGCGCTCTGCAGGGGTTGGCGCAACAGGAACTGCGCCAGGAAGGTGCCCAGGCCCACCGCGGGGTTGATCGCGGTGGCGATCAACGAGGCGGTGCCGGCGTTGAGCTCGGGCACCACCACCACCTTGATGTCCTGCGTCTCGCGCGCGAGGTCGGCCGTGCCTTCCATCAGCACCGCGGCGTTCACGCCCTTCATCTGCAGGTTGTTGGTGTGCACCACGCCACGTTCGATGCGCGCGTCGCCGCGCACGAAATCGAACGCGAAGCCTTCGGAGAACACGTCGCGGAAGTCGAGCGTCAGGCGGCGCGGCAGCGCCTGCAGGCTGAGCACACCGAGCAGCCGGCCGGCGCCGGGTTCGGCCTTGAGGAACTGGCCCCGTTCGACGTCGAGCTTCAGCTGGCCGGCCAGCGAGGGGTAGTCGGGCGCGAAGGGCGTGCCCAGCCAGCCCACGTTGCCCTCCAGCCGGCCACGGCCGCCGCGCACCAGGCCCTCGCGCCCGAAGCGCTCGAGCAGCGCGCCGCTGTCCTGCACATCCAGGCGGAACTGCAGCGCGGTGCGGCGCTGCGCGCCGGTGCCGGCATCGCCCTGGGCGGCCAGCGGCGCCCAGTTGCCGCTGGCGCTGAGCCGGGCTTCGGGCAGCGTGACGCGCAGCGCATTGAGCCGCCATTCGCCCACCCGCACCGGCCCGCCACGGTTCACGGCCTCGACCTCCACGCGGCCGAGCGAGCGGCCATCCCACTGCAGCTCGTCCACCGCGATGTCGAGCGCCGGCACGGTGGTGGGTTGTTCCAGCAGCCGCTCGACCTCGCGCGGCGCGGCCTTGGGCAGGGTGAGGCGGGCCAGGCGCGCGTACACGCTGCCGGCGCTGCCGGCCCCGGCGGGGCGGTATTCGACATAGCCGTTGAGCTCGTCGGCGTCCACGCTGGCGCGCCACGACGCGCCCTCGCGCGACGCGCCGATCAGCACACGCTGAAAGCGCCGTGCGTCCATCACGACGGCATCGGCCTGCAAGGACAGCGTGTCGGGCATCCAGGCCGCGGCCTCGACGCCAGGCACCGGGGTCGCGTCGGCCAGGCGGCGCCAGCGGTCGAGGTCGAGCTCGCCCACGCGCGCCTGCACCGCGATCCCGCGCTCCGGCAGCGGCGCCCGCTCGCCGGCCGGCAGGCCGATGGCCACACTGCCGCGCGGGCCCGCGGCGGCATTGCCCAGCTCGCGCTCCAGGTGCAGATCGATCACGGGCTGGTTCGCGGGCCCGAGCGTGAGCAACCAGCGCTCGCGCGCGGCGCGGCCATCGGCCTGCAGGGCCGACACGCTGCTGTCGAAACGCGCCGGCCAGGTGGCCTCGGCGGGTTTGGCCAGCGGCGCCGGCAGTTGCAGCGCCAGGCCCTGCAGCGTGCTGTTGATGCGCAGCTCGGGCTCACCGCCGCGAAAGCCCAGTTGCACGGCGTAGGCGGTGCTGCCGCTGGCGTGGGCGAACAGCGCCGACGCCGGACCCAGCCCCCCCTCGCGCAGGCCGGCGGCGCTCGCCGTGCCCTGGCCGCGGAACTGCAGCGCGGGCTGGCCTTGCGCATCGGCGCGCAGGCCGCCGTCGAACACCAGCTCGCCGCCCAGCACCTGGGCGCGCGCGCCGGTGAAGGTGAAACCGTCTTCGGTGAAGTCGAGCTTGCCGCGCGCCCTGGCCAGCAGCGGCGAGGCGGGCGTGATGCGCAGGTCGGTGCCGTCGAGCTGCACGCTGCCGCGCACGCGCGTGGCGCGCAGGTCCTGCAGCGGCAGGTCGATCTGCACCTCGGCCACCGCGGGGCCGTTGGCCGTGGCCCGCGCCAGCGCCTGCTGCGTGTAGGCGTTGATCGGCGTGCGCTGCACGTGCCCCAGCATCGACGCGCCCGGGCCGCTGGCGCGCACGCGCACCTGCACCACGGGCTCGTGCACGAGGTTCTCGACGATCACCGACCCCCGGTCGACGCGCACGCCGCTGGCCCCTTCGAGTTCGCCTTCGATGCCGGTGATGCGCATGGCCGCGCGGTCGAGCTCGAACTGCGCGCGCGCGCGGCGCACGCCGGGCCAGGGAGCGTCGCCCGGCGCCTGCAGGAACGTGGGCAGGTGGTTGAAGTCCACGCCCTCGAGCGCGGCGGTGATGCGGAAGGTGCCGGGCGTGTGCTGCGGCTCGTCGAAGGGTATGTCCTGGATTTCGCCCTGGACGCGAAAGCCCACCTGGCGCGAACCCCCCGCCAGCACCGCCTCGCGCACGTAGTGCCGTGCGCTTTCGCGCACGCTCAGCGGCAGGTAGCGGTGCACCGCCGTGCCGTCGGCGCGCGTGAGGTTGGCCGTCAGGTCGAGCACGCCCGGAAAGCGCGCGCGCGCCGGGCTGGTGGCCGGGTCGCCGGTGTGCCAACGCACGCGCAAGCTGCCTTCGGCGTGGGCGTTGGCGAAGCTGCCCTCGTCGAGATCGACCTCGATGCGCTCGCCCTGCACGCGCCAGCGCACACGGGCGTCGAGCCGGTCGAGGTCGATGCGGGTGGTCTCGAACACGTCGGGGAAATCGAGCGCGCCCTGGCGCAGCGCGAGCTGCGCGCGCCCGCCGTCCTGGTCGAGCTCGAAATCGATGTCGGCCCCTTCCACGCCGGGGCGCCCGGGCAGGGGGAAGCGCCCGCTGCGCGAGAGCCGGCCGCTGGGCTCGCCCGCGAGTGCCAGACCGCTGACGCGGCCTTGCGCTCGCGCCACGGTGTGTTCGGCCATGGGCCCGCTGCCGCGGGCCTGCCACAGCAGGTCGATGCGTTCGAGCCGCCCGCGCGGTTGCAGCCGCGCCAGCCAGCCGCGAGCGTCGGCCGGCAGGGGCAGGCGTTCCGCCATGCCGGCCAACGTGGCCAGGTCCACGCCCTGCGCCTGCACCGCGGTGCGCGGGCCCTGGCGTTCGCGCGCCGGCTGGTGTTCCACCCGCACCGAGGCGCCGTCCCAGGCCAGGCCTTCGGGGGTGCGGAACGCCAGCCGCTCGGTGCTCAGGGTCCAGGCGGCGCCGGACCAGCTCGCCTCCAGGCGGCCATCGAGGTGTTCGAGCGCCAGCGCCGGCAGTTCGGGCCCGAGCTGCAGATCGACGCCGCCGAGTGCGGCGTCGAGCGTGACCCCCTCGACCTGCCCGCGCTGCAGGCGCACCCACGCGCGCAGCGCGCCCTGGCCGCTGCGCACCTCCACGCCCTGTTCGCTGAAGTCGGCGTGGCGGCGCAGGCGCGCCACGTCGACACGCGCGAACTCGGCGTAGACCTGGCCCGTCCAGTCCTGCCAGGGCTCGGACCGCGGTGCGGCGCCGGGCAGGCGCAGCAGCGGTTCGCGCAGCTGGGCGCGCAGGCTGAAGCGGTCGCCCCATTCGGGCTCGGGCGAGGCATCCAGCCGCAGCTCGTGCGAACGGTGGCCGTTGCGCGCGACGAAGTCGAGCTCGCGCAGCAGCACCGGCGGCTGGGCCCGGCGTTCGTCGATCCAGCGCACGGTACCGCCGCGGATCACGAACTCGCTCTGATCGAAAAACCAATCGATGCCCGTGCCGCCGCCGCCGCCGCCCTCGGCCGAGGATTCGATGCCCGCGATCTGGATGCGGCCACTGACCAGCCGGCGCACGTCGAGCACCGGCCGCTCGATCAGGATTTGCTCGAAACCCCCGCGCCAGAGCGAGGCCACCGAGACCGCCCCGCGCACCACCGGCAATTGCAGCGCGCGGCGCCCGCCGGCGTCGAGCAGTTGCACCTCGCGCAGCTCGAAAGACGGCACCAGCGGGGGCAGCCAGCCGGCGCCCGCAGGGGCGGGCAGGGAGTGGATCGAACCGATGCGCACCTCAACCCCGACCGCCTGGGTCGCCCACCGTTCCAGGTCAGGGCGCCAGGTTTCGATCCGCGGCACAATCCACGCCTGCAAAACGATCCAGGTGAGCAGGAAGATGCCCCAGAGCCCGGCCAGCAGCCACAGGAGCACGCGCATGGCGAGCGCCCACAGCCGCAGCACGCGGCCGGCCGGTGCGGCACCGTCGTCGCGGTCGGTGCTGGCCTGGTGGGATCGCATCATGTCCATCGCGAATTATGACGGGGCATCCCTGCCCGGGTTCCGACTTCGGTGAGCGCTTCTTGTCAACGAATGTGAACTCCGACGCCGCGTTCGGCACCGCCGACCGCCGCGCCGACCACTCCCGCTTCGTGCAGCGCATCCGGCGCCGCTACGCCGACGCGCTGGCCTGCCTGCCGCCGGGTGCCCCGGACAAGGCCACCATGCAGGCCTGCCTGGACACGCTCACCGGCGCGCGCGGCCTGCCCGTGCCGGCCGCGTTGCGTGTGTTGCGCCACCTGGTGCTCGAGCGCCTGGTGGTGATCGACACCGAACAGGGCGCGCCGCTGTCGGCCGTCACGCGCGCCGTGACCGAGCTGGCCGAACTGGCCCTCGACGCCGCCTGCCAGCTGGCGTTTGCCGAACTCGATGCGCTGCACGGCATGCCCGTGGCCGCGGCCAGCGGCCAGCGCGCGCAGATCTGGGTCATCGGCATGGGCAAGCTGGGTGCGCGCGAGCTCAACGTGTCGAGCGACATCGACCTGATCTACGTGTACGACCAGGACGGCGAGACCGCGGGCAACGCCGAAGGGCGCAACCGCGTGAGCAACCAGGAGTACTTCGCCAAGGTGGTCAAGCACCTGTACCAGACGGTGGGCGAAACCACCGAACACGGCTGCGTGTTCCGCGTAGATCTGGCCTTGCGGCCCAACGGCAATTCCGGGCCGAGCGTGGTCTCGCTCGGGGCGCTCGAGGAGTACTTCCTGGTGCAGGGCCGCGAGTGGGAGCGCTTCGCCTGGCTCAAGAGCCGCGTGATCGCGCCGGCCGCGGCGATCAAGGCGCCGGGCATGCAGGCGCTGCGCGGCACGGTGCTGCCCTTCGTGTTCCGCCGCTACCTCGACTACGGCGTGTTCGAGTCGCTGCGCGTGCTGCACCGCCAGATTCGCGACCACGCGTCCAAGCGCGCCGCGGGCAACCCGGGCCGCGCCAACGACGTGAAGCTTTCGCGCGGCGGCATCCGCGAAATCGAATTCACCGTGCAGCTGCTGCAGGTGGTGCGTGGCGGCCAGTTCCCCGAGCTGCGCACGCGGCCCACGCTGGGCGCGCTGCAGCGCGTGAGCAAAGCCGGCCTGATGCCCGCCGACAAGGCCGAGGCGCTGGCCCGTGCCTACGAGTTCCTGCGCCAGGTGGAGCACCGCATCCAGTACCTGGACGACCAGCAGACCCACGTGATGCCCGAGCGCGACGAGGATCTCGCCTGGCTCGCGGCCACCATGGGTTTCGCCAACACCTGCGCCTTCCTGCACGCGCTCGACGCGCACCGCGAGACGGTGGCCGAGGAGTTCGACATCCTGCTCGGTGGCGACAAACAGGCCGCCTGCAAGGGCAAGGGCTGCAACGGCGGCGTGCCCCGCACCGCGGGCGACACGCTCGACGCCGTGCTGGAGCAGTTGCCCGAAGGCTTCGCCGCGCGTGTGCGCCAGTGGCGCGAGCACCCCCGCGTGCAGGCCCTGCGCGAGGACGCGCGCATGCGGCTGGTCCGCCTGGTCCAGCGCACCGGCGCCTGGCTCGAGGAAGGCCGCGTGAGCGAGCTGGCCGCGCTGCGCATGACCGACTGGATCGAGCCGCTGCTGCGCCGCGAAAGCTACCTCGCGTTGCTGCAGGAGCGGCCCTCGGTGCACGAGCGACTGCTGCGCCTGCTGGGTGCGGCCAAATGGCCGGCGCGCTACCTCATGCAGCACCCGGGCGTGATCGACGAACTCGCCAGCCAGCAACTGCTGGCCGAGCGCTTCGACGCCGAGGCGTTCGAGGCCGAATGCGAAGCGCGCCTGGCCTCGCTGCGCGCCACGCGCGAGGACGACGAAGAGGCCCTGCTCAACCTGCTGCGCCGCGCCCACCACGCCGAGACCTTCCGCACGCTGGCGCGCGATGTCGAAGGCAAGCTCACCGTCGAGCAGGTGGCCGACGACCTCTCGGCGCTGGCCGACGCGGTGCTGCGCCTGACCGCGCGCTGGTGCTGGCAGCGCCTGAAGAACCGCCACCGCGACACCCCGGCCTTCGCCATCATCGGCTACGGCAAGCTCGGCGGCAAAGAGCTGGGCTACGGCAGCGATCTCGACATCGTCTTCGTCTACGAGGACGCCCACGAGAACGCCGCCGAGATCTACGCCGCCTTCGTGCGCAAGATGATCAACTGGCTCACCGTCAAGACCGGCGAGGGCGACCTGTTCGAGATCGACACCGCGCTGCGCCCGAACGGCAACTCGGGCCTGCTGGTCACCAGCTTCGAGGCGTACGAGAAGTACCAGACCCAGCGCGGCAGCAACACCGCGTGGACCTGGGAACACCAGGCCATGACGCGCGCGCGCTTCGTGCTCGGCAGCGCGGGCCTGGCGGGCCGCTTCGACGCCGTGCGCGAAGCCGTCATCACCGCCCCGCGCGACGCGGTGGCACTGGCCGGCGAGATCGTGGCCATGCGCACGAAGGTGCGTGCCGCCCACCCCGTGCGCGGCGAGCGCTTCGACGTCAAGCACAGCCCGGGGGGCATGGTCGACGTGGAGTTCGTGGTGCAGTACCTGGTGCTGCTGCATTCGCGCGCGCACCCGGAGCTGCGCGCCAACACGGGCAACATCAACCTGCTGCGCCGTGCCGAGGCCGCGGGCCTGTTGGCCCCGGGGCTGGGTGAAGAGACCGCCCGGGCCTACCGCCGCCTGCGTCAGGTGCAGCACCGCGCCCGCCTGGACGAGTCCCCCACGCAGGTGGAGCCGGCCGAACTGCAGGCCGAGGCACAGGCCGTGCGCCGCCTGTGGCAGGAAGTGCTCGGGGACACAACCACCGCATGAGGGGCACGCGCGCCTGGTTGCTGTTGTGCGTGCTGCATGGCGTGGCCAGCATGCTGATGTGGTGGGCGCGCGAGCCCGCGGTGCAGGCACTCACCTGGCACGCCGACGACTGGCCCTCGCACGCCTGGACGCTGTGGACCAGCGCCTGGGTGCACCTGAACACCCCCCACCTGATCGGCAACCAGCTCGCGCTGGGCGCACTCACGGCCACCGGCTGGATGCGGCGCCCGCCGCTGTCGGCCGCGCTGGCCTGGGCGCTGAGCTGGCCGCTGCTGCAGGCCAGCCTGATCCTGTGGCCCCAGGTGGGTCACGCGGTCGGCCTGTCGGGCCTGCTGCACGCCGGCGTGGCGGTGCTGGGCCTGCACTTGCTGATGGGCGCGGCTCCGCGCGGTGCGCGGCCCTGGGGTGCCACGTTGCTCGGCGGCCTGCTGTTCAAGGTCATGCTCGAGCGGGGCTGGTACCACCCGGTGGTGCTGAACGCCGACACCGACCTGCCGGTGGTGCAGGCGGCCCACCTGACCGGCGTGGTCTGGGGGGTGCTGCTGGGCGCGCTCAGCGCCTTCTGGGCCCGCCGCGCGCCGGGCCCGGCAACGCGGCCCTAGTCGGCCGCCCGCGTCACGCGGCCGACGGCAACGGGCCGCCGGCGCCGCCCACGGAGAGCGACTTGCGGAAGCGGTTGAGTTCCTGCACCGACTTGAAGCTGCTGTCCATCAACAGGCTCATGTTGTGCAGGATGCGGTCAACCACCTTGCCCTCCCACACGGCATCGAAGGCGATCTGCTTGTCCAGCCAATGCTCGAGCCACTCGGGGTTGGGCAGGCGGCTCTGGATGGTGTCCTTGGGGAACAGGGCCTTGTTGACGTGCAGGTTGGTGGGGTGCAGCGCCTGCGCGGTGCGGCGCGCGCTGGCCATCAGCACGCCGACCTTGGCAAAGGCCGAGCGGGCCTCGTCGCCGAACTTGCCGATGGCGCGGCGCATGTAGCGCAGGTAGGCACCGCCGTGGCGGGCTTCGTCCTGGCTGAGCGTGGTGTAGATGTGCTTGATGACCGGCTCGGTGTGCCACTCGGACGCGCGGCGGTACCAGTGGTTGAGGCGGATCTCGCCGCAGAAATGCAGCATGAGCGTTTCCAGCGCAGGCGCCGGGTCGAACTCGAAGCGGATCTCGTGCAGTTCCTGCTCGGTGGGCGCGAGGTCGGGGCGGAAGCGCTTGAGGTATTCCATCAGCACCAGCGAGTGCTTCTGCTCCTCGAAGAACCAGATCGACATGAAGGCCGAGAAATCGGAGTCGTCCCGGTTGTCGCGCAGGAACATCTCGGTGGCCGGCAGCGCCGCCCACTCGGTGATGGCGTTCATCTTGATGGTCTGCGCCTGCTCGTCGCTCAGCTTCGCGCCATCGAACTGCGCCCACGGGATGTCCTTCTCCATGTCCCAGCGAACGGACTCGAGCTGTTTGAAAAGTTCGGGATAAAGCATGGCGGTCTCTCTCTGTAACAAGCGCGGCAAAAACGGGCGAGATTGTAGGCGGGGGGGTTTCCTGCGCGGGCCAAGGCCCGACCGCCGCGTGCGGTCAAAGGGGCGCCGGTCAATTCATACAAGAAAGCTCAGGTACTTTCAGGATTGACTGGATCATTTATTTACCGCACAGTCACACTTATACCGATCAGTTCAAGTCAAGCATGTTCATGCCCTCGCACCCCGCCCCGTCACCCGCCTGTGGCCCGGGGAACTTCTGCGCCACCCCCCGGCTCCCACCGACCGGTTGCACGAGGGAGTCGTCGAACAACCACCGTTTTCCGCTGCGAAGCCTCTCGGGCCCCCATGGCCTGAATGCAATCCCGGGGCGCTTCTCCTCCTCCTCCCTCCCTCCCTTGTTCGTTTCGGGGCGCTTCGCAGCAATTTCTCTTATCCGCCGCCGGCCCAGCCCGGCGGCGCCCGCTTGAGGGGCTGCCATGTACGCAGACCCTTCCCCCCACAGCGGCCACACGGCCCGTCCCCAGCCCCGGGTGGCCGTCATCGGCTCGGGCATTTCGGGCCTGGCGGCGGCCCACACCCTGCAGGGCCTGGCCGACGTGAGCCTGTTCGAGGCCGGTGACTGGTTCGGCGGCCACACGCACACGGTGAACGTGACACTGCCCGACGCGCGCGGCGTACCCGCCACCTTCGGCGTCGACACCGGCTTCCTGGTGCTCAACGAGCGCACCTACCCCAACCTGATCGCGCTGTTCAATCAGCTGGGCGTGCCGATGGCTGCATCGGACATGTCGTTCTCGGTGCAGGTGCCCGGTGCGGGCCCGCGCGGCGCAGCGCTGGAGTGGAGCGGGTCGGATCTGTCGACCGTGTTCTCGCAGCGGGGCAACCTGCTTCGCCCGCGCTTCTGGCGCATGCTGGCCGACATCCTGCGCTTCAACAGCCTGTGCACGCGGCTGGCCGAGCGCGGCGACGACCTGCGCCCCGGCAGCCCGCTCCTGCAGCCGCTCGGCGATTTCCTGCGCAGCCACGGCTTCTCGGCCGAGTTCCGCGACTGGTATTTCCTGCCCATGCTGGGCTGCATCTGGAGCTGCCCCACCGACCAGATGCTGCGCTTCCCCGTGGCCACGATGGTCCGCTTCTGCCACAACCACGGCCTGATCCAGGTGGCGAACCGGCCGCGCTGGTTCACAGTGGCGGGCGGTGCGCGCCAGTACGTGCAGAAGATCGTGGCCGGTGTGGGCGACGCCCGGCTGGCGACGCCCGTGCGCCAGCTCGTGCGCGATGCCCAGGGGGTGCGCGTCGTCACCGACCAGCAGGCCGAGCGCTTCGACGCCGTGGTGCTGGCCTGCCACACCGACCAGGCGCTGCGCCTGCTCGGCGATGCGGCTTCGACGGACGAGCGTGAGGTGCTCGGCGCGATCCGCTACCAGCCCAACCGCGCGGTGCTGCACACCGACACCTCCGTGCTGCCCGGCGACCCGCGGGCCTGGGCGGCGTGGAACTACGAGCGCGCCGCGCACGACGGCACCGAGTCGGCGCGCGTGTGCCTGCACTACCTGCTCAACCGGCTGCAACCGCTGCCGGTGGCGCAGCCCGTGCTCGTGTCGCTCAACCCGCAGCGCGAGATCGCACCGTCCCACGTGCTGGGTGCCTGGGACTACGACCACCCGGTGTTCGATCTCGGGGCGATCGAGGCCCAGTCGCGCGTGCCCGCGCTGCAAGGCCGGCAACGCACCTGGTTCGCGGGCGCGTGGTGCGGCTACGGCTTTCACGAGGACGGCCTCAAGGCGGGCCTGCACGCGGCGCGCGGGTTGATCGATCATTTCCAGCTTGGGTCGCCGGCACCGCGCACCGCGGCCTTGCCCGGGGTGCTGGCATGAACGCGGTGGCGCAGATCGGCTTCGGCGAGGTGCGCCACGCGCGCAACCGCCCGCGCCCGCACGCGTTCCGTTACCCCACGGCCTTCCTGATGCTGCCGCTGCGCAGCCTGCGCGCCAACGGGCCGGGCGCCCTGGCGCGCAACCGCCGCGCGCTGTTCGGCTTCCACGATCGCGACCACGGCGACGGGCGCGACGACTGCCTGGCCTGGCTCGACAGCGTGCTGCGCCAGCACGGCATTCACGACGCCGACGGCGAGGTCTGGCTGCACACCTACGCACGCGCCTTCGGCCACGCCTTCAAGCCGGTGAGCTTCTGGTACTGCGAGCGCGCCGACGGCACGCTGCGCGCGGTGCTGGCCGAGGTCAACAACACCTTCGGCGAGCGCCACGCCTACCTGATCGACGCGCCGCGCCACGGCGTGCCCTGCGAGGCCGACAAGGTGTTCCACGTGTCGCCGTTCTGCCCGGTGCGCGGGCACTACCGCTTCGTGTTCATGCGCACGGCCGCGCGCGACAAACCCGCGCGCACCGTGGTGCGCATCGACTACTTCGACGACGCGCAGCAGGCACAGCCGCTGCTCAACACCAGCGTGAGCGGCGAGCTGCACGCGCTCGATGCGCACACGGTGCGCCGCGCGCTGTGGTCGCACGCCGCCGTCGGCCTGGGTGTGGTCGCGCGCATCCACTGGCAGGCGCTTCGGCTCTGGCTCAAGCGCGCCCCCTTCTTCCGCCAACCGCCCGCACCGGGCGAATTCGTCACCACCGCGGTCCAGCGGCGCCTTCCCTGACACAGGCCGAGCCATGAGCGACACCACCACCGCCACCCGCCAGCCCGCCGGCTTCGCGCTGCCCCGCAACGCGCCCATGGCCGCGCGCACCGTGCTGCACCTGCTGCAACGCCTGTCGCAGGGCAGCCTGAGCGTGACGCTGCCCGACGGCAGCACACAGCGCTTCGGCCACAGCGAGGGGCCGCACGCCAGCATCCGCCTGCACAACTGGAACGTGTGCGCGGCGGTGCTCAAGTCCGGCGACATCGGCTTCGCGGAAACGCACATCGCGGGCGACTGGAGCACGCCGAACCTGGTCGCGCTGATGGACCTGATGCTGCGCAACCGCGCGTCCGTCGAAGCCGTGATCCACGGCAACTGGCTGGGCCGCCTGGTGCACCGCGTGCGCCACCTGCTCAACCACAACAGCAAGGCCAACAGCCGCCGCAACATCCACGCGCACTACGACCTGGGCAACGCCTTCTATCAGCGCTGGCTCGACAGCACGATGAACTACTCGTCGGCCTGGTTCGAGACGCCGGACCTGTCGATGGAAGCCGCCCAGCACGCCAAGGTGCGGCGCGCGCTGCGCATGGCCGGCGCGCGGCCCGGCAGCCGGGTGCTGGAGATCGGTTGCGGCTGGGGCGCGCTGGCCGAGAAGGCCACCACCGAGTTCGACGCGTCGGTGGTCGGCGTCACGCTCTCGACCGAACAACTCGCCTACGCGAACGCGCGCCTGCAGCGCATCGGCACCGACATCCGCGCCGATCTTCGCCTGCAGGACTACCGCGACATCGACGACCTGCCCTTCGACGCGATCTGCTCGATCGAGATGGTCGAGGCCGTGGGCCAGGCTTACTGGCCGACCTACTTCCAGACCGTGTCGCGCCTGCTCAAACCCGGTGGCCGCGCCTGCATCCAGAGCATCGTGATCGCCGACGAGCATTTCGATCGCTACATCCAGGGCACGGATTTCATCCAGCAGTACATCTTCCCCGGGGGTTGCCTGCCCTGTCCCCGCGTGTTCCGCGAGCAGGCCGCGCGCGCCGGCCTCGAGGTGGTCGACGAATTCGCCTTCGGTGCCGACTACGCGCGCACGTTGCGCCACTGGCGCGAGCGCTTCCTGCAGGAACAGGCCGAGGTGCTGCGGCTCGGCTTCGACGAGCGCTTCCTGCGCACCTGGGAGTTCTACCTGGCGTACTGCGAGGCCGCGTTCGCGCAGGGCAGCACCGACGTCGTGCAGTACACGCTGCGCAAGCCCGGCTGAGGCCCCCGCCATGTCCGTCATCGCCCCCCTGCTGCTGGCCGCCGTGGCGCTGCTTGCCCCACCCACGTGGGCCAGCGAGCCGCCGCCCACGCTGACGGCCGCTTTGCAGGGCAAGGCCGCGGTGGGCCAGGCGCGCCTGCGCGTGTGGGGCTTTCAGGTGTACGACGCCACGCTCTACGCCGGTGCGGGCTTCGACGCCCAGCGCTACGAAGCGCAGCGTTTCGGGCTCGAACTCGCCTACCTGCGCCGCTTCGAGGGCGCCGACATCGCCCAGCGCTCGATCGACGAGATGCGCGCGCAGGCGCCGATCGACGACGCCACCGCCGCGCGCTGGCTGGCGGCCATGAAGGGCCTGTTCCCCGACGTGGCACCGGGCGACCGCATCACCGGGGTGCACGCGCCGGGCGTGGGCGCGCGCTTCTACCTCAACGGGCGCTGGCTCGGCGCGGTGGACGACGACGCCTTCTCGCGCCGCTTCTTCGCCATCTGGCTCTCGCCGCGCACCTCGCAACCCGCGATGCGCGAGGCGCTGCTGCAAACCTTGCCGGCCGCGCCACGCACGCCATGAGCACACCGGCCCACCCCGATCCCGCGGCCGCCTTCATGGCGCCGGGCGGTTGGCGCCATGGCCTGCGCTACGGCCTGCTGGGCCTGCCGCTGGCGTTCGTGGCCCTGCCGCTGTACGTGCTGCTGCCCAACCACTACGCGCGCGCCTTCGCGGCACCGCTGGTGGCGCTCGGCTTCGTGCTGCTCGCCGCCCGCGGCATCGACGCGGTGCTCGACCCATGGATCGGCCGCTGGTGCGACCGGCTCGCCGCCCGCTCGCGCCGCGCCTTGCTGGGCGTGGCCGGCGCCTGCGCCGTGGTGCTGGTGCTGGGCTTGTGGGCGCTGCTGTTTCCGCCGGCCGCGGTGGTGCAGGCCGGCGCGGCGCCGTTGCTGGCCTGGGCCGGCGGGATCATGGCGGTCACCTGCGCCGCCTACAGCGTGGTGGCGGTGGCGCACCAGGCCTGGGGCGCGCGCCTGGGTGGCGACGAGCCGCAGCGCGCACGCGTGGTCGCGTGGCGCGAGGCGCTCTCGCTGGTGGGTGTGTTGCTGGCGGCCGTGTTGCCCGGCCTGGCCGGGCTCGGCGCCACGGTCGTTGTGTTCGCGCTCTTGCTGGCCGCGGGCTGGTGGGCCTGGTCGCGCAGCCTCGCGCCCGGCGACCGCTCGATCGCCTTGCTCGGCGGTGGCCGCTCGCCGTGGCACGCGCCGGCCTTCCGGCGCCTGCTGCTGGTGTTCGTGATCAACGGCACCGCCAGCGCCGTGCCCGCCACGCTGGTGCTGTTCTTCGTGCAGGACCGCCTGCAGGCCCCCGCCGCGCTGGAGCCCGCGTTCCTGGGCGTGTACTTCCTGAGTGCGGCGCTCGCCATCCCGCTGTGGCTGCGGCTGGTGCCGCGCCTGGGCCTGGCCCGCACCTGGCTCGCGGGCATGCTGCTCTCGGTGTTCGCGTTCGTGTGGGCCGCCACACTCGGCGCGGGCGATGCGTGGGCCTTCCTCGTGGTGTGTGCGCTCTCGGGCATCGCGCTCGGCACCGACCTCACGCTGCCCGGCGCCCTGCTCGCCGGCCTGATCGGCCAGCTCGGTGAACGCGGGCAGCGCGAGGGTGCGTACTTCGGCTGGTGGAACTTCGCCGCCAAGTTCAACCTGGCGCTGGCCGCCGGCACCGCGCTGCCCTTGCTCGGCGCGCTCGGCTACGAGCCCGGCACGCGCGACCCCGCCGCCCTGCAGACGCTGACCCTCGCCTATTGCCTGCTGCCCTGCGTGCTCAAGCTGATCGCGGGCGCGGCCCTCTACACGCTGGTGATCCGTACACCGCGCGGCGCGGCACGGCCCCACGCCGCCCCCCACTGAGGCCACACCATGCAACGACGACAACTGCTCACCGCGGCCCTGGTCACCGGCGTCGGCACCCTCGCCGGCTGCGCCGGCCCGCAGGTGGCCGACTTCGCCGGCGAGAAACCGACACTCGACCTGCGCGAATACTTCAACGGCGTGCTCGATGCCTACGGCGTGTTCACCGACCGCTCGGGCAAGGTGGTGCGCCGCTTCACCGTGGTGATGCGCTGCAGCTGGCAAGGCGAGGAAGGCGTGCTCGACGAGGACTTCATCTACGCGGACGGCGAGCGGCAGAAGCGCATCTGGCGCCTGCGCCACCTGGGCAACGGCGAATACACCGGCACCGCCGACGACGTGCAGGGCGAAGCGCGCGGGCGCACCGCGGGCAACGCTTTCCGCTGGAACTACACGCTGCTGCTGCCGGTGGACGGCACGACCTACGCCGTGCAGTTCGACGACTGGATGTACCTGATGGACTCGCGCGTGATGCTCAACAAGGCCACGATGAGCAAGTTCGGCATCCGCCTCGGCGAAGTGACGCTGAGCTTCGTGAAGCGCGCGGCATGAGCACGCGCCCCGCCACCGTCGAACGCCGGGCCGATGCGCCGGCGCTGCCGCCGCGCGCGCCCGGCCTGTTCGGCCCCATGAACCCACCCCTCACCGACTGGCGCGGCCAGCGCGTGTGGCTGGTGGGCGCGTCCAGCGGCATTGGTGCGGCCATCGCCCACGCGCTGCACGCGCGCGGCGCGCAGGTGCTGGTGTCGGCGCGCGGCGCGGTCGCGCTCGACGCCTTCGTGCAGGCCCACCCGGGCGCGCAGGCCTGGCCGCTGGACGTGACCGACGCCGAGGCGGTGGCGCGCGCGGCGCGCGCCATCCTGGCCCAGGGCCCGGTGGACCTGGTGCTCTATTGCGCAGGCCACTACCGCGGCATGCGCGCCACCGCGCTCGACCTCGCGGAGCTTCGGCGCCACCTCGCCATCAACTACGAGGGCGCACTGAACGTGGTGCACGCACTGCTGCCGGCCCTGCTGGCGCGCGGGCGCGGCCACATCAGCCTGGTGAGCAGCGTGGCGGGCTTTCGCGGCCTGCCCAAGAGCGTGGCCTACGGCCCGACCAAGGCGGCGCTCACGCACCTCGCGGAGAATCTGTACCTGGATCTCGCGCCGCAGGGCCTGGGTGTGAGCGTGGTGCACCCCGGTTTCGTGCAGACGCCGCTGACGGCGCAGAACGATTTCGAGATGCCCGCCCTGATCACCCCCGAGCAAGCGGCGCAGGCCATGCTCGACGACTGGGCGCGCGGCCGTTTCGAGATCCACTTCCCCAAGCGCTTCACGCACTGGATGAAACTCTTGCGCCTGCTGCCCTATCGACCCTTCTTCGCGGTGGTGCGCCGCGCCACCGGCCTGTGAGCGCGCCCACCGACCCCCGCGCCGCGACGGAGCGCATCGTCGGCTTCTACGAATCGCTCTCGCCCGCCGCGCTCGATCGGCTCGGCGAGTTCTACACGGACGACGCGCGCTTCAAGGACCCGTTCAACGAGGTGCGTGGTGTGGCCGCGATCCGCGGCGTGTTCGAGCACATGTACGCCAGCCTGCACGAGCCGCGCTTTGTGGTCACGCAACGCGTGGTCGATGGCGCGCAGTGTTTTCTGGTGTGGGAATTCCGCTTTCGCTTCCGGCGCTTCGACACCCGCACCGCGCAGGTGGTGCGCGGCGGCTCGCACCTGGTGCTCGCGGCCGACGGCCGCATCGCCGACCACCGCGACTACTGGGACGCGGCCGAGGAGCTGTACGAGAAGCTGCCGGCCGTGGGCGCGTTGATGCGCTGGCTCAAGCGCCGCGCGAACCGCTGAACCGCGGCCTCAAACGGGCTTGGAATCGACGAAGCTCTGGCGCTGCACCAGCTTGTCGCTCAGGCGGGCCAGGTTGGGGTAGTCGTCGCGCCAGTTGATGACCGGGAAGCGGAAATCCAGGTAGCCCAGCGCGCAGCCCACCGCCACGTCGGACAGGCTGAAGTGGATGCCGGAGCAGAACGGCTTTTCACCCAGGCCCTGGCCCATGGACTTGAGCGCCGCGTGGATCTTGCCCATCTGGCGGTCGATCCAGGCCTGGCTGCGCTGCTCGGCCGTGCGGTGCGGCCAGGTCGCTTCCAGGCGCGCGAGGATCGCGGCATCCAGCACGCCATCGGCCAACGCTTCCCAGGTCTTCACCTCGGCGCGCTCGCGGCCCGACGGCGGGATGAGCTTGCCCACGGGCGAGAGGCCATCGAGGTACTCGACGATCACGCGCGAATCGAACACGGCTTCGCCGCCTTCCATCACCAGGCAGGGCACCTTGCCCAGCGGGTTGGACGCGCCGATGCTGGTGTCGGCCGACCAGACGTCTTCCTGAATGAACTGGTAGTCCAGCTTCTTCTCGGCCATGACGATGCGCACTTTGCGCACGTAGGGGCTGGTGATGGCACCGATGAGTTTCATGGTCTGTGGGGCGTGTCGTATCGGGCGGCGATTTTAGCCAGCGACCCCGCTCGCGCGCCTGACGCGCACGGCACAGCCCGGCCCCGGGGCACAGGCGACTCCTACAATCGCGGGATGCGTTCGACCCCCGCCACCCCCCCGCCCGCCGGCGCGGAGCTCTCCCCGATTTCCGCCCTCTCGCCGCTGGACGGCCGTTACGCCGGGCGCCTGGCGCCGCTGCGCCCGTTCATGAGCGAACTGGGCTACATGCACCGGCGCGTGCAGGTGGAAATCGCCTGGTTCATCGCGCTCTCCGACGCCGGCTTCACCGAGTTCAAGCCGCTTTCGCCCGGTGCGCGTACTTACTTGCTGGGCCTGGTGAAGAACTTCAGCGAGGCCGATGGCGAGGCCATCAAGGCGATCGAGAAAACCACCAACCACGACGTGAAGGCGGTCGAGTACTGGATCAAGTCGAAGTTCGAGGCGCGGCCCGAGCTGGAGCGCGCGGCCGAGTTCGTGCACTTCGCCTGCACCAGCGAAGACATCAACAACACCAGCCACGCGCTGCAGCTCAAGGGCGCGCGCGAACAGGTGCTGCTGCCCGCGCTGGACGCGGTGATCACCAAGCTGCGCGAGATGGCGCACGCCATGGCCGACGTGCCCATGCTCAGCCGCACCCACGGCCAGACCGCCAGCCCCACCACCGTGGGCAAGGAGATCGCCAACGTGGTGGTGCGCCTGGGTGCGGCGCGCGAGCGCATCGCCGCGGTGAAGCTGCTGGGCAAGATGAATGGCGCCGTGGGCAACTACAACGCGCACCTGGCGGCCTGGCCCGAATTCGATTGGGAGGCCTTCAGCCGCAAGGTGGTGGAGACGGCCGAGCCGCTGGGCCTGGGCCTGACCTTCCAGCCCTACAGCATCCAGATCGAGCCGCACGACTACATGGCCGAGCTGTTCGATGCCGTGGCGCGCACCAACACCATCCTGGTTGACCTGGCGCGCGACGTCTGGGGCTACGTGAGCCTGGGCTACTTCAAGCAGCGGCTCAAGGCGGGCGAGATCGGCTCCTCGACCATGCCGCACAAGGTCAACCCGATCGACTTCGAGAACGCCGAGGGCAACCTGGGCCTGGCCAACGCGCTGCTGCGCCACCTGAGCGAAAAGCTGCCCATCAGCCGCTGGCAGCGCGACCTGACCGACTCGACCGTGCTGCGCAACATGGGCGTGGCGCTGGGCTACGCGGTGCTGGCCTACCACGCGCTGGGCGTGGGCCTGAACAAGCTCGAGCTCAACGAAGAGGCCACCGCGGCCGACCTCGATGCCTCATGGGAAGTGCTGGCCGAGGCCATTCAGACGGTGATGCGCCGCTACGGCGTGCAGGGCGCGTACGAGAAACTCAAGGAAGTGACGCGCGGCAAGACCGTGCGCGCCGACGACCTGCACGGGCTGATCCGCTCGCTGGACATCCCCGAGGCCGAGAAACAGCGCCTGCTGGCCATGACGCCCGCGGGCTACACCGGCAAGGCCGCCGAGCTGGCCCGCCGGGTCTGATCACTCGATCGCGCGTTCCTTGTAGCGGTTGAAGCGCCAGGCATCGCCCTCGATGGTGATGCGGCGCCAGCACTGGCGCTTTTCGGCCGGGCTCATTTCCGTCCAGCGCTGCACTTCGTCGAAGCGGCGGCCGCAGCCCTTGCAGATGGGGTCACCCTGGCTGGTGGAGCAGATCGCGATGCAGGGGGTGTCGGGCGTGGTGGCGTACCAGGCCAGCCAGGCTTCGCGGGCCCTGTCGGGCAGGGTGCCTTCGTCGGCCTCGGTCTCGTGGAAAAAGACCATCAGCGCATAGACCTCGGCCAGCGCGCGCGTGGGCGCGGGCAGGGCCACGCCGTCGGGAGAGGGCGAGCGCTCGCGCCACCAGTTGATGGCCGCTTCGATGTCGGTGATGTGGATGCCGGCCATGGGGACGGGGATGATAAGCGCCCCCCGCCAGGCCATCACCCCGCCGCCACAAGGCCCGGCGCGCCGCCGGGATGCTCAGCCCGCCTTGCGGTTCTGCAGGAACTTGCCCAGGGCCACCACCAGCAGCGCGCCCAGCGCCGCGGCGGCGTAGAAGCCCACGGAATGGTGCGGCACCAGGGGCTCGATGACCTTGTCCGACACGATGGTTTCGGCGCCCACCCAGCCGATCAGCGCCGCACCGAGGGTGACGATGGCCGGGAAGCGGCCCATGAGCTTGATCATGAGCGTGCTGCCGAAGACCACGATGGGAATCGCGATCAGCAGGCCGATCACCAGCAACGTGAGGTTGCCGTTGGCCGCGGCCGCCACGCCGATGACGTTGTCCAGGCTCATCACCAGATCGGCCACCAGGATGGTCCGAATGGCCGCGAACAGGCCACCCTTGGCCTCGCCTTTGTCCGCCGCGCCGTCGTCGCCGCCATTGAGCAATTGAACGCCGATCCACAGCAGCAGCAAACCGCCGATCAGTTGCAGCCAGGGCAGCTGCATGAGCTTGACCGCCACCACCGTGAGCGCGATGCGCAGCACCACGGCCGCCGCCGTGCCCCAGAAGATGGCCTGCTTCTGCCGGCGCGGATCGAGCCCGCGGGCGGCCAGCGCAATCACCACCGCGTTGTCGCCCGACAGGATGATGTTGATCCAGATGATCTGGCCCAGCCCCAGCCAGAAGAGGGGGTTCGCGAGCAGTTCCATGGTGCGGCCTTCGGCGTTGGGCCGGCCCGCGCCGTGGCGGGTCGGCTGGTGGCAGTTTAGTCAGGCGTTCCCCGCGCGCCGTGAGGGCTTGTGCGTATCCCCGGGCCCCGTTGCGGGAACCACGCATGGCGGGCGGCCGACGCCGCCGAATACAATGCCGGCTTTCGCGGAAGGGGAGTAGCTCCCGGCGCGGTGGCGGCTCCTTCGGGTGCCTTGCCGTGCCCGTCAGCGTGTCGTCAATACGGTGCCGCCCGGCGGCACCCGGCACGCTGGGCACACGGTCACGTGGCGCCGGGCGAGACCTTCGGAACTCTTCCCCCTCTTTGGAGCCATTTCATGGAATTCATGTCCGCGGCCTGGTGGTCTGCCCTGCTGGCCATCATCCTCATCGACCTCGTGCTCGCCGGCGACAACGCGATCGTGATCGCGCTGGCCGCCCGCAACCTGCCGAAGGAGCACCAGAGGAAGGCGATCGTCTGGGGCACCGTCGGTGCCATCGTCGTGCGCTCGGCCATGACGCTGGTGGTGGTGTGGCTGCTGCGCATCCCGGGCCTCATGGCCGTCGGCGGCATCGCGCTGATGTGGATCGCTTACAAGCTGATCGCGGAAGACGAAGGCGGCGGCGAGGAGCATGGCGGCGGTGCCACCACGTTCTGGGGCGCCATGAAAACCATCATCATTGCGGACGCCGTGATGGGCATCGACAACGTGCTCGGCGTCGCTGGTGCGGCACAGGGCTCGTTCGACCTCGTGGTCATCGGCCTGCTCATTAGCATTCCGATCGTGGTTTTCGGCAGCACGCTGATCCTCAAGCTCGTCGAGAAGTACCCGTCCATCATGTACATCGGCGCGGGCGTGCTGGCGTTCACCGCCGGCAAGATGGTGGTCAACGAGAAGCTGCTGGCGCCCTGGTTCAAAGGCCCGGAGCCCTCGCACGTGGCCGCCTACTGGGGCTTTGTGCTCGTCACCATCGTCGCGGTGCTGGCGCTGGGCTGGCTGCACAACCGCCGCGTCGCCCAACGCGCTGCAGCCGCCGACAAGGCCTGACACGGCATGAAGCTGCTCCTGCGGTGGCTGCTGGCGGCGTGTGCCCTGCTGCTGGTGGCCTACGTCTACAACGGCGTGCAGATCCGCAGCTTCCCGTCGGCACTCATCGCCGCCGCGGTGATCGGGTTGTTCTACCTGATCCTGCGGCCGGTGCTCATCCTGCTCACGCTGCCGGTGACGGTGGTGACCTTCGGGTTGTTCCTGTTCGTCATCAACGCGCTGCTGTTCTGGGCAGCCGCTTCGCTGCTCGACGGCTTCCACGTGCGCGACTTCTGGGCGGCCCTGCTGGGCTCGCTCATCTACTCGGTCATCATGATCGTGGTGGACTCGGCCCTGCGCGGGCTTCGCCTGCGCTGAGGTCGCGCCCGGCGCTCAGCGCCTTTCGTCTTCGCGCATCGCCTCGCGCAGGCGCAGTTCCACGTCGCGACGGCGGCTGTCCACGATGGCCAGTTCGATCGGATCGGCGTTGCGTTGCGCGGGCGGCAGGGCCTGCGCGGCCTTGAGGCGTTCGAGCGCCCCGTCCCAGTCGAAATGCGCCGCGCGGGCTTCGGCGTCGGCCCGCACGGCACGCAACGTCTGGCCTTGCGCCTGGTGCGCGCGCGAGAGCAGTTGCCAGGCCAGCGCATCGCGCGGGCGCTCCACCACCCAGGTTTGAAGTCGCGCGGCCGCGCGCGGCGCCTGGCCGCTGGCCAGCGCCGCCTGCGCACCAAGCAGCACCTGCGCGCGCGACTCGGCGGCCAGCGCCGCATCGCGCAACTCGGTCAGCAGCTCGGGGTTGGGGCTTGCGCCAGGCGACAGCAGCAGCTCCAGCGCCAGCGCATCGGCGGCCTGACGCGCGTCGCTGCCCGCGGTGGCTTGGCGCAGCCGCGCCGCGAACTCCGCGGCCCGCGCGTGCTGCCCGAGCCGCTGGGCCGACATGGCGCCGGCATACAGCTCGGGCGCTCGGGCACCCGCGGCCTGGCCCAATTCCACCCAGGCGGCCCAGCGCGTGCTGTTGCGCTCGGCCAGCACCCGCGCCCGCGCGGCCGCCAGGGCGTGCAAGGCCGCCGAAGGCAGCCCTGTGGCGCGCACCGGCGCATCGGCCCGCGGCCCGGCGGCGGGTGCGCCCGCTGGCAGGCGCGCCTGCATGTCCGCAATGCGCTCGCTGTTGAGCGGGTGGCTGCGCAAGTAGGGGAATGCGCCGTCGTCGTTCAGGCGCGATGCCTGCTGCAGCTTGTCGAACATGCCCACGAAGCCCTGGCCGTCGAAGCCCGCACCCGTCATCACACCGAAGCCGATGCGATCGGCCTCGCGTTCCATGTCGCGCGAGAAGTTCAGCGATTGCTGGGCCGCGACAGCCGAACTGCCCGCGATGGCCGCACCCGCCGCGTTCGGGTTCGATCCCGCGGCCAACGCGCCGAGAATCATCCCGGCGATCATCCACGGCGCCATGCGCTGCTCGTTCGACATCAGGCGCGCGATGTGGCGCTGGGACACGTGGCTGAGTTCGTGCGCGAGCACCGACGCGAGCTCTTCCGGCCGATCGGTCACCGCCAGCAGGCCCAGGTTGACCCCGAGGTAGCCACCCGGCAGCGCGAACGCGTTGACGCGCCGGTCGCGCGAGATCATCAGCTCCCAGGCCAGTCGCTCGGCCAGCTCGGTCGGTACCTCACCGCGCTGGCGCGCCGCGGCCAGCAAGGGCTGCCAGAGCAGTTGCAGGTAATCGCCGAGCACCGGGTCGTCCAGATAGTCGGGATCGCGGTAGATGCTGCGCGCGATGCGGTCCCCGAGCCGGCGCTCGGCAGACACCGTGAGGTCCTCGCCATCCCCCAGGCTGGGCAGGTTCTGCGGAGCGGCGCCCGACCTGGGCGCGGCAGCACCGACGGCCTGCGCCCACGCGCCATCACCGACTGGCGCACACAAGACCAGCGCCAACGCACCGACCGCCAACCAGACCGCGCGCCGCGGCGAAGGGGGGATGAAAACCATGCGCCGTATGATGCCCGCAACCCCCACCAGTTCACCCAACCGGCGCGTCAAGCGCCGGTGAAACGCGGTTACACCATGTCAACGCCAGCGCCCGCCCCAACAGCAGAGCAAGCCCTCACCCACTTCGACGCCCAGGGCCAGGCCCACATGGTCGACGTCGGCGCCAAGGCCAACACGCACCGCATTGCGGTCGCCGAAGGGCGCATCCGCATGCAGCCCGAGACACTGGCACTGATCGAATCGGGCACGGCCAAGAAGGGAGATGTGCTCGGCGTGGCCCGCCTGGCCGGCATCATGGCCGCCAAGAAAACCAGCGACCTCATCCCGCTCTGCCACCCGATCGCGCTGACGCGCGTGGCGGTGGAGTTCGAAATCGAACGCGATGCGAACAGCGTGCGCTGCACCGCCAGCACCGAATGCAACGGTCAGACCGGCGTCGAGATGGAGGCCCTCACCGCCGCGTCGGTAGCCTTGCTCACGGTTTATGACATGTGCAAGGCGGTGGATCGGGGGATGGTGGTGGGGGGGGTGCGGTTGAGGGAGAAGCGGGGGGGGAAGAGTGGCGACTTTGAGGCGCCAGGTCAGACCACCGAATGACTACTGCCGGGTTCAGCGAACGCTGAACCCATCGCCGGGCACAAAGCCCAGCACGCGGCCTTTGGCATCCAGAACCGCGATCCAGTCCTGCCGGTGCACCACCGGCAGGAAAAGTGCGTTGTCCGGGGAAAGGCTGTGCTGTTTCAGGAGCGCCTGCAAATCGCCGGCCCTGTCCGGGAAACGCTGGGCGAACAGCGTGAGCGGTTTTGCCCGCGAGGCAACTGCGAGGGCGTAGTCGTCATCGTATGGCACGTAGTATTCAGGTCGCTGAACGAAGTCCCGCCCCCCTCCCAGCGCCTCCATAAGCACCTCGTTGCGCACTTTCGGATCCAGGGGTGGCCGCGCGCCGACGAGAACAGGGCCCGAAAACAAGCGCGGCTTCAAGGCAGAGGGCAGGTCTGCAATCGCCTGTGTGACGTCCACCCCCAGGTAGTCCGCTTTCGTTATCACACGAAATCGCTCCACTTCATGGACCAGGTACAGAGGTCTTGCCTCTGCCACGGTCCAGAGCCCGTACAGAAGTGCCGCCAATTGAAGAATGCCAATGATGGAAATGTCGCGAACCAACTCGGCCCGCGGCTTCAGGCGGTCGTAAACCACGAACGTCAACACCGGGCCGCACACCACATCGACCACAACGATCAACAGGAAGAGCTCAGCGCCACCAGACAGCTGATCAAAAGGGGGCGGATACCAGACGCCCCAGACCAACAGGGCCGAGCCAAAGGCCACGAGAAGGGACAGACCAAGGTGAATGACTGCCGGCAGGACTGCTGCCCGCAATCGGGTGGACATGGCTGTGGTCATCAGGGGTTCTCCAGCGGCAAAGCCAGTTCAGGGAGACCATGCTTCGCGAGGTCCTTCTCGAGCTGTTCGGCCAAACCTCGATACGCACGGAAGCCATGCTGCGCGCGAAGTACCTGCATTTGCCGGCGGGCCTCGGCAGGATGGCCATTCAGCGCAAGCGCCGCAGCATAGCGATACTGGCTGCCCGACCACGGATTGTGAACAGCCGCCATCTGCAGAAGCTCCAACTGCTTGTTCCCAAGACCGGGCTTCAGCGGCACGCGTGTGGAGGCCACCATGTCTCCCAACTGGTCGAGCAAGCGGATCTGCGGAGGCGGCACGTCAGGCGGAGGCCCGATACGAAGCATCTGGAACCGGGCCACACGGAAGTCTTCTTCGACGCGCAGGTAGTCGACCACCGACCAGATTGCCACCCCGACCACCAAGAGCACGGGCGGAATGATCCAGAGGGCGCGCACCCGCAACGCCGCTTGGTTCGGCCGCAACGTGCCTTCAATCCAACCCACGCCCAACATGGCGGGCATCAGGAGGTAGGCGTATGCGAACGGAAACTCGAGCAGGCAGTGAATGCCGAAGGGCAGGACCAGTGCAAATCCGAACCAGGCCAAGGGGGCGGTCTGGATCGCGAGGAAGCGACGGCAACCCCACACCATCACGGCGATCGAGACGATCAACGCAACCGGCCACCCAAACCATACCGCGAGGTCGAGCAGCAGGTTGTGGCTGTAGGTGATGGGCAGCGTCGTGATGTCCTGATGTGCGATCGCGTTGTGCGCCTCAGCGGTGCCACGGAAGCCCCAACCCGCCCAAGGCTTGAGCAGCGACGCTTCCAACACCTGCTCCCAAAGCACACGGCGCGGGTCCGAACCGCTGGACCCGATCCTCTCCGCTGCAGATGCCCCGGTTGCCACGCCACCAGACCACAACGTGTAGAGGCTTGGCCAGGCAGCGAACATTGAGACCCCCGCCGCACCAAGAACGCCGGCGAACACCCGAGGCACCCCAAGCCCCACATCCGGGCGTTTCCACGCCCACAGCACGCAGATGCTCAAGACAGTCAGCAAGCCCGTTCTGGATTCGGTCAGTGCGACGCCCGCCGCCAGCAACATCACGGTCAATGTCGTGACGAACAGGCCCAGCCGCCCCTGCAGGTTCAGGAACAGTGTGGCAGCCATCGCCATCACCAGCAACGTCGCAAGGTGGTTGGCCTGCCCCATGTTCCCACCCGGCCGACGAAGCTGGCTTTGGCGGGTGATGAATGAAGCACCCTCCCACAGGTCGAGCACCTGCACCCAAGCGACGGCCACCGAAAGGACTCCGGCGACAACCAGCGTCCAGGCGAGCCATTCGCCTGGAGCGGGTTCCTGCCTAGGGGCAATCTGCCGCGCGGTGGCGTCCTGCCATCCCCATTGGATGGCCACCAAGACCAGGAACCCGTACAGCGCCGCGACAACGGCGTGACCCACCCAGGGCACCAGCCCAAAGGCGTATTGCAGTCCGACCAAGGCACTCAGCAACAGAGGAAGCCCCACCACCCACGGGAATGCCAGATGCCCTCTAGCGGCTGGGCGAAAAACTCCCCAGGCCGCGACAACCAGGACCAACACAAAGAACGGCAGTTCTGCGTGCCAACTTACCCAGGGGGTGAAGTGATTGGTGGTCAACCACCCCGACAACATCAGGAGCGCCGCAAGGACGAGTTTGGGATGAGTCATGGGAGTGCAAAGAAAAAGCGCCCTCGAAGAGAGGGCGCTTTTGTGCATCGCTGGCGCCCTTGGGAGGACCAGCAATGACCGGGGATCAGGGCGTGGTAGCGACGAAAGGACCGGTCGTAGTGCCAACCGTGGTGTCACGGCACGAGCCCGGCAGGAACTTGGCCTCCACCGAGCCAGGGCCGCAAAGCCAGCCGGAGACCGAGTCACCAGAGATTTGGGGCACCAAGAAGACCGTGCCGTTTGCACCAGTGCCGATGTTCTGCGACGTGACCTGCACGGCCCCGGCTGCGTTCGTGGCGATCTGCTGCACGTAGGTGGAGGTCGAGACAGAGGCCTCGCAACCCCAGGCGCCAGCGTCGGGCAGCGAAACCGAGGTGTTCGACTGGTAAATTTCCGTCACGCTGGTGCGGCAAGCCGAAGCAGCCAGAATCACTTCCGACATCTTGGCGCGCTTGGTGTAGTCCTGATACGCCGGCAGCGCAACCGCGGCCAGGATACCGATGATGGCCACCACGATCATCAATTCGATCAGGGTGAAGCCTTTTTGCATGGCACGTTTCATTTGCATGGAGAACTCCTCAGCAGGGGGGGTTGGGGTCGGGACGCGATCCTCTTTGCAGATGGCGTGCCAGCCCGGCCAGGGGAGATGAGCGCGCGAATTGCCGCGATGGCCGGCGCGGGTGTGATGTATTGCCAGGGGGCTTGCCATTTCATGGCGACAAAAAGTGTCACAGCGTGACGCTGCGACAAGCTTTGTCACACCTCGAAGACCTGCCCGGCGCTAAGCCAGCGGATGTCGCGCCGCGGCTGGGTGTCCAGGCGGTGGATCTCTTCGATGATGAGCGCGGTCTCGGCCGGCTTGGTGTGGGTGATGTGGATCAGGGGGCGCCGGCTGGGCGAAAGGCAGGCCAGTTCTTCGGCCAGCAGCGAAGGCGCCAGGTGCTGGCTGCGCAGCGCGAGGTCGGTCTCGCGGTCGCTGAAGGCGGTTTCGATGACGAGGTGGGCGACATCGAGCTGGTTCACGCGCGCCCAGAACGCGGGGTTGCGCCCGGTGTCACCGCTGAACACCCAGTGCGCCGAACCCGTTTGGCCCGCCACCGCAAAGCCGGCCGCGGGCACGGTGTGCACGGCCGGCAGGATTTCGATGCGTTTGTCGCCGATGGCCACGACATCGCCGATCTGAAACGGCACGAAGCGCATCAGCGGCGCCTGGGCGTTCGGAATGGTGGTGAAGTCGGGCCAGATGGTGTCGTTGAAGAGGTGCGCGCGCAGGGCCTGAATGGTGCCGGGCAGGGCATGCACCTGCAGGGCTGGCGCCCCCGCTGCGAGCCGCCCCGAGGCCACGGCGTCGATCATCAGCGGCAGCGCAGCCACGTGGTCCAGGTGCGAGTGGCTCAGCAGCACGTGGTCGATGCGCAGCATCGCCTCGAGGCTGAGGTCACCGACGCCGGTGCCGGCGTCGATGAGCACGTCATCGTCCAGCAGGAAAGCGGTGGTGCGGCAGCCCTGCGCAATGGCGCCGGAGCAACCGAGGACGCGGACCCGCATGGGGGAAGAAGGCGGCGACAAGGACACAGGCCGCAGGGTACCCGGGGGCGGCGCCCGGGGCTGTGATTTTTTTCGCGCGCCGGGGCGCCGTATCCGGGCGTTACGAGCGCTGTTGTAGAGCCGTCAGCCTTGGACGAACTGCATCTGGGTGCCGGCAAGCTCCAGCACGTCGCCGTGGCGCAGGTCTTTGCCGTCGGTGCTCAGGGGGGCACCGTTGATGGTGGGCTTGACCGTGCCTTCGACCATGGCCACCACGTAGCCATGCGGGCGGCGCGTGATGGCGGCCACGGCCACGCCGGGTTTGCCGATGGTGGTGACCACCTTGGTGAGGGCGACCTCGCGGCCAGCGGCCGAGCCGCTGATGACCTTGATCGCGGCGGGCGCAAGCGGTGCGGCCCCGCTGTCACCGGAAACCACGGCACCCGCGTTGATGACCATGGTTTTCTCGTAGGGCTCGCTGCCCTCATGCACGAACTTGATCTTGTACTTGCCGATCTCGATCGTGTCGCCGCCCTGCAGCTGCTGCTTCTTGATTGCCTTGCCGTTGACGTAGGTGCCGTTGGTGCTGTTCAGGTCTTCCAGGAAGACGTCGGAGCCGGACATCTGCAACACGGCGTGTTCGCCGCTGACCGCCAGGTTGTCGATGACCACATCGTTGTACGGACGGCGGCCCAGCGTGGTGCGGTCCTTGGTGAGCTGGACCTCCTTGATGACGACGCCGTCGATGGAAACGATCATTTTCGGCATGGCCGACTCCTCTTGGGATTCTTTTGAGCGCGGAATGGGGTGCTGGGCGGAGCGGAATTATTGTCCGAGCATGCGCGACAGCAAGCCGCGACGCGCGGCCTTGGCGCGGGCATGCGCCAGTATCACCGAAATATTGTCGCGGCCACCGGCGGCATTGGCGGCTTCAACCAGCGCGGCCGCCTTTTCTTCCAGCGTGCCGGCGGTGATGAGCAGCGCAGCGATGCGCTCGTCATTGAGCATGTCGTTGAGGCCGTCGGAACAGAGCAGATAAAGATCGCCGTCTTCAACGCGGTATTCGTTGACTTCGAGCAACACTGTGTCCTCGACGCCGAGCGCGCGCGTGACCAGATTGCGGTGGGTGGCGTACTGGGCCTGCTCCAGGGAGATCAGCCCGGCGTCGATCTGCTCCTGCAGCAGCGAGTGGTCGCGCGTCATCTGGACGAACTCGTCGCGACGCAGCCGGTAGCAGCGCGAATCCCCCACGTGGCCGATCATCACGCGCCCGTCCAGGAACACGCCCATGACCAGGGTGGTGCCCATGCCGGCGTATTGGGCGTTGCCGTTGGCCGCGTTGAAGATCGAGCGGTTGGCGTTGTCGATGCAGACCTCCATCGCCCGCTTGAGTTCGCGCGAACTGGCCTCGCCGCCGCCCTCGGCAAGCCAGCGGCCCAGTTCGGACTTGATGAAGGTCGTGGCCATGGCGCTGGCGACTTCACCGGCGTTGTAGCCGCCCATGCCGTCGGCCAGCACGGCGATGCCGTTGTCGCCGTCAAGCGAAACGGAGTCTTCGTTGTTGTCCCTGACCAGACCCGGATCGGTCAAGGCGTGAAACTCGAAATTCATGGACGTGGATTTATACCGGGATGGAAGGAGAGGCACGGCCGTCACGGGACGGCCGCGGGGTTTGGGTGCCATTGGCGGTGGCGTCGGCGCTGTCGCGGTTGATGCGCTGCAACAAGGCGGCCACCTCGGCGCCAGTGGCCGGGCGATCCTCGGGCTGCTTGGCCAGCAGCGCGCTCAACAGCACGGCCAGATCGGCCGGCAGTTCGGCGCGCAGGGTGCGCACATCGGGCGGGACGGTGTTGGCTATCTGATACATCAGCGCGGACAAAGAATCGCCCTTGAGCGGCAGTTCGCCCGTGAGCAGTTGAAACAGCATGGCGCCGAGTGCGTACAGGTCGGCCCGGCCGTCCACCCGGTGGCCGGCCAGTTGCTCCGGCGCCATGAAACTGGGCGTGCCCAGCACCACGCCCGTCTTGGTGCGGCTGCTGTCGGTGATGCGCGCAATGCCGAAGTCCGTCACCTTCACCTGCCCGGTCGCCGGATCGAGCATGACGTTGGCGGGCTTGATGTCGCGGTGCACCACGTTCTGGCGGTGCGCGTGGTCCAGGGCCAGCGCCACCTGCCCGGCAATGCCCACCGCCTGCGCCCACGGCAACAGCGTTGCCGGGCGCGCGTGGGCCTGCAGATCGCGGCCGTGCAGGAACTCCATCGCGATGTAGGCCAGGTCGTGCTCCTCCCCGGCGTCGAAGATGGTCACGATGTTGGGGTGCTGCAGCCGCCCGGCGGTTTCGGCTTCGCGGAAGAACCGCTGGCGCGCCTCCTCGAGCTCGGCGCCCTCGAACTCGGCGGTCAGGGCCAGCGTCTTGATCGCCACCGTGCGGCCGATCGTGGGATCGCGCCCTTGGTAAACCACGCCCATGGCCCCTTTGCCGAGCTCCTTTTCCACGCGGTAGCGGCCCAGCATGGGCTGCTCGACACCCGGGCGATCGGGTGCCAGCGTTCCGCCGGGGTGGGCGCCCTGGCCGCCCCCCAGCACCACGGTCTGCGCCAGCGACTGCGCGCGAAGGCGCCGCGTGCGGACGTCGGGGTCGGTGCGGTCCAGTTGCGTCATGTGCTCGTACACCGCTTCGGCCTTGTTGAATTGGCGCTTGCGCTCGAAATCGAGCGCCAGGTGCTTGAGGTTGTCCATCAACGCAACGCTGTGCGGCACACGGCGGAAGCGGTCGAAGGCCATGTCGAGCTGGCCCTGGCCTTGCAGCGCCAGGCCCATCATCCGGTTGGTCTCGGCCGACTCCTGGTCGGAGCGGCGCTTGCCGGCCTCGGTCACCAGGAAGCGCCGCGTGGTCAACGCCAGGTGGCCGGCCAGCAACAGCACGGCCGGCAACACCAGCGGCAACCAGAGGGCGGCGCGCGACAGGAGCAGGTGCTCGGCCGCCAGCAGCGCGACCAGCGCCAAGCCCGTGACAACCGCGCCCGCCGCGGCGGACAGGCGGCGCAGGCCGAATGCGAGGTAGGCGGCGATGAACAGCACGATGGCCACCACCGCCGCGCCCGTCCACACCGGCTGCGCGATGAAGTGCCCGTTGAGCAGGCTCGCGGTGTTGTGCGCCACGATCGCCGCAGGTGACAACGCGGGTGAGACCGGCGTGGTGAAGAGCGTGCCCACGCCGGCCGCGGTGGCGCCCACGATGACGATGCGGTCGCGGATCAGATCGGCCGACACCCGCCCGGCCAGCACATCGTGAAAGGCCACCGTGGGGAAGGCCCCAGCGCCGGCGCGGTCCGCGTAGAACTGCGGCAGCACGCGCGCAGCGGCGTCGGTCGGGATGAAGGCCGGGCCCAGCGCCAAGCCTTCCCCCGGGCGCAGGTCGATGTCGTCGGCCGACAGGTTCAGGCTGTGGGCCGCGGTGGCCAGCGCCATCGAAGGCACGGCCACGCCGTCGAAGCGCACGAGCAGGGCCTCGCGGCGCACCGCGCCATCGGGGTCCAGCCACTGGTTCAGGTGCCCCACGGCCGCGGCCGCTTCGCCCAGGGCGGGCAGCGGCTGCAAGCTGCGCTGGGCCGGCACGCCGAAGGCCGAGGCGTCCGGCACGGCGCTGCGCTGGGCGAAGGCGGGCAGGGGCGCGTCGGGCCGGCCGCGTGGCTCGCCGAGCTCGAACACCGAGGGCAGGACCACCCGGCCGGACGCCTGCACGCTGGCGGCCAGCCGGGCATCGCTGTCGAGCTGGCGTTCGGTCGCACGCAAATCGGCCGACAGCCGATCGCGCGCCTGTGGCCCGAGATCGGCCAACGCCGGATCGGCGCCCTCGATGCGTTCGCGCAAGGCACGCAACGGCGCCAAGGCGCGGTCGGTCTGGGGTTCGAAGAAGAAGGCGGTGTGTGCGATGGTGCGGGCGCCGGCCGCGCCCAGTCGGTCGATCAGCTCCGCGTGCACCTCGCGCGGCCAGGGCCAGCGGCCGATGGCGTTGATGCTCGCGTCATCGATCGCGACGATGGTGATCCGGTCGCCAGGCTGGCGCTCACTCGCCGTGCTGGCGTGGTCATAGAACCGCCGCTCGAGCGAGCCGATCAGGTCCGACCCCGCATGCAGCAGCCCGACGACGACCAGCACCCCCACGGCGGTGAGGGCATCGGCGGTCGGGCGCCAGCGCGCGCGGCGCGCAGGAACGGGCAGATCGGCAAGGGTCACAGAGGCTTTCCGGCGTCGGCTCGCGACAACGTGCGAGCCGGGAACATCGGCCTCACGCGGTGCTGGGACTGGAACAGCAGGGCCGTCCCATGGATGTAGCATTTTGTTTCAGCGCGCGACCCGGCGACAAGCACTGTCGGTGACAAGCGTCACGCTCGGCGGGACAGGCGAAAAAAAAGGCAACGCACGCGTTGCCTTTTGCACACCCGAACAAGCCGTTCAGATCAGCGATTTGAGCAGCTTGCCCATTTCGGACGGGTTGCGCGTGACCTTGAAGCCGCACTCTTCCATGATGGCGAGCTTGGCGTCGGCCGTGTCGGCACCGCCGGAGATCAGCGCACCGGCATGGCCCATGCGCTTGCCGGGGGGCGCGGTGACGCCGGCGATGAAGCCGACCACGGGCTTCTTCATGTTCGCCTTGCACCACATCGCGGCTTCGGCTTCGTCCGGGCCACCGATCTCGCCGATCATGATCACGGCGTCGGTCTCGGGATCGTCGTTGAAGGCCTTCATCACGTCGATGTGCTTGAGGCCGTTGATGGGGTCGCCACCGATGCCCACGGCGCTGGACTGGCCCAGGCCGATTTCGGTGAGCTGGGCCACGGCTTCATAGGTCAGCGTGCCGGAGCGCGAGACCACACCAATGCGGCCCTTGCGGTGGATGTGCCCGGGCATGATGCCGATCTTGATCTCGTCGGGCGTGATCAGGCCGGGGCAGTTGGGGCCCAGCAGCAGCGTCTTCTTGCCGCCCTTGGCTTCCTTGGCCTTCATCTTGTTGCGCACTTCCAGCATGTCGCGCACGGGGATGCCTTCGGTGATGCAGATCGCCAGATCCAGGTCGGCCTCGACGGCTTCCCAGATGGCGGCGGCGGCGCCCGCGGGCGGCACGTAGATCACCGACACGGTGGCGCCCGTCTGCTGGGCGGCTTCCTTCACCGACGCGTAGATCGGGATGTTGAAGATCGACTCACCGGCCTTCTTGGGGTTCACGCCGGCGGCGAAGCAGTGCTTGCCGTTCGCGTATTCCTGGCACTTCTCGGTGTGGAACTGGCCGGTCTTGCCCGTGATGCCCTGGGTGATGACCTTGGTGTCTTTGTTGATGTAGATCGACATGGTGGTTCTCCGGGCTCAGGCGGCTTTGACGGCGGCGACGACCTTCTGGGCCGCTTCGGCCATCGAGTCGGCACTGATGATGGGCAGGCCCGATTCGGCCAGCATCTTCTTGCCCAGTTCCTCGTTGGTGCCCTTCATGCGCACCACCAGCGGCACGCTCAGGTTCACCGCACGGCAGGCGGTGATCACACCGGTGGCGATGGTGTCGCACTTCATGATGCCGCCGAAGATGTTGACCAGGATGGCCTTGACCTTGTCGTTCTTGAGCATGATCTTGAACGCTTCGGTGACTTTCTCGGGGGTGGCGCCGCCACCCACGTCGAGGAAGTTCGCCGGCTCGGCGCCGAACAGCTTGATGGTGTCCATGGTGGCCATGGCGAGGCCGGCACCGTTCACCAGGCAGCCGATGTTGCCGTCGAGGCTGATGTAGGCGAGGTCGAACTTGGAAGCCTCGATCTCGGCCGGATCCTCTTCATCCAGATCGCGCAGCGCAACGATCTCGGGGTGGCGGAACAGGGCGTTCGAATCGAAGTTGAACTTGGCGTCCAGGGCGATGATGTTGCCCTTGCCGTCGCGGTTGAGCGGGTTGATCTCGACCAGCGAAGCGTCCGTGTCCATGTAGCACTTGTAGAGCTTCTTGCAAACGTCGGCGAACTGCGCTTCGGAATCGGCGGGCAGGTTGATGCCCTTGGCGAGTTCCTTGGCCTGCGCGTCGGTGAAGCCCACCAGCGGGTCGACGAAGATCTTGACGATCTTCTCGGGGGTGGCGTGCGCCACTTCCTCGATGTCCATGCCACCTTCGCTGGAAGCGATGAAGGCCACCTTCTGCGTGCCGCGGTCGGTCACGGCAGAGAGGTAGTACTCCTTCTGGATGTCGGCACCGTCTTCGATGTAGAGGCGGCGCACCTTCTGGCCTTCGGGGCCGGTCTGGTGGGTCTTGAGCTGCATGCCCAGGATCTGGCCCGCCAGCTCTTTCACCTGATCGATGCTCTTGGCGACCTTCACGCCGCCGCCCTTGCCGCGGCCACCGGCGTGGATTTGCGCCTTGACGACCCACACGGGACCGCCCAGCTTCTGTGCGGCTTCCACCGCCTCCTGCACCGTGAACGCGGGAATGCCGCGCGGCACGGGCACACCAAATTGGCGCAGGATTTCCTTGCCTTGGTATTCGTGAATCTTCATGAGGTCTCTCTCAGGGATGGAACGTGTGTCCGGCGCGGCAACAGCGGCCGGGAGACGGGCTCTTGGACGAGCAACCAAGGAATGTATCATGGTGCAATGCACCAAACCGGGTCGCGGCGCCGCATCGCAAGGGCGTTCGTCGGCTCATCGATCTCCGAGGACTGCACATGGCCCATCAGATCTTCATCGACGGCGAAGCCGGCACCACCGGCCTGCAGATCCGCGAACGCCTGCTGCAGGAACCCGGCGTGCAACTGCTCGGCATCGCGCCCGAGCGCCGCAAAGACCCCGAAGCCAAGCGCGAACTGATGGCGCGGGCCGATCTCGTTGTGCTGTGCCTGCACGACGACGCGGCGCGCGAGTCGGTGGCCATGGTCGATGGCCTGCCCGGCCGCAAGCCGCGCATCATCGACGCCTCCACCGCGCACCGCACGGCATCGGGCTGGGTCTACGGCTTTCCCGAGCTCACCGCCACGCAGGCACAAGCCGTGAAGCAGGCGGACCGCGTGGCCAACCCCGGCTGCTACGCCACGGGTGCGATCGCGCTGATCCGCCCCCTGGTGGACGCCGGCCTGATCCCTGCCGACTTCCCGCTGTCGCTGCCTTCCGTCAGTGGCTATTCGGGTGGCGGCCGCGCGATGATCGAAGCCTACGAGGCCGGCACCGCGCCGTTGTTCGAGGCCTACGCGCTCGGCCTGTCGCACAAGCACCTGCCCGAGATCATGGCGCTCACCGGCCTCAAGCGCCGCCCCATCTTCATCCCCGCGGTGAGCAACTTCCGCCAGGGCATGCTGGTGCAGTTGCCGCTGCACCTGGACAGCCTGCCCGGCCGGCCCGGCGCGGCCGACCTGCACGATGCGCTGGTGAAGCACTACGCCGCCAGCGAGGCCGCGGGTGGGTTTGTGAAAGTGCTGCCGCCCACCGCCGACGGCAAGCTCGACGCCACCGCGCTCAACGACACCAACCTGATCGAGTTGCGTGTGTTCGCCAACGAAACGCACCGTCACGCGGTGCTGATCGCGCGCCTGGACAACCTGGGCAAGGGTGCCAGTGGCGCCGCGGTTCAGAACCTCAAGCTGATGCTCGGGCTGTGAAGCCCGCGGCCACGGCTCAGGCGCCGGCCAAGCCCGATGCCAGCCGGATGAAGCCGTAGATCAGCAGCGGAATCCACCAGAAACGCCACCAGGACGACGGCGCCTGGGGCGCCACGTCCTGCGGGGCCGGCGCGGGCCGGCCCGCGCGGCTTTGCCACAGCGTCCACAGGGCCTGGGCGGAGCCCAGCAGGGCCACCGCCACCTGACACGCCCCCGCCCGGCCAAGCAGCCCGTCATTGGCCACCAGGGACACGCCCACCACAAAGGCCAGCACGAGAGCGGTACCGCTCGCCAGACGCTGCGCCGTGCTGCCCGCGAACGTCAACCAACCCAATAGCAACCACGGGGCGTACACCAGCAGCGCGCCGACACCGGCCCACGGCGACGCATCATAGGCCGGGCCCATCCACAGGATCACCGCCGACCAGGCCACCATGGCCAGCACGAGCGCGCCACAGGTCGCCCGCGCATCGAAGCCCCTGGCCGGATCGGAACGCCAGAGGAAGCGCCGGGCCCGCTCGTCGAGCACGAGGGGCGGATGCGGCAGGTGCGGCTGCAGCACCGCGATCGCCAACAGTGCCCACATGAGATGAAAGTGCTGGGGTGCCGTGGCCGCGAAGGGCAGGACACCGAGCAACATCAGCATCAGCACCCCGAACAGCGGCATGCCCAGGGACAGCCGCCCCAACTGCACCTGGCGGGCATGCAGCGCCCGCAAGCCCAGCATGAGCGAGCCACAGAGCAGGCCGACCACCGCCCACAGCACAGGAGCGGCCGCTCCCACGGCATGGGCCAGCACCACGCCACCGGCCGCCAGAAGTTCCGCGCCATCCGCGGTACGCGGGTGGCGCGCGTTCGCCGTCTGCAGCCAGGGTAGGGCCCAGCGCTTCGCGGCCATGAGGCCCAGGTAGATCAGCACGCCCCAGAGCCACACCTGGTTGGGCCAGTCGTTGCCGAGGGATGGCCACCAGGCCGCCACCTGGAACTGCCACAACAAGGCCTGGGCGATCAGCAGAAGCATGCCCAGCGGCCCCAGCACCGGCAAGCGCCCGATCCAGGCCGCCATCCGCTCCAGCGTGGCCACCGAAGCCGGGTTCAGATCGGCCATGCGCGCCGGCTGCCATGCGCGCACCCATTCGATGACGGACATGGAACGGGCACGGACCGCGCCGGCAAACCACCACCGCAACCGCCCCGCCAAGGTTGGCGCATGGAACAGCATGCCCTCCGGGCTCGCCGGATCGGTCTGCGCCATCTGGGTGACTTGTCGCCATTGCCGCGCGTCTTCCAGGCGGCGGTGGATCTGGTGCACCGGGTGCCAGGCCACGGAAAACGCCAACCGGTGCTCCAGGGCGTAGTGCTGCCACACCAGGTCGACCGCTTCGACAGGCCAGGCATCGCTGCGCGCCGCCAGCGTGACCAGCACGCCCTCGGTTTCGCGCGCCAGGTTCAGGTTTTCGTTGGCGGGGTGGGCCATCACGCGCTGCACCAGCGCCACCAGGCCTTCCTGCCCCGGGCCGCTGCCCCCGGCCTCCGCACCGCGCGCCTCGGACAGATCGATCAAGGCCTGCACCTGCCGGCGCCAGTCGTCTTGTGGCCCCTCGTCGATGGCGGGCGGCGGGTTGGCCATCGCCTCGACCATCCCGCCCGCATCGGCCCCATCGGTCTCATCGATCGCGGCCGCGGCGGGTTCATCGATGGGCGGCGCGGGCGCCGGGCCGTCTTCGTCGGCGACCCACTGCAACGCCGCTTCGTAAGCCGCACGCAGGCGCTGGAATCCTTGCGGATCGGTGTCGGGGCGGTGCTGTTTGGCCAGGGCCGCGTAGCAGCGCCGGATGGTGCGGCTGTCGGCGGGGCCGTCGAGCCCGAGTTCGTTCCAGGGGTGGTGAGAAGACATGGGTCGAGGTGGCCGTCACGGGCCCAGCGGCGAAACGTCCAGTTGCTCCAGCCACTGGCTGACGCGTTTGCGGTCGCGCGCGATGTGCTCGGGATCCTGGGTCGCCAGGGCGGCCATGAACTCGGTCAGCACGCGGCCGACGGCTTCGCGCAACGGCCCGGAGTGCTCGGCGTACAGGCGCTCCAGTCGGGTGACCACGACCTTGTTGGGCATGTCGTCGCGCGGATGGATCTTGAGCCGGGCCAGGTTGTCCTTGCGCTGTGCCACTTCTTCTTCGCTCAAGGACGACGCATTGCCGAGCAAGGCCAGGCTGTGGGTCTCACCGGTGTTGACGACGGTGGCATCGATCTCGAGCAGCCCCGACACGTCGTACGTGAACCGCACCTCGACCGTGACTTCGCCCCGCTTGAGCGGCGGCACCGGCACCGTGAGGCTGCCCAGGTGAACGTTGTCGCGCACGAAGCGGTGTTCGCCCTGGTACACGTTCAGGGCCAGCACGCGCTGCCCATCGGCCACGGTGTGATACGTGCCGGTTCGGCTCGCGGGCACCACGGTGTTGCGCTCGATGACAGGCGAGAACAGCCCATGCACCGACTGCGTGGCCGAGATCTGCTCGGACACCTCCACCCCCAGCGAGTAGGGGCAGACGTCGGTCATCAACACCTCCGACAGCGCCTCGTCCTGCGCGATCAGGGCCGCCTGCGTCGCGGCGCCCAAGGCAATGGCGTGGTCGGGATCGATGCTCACGTCCGGGAAGCGCCCGAACATGCGCGTGACGATCTTTCTCACCAGCGGCATGCGGCTCGCCCCGCCGACCATGACCACATGGCTCAAGGCATCCGGCCGCAAGCGCGAGTCGCGCACGGCGCGTTCGACCGGGCTGCGCAAGCGGGCGATCAGGTCGGCGCACAGCGTTTCGAGCGTGGCCTCGTCGAGCGCGTAGTCGCGCTCCTGGCCGTCCCACGCGAAGCGCCCGCGAACATTCTTCTCCGTGCTCAGGGCGCGCTTGACGTGTTCGGCCAGGCCATGAAGCCGGTTGCGCAGCTGGCCATCGGCTTCGAGCCGCTGCGGCGTCAGGCCCAGTTGCTGCATCAGCGCGTTGGCCACGGCCTGTGTGAAGTCCTCACCGCCGAGGTAGTTGTCGCCGGTGGAGGCCTTGACCTCCACCACGCCATCGAACAGCTCGACGATGCTCACGTCGAAGGTGCCGCCGCCGAGATCGAACACCAGGAAACTGGTTTCGTCGTTGCGGCGGTGCAGGCCGAAGGCCAGCGCCGCGGCGGTGGGCTCGTTGATGAGCCGCAGCACGCGCAGGCCGGCCAGCTCGGCCGCGACTTTGGTGGCCTTGCGTTGCGTGTCGTTGAAGTAGGCGGGTACGCTGATCACGGCCTCGTGAATGGCCTGCCCCAGCGCGGCCTCGGCGTCGCGCTTGAGGCTGCCGAGCACGAGGCTGGAGAGCTCCTCGGGGCCGAACTCCCGTGCACCGAGGCGAAAGCGCTTGGCGCTGCCCATGGCGCGTTTGAAGACCTCGGCCGTTTGCTGCGGGTGCGAAATCCGTCGGTCCTGCGCCGCCTGGCCAACCAGCACGTGGCCGGCCTCGTCGACGCTGACGACGGAAGGTGTGAGCGTGTGGCCCAGGGCGTTCGGGATCAGGCGCGGCTCGCCGCCTTGCCAGCAGGCGATGGCACTGTGGGTGGTTCCGAGGTCGATGCCGATCAATGGCGGGCCGGCCCGCTGGGGCGATGGCGGTTCGACGGGCGACGGCCCTTGCGATGCGCTGGTCAAGCGTTTCTCCCGGATTGCGACGGATCGGCGGGCGGATTCTAGGGGCCCACCAGGCGGCGCATCGGGCGCGACGGGTCGCGTGGACCGCTCAATCGGGCAACTCTTGCGCGGCCCCCTGAACCAGCTGGCGGATCACAGCGGTGGCAAAGCCGCGCGACGCCAGGAAACGCATCTGCCGCGCGCGCTGCGCCGCGTCGGCCGGCGGCGGCAGGTGGCCGAACTTCTTGCGCCAGACCTCGCGCGCGCGCTCGAGCTCGCTGCCGCGCAGGGCGCCCACCGCCTGCGCCACCGCCTCGGCGGGCAGGCCTTTGGCCTGCAGCTCCTGGCGCACGCGCGACGCGCCGAGACGGGCCGCGCGGCGGTGCACCACAGAGTCGATCACGCGCTGTTCGTCGATGAAGCCCTTGGCCTGCAATTCATCCAGCGCCCGGGCGAGCTCACCCGGCGTTTCCTCGTGCGTGGCGAGCTTGCGTTGCAGTTCGGCCCGCGAGTGTTCACGCTGCGCCAACAGGCGCAGCGCGCGGCCCTTGAGCGAGGGCTTGTCGAAGCCCACGACCGATCAGGCGTCGGCCGCTTCGGCCTTGGCCTTGCGGCCCTTGGCGGCGGGTGCCGCCTCTTCCGCTTCGGGGGCTTCGTCCGTCGGCAGCAGGCGCACGCCCAGGGCCTCGCGCACCTTGTTCTCGATCTCGACGCGCAGCTCGGGGTTCTCGCGCAGGAATTCGCGCGAGTTGTCGCGGCCCTGGCCGATCTTTTCGCCGTTGTAGGCGTACCAGGCGCCGGATTTCTCGACCACGCGGTGCAGCACGCCGAGGTCGAGGATCTCGCCCTCGCGGCTGATGCCTTCGCCGAACAGGATGTCGAACTCGGCCGTCTTGAACGGGGGCGAGACCTTGTTCTTGACCACCTTGACGCGGGTCTCGTTGCCGATCGCCTCCTCGCCCTTCTTGATGGTGCCGGTGCGGCGGATGTCCAGGCGCACCGAGGCGTAGAACTTGAGCGCGTTGCCGCCGGTGGTGGTTTCGGGGCTGCCGAACATCACACCGATCTTCATGCGGATCTGGTTGATGAAGATGACCGTGCAGTTGGTCTTCTTGATGGTGGCGGTGAGCTTGCGCAGGGCCTGGCTCATCAGGCGCGCCTGCAAGCCGGGCAACTGGTCGCCCATCTCGCCCTCGATCTCGGCCTTGGGCGTGAGCGCGGCCACCGAGTCGATGACCACCAGGTCGACGGCGCCGGAGCGCACCAGCGAATCGACGATCTCCAGCGCCTGTTCACCGGTGTCGGGCTGGCTGATCAGCAGCTCGGGCAGGTTGACGCCGAGCTTCTGGGCGTACTGCACGTCCAGCGCGTGTTCGGCGTCGACGAAGGCGCAGGTGCCGTTGAGGCGCTGCATCTCGGCGATGACCTGCAGCGTGAGCGTGGTCTTGCCGGACGATTCCGGGCCGTAGATCTCGATCACGCGGCCGCGCGGCAGGCCGCCGACGCCGAGCGCGATGTCCAGGCCCAGGGATCCGGTGGAAACGACCTGGATGTCCTCGATCTGCTCGCCCTCGCCGAGCTTCATGATCGTGCCCTTGCCGAACTGCTTTTCGATCTGGGCCAGCGCGGCCTGCAGGGCCTTGGCTTTTTCGCTGTTGAGGGCGGCGTTCTTGACGGGTGCATCCATTCGGTGGCTCCTGAGCGGTGAGTGGGTGTTGACTTTGCGGCGAACCGCCTGACCTGTGATCGCATCCAGCACTGGATGCATGGCCAGCAGTGTAGCGGCGAGATACCCGGCAACAACCTCAATATTTGGTCAGTTTGCCTTACCATTTGCCCCCATGAATGCCCCGCCCGACGACCGCTGGCGCGGCGGCCACCTGGGCCGGCTGCTGGGCGACGCGCTGCGCCGCTTCGATGCCCGCGTGCTGCACCTCATGGCGCACGACGCACAGGTGCCGCTGGCCCTGTCCAATCTGGCCGCGCGCGACCAGGTGGGTGCCGCGCACGTGCACATCACGCGCCATCTCTCGCTGCGCGGCTCGCGGCTCACCGAGCTGGCGCACAACGCCGGCATGAGCAAGCAGGCCATGGGTGACCTGGTGACGCAGTGCGAGGCCTGGGGCCTGGTGCAGCGCGAGACCGATCCGCTCGATGCACGGGCGCGGCGCATCGTCTTCACCCCCGACGGGCTGCTCTGGCTCGACGCCTTCCGGCGCGCCGTGGCGCGGGCCGAGGCCGAGTTCGCCACCCAGGTCGGCGGCGACGTGGCCACCGTGGTGGCCCTCGGCCTGGAAGCCTACGCGCAGGCCTGAGGGCAGCGCCACGGCGAGGGGCAAACCTACAATGGCCCGCACACAACGAGGAGACACGCCATGCGCATCCTGATCGCCGAGGATGACCAGGTGCTGGCCGACGGCCTGCTGCGCAGCTTGCGCGCGACCGGTGCGGCGGTGGACCACGTCGCCAGCGGCACCGAGGCCGACGCCGCCTTGCTGACGAACAACGAGTTCGACCTGCTCATCCTCGATCTCGGCCTGCCTCGCCTGCACGGGCTCGATGTGCTCAAACGCCTGCGCTCGCGCGGCTCGGCCATGCCGGTGCTCATCCTCACCGCAACCGACAGCGTGGAAGAACGCGTTAAGGGGCTGGACCTCGGCGCCGACGACTACATGGCCAAGCCGTTCTCGCTGCAGGAACTCGAAGCACGCGTGCGTGCGCTCTCGCGCCGTGGCATGGGCGGCAGCACCAACACCATCCGCCACGGCCCGCTGGAATACGACCAGGCCGGGCGCGTCGCGACCATCGACGGCAAGATGGTGGAGCTCTCGGCGCGCGAACTCGGCCTGCTCGAGGTGCTGTTGCAGCGCGCGGGCCGCCTGGTCAGCAAGGACCAGCTCGTCGAGCGGCTGTGCGAGTGGGGCGAAGAGGTGAGCAACAACGCCATCGAGGTCTACATCCACCGCCTGCGCAAGAAGATCGAGAAAGGACCGATCCGCATCGCCACCGTGCGCGGGCTGGGCTACTGCCTGGAGAAGGTGTGACCCTGCCCGCGCCGGAGCTGCGCACCATCGCCCCGCCCCCGGACGGGCCGTCGCGCGAGCGGGCCACCGGCGAAGCGGCGCTGCCCACCGAGCGGCGCGCCAGCCCGATGTCTTTCGGGCTGTTCCAGCGCGAGCAGCGCAGCCTGTTCGGCGAAATCCTGGACTGGATGCTCACGCCCCTGCTGCTGCTGTGGCCGCTGTCGCTGGCCCTCACCTGGATCGTGGCGCAGGGCATTGCCAACAAGCCGTTCGATCGCGCACTGGAATTCAACCTGCAGGCCCTGGCACAGCTGGTCGTCGTGCACAACGGCGAAGCCCGCTTCGAGCTCGACAGCCAGGCCCGCGATCTGCTGCGCGCCGACGAAACCGACCTTCTCTACTACCAGTTGCGCAATGCGCGCGGCGAGCACATCGGCGGCGAGCTCGACCTGCCCTCACCGCCACTTGAGGAGGTGCCCGAGGCCGGGCGCGTGCGCCAGCGCGACGACATCATGCGCGGCAACACGGTGCGGGTGGCCTACACCTGGCTCGCGCGGCCCGATCCGCTGCGCCCGGTGCTGCTGCAGGTGGCCGAAACCACGGGCCGGCGCTCCACACTGGCCAACGAAATCATCAAGGGCGTGATGGTTCCGCAGTTCGTGATCCTGCCGCTGGCGGTGCTGCTGGTGTGGCTTGCGCTGGTGCGTGGCATCCGCCCCTTGTCCGATCTCGAACAGCGCATCCGCGCGCGGCGGCCCGACGACCTGAGCCCGATCGAGGAGCTCGACGTGCCGCAGGAGGTGGCCCCGCTGGTGTCATCCATCAACGACCTGCTCGCGCGGCTGAAGGTTTCGCTCAACACACAGCGGCGCTTCCTCGCCGACGCGGCGCACCAGCTCAAGACCCCGTTGGCCGGCCTGCGCATGCAGGCCGAACTGGCCCAGCGCGAGGCCGATCCGGCCGGCCTGCGTGCCTCGCTGCAGCAGATTGCGCGCTCGGCCGTGCGCGCCAACCACACCGTGAGCCAGCTGTTGGCCCTGGCGCGCGCCGAAACCACCGGCCGCGCCCTGCCGAGCGGTCCGGTGGACCTGGCCCGGCTGGTGGCCGGGGTGGTGCGCGACTCGGTGCCGCGCGCGCTCGAGCACGGCGTGGATCTCGGCCTCGAAGGCATCGACGAAGTACCGCCCGAAATGCTCATCACGGGCAACCCCACGCTGCTGCAGGAGATGGTGCGCAACCTGGTGGACAACGCGATCGCCTACAGCGGCAAGGGCGGCATCGTCACCGCGCGGGTGCTGGTGGACCGCTTCGGTGGCGTGCAGATCGTGCAGGTGGAAGACAACGGGCCGGGCATTCCCGCCAACGAGCGCGGCCTGGTGCTGCAGCCCTTCTACCGCGCGCTCGGCACCAACGTCGACGGCTCGGGCCTGGGCCTGGCCATCGTGCAGGAGATCGCGCAGCAGCACGGCGCGACGCTGCACATGGAAGACGCCCACCCCGAGCGCCCCGCGCACCCGGGGCTGCGCATCTCGGTGCGCTTCGCGCCCAAGCACGACCCCGCCGACTGAGCGGCGGGCGCGGCCTCAGGCCTTGTAGACGTTCAGCTCCAGGCGCTCGCGCTCGACCACGCGCGCCACCGCGGGCAGGGCCGCGAAACGCTGCACCAGCGCCCAGGTTTGCGGCAGGGTCTGCGGGTCGATGCCGGCGAAGCCGCCCCAGCGCAGCAGCGTGAGCGCGTAGGCGTCGAGCACGCCCGGGTGTTCGCCACCCAGCCAGGGCGAGGCCTTCCCGGCCAGCGCTTCGATCTCGGCCAGCAGGCCGCGGTAGGCCTGCACCGCGTGCGCCTTCACCGCCTGCTGCGTGGTCTCGTCGGGCGCGAACTTGTTGGGCATGAACACGTGCGTGAAGGTGGGGTGCACGGTGTTGTTCATCCACACCAGCGTCTGCAGCGCGCGCGAACGCGCCACCCCACTGGCGGGCAGCAGGTGGGCCTGCGGGAACTTCGCGTCCAGGTGCAGCAGGATGGCCACGATCTGCGTGATCACCTCGCCGCCGTCCTCCAGCACGGGCACTTGGCCGCGCGGGTTGATGGCGAGGTACTCGGGCGTGCGCTGCTCGCCGCGGTGCAGCTTCACCAGCGAGGGCTCGAAGGTGGCGCCGGCCAGTTCGAGGGCCGTGTGTGGCACGAAGGAACAGGCGCCGGAGGCGTAGTACAGCTTGAGGCTCATGGGTCGGTCTCCAGGGTGGAAAGGGCTCAACTGAGGTGATTGCCCACCAGGCCCGCGATCTCGAACATGGTCACCGAGTCCTTGCCGAACACCGGGCGCAGCTTGGCATCGGCATTGATGCGGCGCTTGTCCTTGGCGTCCTGCAGGCCGTTGGCCTTGATGTAGTCCCACAGCTTCTTGACGACCTCGGGGCGCGACACCGCGCCTTCCCCGATGACCGCGGCGAGCGCGGCGCTGGGCTGCTTGCCGGTGGCCGCGGTGGTCTTGCGCGGGGCCTTCTTCTCGGCGGGGGCTTTCTTCGCGGCCGGCGCCTTCTTGGCCGGTGCGGCCTTCTTCTCCGGCGCAGCGGCCTTGGCCGTCGGGCGCGCGGCGCTCTTGCGCGGCGGGTACTTGCTGTCGCGTTTTTCGAACTCGAAGTTCACCTTGCCGGCCTCGGCGTCCCAGGCCAGGAAGGCCTTGAACGGGCGGCGCGTGCGCATGGAGACGAACTTGTCGAGCAGATCGGTTTTGCCGGTGGCCAGCAGCTTGCTCATCTGCTCGCGCGCCACCGGCTGCTGCAGGATGATCTTGCCGCTCTTGAAGTCGCAGCTCGGCGTGGGTTGCTTCGCGGTGGGCACGGCGCGCTCGCACACGTAGTTGGCACCGTGCTCGTGCACCGCGCCGCCGCACTTGGGGCACGCGCCCAGCGATTCGCTGGCCGAGAAGTCGACCAGCTCGCCGGTCTCTTCGTCTTTGCGGTCGTCACCGAAGTCGAACTCGAGCTTCCAGTTGTTGTCTTCCTCGCTGCGCTTGAGCACCAGTTCGGCCACAAAGGGCCAGCCCGCCTTGGAGCGGAAGCCCTCCAGCGGGCCGATGTGCTTGTCGCGCAGGAAGGCGTTGGCCTCCGCGGTTTCGAAGGTGCGCCCGGCGGGCGACTTGGTGAACGAGAAACCGCAGCCTTCGCTGTTGCCATCGGCGCCGGTGCACGCGAAGCGGCGGTAGTTTTCCTTCACCACGCCACCGCAGTTGGGGCAGGGCGTGGTGAGCGTGGCGTAGTCGCCGGGCACGGTGTCGCGGTCGTACTCCTTGGCCTTCTTCACCAGGCGCTCGGTCATGGCCGCGATCTCGGCCATGAAGGCGTCGCGCGACAGCTTGCCGTGCTCCATCTGCGCGAGCTTGTATTCCCACTCGCCCGTGAGCTCGGGCTTGGAGAGGTCCTCCACCTCCAGCCCGCGCAGCAGCGTCATGAGCTGGAAGGCCTTGGCGGTGGGGATGAGCTCGCGGCCTTCACGCAGCATGTACTTCTCGGCCAGCAGGCCTTCGATGGTGGCCGCGCGCGTGGCCGGCGTGCCCAGGCCTTTCTCGTGCATGGCCTCGCGCAGCTCGTCGTCCTCGATGAGCTTGCCCGCACCCTCCATGGC
>JACVCO010000008.1 GCA_016741995.1 Hydrogenophaga sp. | reverse complement strand
GCGCGTGGCGGAGAGGGCGTCGGCGGCATCGGATGGCCCTGGCGGCAACGGCGCGCTGTAAACGCTGCACCAGTCGGGCCGGTAGCGCGCGATGCGGTGGTCCCACTCGGGGTGGCGCGCGTCGGGCGGTGTGGCTGCGGTGTCGGGCCGGGCCGCGGGCGCGTCGTCGGTGGGCGGCGCGGCATCGGCCCGCAGGCTCAGGCCCGAGGGTGGCAGCGTGGCGTCGGGCAGCCAGAGGTGGCTGTTGTCGTCGCGGTAGCGCGCGTGCACGCGGTGGGTTCGCGCGTTGAACGGCAGGCGCATCTGGCCGATGTCGTGGCCGAGCCGCGAGGCGGCTTCGCGCACCTGGGCCGGTGTGCGCAAGGCCAGGCCGCCATCGGCCGCGAAGAAGATGCCCCGCACCCTGGCGACCCAGGCGTGCGGGTCCTGGTGCGCGGGGTTCAGCAGGCTGGCCGACAGGCGCGCGAGCAAGGCGTCGAAGCCGTTGCCCAGCGCCGCGGCGTCGGCGTGGAAGGGCCACCACAACGCGCGCAGGCCGGGCAGTTCCTGCAGCGCCAGCCATTCCACGCGCGCGTCTTCCAGCGTGCCCAGCAGCGCCTGCTGCACGGGCTTGAGGCCGGTGCGCGCCTGCGCCGCGCCGCCGAAGCGCAGGTGCGCGGCGGCGTGCGCCGCCAGGGCCACGGCCTGGTCCGGGTCGTCCAGGGTGCGGGGCAGGTGCAGCGCGGGATCGTCTCGCACCAGCACGGCGCGCGGGGCCTCGGCGGGCAAGGCGCCCGGCGCGGCGTCCTGCCAATGCACCTGCAACGCCTCGCCCCACAGGGCCCGCGCCACGCGTCGCACCCGGGCCGGCGCGTCCATGGCTCAGCAGCTGGTGCGCACCAGCGCGTGCAGGGCCGCGGCGATCTCGGGGTCGTCGCTCAGCGGCGCCGCGATGGCCTGGGTGGCGGCGGCCGGCAGCGCCAGGCCCGCGCGGTGCAGGCGCGCGGCGTGCACCAGCATGCGGGTGGACGCGCCCTCGTCCAGGCCGTCGTCCTGCAGGCGCCGCGTGCAGATGCCGAGCTGCACCAGGCGCATCGCCAGTTCGCCGTCGACACCGCCTTCGCGCGCCACGATCGCGGCCTCGGCCTCGGGCACGGGGTAGTGAAAGTCCAGCGCCACGAAGCGCTGCCGCGTGGAGGGTTTGAGCTCGCGGTGCAGGCCCTGGTAGCCGGGGTTGTAGCTGACGACGAGCTGGAAGTCGGGGTGCGCGCGCAGCAGTTCGCCGTGGCGCTCCAGCGGCAGCGCGCGGCGCGTGTCGGCCAGCGGGTGCAGCAGCACCGTGGTGTCGGCGCGCGCTTCCATCAGTTCGTCGAGGTAGCACAGCGCGCCGTGGCGTGCGGCCAGGGCCAGCGGGCCGTCCATCCAGCGCGTGCCCTGCGCGTCGAGCAGCCAGCGCCCGGCCAGGTCGCCCGCGCTCAGGTCTTCGTGGCAGGCCACGGTCACCAGCGGCAGGTTCAGCCGCCAGGCCATGTGCTCCACGAAGCGCGTCTTGCCGCAACCGGTCGGCCCCTTCACGAGCACCGGCAGGCGCGCCGCGCGCGCGGCCTCGAAGGCGGCGATCTCGTCGCCCACGGGCTGGTAGAAGGGCTCGTCGGCGACGCGCCAGTCGGCCAGCGGATCGGCGGTCAACACCTCAACGGTGGCCTGCGGTGGCGGGGTTGGGGATGCCCTCGATCGGGCATTCCTCGGTGCCCACCATGGGCCGCGTGATGGCCTCGACCGCCTTCTGCGTGCCCTCGGGGTCGTTCACCCACTTGCCGTAGAACTCGTAGGGGCAGGCGGCCACGCCCTTGTCGCCGTCGCGCGAGTTGATGGTGCCGGTGTAGCCGCGGTGCAGCAGCTTGAACAGGTGGTTCTCGCTCTGCGCGTTCTTGCGGAAGTCGCGGATCAGGCTGGTGGAGAGCGCGGCGTACTGCACGCCGTAGTCCTCCTCGCCGCATTCGCCGAGCGTGCGGCCGTCGAAGCCGATGATGGCGCTGTGGCCGAAGTAGCTGTAGACGCCGTCCCACCCGGCCGCATTGGCCACCGCCACGTAGCTGTTGTTGGCCCAGGCCATGGCTTTCGCCATCAGCACCTGCTGGTCCTTCGCGGGGTACATGTAGCCCTGGCAGCGCACGATGAGTTCGGCGCCCTTCATGGCGCAGTCGCGCCAGATCTCGGGGTAGTTGCCGTCGTCGCAAATGATCAGGCTGATCTTGAGGCCCTTGGGCCCTTCGCTCACGTAGGTGCAGTTGCCCGGGTACCAGCCTTCGATGGGCACCCAGGGCATGATCTTTCGGTACTTCTGAACGATCTCGCCCTGGTCGTTCATGAGGATGAGCGTGTTGTACGGTGCCTTGTACGGGTGCTCTTCATGGCGCTCGCCGGTGAGCGAGAACACGCCCCACACCTTCGCCTTGCGGCAGGCGGCGGCAAAGATGTCGGTCTCGGCGCCCGGCACGGTGGCCGCGGTCTCGTACATCTCCTTCGCGTCGTACATGATCCCGTGGGTGCTGTACTCCGGGAAGATCACGAGGTCCATGCCCGGCAGGCCCTGCTTCATGCCGACGATCATGTCGGCGATCTTGCGCGCGTTGTCCAGCACCTCGGCCTTGGTGTGCAGGCGCGGCATCTTGTAGTTGACGACGGCCACGCCCACCGTGTCCTTGCTGCTGGAAATGTCGCCGTGCATCATGGCTGGGGCCCTCGTGAATGCGGTTGTGCGGTACCGGGTTCATTGTGGGCAGCGGCCCCGCCCTGGGGGATACGTTGATTGACGTATGCGCCGGCGCGCCCAGAATGCACGCAACAAGACGGCAGGAGACAAGCATGGGCAACCCGAGGAGGGCCCTGGCGGGCCTGGCAGCGCTCGCGGCGTGCATGGCCACCAGCCCCGGCGGCGCGGTGTCCACGCTGGATGGCTGGCCCGCGCAGACCACCTACCTCTCCAACGACGCGCCCTTCGTGGTCTTCGGCGTCACGCCCACGCAGCCGCACCGCAAGGCGCAGCAGCTGCGGCTCACCTTCATCGCCACCGACCGGCTCTCGCAGGTCAATGTGTTCCCCTTTGTGCGCGACGCGCCGGGCCGCCCGGCCCCGCTGAACCGCCCGGTGCCGTGCGGGCCGCGCGACGCGGGCTCCTGGGATTGCGTGGTGCCCGTGGCGCACCTGCTGGCCGAGCGCGATGGCCCGCGCGGCGAACTGGGCCTGCGCATCGAAGCCCACGGCGACCCGCGCAAGCCCGCCGAGCACAGCACCGTGGTGGTCGTCCTGCCGCTCAGTGACTGATCATCCAGGGGCGTTTCGACGGAAACGCCTTGGCCCCGTTGGGGGCTGTCACCGTGGCCTTGCTGCGCCCCGGGCTGCAGCAGCCGCAGCCCGCCGGGTGCTTGAGCCGCTGGTAGTCGCGCGAGGTCTTGGGCTCGTGGCGCGCGCGCTCGTTGATGCCCATGGCCGTGCGGGTGCCGCTATCCATGAGCGCCAGGCGCGGCGCGGTGGCGAACACGCGCGGCGAGGCGGTGCCGCAATCGGGGCAGTAGGCGGGCGCGTTGCGCTCGCTCAGCGAGCGGTAGGCGTCGAAGCCACCGCAGGCCGGGCAGGCGTAGTCGTAGGTCGGCATGGGCGGCTCCGTTCGCTCAGAGGTCCGGCGACAAGGGCATCTGGATCGAGCCGTCGATGTGCTTGATCGGGCCGCTGGCGTTCGGGTTGATGTCGAAGTCGAAGATCTGCGTCGGCAGCCACAGCGTGGCGCAGGCGTTGGGCACGTCCACCACGCCGCTGATGTGGCCCTGCACCGGTGCGGTGCCGAGGATGGAATAGGCCTGCGCGCCCGAATAGCCGAACTTCTTCAGGTACTCGATGGCGTTCAGACAGGCCTGGCGGTAGGCCACGTTCACGTCCAGGTAGTACTGCTTGCCGCTCTCGTCGACGCTGATGCCTTCGAAGATCACGTAGTCGTTGTAGGTGGGCGTGATCGGGCTGGGCTTGAAGATCGGGTTCTTGATGCCGTACTTGGCCATACCGCCCTTGATGATCTGCACCTTCATGTGCACCCAGCCGGCCATCTCGATCGCGCCGCAGAAGGTGATCTCGCCATCGCCCTGGCTGAAGTGCAGGTCGCCCACCGAGAGGCCGGCGCCGTCCACGTAGACCGGGAAGAAGATCTTCGAGCCGCGCGAGAGGTCCTTGATGTCGCAGTTGCCGCCGTGTTCGCGCGGGGGCACGGTGCGTGCGCCGGTGGCCGCGGCCTTGGCCAGCGCATCGCCGCTGAGCTTGCCCATGTGCGCCGTGCCGGCGAAGGGCGGGTTGGCCAGGCCGCTGGTGGCCGGGTCGGAATCGATCAGCGCCTGCTCGCGCGTGTTCCACATCTCCAGCATCTTCGGGTCGGGCAGGCAGCCGATCAGGCCCGGGTGGATCAGGCCCGCGTACTTCACGCCCGGCACGTGGCGCGATTCGGTGAACATGCCCTTGAAGTCCCAGATGGATTTCTGCGCCTGCGGGAAATGTTCGGTGAGGAAACCGCCGCCGTTCTTCTTGCTGAAGAAGCCGTTGAAGCCCCAGAGGCTGTCGTCCTTGGCGCCGATGTCGAGCAGGTCCACCACCAGCAGGTCGCCGGGCTCGGCGCCCTTCACGCCCACCGGGCCGCTGAGGTAGTGCACGGTGGTGAGGTCGATGTCGCGCACGTCGTCGGCGCTGTCGTTGTTCTTGATGAAGCCGCCGGTCCAGTCGTAGGTCTCGAGCACGAAGTCGTCACCCGGGTTGACCCAGCAGGCCATGGGGATGTCGGGGTGCCAGCGGTTGTGCACCATCTCGTTGCTGGGCGCGGGCTTGGTGAGGTCGACCTTGATCAGGGTATCGGGCATGGCGTGGCTCCTGGGTGGATGGGGATCGGGTGAGAAAAGGGGTTCGGCTCAGACCGACAGGTAGGCCTTGATGCGCTGCTGGTCGGTGTTGGCGCGTTCGGTCTCGTGCACGAGACGGCCGCCTTCGATGACGAACAGGCGGTCGGCGACGTCCATGGCGAACGAGAGCACCTGCTCGGAGACCACGATGGTGATCTTTCGCATCTTGCGGATCTCGTTGAGCGCCTTGGCGATGTCTTTGATGATCGACGGCTGGATGCCTTCGGTGGGCTCGTCGAGCAGCAGCACCTTGGGGTTGGTGACCAGCGCGCGCGCGATGGCAAGCTGTTGCTGCTGACCGCCCGAGAGGTTGCCGCCCTTGCGGCGGCGCATGTCCCACAGCACCGGGAACAGCGCGTAGATCTCCTGCGGGATGGTCTTGTCCTTCGCGTTCTCCAGCCCGGTCTGGATGTTCTCTTCCACCGTCAGCGTGGGAAAGATCATGCGGCCCTGGGGCACGTAAGCGATGCCCTTGGCGACGCGGCGAAAGCTCTCGTCGCGCGTCACGTCCTGCCCCGCGACGCTGATGTGCCCGCTCTTGGTGGGCAGCACGCCCATGAGGCTCTTGAACAGCGTGGTCTTGCCCATGCCGTTGCGGCCCATGATGGCCACGGCTTCGTTCTCGCGCGCCTCGAAGCTGATGCCGTGCAGCGCCTGGCTCTGGCCGTAGGCGACGACGAGGTCCTTGACTTGCAGCATGCGGCTTCTCCTTCAGTGGCCGAGGTAGACGTCGATCACTTTCGGGTCGGCCTGCACCTGGTCCATGGGCCCTTCGGCCAGGATCTTTCCCTGGTGCATGACGGTGACCTTGTGCGCGATCTTCTTGACGAAGTCCATGTCGTGCTCGATCACGATCACGGCGCGGTTCTGGCAGATGCGGTGCAGCAGTTCGGCGGTGAGGTCGCGCTCCTTGGCGCTCATGCCGGCGATGGGCTCGTCGAGCATCAACAGCTCGGGCTCCTGCATCAGCAACATGCCGATCTCCAGCCACTGCTTCTGCCCGTGCGAGAGCAGGCCGGCCTCGACCTCGAGCTTGTCGGCCAGGCCGATCTCGGCCGCGACGGCCTGCACACGCGCCTTGATTTCGTCGGTGACCTTGAAGGCCAGCGCGCCCCAGACCGAGCGGCCGGAGGGGAAAGACACCTCCAGGTTCTGCAGTACCGACAGGTTCTCGTAGATCGAAGGCGTCTGGAACTTGCGGCCGATGCCCAGGCGCACGCGCTTGTGCTCGGGGATCTTCAGGATCTCCTGGTTCTTGAACTTGATGCTGCCGCCGCTGGCCTTGGTCTTGCCGCAGATCAGGTCGAGCAGCGTGGTCTTGCCGGCGCCGTTGGGGCCAATGATCACGCGCAGCTCGTTCTTGTCGACGTAGAGGGTGAGGTCTTCGATGGCCTTGAAACCGTCGAAGGAGACGGTGAGGTCTTCCACCGCGAGGGCGAAGTCGGTGCTGCTCATGGGGAACTCCTCAGACGCTCTGGCCGCTGGTGCCTTCGGGCAACTTCACCGAAGGCGTGTTGGTGGTGCTCTTCACGGGCGCGTGCGGTGCCGGTGACGGCGCGGATGGCCGGGCCGCGGACGCGGCGCGCAGCGCGGCCTGGCGCGACTTCCACCACGGAACGATCTTGCTTTCCCACACGCCGGCCAGGCCCATGGGGAAGGCCATGGTCACGCCGATGAAGAGCGCGGCCATGAGGAACAGCCAGGCATCGGGGAAGCTCTCGGAGAAGAAGGTCTTGCCGGCGTTGACCAGCAGCGCGCCATAGACGGCACCGACCAGGCTCATGCGCCCGCCCACGGCGGCGAAGATCACCATCTCGATCGAGGGCACGATGCCCACGAAGCTGGGCGACATGAAACCCACCTGCAGCGTGAACAGCGCCCCACCGATGCCCGAAAGCGCCGCGGCCAGGCAGAACACGAAGATGCGGAAGTCGGCCACGTCGTAGCCCGAGAAGCGCACGCGGTCTTCCTTGTCGCGCATGGCCAGCAGCAGGGTGCCGAGCTTGCTGGTCTGGATCCAGCGGCAGAGCACGATGGCCAGCACCAGGATGGCCACGCACACGTAGTACAGGATGTACTTGGCGCTGTCGGTGCGCACGTCCCAGCCCATCAGGGTCTTGAGATCGGTCATGCCGTTGACGCCACCGGTGTAGCCCTGCTGACCGATGATGGCCACGGTGAGGATCAGCGCCACCGCCTGCGTGATGATGGCGAAGTACACGCCGCCCACGCGCCGCTTGAACATCGCGAAGCTGACGATCCAGGCCAGCAGCATCGGCACCACCACCACCGCGGCCAGCGCGAACGGCAGGCTCTTGAAGGGCAACCAGAACGTGGGCAGCTCGGTGATCTGGTTCCAGTCCATGAAGTCCGGAATGCCGGGCGTGGACTGGATCTTGGTGCTCTCGGGGTCGGACGCCTCGAGCTTGAGGAACATGGCCATGGCGTAGCCGCCGAGGCCGAAGAACACGCCCTGCCCCAGGCTCAGGATGCCGCCATAACCCCACAGCATCACCAGGCCGATGGCGACGAAGGCGTAGGTGAGGTACTTGCCCACCAGGTTGAGCCGGAAGATGTCGAGCGCGAGCGGCAGCACCACCGCCAGCAGCACGGTGAGCAGCACCAGGCTGGCGAGCTGGTAGCGGGTGATCCAGGCTTTCAAGGTGTTCATGGGCGGGCTCCGGAAGGCGGGAAATCAGCGGCGGACTTTGGAAGCGAACAGGCCTTGCGGACGCAGCATCAGGATCACCACGATGAGCGTGAGCGTGAGCATCTTGGCCATGGAGCCGGCGAGGAAGAACTCGGTGATCGATTGCGTCTGGGCGATGCCGAAGGCCGAGACCACGGTGCCCAGCAGGCTGGCCGCGCCACCGAAGGTGACGACCAGGAAGGCGTCGACGATGTAGAGCGAGCCCGAGGTGGGGCCGGTGGAGCCGATGGTGGTGAAGGCCGCGCCGGCCACACCGGCGATGCCGCAACCGATGGCGAAGGTGAGGCGGTCGGTGCGCTTGGTGTCGATGCCGATGGCGTTGGCCATCACGCGGTTGCTCACCGTGGCGCGCACCCGCAGGCCCCAGCGGCTCTTGTGCAGCGCAATCAGCACGCCCACGGTCACCACCGCGGTGAGCGCGAGCACGAACATGCCGTTGATGGGAATGTCCAGGCCTTCGGCGGGCGCCCAGGAACCCATCAGCCACTCGGGCAGCGTGGGGCTCACTTCCTTGGGGCCGATGAAGGTGCGAAAGCTCTGCTGCAGCGCCAGGCTGATGCCCCAGGTGGCGAGCAGTGTGTCCAGCGGGCGCTTGTAGAGGTGGCGGATCAGCGCCCACTCCATGATCCAGCCCGCGATGAACGCGAAGACGAAAGCCGCGACGATGGCGAAGGGAAAGTAGGCGGCCACGGCGCCCGGGCTGATCTCGTTGGCCAGCGTGGAGCCGAGAAAGATGGTGTAGGCGCCGATGGTCATGAACTCGCCATGCGCCATGTTGATCACGCCCATCTGCCCGAAGATGATGGCCAGCCCCAGCCCCATGAGCAGCAACACGGCGAACAGGCTCAGGCCCGCGAAGCCCTGCATCAGGCCGATGTTGAGCAGGTCGTTGAAACTCATGTCCATCAGGAATCTCCGGGCGAAGGAATGCAGCGGCCGCGGCGCTCATGCGCCGCGGCGGGGGTGGCTTACTGATAACCCTTGGGGAACGGATCGGGTTTGATCAGCTCGGGCGACTCCGAAACCACCTTGAAGGTCCCGTCCGGCATGCCCATCGCGATGCGCGACTTGCTCCAGAGGTGGTGGTTCGGGTCCAGCTTCACGTAGCCCTCGGGTGCCGTGGGCAGCTCGATGCCGGTGCGCGAGGCGGCCACCACCTTGTCGACGTCGAAGCTCTTGGCCTTCTCGACCGCCGCCTTCCACAGCCAGGGGCCGAGGTAGCCGGCCTGAGTCACGTCGCCGATCACCGCGTCCTTGCCGTACTTGGCCTTGAAGGCCGCCACGAACTTCTTGTTGTTCGGGTTGTCCAGCGTCTGGAAGTACTTCATCGACGAGTAGAAGCCGGCGAAGTTTTCGCCGCCCACGCCGGTCATTTCGTCCTCGGTCACCGACAGGGTCACCAGCGTCTGCTTGTCACCGGTGATGCCCGCCGCCTTGAGCGCCTTGTAGAAGGCCACGTTGGAGCCGCCCACCACGGCGGCGAAGATCACATCGGGCTTCTGCAGCTTGATCTTGTTCATCAGCGAACCGAAGTTCGTGCTGCCCAGCGGGTAGTACTCCTCGCCGACGATCTTGCCCTTCTGGAAGGCCTCGACGTGCTTGCGCGCGATCTTCATCGAGGTGCGCGGCCAGATGTAGTCGGAGCCGATCAGGAAGAAGGTCTTGGCTTTCTTCTCCTTCTGCGCCCAGTCCAGGCTGTAGAGGATCTGCTGCGTGGCTTCCTGGCCGGTGTAGATCACGTTCTTGGACTGCTCCAGGCCTTCGTAGAAGGTCGGGTAGTACAGCAGGCCGTTCTCTTTCTCGAACACCGGCAGCACCGCCTTGCGCGAGGCGCTGGTCCAGCAGCCGAACACGGCGGCGCAGCGGTCGTTGATGAGCAGCTTCTTGGACTTCTCGGCGAAGGTCGGCCAGTCGGAGGCGCCGTCTTCCTTGATGACCTTGATCTTGCGGCCCAGGATGCCGCCCATCGCGTTGATCTCGTCGATGGCGAGCTGTTCGGCCTGGATGGAGCCCGTTTCCGAGATCGCCATGGTGCCGGTGGACGAGTGCAGCTGGCCCACGGTGACCTCGGTGTCGGTCACGGCCAGTTTGGTGGTGTTCACCTGTGCGGTGGGCTGGCCGAAGCTCCAGGCCGGCAAGCCGGCAAGCGAGGCGGCACCCAGCATCTGCAGCACGCGGCGGCGGCTGGCCTCGGGCGTTTCGAGGGACGCGGCGTTCGGATCGGGTTGTTTCTTCATCAAGGGCTCCTGCGGGTTGGGACGGTGAAACCGGCGACGTGCCGACTGGAGCGAAGACTAGGGAGAACCCTGGGGCGGGCCCATAAGTCAAATAACGTAGGTGGTGCGTACGCGCCCCGGAACCGGGCGGGTACGGTTCTTGATAGCCCCCGGGGCATGCCGCCCCCGGAGTCCGCCGCCCCCATCGCCACGCAGAAGATCTTTCGCTTCCGCCGCGAATACAACTCGTGGGTGGCCGACGAGACCATGGAGGACTACGCGCTGCGTTACACGCCGCGTTCGTTCCGCAAATGGAGCGAGTGGCGCGTGGGCCACACCGCCTTCGGCTCGCTCTCCTTCCTGGCGCTGGAGGCGATCGGCGGCGCGATTGCCGTGAACTATGGGTTCGCCAATGCCATGTGGGCGATCCTGGTGGTGGGGCTGATCATCTTCTTCACCAGCCTGCCGATCGCCTACTACGCGGCGCGCTACGGGCTCGACATGGACCTGCTCACCCGCGGTGCGGGCTTCGGCTACCTGGGCTCGACGATCACCTCGCTGATCTACGCGGTGTTCACCTTCATCTTCTTCGCCATCGAGGCGGTGATCATGGCGCTGGCGCTGGAGATGGCGACCGGCTGGCCGCTGGCCTGGTGCTACCTGATCTCGGCGGTGGTGATCATCCCGCTGGTGATCCGCGGCATCACGCTGATCTCGAAGCTGCAGGCCTGGACGCAGCCGCTCTACCTGTTCCTGCTGCTGCTGCCCTTCGTGTGGATCGCGCTGTCGCAGCCCCAGCTCTACCGCGACTTCACCAGCCTCACCGGCATCCGCTCGGGCAGCAGCGAGTTCCACCCGCTGATGTTCGGCGCCGCCGCCGCGATGATCTTCTCGCTGGTGGTGCAGATCGGCGAGCAGGTGGACTTCCTGCGCTTCATGCCCGAGCGCACGGCGAAGAACCGCGTGCGCTGGTGGCTGGCGGTGCTGATCCCCGGGCCGGGCTGGATCGTGATGGGCATGCTCAAGATGGTGGGCGGCGCCTTCCTGGCCTTTGCCGCCATGCAGTTCGAGGTGGACCCGGAGCGCACCGCCGAGCCCACGCAGATGTTCCTGGCCGGCTTCACCGAGGCCGTGGGCCACCCGGGGCTGGCGCTGATCATGACCGTGGTGTTCGTGATCCTGGCGCAGATCAAGATCAACGTGACCAACGCCTACGCGGGCTCGCTGGCCTGGAGCAACTTCTTCGCGCGCGTGACGCACAGCCACCCCGGGCGCGTGGTGTGGCTGGTGTTCAACGTGGCCATCGCCACGCTGCTGATGCTGCTGGGCGTGTTCGCGGGCATCGAGAAGGTGCTGGGCGTCTACAGCAACGTGGCCATCGCCTGGGTCGGCGCGCTGGTGGCCGACCTGATCATCAACAAGCCGCTGGGCCTGAGCCCGCGCGGCATCGAGTTCCGCCGCGCCTACCTGTACGACTTCAACCCCGTGGGCATGGGCGCCATGATCATCGCGGCGCTGGTGGCCATCCTGGCCTACAGCGGCCTGATGGGCGAGGTGGCCTCGGCCTTCTCGCCCTTCATCGCGCTCGGCCTGGCGCTGGTGCTCTCGCCCTTGCTGGCCTGGGCCACGCGCGGGCGCTACTACCTGGCGCGCGAGCCCTCCAGCGAGTGGTACCCGGGCCAGGCGGTGCGCTGCTCGGTGTGCGAGAACCAGTTCGAATCGGAGGACATGGCCGGCTGCCCGGCCTACCGCGCGCCGATCTGCTCGCTGTGCTGCTCGCTCGAATCGCGCTGCCACGACCGCTGCAAGACCAACTCGCGCGCCATCGACCAGGTGCGCACCTGGCTCACCGGGGTGCTGCCCCAGGGCGTGATGGCGCGCGTGAACTTCCGCGCCGGCCAGTTCCTCGCGGTGTGGCTGTCCATCAGCACCATCGTGGCGCTGCTGATCGGCATGGTGTACCTGCAGGAAAACCTGCACGGCAACGCGCACGCGCTGCAGTTGCCGCTGCTCAAGGTCTATGCCTTCCTGGTGCTGCTCGCGGCGGTGTGCTCGTGGTGGGTGGTGCTCACCACCGACAGCCGCCGCATGGCGCAGGACGAATCCGAGCGCCAGACGCAGTTGCTGATGCGCGAGATCGAGGCGCACCAGCGCACCGACGCCGAGCTGCAGTCCGCGCGCGACCGCGCAGAGGCCGCGAGCCAGGCCAAGACGCGCTACGTGGCGGGCATGACGCACGAGCTGCGCACGCCGCTCACCAGCATCCTGGGTTACGCGCAACTCATGCTCAAGAAGGGCGAGCTCTCGGTCTGGGTGCGCGAAACCATCGCCACCATGCAGCGCAGCGGCCAGCACATGCACGCGCTCATCGACGGCTCGCTCGACCTGGCGCGCATCGAGGCCGGCCGCCTCAAGCTCGACCCGGTGCCGCTGCCCCTGGGCCAGTTGCTCGAAGACGTGGAGCGCATGGTGCGCCCGCAGGCCGAGGCCAAGGGCCTGCGCTTCACGGTGCAGCGCCGCGGCGAACAGCCGGGCTGGGTGCGCGCGGACGCCAAGCGCCTGCGCCAGATCCTCATCAACCTGTTGAGCAACGCGGTGCGCTTCACCGACGCCGGCGAGGTGATGCTGCGGCTGGACTTTCGCCAGCAGGTGGCGCGCATCGACGTGGTGGACACCGGCATCGGCATCGCCGAGCAGGACCAGAAGCGCATCTTCCTGCCCTACGAACGCGGCAGCGCGGGCCGGCGCGCGCGCGATTCGGGCACCGGCCTGGGCCTGACCATCACGCACCTGCTGACCGACATGATGGGCGGCGACCTCACGCTCAAGAGCGCGCCCGGCCAGGGCAGCACCTTCTCGCTGCGGTTGTACCTGCCCCCGATCGCGTCGGACCCGCAGCACCCGCTGCCCATCCCGTCGACGTTGCGCGCGGTGACGGGCTACCTGGGCGAGCGCCGCACCGTGCTGGTGGTGGACGACCAGCCGCTGCACCGGCAGTTGCTCGCGAGCATCCTGGTGCCGCTGGGCTTCGAGGTGCGCGAGGCGGCCAGTGGCCAGGAGTGCCTGGAGATCGTGGAACAGCAGGTGCCCGACCTGCTGCTGCTGGACCTGACCATGGACGGCCTGGACGGCTGGCAGACCGCGCGCGCGGTGCGCCGCCTGCTGCCGGCCGCGCGCCTGCCGATCGTGTTCGTCTCGGCCAACCTGATGGACAACCCGCTGGAGGCGGTGCGCGCGCACGACTGCCAGGGCTTCGTGGCCAAGCCCATGACGGAGTCGGAGCTGCTGGACGCGCTGCGCCAGGCGCTGACGCTGGAGTGGGTGACCGAGGAAGCCCCGCGCGCCGTGGCGGACGAGCCCGCGCTGCGCCAGCGCGTGGCCACGCCCCTGCCCGAGGCGCTGCGCGAGGAACTCCAACGCCTGGCGCGCCAGGGCCAGGCCGCCGCGCTGCGCCAGCGCCTGTGGCAGGCCCAGGGCACCGAGCCCGCGCACGCAGCCACGCTGGCGCTGCTGCTGGCCTGCGCCGACCGCTTCGATTTCCAGGCGCTGATCGGCCACCTGCGCGACACCGAGGAGTTTTCGGACGATGACACCCTGGCCTGACAACCCGCCCGCGGCCACGACCACACAACCGGTGATCCTGGTGGTTGACGATTCGCTGGATACGCTGCGCATGCTGGACGACGCGCTGGTGGACGAGGGCTACGTGGTGCTGGCCGCGCGCGACGCGCAGGAGGCCCTGGCGCGCTTCGAGGTCGCGATCCCCGACGGCGTGCTGCTCGACGCGGTGATGCCGGGCATGGACGGCTTCGAGCTGTGCCAGCGCATCAAGGCCACGCCGGCCTGGTCGCACGTGCCGGTGCTGTTCATGACCGGCCTCTCCGAGAGCGAGCCGCTGCTGCGCGGCTTCGCCAGCGGCGGTGTGGACTACGTCGTGAAGCCGCTGCGCATTCCCGAGGTGATGGCGCGCCTGGCCACGCACGTGCGCAACGCGCGCGTGGCCCGCCTGGCGCAGGAAGCGGTGGACGTGGCCGGCATGGGCACGGTGGTGCTCGACTCGCCGGGCCGCGTGGCCTGGCGCTCGCCGCAGGCCATGGTGTGGCTGCAGCAGGCCTTCGGCACCGACGCCGCGGCGCAGACCGCCGCCGCGCACTGGCTGGCCGCCGCGCGGCGCGACGGCACGGCGCAGGCGAACGTGGCGCAGGGCGCGGTGCAGGGCCGTTTGCTGGCGCGCCACCTGGGCCAGGGCAGCCTGGGCGAATCGATGCTGCTGCTGAGCCTGACGCCGGTGGACCAGGCCGCGGCGCAGCGGCTGCGCGAGGTGGCGCTCACGCCGCGCGAGACGGAGGTGCTGTCGTGGCTGGCCAAGGGCAAGACCAACCGCGACATCGCCGACATCCTGGGCATGAGCCACCGCACGGTGAACAAGCACCTGGAGCACGTGTTCGAGAAGCTCGGCGTGGAAACGCGCTCGGCCGCCGCGGCGATCGCGGGCAAGCTGCTGCCGCAGGCTTGAAGGCGGGAGGGATCAGGCCGCGGTGGCGGGCCGGCGCCGCAGCGCCACCACGCGTTCGCCCGTGGCCAGCGAACGCGCGCGCAGCTGGCCGCAGCCGGCGTCCACGTCCTGCCCCGCGGAGTGGCGCAGCTTGGTGAGGATGCCGCGGCGGTGCAGGCGGCGCGCGATGTCGGCCGCCTTCTCCCACGCGGGGCGCGTGAAGGGCAGGCCCTCGACCGCGTTGTAGGGAATGAGGTTGAGTACGCCGTAGCGCCCGCCGAGCAGGCGCACCACGCCCTCGACTTCGTCGTCGCCGTCGTTCACGCCGTCGAGCAGCGTCCACTGGTATTGCACCGGGTAGCCGGTGGCGCGCGCGTAGGCGTCGGCGCGCTCGACCAGTTGTTCGGGCGACAGGCGCGGGGCGCGCGGCAGCAGTTGCTCGCGCAGCGCGGCCTTGGTGGTGTGCAGCGAGAGCGCGAGCGCGGGCTTCACGGTGCCGCGCGGCAACGCGTCGAAAGCGCGCTCATCGCCCACGGTGGAGAACACCAGGTTCTTGTGGCCGATGCCACCCACGGTGCCCAGCAGTTCGATCGCGTCGAGCACGGCCTCGAGGTTGTGCGCGGGCTCGCCCATGCCCATGAACACCACCTTGTTCACCGGCCGGCCCGCACGCGCCAGCGCCACCTGGGCCACGATCTCGGCGCTGCCGATCTGGCGGATCAGGCCGCCGGTGCCCGTCATGCAGAAGGTGCAGCCCACCGCGCAACCCACCTGCGTGGACACGCACAGCCCGCCGCGCGGCAGGCGCACGCTCTCCACCGTCTGGCCGTCGCGCAGCGCCACGAGCAGGCGCGCGGAACCGTCTTCGCCCGGGTGCTCGGCCTGCAGGCGCGCCAGGCCCGCGAGCTCTTCGCGCAGCGCGGGCAGGGCTTCGAACAGCGCCTTGGGGAAATGGTGCTCGGGCTTGCGCCGGCCCGCGTCGGCCGGCAGCGCGTACAGCCAGTGGCGCAGCACGCGCTGCGCATGCAGCGGCCCGGCCCCGAGGGCCGTGAGTCGCTGGCGCAATTCGCTGATGTGCATGGGGTCGGGATTGTCGCGCAGCGCGCGGGGCGTGGTCTCGGCCGACAATGGCCCTCCGATGAAACGCAGCAAGACACAGGAGACCCCACGATGCTGGAAATGGTGATCACCGCGCGCGGCGCGGACCTGGGCCACGGCCTGCTGGTGCGGCGCGTGCTGCCCTACGCGAAACGCCGCATGGTCGGCCCCTTCATCTTCTGGGACCACGCCGGCCCGGTGACGTTTCCGCCCGAAGCGATCGCGGGCGCCGACGTGCGCCCCCACCCGCACATCGGCCTGGCCACGGTGAGCTACCTGCTCAGCGGCTCCATGACGCACCGCGACAGCCTGGGCACGGTGATGGACATCCAGCCCGGCGACGTGAACTGGATGACCGCGGGCCGCGGCATCAGCCACAGCGAGCGCTTCCGGCACCCGCAATCGTTCGAGGGCGGCGGGCTGGAGCTGATGCAGAGCTGGGTGGCGCTGCCGGTGGAACACGAAGAGACCGCGCCCGCTTTCGCGCACACCGGCAAGGCCGACCTGCCCACCGTGCAGGAGAACGGCGTGTGGATGCGCCTGGTGGTGGGCGAGGCCTACGGCGCGAAGAGCCCGGTGGCCACGCTCTCACCCCTGTTCCATGTGCACGCCGAAGCGCAGGCCGGCGCGCGCGTGCGCCTGCCGGGCGGCCACGCCGAACAGGCGCTGTACGTGGCGCGCGGCGAGGTGGAACACGCCGGGCAGGTCTACCAGACCGGCCAGTTGCTGGTGTTCGGCAACGACAGCGACGCCTTCGTGACCGCGCGCACCGCGGCCACGCTCATGCTGTTCGGCGGCGAGCCGCTGGGCGACCGCCACATCTGGTGGAACTTCGTGTCCTCGCGCAAGGAGCGCATCGAACAGGCCAAGGCCGACTGGACGGCCGGCCGCATTGCGCTGCCGCCGGGCGACGAGGCGGAGTGGATTCCGCTGCCGCAGCCTTGAAGCGCTAGAGCCCCAGCGCCGAGAGTTCCGGGTGGTCCGCCGGGCGCGGGCCGAGCGGCCAGTGGAACAGTCGCTCGCTCGCGTGGATCGGGCGGTCGTTGATGCTGGCGTGGCGCTGCGCCATGTAGCCCTCCGCGGTGAACTGCCAGTTCTCGTTGCCGTGCGAGCGGAACCACTGGCCCGAGTCGTCGTGCCATTCGTAGACGAAGCGCACGGCGATGCGCGCGCCGTCGAAGGCCCAGAGTTCCTTGATGAGGCGGTAGTCGAGTTCCTTCGCCCACTTGCGCGAAAGAAAGGCATGCACCTCGGCGCGCCCCACCGGGAACTCCGCGCGGTTGCGCCAGCGCGTGTCCTCGGTGTAGACCTTGACCACGCGGTCGGGGTCGCGCGAGTTCCACGCGTCCTCGGCCAGGCGCACTTTCTCGATCGCCGTTTCGCGCGTGAAGGGCGGCAGCGGCGGGCGCGGGTCCATCAGTACTGCTTGTAGGGCAGGAACTTGCCCGACATCACGATCTTCACGCGGTCGCCGTTCGGGTCGGCCTCGCGCTTCATGTCCATCTTGAAGTCGATCGCGCTCATGATGCCGTCGCCGAACTCTTCGTGGATCAGCTCCTTGAACGTGGTGCCGTAGACGCTCACGAGTTCGTAGAAGCGGTAGATGAGCGGATCGGTGGGCACGCTGGTGGGCAGCGAGCCCTTGTAGGGCACCACCTGCAGCCACTTCTGCTCTTCGGCGCTCAGGCCGAAGATCTTGCCGAGCACCTTGGCCTGCGCGGGCGTGGCGGTCATCTGGCCCAGGCACAGGGCGGTCGTCCATTCCTTGGACTGGCCCACTTTTTTCGCGACGTCTTCCCACTTGAGGCCTTTGCTGACCTTGGTGGTGACGATTTTTTCGGTGACTTCGATGCGACTCATGTTTGCCTCTGATGTTGTGGGTGAAGGTTGAAGAAACTCAATGCGCCTTGGCGCGCGTGACGAGGAAATCGACGATGTGGTTGCGCAGCGCGTAGTAGCCGTCGAGGTGGTGCAGCTGGGTGCGCGTGCGCTCCCGCGGCAGCGGGTTGACCACCACCTCGGCCAGGCCCCCGGGCTTGTAGACGCCGTTGGCTTCGGCGCCGTTGCTCATGAGCAGGATCCGGTCGGCCAGCAGGATGGCTTCGTCCACGTCGTGGGTGATCATGAAAACCGTCTGCTGCGTCTGGCGCACGATGGTCATGAGCTCGTCCTGGATCGTGCCGCGCGTGAGCGCGTCGAGAGCGCCGAAGGGCTCGTCGAGCAGCAGCATCTTGGGCTGGATCGCGAAGGCGCGCGCGATGCCCACGCGCTGCTTCATGCCACCCGAGAGCTGCGAGGGTTTCTTGTCGATGGCGTGCGCGAGGCCGACCATGGCCACGTACTTCTCCACCTGCGCGTCCACCTCGGGCTTCTTCCAGTCGGGCCAGCGCGACTTCACCGCGAAGGCGATGTTCTGGCGCACCGTGAGCCAGGGCATGAGCGCGTGGCCCTGGAACACCACGCCGCGCTCCAGGCTGGGGCCGGCGATCTCGCGGCCGTCCATGAAGGCGTGGCCGGCACTCGCGGTGTCGAGCCCCGCGAGCACGTTGAGGATGGTGGTCTTGCCGCAACCGCTGTGGCCGATGATGCAGACGAACTCGCCTTTGGCGATGCCGAAGTTCACGTCGGCAAACACGGGCTTGTCGGCCTGGTAGGCCTTGCCCAGCTGTTCGACCTGCAGGAAATCGCGGGGGCTGGCACTCATGGGCGCGTCTTTCTTTGCCGGCACCGCCGCAGGGGCGCCGTGTTGGCGGGAATCACTCCACATAGGTCACCGCCTTCTGCAGCTGCGCGAACATCAGGTCGAGCAGCATGCCGACGACACCGATCATCAGCACCGCGAAGATCACGTTGGTGAGCGAGAGGTTGTTCCACTCGTTCCACACGAAGTAGCCGATGCCGGTGCCGCCCACGAGCATCTCGGCCGCGACGATGACCAGCCAGGCGATGCCCATGCTGATGCGCATGCCGGTGAGGATGGTGGGCGCGGCCGCGGGCAGGATCACCAGGAAGGCCTTGCGCAACGGGTTCACCTCCAGCGTGGCGGCCACGTTGAGCCAGTCGCGCTTGACGGAGGCGACACCGAAGGCGGTGTTGATCAGCATCGGCCAGATGGAGCAGATGAAGATCACGAAGATGCCGCTGACGTTGCTGTCTTTGAGCGTGTAGAGAGCCAGCGGCATCCAGGCCAGCGGGCTGATGGGCTTCAACACCTGCACGAAGGGGTTGAAGGCTTTCTGCATGAGCGGCGACATGCCGATGAGAAAGCCCAGCGGGATCGCCACCAGCATGGCCAGGAAGAAGCCCAGGCCCACGCGCATGAGCGAGTGCGCGAGCTGGATGCCGATGCCCTTGTCGTTGGGCCCGTTGTCGTAGAACGGGTCGGCCAGGTGGCCCCAGCTCGTCTTCGCCACCTCCAGCGGCGGCGGGAAACCGCTGCTCTTGGTGGCACCCGGGTCCTTGCCCATCATCTTCGCGTACTCGATCTCCTCGGCCGTCATGCCGGCCGAGGAACCGCCCACGCTGGGCCCGGTGGTGCTGAGCTGCCAGGCGCCGATGAAGACGAACAGCAGCAGCAGGGAGACCAGCGCCGCCCGCAGGTTCAGGTTGAGGCGTTTCATGGCCTCACGCCGCCTTGCTGATCGCGAAGCTCTTGAGGTACTCGGCCGGCTTGGCCGGGTCGAACACCTTGCCCATGATGGTGTGCTTCTCGTAGCCCGGGCCGGCCTTGAACTCCATGCCCAGGTCCTTCATGTGCTTGCGCGCGTCGGTGATGAGGAACACGCGCTCGGCGATCTGGTTGTAGTTCACGTCGCCCTTGATGTAGCCCCAGCGCTGCATCTGCGTGAGCATCCACACCGCCATGCTCTGCCACGGCATCGGGTCGAAGTCGGCGCGCTCGGGCACGTTCTGGATCTTGCCCAGGCCGTCGGCGAAGCGGCCGGTGAGCACCTGCGCGATCACCGCCTCGGGCTGGTTCAGGTAGGCCTGCGGCGCGATCACCTTGGCGATGAGCTCGCGGTTCTTGGCCTGGCGCGCCATGGCCGCGGCCGTGAGCACCGAGCGGTACAGCGCCGCGAAGGTGTTGGGGTTCTGGCGGATGAACTCGCTGCTGGTGCCGAAGGCACAGCAGGGGTGGCCGTTCCACAGGTCCTTGGTGAGCACGTGGATGAAGCCCACCTCGTCGAACACCGCGCGCTGGTTGAACGGATCGGGGCCGAGGAAGCCGTCGATGTTGCCGGCGCGCAGGTTGGCCACCATCTCGGGCGGCGGCACGACGCGGATCTGGATGTCGGTGTCGGGGTTGAGCCCGTGTTCGGCCACGTAGTAGCGCAGCAGGAAGTTGTGCATCGAGAACTCGAAGGGCACGGCGAACCGGAAGCCCTTCCAGATCTTGGGGTCGCGCTTGTCCTTGTGCTTGACGTGCAGCGTGATCGCCTGGCCGTTGGTGTTCTGGATGGTGGCCACGTTCATGGGCGTGGCGTTGGAGCCAACGCCGAGCGAGATGGCCAACGGCATGGGCGATAGGAAGTGCGTGGCGTCGTACTCCTTGTTGATCATCTTGTCGCGGATCAGCGCCCAGCCCGCGGTCTTGATGACCTCGACGTTGAGGCCTTCGCGTTTGTAGAAGCCCAGGGGGTGGGCCATGATCAGCGGCGTGGCGCAGGTGATCGGGATGAAGCCGATCTTCAGGTCCGTCTTCTCGAGCTTGCCTTTCTCCTGCGCCATGGCCTGCAGGCTGGCCATGGGCAGCACGCTGGCGATCGCCGCCATGGCCGTGCGCTTGCCCACGGCCTTGAGGAAGGCGCGGCGCACCGGCTCCTGCGGGAACAGCGACTTGACCAGCGTGGCCTCGATGAACTCGCGGTTGTAGGCCTCGAACTCGCTGCTTTCGCTGCGTTCACGCAGGGTGGTGGCCGCCTGCGCGGCGGCGGCGTCCTCGGCCTGGTGCTCGGCCACGGTGTGGTCGCGCCCGCAGCTGCACTTGAGCATCAGGGGCTTGTCGGCGTTGTACGGGTCGAAGAATTCGGACATGGCGCACCTCGTGAGTTGGAGATGCGCTGCGGTTTGCAAGCGCCGGGCCAGATGCGGTGCCGCGGCGGGCCGGTGCGTGAATTCGTGGGCGCCGCTTCGATGTCTTGTAGGGCCAGCCCTACAAACGCAGGCGCTCAGGCCCCCGAACGGTGTCTTTCGGCGTACAGCGCGAGCTCGACGTCGTTCTTGGCGCCGGTCTTTTCCAGGATGCGCGCGCGGTAGGTGCTCACCGTGTTGGGGGCCAGGTGCAGTTGCGCACCAATTTCGCTCACGGTGAGCCCCTGCGTGAGCAGGCGATAGACCTGGTGCTCGCGGTGCGACAGGGCCTCGGGCCCGGCCTGCGCGTTCGCGCCACCGCCCACGGCCGCGGCCAGCGCCTCGGCCGTGGCGGGCGTGAGGTAGCGGCCGCCGCCCGCGCACTTGCGCACGGCCAGCAGCATGTCGTCGGGGTCGGCGCTCTTGTTGAGGTAGCCGCAGGCGCCCAGGCGGATGCAGCGCACCGCGTACTGTTTCTCGGGGTAGGTGCTGAGCATGAGCACCGGCAGGTGCGGGTGCTCCTTGCGCAGGCGTTGCAGCACATCCAGCCCGTCCAGCCCGGGCATGGCCACGTCGAGCAGCACCAGGTCGATGCCGTCGTGCCCGCCGAGTGCGCGCACCTGCGCCAGCACCTCGTCGCCGCTCTGCGCTTCGGCCACCACGCTCACGTCGGGCGCGTCGGCCAGGATCTGCTTGAGGCCTTCGCGCACGATGCGGTGGTCGTCGCCGATGAGCACGCGGATGGTGTCGGCCAGCAGGTCAAAGCGGCTGGCCTCGCTGAATTGGCTGTTCATGTCGTCTCCAGGGCCACCGTGAGCGCCATGTGCGTTCCCCGGCCCGGGCTGCTGTGAATCCGGATGTCGCCCCCGAAGTGCCGCGCGCGTTCGCGCATGCCCATCACACCGTACGCGTTGGCGGCCTCGAAGGCCTGCGGGGACGCACCGACGCCATCGTCCTGCAAGGACAGGTGCAGCAGGCCGCTCTGGTGACGGATGCGCACGGCGATCCGACGGGCACGCGCGTGGCGGCCCACGTTGGAGAGCATTTCCTGAAAGATGCGGAACACCGCCATGGCCAGCGGTTCGGCCGGCTCGGGGGCGTCGTCCACGGCCATGTCCCAGTCGAGCGCGAGCTCGGCGCTGGCCACGAACTCCTGCGCCTGCCATTCCAGCGCGGCCCACAGGCCCTGGTGGTCAAGGATGCTGGGGCGCAGGTCGGTGATGATGCGGCCGACGTTGTCGACCGCGTTCTCGATCAGCCGGCTCATGTTCTGGCACTTGCAGCGCATGCGCTCGCGCATGCCCTCGGCCTCGTCGGGGCGGCGCTGCGCCTGTTCCGACAAGCGCTTGTCCATCCAGTTCACGTCCATCTTCAGCGCCACCAGCAGGCTGCCGAGTTCGTCGTGCACCTCGCGCGCGATGCGCGTGCGCTCTTCCTCGCGCACGGCCTCGCTGCGCGCGGCGAGTTCGCGCACCTGGTGCAGCGCGGTCTCCAGCGCGTGGGTGCGCTCGCGCACGCGTTGCTCCAGCTCGCTCTTGGCGGCGCGCAGCGCATCGGCCGCGCGCCGGCGTTCGGTGATGTCGATGAAGGTGACCACCGCGCCGCGCACCTGGCCGCCGTCGACGATGGGGTGGCTGCTGTACTCGACCGGGAAGGCGCTGCCATCGCGGCGCCAGAACACCTCGGTGTCGATGCGGCAGGGCTCGCCCTGGCGGAAGGCGTTGAAGATCGGGCAGTCTTCCACCGGGTAGTGCGCACCGTCGGCGTGCGAGTGGTGCGTGAGCTCGTGCATGTTGCAGCCCAGCAGCTCGTGCGGTTCGTGGCCGATCATGCGCGCGCCGGCGTGGTTGATGAACACGCACAACCCGTCGAGGTCGACACCGAACACCCCCTCGCCGGTGCTGGCCAGCAGCAGGCCCAGCGGGTCGCGCCAGGCCGCGGTGGACGGGGCCACCGCGGTGCTGACCAGGCTGGGGAGATCGAGGTGCTGCATGGCACAGGCGCTAGCAACGCCTGTGCCAAGTTGGTGCGCGGGCTGCACACGCGATCTAGTGACACGGCGGTATCGCGGACGGAGGAACGCGCCGATAAGGTGCGCGACTCTTTCACCCCGGAGGCCTTCATGTCGACTCTCCCTGCCGCCACGGCATCTGCATCCACCGCACACCCGGTTCGTCTCGCGCTGGCGGTGCTGGGCCTTCTCGTGGGCCTGGCCCCGGCCCACGCCACCTACCCCGGCGAAAACGGCCCCATCGTGTTCACATCCGGGGTGCCGCGCACCATCGGCAAGGTGTTGCCCGGTAGCGGTGCGATCACCACGCTGGCCGACGGCTTCTCGCCCCGGGTATCGCCCAACGGCAGGAAGATCGCCTTTCTGAAAGGCCAGCTCAACCGGGGGAAGGATGTCTACATCATGGACATCAACGGCAACCACCCCACCCAGTTGACCACCGGTGCCAACACCTACGCCGTGACCTGGTTGCCCGATGGATCCCGGCTCGCCTACGTCGCCGAGACGCCGCCCTCCAACGGGGCGAAATCGTTGTGGACCATGCGCCCCGATGGCACGGACAAAAACCTGTTGCAGCAACTGACGGCGAGCATCGCGCAGTACAGCTTCGAGTGGGCGCCCGCGGCCAACACCATCGCCTACAGCGATTGGAACCAGGTCCTGCGGGTCGAGCAGCTCGCCACCCCGAACGCACGCGAGCTGAAAGACAACGCCTACACCCCTTCGTGGGCACCCGACGGCAAATCCATCGTCTACAGCACCTACGCAGCGCTGTCGAAGCGGCTGATGGAGATCGGTGCGGATGGCACCGACGATCACGCCCTCCCGACGAACACGCCATCGGAGCGGGTCGTCGTGTCGCCGGACGGCACGCAGCTGGGCGGCGGTTTCGGTTCGAACACCGCGCCGTTGTTGCTGACGACCCGCGCACGCACAGGCCCGGTCACCTACACGTGGCCGGTGGTCGCGATGGACACGGATTGGGCCCGCGTCCCCAGGAACTGCCACGCCACCACCCCGAAGGGCGGCGGCGGCGTGCTGGCGGGCGACGTGGACTTCTACGCCGATCAGTGCGTCATCGCCGCCTCACCCGACCCCGCCAGGGCCGCCGGTGTGCTCGCCCAGGCCCTGGCCGTGGGGCCCGACGGGCGCGTCTACGCCCGCTCGCTCAAGAACAAACCGGCCGGGGGCGATCCCGAATGGGGCGCCTTCGGCGTCGTGCCCGGCCTGTCCAGCGGTGGCGCGGGCGACCCGGCGGGCATCCGCGCCAAAAAGATCGCCGTGGCCGCGGCCGGCAACGGCAGCTTCCAGGTGGTGATCGTCCGGGCGGACGACGACGCGCTCTACCACGCCATGCAGTACCCCGGTGGCAACTGGTCGGGCTTTGCCCGGCTCGACGGGGCCTCGGGCGCGGCCAGCTTCGCCGCGCGCGATGTGGCCATCACCATCAACGCCAGTTCCGCCACCTCGGCCGGCAACGCCCAGGTGATCGCCAACGGGCTGGCCGATGGCAGCCTGTACCACCGCGTGCGCTGGTCCGACGGCAGTTGGTCACCCTTTGGTGCGGTGCCGGGCTCGCAAGGCATGAACACACAGGCGCTGGCCATCGCCGCCGGCGAAGACGGCAACACCAATGTGCTGGCCATCACGCCGCCCGCGGGCGGTGGCGCACCGCAGCTGCAGCAAGTGCTGCGGGTGCCCAATGGCCACTGGAGCGGCTGGGTGAGCGTGCCCATGCCGCTGGGTGCGAGCCTGGGCGCGGGCAGCGACGTGGCGCTGACGCGCACGAAGCTGGTGGGCGGCCCGGCGTTCCTGATGATCCTGGATGCCACGGGCAAGGCCTGGTTCCAGCTGCGCCACAACCCCGATCAGGTGGCCTCGTGGCAAGGACAGGTGCCCAGCGAGCCGATCACCACCGAAGGCCGCACGGTCTCGCTCTCCGCGGTGGACCTCACGATCCGCATCCTCGTCACGCGCGCGTACCCCCAGTGAACGCCGGGCACCGGGTCAGGTGTTCGGCGCGGTCTTCGCGCTCCAGACCATGGTGATGGCCAGGATGCCCACCACCACGCCCAGCGACACGGCCACCGGGATCTTGAAGATGTCGATCAGCATCATCTTGGTGCCGATGAAGACCAGGATGACCGCCAGCCCGTAGTTGAGCAGGTGGAACTTGCCGGCCACCGCCTGCAGAAGGAAGAACATGGCGCGCAGGCCCAGGATGGCGAACACGTTGCTGGTCAGCACGATGAACGGGTCGCGCGTGATGGCGAAGATCGCGGGGATGGAGTCGACCGCGAAGATCACGTCGGTGACGCCGACGAGCGCGATCACCATGAGCAGCGGCGTGGCGATGCGCTTGCCGTTTTCCACGGTGAAGAACGTCTCGCCGTCGTAGCGCTGGCTCACCGGCATGAGGCGGCGCAACAGCTTGAGCGCGGGGTTGTCCTCCAGGTGCGGCTCCTTGCCCGCGGCCCACCACATCTTGATGCCGGTGAGCACCAGGAAACCACCGAACACATAGAGCACCCAGTGGAACTGCATGAGCAGCCAGCCGCCCACCAGGATCATCACCGTGCGCAGCACGATGGCGCCGAGGATGCCGATCATGAGCACGCGCTTCTGGTACTCGGCCGGCACCGCGAAGTAGCTGAAGATCATCAGGAAGACAAAGATGTTGTCGACCGCCAGGCTCTTTTCGATCAGGTAGCCGGTGAGGAATTCGAGCGATTTCTCGTTGGCGATCGCGGTCGAGCCGGTCGTGTCCTTCACGGCCCACCAGAACAGGGCGTTGAAGACGAAGCTCAGTCCGATCCACACGAGCGACCAGTTGAGCGCTTCCTTCACGCTCACGGTCTGGGCACCCTGCTTCTTGAGCAGGACGAAATCGACGAACAGGGCGGCCACGACGAACGCGACGAAGACCACCCACAGCCACAGGGGGGCAATGCTTTCCATGAAAGACCTCGGTTTGGTGTTGACGAACACCCCAAGGTCTGGTCGCGGGCCACCGTGGGTGGCCTGGGCGTTCCCGGCGGCCTTTCGAGCCGCGAATTGACGAGAACGCCGCGCTGCCGAGGCCTCGCTGAACGCGGGGTGGCAGGCCGATTACTCCCCTTGAAGGGAAGCGCGATTGTCGGTGAGCCGGGAATTTCCCGGCGCGGCGTCGGGTATTGGGCCGCGGGTCAGGCCGCTTCGGCGTAGAAGCCCGCGCGGTGGCGCGGCGCCAGCGGCTGCACCGCGCGGCCGATGGCGGCGATGTGGTCGGGCGTGGTGCCGCAGCAGCCGCCCACGATGTTGACCAGGCCCTCGGCCGCGAACTCGTGCAGCAGCCGGCTGGTGACCTCGGGCGTCTCGTCGAAGCCGGTGTCGCTCATGGGGTTGGGCAGGCCGGCGTTGGGGTAGCAGCTGATGAAGGTGTCGCCCGCGACCTTGGCGAGCTCCTGGATGTAGGGGCGCATGAGCGCGGCACCGAGCGCGCAGTTCAGGCCCACGGCCAGTGGCTGCAGGTGGCGCACGCTGGCCCAGAAGGCGCTCACGGTCTGGCCGCTGAGGATGCGGCCCGAGGCGTCGGTGACGGTGCCGCTGATGATCAGCGGCAGGCGCTCGCCGGTGGCCTGGAAGACCTCGTCGATCGCGAACAGCGCGGCCTTGGCGTTGAGGGTGTCGAAGATGGTCTCGACCAGCAGCACGTCGGCACCGCCTTCCATCAGCGCCTCGACCTGTTCGCGGTAGGCCGCGCGCAGTTCCTCGAACGTGACGTTGCGCGCCCCGGCGTCGTTCACGTCGGGGCTGATGCTGGCCGTCTTGGGCGTGGGGCCGAGGGCGCCGGCCACGTAGCGGGGTTTGTCGGGCGTGCTGAACTTGTCGCAGGCGGCGCGCGCCAGGCGGGCCGATTCGAGGTTCATTTCGCGCGCGAGGTGGGCCATGTCGTAGTCGGCCTGCGCGATGGTGGTGGCGCCGAATGTGTTGGTCTCGATCAGGTCGGCCCCGGCGGCGAGGTAGCCCTCGTGGATGTCGCGGATCACGTCGGGCCGGGTGAGGCTGAGCAGCTCGTTGTTGCCCTTGACGTCCTTGGGGAAGTCCTTGAAGCGCTCACCGCGGTAGTTCGCCTCGTCGAGCTTGAAGCGCTGGATCATGGTGCCCATCGCCCCGTCGAGGATCGCGATGCGTTGATCGAGGATGGCCGGCAGGGCCTGGGCGCGGGTGTAGGGCTTCGTGTCCATCGCGGGATTGTAGGGAGCGGCCCCTGCCCCCACGGGGAGGCGGGCCGGGGCATCGCCGACAATACGCGCCCATGAAGCACCTGTCCCCCACGGAAGCCTGGGCCTGGCTCCAGGCCGAAACCGCGCGCCGCGCCGCGCAGGGCCAGGAGCCGCCACTGTTCGTGGACGTGCGCATGGAGATCGAGTCGCTCTACGTGGGCCGCCCGCCCGGCGTGGAGAACATTCCCTGGTACGAATACCCCGACCTCACGCCCGAGCCGGCGCGCTTCGCGCAGGCCGTGGCCAACGAGGCCGGCGACAAGGCACGCCCGGTGCTGCTGATCTGCCGCAGCGGCAAACGCACGCTGGACGCCGGCAAGGCGCTGGAGGCCGCGGGCTTCACCGACGTGGCGCACGTGCTCCACGGCTTCGAAGGCGAACTCAACGACCAGTTCCGGCGCTCCACGCTCAACGGCTGGCGCCACGACGGTCTGCCGTGGGAACAGATGTGATCGACGTCGCCGACGGCAGCGAGACGCTGGAGGCCTGCGTCTCGGTGCTGCAGTCGGTCTTCGGCTACGAGGCCTTCCGCGGCCCGCAGGCGCAGATCGTCACGCACGTGAGCGAGGGCGGCGACGCGCTGGTGCTCATGCCCACCGGGGGCGGCAAATCGTTGTGCTACCAGGTGCCGGCCATCGTGCGCGAGCGCGGGGGGCGGGGCGTGACGGTGGTGGTCTCGCCGCTGATCGCGCTCATGCACGACCAGGTGGGCGCGCTCAGCGAAGCCGGCGTGAGCGCGGCCTACCTCAACAGCAGCCTCTCGCTCGACGACGCGCAGCGCATCGAGCAGCAACTGCGCCGCGGCGACCTCACCCTGCTCTACGTGGCGCCCGAGCGGCTGCTCACGCCGCGCTGCCAGGCCATGCTGGAGAGCCTGCACGGGCAAGGCCGCCTGGCGCTGTTCGCGATCGACGAGGCGCACTGCGTGAGCCAGTGGGGCCACGACTTCCGCCCCGAGTACCGCGAGCTCGCGGTGCTGCCCGAGCGTTTCGCGGGCGTGCCGCGCATCGCCCTCACGGCCACGGCCGACGCGCTCACGCGCGCCGACATCGTGGAACGCCTGCAGCTGCAAGCGGCGCGCACCTTCGTCAGCAGCTTCGACCGACCCAACATCCGCTACATGCTGGTGGAGAAGAAGGACGCGACCCAGCAGTTGCTGCGCTTCATCCGCGACGAGCACATGGGCACGGGCGGGCACGACGCGGGCGTCGTGTACTGCCAGTCGCGCCGGCGCGTGGAAGAGGTGGCCGAGATGCTGCAGCAGGCCGGCCTGAAGGCCCTGCCCTACCACGCAGGGCTCGACGCCGCCGTGCGCCAGCAGCACCAGGACCGCTTCCTGCGCGAAGAGGGTCTGATCATGGTCGCCACCATCGCCTTCGGCATGGGCATCGACAAGCCCGACGTGCGCTTCGTGGCGCACCTGGACATGCCCAAGAACATCGAGGGCTACTACCAGGAAACCGGCCGCGCGGGCCGCGACGGCGAGCCCGCCAACGCCTGGATGGCCTACGGCCTGCAGGACGTGGTGAACCAGCGCCGCATGATCGACGACAGCCCCGCGCCCGACGAGTTCAAGCAGGTGCTGCGCGGCAAGCTCGACGCGCTGCTGGCGCTGGCGGAAGCGTCGGACTGCCGCCGCGTGCGGCTGCTGAAGTACTTCGGCGAAGACAGCCACGCCTGCGGCAACTGCGACAACTGCCTGAACCCGCCCGAGCTGTTCGACGCCACCGAGCCCGCTCGCAAGATGCTCTCGTGCATCTACCGCGTGCAGCAGGCCAGCGGCCACGGCTACGGCGCCGGGCACATCATGGACATCCTGCGCGGCAAGTCCTCCGAGAAGGTGCTGGCCAACGGCCACGAACAGCTCAGCACCTTCGGCATCGGCGCCGACTGGAGCGAAACGCAGTGGCGCGCGCTGCTGCGCCAGCTCATTGCGGTGGAGGCGGTGCGCGTGGCCGATGCGCCCTACAACACCCTGCACCTGGCCGATGGCGCGCGCGCCATCCTGAAGGGCGAGGCCGGCGTGCGGCTTCGCATCCAGGCGGAGCGAGCGCCCACCCGCTCGCGCTCCAGCCGGGCCCGCCCCCCGGCCGGCGAGGACGGCGCGCCGCTGTCGCTGGCCGAGCGCGAATGCCTGGAAGCGCTCAAGGCCTGGCGCGCGCAGGTGGCCAAAGAGCACAACCTGCCGGCCTACGTGATCTTTCACGACGCCACGCTGCGCGCGATCGCCCAGCGCCGGCCCGCCGAGGTGTCGGAGCTGGACGGGATCAGCGGCATCGGCGAGAAAAAGCGCGCCGCCTATGGCGAAGCGGTGCTGCGGGTGGTGAGCGCCCACCGGTAGCGGGCCATGCAGGCATTCACCACACGGTGGTGCAAGGCCTCCCAATGTTCCTGGCGCCCCCCGGCGCGCACCATCACGTCATCGGCTACCTGACCCGGCCGCGGGGCCCACCCCCACGGCACGGAACACCCGGGTAGTGCTTTTCTCCCTGTTTTCAGCCCACCCACCCTTCCGGAGAGCACCTCTGATGGACACCGAAAACCGCCCGTCGGGAACCGCCCGTCCGGCAGCGCGAACCGCTCAAGCACCAGGGGGTGCCTGCCGATGTTTCAACCACAGGGACGTCCCCACCACAACACGATTCGACTGCACGGAGCGCGGCAATGTTTTTTAGATTGAATTGGCTTGGCAAGCGCAAGGCGCCCAGCTACCACGACACCCAGGTTCTTGAACTCGACTACGTGGTCGATGAGTTCCACGCGGCCATGGCCGACATCCAGGACCCGCTGCGCTCGCGTCTGCACGCCGCGCTGATGAGCTGCCGCACGCCCCGCGACCTCTGGTTCCTGCGCGGCAAGCTGTTCAACCTCATCTCCAAGCACCACCACGAAGGCGAAGCCAACCGCCGCGTGAGCCGTCTCGACGCCAAGCTGCGCTTCTTCGTGGACAACCACCCCGACTACGACGCCGACTCGCTGCCCAGCAAGCCCATGGCCCTGCTGCACTGAAACCGCCCTGTCGCACAGACACAAAAGGCCACCCTCGGGTGGCCTTTTTCATGGGCGAACGGGTGTCAGTGCACGAAGCCCATGCCGCGCGCCTCGCGCACCTCCGGCTTGATGCGGTGCTCGGCCTCGAGCTGGTCGAGGAACTCCAGCGGGTCCATCGTGGCGCCCAGGATCTCGGCCTGGCGCTTGACGGCGGCGAAGTCGCCGGGGCAGAGCTGCTCCAGCGCGGCCAGGCGTTTGCGCACCGCGTCGTCGAACCGCGCCGCGTCGCCACCCAGGGCTTCGACGACGAACATGGTCTCGCGCTGCGCGCGCGTGAGCGGGCGGAAACGGATCTTGAAGGTGAAGCGGCGCAGCGCGGCCTGATCGATGCTGTCCATCAGGTTGGTGGTGCAGACGAAGATCCCCGCGAAGCGCTCCATGCCTTGCAGCATCTCGTTGACTTCGGTGACCTCGTAGGTGCGCTGCGCGCCACGGCGGTCCTGCAGGAAGCTGTCGGCCTCGTCGAGCAGCAGCACGGCGCGCTCGGCCTCGGCCTCGCGGAACATGGCGGCCATCTGCTGCTCGGTTTCGCCCACGAACTTGCTCACCAGGTCGCTGGCGCGGCGGATCATGAGCGAGCGGCCGAGTTGCTGCGCGATGTGCTCGGCCAGCGCCGTCTTGCCGGTGCCCGGCGCGCCGTGGAAGCACAGGCAGCCGTGGCCGCGCGCCTTGAGCGCGTCGATGATGCGCGGGATCGGATGGCGCGAATCCACGTTGAGCATGTCCAGGCTGTACTGCGTGACGCTGGGGCGCTGCAGCACATCGGGCGCGCGGCCGAGCGCGCGGTCGGCGTGCAGCAGCTGGCGTTCGATGAGGTCGTCGAGCAGCGGCGCCGAGGCGGCAGCGGCGCGGGCCCCTTTGCGGCCGGCCGGGCGCACCGGCGCGGCGGCCAGTTGCGCAAAGCGCACCGCGGTGCGGATCTGCGCCGGCGTGAGCCCTTTGCGTTCGGTCAGCCGACCGATCAGCGTCTCGCTCACGGCCACGCCGTCGAGCGTCTTGCGCACCAGTTGCTCGCGCGCGCCGGGCGGCGGGCTTTTGAGTTCGAGGTGGTACGCGAAGCGGCGGCGGAACGCCGGGTCGATCTGCTCGATGCGGTTGGTGATCCAGACCGTGGGCACGGCGTTCGATTCGAGCACCTGGTTCACCCAGGCCTTGCCGCTGACCGAATGGCTGTGCGGCGCAGGCACCTGCTCGGCGCGCGCCATGAAGTGCGCGGCCTCGCTGGAAATCGGCGGAAACACGTCCTCCACTTCGTCGAACAGCAGCGCCGACTGCGCCGTGCCCTTGAGGAAGACCTGCGCGATCTGCAGCGAGCGGTAGCGGTCGCGGCCCGACAGCGCGTTGCCGTCGCGGTCGGCGTACTCCACCTCGAACAGCGCCAGGCCCGCGGCCTGCGCCACCACGCGCGCCAGTTCCGTCTTGCCGGTGCCGGGCGGGCCGTAGAGCAGCACGTTGACGCCCGCCTCCTTGCGCGCCACGGCCTCGCGCAGCAGGCCGCTGAGCAGGCGAACGTCGTCGGCCACGTAGTCGAAATCGGCGGGCACGAGCGTGGATTTCGCGGCCGGGCGCGTGAACACCGCCATCAACTCGCTCTGCGAGCGGTACTCGCGCATCAGCACCGGCGGCAGCTTCTCGCTGACCTTCATGAGGTCGGCCAGGTCGGTGATGTTGTGCTCGGAGATCAGGTTCTCCACCATGCCGATGCGCTCCAGGCGCGAGCCCACGCGCAAGGCCTCGCCCACCTCGCTGGCTTTCACGCCCGCCACGTCGGCGATGGCGGCGTAGGCCTCGGGCGCGTTGTTCACCTTGAACTCGACGAGGATGGAGCGCAGGTCGCGCTGGTAACGCGCGAGCGTGCCGTAGAGCAGCAGCGCGCGCTCGGCGCGGTTGAGCTGCAGCAGCTCGGCCAGCGCGTCGATGTTCTTTTCCACCAGCGTGCTCTGTTTCTTGAGCGCCTGACTCAGCCATTCGCCGGTGACGGCCAGCACCGAGAGCAGATCTTTCGGCGCTTCCTTGGCGTATTCGTCGAGGTAGAAGAACAGCGTGCCTTCCTCGTACGGGCCGCGCCAGACGCCGTAGCGGTCCATGAAGGCGCCGGTGGCCAGCTTGTCGTGGCCGGCCCAGAGTTCGTTGTCCTTGCAGCGGCGCTGCAGGAATTCGCGCAGGCGCTGCAGCACGGTGTGCGGCCACACGAGGTGCCGGCCGGCGAGCGACAGCAGGGTGTTGAGATCGCGCCGCACGTTGAAGCGCGGACCCTGGCGCGCGGCCAGGGTGAGCACGAAGTGCGAACACATGAGGTCGAGCACGGGCGCCTGGCGCAGCCCGTGCGGCACGTGCAGCCGCCCCTCACCCACGCCGACAGCGCGCGCCTCGGTCGTGCGGGCCGTGGGGCTCGGTGACGAAAGCCGTTTGCTCATGTGCAGACCTCCAGGGGGACGCTGCAGCGCGACGGGGCGCAACGCTGTCAAGGCCCCTGTGCGGCGCACCATAACGCAGCTTGATGCCCGATGGAAGTGTGTGATGACGGGCGTTCTCGGGCTTTTTCCACGAAGGCCGCGCCACAATCGCCCCATGGTCCAGATCGACGACATCCACGCCGCCGCCGCCCGGCTCGACGGCCACCTCCTGCGCACGCCGTGCGTGGAATCGCGCACGCTCTCGCAGCTCACCGGTTGCCAGGTGTTCCTGAAGTTCGAGAACCTGCAATACACCGCGTCCTTCAAGGAGCGCGGCGCTTGCAACAAGCTGGCGCAGCTCACGCCCGAGGAGCGCGCGCGCGGCGTCATCGCCATGAGCGCGGGCAACCACGCCCAGGGCGTGGCCTACCACGCGCAGCGCCTGGGCCTGCGCGCCGTCATCGTGATGCCACGCTTCACGCCCGGCGTGAAGGTGGAGCGCACGCGCGGTTTCGGTGCCGAGGTGGTGCTGCACGGCGACACGCTGGACGAAGCCCGTGCCCACGCGCGCGCGCTGGCCGCGCAGCAGGGCCTGGTGTTCGTGCACCCGTACGACGACGAGGCGATCGTGGCCGGCCAGGGCACGGTGGCGCTGGAGATGCTGGCCGACGTGCCCGACCTGGACACGCTGGTGATCGCCGTTGGTGGTGGCGGGCTGATCGCCGGCATGGCCACGGTGGCCAAGGCACTCAAGCCCGGCATCGAGGTGGTGGGCGTGCAGACCGAGCGTTTCCCGGCCATGGTGAACGCCATCAAGGGCACGCACCACCCCCAGGGCAGCAGCACCATCGCCGAAGGCATTGCCGTGGGCACGCCCGGCGATGTCAACGTACCCATCGTGCGCGAGCGGGTCGACGACCTGCTGCTGGTCGACGAAGGCGACATCGAGCAGGCGATCGTGATGCTGCTGGAGATCGAGAAGACGCTGGTGGAAGGCGCGGGCGCGGCCGGGCTGGCGGCATTGCTCAAGCACCCGAAACGTTTTGCCGGCCGGCGCGTGGGCCTGGTGCTGTGCGGCGGCAACATCGACCCGATGCTGCTGGCCTCCATCATCGAGCGCGGCATGGTGCGCGCCGGGCGGCTGGCGCGCATCGCCGTGAATTCGCGCGATGTGCCGGGCAACCTGGCGCGCATCACCGCCCTTGTGGCCGAAGCGGGCGCCAACATCGACGAGGTGCACCACCAGCGCGCCTTCACGCTGCTGGCGGCGCAGAACGTGGAGATCGAGCTCGTGCTGCAGACCCGCGGGCACGCGCACGTGCAGCAGGTGATCGACACGCTCAACGCGGCCGGCTTCGTCGCCCACCACCAGTGATCAACCGGCCGGCAGTTCGGCCACGCAGAGGCATTCGGGGCGCGAGAGCACACGCCGGCAATAGGCCGGTGAGCCCATGATCGGCAGCACCTGGGATCGGTACAGCTCGACGAGTTGTCGCTTCGCGTCGACGTCGGGGCGGTGCTCCACCCGCTCGGTGCGGCAGCCCAGGGCCGCGTGCAGGTGCCGCTGCAGTTGCCCGTTGCCCTGCGCCCAGGCGTACGGTAGTTCGGCGTAGAAGCCGACGCGGGCGCGGCTGCCCGCCAGGGCGTGCCAGAAGTGATCGCGCGTCTGCACGTGATCGCCATGGGGCAAGGCCCCGACGGGGCGCCGCAAGCCCCGCCGCACCAGGCGCCCGAGCAGCGACCGCGGCGGCGGCCCCCCCGCCCCCGCCGGCAACAGCACCAACGTGCGGCCAAGGCCGCCCGGCCGCTCCCCATCGAGGGCGCGGGCCACCTCCCGGGCCTGCACCGCGATCAGGTCGCCCGACGACAGGCCCTCGTGCCGGTAACGGCACCCCAGGCGCGCCATGGCGGTCACGTCTTCCTGTCGGCGAGCGGCGTACTCGGCCTCGTTGTCGGCAAAGCCCGTTGCGCGGGCCCAGTCGGACGCCGGCCCTGGCCGCGCCGCGGTGACCAGGGTGATGACCTCGGTGCGGTGGCTGGCGGCGCCGAGCAGGCCGGCCATGGAGAACACCGCGTCGTCCAGGTGGGGCGAGATCACGACCACGCGCTCGACGCCGCAACGGTCCAGCCACGCCACCCAGGCCTTCGCGTCGTTCAGCGCCGTCATGTCGGGGCGTCCTGCAGGTTGCCGAGCTGTTTGAGGTGGTTGATGCGCCGGGAGAACTCGGCGTCGAACACGTGTTGCGTGGCAAAGGCCAGGGCGCGGTCGGCCAGTTGCCTCAGCGCGGCCGTGTCGCCGGCCAGCGCCCCGATCTCGCGCGCCATCGCCTCCGGCCGCGCCGAGGCGCACAGGCGCCCGGCCGACGACAGGCGATGCAGGCCGCGCCAGGCTTCGTTGGGGTAACCCACGATGGGGACCCCGGCGCACAAGGTTTCGAGGTACGTGCAGGAAGGGTCGCCCTGCAGGTGCGGGCAGACGAACAGATCGATCTCCTCGCGCAGCATGGGCTGGATGTCGCGCTCGAAATCCAGCGTGCCGAGCAGGCGCACCTGGTCCTGCAGGCCTTGCTCGACGATCCCGGCCTGCATCGATGCCCGCAAGGGGCCGTCACCCGCGATCCACAACTCGAACGGCGTGCCCTGCGCACGCAGCAGGCTGGCCAGAGGCACCAGCCCCTGCACCCCCTTGATGGGGTGCAAGCGGCCGGAGAACAGCAAGCGCAGGCGCCGGCGGCTGGACAGCGCCGCAAAGCGCGCATCGAGGTCGGCGGCGCTGGCGCAGCGATCCCATGTCGTGCGGTTGTCGAAATACAGCAGCGGCGAGGGGCTGTGGCGGGCCAGCGTGTCGAAGGTGGGTGTGCCGTTGCACTGCAGACCCTGGGCGGAGCGGATCTCCCGCACCGCGCGGCGGTGGTTGAGCAACAGCCAGACCGCGCTCTTGATCAGACGCAGCCCCCAGCCATGCGTGGCCCGGGCGATCTGCAGCTGGGTGGACAGGGACAGCTCGGTATTGACCACCAGGGCCGCGCCCTGCTCCAGGCAGCGCCGGCCCAGCCCGTACAGCAGGTGGTTGAGCGTGACCATGACCACCGCACCCTCCAGCAAGGGGCTGCCCCGCCCGGCCAGCTCGGGGAAGCTGACGGTGTGAAGCTCGAACGGCAGTTCGCCGGGCGACCAGAACCGGTTGTCGAGATCGGCGGTCGGCTGGTCGCCCGCCTGCAGGCCCACCACCACCGGCCCGGGCCAGTGCCGGGCGTAGGTCTTCAAGCCACTGACGAATTTGGCCGGCAGCAACCACTGGCCTTGCGCGTTGCGCAACGCGGGCAGCGACGCCAGGATCAACAGCCGCCGCGCGGTGGGGCGTGGTCGCGCAGCCACGGCAAGGCCGGGCCCATCGGGCCCCGCCGACCGCACTGCATCCGTTTGCAGCCCCATCGCCATTGGTGTGGTTTGTTTGTCTCGCCGCCGCCCGCCCGCTCCGCCTGGGGCAAATGGCCCTCGCCCGCCGATTCCGGTGGTGGCCGGGCGCTGTGATCCATGTGTCAACGGGACGAGGATAAGGCGACTGGCCCTCGCGTGGCGGCTTTCCGCCGTTGCGAGGGCAAACTATGCGGCTCAAGAGTGAAGCACGCCACAGGAACCGTTCATGGACAACAACCGACTACAAGCCGCCCTGCCCGAGTACTTCGCCCCCTGGGTCCAGGCCCTGGGCCTCGTCGTCGAAACCAGCGCCGAAGGTGCCGTCACGCTGCGCCTGCCGCAGTCCGACCAGCTCAGCCGCGTGGGCGGCATGCTGTGCGGCCAGGCCATGATGGCCGCGGCCGACACGGCCATGGTGCTGGCGCTGATCCGCCACTTCGGCGAATTCCGCCCCTGCACCACGGTGCAGATGAACACGAGCTTCCTCAAGCCGCTGTCGGGGCAGGACGCACTGATCGAGGCGCGCGTGATCCGCGCCGGCAAGAGCCTGGCCTTCGGCGAAATCGACATCCGGGGCGCCAATGACGGCAAGAGCGCCTGCCGCGCCACCACCACCTACGCGCTGCTGTGAGCGGCGGCCCGCGCCGCTTGCCCTAAAATCGCGGCTTTTCGACGTCACCGCACCGGAGCAGCCATGGCCCACCACGAGCACCACACCCCCGAGCACACCGAAGACGTGGTCGAGTCCATCGTCCCGCTGATGCCCATCGTGCTGCCCGTGGCCGGCGGCGTGCTGATGTTCCTGCTGGCCTTCATCGCCGTCTTCATGGCCTGATTCCGGCGGTAACTCGCACCGAAGCCGAAGACCCTTGCGGGGTTTTCGGCTTTTTTCTTGTGGTCTTTCGTTTGCTTGTCTGACAAGCTCAAGGTGTTGACTGCATCACGCCATGCGGGTTTTGCATGTAACCGGGGTGTAACCCGGAAGGCTGAAACCTAAAATCAGCCCGTTGTCGCTACGCGCACGCTTGCATGCGCCGACCGACCCGAATTCGCCGCACCAGACAACCCCCGAGACAGCCGCTTCCGCGGCTGTCGGCGTCTGGAGCCGCCACTGGTTTTCAACCTCTGGAGTCTGTCCGATGAACTCACCCGTGATGCAGGGTCTCACCCTCAACACACCCGCCTACGTCAAGCACGCGCGACTGATCGCCTGGGTGGCCGACATGGCCGCGCTGTGCAAGCCCGATCACATCGTCTGGTGTGACGGCAGCGACGCCGAGTACGACCGGCTGTGCCAGCAACTCGTGGACGCCGGCACCTTCAAGCGACTGAACCCCGCCAAGCGCGCCAACAGCTACCTCGCCTGCTCCGACCCGTCGGACGTGGCGCGCGTGGAAGACCGCACCTTCATCTGCAGCGAACGCCCCGAAGACGCCGGCCCGACCAACAACTGGAAAGCCCCGGCCGAGATGCGCGCCACCCTGCAGCCGCTGTTCGACGGCTGCATGCGCGGCCGCACCATGTACGTGGTGCCGTTCAGCATGGGCCCGCTGGGCAGCCCCATCGCCCACATCGGCGTGGAGCTCTCCGACAGCGCCTACGTGGCCGTGAACATGAAGCTCATGACGCGCATGGGCAAGGCCGTGTTCGACGTGCTCGGCACCGACGGCGACTTCGTGCCCTGCGTGCACACCGTGGGCGCGCCGCTGCAGGCCGGCGAGACCGACAAGACCCCGTGGCCCTGCAACCCCACGCTCAAGTACATCGTCCACTACCCCGAGACGCGCGAGATCTGGAGCTACGGCTCGGGCTACGGCGGCAACGCGCTGCTGGGCAAGAAGTGCTTTGCGCTGCGCATCGCGAGCAACATGGGCCGCGACCAGGGCTGGCTGGCCGAGCACATGCTGATCCTGGGCGTGACCAACCCCGAGGGCAAGAAGTACCACGTGGCCGCGGCCTTCCCCAGCGCCTGTGGCAAGACGAACTTCGCGATGCTGATCCCGCCCAAGGGCTTCGAGGGCTGGCAGGTCACCACCATCGGTGACGACATCGCCTGGATCAAGCCCGGCGCCGACGGCCGCCTGTACGCCATCAACCCCGAGGCCGGCTACTTCGGCGTGGCCCCGGGCACCAACACGGCCACCAACCCCAACTGCATGGCCAGCCTGACCCGCGACGTGATCTTCACGAACGTGGCGCTCACCGACGACGGCGACGTGTGGTGGGAGGGCATGGGCGAGGCACCCGCGCACGCCATCGACTGGCAAGGCAAGGACTGGACGCCGCAGATCGGCAAGGAAACGGGCGCCAAGGCCGCCCACCCGAACGCGCGCTTCACCGTGGCCGCCACGAACAACCCCGCGTTGGACGCGGCCTGGGACGACCCCCGGGGCGTGGCGATCGATGCGTTCATCTTCGGTGGCCGCCGCAGCACCACGGTGCCGCTCGTGACCGAGGCGCGCAACTGGACCGAAGGCGTCTACATGGCCGCCACCATGGGCTCGGAAACCACCGCCGCCGCCTTTGGTGCGCAGGGCGTGGTGCGCCGCGACCCGTTCGCCATGCTGCCCTTCACGGGCTACAACATGAGCGACTACTTCCAGCACTGGCTGAACCTGGGCAGCAAGCTGCAGGGCACCGGCGCCAAACTGCCCGGCATCTTCTGCGTCAACTGGTTCCGCAAGGACGAGAACGGCAAGTTCGTCTGGCCCGGCTTCGGCGAGAACATGCGCGTGCTCAAGTGGATGATCGACCGCATCGAGAACAAGGGCCAGGGCGTGGAGCACGCGTTCGGCACGAGCCCGCGCTACGAAGACATCCACTGGAGCGGCCTGGACTTCTCCCGCGAGCAGTACGCCACCGTCACCGCCATCGACAAGGCGGCCTGGGTGCAGGAGCTGCAACTGCACGCCGAGCTGTTCCAGCAACTCGCCTACCACCTGCCGCGCGAGCTGCAGGAAACCAAGGCCCGCATCGAGCAGCGCCTGGCGGCCTGACCCCCCGGCCCGGGCCAAAAAAAGCCACCCCGCGGGGTGGCTTTTTGCTGGGCGCTGCGGCTCAGATGAAGTGCACGCGGGCGTAGCGGGCGCGGCTGGCGGCCAGGCGCTCCCAGTAGCTGCCCGTGTCGGGCTTGGCGGTTTCGGGCAGGCCCATCGGCGCCAGCGCTTCGCTGAAGTCCTGGGCGACGGCGACGGTCTCGACCTCGGCGCGGTTGCGCGCGGCCACCAGCTCGCTCATCAGGCGCGGGTCCTGGCGGGCCATTTCCCACAGGCGCATTTCGGCGCGGGCTTCGGCCAGCGAACGCGACCAGTCGTCAAGCGCGGCCACCACGCGGCGGACCATGCGGCGGGCGCTGTCGGCAAACAGGGCAAGGCCGGCGAACACCAGCGCCCACAGGCTCACCCAGGCCAGCATCAGGTGGCCATCGGCCCAGGTGTCGATCACCTGGTCGGCGATCACGACCAGCGTGGCGAGCACGGCGGCGAGCAGCAGGGCGCTCAGGCGACGGGCGCCTTCGGGCGAAGCGGTAACGGCCTTGGCCGCGGCGGAGGAAACAGCAACAGGTGACAGCGGGGCGGAGAGGGTGGTGCTCATGGCAACTCCTGGAAGAAACACCCGGTGGGGTGGATGGGGCAAATATAGGGTTTACCCCAGTATCTCGCCACTTTATTTTGATGATGGATACCATTCACATCCATGATGAATGCGCCCAACTTCCGCACACTCGACCTGAACCTGCTGCGGGTCTTCGACGAGGTGATGGCCGAGCGCAACCTCACGCGGGCGGCCCACAACCTGGCCATGACCCAGCCCGCGGTGAGCAACGCCTTGCGCCGCCTGCGGGAGTTGCTGGGCGACGAGCTGGTGCGCCGCGCGGGTTTCGGCGTACAGCCCACACCCGCGGCCGAGGCCTTGTGGCCTGCGGTGCGCGAGGCGCTGGGCCTGTTGCGCGGGGCGCTGTCACCGGGGGAGTTCGCACCGGCGTCCGCGAACAACACCTTTCACCTCGCCATGGCCGACGCCACCGGCGCCAAGCTGGTGCCCAGCCTGATCAACATCTGCGAGGCCGAGGCGCCGGGGGTGAACCTGCGCGTGCTGCCGCTCACCACCCGCGACCCCCGCGCGCTGCTGGAAAGCGGCACGGTCGACGTCGCCATTGGTCACTTCCCGGCGGTGATCGCCGAGCTCGGCGCCGCGCAGCAGCAGGACGAAGTGCCGCGATTCGCCTTCCAGCGGCTGTACGACGGCCACTACGTGGTGGTGATGCGCCGCGGTCACCCGTTGGCGGGCCGCGCGCTGACGCTGGACGAGTACTGCGCCGCGCGCCACCTGCTCGTGAGCTTCTCGGGCCGGCCCTTCGGTTTCGTCGACGAAGCCCTGACCGCTCGCTCGCGCATCCGCCGCGTGGTGCTGACCGTCAACCAGTTCTTCACCGCCGGCCGCGTGGTGACCACCACCGACCTGCTCACCGTGCTGCCACGCCACTTCCTGTCCGCGACCGGCATGGAGGACGAGCTCGCCACCACCGAGCTGCCCCTGGCCGTGCCCGATGTGCATGTGGACAGCCTGTGGCACCGCCAGCGCCAGCACGACGAAGCGCACCGCTGGCTGCGCGAAGCCATCGCGCGGGCGGCGCGCAGCGCGCTGGGTGAGGCCGCCGCCGTCGGCGCGTGACGGGCGCCACACGACAATCGCCCCATGAAGATCCAGCTGCTGAGCGACCTGCACATCGAAGCCAACCGCGACTTCGTTCCCCGGCCCGCCCCCGGGGCCGACCTGCTGGTGCTCGCCGGCGACGTGGGCTCCTACCAGCGCCGCCGCGACGGCAGCGCCATGCCCGAGCCCGACTGGGCGCTGCGCCGTTTCGCCGACTGGCCGGTGCCGGTGCTGTTCGTGCCCGGCAACCACGAGTACGACGCGCTCGACGTCGACGAAACGCACACCAGCCTGCGCGCCACGTGCGAGCGCCTGGGGTTGCACTGGCTGGAGCGCGAGACCTGGGTCTGGCGCGGCGTGCGCTTCGTGGGCACCACCCTGTGGAGCGACTACGACGCCATCCGCCCGCCCGGCACCGACCCGCTGCTGCAGCGCGAGAAGGCCTACCGCGCCGCCAACCACTACCTGCGCAGCATGGGCAGCACGCGCCACGGCACGCTGTTCGACGCGGCGGCCATGCGCGAGCTCGGCCTGCAATGCCAGGCCTGGCTGCGCGAAGCGCTCGCGCAAGCCTTCGACGGACCCACCGTCGTCGTCACGCACTTCGCCCCCACGCTGCACAGCGCCGACCCGCGCTACGGCCTCACGCCCGGCACCGCCGGCTTCTGCAACGCGCTGGACGACCTGCTGCCGCAGGCCGACCTCTGGCTGCACGGGCACCTGCATTGCCCCACCGACCTGCGCGTGGGCCGCTGCCGGATCAAGGCCAACCCGCTGGGCTATCACGACAAACAGGAGCAGGCCGCGTTTGATCCGCTGTGCACCGTTGAAATCGCACCGGCTTGAGCGGGATCAAACCGGCGCGGCACATGGACCCCTACACTGGCCGCTCCGTTTCGTCCCAAGGAGAACCCGATGAAGATCCTGCTGGCTGTCGATGGCAGCGCCTACACCAAGAAAATGCTCGGCTACCTGACGACGCACGACGAGCTGTTCGGCGGGGACAACGAGTACACCGCGATCTCCGTGCAATCGCCGCTGCCCCCGCGGGCGCGCGCTGCCGTGGGTGCCGAGGTGGCCGACAAGTACTACGAGGACGAGGCCAGCAAGGTCACCGGGCCGGTGAGCAAGTTCCTGCAGCGCCACGGCATCGCGCCCAAGGTGCTGCACAAGGTGGGCGCGGCGGGCGAGACCATCGCCAAGACGGCCAACGCCGGCAAGTTCGACCTCGTGATCATGGGCTCGCACGGCCATGGCGCGCTGGGCAACCTGGTGCTCGGCTCGGTGGCCACCAAGGTGCTGGCGCAGAGCAAGTCGCCCGTGCTCATCGTGCGCTGATCGCGTCACACGCCGCGCCGCAAGCCGCCTTCGGGCGGCTTCGTTTTTTCGGGTGCGTCAGGGCCGCGCGCGCAGGCCGTCGAAGCAGGTGGTGAGCACCATCTCGACGATCTGTTCGCGGGTGTAGAGCTCGGCGCCCTTGAGGAAGCCCAGCACCGGATCGCAGGCGCGCGCGTACATCGTGTAGAGCACCGCGATCGGCGGCAGCGCGGTGCTCAGGCTGCCGTCGGCCTGGGCGGCGGTGATCCAGGCGCCCAGCCGCTCGCTCACGTCCATGAGGCCATCCATATAGGCCTTGTTGTTGATCAACGTGGCGCGCAGCGACGAGTTTTCGCTGGGCAGCGAAGGCATCTCGCCATCGAGCTGCACCTCCATGGTCCAGCGCGCGGTGGCCTTGAGCTGGTCGATCGGCCGCGCCGAGGCATCGGCCTGCAGCGTGTCGAGCATGGCGCGCGCGCGGTCCATCACGCGCACCATGGCGGCGGCGGCCAGGTCTTCCTTGCTCGGAAAGTGCTTGTAGAGGCTTGCCTTGGCGATGCCCACCTCGGCCGCCACCTCGTCCACCGTCATGGCGTCGAAGCCCTTCTCGGCAAGCAGGCGGTTCACGGCAGAGACGATGGCGTCTTCCCGGGCGAGGTGCATGCGCTCGCGAAAGCTGCGCTTGGGGGGGGCGATGGCGGTGCTGGACATGGGCAGCCGCGATTCTGCCGCAGGCAGACGGCAGCGTCGACAAAGCAACCTGTTGGTTTCCAGTGAAACCAACAGGTTTTCAGGCCGGGGCGCGCAGGCTTTGCGCCGCGGCGGCGCGCAACGCGGTGCTCAACGCGTCGAGCACGTCGGAGCTGAGGTTCCAGCAATGCCAGTGCAGCGCCACACCCAGGCGCTGACGCGGTGCCAGGTCAACCAGATCGCCGCGCTCGATCAGCGCGCGCACCAGCAGGTGCGGCACCACGCTCACCCCCCAGCCCGCCAGCGCCGCGCGCACCTGGCCCTCGCTCGACGGCACGAAGCGCTGCTTGAGCACCACGCGCGCGAGCCCGAAGGCCTGCTCCACGAAGGCGTGCTGGAGGTGGTCCTTGCGGTTGAAGGCGATGAAGGGCAACCGGTGGAAGTTCTGCGTGTTCAGGCCACGCGGGCAGTGTTCACGCGCGAAGCCGGGCTGCGCGACCAGCACGTAGTCCATCACGCCCAGCGGCTCCATGCGGCAGCCGCGCAGCGCCTGGCCCAGCGAGGTGACGCAACCCAGCACCTGGCCCTCGCGCAGCCACTCGTGCGTGAACTCCTGGTCGTCCGCGATGATTTCCACCGGCAGGCCGGCGCGCGCCAGTTCGTCGAGCGCGGGCAGCGCCCAGGTGGCGATGCTGTCGGCGTTGATGGCCACCGAGATGCGCTCCTCGCCCCGGCCCGTGGCGGTGCTGCTCGGGGCGAGTTCTTTCAGGTCCTTCTCGAGGTCGGCGCGCAGCAGCCGCATCATCTTGGCGTGCTTGAGCATGAGTTGCCCCGCCGGCGTGGGCTTCAGGGGCCGGCTGCGCACGATGAGCACCGTGCCCACCTGCGCCTCCAGCGCGCGCAGGCGCTGCGACACGGCCGACTGCGTGATCGACAGGCGCTGCGCAGCGCGCTCGAAGCCACCCTCTTCCACGATGGCGGCCAGGCACTCCAGGGCGTCGGGATCGAAGGTGGACATGGTGGACGCTCCATCAGCAAAACTGATGAACCGGATTTTGCTTGAATCCCGCTTCACCTGACCCGGTGATTTCCCGACACTGACGGCATCGCCGCGCACCGCGGTGGGAGACCGACATGAAAGTCACCGTTCTGGGCGCCGGCATCATCGGCGTGAGCACCGCCTGGCACCTGCTGCAACGCGGCCACGAGGTCACGCTGGTGGAGCGCCAGCGCGACGCGGCGCTGGAAACCAGCTTCGCCAACGCCGCGCAGATCTCGGTGAGCTATTGCGAGCCGTGGGCCAACCGCGAGGCGCCGCTGAAAGCGCTGAAGTGGATGTTCTCGCCCACCTCGCCGCTGCTGTTTCGCCCGCAGATGGACCCGGCGCAATGGCGCTGGGGCCTGCAGTTCCTGGCGCAGTGCAACGACGCGGCCTTCGAGCGCAACGTGGCGCAGCTGGTGGCCCTCGGCTCCTACAGCCACGCCGCGCTGAAAGACGTGGTGCGCGAGACCGGCATCGAATACCAGCGGCTGGAGCGCGGCATCGCGCACTACTACGTCGACCAGCAATCCTTCGAGGGCGCGGCCGGTGCGGCCGACCTGATGGCGCGCTTCGGCGTGAAACGCCGTGTGGTGTCGCGCGAAGAGCTGTTGCGCATCGAGCCCGCGCTGTCGGCGTTCGCCGACCGCATCGTGGGCGGCACCTTCACCGAAACCGACGAATCGGGCGACGCGCGCGTGTTCACGCAGCAACTCGCCGCGCTGTGTGCCGCGCGCGGCGCGCAGATGCTGTTCGGCCACGACATCGAGGGCATCGACGTGGCGGGCGGTGCCGTGGGCGCGGTGCGTGTGCGCAACCGCGACACGGGCATCCTCAGCGCGCTCAAGGCCGACGCCACCGTGGTGGCCTGCGGCTCCTACACCACGCCGCTGCTCGCGAAGATCGGCGTGCGCGTGCCCATCTACCCCGGCAAGGGCTACAGCGCCACGCTGCCGTTGCTCCAGCCCGAACGCGCGCCGTCCGTGAGCATGATCGACGACAGCCGCAAGATCGCGATCTCGCGCCTGGGCAATCAACTGCGCGTGGCCGGCACCATCGAGCTCGGCGGCTACGACCTGGCGCTGGACACGCCGCTGGCGCAGAAGCGCTGCGAGATGCTGGTGCAGCGCATCGAGGAGGTGTTCCCCGGCGTGGCCGACACGCGCCTGGCGGCCGAGGGCGGCAACCCACACTTCTGGACCGGCCTGCGCCCCGCGACGCCGACCAACATCCCGCTGATCGGCCGCCTGCCGGTGAAGGGCCTGTGGATCAACGCCGGCCACGGCACGCTGGGCTGGACGCACGGCGCGGGGTCGGGCAAGGCCATGGCCGAACTCATCGGTGGTGAACGGCCCGCGATGGCGTTCGGTTTCCACGGGTTCGACGCGGCGCGTGCCCCGCGCCTGGGCAAACCTCAGGCGTCTTTCTCGCCCGGCTCGTAAAGCGTTTCGCGCCCCATGCGGTCGACGATGAGCTCGGCCGTCCAGGGCAGCATGAGCGAGCCGCAACGGCTGTCGCGGTACATGCGCTCCAGCGGCAGGTGTTTCATCATGCTCTGGCCACCGCAGGTGCGGATGGCCAGCCGCGCGATGTCGTTGGCGCCTTCCATCACGGTGTGGTGCGCGGCGTAGAGGCGCAGCTTTTCGTCCTTGCCCGGGTTGGGCCGCGCTTCGCCGATGGCGCGCACGAACAGGCTCTTCATCGCCTCCAGTTGAATGCGCATCTGCGCCACCGCGATCTGCTTGGTGGGGTACTGACGGCGCTTCACAGGCGGCTCGCCCGGCACCTCGCCGCGCAGGTACTGCACGGTGAAGTCGTAGGCGGCGTTGGCCAGGCCGAGGTACGTGGGCGCGAGCGTGAAGAACATGGCGGGCCAGGTCTGCGCGCCCGTGAAGTAGATGCCGCGCGGCATGAGCTGTTCGGCGTCGCTCACGAACACGTCCTTGAACGTGAGGTTGCGGCTGACCGTGCCGCGCATGCCCAGCGGGTCCCACTCGCCGCTGATGGTGAGGCCGGCGCTGGTGGCCGGCACGCTGATGTAGAGCGTGTCGCGCGGGTCCGGGTCCTTGCCGTCCACGTCTTCGGTGCAGAGGATGCCGTAGTAATCGGCCGCGCCCGAGAGGCTGGCGAAGATCTTGCGGCCGTTGATGAGCCAGCCGCCTTCCACTTTTCTCGCCGTGGTGCCGAAAGGTGCGCGGCCCGCCGCAGCAGCCGAGCCTTCGCTGAACGGCTGGGCGTAGAGCGCACCGTCGTTCACGATGCGCTGGAAATGCAGCTCGCGCCGCGCCACGTGCTCCGCGCGTTGTGCATCGGTCATGGCGATGCCGTCGGCGAGCACGCCCGTCCACATGGTGCTGCAGATGTGCATGTTCCAGGTGAGCGCGGTGGCGCCGCAGAAGCGCCCGATCTCGGCCGCGACCATCATGTACGTGGGGTAGTCGGCGCCCAGGCCGCCATGGTCCTTCGGCACACACAGCTTCAGGAAGCCGGCCTCGCGCAGGTCGTCGTAGTTGGCGAAAGGGAAGCTGGCCTCGCGGTCCCACTGCGCGGCGCGCGGCGCGAACTTCTCGCGGCCCAGGCGGTTGGCCACGGTGAGCAGCTCACGCTGCAACGGCGTGAAGGCCATGTCGCCCACGGCGGGGGTGAAGTCCAGTCCGGTGGAGAGCGGGTCGCGGTTCATGGTGTCTCCTTCTTTCCGTGCATTCAATGCAGGTCGTTCGCGGGCGCCGGCGCGGGCTCGGCCAGGAAGCCGAGCAGCAGGCCGTCGAAGTCTTCCGGCGCTTCGAGGTTGGTGAGGTGGCCGATGCCTTTGAGTTCGGCGTAGCGCGCGGCCGGAATCGCCTCGGCCATGCGCTTCATCACCGCGGGCGAGGCCACGCGATCGAACTCGCCGGCGATGAGCAAGGTGGGCACGCGGATGTGGGCCAGCGCGGCCTGTCGATCGAAGGTGACGAGGCAGTCGAGCGCGCGCCGGTAGGTGGCCGCGGGCACGCCGCCCATGCAGTGCTCGGCCAGGCGCAGGCCCTCGGGCAGCGCACCGGGGCCGGCCATCTGCGGCACCAGCACCTGCGCCACGTCGGCCATGCTCTTGCCGGCGTCCAGCGGCGCGGTGCGTTGTGCCACGAACTGCTGTGCCCAGGCCTCGGCGTTGCGGCCGTCGGTGCGCTTGCCGAACGCCGGCGAGGTGCCCGAGAGCACGAGCCGGCTCACCTTGTCGGGCCGGCGCGCGATCACCTCCTGCGCCACCATGCCGCCCATGCTGTGGCCCACCAGCACCACGCTCTCGCATTGCAGCGCGTCGATCAGGTCGACGCAGCTTTGCGCCAGGCCCTTGAAGGTGTAGGGCTCGATGGGCGCGCTGCGGCCGTAGCCCGGCATGTCCCAGGCGACGGCGCGGTAGCCCGCGCCCGCCAGCGTTTCCACCTGCGGCGCAAAGGCCAGGTGGCCGCCACCGATGCCATGCAGCATGAGCACGGTGGGGCCGCTGCCCAGCGCCGTGAACGTGGGCAGCGCGTTCATTCGACCACCTTGCCGGCGTCGATCACGGCCGCGTCATCGAGCGTCACCGTGCAGCCGCGCAGCGGGAAATCGAAGTGCCCGCGCGTGTGGCGCCCCGCCACCTCGTTGGCGCCGGTGCTGTAGAGGAAGTTGCCCGCGAAGGCGCGCAGTTCGGTGCCGTTGAAGTCGCGCTTGTCGTAGAGCGCCATGCTGTCCCAGCGCGCCTTGTCGTTCAGGCCGTAGCCCACGTGGCTCACCGCGTAGGCCTCGGGCTCGCCCCAGGCGGCGTAGTGGCTGCGCAGCAGCTCGGCGTCGACACCGCTGCCATCGATGCGCGTGACCACGTCGCGTTCGATGGTGAGCGCGATCGGCCGCTCGATGTAGCGCTTGAAGGTGAGGTTCACGTCGCCTTCGGCCAGCACCAGCGTGCCATTGACCGTGCCCGCCGCCGGGAAGCCGAGCACCAGCCCGCCGGGCCAGTGCGTGAGCGTGCCGGGGCGCGTGGTGCTGCCCCAGTTGCCGCCCACCACGGCGCCGGTCAGGTCGATGTGCAGATCGGTGCCGGCGGCCGACGCGACGTGCATGCGTTTCGCGCCACGCAGGCGCTTCACGTGCGCCTTCACGCGCGCCTCGGTGGCGTCGTCGGGCAGCAGGCGCATCAGCGCCTCGGGGTGTTCGTTGCTCACGTAGACCACGCGCGGCTGCGTCTGCCCGTTGCCCTGCAGGATGGCGGGCAGCTCGGGGGCGTGCATCAGGCCCTCGGCGGTGCAATCGATCACGAGCTGGCTGCCCGCGAGCGCGGCGATCACCGGCTGCAGGTGCTGGATCGCGGGGCTGGCGCCGGTGGAGCGTTGCACCGGCGCATCACCGCTGAACACGGAAGGCAGCGTGACCGTGAAGCAACGCCCACCCAGGCGCGCGGCGGCCAGGTGGGCGAGCGCCACCAGCACCGGGCGGCTCTGTGTCTCGGCCAGAATGGCCACTGACTCGCCGGACTGCAGGCCGCAACGGCGCAGCAGCGCGTCGAAGGCGTCGATCCAGGCGGGTTCGATCCGCTCCTGCAGCATCGGGTCTCCTCGTTTTGGGGGTGGGACGGGTTCGTGTTTCGCCCATTATTCATGAAAATTCATGTAAATTGACGCCCATGTCTCCCGCCCGTCAAGCCGGCCACATGGCCCGCCCGCCCGATTTCTCGCCGCTCGAGTTCCGCGCGTCGCTGGGCATGTTCGCCACCGGCGTGACCGTGGTGACCACGCGCGCCCCCGACGGCACGCTGGTGGGCCTGACCGCCAACTCGTTCAACTCGGTGTCGCTGTCGCCGCCGCTGGTGCTCTGGAGCCTGGCGCACCACGCGGGCTCGATGGCCCTGTTCCGCAGCGGCTCGCACTACGCCATCAATGTGCTCGCGGCCGACCAGCAGGCCCTGGCCGAGCGCTTCGCCGCGCGCGGCGTGGACCGCTGGGCCGACGTGGCCTTCACCGAAGGCGGCCACGGCGCACCGCTGCTGCAAGGCGCGGCCGCGGTGTTCGAGTGCTTCAACCGCAGCCAGTACGTCGAGGGCGACCACGTGATCTTCGTCGGCGAGGTCGAGCGCTGCACGCACAACCCGCACGCGTCTCCCCTGCTCTTTCACGGCGGGCGCTTCTACGCCGAGCACCCGCTGTGAGCGAACGGGGCGAACGGTTCGTTGACGAGTACCTCGGCTACCTGCTCGGCCAGGCCAACCACGCGCTGTTCAAGGATTTCGACGCCCAGGTGCGCAAGGCGGGTCTGGGTTCGCTCGACTGGCGTGTGCTCGCGGTGCTGAGCGGCGCATCGCCCATGAGCGTGGGCGCGCTCGCGCACGAGGTGCTGAGCCAGCAACCCACCGTGACCAAGCTGCTGCAGCGCCTGCAGGCGCAGGGCTGGGTGGCGCTGCAGGGCGACCCGGCCGACCAGCGCCGCACGCTGGCGGCGATCACGCCCGCCGGGCAGAAGAAGGTGGCGCCGCTGTTGCGCGAGGCGCGCGCCCACGAAGCCCAGGTGCTGGGCGACCTGTCGCCCGCTGCGGTGGAGCGCCTGAAGAACCAGCTGCGCCGGCTCGCTCAGCCGCGCTGAGCCCCGCACACCGGCGCCGCGCTGCTGCGCCGCGGCAAACCCCCGCGACAGACGCGCCCGCGCGCGCGCCCGAGAATCCCGGCCATGTCCCTGTCCGTCGAACGCAGACCCCACCTCGATTCGCTCGCCATCACGTTGCTGGTGGTGTGCTGTGCCTTCTGGGGCTTCCAGCAGATCCTGATCAAGGTGGCGGTGGCCGAGGTGCCGCCGCTGTGGCAGGCCACCCTGCGCTTCTGGGGTGCCACGGCGCTGCTGTGGTTGTGGTGCGTGGCGCGTGGCGTGCCGCTGTTCCACCGCGACGGCACGCTCGGTGCGGGCCTGCTTGCGGGCCTGCTGTTCGCGGGCGAGTTCGCGTTCATCTACCTGGGCCTGCAGTTCACCAGCGCGTCGCGGCTCACGGTGTTCCTCTACACCAGCCCCTTCGTGGTGGCGCTGCTGCTGCCACGCGTGGTGCCGGGCGAAACGCTGCGGCGCATCCAGTGGGTGGGCCTGGTGATCGCGTTCGCGGCGGTGGCGCTCGCGTTCAGCGAGGGCTTTCGCCAGGCCTCGCCGGTGGCGGGCCAGTGGCGCGGCGATGCGATGGGCCTGGCCGCGGGCATTCTGTGGGGCCTCACCACGCTCACCATCCGCGCCAGCCGCATGGCCACGGCCAGCGCCGAGAAGACGCTCTTCTACCAGGTGGCCGTCACCGCGGTGGTGGCGCCGGTCGTCTCGATCGCGCTCGGCGAGCCCTGGGGCTTCACCTACTCGGCCCAGGCCTGGGGCTCGATCGCGCTGCAGACGGTGGTGGGCGCGTTCGCCAGCTACCTCACCTGGATGTGGATGCTGCGCCACTACCCCGCCACGCAGATGAGCACCTTCACCTTCCTCACGCCGGTGTTCGCGCTGGTGTTCGGGGTGCTGCTGCTGGGCGAGCCGCTCACCTTCAAGCTGATGATCGCGCTTGCGGGCGTGGCCGCGGGCATCGTGCTGGTGAGCCGGCGCTGACGCGGCCCGCGCGCTTCAGCCGCCGCGCGCGACGAAGTGCGCCTGCAGCGCCGCGAGCGCGTGGCGCACCTTGGCGGGCTGCTCGTCGCGCCGCGGCGTGACGGCGAACACCGCCGCCGGCTCCAGGTGCCAGTCGGGCAGCACGGGCACCAGTTGGCCGGCGTCCATGGCGGCGCGCACGTCGTCGACCATGCCCACGTACAGGCCCCAGCCCGCGAGCGCCAGGGCCTGCAGCACAGTCACCTGCGACGCCCGCACGCGCGGCGCGACGCGCACCTCGGTGCGCGCTCCTTGCGGGCCCTGGAACGCCAGCGTCTCCACCGGCCCGCCGCGCGGCGGCAGGGCCAGCCAGTCGTGGCCCGTGAGTTCGTCCGGCTGGCGTGGCCAGCCGCGCTCGGCCAGGTAGCGCGGCGACGCGCACAGCACGCGCTGCAGTTCGCCCAGGCGACGCGCCACCAGGGCGGAATCGCTGAAGCGGCCGACGCGCAGGGCCAGGTCCACGCGCTCGGCGATCAGGTCGATCGGCGTGTCGTCGAGCAGCAGGTGCAGTTGCAGCCGCGCGTGGCGGCGCAGCGGCTCCAGGGCGCTGGCGATCAGCTCGCCGAAACCGATCGGTGCGGCCAGGCGCAGTTCGCCCTCGGGCTCGTCGCGCAGGCGCTCCAGCGCCAGGTCGGCGCTGCGGGCCTGGGCCAGCATGGCCGCGCAGGCCGGGTGGTAGCGCTCGCCCGCTTCGGTGAGCGTGAGGCGGCGGGTGGAGCGGTGCAGCAGCACCAGGCCGAGCGAGTGCTCGAGCGCCCGCAATTGCTGGCTCACGGCCGAAGGCGTGCTGCCCAGGCGCCGCGCCGCGGCGCTGATGGAGCCGCTGTCCACGATCTCGGCGAACAAGGCCATGCGGCGCAGTTTGTCGGCCAGGTTTTGGGCGTCACTCATTAGATTGGCTACAAGATGAATGCCGATTTTGCCGTCTGGTGCGCAATTCGTGAAGCCATGACACTGACTGACATCGCAACCCACTGGAGTCTTGCCATGAAGATCGCCCTCATCGGTGCCACCGGTTTCGTCGGCAGCGCCGTGCTCGACGAGCTGCTTTCGCGCGGCCACGCCGTGACCGCCCTGGCCCGCCACCCCGAGAAAATCACCGCCCGCGCCGGCCTGAGCGTGGTGCGCGCCGACGCGCTCGACGCCGCCCAAGTGGCCGCGGCCGTCAAGGGCCACGAGGCCGTGGTGAGCGCCTACAACCCGGGCTGGACGGAGCCGCAGATCCACGCCCTGTTCGGCAAAGGCTACGACGCCATCCTCGCGGGCACGAAGCAGGCCGGCGTGAAGCGCCTGCTGGCCGTGGGTGGCGCCGGCAGCCTGGAGGTGGCGCCCGGCCTGCAGCTGGTGGACACGCCCGAGTTCCCGGCCGAATGGAAACAGGGCGCGCTCGCGGCGCGCGATCTGCTCACGCGCCTGCGCGGCGACACCGCGCTGGACTGGACCTTCCTGTCGCCCCCGATCGCGCTGGCGCCGGGCGAGCGCACGGGCAAGTACCGCGTGGGTGGCGATCAATTGCTGCCCGGCACGGGCGAAGCGCCCGCGGGCATTTCGGTGGCGGACCTGGCCGCGGCCATTGCCGACGAGATCGAACAGCCGCAACACGTGCGGCGGCGCTTCACGGTCGCGAACTAAGCCGTGGCGCGTTCGCGCGCCAGGTTCACGTACCAGTCCAGACAGCCCGGGTTGGCCATGGCCTCGCGGTTGATCACCTTCTCGATCGGCTGGCCCAGCAGGAGCTTCTTCACCGGCAGCTCCTGCTTCTTGCCCGAGAGCGTGCGCGGGATCTCGGCGACCTGGTAGATCGCATCGGGCACGAAGCGCGGCGACAGCGCGCTGCGGATCGCGCCGCGCAGGCGCTCGGTAAGCGAGGCGTCGAGCGTGTGGCCCTCGCGCAGCACCACGAACAGCGGCATCCAGCTGTCGCGGCCCAGGTACTCGAGGTCCACCACCATGGAGTCGAGCACCTCGGGCAGCGCCTCCACCGCGCTGTAGATCTCGCTCGTGCCCATGCGCAGGCCATGGCGGTTGATGGTGGCGTCGGAGCGGCCGTAGATCACGCACGAGCCGTCGGGCAGGATGCGCAGCCAGTCGCCATGGCGCCAGACGGCACCGGCTTCGGGGCCGAGGTCGCCGCCACCGGGCCGGCGGCCATGGCCGGGAGGGAAGCTGTCGAAGTAGCTGCCGATGAGCCGCTGGTTGTCGGGGTCGCCCACGAAGTGCAGCGGCATCGACGGGATGGGCTGGGCGCACACCAGTTCACCCACCTCGTCGGTCACCGGCTCGCCCTGCTCGTTCCACGATTCCACGGCACAGCCCAGCAGGCGGCACTGCATGCGCCCGGGCACCTGCGGCAGCTCGCGGTGGCCGCCGATGAAGGCGCCCGCGAAGTCGGTGCCGCCTGAAATGTTGCACCACCAGATGTCCTGCTGCGCGGGGTTCGCGGCGATGGCGGCGAACTGCTGCGTGCCCCAGCGCTGCGCGTCCTCGGACAGCGGCGATCCCGTGCTGCCCAGCGCGCGCACCGCCGACAGATCGCCGCAGCGCGCAAGGTCCACCCCGGCCTTGAGGCAGTTGGCGTAGAAGGCCGCGCCGGCGCCGAAGAAGGTGACACCGGTCTCGGCCGCGAAGCGCCACAGCGTGGTCCAGTCGGGCCGCTCCTTCGAGCCGCCGGGGTTGCCGTCGTAAATGACGCAGGTGGTGCCGTTGAGCAGGCCGCTGACCTGCGCGTTCCACATCACCCAGCCGGTGGAGCTGTACCAGTGGTAGCGCTCGCCGAAGTTGTTGGGGTCGTAGCTACAGCCGATGTCGTTGTGCAGGATCTTGAGCGCCATGCCCACCAGCACCGTGCCGCCGTGGCCGTGCACGATGGGCTTGGGCAGGCCGGTGGTGCCGCTGGAATAGACGATCCACAGCGGGTGGTCGAAGGGCAGCCACTCGGGCTCGAAGGTGGCGACCGCCGCATCGTCGCGCGCCGTCACGGCCTCGAAGTGCGCACACGGCGCAACCTGCGCCAGCGCCCGGGCCTTCGCCTCGGGTGTCTCGGCCAGGTTGGTGTGCAGCACCACATGGCGCACCGTGGGCAGGGCCGCGCGCAACTCGGCCACCACGCCCAGGCGATCGATGTCGCGCTGGCCGTAGGTCACGCCGTCGCAGGCGATCAGCGCCACCGGTTCGATCTGGCGGAAGCGGTCGAGCACGGCGTTGGTGCCCATGTCGGGCGCGCACACGCTCCACACGGCCCCGATGCTCACGACGGCGAGAAAGGCGATCGCGGTTTCGGGGATGTTCGGCAGGTAGGCCGCCACGCGGTCACCGCGCCGCACGCCCTGTGCCTGCAGGTGCAAGGCCAACGCGGCCACCTGGCGCTGCAGCTCGGGCCAGCCGAGCTCGGTGGCGCGGCCTTTCTCGTTGCGCGCGATCAGCGCCGGGAGGCCGGCCGCGTGCGCGGGCCCGACGTGGCGGAGCACCTGGCGCGCGTAGTTCGCGCGGCCGCCGGGAAACCACCGCGTGCCGGGCATGGCGTTGGCGGCCAATACCCGCCCCCCTTCTGATTGGATGTTCAAACTAAAGTAGTCGCCGATGCTGCCCCAGAAGGCCTCCAGGTCGGTCACCGACCAGCGCCACAGCGCGGGGTAGTCGTCAAAACGCAGGCCCCGGTGGGTCGCGAGCCATTCGGTGTAGCGGCGGATCTGGGGGATGCAGGGCGGCGTGGGCATGGTGGTGGCACAGGTCGGGGGCACCCAGCGTAGCGGGGCCCGGCCGTGCTGTCTGTCACCCGGGTCGCCACCACCCGCCACCCGACACCCCGCAGGAGCCCACGCCATGAACACGACCGCACCGCCGCTGCGCAACGACCGCCAGGAAGCCATCCTCCAGGCCGCCGAACGCCTGTTCGCCGACCACGGCTTCCACGCGGTCACGCTGCGCCAGATCGCCGAGGCCGCCGACGTGCCGCTGGCCCTGGTGGGTTACTACTTCGGGCGCAAGCACGATCTCTTCCGCGCCATCTTCGTCCACCACCGGCACTGGCACCTCGACCGCGCCGCCGCGCTGGACGACGCGCGCCGCCAGGCGCGGCACCCGCAGGGCCTGCACCGCATCGTCGAGGCCTTCGTGCTGCCCTTGCTGCACCTGCGCCAGCAGCCCGACACCGCCGCCTACGCGCGGCTGCTCGCGCGCGAGCTGCTGCTGGGCTCGTCCGAAGCGGGTCACCCGTTGCTCGACGGCTTCGAACCGCTGGTGCAACGCTTCATGGACGCGCTGCACGCGGCACTGCCCGGTGCGGGCCACGCGGAGCTCGCCTGGGCCTGCCAGTTCACACTCGGCGCCATCGGGCTGCACCTGCGCGACGAGCGCATCACCCGGCTCTCGCAAGGCCGCGTGCGCGCCCACGACCCGGCCGGCGCACCGCACCTGGTGCGCTACATCGTGGCCGGCCTGCGCGCGGCGCTGAGCGACCCGAAAACCCCCGGCCAGCGGCTGTCCGGCTGACGCCCGTGCGGGTGTGTGCGGTGCGCCACTTGCTTGCACAATCGCCGCCACACAAACCACGTAGGAGCGAGCGAGATGGGCCTGTTCAACTGGACGGAAAAAAGCGCCGACACCCTGGCGCAAGGCGGGGTGATCGCCCCCGATGAACGACTGCCGTGGCCCCAGACCACGGTGATGGGCGTGCAGCACGTGATCGCCATGTTCGGCGCCACCGTGCTGGCCCCGCTGCTGATGGGCTTCGACCCCAACGTCGCCATCCTCATGAGCGGCATCGGCACCCTGATCTTTTTCTTCATCACCGGCGGCAAGGTGCCCAGCTACCTGGGCTCGAGCTTCGCCTTCATCGGCGTGGTGATCGCGGCCAGCGGCTACGCCGGCAGCGGGCCCAACACCAACCTGGGCGTGGCGCTGGGCGGCATCATTGCCTGCGGCGTGCTCTACATCCTCATCGGCATCGTGGTGCAGGCCATCGGCACCGGCTGGGTCGAGCGGCTGATGCCCCCGGTCGTCACGGGCACCGTGGTGGCCGTGATCGGCCTGAACCTCGCGGCGATTCCCATCAAGAACATGGCGCCCACGGGTTTTGACGCCTGGATGCAGGCCATCACCTTCGTGAGCGTGGGCCTGGTGGCCGTGTACACGCGCGGCATGGTGCAGCGCCTGCTGATCCTGGTCGGCCTGATCGTGGCCAGCGTGATCTACGCCATCCTCACCAACGGCCTGGGGCTGGGCAAGCCGATCGATTTCAGCGGCATCGCCGCCGCGCCCTGGTTCGGCATGCCCGGCTTTGCGGCGCCCGTGTTCAGCGCGCAGGCCATGCTGCTGATCGCGCCGGTGGCGATCATCCTGGTGGCCGAGAACCTGGGCCACGTGAAGGCCGTGAGCGCCATGACGGGCCGCGACCTCAACCCCTACCTGGGCAAGGCCTTCATCGGCGACGGCATCGCCACCGTGGTGAGCGGCGGCGCGGGCGGCACCGGCGTGACCACCTACGCCGAGAACATCGGCGTGATGGCCGCGACCAAGATCTACTCCACCGCCATGTTCGTGGTGGCCGCGGTGATCGCCATCGTGCTCGGCTTCAGCCCCAAGTTCGGCGCGCTCATCCAGACCATTCCGCTGGCCGTGATGGGCGGTGTGTCCATCGTGGTGTTCGGCCTGATCGCGATCGCGGGCGCCAAGATCTGGGTCGACAACAAGGTCGACTTCTCGGACAACCGCAACCTGCTGGTGGCCGCCATCCCCATCATCCTGGGCACGGGCGAGTACACGCTCAAGTTCGGCGCCTTCGGCCTGGGCGGCATCGGCACCGCCACCTTCGGTGCCATCCTGCTGTACTGGCTGCTCAGCCGCGGCAGCAAGGCCTGAGCGGCATGGCACGCATCTGGACGCGCCCCATCTCCTGCGAAATCCTGCACCGCCTGCACGACGACACCGCCGTGCGGCAGCTGGGCATCGAGTTCACCGAGGTGGGCGACGACTTCATCGCCGCGCGCGTGCCGGTGGACACGCGCACCCGGCAACCCTATGGCCTGCTGCACGGCGGCGTGAGCGTGGTACTGGCCGAGACGCTGGGCTCCTGCGGCGCGGCCTTCAGCTGCCCCGACGGCCACCGCGCGGTCGGCCTGGACATCAACGCCAACCACCTCAAGGGCGCCACGCAGGGCTGGGTCACGGGCGTCACGCGGCCGGTGCACATCGGCCGCAGCACGCAGGTGTGGCACATCGATCTGCGCAACGACGCGGGCGAGCTCACCTGCGTCTCGCGCATCACGATGTCCGTCCTGGCGCCGCGCTGAGGCTCAGCGGCGTTCGCAGCGGCCTTCCGATGTGGCCTGCCCGCGGAAGTCGCTGCGCCAGGTGAGGGTGGCGGTGTCGAGCTGGATGCGCTCGTTGTCCAGCGCCGTGAGCAGCAGGGTGTCGTACACGGTGAAGGTGTAGACCGGCACGCCATCGATCTCCACACCGCGGATGCGGCGTTCGTCGAGCGAGAAGCGCACCTCGCGCACCCAGGTGCTGCGCGCCGGCATGTAGACGGCTTCGCAGGAGAGCACCACCTGCCCGGGCGCCGGCGTGTCGGCCACCGCCGCCGCGGTGGCAAGCGCCAGCAACAGGGCCGGCGCGGCGCGCTTCATGCGTCGGCCTCGGGTGCGTCGCCGGCCTGTTGCTGCAGGCGCTCGCTCTTCCAGTACACGTCGTCGCCCCCGTGCATGCGGTTGAGCACGCGCGCGAGCACGAACATCAGGTCGGAGAGGCGGTTGAGGTACTGGCGCGGCGCGTCGTTCACCGCCTCGGCGTCGCCCAGCGCCACCACCGCGCGCTCGGCGCGGCGCGCCACGGTGCGGCACACGTGCGCCTGGCTGGCGGCGCGGTTGCCCGCGGGCAGGATGAATTCCTGCAACCGCGGCAGTTGCGCGTTGTGGTGGGCCAGCGCGTCGTCGAGCGCGGCCACGGCCTCGGGCTTGAGCAGTTGATAGCCGGGGATGGACAGCTCGCCGCCGAGGTTGAAGAGCTGGTGCTGGATTTCCACCAGCAAGTCGCGCACCCCGGCCGGCAGTTCTTCGCACAGCAGCACGCCGATGTGCGAGTTGAGTTCGTCGACATCGCCCATGGCGTGCACGCGCAGGCTGTCTTTCGAGACGCGCGTGTTGTCGCCGAGCCCGGTGGTGCCCGCGTCGCCGGTGCGGGTGGCGATCTGCGTGAGTCGGTTGCCCATGGTGTTCCTTGTCAAGCGATTCGCGATTGTGAGTGATGGGCGGCTGGTAACGATCGGCAGGCAAATGTGAGCGGCGTGAAGCGAAGGTCAAGCCCGCAACGCGGGGCAAAAAGGCTGGCCTTGTGGCGTCGGTCGGGCTGGAATGCGGTTTCTTTCAATGCCCCGGATGGAACACGCCCGATGCGACGATCGCCCGACAAAGCCCGCACCCGCCCGAACTTCGAGAACCGCAGCGTGCAGCTCATCGCCGCCTGGACGCTGGTGATGGGCGGCCTGGGTGCGGCCCAGACCACCCTGCCCGCGCGCGGCGCGGGGGCCGCCTCTTCCCACGCCGTGGCGCTGTCGGCACCCGCCACCGGCCTGCCCCCGCTCACAGCGCGCCTGACCCGCCAATGACCCCGCCCCGGGGCCCCCGGGCGTAAACTGCCGCGTTCCACAGAACGCGCGCCGGAGACCGCCCATGAACGCCCCCACCGACATCACCCACCTGCTGCCCACGGTTCATCAGCGCGCGGTGCCCGCCGAATTCCTCGCTGCGTTGCAGGCGCGTTTCGGTGCGCGGTGCTCCACGGCGCTCGCGGTGCGCGAGCAACACGGGCGCGACGAGTCCACCTTCACGGTGCCACCGCCAGCCGCCGTGGTCTTCGCCGAAAGCACGCAGGACGTGGCCGATGCCGTGGCGCTGTGCGCGCAGCACAAGGTGCCGGTGATTCCTTTCGGTGTGGGCTCTTCGCTGGAAGGCCACCTGCTTGCGGTGCAGGGCGGCATCAGCATCGACGTGGGCCGCATGAACCAGGTGCTGGCCATCAACGCCGAAGACCTGACGGTGACGGTGCAGCCCGGCGTGACGCGCAAGGCGCTCAACGAGGCCGTGAAGAGCGAGGGCCTGTTCTTCCCCATCGACCCGGGCGCCGATGCGTCCCTCGGCGGCATGGCGGCCACGCGCGCCAGCGGCACCAACGCCGTGCGCTACGGCACCATGCGCGAGAACGTGCTCGCGCTCGAGGTGGTCACGGCCAAAGGCGACGTCATCCGCACCGGCACGCGCGCCAAAAAGAGCAGCGCGGGCTACGACCTCACGCGCCTGATGGTGGGCAGCGAGGGCACGCTCGGTGTGATCACCGAGGTCACGCTCAAGCTCTATCCGTTGCCCGAGGCGATCTCGGCCGCGATCTGCTCCTTCCCGACCATCGAGGCCGCGGTGCGCACCGTGATCCAGGTGATCCAGCTCGGCGTGCCGATCGCGCGCTGCGAGCTGATCGACGCCAACACCGTGCGCATGGTCAACGCGCACAGCAAGCTCGGCCTGCGCGAAGAACACATGCTGCTGATGGAGTTCCACGGCTCGCCCGCGAGCGTGAAGGAACAGGCCGAGACGGTGCAGGAGATCGCCAGCGAGTTCGGTGGCAACGCGTTCGAGTGGGCCGTGACGCCCGAAGAGCGCACGCGCCTGTGGACCGCGCGGCACAACGCCTATTTCGCGGCCATCCAGAGCAAGCCCGGCTGCCGCGCCGTGAGCACCGACACCTGCGTGCCCATCAGCCGCCTGGCCGACTGCCTGCTCGACTCCGTGGCCGAGGCCGACGCGGCGGGCCTGCCCTACTTCCTCGTCGGCCACGTGGGCGACGGCAACTTCCACTTCGGCTACCTGATCGACCCCGACAACGCGGACGAGCGCCGCGTGGCCGAGGAGCTCAACGTCAAGCTGGTGACGCGCGCGCTGCAGCTCGAAGGCACCTGCACCGGCGAGCACGGCGTGGGCCTGCACAAGATGGGCTTCCTGCTCGACGAAGCCGGCGCGGGCGCGGTGGACATGATGCGCACCGTCAAGCGCGCACTCGACCCGGACAACATCCTCAACCCGGGCAAGATCTTCGCGATCTGAAGCAGCCGGCCCGCGCCGCGTTGCGCGGGGCCTCGCTCACCGCGTCTTGAAGCCGCCCTGGCGCGGGCTTTCGGGCCAGAAGGTGTCGAGCTTGATGATGTCGCAGATGGTGATGTCGTCTTCGGTCTTGCAGTTCGTCCAGCACTCGTCGGGCGTCGAGAGGTCCGGGTCGCAGGCCAGGCGCGCCTGGGCGGGCTGGGCGGAGAGGCCTTTCAGCGCGGTGGCGGGCGGCGGGTTGCGGCAACCGAGGTCGCCCCAGGGGCAATGGGCCAGCGTGTCCGAGGCGCCACGCGCGTGGGCGGCACCGCCCAGCGTCATGAGGGCGGCCAGCAGCACCGCGGCGGCGGCGTGGGTCGGGGTGAGGTTCATGTCGGTCTCCGGTTCGGGTGGATGCCGGCAAACCCCATGTCCGCCGGCTCCCCTGGGTCGGGGCCGGCGCGGTTTCGGTTCAATCGGCGGGCACGCCCGGCGCGGGTTCAGCGCCGGCGTTGCGCCCGCCAGGCGCTGGGCGTGAGCCCGTACTGGCGCCGGAACGCGGCCGAGAAATGGCTCGCACCCCGAAAGCCCGTCTCGCGCGCCACCTCGGCCACCGCGCGCTCGCTGCGCGCCAGCAATTCCTGGGCGCGCACCAGGCGCCGGTCGAGCACGTAGCGGTGCGGCGTCTGGCCCACCGCGAGCTTGAAGGCGCGCAGGAAGTGGTCAGGCGAAAGGTGGGCGATGGCGGCCAGCGCGCGCAGCGTGAGGCCGCCGGCGAGGTGGTCGTCCACGTGCGCGAACAGCCGGCGCAGCGTGGCGCCGGTGAGGGTCAGGCGGCGCGCATCGGGGTCTCCCGCACCGGCATCGGCCCCGGTGCCGAGCCGCACCAGATGCCCCAGCAGCAGGGCCTGCCACTGCTCTTGCGCGAAGGGGTCGAGCCGGTCGTGCAGCGCCTCGTGCACGAGCCATTGCAGCAGGCGCGCCAGTTGCGCGTCTTCCCGCGCGAAGAAGTCGCCCAGCCCGTCGTGCGGCCAGCGGCGCTCCAGGCGCTCGGCGGCTTCGGCCAGCGCCACCGGGTGCACGTAGGCGTGTGCCACGCGGCAGTGGCCGCCAATGAGCCATTCCGAATCGCGCCCGGCGGGCACCAGGCTCACACTGCCCACGCGCGAGCGGTGGCCCACCAGGCGGCCGTCGGCCCACTTCTCCACCAGCGTGCAACCCGACAGGTGCAGGGCGAGCGCGTGGTGGTCCAGGCCCTGCACGCGCGTGTGCGTGGGCGGGTGCGACCACACCGCGCCCACCACCTCGCCGGCCTGCGTGCGCAGCACGCGCTCGGGTTCGGCGTGCGCGAAGCGGCCGATGGTTTCGGCGGTGGTCCAGGCGCTGGCGTGGGCGGGCGTCATGGCGCGATGCTAGGGCGCGTGCCGCTGTCGTCCTAGCGGGTTTCTGTCGAAAAACCGGCATTGCGCCGGGCGGTGCGCCGCGGTTCGAGGGCTTACCCGCAGGGCCGCGCGGGGCTGCGTGCCGAGCATGCGCTCGCGGCCACCGAAGCCGCGTTCACCCCCACGGAGACACCCCATGCCCATCACCCACGCCAAGACCGGCACCGACCCGCGCGTTTCCCTGCGCTACCCCGACGGCTCGCTCATCGTGCGCAGCAAAGAGATCCCCTGGACGCCCTGGGGCATGCCGGGCACGCACTTCAAGCTGCTGCACTGCGACGACGCCTCCAGCCTGCTGGTGATCCTGCTCAAGGTGGAGCCGGGCACCGTGGCCGGCGTGCACAAGCACTTCGGTGCCGCGCACGCCTACATCCTGGAAGGCGGCTTCGGCTACGAGCACGGCGAGGTGTTCCCGGGCGACTACATGGTCGAGGCCGGCGGCATCACGCACCAACCATTCACCGGGCCAAACGGGCTGATCCTGCTCGGCTTCATGTTCGGCCCCATCGGCGGCTTTGCGGACGATGGCACGCTCGCGGGCGTGCTCGACATCGAGTGGCACTACCAGACGGCCAAGGCCAACGGCGCGGCCGGCCACATCCACCGGCCGTCGATGGAAGCGGCGCCCGCGATCAACTGATCGCCGGTGCCGCGCCGGGGAGCGGCCTCAGCCGCCGGCGCGCAAGCGCTCGATGAGGCCGTTGAGCGCGTCGAGCGAGCCGAACTGGATGGCGAGTTCGCCCATCTCCTCGGTCCGGCCGTGGCGCTTGACGCGCTTCTTCACGCGCACCTCGACCTCGGCGGTCAGCAGGTCGGCCAGTTCTTCTTCCACCCGCCGGATGTCGCGCGACTTTTCCTTGCGTGGCTTCTGCGGCGCGAGCGCGAACTCGGCCGAGAGCTTCTTCACCAGGCTTTCGGCCTCGCGCACCGACAGCTTTTTCGTGGCGATCTGGTTCGCCGTGGTGATCTGCGCCGCCTTGTCCAGCGGCAGCAGCGCGCGCGCATGGCCCATGTCGATGTCGCCAGCCATGAGCATGGTCTGCACCGGGTCGGCAAGCTGCAGCAGGCGCAGCAGGTTGCTGGCGGCGCTGCGCGAGCGGCCCACGGCCTGCGCGGCCTGTTCGTGAGTGAGCCCAAACTCTTTCACCAGCCGTTGCAGGCCATGGGCCTCTTCGAGCGGGTTGAGGTCTTCGCGCTGGATGTTCTCGATCAGCGCCATGGCCGCGGCGGCCTCGTCGGGCACCTCGCGCACCAGCACCGGCACGGCGTTCAGGCCGGCCAGCTTCGAGGCGCGGAAGCGCCGCTCGCCCGCAATGATCTCGTGCTTGCCGGCGTTCGGGCCGCTGGTGAGCTTGCGCACCAGGATCGGCTGCATGATGCCCTGCGCCTTGATGCTCTCGGCCAGCTCGTACAGCGCGCCCTCGTCCATGCGGGTGCGCGGCTGGTACTGGCCGGGCACCAGCTCGTCGAGCGACAGGCTGGACGGCGCACCGGCCGGCGCCTCGGTGGCGGGCCGGTCTTCGACCTTGGGGCCGAGCAGCGCTTCGAGCCCACGGCCCAGGCCTTTGGGTTTCTTGTTGACCATCAGTGCGTGTCTTTCGTGAATGCCTGGAGCCAGGCGTGGCCCTCGGGCCAGTCGCCCAGGCCGGAATCGGCGTTGATGTGCCCGGCGTTGCCGAGATCGGTGAAGCGGGCGCCCCAATCGGCGGCAAAGCCCTGGGCGCGGTCGAAGCGGCAGTACGGGTCGTCGTGGCTGCCGATCAGGTGCGACGGGAACGGCAGGCGCTGGCGCACGATGGGCGACCAGCTCGGCAGCTGATCGCGCAAGTCATCGCGCTCGGCATCGCCCGGCGCCACCAGCAGCGCGCCGCGCACGCGCGCGGTGTTCTTCGAGTGCGCGGCCCAGGCCGCCGTGAGGATGCAGCCCAGGCTGTGCGCCACCAGCACCACCGGGCCATCGGCGGCCAGCACCACGTCTTCGAGCCGCGCCATCCAGTCGCCGCGCTGCGGCGTCATCCAGTCGTGCTGCTCGACGCGCTGGTAGCCATGGGCTTTCTCCCAGCGGCTTTGCCAATGTTCGGGCCCGCTGTTCTGCCAGCCGGGCAGGATCAGGACGTTCTCGGGTTTCACGTGGAACAGCCCCGGCTCACATCGTCTTGATGCGCTGGACCATCTCCTCGGCGAAGGTGAGGAAGGCCTGGCTGCCGCGCGCGGACGGATCGAACACCACGCCGGGCAGGCCGTAGCTGGGCGCTTCCGCCAGGCGCACGTTGCGCGGAATCACGGTGTCGAACACCTTGTCGCCGAAGTGGGCCTTGAGCTGGTCGCTCACCTGCTGTTGCAGGGTGATGCGCGGGTCGAACATCACGCGCAGCAGGCCGATGATCTGCAGATCCTTGTTGAGGTTGGCGTGCACCTGCTTGATGGTGTTGACCAGGTCCGTCAGCCCTTCGAGCGCGAAGTACTCGCACTGCATGGGCACGATCACGCCGTGCGCCGAGCACAGGCCGTTGAGGGTGAGCATGCTCAGGGACGGCGGGCAGTCGATCAGCACGAAATCGAACTGCTCGCTCACCGCGGCCAGGGCCTGCTTGAGCCGGCGCTCGCGGCGCTCCACCTCCACCAGCTCCACCTCGGCGCCCGCGAGTTCGCGGTTGGCGCCAAGCACGTGGTAGCCGCACTTTTCCGAGAAGACGGCCGCCTCATTGACCGAGGCGGATTCGAGCAGCACGTCGTAGACCGAGAGCTTCATCGAGCGCTTGTCCACGCCCGAGCCCATGGTGGCATTGCCCTGGGGGTCGAGGTCGACCATCAACACGCGCTGCCCCACCTTGGCCAGGCCGGCGGCCAGGTTCACCGTGGTGGTGGTCTTGCCGACGCCGCCCTTCTGGTTGGCCACACAAAAGATCTTCGCCATGGGGTTTTATTTCGAGAGGGCCAGCTTCACGCCGAAGCCGATGAGGAACACGCCGGCGATTTTTTCCAGCGTGCGGCCGATCACCGGGTTCGCACGCAAGCGCTCTGCCAGGAAATGCACCAACAGCGTCATGCCCAGGCCATAGAGGAAAGTGAGCGCAGCGATGGTGGCGGCCATGGCGCCGAAGGTGACCAGGCCCTGGTGACGGGCCGGGTCCACGAACAGCGGGAAAAAGGCCATGTAGAACACGATGGCCTTTGGGTTGAGCAGGGTGATGGCCGCGGCCTGCTGGAAATACTGGCGCGGGCGGATGTTGAGCACCGGGGCGTCGCCCGGTTTGGCGCTGAGCATCTTCCAGCCCAGCCAGGCCAGGTAGGCGGCACCCACCCACTGCACCGCGCCGAATAGCGCCGGGGTGGCGGCCAGCAGTGCGGCCACGCCGGCCACCGCCGCCCACATCAGCACCTGGTCGCCCGCGATCACACCCAGGGTGGCGGCCAGGCCGCCCCGCACCCCACCCTTGCTGGTGGAGGTGATGAGAGCCAGGTTGCCCGGCCCGGGGATGGCGAGAAACACGACGATGGCGACGACGAACGCGCCGTAATCCGCAATGCCGAACATGGTGGAGCCCCCGAAAAAGCAGGGGTCGAGTGTACGTGAGGGCCTGCGCGAATCAGGCCGACGCGAACGCCATCAAGCGCGGCGGTCGCGCATCCAGACGACGCAGCGGTCGGCCTTCAGGCCGGGCACGGCCACCGGTTCCACGTGAAACACCTCGATGCCTGGCGGCAGCGCGTGCAGCTCGGCCTGCGGGTGCTTGCCCTTGAGCGCCATCCAGACGCCCCCGATCTGCAGCGCCCGGTGCGACCAGTTCACGAAATCCACGAGCGAGGCGAAGGCGCGCGAGGCGATCACGTCAAAGCCCTCCTCACCCCGGCGGCGGTCCAGCGTCTCCACCCGGCTGTGCAGCCCGTGCAGGTTGACCAGCGCCAGCTCTGATGCCACCTGCTGGATGAACGCGGCCTTCTTGGCCACCGCGTCCACGCAGGTCACCTCGATGTGCGGACAGGCGATGGCGATCACCACCCCCGGCAGGCCGGCGCCCGAGCCCACGTCGAGCAGGCGCACCGGGCGCCCGTCGGTTTCGCGCACCAGCGGGCCGACCACGGCGAGGCTGTCGAGCAGGTGGTGGCTGAGCATCTCCATCGGCTCGCGCACCGCCGTCAGGTTGTAGACCCGGTTCCATTTCTCGATCAGGCCCAGGTAGTCGAGCAGCAACTCGATCTGGACCTCGTCGAACGCGAGGTCGAGCGCGCGCAGGCCGAGCTTGAGGTCCTGGCGCAGCTCGTTGCGCATCGCCTCCGGCAACTTGCTCATGGCGCGGCCGCCTCGGCCGGCGCGCTCAGCGTGGCGAACCCTTTGAAGCCGCGCTTCTTGAGGTGAATCAGCAGCAGCGAGATGCTCGCGGGCGTGATGCCGGAGATCCGCGCCGCCTGGCCCAGGGTCTCGGGCCGGTACCGGGCCAGCTTCTGCCGCGCCTCGAACGACAGCGAGGTGACCTGCAGGTAGTCGATGTCGGCCGGCAGGCGCAGGTGCTCGAACCCGGCCGTGCGCTCCACGTCGGCCTTCTGCCGATCGATGTAGCCGCTGTACTTGGCCGCAATCTCCACCTGCTCGATCACCGGCCCCGCCAGCTCGCCCAGGGCGTCGGGCGACACCGCCTCGGCGGCGTACGCACCGCCGTTCATGCCGATGAGGGCCGCGTACGACACCCCCGGCCGGCGCAACAGATCGAACAGGTTGTGCTCGTGCTCGATGGCCTTGCCCAGCACGCGTTCGCCCTCCTCGGCCGGCAACACCCTGGGGTTCACCCAGGTCGACTTGAGGCGCTCGGTTTCACGTGAAACCGCGTCGCGCTTGCGGCTGAAGGCGTCCCAGCGGGCGTCGTCCACCAGGCCCAGGCGCCGGCCGTCTTCGGTCAGGCGCATGTCGGCGTTGTCCTCGCGCAGCTGCAGGCGGAACTCGGCGCGGCTGGTGAACATGCGGTAGGGCTCGGTCACGCCCTGGGTCACGAGGTCGTCGACCAGCACCCCCAGGTAGGCCTGGTCGCGCGAGGGCAGCCAGGGCGCATCGCCCCGACATTGCAGCGCCGCATTGATGCCCGCAAACAGGCCTTGCGCCGCCGCCTCTTCGTAACCCGTGGTGCCGTTGATCTGGCCGGCGAAGAACAGGCCGGCGATCTGCCGGGTCTCGAAGCTGTTCTTGAGCGAGCGCGGGTCGAAGTAGTCGTACTCGATCGCGTAGCCCGGGCGCAGGATGTGCGCGTTCTCCAACCCGGCCATGCTGCGCACCAGCGCGTACTGGATGTCGAACGGCAGGCTGGTGGAAATGCCGTTGGGGTAGACCTCGTGCGTGGTCAGGCCCTCGGGCTCCAGGAAGATCTGGTGGCTGTCCTTGTCGGCGAAGCGGTTGATCTTGTCCTCCACGCTCGGGCAGTAGCGCGGGCCCACGCCCTCGATCTTGCCGGTGAACATGGGGCTGCGGTCGAAGCCGCTGCGGATGATCTCGTGCGTGCGCTCGTTGGTGTGCGTGATCCAGCACGGCACCTGGCGCGGGTGCATGGCGGCGCTGCCCATGAAGCTGAACACCGGCATCGGCGAACTGGCGGGCGTGCCGTCGGCCGCGGGCACGCCATCGCCCGGTTGTTCAGTGCACCTCGACCAATCGATCGTCCGCCCATCCAGCCGCGGCGGCGTGCCGGTTTTCAGGCGCCCCTGCGGCAGGTTCAGTTCCTTCAGCCGCGCCGACAGCGACACCGCCGGCGGATCGCCCGCGCGCCCGGCGCTGTAGTTGTTCAGGCCCACATGGATCTTGCCGTCCAGGAAAGTGCCGGCCGTGAGCACCACCGTGCGCGAGCGGAAGCGAACCCCCACTTGCGTCACAGCCCCCACCACGCGGTCGCCCTCCACCATCAGGTCGTCCACCGCCTGCTGGAACAGCCACAGATTCGGCTGGTTCTCCAGCCGGTGGCGGATCGCCGCCTTGTAGAGGATGCGATCGGCCTGCGCCCGCGTGGCGCGCACCGCCGGGCCCTTGCTGCCGTTGAGGATGCGGAACTGGATGCCGCCTTCGTCCGTGGCGATGGCCATGGCGCCGCCCAGTGCGTCGACCTCTTTCACCAGGTGGCCCTTGCCGATGCCGCCGATGCTGGGGTTGCAGCTCATCTGGCCCAGCGTCTCGATGTTGTGCGTGAGCAGCAGCGTGGCGCAGCCCATGCGGGCCGCGGCCAGCGCGGCCTCGGTGCCGGCGTGGCCGCCGCCCACCACGATGACGTCGAATTCCTGGGGATACAGCATCTTGAACTCCGAAGCCCGCGGCAGCACAGGGGCCGCCGCGGGCGAGCCCGCGATTGTCCCACCAAGGGGCGTGGCCGGTAGCGCGCAGGGGCGTCGCGCCGGGCGCTGGGCCACAATCCCGGCCCATGAACGCCACCCCCCTCCCCGTCCTCGTCTTCGCCGGCAGCACCCGCGCGCAATCGCACAACCGCAAACTCGCCCGCGTGGCCGCCGACCTGGCGCGCGCCGCCGGCGCCCAGGTCACCCTGCTCGAACTGGCCGAGCACGAACTGCCGCTCTACAACGCCGACCTCGAAGCCCGCGGCACGCCCGCCGCGGCGCGCCGCCTGAAAGAAATCTTCCACGCCCACCCGGCCTGGGTCGTCTGCTCGCCCGAATACAACGGCAGCTACACCGGCCTGCTCAAGAACACCATCGACTGGGTGTCCAGCCCCATCAAGGGCGACCCCGACTGGTCCAGCGGCACCAAGCCCTTCGCGGGCAAGGTGGTGGGCCTGCTCAGCGCCTCGCCCGGTGCACTGGGCGGGCTGCGCAGCCTGTCGCACCTCACGCCGCTGCTGCTCAACCTGCAATGCTGGGTCACGCCGAAGCAGTTCGCCCTCAGCAAGGCGGCCGAGGCCTTCGACGACAACGGCCAGCTCGCGAACGCCACCGCCCAGGCCGCCGTGCAGGGCGTGGTCGAACAGGCCATGCGCGCCGCACGAAAGCTCAACACCCCCGACTGAGCATGGACTGCCGCCCCGGCTGCGCAGCCTGCTGCATCGCGCCCTCGATCAGCAGCCCGATGCCGGGCCTGCCACTCGGCAAACCCGCCGGCCAACCTTGCCCACACCTGGACGACGCCTTGCGCTGCCGCCTGTTCGGCCTTCCTGAGCGGCCGGCGGTGTGCGGCTCGCTCAAGCCTGGCAACGACATGTGCGGCAGCGAGCGCTCACATGCCATGCGCTGGCTGACCCGGCTCGAAGCCTCGACACGGCCCTGACCGGGCCACCCATGGCCCGGCGGGATCTGTCGCTGCTCGGACAGCACAGGCCGCACGACAGCGCCTAGAGTGCGGGCAGGCCACCCAATCCGAGGTGGCCCCGGAGACATGCCATGCACATCCCCTCCTTGAAAGAAGTCGTCAGCGCCGAAGAATGGGCGCTGCGCTGCGAGCTCGCGGCCTGTTACCGCCTGGTGGCGGCCTACGGCTGGAGCGATCTGGTCTTCACCCACATCAGCGCCAAGTTGCCGGACAGCGTCACCGGCGGCGAACACCAGTTCCTCATCAACCCCTACGGGCTGATGTTCGACGAGATCACCGCGAGCAGCCTGGTGAAGGTCGACATGGCCTGCAACAAGCTGCTCGACTCGCCCTTCCCCGTGAACCCCGCGGGCTTCGTGATCCACAGCGCCGTGCACGAGGCGCGGCCCGAAGCGCAGTGCGTGCTGCACACCCACACGCGCGCCGGCGTGGCGGTGAGCGCGCAAAAGCACGGCATCCTGCCGATCAGCCAGCAGAGCACCTTCGTGCTGGCCTCGCTCGCGTACCACGGCTACGAAGGCGTGGCCTTCCGCCCGGACGAGAAGCCGCGCCTGCAGGCCGACCTCGGCAAGGCCAACCACCTGGTGCTGCGCAACCACGGCCTGCTCACCGTGGGCAGCTCCATCCCGAACGCCTTCCTGGCCATGTACACCTTCGAGAACACCTGCCGCATCCAGATCGACGCGCTGGCGGGTGGCAGCGAACTCACGCAGGTCGACCCACGCATCCTCGCCGGCATGGCCGACGTGATGCGCGTGGCCACCGCGGGCCAGGGCGCGCAGATTGCGTGGCCCGCACTGCTGCGCAAACTCGAGCGCAGCGATCCGTCGTACAAGACCTGATCAGCGAGCGTCGACGAAGGCCTGCATGCCCGCCAGCACGGTGCGCAAGCGCATCAGCTCGCGGGACGTATCGAGCCGCTTCGACCAGGCCGCCATGCGCGAGATGCGCAGCAAGCGCGGCAACAGGCGCGCGATGAAGCCGCGCAGGGCCTCACCCTGCGCCGCGTCCACCGCGGCATACGCGCGCAGCACCTCGTACACGGCGGTGGGCCCCAGCGGCTCGATCAGCCGCGCCAGCGACAGCACGAGCTGCAGCACGTCGTAGCGCTGCACCATGGCCAGCGGCAGGCCAGGCACCAGGCGCTCTTCGAAGTCGAGCCGCGCAAAGCGCGCACCGTCCCAGGTGATGTTGCGCGCCTGCGCCCCGCCGTGCCAGTGGCCGCGCGCGTGAAAGCGCGCCAGGTCGGCCGCGGCCGCGCTCATCAGCGGCAGGCGTTCTTCGGGCGCGCGCTGGAACAGCAGGTAGTCCAGCGTGGTGCCGATGTCGCTGGTGGTGAGTGCGTGGCCGTCGAAGGCCAGCACCGCGGGCACGTGTTCGCCGGCCGCGGCCAGCTCGCGCAGGCGCTGGTGCTCGAAGGCCAACAGGGCCACCGCATCGGTCTGCCGCGTGGCGGCCCAGGGCACGGGCATGCCCACGACGCGCGCGAACAACCAGATGCCGAGCGACTTGCGCGCGCTGCGCAGCGGTCGGTCGGTGGTCTTGGTCCAGGTTCGGGTGCCGTTGTCGGCGGTGGTGGGCTCGCTCACGCGGCGCATTATCCCGATCGCGCGCAGCGCGGCGGGGGCGTTCCTACTGTTCGGCGTAGCGCTGCAGTTCCCAGTCGCTCACGTGCGCGTGGAAGGTCGCCCACTCGGCGTGCTTGAGCGCGAGGAACTGTTCGCTCGCCACCGCGCCCAGGGCCTCGCGCACCACGGCGTCGTGTTCGAGCGCGGCCAGCGCGTCGTGCAGATCGCGCGGCAGGCGCGCGGGCAAAGGCTCGCCCGCGGCGTGGCGTTCGTAGAGATCGTCCTTGCAGGGCTTGGGCGCGCGCAGTTGGCGGTCAACGCCATCCAGCCCGGCCGCGATGAGCGCGGCCAGCGCCAGGTACACGTTGCACGACGGATCGGGCAGGCGCCACTCAAGCCGGCCGGCCACGGTGCGCAACACGCAGGTGCGGTTGTTGTCGCCGATGGCCTTCCACACCGGCGACCAGGTGGTGCCCGACGCGCTGCGGCTCGCGGCCAGGCGCTTGTAGCTGTTGACGGTGGGCGCGCTCAGCGCGGCCAGCGCGTCGGCGTGCTGCAAGAGGCCGGCCGCAAAACACCAGCCGGCCTCGCTCAGGCCCAGAGCGCCCGCAGCGTCGGCCATCACGGGCACGCCGCTGGCGTCGGTGAGGCTGATGTGGAAATGCAGGCCGCTGCCCGGCGCGCCCGACAACGGCTTGGGCATGGTCGAGAACACGCTGCCGTGGCGCTCGGCGATGGCGTGCGCGGTGAGCTTGAAGAGCTGGTAGCGGTCGGCCGCAGCGAGCGCGTCGTCGTGGCGGTAGTTGATCTCGTACTGGCCGCAGGCGTCCTCGTGGTCCATCTGCTGCAGCGCAAAGCCCAGGGCGCCCAGCGCCTCGCGCATGTCGTCGAGGAAGCCCAGGTTGCGGCCGATGGATTTGAGGTCGTACGAGGGCTTGGCCAGGCGGTCGTTCGCGTCGGCCACGCCCCAGCGGCCGTCGGCGCCGCGCTTCAACAGGAAAAACTCGGGCTCGATGCCGACCCACAGCGTCCAGCCGCGCTCGCGCAGCCGGGCCACCTGGCGCTTGAGCACCTGGCGCGGGTCGCCCTCGAAGGGCTCGCCACCGGCAAAGCCGTCGCACACCGCGTGCGCCACGCCGGGCATGAAGGGCAAGGGCCGCAGCGTGTCGGGCAACACGCGGCCCATGTACTCGCTGCGCGCGCCCATGCGCGGCAGGCCGGTGCCCACGATGCTCGGGCCCGAGAAGCCCGCACCCACGGCCACCGCGTCGGCCAGGGCATCCAGCGGCACCAGCTTGCCCTTGGGGCTGCCCTCCAGGTCGGTGAAGGTGGCCAGCACCGAGTGCACGCCCTGCGCGCGCAATGCAGCGGCGCGGGCATCCAGCTCGCTCAGCACCGCACTGCGGTCGTTCACGCGGCCACCTCGGCCAGCGCCGCGTCCAGGATGGTCAGTGCCTCGTCGAACAGCGCGTCTTCCACGGTGAGCGGGAACAGGTAGCGGATCACGTTGCCGTACACCCCGCAGGTGAGCAGCAGCAGGCCGCGCTTGAGCGCCGCCATCTGCACGCGCTTGGTCAGGTCGGCGTCGGGCGCGCCGGTCTTCGGGTCCACGAACTCGCAGGCCACCATCGCCCCCAGGCCGCGGATATCCCCGATGCGCTTGAACACGGCGCGCTTGGCGATCAGGTGCGCGATCAGCTTGTCGCCCAGCCGCTGCGCGCGCTCGCACAGCTTCTCTTCTTCCATCACGTCGATCACCGCGTGCGCCGCGGCGATGGCCAGCGGGTTGCCCGCGTAGGTGCCGCCCAGGCCGCCCGGCGCGGGGCCGTCCATCACGGCCGCACGGCCGCACACGGCCGACAGCGTGGTGCCGCCGGCCATGCTCTTGGCCAGCGTCATCAGGTCGGGCTTCACGCCGTAGTGCTCCATCGCGAACATCTTGCCGGTGCGCGCAAAGCCGGTCTGCACCTCGTCGGCAATCAGCAGAATGCCGTGCTGGTCGCACAGCTCGCGCAGCCACTTGGCCGCCGCGGGCAGGATGGGGTTGAAACCGCCCTCGCCCTGCACCGGCTCGAACACGATGGCCGCCACACGGCTGGGCTCGATGTCGGCCTTGAAGAGGTGCTCCATCGCCTTCTTCGCGTCCTCGAAGCTCTCGGCGCCCATCGGGAAAGGCACGTGATAGACCTCGGGCGGGAACGGCCCGAAGCCGGCCTTGTAGGGCTGCACCTTGCCGGTGAGCGAAACGGCAAACAGGCTGCGGCCATGGAACGCGCCGCCAAAGGCCACGATGCCGCTGCGCCCGGTGGCCGCGCGCGCGATCTTCATCGCGTTCTCGATCGCCTCGGCGCCGGTGGAGAAGAAGGCCGTCTTCACCGGGCCGTCGATCGGCACCATGGCGTTGATGCGCTCGGCCAGCGACACATACTCGGTGTACGGCACCACCTGGTAGCAGCTGTGCGTGAAGCGCTGCAGCTGCGCCGCGATGGCCGCCTGCACCTTGGGGTGCACGTGCCCGGTGTTGAGCACCGCGATGCCCCCCGCGAAATCGATGAAGCGGCGGCCTTCGATGTCCCAGAACTCGGCGTTCTTCGCGCGCTCGATGAAGAAATCGCCGAACACGCCCACGCCGCGCGGCGTGGCCGCGAGCCGGCGCTGGTGCCAGGCGCCGTTGGTGTGCGGCGCGTTCAGGTTCTCGGGTTTCTGCGGGGCATTCATGGGTGTCTCCTGCGGATCAGACCGGGCTGTCGATGCGGATCCAGGTGGTTTTCACTTCCGTGTACTTGTCGAAAGCGTGCAGCGATTTGTCGCGGCCCACGCCGCTCTGCTTGAAGCCGCCGAAGGGCACGGTGATGTCGTCTTCGTCGTACTGGTTCACGTGCACCGTGCCGGCGCGCAGCGCGCGCGCCACGCCGTGCGCCTTGTTGATGTCGCGCGTCCACACCGCGGCCTGCAGGCCATAGATGTTGCTGTTGGCCTGCTTCACCACATCGGCCGCGTCGGTGAACGAGAGCACCGAGAGCACCGGGCCGAAGATCTCCTCGCGCGCGATGGTCATGTCGTTCTTCACGCCGTCGAAGATGGTGGGCTGCACATAACAACCGCCCTTCACCGGCTCGGCCGCCTCGCCACCGGCCAGCAGTTTGGCGCCCTCTTTCTTGCCGCTGTCGATGTAGCGCAGCACGGTGTCCATCTGCACCTTGTCGACGATGGCGCCCATCACGGTGGCCTTGTCCAGCGGGTTGCCCGGCTGGTACTGCGGCACCAGCTTGAGCGCTTTCTCCAGGAAGGCTTCCTTGATCGAGGCCTCGACGAACAGGCGCGAGGGCGCGTTGCAGCTCTCGCCCTGGTTGAAGAAGATGCTGCCCACCGCGGCCTCCACGGCCTTGTCGAGGTCCGGGCAGTCGGCGAACACGATGTTGGGCGACTTGCCGCCGAGTTCCGTCCACGCGCGCTTGAGGTTGCTCTGCCCCGCCATGACGTGGATCTGCTTGCCCACGCGCGTGCTGCCGGTGAAGGCGATGCAGTCCACGTCCATGTGCAGCGCGAGCGGGCTGCCGGCCTCGGGGCCGATGCCCGGCACCACGTTGAACACGCCGGGCGGAATGCCCGCGGCCAGCGCCAGCTCGGCCAGGCGCAGCGCGGTGAGCGGGCTCTTCTCGCTCGGCTTCAAGACCACCGAGTTGCCCGCGGCCAGGGCCGGCGCGATCTTCCAGGACGCCATGATCATGGGGTAGTTCCAGGGCACGATCACCCCCACCACGCCCACTGGCTCGCGCGTGATCAGCGCCAGCGCCGTGTCGGGCGTGGGCGCGATCTCGTCGTACACCTTGTCCACCGCTTCGCCATACCAGCGGATGCAGTTGGCCGCGCTGTTCACGTCCACGGCGCGCGCGTACTTCACGGGCTTGCCCATGTCCAGCGTCTCGGTCAGCGCCAGCTCGTCGGCGTGCTTGAGCAGCTGGTCCGCGAAGGCCAGCATCACGCGCTTGCGTTTCGCGGGCGGCATGCCGGCCCAGCGGCGGTCCTCGAACGCGGCGCGCGCCGCGGCCACGGCGGCGTCGATGTCGGCCGCCTGGCCACGGGCCACCGGCGTCAGCAACCGGCCGTCCACGGGCGAGAAACAGTCGAAGGTCTGGCCGTCGCGCGCGGCGACGCGCTCACCGTTGATGAAGGCGCGGCCGTCGAAGGCGATGGTGGGGTCGAGCGAGGTGGTGGTCATGGCAGGGGCGGAGCAAAAAGTGGCCCCATGCTACGCCCCTTGCCTGCCGCCGGGAACAGCCACTTTCCCCGGCGGCCGGCCATCCACTGGCCCGATCAACCGCGGATCGCGGCCGCCATTTCCCGTTCCCGCCGGCGCGTCTGGCGCGCCACCCACACCGCGTAGCTGATGACCACGATGGTCACGGTCACGATCAGGATCGTGGCCGCGGCGTAGATCGTCGGGTTGATGCCGCGGCGGGCGTAGCCGAAGATCACCTGCGGCAGCGTGCTCACGCCCGGGCCACTCAGGAATTCGGTGATCACCACGTCGTCGAACGACAGCGTGAAGGCCAGCAGGAAGGCCGCGAGGATGGCCTGGAAGATGTTGGGCAGCGTGACCAGGAAGAACACCTGGTGCGGCTTGGCGCCCAGGTCCATCGCGGCCTGCTCGATCGAGCGGTCCATCTCCATCAGGCGGCTCTGGATGACGACCATGCCGTAAGCCATGCCCACCAGCGTGTGGCCCAGGATGATGGTGAGCATGCCGCGCTGCGGCCAGCCGAAGAAGTTCTGCGAGCCCACGAACAGCAGCAGCAGCGACAGGCCGATGATCACCTCGGGCATGACCAGCGGCGCGTTCACCATGCCGCTGAACACCGTGCGGCCCAGGAAGCGCCGGTAGCGCACCAGCACGAAGGCCGAGAAGGTGGCCAGCGTGGCCGACAGCGCGCCCGTGATGCCCGCGATCTTGAGCGAGAGGAAGAAGCCGTCGACGATCTTGCTGTCGTTGAGCAGGGCCTCGTACCAGCGCAGCGAGAAGCCGGTGAAGCGCGCGTCCTGCCGCGTGCTGTTGAACGAGAACAGGATCATGAAGGCCAGCGGCAGGTACAGGAAGCCGAAGACGATCAGGATCCAGAACTTGCCGAAGTGCTTTTCGAGAAAGGCTTTCATGTCGGGCTCCTTCAGCGTTTCTCGGCCTGATCGCCCGCGTACTTGTAATAGAACGCGAGCGGGATCACGATGATGGCGATCATCACCACGGCCAGCGCGGTGGCCTTGGGCCAGTCGTTGGCGGTGAACATTTCGTCCCACACCACGCGGCCGATCATGTAGTTCTCGGGCCCACCCAGCAGCGAGGGGATCACGAACTCGCCCACGCACGGGATGAACACCAGCATGAAGCCCGCGACGATGCCCGCCTTGGACAGCGGCACCGTGACCAGCCAGAAGGCCTTGAACGGCGTGGTGCCCAGGTCGTACGCGGCCTCGAGCAGGCGGAAGTCCATCTTCACCAGGTTGGCGTAAAGCGGCAGCACCATGAAGGGCAGGTACACGTAGGTCATGCCCACCAGCATCGACACGTTGGTGTAGAGCATGGGGATGGGGCCGTCGGTGATGCCAAGGAACATCATGAAGCGGTTGATCACGCCCTGGTCGGCCAGCAGGCCTTTCCATGCGTAGACGCGCAGCAGGAAGGAGGTCCAGAACGGCAGCATCACCAGCAGCAGCAGCGCCGGGCGAATGCTCGCCGGCGAGCGCGCGATGAAGTACGCGAACGGGTAGCCGATCGCCAGGCAGAAGATGGCGGTGAGCAGCGCGTACCAGATCGAGCGCAGGTAGGCATCGATGTAGAGCGTGCGGAACAGCGGTGCGCCCTCCTCCGTGCGGAAGATCGCGAGGTAGTTCTCGTACTTGAGGTGCAGCACGCCCGCGACCGGGTCCCACAGCGCCTTGAATGGGCTGATGTCCGAGCCCATGTCCACGAAGCTGATGTACAGCAGGATCAGGAAGGGCAGGAAGAAGAACAGCAGCAGCCACCCGAAGGGCACGCCGATGACGAAGCGCTTGCCAGGCATGGGAAGGCTCATGGTGGTCCTCCCTCAGTCCCGGAGCACGACGCCGGCCATGTCGGACCACCAGAAGTGCACGTCGTCCTCCCAGGTGATGTCGGAGAGGTCGTGGCGCGAGGTGTTGGCCTCGGTGATCTTCACGCGCTGCCCGTTGCTGGCCTGCACGATGAACGTGTTGTAGGAGCCGAAGTAGGCGATCTCCTTCACCTTGCCCTTGAACACGTTGGGGCCGGCGTCGGCCGGCGGCGGCGTCTTGCTGACCTCGATCTTCTCGGGCCGCACGGCAAAGGCCACCGGCATGTCCAGCGTGCCCGGTATGCCGTGGCCCACATGGATCTCGCCGATGGCGCTGGCCACGGCGCAGCGGTCGGGCTGATCGAGGCTGAGCTTGCCTTCGAACAGGTTCACGTTGCCGATGAAGTCGGCCACGAAGCGGTTCACCGGGTGCTCGTAGATTTCGGACGGCGAGCCCACCTGCAGCACGCGGCCCTTGCTCATGATCGCGATGCGGCTGGCCATGGTCATGGCCTCTTCCTGATCGTGCGTCACCATCACACAGGTCACGCCCACCTTCTCGACGATGTTCACCAGCTCGAACTGCGTCTGCTCGCGCAGCTTCTTGTCCAGCGCGCCCAGCGGTTCGTCGAGCAGCAGCAGCTTGGGCCGCTTGGCCAGGCTGCGCGCCAGCGCGACGCGCTGCTGCTGGCCGCCCGAGAGCTGGTGCGGCTTGCGCTTGGCGAACGGCGTGAGCTGCACCAGGCCCAGCATCTCGTCGGTGCGCTGCTGGATCTCGGCGCCGGGCAGGCCCTCGCGCTTGAGACCGAAGGCCACGTTCTCCCACACCGTCAGGTGCGGAAACAGCGCGTAGCTCTGGAACATCATGTTCACCGGCCGCTCGTAGGGCGGCACCGCGGCCACGTCCTGGCCCCCGAGCAGGATGCGCCCGGAGGTCGGCGTCTCGAAGCCCGCGAGCATGCGCAGCAAGGTGGACTTGCCGCAGCCCGAGCTGCCCAGCAAGGCAAAGATCTCGCCCTTGCGGATGGACAGTGAGACTTCGTCGACGGCCAGCGCTTCGTCGAAGCGCTTGACCAGTTTTTCGGTCACCAGGAAGCCGGTGGTGTCGGTCATGGAAGAGGCCCTCAAAAGAAAAAGGGCTGTTCGTCCCTGGAGGATGAACAGCCCCGGTGTGCCCGAGCGATGCCGGACTTATTTGCCGCGTTTGAACGCGTTGTACGTGTCGTTGAGCGTGCTGGCGATCTCGTTGGAGAAGCCGCCGGTGGCGATCAGGCGCGCCGTGTCTTCCGGGCCCAGGAAGATGGTGTTGTTGTTCTTCACCTCGTCCTTGATGTCGGCCAGAGCGGCCTTGTTGCCGGTCGGGTAGTTGAGCTCGTTGGCCATCGCGGCGGCGTTGGCAGCGCGCAGGTAGAAGTCGATGAACGCGTGCGCGTTGTTCACGTGCTTGGCGTCTTTCGGGATCGCCATGGTGTCGATGAACACCAGGCCGCCGCCGGTGGGCAGCAGGGGCACGATCTCGTCCTTGCCACCGGTTTCCTTCACGCGGTCGCCGGCGATGTTGATGTCGCCCGACCAGCCGATGAAGGCGCAGGCCTTGCCGCTGGCGATGTCGTCGATCATGGTGCTGGAGAACAGGCGCACGTCACGGCGCACCTTCTTCAGCATGTCCAGCGCGGCCTTGAAGTCCTCGGGGTTCTCGCTGTACGCGGGCTTGCCGACGTAGTGCAGCGCCACGGGCAGGATCTCGCTCGGCGAATCCAGGTAGGCGATGCCGCACGAGCGCAGCTTGCTGGAGTACTCGGGCTTGAACACCAGGTCCCATGCGTTCTCGGGCATGGGCATGCCGCCCAGCGCCTTCTCGACCTTCTGCTTGTTGATGCCCACGGTGGTGAAGCCCCAGGCCCACGGCACCAGGTGCTTGTTCTCGGGGTCGACACCGGCGATCTTGGCCAGGAAGTCGGGGTCGAGGTTGCCGTAGTTCGTGAGCTTGCTCTTGTCGATCGGCTGGTACAGGCCGCCATCGATCTGCTTCTTGGCGAAGCCGGCGGTGGGGATCACGATGTCGTAGCCCGAATTGCCGGCCACCAGCTTGGCGTGCAGCGCTTCGTTGTTCTCGAAGGTGTCGTAGTTGACCTTGACGCCGAACTCCTTCTCGAAGTCGGCCACCATGGTTTCGGTGATGTAGTCGGGCCAGTTGTAGACGTTGAGAACCTTCTCGTCGTCCAGCACCGGGCCCGCGGGGGCGGGTGCCGGGGCAGGCGCGGTGGCCACGGGGGCGGGTGCAGGGGCAGGAGCGGGCTCCTCCTTCTTGCCGCAGGCGGCGACCATCACGGCCGCCATCGCGAGAACCAGAACGTGCTTCTTCATGGTGATGCTCACTCCAAGGGAGGGTTGGGACCAAAAAACAGCTCAACCGAGGGGCTGAAGACCCGGCCGAGGCATGCAAGTTCCAGACCCGGGAAGCCCGTTTCCGGCGACCGCCGTGCCCCAAATTCGGGATCGGCGGTCATTCTAGTCAAGCGTGCAAACCTTTTTGGCGCAGTTCCGCGAGCGTGGCGTCCAGGCATTTCAGGATCAGCGCCACCATCTCGTCGATCTGGGCCCGTGTCATCACCAGCGGCGGCGCGATGATCATGCGGTCGCCCACGGCGCGCATGATCAGGCCGTTCTTGAAGCAATGGGCGCGGCACATCATGCCGACGGCGAGTTCGGGGTCGTACATCGCCCGGCTCGCCTTGTCCTTCACCAGCACCAGGCCACCGACGAAGCCGCAGGTTTCGGCCAAGCCCACCAGCGGGTGCTGGCCGACCTCGACGAACCGTTGCGCCAGGTAGGGCCCGATGTCCTCGCGCACCTTGCGCGGCAGCTCCTCGCGCTCCATCAGTTCCAGGTTGGCCAGCGCCACGGCGCAGGCCACGGGGTGGCCGCTGTAGGTGTAGCCGTGGTTGAACTCGCCGCCCTGCTCGATCAGCACCTTGGCCACACGGTCGCCCACCATCACGCCACCCAACGGCACGTAGCCGCTGGTCACGCCCTTGGCGAAGGTCACCAGGTCGGGGCGGTAGCCGAACTTCTCGTAGGCGAACCAGTGGCCCAGGCGGCCGAAGGCGCAGATCACCTCGTCGGAGATGAGCAGGATGCCGTACTGATCGACGATGCGCTGGATCTCGGGCCAGTAGGTGGCCGGCGGGATGATCACACCACCCGCGCCCTGCACCGGCTCGGCAATAAAGGCCGCCACCTGGTCGGCACCGATCTCGAGGATCTTCTCTTCGAGCGCGCGCGCCGCGCGCAGGCCGAAATCGGCCTCGCTCTCGCCGGGCCGGGCGTTTTCCAGGTAGTAGGGCTGCATCACGTGGGTGATGCCCGGGATCGGCAGGTCGCCCTGCGCGTGCATGCCGCTCATGCCCCCCAGCGAAGCGCCGGCCATGGTGGAACCGTGGTACGCGTTGTGGCGGCCGATGATGGTCTTGCGCTGCGGCTGGCCCAGCAGGTCCCAGTAGCGGCGCACGAGGCGCACGTTGGTGTCGTTGCTTTCGGAGCCGCTGCTGGAGAAGAACACGTGCTCGAAACGGCGGCCACCCACCTCGGGTGCCAGCGCGGCCAGCTTCGCGGCGAGCTGCACCGCGGGCACGTTGGTGGTCTGGAAGAAGCTGTTGTAGTAGGGCAGCGTCATGAGCTGCTGGTACGCGGCGTCGGCCAGCTCCTTGCGCCCGTAACCCGCGTTCACGCACCACAGCCCGCTCATGGCGTCGAGGATCTTGTGGCCTTCGCTGTCCCAGATGTGGATGCCCTCGCTGCGCGTGATCACGCGCGCGCCGCGGGTGGCCAGGTCACCGTGGTCGGTGAAGGGGTGGATGTAGTGCGCGCTGTCCAGCGCCTGCACGGCCTGGGTGTCGTGTTGTTCGGCACGGCGCACCAGGGCCGGCGGGGCGATCAGGGTGGAGGTGTTCATCGCGGGTGTTCCAGGTCAGACATGGAGAAGCAGGTGCTCGCGCTCCCAGGGCGAGATCACTTTCATGAACTCGTCGAATTCGAGCTCCTTGATCTCGGTGTAGATGGTCACGAACTCCTGGCCCAGCACGTCGTGCAGGTCGGGTTCGCGGCGCAGCCAGTCGAGCGCTTCGCCCAGGCTGCGCGGCAGCGCGTAAGGCGAGAGGTAGGCGTCGCCCTTCATTTCGGGCTTGGGCTTGATCTTGTTCTTCATGCCCAGGTAGCCGCAGGCCAGCGTCATCGCCATCGCCACATAGGGGTTGGCATCGGCGCCGATCACGCGGTTCTCGATGCGCCGCGCCTCGGGCGAGGCGATGGGCGAGCGGATGCCCACGGTGCGGTTGTCGTGGCCCCACTCGATGTTGATCGGCGCGGCGGTGTGGCGGCTGAGGCGCCGGTAGCTGTTCACGTACGGCGCCACCAGCGCCATGGCGGCCGGGATGTAGCGCTGCAGACCGCCGATGTAGTGGGAGAAGGCCTCCGACGCGGTGCCGTCTTCGTTGCTGAAGATGTTCTTGCCGGTTTCCTTGTGCACCACGCTCTGGTGCATGTGCATGGCACTGCCCGGCTCGCCCGCGATGGGCTTGGCCATGAAGGTGGCGTACATGTCGTGGCGCAGCGCGCACTCGCGCACCGTGCGCTTGAAGAAGAACACCTCGTCGGCCAGCCCCAGCGGGTGGTCGTGGAAGAAGTTGATCTCCATCTGCCCGGCGCCGATCTCGTGAATCAGCGTGTCCACGTTCAGGCCCATCACGTTGCAGTACTCGTAGATCTCCTCGAACAGCGGGTCGAACTCGTTCACCGCGTCGATGGAATAAGCCTGGCGCGAGGTCTCGGCGCGGCCGCTGCGGCCGATGGGTGGGCGCAGCAGCGTGTTCGGGTCGGTGTTGCGCGCGGTCAGGTAGAACTCGAGCTCGGGCGCGATGATCGGATCCCAGCCCTCGGCGGCGTACAGGTCGCAGATGCGGCGCAGCACGCTGCGCGGCGCGTAGGGCACGAGCTGGCCCTTGTGGTCGAAGCAGTCGTGGATCACCTGCGCCGTGGGGTCGGTGGCCCAGGGCACGATGCGCACCGTGGTCGGGTCCGGGCGCAGCTGCATGTCGCGGTCGGTGGGCTCCACCACGTCGTAATACGGCCCGCTGGGGGGCTGCTCCCCGGTCACGCTCATCGCCACGATGGCGTGCGGCAGGCGCATGCCGCGGTCTTCGGTGAACTTCACGCGCGGCAGGATCTTGCCGCGCGCCACGCCGGTCAGGTCGGGCACCAGGCATTCGACTTCGGTGACGCGGTGCTCGTTGAGCCAGCTTTCCAGCTCGTTGAAATTCTTGGGGGCGCTCATGGCCTGCTCCTGGTTTTGCGTTGGGGGTTCGTTCGTTTTCGGGGGAAGGCGAGCGAACCTAACCAGGCTGGCTGCGCGCCAGGTCGCTGGCCTGCAGGCGCAGGCTCATGCGTTGGCGGCAGGCGCGGCCGAAGGCCTCGAAGATCGCGGAATAGAACGGCGTTTCCCAGCAGCGCCACTCGGGGTGCCACTGCATGGCGTAGGCGAAGGTGCGAGCGCCCTTCACCGAGAACGCCTCCACCAGGCCATCGGGCGCCCAGGCCAGCGGCGTCAGGCCATCGGCCAGGCGCGCAATGCCCTGGCCATGCAGCGAATTCACCTGCGCCGTGGTGCCCTGCGCCCACTCGGCGAAGGCGCTGTCCTCGGCGATGCGGATCGGGTGGCGCGGCGCGTACTGCTCGTCGGGCGGCGCGCCCTTGGGTTCGCGGTGGTCGTTCATGCCGGGCACGTTCTGCACCTGCTGGTACAGCGCACCACCCAGGGCCACGTTGATTTCCTGGAAGCCACGGCAGATGCCCAGCAGCGGCACGCCCTGGTGCACGCACGCCTTCACCAGCGCCAGCGTGAGCCGGTCGCGCTCGGCGTCCAGCGGCAGGCTCGGGTCGGCCACCTCTTCCTGAAAGTGCGAGGGGTGCACGTTCGAGGGCGAGCCAGTCAGCATCACGCCGTCCACCATCGCGATCAGTTCGTCGATCTGCTCGGCGTCGGCCAGGGGAAACATCACCGGCTGGGCCTGCGCGCCGACCTTCACGGCCCGCGCGTACTTGTCGCCCAGCAGCAGAAAGGGCATCTGGTGCCCGTGATCGCCCAGCAGGCGATGGTCGGCCGGCAGCCAGACCATGCATGGCGGCTTGTTCATGGAATCTCCTGACGGTCAGCGGCCATTGTGGCCAGGGAATTGGATGACAATGAGGGCCAGTTGCGCCCCCCGCATGGTGCCACTTAACGCGCCCCGGCGTCTTTGCTTTTCATGCTCTCCGAATACCTGCTGGCCGAGATGAACCGCCTGGGCGCGCAAGACGCCCTGCCGCTGCACCGCCAGCTCTATGAAGCGCTGCGCCGCGCCATGCTCGACGGCAAGCTCGGCGCCGGCGAACGCCTGCCCTCCAGCCGCGACCTCGCGCAAGACCTGAACCTCTCGCGCAACACCGTGGTGGCCGCCATCAACCAGCTCAGCGTGGAGGGCTACCTGGCCAGCCGCGTGGGCAGCGGCACCTATGTAAACGACCACGTGCCACGCGCCAGTGGCGTGCGCGCGGCGCGCGGCGCGCTGGCGCAGGCCCCGCACCACCAGTCGCCGCGCCTGTCGACACGGGGCGAGGCGTTGGCCCACCGCTTCAGCGCCACCGAGCTGGAGGTGCAGCCCTTCACCCCGGGCATCGCGGATTTCAGTGCCTTCCCGCTCGCGCTGTGGCAGCGCCTGCAGAACAAGCACTGGCGCATGACCTACCCGGACATGCTCGACTACAACACCTCGGGCGGCTACGCGCCGCTGCGCCGCGCCATCGCAGACTACCTGCGCGTGTTCCGCAGCGTGCAGCTCGAGGCCGACCAGGTGATCGTCACCACCGGCACGCAGCAATCGCTCGAACTCTGCGCGCGCCTGCTTGCCGACCACGGCGACACCGTGTGGGTGGAAGACCCGGCCTACTGGGGCGCGATGAAGGCCTTCATCGCCAACGGCCAGCGCGTGCACCCTGTGGCCACCGACGACGAAGGCATCCGCCCCACCGAGGCCGACGACGCCCAGCCGCCGAAGCTGATCTACGTCACGCCCTCGCACCAGTACCCCACCGGCGCGGTGATGTCGCTGGCGCGGCGCCACCAGCTGCTGGCCACCGCGCGCACGCACGGCGCCTGGGTGCTGGAGGACGACTACGACAGCGAGTACCGCTTCAGCGGCCCGCCCCTCTCCAGCCTCGAAGGCCTGGACCTCGACGGCCGCGTGCTCTACATGGGCACCTTCTCCAAGGTGCTCTACCCCGGCCTCAAGCTCGGCTACCTCGTCGTGCCCAAGGGACTCGTCGAGCCCTTCCGCCAGGCCCACTACGACCTGCACCGCCCCGGCCACATGCCCACGCAGGCCGCGCTGGCCGAGTTCATCGAGATGGGCCACTTCGCGAGTTCGCTGCGCCGCGCGCGCCAGACCTACGCCGAGCGCCGCCAGTGCCTGCTCGAAGGCCTCAAACCCGTGCTGGGCGACGGCCCCGACGCACCGCGCATCAGCGGCGCCGAACAAGGCCTGCACCTGTGCCTGCGCCTGCCGGCGCACCTCGACGACCAGGCCATCGCGCAGCGCCTGGCCCAGCAGGGCCTGATCGTGCGCCCGCTCTCCGCCTACTGCCTGCGCCGCCAGGACATGCGCGGCCTCGTCATCGGCTACGGCTACGCCGCGCTGAGCGAGATCCAGCGCTGCGGGCCGCTGGTGGCGGCGGCGGTGAAGAAGGCGGTGGGCTGAAGCCCGCTCACACCACGTCGCGCAAGCGGTGCCACAGCATGCCCAGCGCCAGGCTGGGCGTGCGCAGCAGCCGCCCACCGGGGAAGCGGTGGTGGCGCAGGCGCGCAAACACGTCGAAGCGGCCCGCCTGGCCGAGCACGGATTCGGCCACGAGCTGGCCGGCCAGCCCGGTGAGCGCCACACCGTGCCCGCTGAAGCCCTGCAGGTAATACAGGTTGTGGCCCAGGCGGCCGAAATCGGGCGCGCGGTTCATGCTGATGTCGACGAAGCCGCCCCACACGAATTCGATCGGCACGGCGCCCAGCGCAGGGAACACCTGCGCCATGCGGGCCTGCATCGTGGCCTGCAGGTTGTGCGGGGTCATGGTGGTGTAGCTCACGCGGCCACCGAAGAGCATGCGGTGGTCGGCACCGAAGCGGAAGTAGTCGAGCACGAAGTTGTTGTCGCACACCGCCGCGTCGCCGGGGATCAGGCGTTCGGCCACCGCGGCGTCCACCGGCGCGGTGCCGACGATGTAGGTGCCCACCGGCATGATGCGCGGCGCGATCTCGGGCGCCACCGCGGGCCCGTACTCGGGCAGCATGCAGTTGCCGGCGAGCACGCCGAAGCGCGCCGAGACCTGGCCCCGCGCGGTGCGCGCGATCAGCGTGTCGCCGCGTTGCAGCGCCGTCACGGCCGAGTGTTCGAAGATGCGCACGCCCGCGGCTTCGGCCGCGCGCGCCAGGCCCAGCGCGTACTTCAGCGGGTGCAGGTGGCCGCTGCGGGTTTCGCGCGCCGCGGCCTGGTAGCGGCCGCTGTCCACATGGCGCCGCACCCCCTCGCCCTCGGCCCAGTCGACCGCAATACCGCGCGCGACCAGGCCGTCCATCTCGGCGCGCAGCTCGCGCGCCTTGCGCGCCGACTCGGCCACGTACACGTAGCCGAAACGGCGGTCGCAGTCGATGCCGTGTTCGGCGATGCGGCGATCGATCAGGTCGATCGCCTCCAGCGACATGGCCCAGGCGCGGTCGGCGTCGGCCTGGCCGAGCTGCTCCTCGAACGGGCCCTGCCCGCTCGCATAGCCCACGATGGCCTGGCCGCCATTGCGCCCGCTCGCGCCGCTGCCGATGCGATCGGCCTCGAGCACCACCACCGACAGGCCACGTTGCGCCATCTCCAGCGCGGCCGACAAGCCGGTGAAGCCGGCACCGACCACCACCGCATCGACCTTGAGGTGCTCCTGCAGCGGCACACGCACAGGGCCGCGCTCCACGCTGGCCTCGTAATAGCTGCGCTGATTGAGCTGTGTGTCGGAACCCACCAGCGAACGCCCCCACATGCTCAGCGCCCCTGGCTGCGCGCCACGCGGCCCGCGAGATACGTCCAGACGAAGCAGGCCGCGGCGTTGCTCGTGAGCTCGGCGTGGTCGTAGGCCGGGGCCACCTCCACGCAATCCATGCCGATCCAGTTGAGGTCGGCCAGCCCTTCCAGGAAGGTCAGCACCTGCGAGCTCGTGAGCCCGCCCGGTTCGGGCGTGCCGGTGCCGGGCGCGAAGGCCGGGTCGAGCACGTCGATGTCGAGCGTGAGGTAGGCGGGCCGCTCGCCCAGGCGCGCGCGGATCGCCTGCAACGCGGGCTCCAGCCCCGCGCCATCGAGCCCGCGCAGCGCGCGCGCGTTGAAGATCTGCCCGCCCTGATCGGCCACGTAATCGCGCGCGGCGCGCTCGCCGCTGGAGCGGATGCCGATCTGCACCGTGTGCGCCGGGCTCACCAGGCCTTCCTGGATCGCTTCGTACGTCCAGGTGCCGTGGCCCGAGGGCTCGCCGAAGTGGTCGACCCAGGTGTCGCAGTGCGCGTCGAAGTGCAGCAGCGCCAGCGGCTGGCCGTGGCGCGCCCGCGCCGCGCGCAGCAGCGACAGGGTGACGGAGTGATCCCCGCCAAGAAACACGCAGTGGTGCTTGGCCATCAGCTCGGCGGCCTGGCGCTCGATGTGGGCGCGCACCTCGGGCAGCGGCGAGGCATTGGGCAGGCGCATGTCGAGCGCGTCGCCCACGTGCTCCAGCGGCGAAACGTCGAACACCGGGTGGATGCCGTCGCACAGCATCAGGCTGGCCGCGCGAATGGCCTGCGGCCCGAAGCGCGCGCCCGGCCGGTTCGTCACCACGCCGTCATACGGCACGCCGCACACGGCATAGGGCTGCCCCGCCAGGGGCGCGCAGGCGAGGAAGCGATTGCTGTTGTTGGCGTAGGCGAACTGACCAAGGGCCATGGCGTGCGGTGCGGAAAAGGTGGGACGGGAAAAGCGAGGCGGGATGATGGCGCCGCGCGGTGGCCCGGCACAGGGCCACTTGGGCGCGCCGCCCGGCGTCCACCGCCCGGTTGGGGGATACGAATGACTTTGGTCACTTCCAGCCGGCGCGGCCGCTGCCTAACATCCGGGCCATGGATTCCGTTGCCGAGCTCCCCGCACCCACCACCACCGCCGCCTCCGGCCTGCTCGTCGTTGACGACCACGACCTCGTGCGCCTGGGCCTGCTCACGCTGGTGCAATCGCACGCCGCCGACACCGGCCAGGACGTGCCGGTGTTCGAGGCCCGCACGCTGGCCGAGGCGCTGGAGCTCTACCGCGAGCAACGCCACCGCATCGGCCTGGTGCTGCTCGACCTGCACCTGCCCGACGCCCACGGCATGAGCGGTCTCGATGACTTCCTGCGCGCCTGGCCCCGGGCGCCGGTGGTGGTGCTCTCCGGCGTGAACGACCCCGGCCTGGTGCGCCACGTGGTGGCGCGCGGCGCGCTGGCCTACCTGCCCAAGGCGGGCGACCTGCAGCACGTGATCGGCTTCATCCGCTCGCGCGGCACCTTCGGCCCGCAGGACCGCCTCGACATCACCCCGCTCGGCCCCGACCAGACCACGCTGTCCACCTGGCACGGCGCCAACGGCCAGCGCCTGTCGCTCACCGAGCGCCAGACCCAGGTGCTCGAATGGGTGCTGGCCGGCGCGTCCAACCGCGAGATCGCCACGCGTGCCCACCTCAGCGAAGGCACCGTCAAGAACCACGTTTCGGCCCTGCTGCTGCTATTCGGCGTGCGTTCGCGCGCGCAACTGATCAGCAGCCTGCGATGAGCGGGCCGGGCGCCGAATCGACGCAGCAGCGCGTGCTGCGCGCGCAGGTCGCCGCCCTCTACGCCACCTCGCTGAGCTCCACCATCGCCGACGCCGTGCTGGCCTGGGGCCTGTGCGCGCTGTTCTGGTGGCAGCTGAAAGACCCAATGGTGTTCGTGTGGCTGGCGCTGCACACCGTGCAGGTGCTGCGCTACCCGCTCGTCCACGCCTACTTCAAGGACCCGCTGGCCGCCACGCGCAGCGCCTTCTGGGCCCGGCGCCAATGGCGCGAGCTGCTGTACTACAGCGCCACCTGGGGTCTGGCGCCCTGGCTCTTCATGCCCGCCAACGACACCCCCATGACCACGCTGCTCATGCTCGTCATGCTCGGCCTGGTCAGTGGCGGCGTGCCCTCCGTGGCGCCGCGCTGGGCCTCGGTGCTGGCCTTCGTGCTGCCCATGATGGCGGGCCTGGCCAGCGCGCTGCTGTGGCTGCGCGACCTCACCCACCTCTTCCTGGCCGCCTGCGTCGTCATCTACACCGGCGCCATGCTGCTCTTCGCGCGACGCCAGCACCTGCTGCTGGCCGAATCGCTGCAGATGCGCTTCGAGAAAGAGGTGCTGGCCGAACAACTGGCCGAGCAGATGGCGATCACGCGACGCGCCAGCGAGGAGAAAACCCGCTTCTTCGCCGCCGCCAGCCACGACCTGCGCCAGCCGCTGCACGCCATCGCCCTGTTCGGCGCGGTGATCGAACGCGAACTGCAGAGCCGCCCGGCCCTGGTGCACGCGCAGCGCCTGATGGGCGCGGTGCGCGCGCTCGGCACCTCGCTCGACACCATGCTCGACGTCTCGCGCCTGGACGCGGGCGTCATCGCCCCCGAGCGACACACCATCGCCCTGGCCGACGTGTTCACCGCATTGCTGCCCCTGTTCGGCACACGCGCCGAGGAGGCCGGCCTGCAGCTGCGCATCCGCGCCACGCCCCAGTGGGTGCACAGCGATCCGCAGTTGCTGCAGCGCCTGCTGGCCAACCTGGTCGAGAACGCCATCAAGTACACGCCGCAGGGTGGCGTGCTCGTCGTCGCGCGGGCGCGCGGCACGCAGGTGTGGGTCGAGGTGATCGACACCGGCGTGGGCATCGCGCCCGAGCACGCCGAGCGCGTGTTCGACGAGTTCTACCAGGTGGACAACCCGGGCCGCGACCGATCGCGCGGCCTGGGCATGGGCCTGGCCATCGTGCGTCGGCTCGCGGCGCTGCTGGGGCACCCCATCTCGCTGCGCTCGCGCGTCGGGCGCGGCAGCCGCTTCCGGCTCGTGCTGCCCGCCGCCGAGGCGCCGCCCCCCAGCGCGGCCACCCCGCCACCGCCCGAGCCCGCCGAAACTCCACACCTGCCACGGCGCGTGCTGCTCATCGACGACGAGGCCGACATCGCCCACGCCACGGTGGCGTTGCTCGGCGGCTGGGGGGTTTCGATCACCGCGGTGGACGGCGAAACCCACGCCGACGACGCGCTGGCACAAGCCGGGCGCACCGGCGAACCCTTCGACGCACTCATCTGCGACTTCCGCCTCGCCGATGGCGCCGACGGCCTGCTCGCCGCGCAGCGCCTGCGCGAACGCCACGCGCCCGGCCTGCCCCTGCTGCTGATCACCGGCGAAACCGCGCCCGAGCGCCTGCAACGCGTGCGCGACGCGGGCGTGCCCGTGCTCTACAAACCGGTCGACCCCGCGGCGCTGCGCCGGGCGCTCGGGGCCCTCGTCGCCTGAGCACCCAAGGCGCGCGGCTTCCATACCCTCCACAGGTATGGCGGCCATGCCTGCATAGACTGCGCCGAGCCCTGCGGGCAGGAGAGAGGCGTTGGAATCCGAACGGAAAGACCGGCTGTTGCAACAGGCGCACCACGCCACCGATCAGCACGAGATCTGCGACATCGCACAAGCCGCTGCGCGCACCACGGGCTTCGAACATTTCTCGTACATCCAGAGCATCTGGCTGGCTGGCTGTCATCCCACGGCCGCCACCCTCACCAGCCTGCCGCACGACTGGCAGCGCCACCAGGTGGCCGAGCACCACGTCAGCACGGATCCCGTCTTCGCCCACTGCTGGTGCTCCGAAGAACCCGTGATCTGGTCCGAACACCCGCCGTGGACGCCCACCCACGGGCATGGCTCCGCCATGGGATGGGCCCGGGGGGTGCCCGCTCCACATGGCCTGGGCTCCCGGGGCATGTTCATGCTCTTTCGCCGCTCTTCGGAATTGACGGCCGGCGAACTGAGCAGCATTGAGCCCTTTCTGAGCCGGATCGCGCACGCGATCCACGCCGCCGCCCTTCGTTTGTCCGACACGCACCTCACCCAGCGGGAGCGTGAGGTGCTGCGATGGAGCGCGGCAGGCAAGACCACGCCGGAGGTGGCACAGATCCTTCGGGTCTCCGAGAACACGGTCAAGTTTCACCTCAAGAACGTCACCGTCAAGCTGGGGGTGAGCAACAAAACGGCCGCGGCCGTCAAGGCGGCCCTGCTGGGTTTGCTGCAGTGGCGGCCCCGCCCGAACGGGTAGTAGGCAGCGCCAACACGCGGTGCTGGAATCCAGCCCTTTCCCAGCAAGCCGCCCCAACACCCACCATGAAGACCACGCTCACGCCCACCGATGCCGTCGGTTTCATCACCGCACGCGAATCGAACGCCCGCACCTATGCCCGGACCTTCGATGCCATGTTCACCCGCGGATCGCTGTCGAAGATCTGGGATGCGCAGGGCCGCGAATACATCGACCTCCTCGCCTGCGCCGGTGCCCTTCCCCTGGGGCACAACCACCCTTACGTGATGGACCACGTGAACGCCTTCCTCGGTTCGGGCCAGGTGTTGCAGGGTCTGGACATGGCCACACCGGCCAAGCTGGAGTTCATCGAGCAACTCTGGCAGACCCTGCCCACGCGGTTCTCGCAGGAATGCCGCATCCAGTTCTGCGGCCCCACCGGATCAGACGCCGTCGAGGCCGCACTCAAGCTGTTCAAGACCGTCACCGGGCGCCAATCGGTCATCGCATTCCATGGCGCCTACCACGGCATGACGTCGGGGTCGCTGGCGCTCATGGGCAACCTCGGGCCCAAGACCCCGGTGGGTGGCGTCCAGGGCAACGTGCACTTCTTTCCCTACCCCAGTGACAGCCACTGCATGTTCGGCATCGGCGGCGCGGAAGGCGAAGCCCTCGCGCTGAGATACCTCGACAACGCGCTCGGCGACCCGGAAAGTGGCATCACCAAACCGGCCTTGATCCTGCTGGAGCCCGTGCAAGGCGAAGGGGGATGCATACCGGCTTCCGCGAACTGGCTTCGGGGCCTGCGCGACGTCACGCAGCGGCACGACATCCCGCTCGTGATGGACGAAGTGCAGACCGGGTTCGGTCGCACCGGCCACATGTTCGCGCACGAAGTCGCAGACATCGTGCCCGACGCCATCGTCATGTCCAAGGCGCTCGGCGGCGGCTTTCCTCTGGCGGCGCTGGCCTACCACCAACGCTACGACCGCTGGCTGCCGGGCGCCCACGCCGGAACCTTCCGCGGCAACCAGATCGCCCTCGCCGCCGGCGCCGCCACCATGCGCTACCTGCGCATGCACGGCCTGCCGGCCCGCGCAACAGCCTGCGGCGCCTACCTGGAGCAGCGGCTGCGGGCGCTCTCCGGCTCACTGCCCTGCATCGGCGAGATCCGGGGCCGCGGCCTCATGCTGGGCATGGACATCCGGTCGCCCCAAGGCGACGGCGGCCCGGCCGATGGCGCGCTCGCCAGGCGCATCAAGCGCGCGTGCTTCGAACACGGCGTCATCGTCGAGACCGGTGGCCGCCACGGCGCGGTCATGCGCTTCCTGCCCGCCCTGACCATCACCGAGCGCGAGATCGACGAGGCGGTGGAACGCATCGGCAAGGCCATGGGCGCATGTCTCGATCGCGCGCCGAGCGACGCATCCGTCGCGGCCTGAACGGTTTCAACACCCACGGAGATTTCTCATGGACTTTCATACCCGCCACTACGCCCGCTTCACGGTTCCCGCCCTGTCTGCGCAAGCCATGCGCGAGTTCGACACCCTCGCTTTCGACCCATACACCGGCGGCAAGCAACGCTACCGCCGCTTCTCGCAATTCAAGCTGTGGTTCGGCACCGGCGAATGGCGCACCGAGCTGCTTCCCCACCGGCCATTCATCCAGTCACGAAACTACAACGGGGTCGTCGGCGGTGTGCAGCGCGAGTTCCAACCCATCCGGTTCGACCCGACGCCGCAAGTCGCGGCGGGTGCGCAGGCGGCCCGGCTCGACACCGCGCAGGCCTACCAGATCAACGTCCACCAGGTGCGGGTGATCACCTCCAACGACATCAAAGGCATCGCGGTACCGGAAGGCCCCCACCGCGACGGACACGACTTCGTCATGAACGCCATCTTCGCGCGCCACAACATCACGGGCGGCGTCAGCCAGCTCATGCCCACGGGTGGCGGGCCGTGCTTCTTCGAAGACGTGCTGCAACCGCTCGATGCCATCGTGGTGGCCGACGACAGGATGTGGCACCACGCCACGGACATCCTTCCGGCGGGCGACGCGCCCGGGCACCGCGACATCATGATCGTGTCTTTCAACGCGTGGGCGCGTCGTCGCTACGGCGAGGAGTTCGAGAAGCGGCAAGGCGCCATCGGCAACGAGCACATGGCGACGGCTTGAACCCGACCGGCCCGCCACTCGCGCACATGGAACCGAACCCGCATCTGCACGGCCGGCGTCGCCTCACCGGGCTGCTGTGGGCCATCAACCTGGCCTCCATCTCGGCCAGCGTGCTGGTCTACCTCTATCTGGCCCACCACGCCTACCGCGTGCTGGACAGCCTGCTGGTCTCCGAGTTCGTGCTCCTGGCGCCCATGGTCATGCCGGTGGTGTTCGCGTTCCAGCTGCACCAGGTGGCGAGCCGGGTCGACCCGCGGCGCCTGCTGTGGGTGAGCAACGTGCTCGGCGCCCTGGTCTGCACCGTGCTGTTCCTCCTCGTCGACCTCACGGCCACCGCCGTGCTGGTCGGCGCAGCGCTTGTCGGCACACTGGATGCGGTGCAACGTGTCGCGCGCATCGTGGCCATCAAGCGCTTCTTCTCGGCCAGCGAGGTGCGCTTCACCGTTCCGCTCACCTTGACCGCACAGTTCATCGCCGGTGCCATGGCCGGCGCCATCCTGGCTTTCTTTCCGGGGCGGTTGACGCACGCCAGCGCGGCCATCGCCACCATCAGCTTGATGGGCCTCGCGGCCGCTTGCGCGGTGTTGTTGCCCCGCCTGGCCGAGCAACGGGCCGCGGCCCCCGCCGACCAGGCGGGCCTGCGGCGCTGCGTGGGCCTGCTGCGGGACACGCCGGCCTTGCGCGAAAGCCTGTTCGCCTTCGTGTTGCTGGGTGCCGTCTTCCAGGGCTTCTACAACCTCTCACGCGTGGCGCTGCCCGCGCACCACCTCGGTCTGGGTCAATCGCAGGTCGGGCTGCTGCAAATCGTCGCCAGTCTGTCGGCCGTGGCCGGCGCACTCACGTACTACGCCTTGAGCCGTCGGCACTGGGCCTTCCGTCTCGGCTGGATCTATCCGCTCAGCGCGATCGCCATGGTGGGCGCCTGCGTGCTGCCCGGCGTGCCCGCGAGCTTCACCAGCTACTTCATCTATTTCTTCTGCTTCGAGCTGGCCTTCTTCCGGCTGCAGGGCGACATCATGCTCGCCACCCCGGCAAACGACATGCCACTCGTGGCCACGCTGCAATACGCGCTGGTGTACGCCGGAATGATGCTGGCCATCGCCATCGGCGCCGTGCTCATCGAGACCCACGGCCTCACGGCCACGGCACTGGCGTTCGTGCTGTTTTTCTTTCTGTGCACCGCCCTGCGCCGGCAGCGCGGCGCCGCCACGGCAAGCACCCACATCCCATGAGCACCCCCCACGTCGTCTTCGTCGATTCCACCCTGGCCGGCTTGCTGGCCCTGCGCACCGCGCGCGAGATGGGCTGCCGCGTCAGCTTCATCGAACCCCAGGACAACTCGTTCCTCGCCATCTCCACCTCGGACGCATCCCGCGTTCTGCCCCACCTGGAGCACGCGCACGAACACCTCCGCATTCCCAGCCTGCAGAACGACGCCGTTGATCGCGGCCTGCGCGATCTCGCCCGGCGCCACGGCCCGGTGAACGCGCTGATCACCACCTCCGAAGCGGCCATCCTGCCGGTGGCGCGCGCCGCCGAAGCCCTGGGTGTTCCAGGCCCGGGGCGGGCCGCCCTGGAGCGGGCCGTCTTCAAAGACCGCTGCCGCGCCGCCGTGCGCGCCGCCGGTCTGCGCTCACCCGACTTCGAGGTCGTGAGCGAAGACAGGCTCATCGCGGGCCACACCCGGCGCATTCCGGTCCCGCTGGTGGTCAAGCCCACGCGCGGTTTCGGCAAACAGTTTTCTGCCGTGTGCCACACCGACGAAGAATTCGACCACTTCGTCGCCGCGCTGAAGGCCGCGCGCGGGCAGAGCGACCCGATGATCAACCGCATCGTCAGCCACGACTACATCATCGAGACCTACATCACCGGCAGCCTGCACTCCTGTGAGGTCGTGGTGGTGAACGGCGACGTCCGCTTCTACGCCGGCACCACGCGTTACCGCGCCTCGCACAACGATCTGCTGGAGATGGGTTACGCCATGCCTTCGGGGCTCGCGGCGCCCGAGCAGGCCGCGCTCGAAGAGCACGTGCGCGCCGTGTTCGGTGCCATCGGCCTGCGCTTCGGGCTGTACCACGTGGAACTGCTCTTCGGCGACGGGGGGCCCTGTCTGGTGGAGATCAATGGCCGCATGATGGGCGGCGTCGGCCCGCAGGCCTACACCACGGTGTCCGGTCTGGACGCCTTCGAATGGCTGCTGCGGCTCCACCTGGGCGAACCCATCTCACCCGATCCCGCCAGCATCCGGCGCGCGGCCACCGTGGTGCTCATTGGTGCACGAACCGGCGGCACCGTGTCGGCCACGTTCACCCAGGGCCGTCTGGACGCCCTGCTGCAACGCCACGGCATCGGCTTCTGTACCCTGAAGCTGGCCGCGGGCATGCCGCTGCGCCGCTTCGATGGCAACGTGTCGGTGCTCGGCCACGCCATCGTTCCCGGGCCCGACCCCGAGACCAGCAAGGCCCGAGGCCACCGTTTCCTGCAGGACCTCGACACCCTGCTGGGCGTGGAAACCGCCAAGTACATCGACACCGACGCCCGCGCGGCCGCACCGGCCTGATCGATCCGGTCAGCGCTTCCCTTCGCGCCCGCCACCGAACAGGCCCTTGAGGCCTTCGCCCAGGCGGTCACCCAGGTTGGCGCCCGCGCCCGTACCCACGCCCGGCATCACCGCGGTGCCGATGGCCGCACCCAGCAGCGCCGCGCGCGTGAGCGTGACCTGGGGGTCATCGAGCGTGCCGCCCACGGCCAGCGGCACACCCACCACCTGGCCCGCGGCGCCGCGCGTCATGTCCACGCGCACGCGGCCCGAGAGGGCGCGCGCGGGCGAGATGTTCACGTCGCCGGTGGCGGCCAGCACGCCCGAGCTGGCCACCAGGTTCGTCAGCGCGATCGCCTTGCCGCGTGTGCTCACCTGGCCGGCCAGCGTGTCCAGCGACGTGCTGCCGCCGTGCGACAGGCCCACGGTGCTCACCGCGCGGGCCAGGTCCAGGCCGTTGATGACCGCGTCGTTCACCGTGAAGGTGGTCTCGGTGCGCAGCGCGGCCACCAGAGCGTCGGCGCTCACGCGCTCGGGGAACTGCGCCGCGATCTCGGTGCGCGCCTGCAGCCGCCCGGTGAGCGTGCGGCGCGGCGCGGTGAGCGCCGACACCTCCACGCCCTCCGTCTGCAGGTGGCCCGTCAATGCCACACGGCGTTGCTTCGCGTCGGGCGCGGGCAGGCCCACGTTCAGCGGCCCGCGGATGCGGCCGCCGCCGAGCCTCGCGTCCAGGTTCCAGGCCGTGGCATCGCCCTCGCGCGCCAGGCGCAGGGTGGTGCCACGCAGGGCCCCGACCACGATGCTCATCTCGGCCTCGCGCGGCCAGCCATCGGCGTCCAGGCGCAGTTGCGCATTCACCGTGGTGCGCGCGCCGTCGGCCGCGAGCCAGGTCACTTCGTCGAGCACCAGCTCGCGCGGCAGCAGCGAGAAATCGAGGGCGTCCTCGCTGTCGCCGGGCCCACCGGCCGCGCCGCCGTTGCGCTCGCTCGCGCGGGCGCCCAGCAGCGCGATCGTGGCCTCGGGCAAAACGGCCTGGCGCACCACCAGCGTCTGCACGCGCAGCTGCCCGGAGAGCAGCGGCAACCAGCGCGGGCGCAACTCCACGCGCTGCAGCGACAGCGGCGTGTGCGCCTGGATGCTCAGCCCGTCGACCGCCACCGCCGGCAGGGGCCACAGCGCGAGCGACAGGCCTTGCGCGCGCACCGGCGCACCCAGCGCCTCGCTCGCCACCGCGCCCAGCCGCGCGCGGAAATCGTCGCTCGCGATCCAGCGGTTCAGGGCCACGCCGGCCGCGGCCAGCAACAGCGCGGGCACGGCGAACCAGAGGGCGAGGCGAAGCGGTCGGCGCATGCCGAAATTGTGCCCAGCGAACAGGGAACGGCCAGGGGCGCGGCCCGCCGTTCGAGGCGCCGCCGCGCCCTCACAGCGGGCGCTGGCGCCAGGCGAACACCGCCCCCAGGGCCAGCGCCGCGGCCGAGAACACCAGGCCGCGCGCCAGGCCGCCGGGGCCGTCGCTGATCAGGCCCACCACCACCGGGCCCACGATCTGGCCCAGCGCAAAACACACGGTGAAGGCCCCGATGCCGCGCGCCCATTGCGCGCTCGGCAGGTTGTGGCGCACGAAGGCCGTGGTGGAAGCCACCACCGAGAGAAACACCGCCCCGAACAACAGGCCCGACAACATGGCCAGTGGCCAGCCACCGCCCAACACCGGCAGCAGCGCCGCCAGCGCGAGCCAGGCGTTGAGTCGCGCCAGCGCGCCACCGCCGCGCTCGCGATCGAGCAGGCCGGCCCACAGGCGCGGCGCCACCACCACCGCCGCGCCGAGCAGCGTGTAGTAGACCGTGATGCCCGTGGCCGACAGGCCCTGCTCGCGCAGCAGCGCGATCGAGAAGGTCATGTAGCCGATGTAGCCCACGCCGAACAGCGCGTACCCCGCCAGCGCCCAGCCCATGTCGGCGGCGCGCGCCACACGGTCCGGCGCCCCTGGGCCCGCCGTGGCCGCCGCCGGGCCATCCGCCAGAGCCCGCGCGGGCCAGGCCATGCCCCAGGCGGCCAACGCGCACAGCAACGCCAGGCCCCACCACGCCCAGGCCCAGGCGTGCGGGGCGCCGCCCGCGGCGTGCAGCAACGGGGGCACGGCCAGCGCGGAGGCCGCGATGCCGAAACCCGTGCCGCCGTAGTACAGCCCCAGCAACAGGCTGCCGCGTCCGGCGTCGCGCGCGGCCAGGCGTGCCGCCAGCAAACCGCCGGCCACGAACACCAGCGCGCTCAACGTGCCCGCCACCACGCGCTGCGCGAGCAACGCAGGGGCGGCGGTGAAGAAGCCGCTGGAGGCCATCACCAGCGCCCCCGCCCAGCCCGCGAGCACGAACACCCGCGCCGCCTGCCCCGCCGCCAACAGCCGCGGCACCAGCAAGGCCCCGAGCAGGTAGCCCACCGCATTGGCCGTGTTCATTGCGCCGGCGAGCGTGTAGCTCCAACCCAGGTCCGCACGCATCGGCGGCAGCAGCAGGCCGTAAGAGAAGCGCGTGATGCCCAGCGAGACCGCCGCGCCGAGCGACAAGGCCAGCGCCAGGCGCAGCAGGTGGGTCGGGGTGTCGGCCGGCATGGGGCGATTGTCGGCACGATCCCGGGCCCGGCCTGTCGCGCCGGTCCACCGCAGCGCGCGCGCACTGGCCCTCTGTGTTCCCGTGTCGCGCCTTAGAGTGGCTTCATGAACGACGCCATCGCCCCGCCACGCATCGCGGCCTTGCAACAGGCCGAGCGCGAGCGCTTCATCGCCACCCACCCGCGTTCCGTGGCACAGGCCGACGCGGCGCGCGCGCACTACCTGTTCGGCGTGCCACTGCACTGGATGCGCGACTGGCCCACACCCGCCACGCTGGCGGTGCGGCACGCGCAGGGCGCCACGCTCATCTGCGCCGACGGCCTGCGCCACGCCGACTTCTGCCTCGGCGACACCGGCGCCATGTTCGGCCACAGCCCGGCGCCGTTGGCGCGGGCCATTGCCGAGCAGGCCGTGCAGGGCCTCACCTGCATGCTGCCGTCCACGCGCGCGGTGGCGGTGGGCGACGCGCTCGAACGCGTGTTCGGCCTGCCGCTGTGGCAGATGGCCCTCACCGCCAGCGACGCCAACCGCTTCGTGCTGCGCTGGGCACGCGCCATCACGCAGCGGCCCACGCTGCTGGTGTTCGACGGCTGCTACCACGGTGCGGTCGACGACACGCTGGTGGATCTCGATCCAGCCACAGGGTCCACGGTGCGGCGCCCCTCGGTGCTGGGCCAGGTGCACGACCACCACGCCCACACGCGCGTGGTGCCGTTCAACGACATCGCCGCACTCGAGGCCGCGCTCTCGCACGGCGACGTGGCCTGCCTGCTGGCCGAGCCCGCGCTCACGAACTTCGGCCTGGTGCCCCCGGCCGACGGCTTCTGGCCCGCCGCGCGCGACCTGTGCCACCGCCACGGCGCGCTGTTCGTGATGGACGAGACCCACACCATCTCCACCGCGCTCGGCGGCTACGCGCGCGCGCACGGCCTTGCGCCCGACGTGCTGGTGGTGGGCAAGGCCGTGGCCGGTGGCCTGCCCTGCGCGGTGTACGGCTTCACGCACGCCCTCGGCGCGCGCATGGCCGTGGCCAAGGACGCAGCGCCCGAAGGCCACAGCGGCATCGGCACCACGCTCGCGGGCAACCCGCTGGCCCTGGCCGCGCTCGACGCCGCGCTCACGCACCTGCACACCGAACCCAACTACCGCCACATGCTCGCGCTCGCCACCACGCTCGAAGACGGCCTGGTGCGCCGCATCGGCGCAGCGCAGCGGCCCTGGACGGTGACACGCCTGGGTGCGCGCCTGGAGCTGCAGTTCATGCCGCACACCCCGCGCCACGCGCAGGACGTGCGCGACCTCGCGCAAGGCGAACTCGAGGCGCTCACGCACCTGTTCATGCTCAACCGCGGCGTGCTGCTCACGCCCTTCCACAGCATGATGCTGGTGAGCCCCGAAACCACAGCGGCCGACGTGGCGACGCTGCTCTCGGTGTTCGATGAACTGCTGGTGGCGCTGCGCGGCTGAGCGTGCTGCCCTGGCACGCGGCATCCCGCGTCAAGGCCGCCAGCGCTTGAGCAGCAAGGCGTTGGCCATCACGCTCACCGAGCTCAAGGCCATGGCCGCGCCGGCCACCACCGGGTTCAGGAAACCCAGCGCCGCGAGCGGAATGCCGGCCACGTTGTAGACGAAGGCCCAGAACAGGTTCTGCCGGATCTTGCGCACGGTGCGGCGCGAGATGTCCAGCGCCGCCCCCACCAGCCGCGGATCACCCCGCATCAGCGTGATGCCGGCGGCGTGCATCGCCACGTCGGCGCTGGCGCCATCGGTGTGTCCCATGGCCAGGCCCACGTCGGCCGCGGCCAGCGCGGGTGCATCGTTCACGCCATCGCCCACCATGGCCACCACACGCGGGTGCCCTTCGCCCCGCTGCAGGTGACGGATCGCGGCCGCCTTGTCGGCCGGCAGCACCTCGGCCAGCACCTCGTGGGTGTGCAGGCCCAGGCGCCCGGCCATGGCCTCGGCGGCGGCGCGGTTGTCGCCCGACACCAGCGAGAGTTGCAGGCCGCGTTCGCGCAGCGCGGCGATCGCATCGGCCGCACCGGCCTTGGGCTCGTCACCGAAAGCCAGCACCGCAAGCGCCGGGCCACCGGCCTGCGCGAGCACCGACACCGAGGCCCCCCGGGCCAGCGCAGCGTGTGCCGCAGGTTCGAGTGCCCCCAGGGAGATGCCCAGCGACTCCATCCAGCGCAGGCTGCCCAGCAACAAGGCCTGTTCTGCCACGGTGGCCTGCACGCCGCGGCCCGTCACCGATTGCAGGCCTTGCGCCTGCGGCCACGCGAGGCCGCGCTCGCGTGCCGCGTTCATCACGGCCTGCGCCAACGGGTGCGCACTGCCCGATTGCAACGCCGCCGCCTGCGCCAGCAGCACCGCATCGTCGCGCCCCGGTGCCGCCTGCAACGAGAGCAGGCGCGCGCGACCCTCCGTGAGCGTGCCGGTCTTGTCGAAGGCCACGGCCTGCACGCGGTGGGCCACCTCCAGCGCCTCGGCGTCGCGGATCAGGATGCCGTGTTTCGCAGCCACACCTGTGCCCGCCATGATCGCCGCGGGCGTGGCCAGGCCCAGGGCACAAGGGCAGGCAATCACCAGCACCGCCACGGCGTGCTGCATCGCCTCTTCCAGTGGCGCACCGGCCCACAGCCAGGCCAGTAAGGTGACCACACCGATCGACAGCACCACCGGCACGAACACCGCGGCCACGCGGTCCACCAGGCGCTGCACCGGCGCCTTGCCGGCCTGTGCGTCCTGCACCAGCGCGATGATGTGCGCCAGCACCGATCGGGCGCCACTGGCGCGCACCTTCACCGTCACCAGTCCTTCGCCGTTGAGCGAGCCGCCGGTGACCACACTGCCCGGCGCCTTGGCCACCGGCATGGCTTCGCCCGTGAGCATGGATTCGTCGGCCTGCGTGTGGCCATCGATCACCTCGCCATCGGCCGCGAAACGCTCGCCCGGCAACACCTGGATGTGATCGCCCGGCAGCAGCTCGTCCACCGGAACCTCCACCACCGCCGTGCGGCGCACACCGTCAGGCAACAGGCGCGCGCGCTCGGGCCGCAAGGCCTGCAACGCACGGATCGCTTCGGTCGTCTGGCGCTTGGCGCGCGCCTCGAGCCATTTGCCGAACAACACCAGGGTGACGATGACGGCCGATCCTTCGTAATACAGATGAACCATCTCGCCCGGTTCGGCGCGCCACCACAACCAGGTGGACAGCGCCCAACCCGCCGTGGTGCCGATGGCCACCAACAGTTCCATGTTGCCGGTGCGCGCCTTCAGCGCGTGCCACGCACCGCGGTAGAAACGCGCGCCCAGCACGAACTGCACCGGCGTGGCCAGCAGAAACTGCCACAGCGCCGGCAACATCCAGTGTTTACCCAGCAGGTCACCCACCATGGGCACCACCAACGGCGCCGACAGCAAGGCGGCCAGGAGCACAGGCCACGCATGGCGCGGCACACCCAGCCAACGCACCGCACCGGGATCGGCATCTGACTCGACAGCCCGCGGCTCATAGCCCGCATCGCGCACGGCGCGCTTCAAACGCGCGGCCATCGCGTCGTCGGCTCCGTTCACCGTCACGCGCGCGGTTTCGGTCGCCAGGTTCACGCTGGCCTCCACCACACCGGGCTGCTTGCGCAAGGCCCGTTCCACACGGCCCACGCACGATGCGCAGGTCATGCCACCGATGCCCAGATCGATGGCTTGAAAGCCGGTGCTGCCCGGCAGGGTGTTCGTGTTCATGGCCGGCATGGTGCACCTTGACACCATGGCAAGGTCAAGCCCGCTCGAACAAACCCATTCCCTTGACCTTGACACCGTGTCAAGCTTGAGAATGGCGCGTCACCGAACCCGGAGCACCACCATGAACCAGATCTTCACCGTGCAGGGCATGACCTGCGGCCACTGCGAACGCGCCGTCACCACCGCCATCAAACAACTCGATCCGCAGGCGGAGGTGCGCATCGACCGACCGCAGAACCGCGTGGAAGTGGACAGCCAACAAGCGCGCGACAAGATTGCCGAGGCCATCCGCGAAGAAGGCTACGCGGTGTCGGCGCCATGAGCGCCACCACATGGCCGGTGAACATCGGCCAAGCCGCCCACCTCAGTGGCATCTCGCCGAAGATGCTGCGCCACTACGAAGGCCTGGGCCTGCTGGGCGACGTGCCACGCACCGAAGGCAACTACCGCCAGTACGGCGAGGCGGAGGTGCACACGCTGCGATTCGTCCGCCGTGCGCGCGACATGGGTTTCACACTCGACGAGATCCGCACGCTCGTCAACCTCTGGCACAACCGCCGTCGCAGCAGCGAAACCGTCAAGCGCATCGCGCAGCGCCACATCGACGACCTGGACGAACGCATCGCGGCCTTGCAAGCCATGCGCCGCACCCTGCAGGACCTGGTGCAGCGTTGCCCCGGCAACCAGCGCCCCGATTGCCCCATCCTCGACGACCTCGGCGGCGCAAGCGACAAACATCTTTACAACCCGTCCACAGAAGCTCCCCAGTTGCTGCACAGATGCGGCGCACAGTGACCCCACGCCACCAGCCCGGTGGTGCCCTCACTGCAAGGAGTGCCTCATGAAAACCCTGTTCACCCGCGCCCTGCCGGCCACCGCCATCGCCCTCGCCATCAGCGCCGGGGCATTCACCGCCTTTGCGCAGAACGCCCCGGCCCCGGCGGCCGCCCCCGCAGCCACCACGGCCGCACCGGAGCAACGCGCCCATCGCCCCGACGGTACGCAGCGCCGCGCCGAACACGCCAAACGCATGGAACAACGCGCCGCCGACCACCAGGCCCGCCTGAAAGCCAGCCTGCAACTCACCCCCGCACAGGAACCCGCGTGGAACGCGTTCGTGGCCCGCATGCAGCCCGCTCAGCGCCCGGCCCAGCCCCGCCTCGACCGCGAGGCCCTGGCCAAGCTCAGCACCCCCGAGCGCCTGGACCGCCTGGAAGCACTGAAGGCCGAGCGCGACCGCGCCATGGCCCAGCGCCACGACGCCATCCGCGGCTTCTATGCCCAGCTCAACCCGGCCCAACAGAAGGCCTTCGACGCCCAACGTGGTTTCGGCCCGATGCCCACCGGCATGAACGCCCATGGCAAACACCCGCACGGGCACCGCCACGGCGGCCAACCCCGCATGTGAACGCTGTCCACTGTCTTCAACTGGTTTTCTTTTTAAAGATAGTGGTAGTTAGTAGAAGGGCGCTGTCCGCTGTGGACAAGCGCCCTTTCTCTTGCTGTGACAAGGGCTTGGCGAACCGGACAAGCCTGTGTGAAGCGCACCCTTCCCGGTGTTCGCCGGTGGGGACAAATCGGCGATCGGCGCCACCGCTGTGGACAAGCCCATGGTTGTGCCAGCGATGTCCACAGACTTGTTCAACATCCGGTCACGTTCGCTCACCGATGGCGTCGAAACGCGCTGCTACACTGCGCGCCTTTCTCGCCGTGCCCGACTTCGTCCATGCCCGTGTCCCTGGGCGGCCAAGTGCCCGCCAGCTTCGATCTCAAGAGCGCCCACCTCCCCCTGCTGGCCCTGCTGCTCAAGTCGAACGACCTCGATCTGCTGCGCCGCGAACTCGGTGAACGCTACGGCGACCAGCCCGATTTTTTCGATCACGATCCCTTGCTGATCGACCTGCAGGGTGTGTCCGATGTGGCGCCGGATTTGTCCGCCGTGGCGGCGCTGTTGCGTGAGCACCGCTTGCGTGCGGTGGCTGTGCACGCGCGCGACGAGGCACATCGGACCGCGGCACATGCGGCCGGGCTGCCCCTTGCCGACGGGCTGACCCTGGCCCGTGCCGATGTGGCCACGAAGAAGGCCCCGGTGGCCGCCCCCGCGCCACCCCCCGTGAACCCTGCGGCCCTGGTGGTCGACAAACCCCTACGCTCGGGCCAGCAGGTCTATGCGCGTGGCCGCGACCTGGTGGTGCTGGCCCCGGTGAACCCGGGTGCCGAGGTCATCGCCGATGGCCACATCCACGTTTATGCGCCGCTGCGTGGCAAGGCCATCGCGGGGGCGCGCGGTTTCGACGAAGCCCGCATCTTCTCGCTTGCGATGGCGCCCGAGCTGGTGTCCATCGCGGGTGTCTACCGCACGAGCGAAGTGCCCTTGCCCGCGGCCCTGCAGGGCAAGCCCGCACAGGTGCGCCTGCAACGCACTCCCGAGGGCGAAAAGCTCGTCATCGATCCCCTGTCCGCCTGAACTCGAAGGAAGTCTTCCATGACCCGTATCGTCGTCGTCACCTCCGGCAAGGGTGGGGTGGGCAAGACCACCACCAGCGCCAGCTTCGCCACCGGCCTCGCCCTGCGTGGCCACAAAACGGCCGTGATCGATTTCGACGTCGGCCTGCGCAACCTCGACCTGATCATGGGTTGCGAGCGCCGCGTGGTGTACGACCTCATCAACGTGATCCACGGCGAGGCCAAGCTCGGCCAGGCGCTGATCAAGGACAAGCAGGTCGAGACCCTGCATGTGCTGGCCGCGAGCCAGACGCGCGACAAGGACGCGCTCACGCAGGACGGTGTCAAGCGCGTGCTCGACGAACTCACCGAACAGGGCTTCGACTACATCGTGTGCGATTCGCCCGCCGGCATAGAAACCGGCGCGCTCATGGCCATGCACTACGCCGACGAGGCCCTGGTGGTGACCAACCCCGAGGTCTCCAGCGTGCGCGATTCCGATCGCATCCTGGGCATGCTCGCGAGCAAGACGCAGCGCGCCATCGACGGCAAGGACCCGATCAAGGAGCACCTGCTCATCACGCGTTACAACCCCAGCCGCGTGGCCGACGGCCAGATGCTCTCGCTGCAGGACATCCAGGACATCCTGCGCATTCCGCTGATCGGCGTGATTCCCGAGAGCGAAAGCGTGCTCACCGCGTCCAACCAAGGCACGCCGGCCATCCACCTCAAGGGCAGCGACGTGGCCGAGACCTATGGCGACGTGATCGACCGTTTCCTGGGTGCCGACAAGCCGCTGCGCTTCATCGAGGCCGAGAAGGCCGGCTTCTTCAAGCGCCTGTTCGGAGGGAAGTGAGCATGTCGCTGCTGTCCTTTCTGCTCGGCGAGAAGAAAAAGACCGCCAGCGTCGCCAAGGAGCGGCTGCAGATCATCCTGGCGCACGAACGCGCCGGGCGCGGCGCGGCCGAACCCGACTACCTGCCCGCGCTGCAGCGTGAACTGGTGGCCGTGATCGGCAAGTACATCCGCATCGATCCGAACGACATCAAGGTGCAGCTGGAGCGCCAGGACAACCTCGACGTGCTCGAGGTCAAGATCGAGCTGCCCGAGCGGCGCTGAGGCCACCGGGTAAAATCCCGGTTTTTCCGCGCTCTGCTGCGCGCCCGCCCGGGCTCCGCGTCCGGGCCCCTCCCGCTGGCCATCACCCTGATGGCCTTTTCCTCGTCTTCCCGCATCCAACGGCCTCGTTTGCCGGCGGCCTGTGCGGCGTGGACGAACCACGTCACTGCAAAGGAACCGCATGGCCAAGGAAGAACTGATCGACATGATGGGTATCGTCAACGAGGTGTTGCCCGACACGCGTTTTCGCGTGACCCTGGACAACGGGCACCAGCTCATTGCCTATTCCGCCGGCAAGATGAAAAAGAACCACATCCGCATCCTCGCGGGTGACCGGGTCTCGCTTGAACTTTCGCCTTACGACCTGACCAAGGGCCGGATCAACTTCCGCCACCTGGAAGGCCGCGGGCCGGCCACGCCGCGCCGCCGCTGATGCGGGCTTTTTTTCACATCCCCTGACATTCGTCACACGCTTGTCACCGTTGGGCGTTCTCGCCTGACCGGAGGCATTCAGCCGGTTGAACATCGGCCGAGAAGCAGGACAGGGCCCCAGCCGGGGCCACCTGCTCGAGGCCCCCGATGTTCCCGCTCGCTCTTTCCACCCGCGTTTCCACCCCGGCGCTGCTGCTCGCCCTGGCGTTGCCCCTGGCCGCTTTCTCGGCTCGGGCCGACGAAGCCGCGCCGGTCGCGGACAAGCCCGAGGTCTGGATCAACGTCGGTGGCTTCTCGCGGCATTTCGATCGCAGCTCGCAATACAACGAGCGCAACTTCGGCTTCGGCATCGAATGGCGCCATTCGCCCGAAGTCGCGGTGATGGCCGGTGTCTACGACAACAGCCTGGGCAAGCCCTCGCAGTACGCGGCGGTCAACTGGCAACCCTGGCAGATCGGCCCGGTCAAGCTGGGCGCGGCCCTGGGCCTGCTCAACGGTTACCCGGGCATCGAACGAGGCGGCACCTTCTTTGCCGCCCTGCCCATGGCCTCGATCGAAGGCAAGCGCTTCGGCATCAACCTCGGCCTGATCCCGTCGATGAAAAACGTCGACGGTGCGGTGCTGCTGCAGTTCAAGATCCGGCTCATGTGATCGTTCATGTGACGCCCCTGGTGCCTTCCCGGGCACCCGGCGCGCGCTAGCATCGGCACCCCCTTTGCCTTGCGCTCGCCGCGCACCCCCATGGACTTCGCCACCTGGCTCGCCTTCTTCGCCGCCTCCTGGGCCATCAGCATTTCGCCCGGCGCGGGCGCCGTGGCCGCCATGAGCGCCGGCCTCACGCACGGTTTTCGCCGTGGTTACCTCACCACCCTCGGCCTGGTGCTCGGCATCTGGACGCAGATCGTGGTGGTGGGCGTGGGCCTGGGCGCGCTCGTGGCCACGTCGGCCACGGCCTTCGCGGTCATCAAGTGGGCCGGCGTGGCCTACCTGGTGTGGCTGGGCGTCCAGCAGTGGCGCGCGCCCGCGCGGCCCATTGCCCAGGCCAGCGCCGATGCCGTGCCGCAGCGCGCGCGCGACCTCATCGTGCGCGGCTGGATCATCAACGCGCTCAACCCCAAGGGCACGGTGTTCCTGCTCGCGGTGGTGCCGCAGTTCCTCGATCTCTCGCAACCCCTGGCCCCACAGTACGGGGTGATCGCCCTCACGCTGGGCTTCACCGACCTGGTGGTGATGGCGGGCTACACCGCGCTGGCCGCGCGCCTGCTGCGCACGCTCAAATCCACCGCGCACGTGCGCGCGCTGAACCGCGTGTTCGGCTCGCTCTTCGTGGTGGCGGGGGGCTTGCTCGCGCTGTTCAAGCGCAGCGCCTGATCACGCGAGCTTCTGCGTGAACAGCCGCTCGGCGAAGCGGCGGTGCTCGTCCTTCTGGGCTTTGGTGCTCAGCGTGGGCATGAGCGATTCCGACACCACGTAGCTGTAGAGCAGGAAGGCGCGCGAGCGCGCTTCCATCACCGGAAACCCCTGCGACGAGAACACCTGGGCGATGTAACCGATGCGGCTGGCGTCGGCCTCGTCCACGGCAAAGCGCGCCATCTGGTCGCGCCGCGCCCACGCGCGGATCGCGAGTTCGATGCGCGCCGCGCGCGCCGCCGCGCGGCCGCGAAACGGCAGCGAAATCACGTCGCGCAACTGCGCCACCGGGTCTTCGTGTGCCGACTCCAGGCGCGCGGTGAGGTTCTCGGTGGCGGTCTCGCGCCAGGCCTGCAGCACGCGACGCAACAGGTCCTCGCGGTCCTTGAAGTGCCAGTAGAAGCTGCCGCGCGTGACGCCCAGGCGCTGCGCGAGCAGGTCCACGCGCACGTGGTCGATGCCCTGGTCCACCAGCACGCCGGTCGCGGCCTCGATCCAGGTTTCGGGGGTGAGCGAATGGCGCGCGGCCTCGCCGGCGACGCGGGCCTTGCGTGCGGGGCGGTCGGGGGCGGCGGCGGTCGAACTCACGCTCGGGATTCTATCGACGGGCTGCCGCGCAAGCGCCGTACAGAACTGTACGGATCTAGGGAAAAACCCTGTACATCCCTGGTGAAAACCCTCGATAGCATTCGTTATCAAACATACACAACTGTATGGAGACAATGCGCACCCTCGACTGGCTCAATGATCCGGACTGGCTCGCCCCGCCCGCGGCCACGGTGGAACACCGCGCCGATGGCAGCGCCGTGCTGCGCTCGCCCGAGCCGCTTGGCGCGTACGCGCGCTGCGTGGGCGAATGGCTGGAGCACTGGGCCGCGCACACGCCCGAGGCCCCGGCCGTGGCCGAGCGCGCGGGCGCGGGCTGGCGCCGCCTGACGTGGGGCGAATTGCGCGCGCAGGTGGGCCGCGTCGCGCAATCGCTGCTCGATATGAAGTTGCCGGCCGATGCGCCGGTGGTGGTGCTGTCCGACAACGCGATCGACCACCTGCTGCTGGTGCTGGCCACGCAGCACATCGGCCGCGCGAGCTGCACCGTCTCCAGCGCCTATTGCCGCCTGACGAAGGAATACAGCAAGGTCCACGGCATCCTGCAGACGCTGCAGCCCGCGCTGGTTTACGCCAGCGACGCCGCGGTCTATGGCCCGGCCATTGCCGGCAGCGGCCTGAACGTGCCCGTGGTGTTCAGCCAGGGCGCTGACATGGTGCCTGGCGCCCTGCCCTTCGCGCAGCTGCTGGCCTCCGACGAAACGCCCGCGGTGCGCGCGGCGTTCGCGGCCATCACACCCGACACCACCGCGAAATACCTGCTCACCTCGGGCTCCACCGGCACGCCCAAGGTGGTCATCAACACGCACCGCATGCTGTGCGCGAACCAGCAGATGATTGCGCAGGCCTGGCGCTTTCTGCGCCGTGAGAAGCCGGTGCTGGTGGACTGGCTGCCCTGGAGCCACACCTTCGGTGGCAACCACAACCTCCACATGGTGATGTGCCACGGCGGCACGCTGGTGATCGACGAGGGCCGGCCCGCGCCCGGCCTGGTCGAGAAGACCGTCGCCAACCTGGCCGCCGAGCAGCCCACCATCTGGTTCAACGTGCCGCGCGGCTTCGACATGGTGCTGCCGTTGCTCGAGGCGGACGACGCGCTCGCGCGCCGCGTGCTCGGGCGCCTTCGCGCCGTGTTCTACGCCGGGGCGGCCCTGCCCCAGGCCAGCTGGGAGCGCCTGCAGACCCTCGCGCGCCGCGTGCTCGGGCGCGAGATCTGGCTCACCACGTCCTGGGGCTCGACCGAAACCGCGCCCGCCGTCACGAGCGCGCACTGGCGCATGGAACGCGCGGGCGTCATCGGCGGTGTGTTGCCCGGCGTGGAGCTCAAGTTCGTGTCCAACGGCGAGAAGCAGGAGCTGCGCATCCGCGGCGTGAACATCTTCCCGGGCTACCGCAACGCGCCCGCGCTCTCCGCGCAGGCCTTCGATGGGGAAGGCTATTACTGCATCGGCGATGCCGGCTTTCTGGCCGACCCGCAGCGGCCCGAGGCCGGCGTGGTCTTCAACGGCCGCGTGGCCGAGGACTTCAAGCTCACCACCGGCACCTGGGTGTCGGTGGGCACGCTGCGCCTGCGCGTGGTCTCGGCCTTCGCGCCGCACGCGCAGGACGTGGTGATCACCGGCCACGACCGCGACCAGATCGGCGTGCTGGTGTTCCCCACACCCGCGGCCGCGCAACTGCCGCGCGAGGCGCTGCACGCGCACATCGCGCGCGGCCTCGCCACGCTCTGCGCCGACGGCGGCGGCTCCTCGCAATCGCCCGCGCGTGCGCTCGTGCTCGACGAGCCCCCCAGCGCCGACGCCGGCGAGATCACCGACAAGGGCTACCTCAACCAGCGCGCGGTGTTGCATCGCCGCGCCGCGCAGGTCGAGGCGCTGCACGCCGACGCGCCCGGCGTGATCCGCCCTGCCACCCCCGAGAAAGTTGCCCGATGACCCGCGGCCAGAGCCTGCTCTTCAACGACGTCTTCATCCTCGATGGTGTGCGCACGCCCATGGTCGATTACATGGGCGCTTTTGCCGACGCCAACCCGATCGACCTGGGCATCAAGGTCGCGCGCGAAGTTATCGCGCGCACCGGCGTCTCGGCCGAATCGATCGACTCCGTGATCGCCGGCAACATGGCCCCCGGCGGCTTCGACCAGTTCTACGTGCCGCGCCACATCGGCCTCTACGCGGGCGTGCCGGTCGAGGTGCCCGCGCTCATGGCGCAGCGCATCTGCGGCACCGGCTTCGAGCTGTTCCGCCAGGCCGGTGAGCAGATCGGTGCCGGCGTGGCGACGAACGTGCTCGTCGTCGGCACCGAATCGATGACGCGCAACCCCATCGCGGCCTTCGACCACCGCGGCGGTTTCCGCCTCGGCGCGCCGATCGGCTTCAAGGACTACATGTGGGAGGCCCTCACCGACCCGGCCGCCGACATCAGCATGATCCGCACCGCCGAAAACCTGGCGCAGCGCTACGGCCTCACGCGCGAAGCCGTCGACGCCTTCGCCGCGCGCAGCTTCGAGCGCGCCGTGGCCGCGCAGGCCGCGGGCTGGTTCGATGGCGAGACCGTGCCGGTGGGCAATGAGGATTTCGAGCGAGAGGGCTACCGCCCGCGCAAGCTGCGCCTGAGCGGCAAGGCCACCGTGGCCGACCGCGACACGCACCCGCGCCCCACGCCGCCCGAGGTGCTGGCCAAGCTGCGCACCGTGTTCAAGGACGGCGTGCAGACCGGCGGCAACAGCTCGGCCCTCACCGACGCCGCCGCGGCGGCGATCGTCACCAACGGCGCTGGTTTGAAGGCCGCAGGAAAGCCCGCGCTCGCGCGCCTGGTGGCCGCGGCCGTGGTGGGCGTGCCGCCCGAGATCATGGGCATCGGCCCGGCCCCGGCGATCCGCCTGCTGCTCGAGCGCGCGGGCCTGGCCTTGAGCGACATCGCGCGCTTCGAGATCAACGAAGCGCAGGGCGCGCAGGCGCTGGCCGTGGCGCGCGAGCTGCAGCTCGACGAAGACAAGCTCAACGTGCACGGCGGTGCGATCGCGCTGGGCCACCCCCTGGCCGCCACCGGCGTGCGCCTGACGATCACCTGCGCGCGCCAGCTGCGCGACATCGGCGCGCGCTGGGGCATCGCCTCGGCCTGCGTGGGCGGGGGCCAGGGCATTGCGCTGCTGATCGAGAACCCCGCTGCCGCCTGATTTCAAGCCCTCGCGTGTGCGGGCCACGAGCACACGCAACACCACAGGAGACACCCGCATGAAGAAGACCTTTGCCCGCCAGATCCTGGCCAGCGCCGTCCTGGCCGGCTTTGCCAGCGCCGCCCTGGCCGACCTCACCATCGGCGTGAGCGTGCCGCTCACCGGCCCCGCCTCCGGCCTGGGCATTCCCATGAGCAACGGCGTGAAGATGTGGCCCGCCACCATCGGCGGTGAGAAGGTCAACGTCATCATCCTCGACGACGCGACCGACCCGACCAAGGGCGTGCAGAACGCGCGCCGCTTCGTCAACCAGGACAAGGTCGACGTGATCGTGGGCTCGGGCGCCACGCCGGTCGCCATCCCCATGGCCGACGTCGCCACCGAATCGGGCACGCCGCACCTGGCGCTCTCGCCCATCGGCCTGCCGCCCGGCAAGGACACCTGGAGCTTCCGCATGCCGCAGAGCAACGGCGTGATGGCCGAGGCCATGGTCGAGCACATGAAGAAGCAGGGCGTCAAGAGCGTCGGCTTCCTGGGCTACACCGACGCCTACGGCGAACAGTGGCTGCAGGCCCTGATCCCGCTGCTGGAGAAGGCCAACATCAAGCTCGTGGGCACCGAGCGCTTCGCGCGCCCCGACACCAGCGTGACCGCGCAGGCCCTCAAGCTCGCCTCGGCCAACCCCGACGCCATGGTCATCGTGGCTTCCGGCAGCGGCGCCGCCATGCCCCAGCTCGGCCTGGTCGAGCGCGGCTACAAGGGCAAGTTCTATCAAACGCACGCCGCGGCCACGCGCGACCTGATGCGCGTCGGCGGCAAGGCCGTCGAAGGCACCTTCGTGACCACCGGCCCGGTGGTGGTGGCCGAGCAGTTGCCCGACAACCACCCCAGCAAGGCCCTGGGCGTGAAGTTCAACGCCGACTACGAAAAGATCTACGGTGCCGGCACGCGCAACCAGTTCGGCGCGCACTCGTTCGACGCCTTCCTGCTGCTCGACAAGCTGGTGCCCGTGGCCGCCAAGAAGGCCAAGCCCGGCACGCCCGAGTTCCGCGCCGCGCTGAAGGCCGCACTGGAAGACGCCGACGCCATGCCCGTCACGCACGGCATCATCGACTTCACCGCCACCGACCACTGGGGCTTCAAGTCGGGCTCCGGCGTCGTCATGAAAGTCGTCAACGGCGACTGGAAGCTCGAGAACTGATCGACAGGCGATGAACGAGACGGGAGACCGCAACCCATGGACCTGACCATTGCCGCGATCCTCGGGGTCGATGGCGTCATCAACGGCGCGATCTACGCGCTGGTGGCGATCGCCCTCGTCCTGGTGTTCGCGGTCACCCGCATCGTCTTCATCCCGCAGGGTGAGTTCGTCGCCTTCGCGGCGCTCACCATGGCGCTGTTCCAGACCGGCGCCCTGCCGGGCACGGTCTGGCTGCTGCTGCTCATGGTGGCGCTGGTGCTGTTGCTCGACGCCGTGCGCGCCTGGCGCGAAGCCTGGCCGCTCGCGCGCTGGGCGAAGCTCGCCGTGCGCACCGCCGCGCTCCCATTGGTGGCCAGCGGCCTCACGGCCTGGCTGGTGCCGCAACAGCCGCCCATGCTGGTGCAGGCCCTGCTCACGCTGGCCCTGGTCACGCCCATGGGCCCGCTGGTGTACCGCCTCGCCTACCGCTCGCTGGCCAGCGCCAGCGTGCTGGTGCTGCTCATCGTCTCGGTGGGCGTGCACTTCGCGCTCACCGGGCTGGGCCTGGTGTTCTTCGGCGCCGAAGGCTTCCGCAACCCCAGCTTCTGGGACACGCGCCTGAGCCTCGGGCCGGTCACGCTCAGCGGCCAGGCCGTCATCATCGTCGGCGTGTCCATCGCGCTCATCGTGGCGCTGTTCGTGCTGTTCGACCGCACGCTCACCGGCAAGGCCTTGCGCGCCACCTCGGTCAACCAGACCGGCGCGCGCCTCATGGGCATCTCCACCGACGCCGCGGGCTCGCTCAGTTTCACGCTCGCGGCCTTCATCGGCGCGCTCTCGGGCCTGCTCATCGGGCCCACCACCACCGTGTTCTTCGACAGCGGCTTCCTCATCGGCCTCAAGGGCTTCGTGGCCGCCGTGTTCGCCGGCCTCACGAGTTTTCCGCTCGCGCTCGTGGGCGCGCTCGGCGTGGGCCTGATCGAAGCCTTCGGCTCGTTCTGGGCCAGTGCGTTCAAGGAAGTGATCGTGTTCACCGCCATCCTGCCGGTGCTGCTGTGGCGCTCCTTCGTCGACCCGCATGACGAGGAGCACTGACATGGATTGGCGCCGTTACGGCCTGCTGGCCTTCACCGTGTTCATGGTCGCCGTGCCCTTCCTGCCGGTGCCCGACTACTGGATCACCAAGCTCAACTACATCGGCCTGTTCGGGCTGGTGTCGCTGGGCCTGGTGCTGCTCACCGGCATCGGGGGCCTCACCTCGTTCGGCCAGGCGGCCTTCGCAGGCCTGGGCGCCTACGCCAGTGCCTACCTCAGCGTGAAGCTGGGCATCTCGCCCTGGATCGGCCTGCTCGCGGGGCTGGCCATCACCCTGGTGGTGGCGCTGGTGCTGGGCTGGATCACGCTGCGCATGTCGGGCCACTACCTGCCGCTGGCCACCATCGCCTGGAGCCTCGCGCTCTTCTACACCATGGGCAACCTCGACGCGCTGGGCAAGTACGACGGCCTGCTCGGTGTGCCCGCCATCAACCTCTTCGGCATCAGCCTGCAGGAAGAGCGTCGCATCTACCTGCTGATCTGGCTCGTCGCCATCGCGGCGGCCATCGCCGTCACGCGGCTGCTCGATTCGCGGCCGGGCCGTGTCATGCGTGCGCTCAACGTCAACCGCGGTGGCGGCAGCACCATGCCCGAGGCCATGGGTGCATCTGCCTTCCGCCACAAGCTGCTCATGTTCCTCATCGCGGCGCTGCTGGCGGCGATCTCGGGCTGGCTGTTCGCGCACATGCAGCGCAGCGTCAACCCCTCGCCTTTCGGCATCAAGTTCGGCATCGAATACCTGTTCATGGCCGTGCTGGGCGGCGTGGGCCACGTGTGGGGCGCGTTCACCGGCGCCGCGCTCGTGAAGCTCGCCGAAGACCAGCTGCAGACCTGGCTGCCCGCGCTGCTGGGCACCTCGGGCAGCTACGAAATCATCGTCTTCGGCGTCGTGCTGGTGCTGGTGCTCAAGTTCGCGCCCGATGGCCTGTGGCCCTCGATCGAGCGCCTGCTGCCCGCGCGCCGCCGCGCCCATGTCACCGGCACCACCGGCTCTGCGCCCGCCGAGAGCCTGCCCGCGCGCGACAAGCCCGCCATGGGCAGCACGCTGCTGGAGGTGAAGAACGCGCGGCGCACCTTCGGTGGCCTTGTCGCCGTCAACGGCGTGGGCTTTGCCATCCGCGCGGGCGAGATCTTCGGGCTCATCGGCCCCAACGGCGCGGGCAAGTCCACCACCTTCAACCTCATCTCGGGCCTGCTGCCGCTCTCGGGTGGCGAGGTCTGGCTGCGTGGCGAGCGCGTGGACGGCAAGGGCTCGCGCGAGATCGCGCGCCGCGGCCTCTCGCGCACTTTCCAGCACGTCAAGCTGGTGCCCGACATGACCGTGCTCGAAAACGTGGCGCTGGGCACCTACCTGCGCACGCGCAGCGGCACCCTGGCCGCCATGCTGCGGCTGGACCGCGCCGAAGAAGCGCGCGCCCTGGCCGAGGCCGAGCGCCAGTTGCGCCGCGTGGGCCTGGGCGAGCACATCCACGAGCTCGCGGGCAACCTCGCGCTCGGCCAGCAGCGCCTGGTGGAAATCGCGCGCGCCCTGGCCAGCGACCCGGCCCTGCTGCTGCTCGACGAACCCGCGGCCGGCCTGCGCCACCGCGAGAAACAGGCGCTGGCCGAGGTGCTGCGCCAGCTCAAGGCCGAGGGCCTGAGCCTGCTGCTGGTGGAACACGACATGGACTTCGTGATGAACCTGACCGACCGCATCCTGGTGATGGAGTTCGGCACGCCGCTGCTCGAAGGCACGCCGGCGGAAATCCAGGCCAGCGAAAAGGTGCGCGCGGCCTACCTCGGCACGGAGCACTGACCATGAGCGAACTGCTGCTGGAAGTGAAGGACCTGCACGCCGGCTACGGCAAGGCCGAGGTGCTGCGCGGCATCACGCTGAACGTGCGCGCCGGCCAGGTGGTCACCGTCATCGGGCCCAACGGCGCGGGCAAGTCCACGCTGCTCAACGCCCTCATGGGCCTGCTGCCGCAACGCGGTGGCCTGCGCTTCAACGGCGAAGACGTGGCGCGCCTCACGCTCGAAGAGCGCGTGATGACCGGCCTGGCGCTGGTGCCCGAAAAGCGCGAGCTGTTCGGCACCATGACGGTGGAAGACAACCTGGTGCTGGGGGGCTGGCGCCCCATGAAACAGCGCGCACCGCGCTGGCGCGAGGGCCTGGAGCAGGTCTTCGAGCTGTTCCCGCGCCTGAAGGAGCGCCGCACCCAGGCCGCGGGCACGCTCTCGGGCGGCGAGCGCCAGATGCTCGCCATCGGCCGTGCGCTCATGGGCCAGCCCAAGCTGTTGATGCTCGACGAACCCAGCCTGGGCCTGGCCCCGCTGATCGTGCGCGACATCTTCCGCATCATCGAAACGCTGCGCGATCGCGGCGTGAGCATCCTGCTGGTGGAGCAGAACGCGCGCGCCGCGCTGCAGGTGGCCGACGAAGGCCACGTGCTTGAAACCGGCGACATGGTGCTCAGCGGCCCGGCCGCGCAACTCGCCACCGACCCGCGCGTGATCGAGACCTACCTGGGCGCGAAAAAAGCATGAGCTGGGCGTACGAAGCGCCGCTCACCTCGATGCGGCGGGTGATCGACGACGTGCTGGGTGCGCCCGCGCTCTGGGCCGAATGCCCCGCGTTCGACGAGCTCGACATTGACACCGCGGACGCCGTGCTGCAGGAGGCCGCGCGCTTTGCGAGCGAGGTGCTGCAGCCCCTCAACGGCCCGGGCGACCTGGCCGGCTGCACGCGCCACGCCGATGGGTCGGTGACCACGCCGCCCGGCTTTCGCGCCGCCTACCAGGCCTTCGTGCAAGGCGGCTGGCCCGCCCTGCCCTGCGACCCGGCCTGGGGCGGCCAGGGCCTGCCGTTGCTGCTGGACGCGGCCATGCGCGAGATGCTCGACGCCTGCAACCACGGCTGGAACATGTACCCGGACCTGCTGCACGGCGCCTACGAAACGCTCAAGCACCACGGCAGCGACGAACTGAAGGCCCGCTACCTGCACAAGCTCGCCAGCGGCGAATGGCTCGCTGCCATGGCGCTCACCGAACCGCAGGCCGGCAGCGACCTGGGCCAGCTGCGCACGCGCGCCGAGCCGCAGGCCGACGGCAGCCTGCGCGTGAGCGGCAACAAGATCTTCATCAGCGGCGGCGAGCACGACCTCACCGACAACATCGTGCACCTGGTGCTGTGCCGATTGCCCGATGCGCCACCCGGCACCAAGGGCCTGTCGCTCGCGCTGGTGCCCAAGGTCTTGCCCGACGGTTCGCGCAACGCCCTGTTCTGCGACGGCGTCGAGAAGAAGATGGGCATCAAGGCCAGCGCCACCTGCGCCATGCGCTACGAAGGCGCCACCGGCTGGCTGGTCGGCGAGCCGCACCGCGGCCTGGCGGCGATGTTCCTGATGATGAACTCGGCGCGCCTGCACGTGGGCCTGCAGGGCCTGGGCCACCAGGAGATGGCGGCCCAGAACGCGCAGCGCTACGCCGAAGAACGCGTGCAGATGGGCAAGCCCATTGCACAGCACCCCGCGGTGCGCCGCACACTGCAACGCCTGCGCACCTATACGCAAGCCCAGCGCGTGCTGGCCTACCGCGCCGCGCTCGCGCTCGATCTGGCCGAGCACCACCGCGACGACGCCGTGCGCGCTCGCGAGAAGCGCTTTGCCGCGCTGCTCACGCCGGTCGTCAAGGCCTTCTGCACGCACCACGGCTTCCATGGCCCGGCCGAGGCGCTGGGCGTGTGGGGCGGCTATGGCTACGTGCACGAATACGGCATCGAACAAAGCGTGCGCGACGCGCGCATCGCGATGATTTACGAAGGCACGAACCAGATCCAGGCGATCGACCTCGCACAACGCAAGCTGCTGGCCGACGGGGGCGTGGCGGCGGCCGAGCTGCTTGATGGCCTGCAGCGCGAACTGGGCAATGCGCCCGGCCTGCGCGCCCTGTTCGTCGAAGCGCGCGCGGTGCTGCCCGCCTGGGTGGCGCGCGCCGCGAAAGAACCGGCCTTCGTGCTCGACACCGCCGACGACCTGCTGCATGGCCTGGCACTGGCGCTGCTGGCCTGGGCGGTGGCGCGGCTCGACGCGGCCGGCGAATCACACACCGCGGTGTTCGAGCGCGAGGCCGTGCCCGAGGGCCTGATGCACTGGTCGCGCGTGAAGGCCGCGCTGGCCGGCGCGCTCAGTGCAGCTTGACCAGCGGCGTGGCGCGTTTCACGAGGTAGCGCGCGAAGGCCAGCACGCCCGTGCGCAGCGTGCCCAGTACCGCCTGGTGGTGCATCAGATGCAGGCTCACGTACATGGTGCGCGCCAGCAGGCCCTGCACGAACCAGGCGGAACCGAACAGGTTGCCCATGAGGTTGCCGACCGAGCTGCCCGTGCCCAGCGACACCAGCGAGCCGTGGTCGCGGTACGCGTAGGGCTTGTCGTCGAGCGCCCGCCCTTTCGCCGCGCGCAACATGCGCGCCGCCAGGTAGCTGGCCTGCTGGTGCGCCGCCTGCGCGCGCGGCGGCACCAGGCGGCCGTCGGGCTGCGGGCAGGCCGCGCAATCGCCCAGCGCGTACACGCCCGGCACGCCCTTCACCGCCAGCGTGGGCTCCACCTCCACCTGGCCCGACCGGTTCACGGGCAGGCCCAGTTCGCCCAGCAGCCGCGGCGCCTGGATGCCCGCGGCCCAGACCACCACATCGGCCGGGAACACGCGGCCTTCGCTGTCCTCCACCTGCGTGGGCGTGATGCGCGCGACGCGGCAGCGCGTCACCACATCCACCCCGCGCTCGCGCAGCAGCGCGGTGGCCGAGGCCGACACCTTCTCGGGCAGCGGCGCGAGGATGCGCTCGGCGCCTTCGAGCAGCGTGAGCCGCACGTCCTCGCGCGCATCGAGCCGGCGAAATCCGTAGCGCGCATGCACCTGGCTGGCCTCGCGCAGCTCGGCCGCCAGTTCCACGCCGGTGGCGCCACCGCCGATGATGACCACGTTCACCTTGCCCTCGCCGCCCGCGCTCTTGCGCAGCTCGGCCGCGGTGAGCAGCTTGAGCAGGCGCAAGCGGAAGTGCTCGGCGTCGGCCGGCTGGTTGAGCGAGACGGTGTGCTCGGCCGCGCCCGGCACGTTGAAGTGGTTGGCCGTGCTGCCCAGTGAGAGCACCAGTTCGCTGTAGCCCAGCGTGCGCGCGGGGATCAGCTCCTCGCCGTTGTCGTCGTGCACCGCGGCCACCTGCACCTGGCGCTGCCCGGCGTCGAGCCCGGTGAGCGCGCCATAGCAGAACACGAAGCCGTTGTCGTGCGCGAGCATCTCGTAGGACAGGCCCTCCTGGTGGATGTCCAGCGTGCCCGCGGCCACCTCGTGCAGCGAGGGTTTCCAGATGTGGAAGAGCTGGCGGTCCACCAGCGTGACGCGTTGCGGCCCGAGCTGGCGGCCGAGCTTGCAGGCGAGCTCCAGGCCGCCTGCGCCGCCGCCCACGATGACGATGGGGCGGGTGGAATCCGGGGGGTGGTTCATCGTTTCCTCGCTTTCAGCCCGCAGCGTAACCGCGCCGACGGGCGCTACAGTGTTTCAGCGCCATCCATCCCCCCGACGCCATGACCCCGCCCGACCCCTTCACGCTGCACCGCCTCGGCCCCGCGGACGACGAGCGCCTGCGCCGGCTCAACGCCCTGTTCGCGTGGGCCTTCGACGACACCGAGAGCTACCTCGCCCAACCGCCCGACGGGGCCTGGGTGCGCGAAACGCTGGCCAGCCCGCGCGTGATCGCGCTGGTGGCCGAACAAGGCAGCGAGGTGGTGGGCGGCCTGGTGGCCTACGAGCTGCCCAAGCTCGAACGCCGGCGCAGCGAGGTCTACCTGTACGACCTGGCCGTGGCCGAGACCCACCGCCGCCAGGGCATCGCCACCCGGCTCATCGACCGGCTGCGCGCCATCGCGCGCGAACAGGGGGCCTGGGTGGTGTACGTGCAGGCGGATCACGGGGACGACCCGGCGGTGGCGCTGTACACCAAGCTCGGCGTGCGCGAGGACGTGATGCATTTCGACCTGCCGCTGGCGCCCTAGGGCACGCGCGCAGGCGCCGCGTTCAGTTTCGTGCGCCGGTGGCGCGCCCCATCGCGCGCATGGCGCGCGCCTGGATGCGCTTGCTCGCTGTCGCCTCCACCTTGTGGTGGTAGTGCAGCTCGTTCACGGCCACGGTGAGCTCCGTCACCAGGCCCTGGAGCGCCTCGTGGTCGAGCTCGTGGGCGATGCGCCCGTTGGGCAGCCGCACGCCGGGCCCCAGCGGGAGCAGGCACAGCAGCAGCACCGACCACAGATCGGGCTCCGGCGCGAGGAAATGCATCCAGTACGGCCAACGCCGGTGCAAACTGCGCAGAACCTCGCGGCATTCCGGGATGGTGTGCACCTGCCGCGGGTCGCGTTCCAGCCCGTTGAAGGCGAAGAACATGCGGCCGGTGAGTTGCTCGGTGCACGCCACGTTGTCCGAGATGTGCAGCAGGTCGCGCGCACACCGCTTCAACCGGGCGGGCTGGGCATCCTGCAGCTCCAGCGTGAACACCACACCGGACTGGCCCGTGGGCAGGGCGGCCAGACCGGTGCCCAGCGCGACGCGCGGCGGCGGAGAGGTGGGGGGGCTGGACGACATGGTGGGGGGTGCGCGAAGCAGGGCGAGACGTTAGCACGGGACCTGCGCGCGCGTGGGTGCCACGGGGGGTGCAGCCACGCGTGTGTCGCAACCGCGCGTCGCCCGTGCCGTTGTTCCGCGCTGGAACACCCTGCGTCGGGGATTGCCCGAGGGTGCAACGCGGTGCGATCGGCGCGACCATGCGGGCCCGCTCCGGAGAAACCCCATGAACACCGCCACCGAATCCCTGGCCCGCGGCGCCAGCATGCCACCGCTGCGCGAGGACACCATCGGCGCCACGTTGGCCGCCACGGCGCGCGAACACGCCAACCGCGAAGCGCTGGTGATCCCGAACGAGGGTGTGCGCTGGAGCTGGGCCGAGCTGCGCGAGCGCGCCGACGCGGTGGCCGCCGGCCTGCTCGCCATGGGCCTGCAGCCCGGCGACCGCGTGGGCATCTGGGCGCCCAACTGCAGCGCGTGGACATTGACGCAGTTCGCCACCGCGCGCGCCGGCCTCGTGCTCGTGAACATCAACCCCGCCTACCGCGCGAGCGAACTCGCCTACGCGCTCAACAAGGTGGGCTGCCGCGCGCTGGTGCTCGCGCCCGCGCTCAAGACCAGCGACTACCTCGCCATCCTGCGCGGCATCGCGCCCGAGATCGATGCCAGCGAACCCGGCGAACTGACGTCGGCCGCGCTGCCCGAACTGCGCTGGGTGGTGCGCCTGGGCGCGCAACGCACACCGGGCATGCTCAATTTCGACGATGTGCCCGCGCGCGCCACGCCCGCCTCGCGCGCGCAGCTCGCGGCCATCGGCCCCACGCTCAAGGCCACGGACCCGATCAACATCCAGTTCACCAGCGGCACCACCGGCCACCCCAAGGGGGCCACGCTCACGCACCGCAACATCCTCAACAACGGCTTCTTCGTGGGCGAGGCGATCCGCCTGCAGGCGCACGACCGCTTGTGCATCCCCGTGCCGCTGTACCACTGCTTCGGCATGGTGATGGGCAACCTGGCCTGCGTCACGCACGGCAGCACCATGGTCTACCCGAGCGAGGCCTTCGACCCCGCGGCTGTGCTGCGCACCGTGCAGGCCGAGCGCTGCACCGCGCTCTACGGCGTGCCCACCATGTTCATCGCCGTGCTCGACCACCCCGACTTCGCCGCCACCGACCTGGGCTCGCTGCGCACCGGCATCATGGCCGGCTCGCCCTGCCCGATCGAGGTGATGAAGCGTGTGCAGAGCCAGATGAACATGCGCGAAGTCACCATCGCCTACGGCATGACCGAGACCTCGCCCGTCTCCACCCAGAGCGCGGTGGACGACCCGCTGGAGCGGCGCGTGTCCACCGTGGGCCGCGTGCAGCCGCACTTGGAGATCAAGATCGTCAATGCCGATGGCCACACCGTGCCGCGCGGCGCGGTGGGCGAGTTCTGCACGCGCGGCTACTCGGTCATGAACGGCTATTGGGGCGACCCGGAGAAGACCGCCGAGGCCATCGACAGCGAGGGCTGGATGCACACCGGCGACCTCGCCACCATGGACGCCGAGGGCTTCGTCAACATCGTGGGCCGCCTGAAGGACATGGTGATCCGCGGCGGCGAGAACGTGTACCCGCGTGAGGTGGAGGAGTTCTATTACCGCCACCCCAAGGTGCAGGACGTGCAGGTGGTCGGCGTGCCCGATGCGAAGTACGGCGAGGTGCTGTGCGCCTGCATCGTGCCCAAGCCCGGCCTGGCGTGCACGGCCGACGAGCTGCGCGCCTTCGCGCAGGGGCAGATCGCGCATTACAAGGTGCCGGCGTATTTCGAGTTCGTCGAGGCCTTGCCCATGACCATCACCGGCAAGGTGCAGAAGTTCGTGCTGCGCGATCAGATGGCGGCGAAGCTCGGCCTCAAGGCCATGGCCACCGCCTGATCAGGCGCCGTACGCCTCGGCGACGAGGCGCGCCAGGTGCTGCACCGGCTCGGCCACGTCGGCCCGGTGCACCAGACCGATGTCGCGGTGGAAGGTGTGTGGGCCGAGATCGACCGCGCGCACCCCCGCGGGCCAGCGGTGCCGGTCGGCCGTCTGCGGCAACAGGGCCACGCCCAGGCCGCTGGCCACCAGGCGCACGATGGCCTCGAGCTCGTCGACTTCGCAGACCTCCTGCACCGACAGGCCCTTGCTGCGCAGGAAACGGTCCACCTGCCGCCCGCCAAACGAACTGCGGTCGTAGCGGATGAAGGGCTGGCCCGCGAGCAACGCGCGCCAGTCGTCGTCACGGGTGTTGCGGGGCAGCAGCAGGCGAAACGGCTCGCGGGCGAGCGTGGTCCAGCGCAGATCGCTGTGCAGCGCGAACGGGGGGCGGATGATCACCGCGGCATCGATCTCGCCGGCGTCCACCGCGTTGAGCAGCGTGGTGGACACGCCCGGCACCACGCGCGTGCGGCTTCCGGGCAACTGGCGGTGGAACTTCGCCAGCGCCTCCGGCAGAAAGGCCTGTTGCACCGAGGCGATGGCGCCCAGGCTCACGAACACCGCGCTTGATGGCGCGCGCTGGCGCGAGCCGAGCTGGCCGTAGAGCGCGATCAGCTCCTGCGCCTGCGCGAGCGTCTGCTGGCCGCGCCGGTTCAGCCGCGCCGAGCGGCCCGTGCGGTCGAACAGTGTGAAGCCCAGCTCGTCCTCAAGCCGCTTCATCTGCGCGCTCACCGCGGCCTGCGTCAGGCCGATCTGCTGGCCCGCGGCGGCGAAGGTGCCCTCGCGGGCCACGGCGATGAAGGTCTTGAGTTCGGGAATCATGCACAAAGGATAGTGATGCTTGCCCCAAAAAACCATTGATTTTCTTTTGGCTGAAGCTGGCCTAGCATCGCGCTTCCCTGTTCACCACCCACGAGCACCCGATGAGCACCGCCACCACCGCCGCGCCCGCGCCCACCATGCGCGCCCCCACCAGCAACCCCGCGCCGCTGTCGCCCTTCCACCTGGCCTTCCCGGTGCACGACCTGGACGCCGCACGCGCCTTCTACGGCGAACTGCTGGGCTGCCCCGAAGGCCGCAGCTCGCCCGAGTGGATCGACTTCAACTTCTACGGCCACCAGATCGTGGCCCACCTCGCGCCCGAGGCCTGCGGCGACGCCGGCACCAACGCGGTCGACGGCCACGGCGTGCCGGTGCGCCACTTCGGCATCGTGCTGCCCCTGGCCGACTGGGAGGCCATGGCCGAGCGCCTGAAAAGCCTGGGCACGAAATTCGTGATCGAGCCCTACGTCCGCTTCAAGGGCCAGCCCGGCGAGCAGGCCACCATGTTCTTCCTCGATCCCTCGGGCAACGCCATCGAGGTCAAGGCCTTCGGCGACATCAACAAACTGTTCGCCAAATGAGCGGCTTCGAGCCCGTGCGGCTCGAACACGCGAGCCGCCTCATCAACCACGGCCCCACCGTGCTCGTGACCAGCGCACACGGTGGCCGCCGCAACGTGATGGCCGCGGCCTGGTCCATGCCGGTGGAGTTCACGCCGCCGCGCATCGCGGTGGTGATCGACAAGCACACCTTCACACGCGAACTCGTGGCCGCCAGCGGCGCCTTCGGCCTGTGCCTGCCCGGCCTGGCGCTGGCCGACCTCACCTACAGCGTGGGCCAGCACAGCGGGCGCGATGGCGACAAGTTCGCGCGCTACGGCATCGAAGCCATCACCGGCCCGGTGCTGGGCGTGCCGCTCATCGAACACGGTTGCGCGGCCTGGCTCGAATGCCGCCTGATCCCCGAGCGGCACACCGAAGACGCGTACGACACCTGCTTTGCCGAGGTCGTGGCCGCCGCGGCCGACCCGCGGGTTTTCGCCAGCGGCCGCTGGGCCTTCAACGAACACAACGCCGAACTGCAGACCATCCACCACCTGGGCGCGGGCAACTTCGTGCGGGCGGGGGGCTCGGTGCAGGCGCGGATGCTGTAAGCCCGGCCGGGCCGGGCCTTACGGCGCCAGCGCGCGCAGCTCGGGGCTCAGGTGCTCCAGCCAGCCCAGTTGCTCGGCCAGGTGGCACACCACCCAGCGCGCCTCAGGCTCGCTCAGCACGGCGTCCGGGCCTTGCGCGAGCGGCAGCAGGCTTTCCAGCAATTTGTCGATCACGTCGGCCTCGGTGATGCCGAGCTTGAACTGCAGCTCCTGCGCGCGCGGCACCAGCGCGCTGGCCATGTCGTCGCAGACCTCGAAGCGCCGGGCGATCTCGGCCGCGCGGTGGCGGGGCACCGGCTGGTGGGGCTTCACGAACAGGTGCGTGAAGCTGTCGGGAATGTGGATCTGCGAATCGTCCATGGGGGTGTGTCCCTACACTCGGGCGCTGGCCGGCGATCATCCCACCATCCCATGCGCAGCGACCCCGACGCCCTTTTCAAGACCGTGTTGCAGGCGGTGGCGATCCTGTTGCTGATCGGCTTGCTGGCCATGGTGCTTCACAAGGGTTTTGCCGATGTGTCGGTGGTGTGGGAACGCCATTCGGGTTCCGAGTTCTGGATCGAACTCGGGCGCTACGTGCTGCGCAACCTGGCCGGGTGAGCCCGCGCGCCGTGTAGGACGGCGCGCACGCGGCCTCGCGGCACAGGCCGACGCACCGGGCCCGTGGCCGCGGGCACGATGGGTGTTTCTCCAACCCGGCAGGAAACATCCCCATGAACCTCTTCGAGGCCTTGCGCGCCAGCCACGACCTGCAACGCAAGCTGTGCCGCTCGCTGGTGCGCGTCAAGCCCGGCGAGCGCGACACGGTGTTCATCAAGCTCAAGATCGAACTCGAAGCGCACGCGGCGTCCGAAGAGCGCTTCCTCTACGTGCCCTTGCTGATGACCAACGCGGGCCTGAGCGCCTCGCGCCATGCGCTGGCCGAGCACCACACCATCGAGGAACTGTGCGACGAGCTCAGCGTGCCCGACAAAAGCACCGCCGCGTGGTTGATCACCGCCCGACGGCTCAGCGACAAGGTGCACCACCACCTGCGCGAGGAAGAGCGCAAGTTCTTCCAGCTGGCGGGCAAGCTCATCGCCGATTCGGACAAGGCGGTGCTGGGCAAGCGCTATCTGAAAGACCTGGTGGAGATGCGCCGGCACTACGCCGGCGCCTACAAGAGTGTGGCGGTCGACCGCAGCGGCATGCTGGTGAGCGCGGGCGCGGCGGCCTGACACGGCGGGCGCTTATGCTCGGCGCCCTTGTTCCTTCACGCCAACCCGTTCCATGAAACTGCTCGACCAGCTCTTCGACCACCCCCGCGCCGGCCTGCTTCTGCTGCGCTGGACCCTGGCCATCCTCATGATTCTTCACGGCGTGGCCAAGGTCATGGGCGGTGTCGGCGGCATCGAGGGCATGCTCGTCGCCAAGGGCCTGCCCGGCTTCATTGCCTACGGCGCCTACCTCGGCGAACTGGTGGCCCCGCTGTTGCTGCTCGCCGGCGTGTGGATCGTGCCCGCGGCCCTCGTGATCGTGGTGAACATGGTCTTCGCGCTGGGCCTGGCGCACATGGGGCACTTCCTGCAACTCACCAACTCGGGCGGCTGGCGCCTGGAGCTGCAGGCCTTCTTCCTGGTGACGGCGCTGGTGGTGGCGCTCACACACCGGTTGCAGCGCTGACCCGGGGCCCGCGCGGCCGGGGGCGTATCCTGTGCCCCACTACAACCAGTCGTTCGGGACCATGACCACTTTCGCCGCCACCCTGAAGAAGGAAATAGCGCGCATCGCCCGCAAGGAGCTGCGCGAGGACATCGCCGCCTTGCGCAAGGCCGCGACCAGCCACCGCCACGAGATCGCCGTGCTCAAGCGCGAACTGCGCGAGACACAGACCGCGCTGCGCGACGCCGAACGGCGCACCGGCAAAAGCCTGCAACAGCTCGGCAAGGCCCGGCCCGCTCCGGCCGCGGCCGAGCCCGTTGCCCGCGCCCGTGGCCGCCGCGCGGTCTTCAGCGCCGAGCGCTTCAAGGCCCAGCGCGAACGCCTGGGCCTCACGCAGAAAGCAATGGCCGCCCACCTCGGCACCTCCGCCTTGTCGGTGTGGAAGTGGGAGAGCGGCCAGGTCACGCCCCGCGCGCGTTTTCTGCCCGCCATCCTGGCGCTGCGCACGCAGGGCAAGCGCGACGTGGCACGGGCCCTGCAGACCACAGCCTGAACCGGCGCGGCGCTCAAGTTCAGCGCCGCGCGGCCGATGACGGGTCAGCACCACTGCGCCCGGGAGCTTCTATGATCAACGCCCTGTCCACCGCGGTCTCCGGCCTGCGAACCGCCACGCAGCGGCTCGACACCAGCGCGCACAACGTCGCCAACGCCCTCACCCCCGGCTTTCACCGGCACGAGGTGCAGGCCACGGCGCGCGCCGAAGGCGGCGTGGAATCGCAGGTGGCGCGGTCGGCCACGCCCGGCGTGTCGCTGGAACAGGAGGCGGTCGATCAACTCGCCGCGGCGCTGAGCTTCAAGGCGAACCTGAAGGTGATCGAGACGGTGGACCGAACGCTGGGGCGGTGGCTGGACGAGAAGGTTTGAGTGGGGGCCGCAGGGCACTAAGGCAGTCGCTCGGACGTTCAAGGCTAGCCATCAACTTGGTGGGATTCACGCCAACCCGCCACAAGGGTGGTGCAACAGCTCTCGCCACTGACCTAGGGGTGCACGACAGTTTTTTGGTCCACTCCTCCGGAGTGGACCCGTGACAACTGCTGGAGCAGCAAGCCCTTGGCGTTCCAAGTGAAGTCGCACGAGCGCCATTCGGCGAATCGTTGCCATGGCACAAGCGTCTTGAACTACGAGCTTATGTAGTCAGGATCGAATTGACGGGCTGTGAAGAAGATGAGCGCAAGCAGCTTCATCATGCTGCCCAAGGTGCTAGAGAGTGCTGCCGCGGCGCATCCAACGATGACGCACAACATTCCTGCAGCTGGATCGTTCGCGAGCATCACAAAAAGACCCGCTGTGACCACCGCGAACCAGACGACCATGGTCAGAGCCATTCGTGCGCAAAGGTCGAAGAAGTGACCGCTTCGTTTGAGGATGCCTAGGCCTGTGCTGGGCGGGAATGCCAGCAGGAGTGTCAAGCCCGCGAACATAAGCGCTCCCAAGCCTGCAGCTATCTGCGCAATGGTTGACGCGAAACTGCGAAGGTTCGCGGTACCGTCTGCGGGCCAAGCCCCACCGCGGTAAGCGAACCAATACAGAGTACTGCCGACCACTAGCCCCACCACCACGATGACGGCGAGGTGCCGAACAAGTCCATCAAGCGTCTTGCGCGCTTTGGTCGAAGAGCTGGATGGCTTCATCGATGGCGCGCCAGATGGAGGCGGTATGAGGGTTGCGGTGGAGGTCAAGCTGAACTTCGGTTTTATGCTTAAAACGGTCAGCCAACAAGTCAATCGGCTCGTCGACGTCGGTGAGCTCAACGCGAAGTTTCTTCGTGTTTACGGTTGCTTGCAAGCCTTGAATTAGCTGCCGTACCGCACCCTGATTCAAGCCTGCCGAGCGCCGTGTCGCGATCCTGGCAGACATTGTCGATGCACCCGTGTCGGTCATGGTTTGAAACGGGTTAAACCATCCCCAGCTTGAAGGGTCAACCTGATCAAGCGATTCTCTTGCAAGGCGATTTCTCGGGGCAGAGACTGCAAAGTCCACCACATCGATAGCAGTGACATCGTCCAGGACCGAGTGCTTCACAACCTGAGTCGCAGCGTAGGTCAGTTGGTTTCCAGTCATACGAGTCAGCATCTGGGCGAAGTTCGAAGGGAAGTTGGCCCGCAGATTGAAGTGCCAGAACAGCAGGCGGTCTCGTCGCCGGTAGTGAAAGTAGTTGTTCTCGAGCAGATTACTTCCCGGCGCCAGATGCAGTGGGTGGACCGCCTTGTTGGCGTCCCGGACCGGCGGCCGGTCTTCGCGAATCCGCGCCAACGTTCCGCGAACAAACTGAAAACTTGGGTCAATCTGAACATCGCGCAGCTCAAAGTCGTGCCCGTTGCCATTGCTGCATGACACATTCGAAACATCGCCAGAGTAGTTAGCCGGATTGAGAAGGAAGCCAGCAATCTCATCAGCGACGGAATGCCCTTCCGGGGCATCAATGCGGTCGATGTAGTAACCGAAGATCGTGAAGGGGCGCGTTTGCGAAGTTGCCATCGGCTATTCCCTGCTCATATGTTGTTCTGGAAATAGTTTACTGGCCGTTACACCGCAGCCAAGCACCGATCTAAGCCTCACACGTCGATGTTCCCCGCCCGCAGCGCGTTCGTCTCGATGAAGTCCCTGCGCGGCTCCACCTCGTCCCCCATCAGCATCGTGAACACGCGGTCGGCCTCGATCGCGTCGTCGATCTGCACGCGCAGCAGGCGGCGCACGTTCGGGTCCATGGTGGTTTCCCACAGCTGCTCGGGGTTCATCTCGCCCAGGCCTTTGTAGCGCTGGCGGGCGGTGGTGCGTTCGGCTTCGCCGATGAGCCATTGCATGGCCTGGCGGAAGTCGCTCACGCGTTCTTCCTTCTGCTTCTCGCCCTCGCCGCGCTGCACCTTGGCGCCGTCGCCGAGCAGGCCACGGAAGGTGTCGGCGGCGGTGGCCAGGGCCGCGTAGTCGGCGCCGTGCACGAAGTCTTGCGTGATGACGCTGCTCTTGATGTTGCCGTGGTGGCGGCGGCTGATGCGCAGCACGGGCTTGTCGGTGCGGGCGTCGAACTCGGCGCCCACGGTGGCGGGCACGCCGGTGGTGGTGAGTTCGCGCAGGCGGTCCTGCAGCGATTGCGCGCTCACGGCGGCGGCGTCCATGTCGTCGAGGTTGAGCGACACGCCGTCGGCCACGGCGCGCAGCGCTTCGGCGTCCATGAAGGCCGAGAGGCGCGCGATGACCTGTTCGGCCACCTGGTGCTTGCGCGCGAGTTCTTCGAGCGTGCTGCCTTCGAGCGTGCTGCTGGCGTTGCCGCCGGTGAGCACCTTCGCGTCTTTCAGCGCGATGCGCAGCAGGAAGCCGTCGAGCGCGCCGGCGTCTTTCAGGTACAGCTCTTCCTTGCCGTTCTTCACCTTGTAGAGCGGCGGTTGCGCGATGTAGATGTGGCCGCGCTCCACCAGCTCGGGCATCTGGCGGTAGAAGAAGGTGAGCAGCAGCGTGCGGATGTGGGCGCCGTCGACGTCGGCGTCGGTCATGATGATGATGCGGTGGTAGCGCAGCTTGGCGACGTCGAAGTCGTCCTTGCCATCACCGGTGCCGGCCTTGCCGATGCCGGTGCCCAGGGCGGTGATGAGCGTGAGGATTTCGTTGGACGTGAGCAGCTTTTCGTAGCGTGCCTTTTCCACGTTCAGGATCTTGCCGCGCAGCGGCAGGATCGCCTGGAACTTGCGGTCGCGGCCCTGCTTGGCGGAGCCACCGGCGGAGTCGCCCTCCACGATGTAGATCTCGCACAGCGCCGGGTCTTTTTCCTGGCAGTCCGCCAGCTTGCCGGGCAGGCCCATGCCGTCGAGCACGCCCTTGCGCCGCGTCATCTCGCGCGCCTTGCGCGCGGCCTCGCGGGCCTTCGCGGCCTCGACGATCTTGCCGCAGATGATCTTGGCGTCGTTCGGGCGCTCCTGCAGGTAGTCGGTGAGCAGGCGCGCCACCACGTCTTCCACCGGGCCGCGCACCTCGCTGGAGACCAGCTTGTCTTTCGTCTGGCTGGAGAACTTGGGCTCGGGCACCTTCACGCTCAGCACGCAGCACAGGCCTTCGCGCATGTCGTCGCCGGTGACTTCGACCTTGGCTTTCTTGGCCAGCTCGTTCTCTTCGATGTACTTGTTGATGACGCGCGTCATCGCCGCGCGCAGGCCGGTGAGGTGGGTGCCACCATCGCGCTGCGGGATGTTGTTGGTGAAGCAGAGCACCTGCTCGTTGTAGCCGCTGTTCCACTGCATGGCCACCTCGACACCGATGTTGGTGCCCTGGTCGCTCTGGCGGTCGCCAAGCGCGTGGAAGATGTTGGGGTGCAGGACGGTCTTGCCCTTGTTGATGAACTCGACGAAGCCCTTGACGCCACCCGCGCCGGAGAAATCGTCTTCCTTGCCGCTGCGCTCGTCGTGCAGGCGGATGCGCACGCCGTTGTTGAGGAAGCTGAGTTCGCGCAAGCGCTTGCTCAGGATCTCGTAGTGGAAGTCGTTGTTCTCTTTGAAGATCTCGATGTCGGGCAGGAAGTGCACCTCGGTGCCACGCTTCTCGGTGGCGCCCGTCACCTTCATGGGCGAGAGCTCGACGCCGTCGGCGTTGGGCTCGACGATGCGGTTCTGCACGAAGCCGCGCGAGAACTCGAGCAGGTGCACTTTGCCCTCACGCCGCACGGTGAGGCGCAGCCACTGGCTGAGCGCGTTCACGCAGCTCACGCCCACGCCGTGCAGGCCGCCCGAGACCTTGTAGCTGTTCTGGTTGAACTTGCCGCCGGCGTGCAGTTCGGTCAGCGCGATCTCGGCCGCGCTGCGCTTGGGCTCGTGCTTGTCGTCCATCTTGATCCCGGTGGGGATGCCTCGGCCGTTGTCGACCACGCTGATGGAGTTATCGGTGTGGATGGTCACCACGATGTCGTCGCAGTGCCCGGCCAGCGCCTCGTCGATGGAGTTGTCGACCACCTCGAACACCAGGTGGTGCAGGCCGGTGCCGTCGGACGTGTCGCCGATGTACATGCCCGGGCGCTTGCGCACGGCCTCCAGGCCCTCGAGGATCTGGATCGAACCCTCGCCATAACCCTCGCTCGCACCGGCCTGGTTGGGGTCGATCTTGGGCTGGAAATTGGAGCTTTCGGGGCTCTGTGCGGCGTCGGACATAAAGGCTTTCTCTATCGCTAAAAACGCCAAACCCGCTGATCAGCGGGTCGGGCTTCGGGCAAGCTGGCGTGTCGGGCTCAGATGCGCATCGGCATCACGACGTACTTGAAGGCGTGGTCGTCGGGGTTGGTGACGAGCGCGGAGCTGTTGCCATCGGCCAGCTCCACACGCACCATGTCCTGCCCCATGTTCTGCAGCGCGTCGATGAGGTAGGTGACGTTGAAGCCGATCTCGATGGTGTCCCCACCGTAGTCGATGTCGAGCTCGTCCACGGCCTCTTCCTGCTCCGCGTTGCTCGAGGCCACGCGCAGCGTGCCGGGCTCCACGTTCAGGCGCACGCCCTTGAACTTTTCACTCGTCATGATGGCGGTGCGCTGCAGGCTGGCCAGTAACGGCGCGCGACCCAGCGTAACGATGTTCTTGTGGTTCTTGGGGATCACGCGGTTGTAGTCGGGGAACTTGCCCTCGACCAGCTTGGTGACGAACTCCATGCCGTCGAAGCTGAACTTGGCCTGGTTGGCCGCGAACTGCATCTCGATCGCACCTTCCTTGTCGGACAGCAGGCGCTGGAGTTCGAGCACCGTCTTGCGCGGCAGGATGACCTCCTGCTTGGGCACTTCCACATCGAGCGTGGCGGACGCGAAGGCCAAGCGGTGGCCGTCGGTGGCCACCAGGCTCAGCTGCTTGCCCTCGGCCACAAACAGGATGCCGTTCAGGTAGTAGCGGATGTCGTGCACCGCCATCGCGAACGAGACCTGGCTGAGCAGGCTCTTGAGCGTTTTCTGCGGCACGCTGAACGCGGGGCCGAAGCTCGCGGCCTCCTGCACCAGCGGGAAATCCTCGGCCGGCAGGCTTTGCAGCGTGAAGCGGCTCTTGCCGCCCTTGAGCACCAGCTTGCCACTGGTGTGCTCCAGGCTCACGGTCTGGTCGCCGGGCATGGTGCGCAGAATGTCGATGAGCTTGCGCGCGCCCAGCGTGGTGGCGAAGGCACCGCTGTCGCCGCCCAGATCGGCCGTGGTGCGGATCTGGATCTCCAGGTCGCTGGTGGTGAGCTGCAACTGCGGACCCGTCTTTCGGATCAGCACGTTGGCCAGGATCGGCAGCGTGTGGCGCCGCTCCACGATGCCCGCGACCGCCTGCAGCGCGGCCAACACCTTGTCCTGGGAGGATTTGAAAACGATCATCGGCGCTCTTTCGTTATGGGCGGGTGCCTGGTGCACCCGGGCGGCTGAACCGCCGTATTTTCACTCTTTTGAACAGTGTTTTCCGCTGGTTTCTGCAGCCCGGACGGGCTCAGCCCTTCAAGGTCTGCTCCAGCACGTGCAATTGCTGGTTCAGTTCGGTGTTCTGCTGGCGCTCGCCCGCGATCTTGCGCACCGCGTGCAGCACCGTGGTGTGGTCGCGCCCACCGAACAGCTCGCCGATCTCGGGCAGGCTTTTTTGCGTGAGTTCCTTCGCCAGGAACATGGCGATCTGCCGCGGCCGGGCAATGCTGGCCGGCCGCTTTTTCGAATACATGTCGGCGACCTTGATCTTGTAGAAATCGGCCACCGTCTTCTGGATGTTCTCCACCCCGATCTGCCGGTTCTGGATCGACAGCAGATCTTTCAGCGCTTCGCGTGCCAGCTGGATGGAGATGTCCTTCTGGTTGAAGCGGCTGTAGGCCAGGATCTTGCGCAGCGCACCTTCCAGTTCGCGCACGTTCGAGCGCACGTTCTTGGCCACGAAGAAGGCCACTTCCTCGGGCATCACCGCGCCCTCGGCCGCGGCCTTGTTGATCAGGATGGCCACGCGCATTTCCAGCTCGGGCGGCTCGATCGCCACCGTCAGGCCGGAGTCGAAACGCGAAACCAGGCGTTCGTGGATGTCGGCCAGGCCCTTGGGGTAGGTGTCGCTGGTGAGCACGATGTGGCTCTTCTTGGCCAGCAGCGCCTCGAAGGCGTTGAAGAACTCCTCCTGGGTGCGGTCCTTGTTGGCGAAGAACTGCACGTCGTCGATCAGCAGCAGGTCCAGCGAGTGGTAGCGGGCCTTGAACTCATCGAATGTCTTGCGCTGATAGGACTTGACCACATCCGAAACGAACTGCTCGGCGTGGATGTAGAGAACTCGGGCGCCGGGGCGCTCGGCCAGCAGGTGGTTGCCGATGGCGTGCACCAGGTGCGTCTTGCCCAGGCCGACGCCGCCGTAGATGAACAGCGGGTTGTAAAGCTGGCCCAGGCTGCCGGCCACGTGCATCGCGGCCGCACGCGCCATGCGGTTGGCCGAGCCTTCCACCAGCGTCGAGAAGGCCAGCGCCGGGTTCAGGCGGGTGCGCGGCGGGTTGGCGGTGGCCGGCTCCAGCGGCACGAGTTCGGGCAACTCCCTCGACACCTGTTCGGCGGCGGTTTCGAAGCTCGATCGGTTGGCGGGTACCACGCGGGCGGGAACCTCCCTGGGAGCAAGCGCTAACTCCAGTGCAATGGGGTGACCTTGCACAGCTTCCAGCACCGCGCCGATGCGGGCCGCATACTGGGCCCGGATCCAGTCGAGTTTGAAGCGGTTGCCCACGGCGAGAACCACCTTGGCGCCATCGGGCGCGACGGTCGCGCTCAAGGGCCGGATCCAGGTGTTGAACTGCTGCTCGGGGATTTCCTGGGCCAGGCGTTCGATGCACGCGGCCCAGAGCGAACGGCCGGTGTGATCGTCGCGCAGCGCAGCGGACGGGGAGGTGCCCTCGGACATGAAACGGAAAGGGGGAAGCTGTTTATCGTTGTGGACAACGGGGCGGCACCCCGGGCGCGCATTGTAGGCACGCCCCCCAGTTATCCACAAGCGCGGCCGCTGCCGTTCATCCCGCCGTCGAGGTGGCCAGGGTCGGTGGCGGGCCCGGCGGAACATGGCTTGCCGGCAGAGGTGGTTTCTGGCGATAATTGCCGGTTTCCCCGATTCCGGACAGGTCCAACATGAAACGCACCTATCAACCTTCCAAGATCCGCCGCGCCCGCACCCACGGCTTCCTCGTGCGCATGAAGACGCGCGGCGGCCGCGCGGTGATCAACGCCCGCCGCGCCAAAGGCCGCAAGCGCCTGGCGGTCTGAGTTCGCTGGCCGCCGTCCGCCGGTGACTTCCCGCCTGCGGTCGCGGCAGCAGTTCCAGGCCGTGCTGGCCCACGCCCCTGTGGCCAAGACGCCCCACTTCGCCTTGCACCGCCTTGCCCCCGGCCCTGTTGCCGAGGGCAGCAGCCCGCTGTTTCCCGAACCCGGCCCCTGGCTGGGCGCGCTCGTGCCCAAACGCTGGGCGCGCCGCGCCGTCACGCGCAACACCATCCGCCGCCAGATCTACGCCACCGTGCCCTCCGGCGCGGGGTTGCCCGTGGCGGCGCACGTGGTGCGCCTGCGCGGCGGGTTCGATCGCGCCCACTTCGTGAGCGCCACCTCGGCCGTGCTCAAGCGCGCGGTCCGGGACGAGTTGCAGCAGCTCTGGGCCCGGGCGCTCCCGCGCGGCGCACAAGCCGCTTCCGGCCATGTGGCGTGAATGGCCGCAGCGCGCGCTGATCGCCCTGGTGAAGGGCTATCGCCTGCTGCTCAGCCCCTGGCTCGGTAGCGGCTGCCGCTTTGAACCCAGCTGTTCGGCTTATGCGCTGCTGGCCCTGCAGCGCCATGGCGCGCTCATGGGCAGCCGCCTGACCGCGCAGCGCCTGGTGCGCTGCCATCCCTGGTGTGAGGGCGGGCACGACCCGGTGCCGGCCGTGCCGCCGCCGGGCCTGTTCACCCGCCTGATGCCCCGCCATCCCGACAAGAAGAACGCCTCATGAATGACATTCGTCGCTCCATCCTGTGGGTGGTGTTCGGTTTCGCCATGGTCCTGATCTGGGACAAATGGCAGATTCACAACGGCAAGCCTGCCACTTTCTTCCCCACCGCCGCGCCGCCTGCCGCCACGGTGCCGGCGCAAACCGGTGGTACTGGCGCCGCCGCTGGCCAAGGCAGCCTGCCCCAGGCCGCTGCACCGGCCGCCGCGGGGGCTGTGCCCGGAACCGATGCGCCCGCGCCTGCCGCGGCCAACACGCGCCATGTGGTGCGCACCGACGTGATGGCCCTCACCTTCCAGAGCGAAGGCGGCGCACTCGTGGGCGCGCAGTTGCTCAAGCACGCGCAGGCCACCGGCGGCAAGGACCGCGAGGTCCAGACGCCGTTCACCCTGTTCCAGCAGGAAGGCAACCGCACCTACGTGGCGCAGACCGGCCTCATCGGGGGCAGTTTCCCCACGCACAAGACCCCCATGACCCTGGTGGGCGGTCCCGCCGCGCTGGCCGATGGCCAGGACACGCTGCAGGTGCGCTTCGAGTCTGCCGAGGTGGGTGGCGTGCAGCTCGTCACCACGTACACGCTCACGCGCGGCGCCTACGACGTCGAGGTGACGCACGAAGTCCGCAATCGCGGGGGGGCACCGGTCAAGCCGCAGCTCTATCGCCAGCTCGTGCGCGACGGCAGCACGGTCGAGAGCGAAACGCCTTTCTATTCCACCTTCACCGGCCCGGCGGTCTACACCACGGAGCAGAAGTTCCAGAAGATCGAGTTCAAGAACGTCGCAAGCGACAAGGCGGGCTTCCAGCGCGAAGCCACCGATGGCTACGTGGCCATGGTGCAGCACTACTTTGCCTCCGCCTGGCTGGGCGAGGCCGGTGAAGCGCGCGAGAACTTCGTGCGCAAGGTGGCCGACAACCTGTTTTCGGTGGGCACCATCAGCAACCTGCCCGAGATCGCACCCGGCCAGTCGCACACCGCCAAGGCACGCCTCTTCGTGGGCCCGCAGGACGAGAAGGTGCTCGAGCGCCTGGCGCCGGGCCTCGAGCTCGTGAAGGACTACGGCTGGCTCACCATCCTGGCCAAGCCGCTGTACTGGCTGCTCGAGAAGATCCACGGCTACGTGAACAACTGGGGCTGGGCCATCGTGCTGCTGGTGGTGCTGATCAAGGCCGCGTTCTACTGGCTCAACGCCAGCGCGTACCGCAGCATGGCCAAGATGAAGGCGATCAACCCCCGCATCATGGAAATGCGCGAGCGCCTCAAGGACAGCCCGCAGCTCATGCAGCAGGAGATGATGAAGATGTACCGGGAGGAAAAGGTCAACCCGCTCGGGGGCTGCTTCCCGATCCTGGTCCAGATCCCCGTGTTCATCGCGCTCTACTGGGTGCTGCTCTCCAGCGTGGAAATGCGCAACGCGCCCTGGCTGGCCTGGATCACCGACCTGTCCTCGCCCGACCCGTTCTACCTCCTGCCGCTGGTGATGGCCGTCACCACCATGATCCAGACCGCGCTCAACCCGCTGCCACCCGATCCGCTGCAGGCCAAGCTGATGTGGTTCATGCCGCTGATCTTCTCGGTGATGTTCTTCTTCTTCCCGTCGGGCCTGGTGCTCTACTGGATCACGAACAACATCCTCACGATCGCGCAGCAGGCACACATCAACCACCGCATGGGTGTGCCGCTCAAGTTCAACATGCCGAAGTTCAAGTAACCCCCCTGCGCCGCTTCGCGGCTTCCCCCCTTGGAAGGGGGGACGACACCCCAGGCCCGGCGGAGCCGGTTCCTGGGTGTCCCTGGGTTACAGGGGGCTGGCGCGCTACCGCTTATTCATGCTCCCGCACCACGCTGATCCGATCGTTGCCATCGCCACGGCGCCCGGCCGCGGGGCGGTGGGCATCGTGCGGGTGTCGGGCAAAGGGCTGGCGCCTTTCGTGCGTTCGCTGATCGGGCGCGATCTGAAGCCGCGCGAAGCCACCTACGGGCCCTGGCGCGGGGCCGATGGGCAGCCGATCGACCATGGGTTGTCGTTGTGGTTTCCGGCACCGCACTCCTACACGGGTGAAGACGTGCTGGAGCTGCAGGGCCACGGTGGCCCGGTGGTGCTGCAGTTGCTGCTGGCGCGCTGCATGGCGCTGGCGCCCGCCGCATTGCCCGGCCTGCGCCTGGCGCGCGCGGGCGAGTTCACCGAGCGCGCTTTCCTCAACGACAAACTCGATCTGGCGCAGGCCGAGGCCGTGGCCGACCTGATCGATGCCAGCACCGAGGCCGCCGCGCGCAGCGCCGCGCGCTCGCTGGCCGGGGCTTTTTCGCAGCGCGTGCACGCCCTGCGCGACGCGCTGATCGACCTGCGCATGCTGGTCGAGGCCACGCTCGATTTTCCCGAGGAAGAAATCGACTTCCTCAAGAAGGCCGATGCCGAGGGCCAGCTCGCGCGGCTGGGTGAAGCGCTGGCCCGGCTGCAGGCCGAAGCGCGCCAGGGCGCGCTGCTGCGCGATGGTTTGCAGGTGGTCATTGCGGGCCAGCCCAACGCGGGCAAGAGTTCGTTGCTCAACGCGCTGGCGGGCGCCGAGCTCGCCATCGTCACGCCCATCGCGGGCACCACACGCGACGTGGTGCAGCAAACCATCCAGATCGAAGGCGTGCCGCTGCACGTGACCGACACCGCGGGCCTGCGCGACAGCCTCGAGGTGGACGAGGTCGAGCGCATCGGCATCGAGCGCGCGTGGCAGCGCATCCGTGGCGCCGACGCGGTGCTCTTCCTGCACGACCTCACGCGCTGGGGCGAGCCGCGCTACCGCCATGGTGACGCCAACATCCTGCGCGGCCTGCCGGCGGGTGTGCCTGTGCTGCATGTCTGGAACAAGGTCGATCAGGCCGGCGGTGTGCCGGCGGGTGACGACGACATCGCGCTGTCGGCCAAACACGGCACCGGGCTGGACGTGCTGCGCGCGCGGCTGCTGCAATTGGCCGGCTGGCAGAGCGGTGGGGAAGGGCTGTTCATGGCGCGCGAGCGCCATCTGCGGACGCTCGCGCGCGTGGGTGATCACCTGCAGAAGGCGCAAGGCCTGCTCGCGCACGCCGCGGATCACCTCGATCTGCTGGCCGAAGAGTTGCGCCTGGCGCAGCAGGCGCTGGGCGAAATCACCGGCGAATTCACCGCCGACGATCTTCTCGGCGTCATCTTTTCGCGTTTTTGCATCGGCAAGTGAAGCCGGGCTTGCCGCCCAGGGCATGTGGCCTGCCGCTGGGAACTGAACTGTAAACAGGGGTTACCTTCCGGTTGCGTCGCGCGGTTTGCTGCGGTCCACTTCCCGCATGAATGCCGCGACCACGTCCGCACGGTTCGACATCCAGCACCTGGCGCAAGCCATGCGCCACAGCAGCGCGCTGGATGCCGTGCCCCTGAACCTCAGCGAGGCCCACTGGGTCACGCTGGCCAACTACCTGCAGCCGGTGGCGATGCAGCAGGGCCAGGTGCTGATCGAACAAGGCGTCAAGGACCGCACCGTGTACTTCGTCGAGGCCGGTACGCTGACCGTGCACTACGAGGATTCGAAGGAGCGTGTGCGCATCGCTGTCGTGGGCGCGGGCTCGCTGCTGGGCGAAGGCGCCTTCTACAGCCACCTGCCCCGCAGTGCCACCGTCAATGCCGGCAGCGATTGCCGTCTGTGGTGCCTGACGCCATTGCGTTTTCGCGAGCTGGGGGTGCGCCACCCGCAGATCGCACTGGAGCTCACGATCGCGATGTCTGCCGTGCTGGCCCGGCGCATGTACAACAAGCCCAAACGCGTGGCCGTGACCTGACGCTGCGCCCGGAGTGGTCTGCGCCTGGCTCGCGAACATCGCTCCGTTCACAACAAGAACCTGCCGCTTCGTGCACACCCTGACCATGTCCCTCATGAGCTGGCTGCAAGCCAGGAAATCCGCCAACGGCAAAGGCAAAGGCAAGAGCGCGCTGGCGCGCGCCCGCAACGCCTTTCGCACCACCACGATGCCGCTGATTTCCCCGCGCCGTGGGCGCCGGCTGCTGCGGCGCGAGCAGCTCTTCGGTGTGGTGCGCGAATCGCTGATCCGTGGCGGCGTGCTGTCCACCAGCTACAGCTTCAAGGTGCTCAACCTCGACAGCAACGGCGACAGTTTCATCGTGCTGGTCGATCTCGCGCTGCCCGCGCAATCGCTGCCTGACGAGTTCCTGCTCGAGATCGAGCGCTGGATCCAGCAAGCCGGCAAGGCACGCCACACCATGGACGTGCGCGCCATCTACTGGCGCCGCAAGCCCTCCCCCGAGCAGGTGGGTCAGGCGCTGCGCGCGTCGATGGTGGCCCAGACGCGGCGTGGTGAGGCGGCCGACACCAGCATTCCGCGTCCGCCGGCCTCCACCAGTCACGGCCCGGCCGAGCACGTGGGCGAAGACGAGGTGCGGGCTTTCCGCGAAGCGCTGGCCGCACCGCCGACCACCGCGTACCGTCACCCCCGTGAGCCGCAGTTGCCCATGCCCGAGGCGGTGAGCGACTTCGCCGCGCTCAGCGACACGCAGCACGGCAAGCTCTGAAGCGGCCGCCCGGGCCGCGCGTCAGTGGCCGGCGAAATCCAGCAAGGTGAACAGCGCCAGGCCGCTGTCGCGCAGCTTGGTGGAGCCGCCGAGTTCGGGCAGGTCCACGATGGCCGCGCCCTCCGTCACCGTGGCGCCGAGCTTCTCCAGCAAACGGCGGCCGGCCATCATGGTGCCGCCGGTGGCGATCAGGTCGTCGATCAACAGCACCCGGTCCCCGGGATTCACGGCGTCGGTGTGCAACTCCACCGTGGCGCTGCCGTACTCGAGTTCGTAGGTTTCCTCGACGGTGTTGAACGGCAGCTTGCCTTTCTTGCGGATGGGCACGAAGCCCACGCCGAGTTCGTAGGCCAGCACCGAGCCGATGATGAAGCCCCGCGCGTCCAGCCCGGCCACGACGCTCGGGCGCAACGACGGGTCCATGTAGCGGTGCACGAAGGTGTCGATCAGCACGCGAAAGACCTTCGGGTTCTGCAGCAGCGGCGTGATGTCGCGAAACTGCACGCCCGGGGCCGGCCAGTCGGGCACGGTGCGGATGTGGGAGCGGAGGTAGGCGGCGGTGTCCATGCGCGGGATTATCGGCACACCCCCGCCGCCCTTTGCCAAGCGCTCAGGCGAGTGCCTTGAACTGGTAGCCGCTGCCCGCCGCTTCCAGCGTGCCCAGCGCGGGGAACGGGAAGTGGAAGCCGCCCATGGCCATCTTGTCCTTCACCAGCTGGTCGAAGACGCGCCGGCGGGTCTGGCGGGCCATCTCCGGGTCCATGTCGAAGGTCACGGCCCAGTCGGGGTTGCGCGCGAACAGCGCCGGCACGTTGGTCACGTCGGCCGTGTACATGAAGGACTGGCCTTGCGAACGGACCGTGAACACGCACATGCCCGGCGTGTGGCCGAACGCCGCAACCGACTGGATGCCCGGGAGCACCTCGGCACCCGCGTCGAAGCGCGCCAGCCTGGCCGCCGGAATCCGGCTCAGCACGCGGCGCGCGTTCTGGAACGCGCCCTGGGCCGCGGGCGGCGCCGCGTTCATCTTGGCGTCGTCCAGCCAGAAGGCGTGCTCCTGAGCCGGCACGTGCACCGTGGCGTTCGGAAACACCAGTTCCCCCGCCTTGTTGACGAGCCCGTTGATGTGGTCGCCGTGGAAGTGGCTCAGGATGACGTGCTGGATCTCTTCCGGCTTGTGGCCGGCCGCTGCCAGGTTGGCGCGCAGCTTGCCGGTGGTGGGCGGGCCGTTGTCGGCAAAGCCGGTGTCCATCAGGATCTTCGTGCCGCCCGAGACCACGAGGTAGGGGGTGAAGGGAATGTCGACGTAGTCGGTCGGCAGGTTCTGCGCCGCCAGCAGCGCCTTCACCTGTTCCAGTGGCGCGTTGCGCACGAACTCGTCGCCCAGCGGGCGGCGCAGCGCGCCGTCGTTGATCGCGAAGACCTCCAGGCCACCCAGGCTCATCTTGCGGAAGCCGGGTTCGGGCAAGGTGGGTGCGCCAGGGTTGGGCGCGCTTTGCGAGAGCACGGAGGAGAAAGTCAGCACGCTGGCGCCGGCGATGCCGGCGCCGAGGAAGTGTCGGCGGTCCATGGGCAAGGGTCTCCTGGGTGGGTTGGGGTAAAGGCAGCGTGAGCATACGAACGATGCCCATGCGCCGGCCACCGCAACGCAGCAATCCCCCCGCCGACCCTCGGGAATGGCGCTAGCCGCCGAGCAGCTTGTCTTCGGCCAGCGCCAGTGCGGGCGCCTGGCCGCTGAGCACCAGCGTGTCCCCGCCCGCGAGCAGGGTGTCGTCGCCGGGGGTGGCGCTGCGCCCGTTGGCGCGGCGCAGGCTCACCACGCGCACGCCCATGGCGGGCAGCGCCAGGCTCTCCAGCGGCTTGCCGACCCAGCGCCCGGCGCCCGGCAGCGTCACGCTGTTGAGGCGCTCGTGCAGCAGCTCGTCGGCGGTGTCGTCGTCGGCGCCGTGGAAGTAGCCACGCAGCAGCTCGTAGCGCGCCTCACGCTGGTCCTGCACCACGCGGATCACCCGGCGCATCGGCACACCCACCAGCGCCAGCGCGTGGCTGGCCAGCATCAGGCTGGCTTCGATCGCCTCGGGCACCACCTCGGTGGCGCCGCCGGCCCGCAGCCGTTCGATGTCGCGGTCGTCCACCGTGCGGACCACGACCGGCACATGTGCCGCGTGCTCGTGGGTGTGGCGCAGCACCTTGAGCGCGCTCGGGGTGTCGAGGTAGGTGATGACCACCGCGCTGGCGCGGTGCAGCCCGGCGGCGATGAGGGCCTGCAGCCGCGCGGCATCGCCGAACACCACGGAATGCCCGGCGGCCGCGGCCTGGCGCACGCGGTCCGGGTCGAGGTCGAGCGCCATGTAGGGGATGCCTTCGGCCTCGAGCAGGCGCGCCAGGTTCTGCCCGCAGCGGCCGTAGCCGCAGATGATCACGTGCTTGTCGGCGTTGATCGCCTTGCGCGCGATGGCCGTCATCTGCACCGATTGCATCAGCCAGTCGCTGCCCACCAGCCGCGTGACGATGCGGTTGCTGTACAGGATCGCGAACGGCGTGAGCAGCATGGAGATCACCATGCTCGCCAGAATGGGGTTGAACAACTCGGGCGGCACCAGCTGGTGCTGCGACGCCAGCGACAGCAGCACCAGCCCGAACTCGCCGGCCTGCGCCAGGTACAGGCCGGTGCGCAGGGCGGTGCCCATGGGCGCGCCGAAGCCACGCGTGAGTGCGGTCACCAGCGCGAGCTTGAGGCCCAGCGAGACCACCAGCATGAACAGCACCAGCGACCAGCGCTCGAGCACCAGCTCCCAGTCGAGCAGCATGCCGATGGTGATGAAGAACAGGCCCAGCAGCACGTCGTGAAAGGGCCGGATGTCGGTTTCGACCTGGTGCTTGTACTCGGTCTCGGCGATCAGCATGCCCGCCACGAACGCGCCCAGCGCGAGCGACAGGCCCGCGTGTTCGGTGAGCCAGGCCAGGCCCAGCGTGATCAGCAGCAGGTTGAGCATGAACAGCTCTTCGCTCTTGCGCCGGGCCACCAGCGTGAGCCACCAGCGCATGAGCCGCTGCCCGCCCGTGAGCAGCAGGCTCAGCAGGGCCACCGCCTTGAGCAGCGCCAGCCCGAGCGCCACCGCCAGCGCCTCGGGTGGCGCGGAGAGGGCCGGGATCAGCACCAGCAGCGGCACCACGGCCAGATCCTGGAACAGCAGGATGCCCAGCACGCGTTTGCCGTGCTCGGATTCGAGCTCCAGCCGCTCCGCCAGCAACTTGACCACGATGGCCGTGCTGCTCATGGCCATGACGCCACCGAGTGCAAACGCCGTTTGCCAGGACACGCCCCAGCGGGGCAGCAGCAGGCCCAGCGCCAGCGCCGCGCCCGTCACGACCACGACCGTCAGCACCACCTGGGACGCGCCCAGGCCGAACACGTGCCGCTTCATCGTGCGCAGCTTGGGCAGGCTGAACTCCAGCCCGATCACGAACATCAGGAAGACCACGCCGAACTCGGCCAGGTAGCGCAGGCCGCTGGAGTTCTGGGCCAGGGCCAGCGCGTTCGGGCCGATCAGCACGCCCACCGCGAGATAGCCCAGCATTGGCGGCAGCTTGAACATGCGGCAGGCCACCACCGCAAGCACCGCAGCCAGCAGGTACAGCAACGCCAGATCGAGCGAGGTCATGGCCGGATGGTAAGGGCGCACCCGCGGTGCGGGCAGGCGGTTGTGCCCCGGCGCGCAGCGCCCCCGCGGCGATAATCCGCCGCATGTCTGCCCCCACCACGATCGATCCCGCGCGCGTGCGGCAACTCGCCGTCGAAGCCTTGCAGATCGAGGCCGATGCCGTCGCGGCGCTGGCCCGGCGTGTGGATGAACGCTTTACCAACGCGGTGCGCCTGCTGCTCGCCAGCCGCGGGCGTGCGGTCGTCATGGGCATGGGCAAGAGCGGCCACATCGGCCGCAAGCTCGCCGCCACGCTCGCGTCCACAGGCACACCCGCCATGTTCGTGCACCCCGCCGAGGCCAGCCACGGCGACCTGGGCATGATCACCGATGCCGATGCCGTGATCGCGCTGAGCAACTCCGGCGAGAGCGAAGAGCTCACCGCCATCCTGCCGGTCATCAAGCGCATGGGCGTGCCCCTGATCGCGCTCACCGGCCGCGCCGACTCCACCCTCGGCCGCCATGCCGACGTGGTGCTCGACACCTCGGTCGCCAAGGAAGCCTGCCCGCACAACCTGGCGCCCACGGCCAGCACCACGGCCCAGCTCGCCCTGGGCGATGCGCTGGCCGTGGCCCTGCTCGACGCACGCGGCTTCAAGGCCGACGACTTCGCGCGTTCGCACCCGGGCGGAGCGCTCGGCCGCAAGCTGCTCACCCACGTGAGCGACGTGATGCGCCAGGGCGGCGACGTGCCGCGCGTGGCACCCGAGGCCAGCCTCATGGACCTGATGCGCGAGATCAGCGCCAAAGGCCTGGGCATGAGCGCGGTGGTCGAAGGCGATCGCGCCGTGGGCGTCTTCACCGACGGCGATCTGCGCCGCCTCATCGAGCGCGCCGGCAGTGGCGTCGACCTGCGTACGCTGCGTGCGCGCGAGGTCATGCACACCGCGCCGCGCACCGTGCGCAGCGACGCCCTCGCCGTGGAGGCCGTCGACCTCATGGAGGCCCAGCGCATCACCAGCGTGCTGGTGGTGGATGCCGAAGGCCGCCTTGTCGGTGCCCTCAACAGCAACGACCTCATGCGCGCCAAGGTGATCTGAGATGCCGACGCCCGTGCTGCGATTCGCCCCCGAGCTGCTGCTGCGCGCGCAACCCGTGCGCGTGGTCTTCTTCGACGTCGATGGCGTGCTCACCGACGGCGGCCTCTATTTCTCCGAGGCCGGCGAGACCCTCAAGCGCTTTCACACGCTCGATGGCCATGGCCTCAAGCTCTTGCAGCGCCACGGCATCGTGCCCGCCGTGATCAGCGGGCGCGATGGCAAGCCCCTGCGCCAGCGTCTGGAAGCGCTGGGCATCACCCACCTGCGCCTGGGTACCGAAGACAAGGCGCCGGCCGCGCAGGCCCTGCTGGCATCGCTCGGGCTGGACTGGGCGCAGGCCGCGGCCATGGGCGACGACTGGCCCGACCTGCCCGTGATGCGCCGCGCCGCCATCGCCTGTGCGCCGCCCGGTGCACACGACGAAGTGCGCGCCATCGCGCATCACGTCACCGCACGCGCGGCGGGCGAAGGCGCGGCGCGCGAGTTCTGCGACCTGCTGCTCATGGCCCGCGGCGCTTACGCGGCCGAGTTCGACAAGACCGCCTGAAGGCTGCCGACGGTGAACGCCGAGGACGACTTCGATCTCATTCCGGGGCTGGACCGCCACACGCCGCCGCCGTCCGTGCGGCGCAAGCGCGCGCCCTGGTGGGACCGGCTCTCGATCTACCTGCCCGTCATCCTCATGGGCCTGCTGGCGCTCGGGTCGTACTGGCTGTTGCGCGCCACGCCGAAGGCGCCCGAGCCCGAGACGGCGAAACCGGTGAGCGGCGAGCCCGACTACTTCATGCGCCGTTTCTCGGTGCGCTCCTTCGACGTCAACGGCAACCTGCGCGCCGAGGTGCGCGGCGACGAGGCGCGCCACCACCCCGATGACGACCGCGTGGAGATCGACAACGCGCGCCTGCGCAACCTGGCCGAAAACGGCGCGGCCACGGTGGCCACGGCACTGCGCGTCACCACCAACAGCGACAACACCCGCTTCGTGCTCGAGGGCAACGCCGTCGTGGTTCGCGAGGGCGGGCGCGACGACCGCGGGCAGCCGCTGCCGCGGCTGGAATTCCGCGGCGAGTTCCTGCTGGTCGAACTCCAGCCGACCGAACGCATCAGCTCCGACCAGCCGGTCGAGTTGATCCGCGAAGGCGATCGCCTCACCGCGCAACGCATGGTGTACGACGGCGCAACGGGTGTCGCCAACTTCACCGGGCGCGTGCGCACGCAACTCCAACCCCGCAACGCGCCATGAGCCAACCGCCTGTTTCTGCCGCGCCGCTGGCGTTCATCACCGGCGCCTCCAGCGGCATCGGCCAGGCGCTGGCCAGCCGCTTTGCCCGCTCGGGTTACCGCCTTGCGCTCGTGGCGCGGCGCAGCGAAGAGCTGCAGGCCTGGGCGCAAGCGCAAGGCTTCGGTGCCGATCGCTGCAGTGTCTACCGCGCCGACGTGGCCGACACCGACAGCATCGTGGCCGCCGGCCAGGCCTGCCTCGCCCGGCAGGGCGTGCCCGAGGTGGTGATCGCCAACGCCGGCATCAGCGTGGGCATGGACACCGCCGAACGCGGCGACCTGGACGTGATGGCGCGCACCTTCGCCACCAACAACCTGGGGCTGGCCGCCAGCTTTCACCCCTTCGTGCAGCCGATGCGCGAGCGCGGGCGCGGCGCCCTCGTGGGCATCGCCAGCGTGGCCGCCATCCGCGGGCTGCCCGGCCACGGCGCTTACTGCGCGAGCAAGGCGGCCGTGGTGAGCTACTGCGAAAGCCTGCGTGGCGAGCTGCGCGCCAGCGGCGTGGCCGTGGTCACCTTGCTGCCGGGTTACGTGGACACGCCGCTCACGCGCGAGAACCGCTACCCCATGCCTTTCCTGATGACCCCGCAGGCCTTTGCCGATCGCGCTTTCGAGGCGATCGAGGCGCGCGCCAGCTACCGCGTCATCCCGTGGCAGATGGGGGTGGTGGCCAAGCTGTTGCGTGCCCTGCCCAACGCCGTGTTCGACCGCGTGCTGGCCGGTCGGCCGCGCAAGCACCGCCAGGGCGAAGGCCGCTCCTGAGCTGGCGAACGCCCGCCAAGCGCCCACGAAAAAGCCCCGGGGCTCACGCCACGGGGCTTGGGATACGGGATTACCCGGGGCTTAGTAGCCGCCGCGGCCACCGCCGCCGCCGCCATCGCGACGACCGCCGTTGCCGTAGGGGCTGCGGAAGCCGCCGTCCTGGCCGCCACCACCGCCGAAGCCGCCTTCGCGACGGCCACCGCCGAAGCCACCGCCACCGCTGCGGGGCGGGCGCGGCTCCATCGGACGCGCTTCGTTCACCACCAGGCTGCGGCCGCCGAGCGACTGGCCGTTCATGCCCTGGATGGCCGATTGCGCCTCGGCATCGCTGCCCATTTCAACAAAGCCGAAGCCTTTGGAACGGCCGGTTTCGCGCTCCATCATCACTTTGGCGCTGTTGACCGAGCCGTAGGCCGAGAAAGCCTGGTTGAGATCTTCGTCGCGCACCGAGTAAGGCAGGTTGCCGACGTAAAGCTTGTTGCCCATGAAAGGGACTCCTCAAAACACTGTAAAGAAGCGATGGAGCCCCGTCGTCCGGCACACGAATGCAGCGCGCGAAACCAACCGATCACTTGACATGCGGCCGAATACACGGCAGCCCGGGCATTATGCGCCGTTTGTCGAAAAGGGGGTGACAAATTTCCCGGAGGCGCGAATCCCCCTGGCGCCCGATGCGCCGTTACAACATGCCCCGCGGCGTATACTGCCGCCCAGCGCCGATTTGTCCGGATTGCGGGCGCTCAACAAATGCCGCTAAAGGGGGAGATGCCCGGTCTTCTGCCTTGTCACCCACCTTAGGCGGACCGGGTTTTCTGTTTCTGGGCCCTGCCCTTGCCGCAGGGATGCGAGCGTGATCGTCACCCCCGTCACCTACCGTTTCGACCAGCCGCTCGCCCTGCGCAGCGGTGCCGTGCTGCCGGCCTACGAGCTGGTGGTCGAAACCCACGGCACCCTCAACGCCGACAAATCCAACGCCGTGCTGGTGTGCCACGCGCTCAACGCCTCGCACCACGTGGCCGGCTTCCATGCCGACGCCAACGGCCAGCCGCTGCCGCGCAGCGAAGGCTGGTGGCACAACATGATCGGCCCCGGCAAGCCGGTGGACACCAACCGCTTCTTCGTCATCGGGGTGAACAACCTGGGTTCGTGCTTCGGCTCCACCGGCCCCACGCACACCAACCCGGCCACCGGCCAGGCCTGGGGCGCGGATTTCCCGGTGGTCACCGTGGAGGACTGGGTCGATGCCCAGGCCCGCCTGCTCGACACCATGGGCATCGACACCCTGGCCGCGGTGATGGGGGGCAGTCTGGGCGGCATGCAAGCTGTTAGCTGGACACTGCAGTACCCCGATCGCGTGCGCCACGCCGTGGTGGTGGCCAGCGCGCCCAACCTCACCGCCGAGAACATCGCCTTCAACGAGGTGGCCCGCCGCGCCATCGTGACCGACCCCGACTTCCATGGCGGCCACTACCTGCGCCACGGCACCCTGCCGCGCCGTGGCCTGCGCATCGCCCGCATGATCGGGCACATCACCTACCTGAGCGACGACGTGATGAACGAGAAGTTCGGCCGCGCGCTGCGTGCCGCCGATGGTGAAGATCCGGCCGCGATCGCCGAGCTCGCCTACCGCTATTCGACGACGGACGTCGAATTCCAGATCGAGAGCTACCTGCGCTACCAGGGCGACAAGTTCAGCGAGTACTTCGACGCCAACACCTACCTGCTGATCACGCGCGCGCTCGACTATTTCGACCCCGCGCGCGAGCACGATGGCAACCTGAGCGCCGCGCTGGCCCGCGCGAAGGCGAAATTCCTGCTCGTGAGCTTCACCACCGACTGGCGCTTCTCGCCCGCGCGCAGCCGCGAGATCGCCAAGGCGCTGCTGGAAAACGATCGCGACGTGAGCTACTGCGAGATCGACGCACCGCACGGGCACGACGCCTTCCTGCTCGACGACGCGCGCTACCACGCGGCCGTGCGCAGCTACTTCGAGCACACCGTGGGGGCCGCCAGATGAGCGAACGCGACGTGCTGGAAACCATCGCGCGCCTGGTGCCACCGGGCTCGCGCGTGCTCGACCTGGGTTGCGGCGACGGCGCGCTGCTGGCCCATCTGCAGGCCACGCGCGGCTGCAGCGGCTACGGGGTGGAGATCGACGACACCGAGGTGCAGGCCTGCATCCGGCGCGGCGTCAACGTGCTGCAGCTCAACCTTGAAGACGGCCTGACCATGTTCGGCGACGACGCCTTCGATGTGGTGCTGCAGATCGACACCCTGCAGCACCTGCGCAACGCCGAAACCATGCTGCGCGAAACCGCGCGCGTGGGGCGCATCGGCATCGTGGCCTTCCCCAACTTCGCCCACTGGCCCAACCGGTTGGCCGTGCTTCAGGGCCGCATGCCGGTGACCAAGCGCCTGCCCTTCCAGTGGTACGACACGCCCAACATCCGCGTCGGCACGCACGCCGATTTCGAGGTGCTCGCGCGCCGCAACGGCCTCACCATCGAAGACAGCTTCGGCCTGCACGCCGGCCGCGAGGTGCGCTTCCTGCCCAACCTGCTGGCCAGCACCGCGGTGTTCCGCTTCTCGAACTGAGCGGCGTCAGGCGCCGGCGCTTTCGCGTGCGCCATCGGCGCCGAAGTCGCCCTCCAGCGGGGCCTGCCCCATGCCCGGGTAGACCTCGGCAAAGGTCTGCGTGATCGCGGCCAGCGGCAGGTCGTCGAAGCTGCCGCGCTGGTTCACGTATTCCATGTGGCGCTGGCCGGCCCGGTCGTAGGGGTGGTACAGCGAGTCGTGCACGCCGTCGAACGCCAGCGGCAGCAGACCGAACTTCTCGCACAGCGACAGGTTGAATGCCGGCGTCGCCTTGCGCCAGGCGCCGTCGATCCACAGCTCGGTGTAGCCGTGCCACACGAACAGATCGCTGCCCATGGACTGGCGCAGCTTCTCCGTCGTCATGTGGTTCTTCACGTCCGCGAAGCCCAGCCGCGCCGGGATGCCCGCCGCGCGCGCCACCGCCGCCAGCAGCACGGCCTTGGACACGCACCAGCCATGGCCCAGCGCCAGCGCGGTGCTCGCGCGCATGCCGCGCAGCGACAGGTCGATGCGGTACGGGTCGTAGCGGATCCCGTCGCGCACCGCCAGGTACAGCGCCACCGCGCGCTCGCGCACGTCGGCGCCGTGGTCGTGCGCGCGCGCGAAGTCGCGCACCGCGGGGTGGTCGCTGTCGATGGCGGGGGTGGGGCTCAGGTGCTCGGTCATGGGCCCACGGTAGCAGAGCCCTCGCCGCCCCGCGGACGCCGGGGTGACCGCGATCTGAGCGCTTTGGTACTCACCCGCCCCGCCTGAACACCGTTCTGCCCGGTTCAACGGCGGGAATGTCGGCTTTTTTCGGACTTCAGAGCCCGCGGGTCCGGCCGATAGTCCCGGGACACCCCCCCTATTTCGAGGATCGACACCATGGATATGCGCAACGAAGCCACCCACATCGCCCGCCAGGAAGGCGCCCGGGCCGCCGGTGCCCAACAGGGCAGCGCCGAATTCCTGACCTTTCGCCTGGGCGGCGAGGAGTACGGCATCGACATCCTGCGCGTGCAGGAAATCCGCTCCTACGAAGAGCCGACCCGCATCGCCAACGCGCCCAGCTTCATCAAGGGCGTGGTCAACCTGCGCGGCGTCATCGTGCCGGTGGTGGACCTGCGCATCAAGCTCGGCTGCGACAAGGTCGAATACAACGGTTTCACCGTGGTCATCGTGCTCAACGTGCGTGGCCGCGTGGTCGGTGCGGTGGTCGACTCCGTCTCTGACGTGCTCGAACTCGCGGGCGACCTCATCAAGCCCGCGCCCGAGATGAACACCTCGGTCGACACCAGCTTCATCACCGGCATCGCCAGCGTCGGTGAACGCATGCTGATCCTGATGGACATCGAGGCCCTGATGTCCGGCGCCGACATGGGGCTGATGGACAGCACCCAGTCGCTGCAATAAGCCCATTCGTTTTCCGTTGTCCGGAAGGAGACCCGCGACATGTCCCAGCCCCAGAAAGACAAGAGCGCCTCGATCGCTCGCCGCCTGTCCTTGCAGGCCGTGGCCATGCTGGCCATCACCCTGGCCGTGATCAGCGGCGGCATGGCCCTCGTGGCCGAGGACCGCTCGCGCGTGCGCGCGGTGGAAGGCGCCGGCGAGAAGGCGTCCGGCCTGGCCGATTCGGTCGACGCCTTCGACGCCACCGCGCGCCTGATGACCGACCGCGCCTACCGGCCGTTCCGGCAGAAGTTCGCCGAGACCTTCGAGCTCGACGCGGCGGCCAACATGCTCAAGAGCTGGGGCATGCTGCTCAACGGCGACCACAGCGAGGTCGACACCTTCCACAAGAGCAACGGGGGCGTGGCCACCATTTTCATGCGCAAGGGCGATGACTTCGAGCGTATCGCCACCTCGCTCAAGAAGGAAGACGGCGAGCGCGCCGTGGGCACCCTGCTCGCGCGCAACCACGCGGCCTACCCGCTCATGCTGGGGGGCAAGTCCTACACCGGCCGCGCGGTGCTGTTCGGCAAGGCCTACATGACGCACTACGAGCCGATCAAGGACGCGGGCGGCCAGATCGTCGGCATCCTGTTCATCGGCTTCGACGTCACCGACTTCCAGGCCTCGCTCGACAAGCTCGTGGCCGAGTCCACCTTCTTCCAGAGCGGCGGCACGGTCATCATCGACGCGCGCCAGTCCAACGCCGACGCGGTCTTCGTCTCGCACCCCACGGCCGCCGGCAAGAAGGTGCTCGACATCAACCCGCAGGCCGACGCCATGCTCACCGCGCTGCGCGCCAGCGATGACGTGTTCGTGCGCGAGGCCACGCCGCTGTTCAACCCGCAGATCACCCACCCCTGGGTGGTCAAGCGCGCCGCGAAGGCGGGCGGTTGGTGGGTGGTTGCCGAGGTGTCCGACGACGAGGCCATGGCCACGCACTGGCGCACCATGTACACCTTCTGGGCCTTGCTGGCCGGCACCACGGTGCTGCTGGGCTTCGGGATGTTCACGCTGATCCGCCGCAACGTGAGCGCGCCGCTGAAGGACCTGACGACCGCGGTGACCACCGTGGCGCAGGGCGACCTCACGCGCAGCTTCCAGAGCGACCGCAAGGACGAGATCGGCACCCTGGTGCGCGAGGTCGAGCACATGCGTGAGCGCTTCCTGGCCATGATGCGCCAGCTGCGCGGCGCGGCCGACAACATCGGCACCGCGAGCCAGGAAATTGCGACGGGCAACCAGGACCTGAGTGCGCGCACGGAGCAGACGGCCTCGAACCTTCAGCAGACGGCGGCGAGCATGGAGCAGCTCACGAGCACGGTGCGCCAGAGCGCGGACGCGGCGCGCCAGGCCAACCAGCTGGCGGCCAGCGCGGCCGAGATCGCCCAGCGCGGCGGCTCGGTGGTCTCGCAGGTGGTCACCACCATGGACGAGATCAACAGCAGCTCCAAGAAGATCAACGACATCATCGGCGTGATCGATGGCATCGCGTTCCAGACCAACATCCTGGCGCTCAACGCCGCGGTGGAAGCCGCGCGTGCCGGTGAGCAAGGCCGTGGCTTTGCGGTGGTGGCGGGCGAGGTGCGCAACCTGGCGCAGCGCAGCGCGCAGGCGGCCAAGGAGATCAAGGGCCTGATCGGAGCGAGCGTGGAGAAGGTGGAAACCGGCTCGCGGCTGGTGGCCGATGCGGGGCAGACGATGAGCGAGATCGTGGGCTCGGTGCAGCGCGTGACGGACATCATTGGCGAGATCACGGCGGCGGCGGGCGAGCAGAGCGACGGGATCGGGCAGGTGAACACGGCGGTGAGCCAGCTCGACCAGATGACGCAGCAGAACGCGGCGCTGGTGGAAGAGAGTGCGGCGGCCGCGCAGAGCCTGAAGGACCAAGCCGGCCGGCTGGCCGACGTGGTGCAGCAATTCCGCATCGGGCACGACGTGGCGCCCGTCCCGGCCGCATCGGTGGCGGCGGCGCCTGTGGTGCCGGCCCCGGTGGCGCGCCCCCAACCCGCCTCGAAGCAACCGGTGAAGGCCGCGACACCGGTGGAGAAGAACAAGGAGAACCCCGCGGCCCATCGCCTGCCCGCCACGACCGCAAAGACGGACGAGGGCGACTGGGAGAGTTTCTGAGCCCGGCGGGCAACGACCCGCCACGCCAACCACGGAGTTCCACATGAATGTTTTCGCTCGCCTGAAAATCGGCCAGCGCCTGTACCTGGGCTTTGCCCTGGTGCTGGTGCTGCTCGCTGGCGTCACCCTGCTGGCCTGGTCCGGCCTGAAGGCCTCGCAGGCCGCCACCGAGCGCGTGATGCGCATGGAGCACCGCGCTTCGGCCACCGAGGAATGGATGCACAGCACGCGGCTGAACATCAACCGCGTGCTGGCGGTGGCGCGCTCGCGCAACGACCCCGCGGTCGACGCCCACTTCAAGCCGTTGATTGCCAAGACGACCGAGCGCATCAACGAGGTGCAGAAGGACCTGGAGGCCGAGATCAGCAGCGAGCGCGGCAAGGCCTTGCTGGCCGAGATCGCCACCAAGCGCAGCGACTACATCGCCGTGCGCAAGACCTATTTCGATGCGCTGAAGGCGGGTGACGCCGCGGGCGCCGACGGCATCCTTGAAAAGGGCCTGATGCCCGCCGCCGACTCTTACAGCGCGAAGCAGCAGGAGCTGCTGGACTTCCAGCGAAGCCTGGTCGCGCAGGCCGTGGAGGCCTCCAGCCAGACCGTGCAACGCCAGGTGGTCACGCTGTTCGGCCTGGCCGGGCTGGCGATTGCCCTGGCCGTGCTGCTGGCCTGGCGCATCACGCGCTCGGTCACGCAGCCGCTGGTCGAGGCCGTGGGCATCAGCCGCGACGTGGCGCAAGGCGATCTCACGCGCGAAGTGAGCACCACGCGCGCCGACGAACTGGGCGACCTCATCCGCGCGCTCGCCGACATGAAAGGCTCGCTGATGGCGACGGTGAGCCAGGTGCGCCAGGCCACCGACAGCATCAACACCGCGTCGGTGGAAATTGCGACGGGCAACCAGGACCTGAGTGCGCGCACGGAGCAGACGGCCTCGAACCTTCAGCAGACGGCGGCGAGCATGGAGCAGCTCACGAGCACGGTGCGCCAGAGCGCGGACGCGGCGCGCCAGGCCAACCAGCTGGCGGCCAGCGCGGCCGAGATCGCCCAGCGCGGCGGCTCGGTGGTCTCGCAGGTGGTCACCACCATGGACGAGATCAACAGCAGCTCCAAGAAGATCAACGACATCATCGGCGTGATCGATGGCATCGCGTTCCAGACCAACATCCTGGCGCTCAACGCCGCGGTGGAAGCCGCGCGTGCCGGTGAGCAAGGCCGTGGCTTTGCGGTGGTGGCGGGCGAGGTGCGCAACCTGGCGCAGCGCAGCGCGCAGGCGGCCAAGGAGATCAAGGGCCTGATCGGAGCGAGCGTGGAGAAGGTGGAAACCGGCTCGCGGCTGGTGGCCGATGCGGGGCAGACGATGAGCGAGATCGTGGGCTCGGTGCAGCGCGTGACGGACATCATTGGCGAGATCACGGCGGCGGCGGGCGAGCAGAGCGACGGGATCGGGCAGGTGAACACGGCGGTGAGCCAGCTCGACCAGATGACGCAGCAGAACGCGGCGCTGGTGGAAGAGAGCGCGGCGGCCGCGCAGAGCCTGAAGGACCAGGCCGGCCGGCTGGCCGACGTGGTGCAGGTGTTCCGCACCGGCCAGGCCTGAACGTCGACATTCAACCCCTACCCGCAAAACAACGACAGCGAGACCGACATGCAGACTTTCATGCGCCACTTCACCATCCGCACCCGCATGATCGGGGCCATCGCCGTTGTGCTCGTGCTGCTGGGCGTGGTGGGCGGCTCCGGCCTGTGGGGCATGTCGCGCCTGTCGGCGGTGGCCCACGATTTTTCCGAGCACGCCTTCCACGAGACGGTCACGCTGTCGCAGCTCAAGGCCGCGATGGGCGAGATGATCCGCCACGAAAAGGACATGGTCATCGCCTACGAGAAGCCCGAGCTCGTGGCCGCGGCCAAGACGCGCTGGCAGGCGGCGCACGCCGCGGCAGCGGCCCGCATGCAGGGCATGCTCGAAGGCGAGGAAGACGCCGACAACGCGCTGGTTCGCCAGTTGCAGCAGGAACTCGAGGCCTACGTGGCTGCGGTGGAGCCGGTGTCGCGCCAGCTGTTCGACGGTGGCTACGAGACGGCGACCATCGCCAACCGCATGCTGGGCCGCGCGCACGAGCGCTTCAACAACCTGAACCAGACGCTGGACCGCGTCGAGGCCACGCTGACCGAGGAAGTGAAGGCACTCGAAGCCGAAAGCGCCGCGGCGAACCGCCAGACCACCTGGGTGTTCGGCATCGCGCTGGCGATCGCCGCGCTGATCGTCGTGCCCACCACGCTGGCCAACATGGTCAGCATCTGCCGCCCGCTGGACCGCGCGCGCAGCCTGGCCGACGCCATCGCCGACGGCGACCTCACGCAGACCGTGCACGACGACGGGCGCGACGAACTGGCGCGCCTGATGCAATCGCTCGGCAGCATGCAGGGATCGCTGAACCGCATCGTGAGCGAGGTGCGCAACAGCACCGACAGCATCGGCACCGCCAGCACGCAGATTGCCAGCGGCAACCAGGATCTGTCGGGCCGCACCGAGCAGGCCGCCAGCAGCCTGCAGGAAACGGCGGCCAGCATGGACCAGCTCAGCAGCACCGTGCGCCAGAGCGCCGATGCCGCCCGCCAGGCCAGCACCATGGCCGCGGCCAACGCCGAAGTTGCCGCGCGCGGCGGCCAGGTGGTGGGCCAGGTGGTCACCACCATGCAGGACATCCAGGCCAGCAGCCACAAGATCGGCGACATCATCGGCGTGATCGATGGCATCGCGTTCCAGACCAACATCCTGGCGCTCAACGCGGCGGTGGAAGCGGCGCGCGCCGGTGAACAGGGCCGCGGCTTTGCCGTGGTGGCCGGCGAGGTGCGCAACCTCGCGCAACGCAGCGCCGAGGCGGCGAAAGAGATCAAGGGCCTGATCGGCGCCAGCGTGGACAAGGTGCAGGTGGGCACCGAGCTGGTGGCGCAGGCGGGCAGCACGATCGGCGAGATCGTGGACAACGCGCAGAAGGTGTCGGTGTTCATCGCCGACATCACCACCGCGGCGCAGGAGCAGTCGCAAGGCATCGGCCAGGTCAACGCGGCGGTGGGCCAGCTCGACCAGATGACGCAGCAGAACGCGGCGCTGGTGGAAGAGAGCGCGGCGGCCGCGCAGAGCCTGAAGGACCAGGCCGAACAGCTCGCGTCCCTCGTCGGCCGATTCCGTACCGCCGTTTGAGACATTGCAGCCCGCGCACGCGCCGGCTGCCTATACTCCCCCCGGTCGGGTTCACCGGGGCGGCGACACACGCTCGCCGGGCGATCCCGCGACGGAGATCGCCATGAACGCCCGCCTGCCCCAACCCCTTCCGCTCGAGCCCACGGCCCTGCAGTCGCATGTCGATGCCGCCTGGCGCGAGCGCATCGTGCCCGCGCTGCTCGACTACGTCGCCGTGCCGGCGAAATCCCCCGCCTTCGACACCGACTGGGCCGCCCACGGCCTGCTCGATCGCGTGCTGCAATCCGCCGCCGACTGGGTGCAGGCGCAGAAGGTGCCCGGCCTCACGCTCGAGGTGGTGCGCCTGAACGACGCGAACGGCCAGCCGCGCACGCCGGTGCTGTTCTTCGAGCTGCCCGCCAGCGCCGGGAAGGACGGCACGCCCGCGCCCGCCTCGGGCCAGACCGTGCTGATGTACGGCCACCTCGACAAACAACCCGAGTTCACCGGCTGGCGCAGCGACCTCGGCCCCTGGTCGCCCAAGATCGACGACGGCAAGCTGTACGGCCGCGGTGGCGCCGACGACGGTTACGCGGTCTACGCCAGCATCGCGTCCGTCCAGGCGCTCAAGGCGCAGGGTGTGGCGCACCCGCGCATCGTGGGCCTGATCGAAACCTGCGAAGAGAGCGGCTCCGGCGACCTGCTGCCCTATGTGGACGCGCTGCGTTCGCGCCTGGGCGATGTGGGCCTGGTGATCTGCCTGGACAGCGGCGCCGGCAACTACGACCAGCTCTGGCTCACCACCAGCCTGCGCGGCATGGCCAGCGGCGTGCTCAAGGTCGAGATCCTCACCGAAGGCATCCACTCGGGCGACGCGTCCGGCCTGGTGCCGTCGAGCTTTCGCATCATGCGCCAGGTGCTCGACCGCCTCGAAGACAGCGCCACCGGCCGCCTGCTGCCGGCGAGCTTCCATTGCGAGGTACCCGCCGAGCGCGTTGCGCAGGCGAAGGCCACCGCCGCCATCCTGGGCGACGAAATTCACAAGCGCTTTCCCTGGGCGCATTACGACTGCGGCGGCAGCACGGTGTTCGCGCTGCCCACCACCACCGAGCCGGTGGAGGCCCTGCTCAACCGCACCTGGCGGCCCACGCTCAGCGTCACCGGCGCCGAAGGCTTCCCGGCGCTGAAGGACGCGGGCAACGTGCTGCGCCCCTACACCGCGTTCAAGCTCAGCCTGCGCCTGCCGCCGCTGGTGGACGCGCCCAGTGCCGTTCAGGAGCTCAAGGCCCTGCTCGAAGACAACGCGCCCTACCAGGCCAAGGTGACCTTCGCGCCCGAGGGCGCGGCCAGCGGCTGGAACGCGCCCGCCACCACGCCCTGGTTCGAGCACGCGCTGCAGGACGCCTCGCAAGCCCACTTCGGCGCCGCCTGCGGCACCATCGGCCAGGGCGGCACCATCCCGCTCATGAACATGCTCAGCAAGGGCTTTCCCACGGCGCAGATGATGGTCTGCGGCGTGCTCGGCCCCAAGAGCAACGCGCACGGGCCCAACGAATTTCTGCACCTCGATTACGCGCGGCGGCTGACGGCCAGCGTGGCGCATGTCATCGCCCGCATGCCCTGAGCGATCGGGGCTGCCCATGACCGACACCACCCAGGCCCCCTTCACCGCCCGCGACGGCCACAACCTCGCCATCTACGACTGGCCGTTGTCCACCCGCGCGCGCCCGCGCGGCGTGGTGCTCATCGTGCACGGCCTGGGCGAGCACGCCTGGCGCTACAACGACCTCGCGCAACAACTCAACGACTGGGGCTTCGTCGTGCGCGCCTACGACCAGCGCGGCCACGGCGATTCGGGTGGTGCGCACGGCGTGCTGCCCGACGAGGACGCGCTGGTTGAAGACCTGTTCGAGGTGGTGGAAGACACCCGCAGCCGCCTCGCCGAACGCTGGGGATGCCCGCTGATCCTGCTGGGCCACAGCATGGGCGGCCTGGTGGCGTCCACCTTCGTGCAGCGCGCGCTCGCGCCGATCGATCTGCTGGTGCTGTCCTCACCCGCGCTCGACACCGGCCTCTCGGGCCTCAAGCGCTGGCTGATCGGCCTGATGATGCGCATCGCCCCCGACAAGGCGCTGGGCAACGGGCTGGATGCGAGCAAGATCTCGCACGACCCCAAGGTGGTGGCCGCCTACCGCAAGGACCGCCGCGTGCACGACCGCATCAGCGCGCGGCTGGCGCGCTTCATCGACGAGAACGGCCCGATCGTGATCCGCACCGCGCCCGAGTGGGCCGTGCCCACGCTGCTGATGTACGCGGGCGACGACCACCTGGTGAGCGCCGCGGGCAGCGCCGCCTTTGCCGCGGCTGCGCCCGCCAACGTGGTGCACGCGCGCCGCTTCGACGGCCTGTACCACGAGATCTTCAACGAGGTGGAGAAGGCGCCGGTGCTCTCCACCCTGCGCGCCTGGCTGCAGGTGCACGCGCCCGCGCAGCAAGCCTAGCGGCGCAGCAGGCCGCCGAGCAGGCTGCCGAGGTCGGGGCCGCTTGCGCCGCTCGTGCCACCCGCGGCCGAGGGCCCGCCCATCAGGCTGCCCAGGGCCGACATCGGGTCGATGCCGCCGGCGCCGCCCTCGGTGGGCACGCGGCCTTGCGGCGTGAGCTGGTCGACCAGCCCCGGCAGCACCTGCGCCAGCACACTCGACGCCTGCGAGCCGTTGCCGCCCAGCAGACCACCCAGCGCGCCCATGAGGTCCGGGCCCAGCGCGCCACCCAGCGCGTCCGGCGACACCGGCTGGTTCGCGCCCGTGCCCACCCACGATTGCGCGGCCTCGCCCAGCCCGCCGGCCTGCAGCTTCGCGAGCAGGCCTTCCAGGCCGCCCGATTGCTGCAGCAGCTGCGCCACCATGGCCATCAGCTGGGGCATGTCCATGCCCCCCGCGCCGCCACCCTGGCCGCCACCCGCGGCCGACCCCAACAGTTCATCCAGCAATCCCATGGTGTTCTCCCGTTGCGTGCGCCACCGTGGCGCGCATCAGGCGGCATTCTGGGCGCCGCGCTGGCGCCGGGCAAGCCACAGCAGCGCCGCGCCCAGCAGGGCCACAGGCACCAGCGAACCCAGATTGAGCCAGGCCCAGCCCTGCGTGGTGACGAGCGCGCCCGATGCGAACGACGTGACGGCCATGGTGGCGAAGACGCCGAAGTTGATCGCGGCCTGCGCGCGGTCTTTTTCTTCGGGGCGCCAGGCCTGCAGCGCCAGCGTGGTGCTGCCGACGAAGAGGAAGTTCCAGCCCACGCCGAGCAGGAACAGCGCGATCAGGAACTGGTGCAGGTCCACACCCGTGAGCGCGATGGCGATGCACGCGAGGTTGAGCAGCACCCCCACGGCCATGACGGCGAGCGTGCCGAAGCGCTTGATGAGGTGGCCGGTGAAGAAGCCGGGCGCGAACATGCCGATCACGTGCCACTCGAGCACCAGGGCCACGTCTTCGAAGGGCAGGCCGCAGACCTGCATGGCCAGCGGCGTGGCGGCCATCAGCAGGTTCATCACGCCATAGCCCAGGGCCGCCCCGATGGCGGCCACGATGAACACCGGCTGCCGCGCGATCTGCGACAGCGGCCGCCCGGGCGGTGCGTCCGCCGCCCGCACGGGCAGCGGCGGAAAGCGCATGAGGCCGATCGGCAGCATGGACAGCAGCGCCACCACGGCCAGTGCGAGGTAGGCGCCCGCGAACGGTGCGGCCATGAGGGTGCGCGTGTGCACGGCCAGGTTGGGGCCCAGCACCGCGCCGAACAGGCCGCCAGCTAGCACCAGCGAGACCGCCCGTTCGCGAAACGCCGGCGCGGCCAGCTCGGCGGCCGCGAAGCGGTAGAGCTGGCCGTTGGCGCTGTAGTAGCCCGCCACCACCGTGCCCGCGATCAACAGCCAGAAGCTGCCGGCCGCCACCGCCGCGGCGCAGATCAGCGCCGACAACAACGCGACCGCCAGTCCGAGCAGAAACGAGCGCTGGCGCCCCAGGCGCTGCTGCGCGTGCGCCACCAGCGGCGTGCTCAGCGCGCCGCCGACCACGTAGCCCATCACCGGCAGCGTGGCCATCCAGCCCAGGGGCGCGAGCGCCAGGCCGACCAGGCCGTTGATGGTGATGAAGACCACGTTGTTCGTGAGGAACAGGCCTTGCGCGCCGGCCAGCAGCCAGAGGTTGCGGTTCATAAGTGCGCGCTTATACAGCCGGCCTGCGGGCGCAGGGCCCGCGCGGTGGCGGGCTCAGCCGATCGCCAGCGTGAGCGCGGCGATCGCGGCCGTTTCGGCGCGCAGCACGCGCTCGCCCAGCGTCACCGGGGCAAAGCCCGCGGCGCGCGCCTGCGCGTCCTCGGCGCCCGAGAGCCCGCCCTCGGGGCCGATCAGCACCGTGAGCGGTTCCGTGCCCGCGAACACCTGGCCCGCGCGGGCGCTGCCTTCGGCCAGCGAAAGCACCGCCCGTGGGCCGGTGGCCTCGCGCAGGAACGTGGCGATGTCTCGCACCGGATCGATCGCGGGCACGCGGTTGCGCCCGCACTGCTCGCACGCGGCCTGTGCGATGGCCTGCCAGTGGGCCTGCTTCTTCGCGGCGCGTTCGCCGGCGAGCCGCAGCACGCCGTGCTGCGTGTGCAGCGGCGCGATGCGGGCCACGCCCAGTTCGGTGGCCTTCTCCACCAGCCAGTCCATGCGCTCGTTGGCGGGCATGCCGATGGCCAGCGTGACGGCGCGTACGGCCTCGCGCTCGACGGCTTCGTGCGCGTCCAGCCGCACCACCACCTCGCTGCGGCCCATGCGTTGCACCGTGGCTTGCCACTGACCGCCCAGGCCATTGAACAGCGTGATCACGTCGCCCGGCTGGGCGCGCAGCACCTGCACATGGCGCGCCGCGCCCGCAGGCAGCGCGAGTTCGGCCCCGGTGGCCAGCGCGGCGTCGCAGAAGAAACGTGGCATGGGTTCAGGTGCGCCCGAAGGCCCAGCCGCTGGCCGCCTGCAGGCCTTCCACCTCGTCGATCAACCGCAGCAGCGGCGCCAGTTCGCGGTAGCGGTGCGCGGTGGCGCGGATGTAGGCGATGAAGCGCGGAGCGTCGGCCAGGTACTTGGGTTTGCCATCGCGCAGCGTGAGGCGCGCGAAGATGCCCGCGACCTTCAGGTGGCGTTGCAGGCCCATCCACTCGACCGCGCGGTAGAAGGTGCCGAAGTCGGCGTGCCAGTCCTCGAAGTCCATCAGCCCGAGCTTGCGCGCCTGTTCCCAGTAACGCACGGTGACGTCGATGACGAAATCCTCCTCCCAGCTCAGGAAGGCGTCGCGCATCAGGCTGGCGATGTCGTAGGCGATGGGGCCGTGCAGCGCGTCCTGGAAATCGAGCACGCCGAGCTGGGTGGCCGGCGTGTCGCCGCGCTGGCGCAGGACCATCAGGTTGCGCGGCATGAAGTCGCGGTGCACGTAGACCGTGGGCATGGCGAGCACGCGCTGCACGATCAGGTCGAAGGTCTTGTGCAACACCTGTTGCTGCGCGTTGCTCGGCGACCAACCCTTGTGCTGCGCGAGATACCAATCGGGGAAAAGCTGCAATTCGCGGCGCAGCACGGCCTCGTCGTACGGCGGCAGCACGCCCGGGCGGCTGGCTTGCTGCCAGGGCAGCAGGGCCGCCAGCGCGTCGCGGTACAGGTCGGTGTTGGCCTCGGGGCGTTCGGCGTCGATCACGTCGAGCAGGGTCTGCGTGCCCAGGTCGTCGAGCAGCATGAAGCCCAGCGGTTCGTCCCAGGCCAGCACCTGCGGCACGCGCAGGCCGGCGTCGCGCATGAGCGCGGCGATGCGCACGAAGGGCTCGCTGTTCTCCTTGTCGGGCGGCGCGTCCATCACGATGGCGCTGCCGCCGCCGGCGGTGTCGAGCCGCAGGTAGCGGCGAAAGCTTGCGTCCGCCGAGGCCGGGCGCAGGGTGTCGGGGCGCAGGCCGTGCCGGGAGGCCAGGGGGGCGAGCCAGGCGTGGAAGGCTACCTCGCGCTGCGGGTCGGCCCACGCGACGGTCGTCGGTGACGGGGTCATGGTCGAAGGGGCGGGCGGGGCCGTGTGGGTGGGGCGCCGAGGCGTGCAGCGCAGGGGCCCATGGAATAATCCGGCGCATTCTACAAACGCCCCTCTCGCCGAAGTGCGCGGCCCGCACGCCGCCGGGCCCGACCTTGAAACGCCGATCGATTTCCCCCCGCCTTGCGCCCCGTGTCGCGCTGGCCCCCGTGGCCGCAGCGGTGGTGGGCAGCCTCTCGGCGCTGTCCGCGCAAGCCCAGACCGACGGGCTGATGCTGCGCCCGAGCCTGCGGCTCGAAGAACGCCTGCCCGACGAAGCGCAGAAGGGCGCCGCCGCCTTTGTTTCCGGGCAGCGCATCGAAGGGCGCACGGGCGGCGCCACCACGATCGAAGGCGAGGCCGAAATGCGCCGCCACGACATCGTGATCCGCGCCGACCGGCTCAGCTACAACGAAAACAGCGGTGAGGCCTCGGCCCAGGGCAACGTGCTCATCAACCGCGGGGGCGACCGCTTCACGGGCCCGGCGCTCCAGCTCAACGTCGACACCTTCATCGGGCACTTCGAGAAGCCGCAGTTCGAGATCCTGCGCAGCAACGGCCGTGGCGACGCCGAACGGCTGGATTTCCAGGGCGAGGACCACGCCACCGCCCACCAGGCGCGCTACAGCACCTGCCCGCGCGTGCCCGGCGCCGACTGGATGCCCGACTGGCTGATCCGCGCGCGCAAGATCGAGTTCGACAACGTGGAGCAGACGGGCGCGGCCACCGGCGGCGTGCTGGAGTTCCAGGGCGTGCCCATCCTGGGCGCGCCGTACTTCACCTTCCCGCTCAGCGACGAGCGCAAGTCGGGCCTGCTGCCACCGTCGATCAACCTCGACAGCCTCAGCGGTTTCGAGCTCACGCTGCCGTACTACCTCAACCTCGCGCCCAATTACGACCTCACGCTGTTCCCCACGCTGATGACCAAGCGCGGGATCGACCTGGGCGCCGAGTTCCGTTACCTGCAGCCCAGCTACAGCGGCCAGCTCCGTGGTTCGTTCATGCCGTCGGACCGCCTGCGCCAGGACGACCGCTGGGGCTACGCGTTGCTGCACGACCAGACGCTCTCCGACGCCATCAACCGGCTCGGTGGGAGCGGGCGTGCCGGCCTGAACCTCAACCTCAACCGCGTGAGCGACGACAACTACTGGCGCGATTTCCCGCGCGCCAATGCCACGCTCACGCAACGCCTGCTGCCCAGCAACGCGCAGGTCGACTGGGCCCGCGGCCCGTGGTCGCTCGTCGCGGGCGCCTACACCTGGCAGACGCTGCAGGACATCGAGGCCCCCATCACCCCGCCGTACGACCGGCTTCCGGCGGCGACGCTCAGCTACTCGCGCAGCGACCTCGACTGGGGTGTGTCGGGCGACTCGCTGCTGTCGATGCAGGCGGGCTTCACGCGCTTCGAGGCCGACCCCGCCCTCACCGGCCAAGTCAACGGCGAACGCACGCTGGCCATCGCGCAACTGAGCCACCGCTGGCAGGCGCCGGGCTGGTTCATCGAGCCGCGCGCGCGGCTGCACCACACGCAATACCGCTTCGACGGGCCGCTGGCCAACGGCCAGCGCAACGCGACGCGCACCCTGCCCACGGTGAGCCTGGACAGCGGCCTGGTCTTCGAGCGCGACGCCAGCTACTTCGGGCGTGCCTTCGTGCAGACGCTGGAGCCGCGCGCCTTCTTCACCTGGACGCCCCACCGCGACCAGAGCCTGCTGCCCAACTACGACTCGGCCGCGACCGACTTCAACCTCGCGACCATCTACTCGGAAAACGTCTTCACCGGAAACGACCGCATCTCCGACACTCGGGCCGTCACGCTGGGCGTGAGTTCGCGCCTGCTCGACCCGAAGACGGGGGCCGAGATCGTGCGGCTGGGCATCGCGCAACGCTACCTGCTGCGCGACCAGGACGTGACCCTGCCCAACGCGGGCGGCCTGCCTGGCGGCGACCCGGTCACCGAGCGCTTCAGCGACGTGCTCATCGCCGCGCGCGTGCAGTGGAGCCCGCGCTGGCTGTTCGACACCAACTTCCAGTACAACCCCTCGAGCAACGAGTCGGTGCGCACCACGCTGAGCGCGCGCTACACGCCCGGCCCCTACCGCGTGCTCAGCGCCGCCTGGCGTTTGCAGCGCGGCAGTTCCGAACAGTTCGACGTGGGCTGGCAATGGCCGCTCAGCGGCGTGTTCGGCAGCGCGCCGGCCCCGGTGCCCGGCCACGGGTTGGGTGAAGGCCAGTGGTACAGCGTGGGGCGCATCAACTACAGCGTGCCCGACCGCAAGGTGGTCGATCTGGTGGCCGGCTTTGAGTACGATGCCGGCTGCTGGATCGGGCGCATCGTGCTGGAGCGGCTGCAGCGCAGCGCGGCTTCGGCGAACCAGCGCATCCTCTTCCAGCTCGAATTCACGGGCTTCTCGCGCATCGGCTCCAACCCGTTGCAGACCCTCAGGGACAACGTGCCGCGCTACCAGTACCTGCGCGAGGAAATCACCCCGCCGAGCCGCTTCCAACGCCATGACTGAACGCCTTTTGCTCTCCTTCCAGGCCCTGGTGCTTGCCCTCGTGCTGGCAGCCCTGCCCGCCACCGCCCAGACGCAGCGCTCCCCGGGCAGGCTCAGCCTGCCGGAAGGCACAGGCACCTCGACCGCCAACCGCACGGCCGACTTCATCGTCGCGCTGGTGAATTCCGAGCCCGTGACCAACCACGATGTGCGTCAACGCCTGCGACAGGTCGAGCAGAACATCGCGCAGCGCGGCATCGCCAACGCACCGCCGCGCGCGGAGCTCGCTCGCCAGGTGCTCGAACAGCTCATCAACGAACGCGCGCAAGTGCAGTTCGCCACCGAATCGGGCCTGCGCGTCAGCGACAACGACGTCGATCAGGCCGAGCAGAACATCGCGGCCCAGAACCAGCTCGGTCGCGACGACTTCCGCCGCCGGCTGGCCTCCGAGGGCGTCGAGCTCAACCGCTTTCGCAGCGAGCTGCGCCAGCAGTTGCTGCTGCAGCGCGTGCGCGAGCGCGAGGTCGACTCGCGCGTGCGTGTGAACGATGCCGATATCGACGATTTCATCCGCGAGCAGCAGGGCGGTGGTGGCGACCTGAGCAGCCTTGAACTCAACCTGGGCCACGTGCTCGTGAGCGTGCCCGAGAACGCGACCGAGGCCCAGGTGACCGAGCGCCAGGCACGCGCGCAGCGTGTGGCCGAGCGCGCGCGCGCAGGTGAGGATTTCGCCACCCTGGCGCGCGAGTTCTCCGATGCGCCCGAGCGCAGCAACGGGGGCCAGTTCGGTTGGCGGCCGGCCACGCGCCTGCCCGACCTGTTCATCAACGCCACGCGCGCCCTGTCGCCGGGTGAGGTGGCGGGCCCGCTGCGCAGCCTGGCGGGCTTTCACGTGCTGCGCGTCAACGACAAACGCGGCGGTGGCGGTCTGCCGGCCGCGAATGTCACGCAAACCCGCGCGAGCCACATCCTGTTGCGCCCCGGTCCACAGCTCAGCCAGGAAGCGGCCCAGGCCCGCCTGAACGAGTTCCGCCAGCGCATCGCTTCGGGCCAGGCCAGTTTCGAAACGCTGGCACGCGAGCACAGCCAGGACGGCTCTGCCGCGGGTGGCGGCGTGCTGGGCTGGGCCGCGCCCGGCATGTTCGTGCCCGAGTTCGAGCAGGTCATGAACCGCCTGCAGCCCGGCCAGCTCTCCGATCCCGTGGTGTCGCGCTTCGGTGTGCACCTCATCCGTGTCGACGAACGCCGCACCGTGCCGCTCGACGAACGCGAGCGCCGCGAGCGTGTCCGTGCCCTGGTGCGCGAGCAGAAGCTCGAGGAAGCCCAGGCGCTGTGGGCGCGCGACGTGCGCGCGCGCGCCTACGTCGAGATCCGCGAAGACCCGCAACCGTGAAGCACATTGCGCGCAAGCGCTTCGGGCAGCACTTTCTCACCGACCCCGGCGTCATCGATGCCATCGTGCGCGCGATCGATCCGCGCGCGGGCCAGGCCATGGTTGAAATCGGCCCGGGTCTGGCCGCGCTCACGCAGCCCCTGGTGGAGCGCCTCGGGCGCCTGCGCGTGATCGAGCTCGATCGGGATCTCGCGGTGCGCCTGCGCGCACACGGCCAGCTCGACGTGACCGAGGCCGATGTGCTCACGGTCGACTTCTCTGCACTCCCCGGCGCCGCGCCCGCGGGCCTGCGCGTGGTGGGCAACCTGCCCTACAACATCTCCACACCCATCCTCTTTCACCTGCTCGACCACGTGGGCGTGGTGAAGGACCAGCACTTCATGCTGCAAAAGGAAGTGATCGACCGCATGGTGGCCGCGCCCGCCACGGCCGACTACGGCCGCTTGTCCGTCATGCTGCAGTGGCGCTATGCGATGGAAGATGTGCTCTTCGTGCCGCCCGAGGCATTCGATCCGCCGCCCAAGGTCGACAGCGCGGTGGTGCGCATGGTGCCGCTGCCCGAGCCGCCGCCGATCGACCTGGCGCATTTCGGCGCCATGGTGCAGATCGCTTTCAGCCAGCGCCGCAAGATCCTGCGCCACACGCTGGGCAAGTGGCTGGAGCAACGCCATGCGACGGGCAACTTCGATCTCCAGCGCAGGGCCGAAGAGGTGCCCGTCAGCGAATACGTGCACCTCGCACAAACCACGCAGGCATGAAAAAGCCGCGACATGTGTCGCGGCTCATCCAGTGGCGCCAGGTGCGGCGTGGGAGGCTGCGGCCTCAGGCCGCGGCGAGCCAATACCCGGCGTTGAACGGGCTGCTCATGCGCAGCGCCATCGGGCTCACGTCGAGGATCTTGTCCGTGGGCATGGGTTCTTCGTTCTGCACCTCGATCGGCTCTTCGCCCTTGGGGCTGCGCGCCACCGAGAACGAATAGAAGCAGCGGAACGGCACCTTGCGGTCGGCCCAGTACTCGGCGGTGTCACGGAAGATGTCGAGCAACTGCTCGCGGGCTTCCTTGTCGAACTTGCTGTGCGCAGGGATGTGTTCGAGCACGACGATGAAGCCCGTTTGCGGGCCCGACTTGTGAACCATGTCGGTCATGCAGTCGTAGAGCGCATCGAAGTTCTTGCCGAAATGCGGGGGCAGCGTGTACTGCGCGGCGATCAGTTCGAGCACGTCCTGCTTGCTCTGCGCCTTGGCCAGGTTGGCGTAGAGGAAGTGATGGCCAAGCTGCTCGGCAGCGGCCTGCAGGTCCTTCACGCCATAGGCGCGAATCGACTGAACGATGTTGGGTCGCACGTTACGAAGTGGCGTATCCATCTCCGCGTCTCTTTCCACAGTCAAAGTTGAAATACCGTTCGCTCTTGTCGGGGCTCACTGCGCGATGAGTCGAAAGCTCGCGTAGTGGTCCTCGGTGTAATAACAGGCATCAGGCGCCCTCGGCCGCTCACCACCGCACACGATTCGCCGCGCCCCCCGGTGGTTGAGCCCTGGGGTGGGGACGGTGTATTCCCGGTAGTAGCCTCGCTTCTGTCGGGGCAGCAGGCCCTCGCGGTTGAAAAAGACGGTGCCGTCCTTTTCGTAGCGGAAGGGCCCTCCTTGCGCGATCCGGCCCATCACCTGCTGACCCTGCGTTGGCAGGGCCGATACCGGCACGGCGGCGGAGGGGACGGTGGCGAGAGGCTCGGGGCCGCGGGCTTGCACCAGAATGGTGCCGACGGCGGCGGCCACGGTGACCACCAGCGCCGCCAGAAAGCCGGCTTTGCCCTTGCCTCTGTGCTGGCGGATCCCCCGCAGATCCATGAGGTTGGCTTGCTCCTGATGCGGGTCAACCCTGGCCCGACATCACGCCAGACGCTGGGGTAAACCCTCAAATACAAGCGCGGGAGTGTGCCCTAACCCGGGTCAAAAAGCAAGCCAATGCCCAAAAAATGGGCACTGCCCTCAGGCCGGAGCGGCCTTGATAAGTTGGTGCTTGCTACGGCAAAAGGGCTTATCGGGCGACGCTGGCATCGGCCACGGTGAGGGCCGTCATGTTCACGATGCGGCGCACGGTGGCGCTGGGCGTGAGGATGTGCACCGGCTGCGCCGCACCCAGCAGCACGGGGCCGATGGCGATGTTGCCGCCAGCCGCCGTCTTGAGCAGGTTGTAGGCGATGTTGGCGGCGTCGATGTTGGGCAGCACCAGCAGGTTGGCCGCGCCCTTGAGCGTGGAGTGGGGCATGAGCGCGGCGCGGGCGTCCGGGTCGAGCGCCACGTCGCCGTGCATCTCTCCATCCACCTCGAGCCAGGGCGCCTGGGCGCGCAGCAGGTCCAGCGTGCGGCGCATCTTGACGGCCGAGGGTTCGTTGGACGAGCCGAAGTTGGAGTGCGACAGCAGCGCGGCCTTGGGCTGGATACCGAAGCGCAACATCTCTTCGGCCGCCATCACCGTGATCTCGCAGAGCTCCTCGGGCGTGGGGTCGTGGTTCACGTGGGTGTCGACCAGGAAGAGCTGGCGGTTGGGCAGCATCAGGCCGTTCATGCAGGCGTAGATGCGCACGTCCTGCGCGGTGCTGGGGCTGCCACCGGCGCGTTTGCCGATGACCTGGTCGATGTACTGGAGATGGCCATGGGTGCTGCCCCAGGTGCCGCAGATGAGGCCGTCGACCTCGTCCTTGTGCAGCAACATCGCGCCGATGAGTGTGAGGCGGCGGCGCATCTCGATCTTGGCGAGCTGCTGCGTGACGCCTTTGCGCTCGGTCATGCGGTGGTAGGTCTGCCAGAAGTCGCGGTAGCGATCGTCCTGCTCGACGTTGACGACGTCGTAGTCCAGGCCCTCCTTCAGGCGCAGGCCGAACTTCTCGATGCGTTGCGCGATGATGGCCGGGCGGCCGATGAGCGTGGGCCGGGCCAGCCCTTCGTCGACCACGATCTGGCAGGCGCGCAGCACGCGTTCTTCCTCGCCCTCGGCGTAGGCCACGCGCTTGCGGGTGGCGAGCTTGGCCGCGGTGAAGATGGGCTTCATGACGGTGCCCGACGCGAACACGAAGCTTTGCAGCCTCTCGCGGTAGGCCGCCATGTCGGCGATCGGGCGCAACGCGACACCGCTGTCGGCCGCGGCCTGGGCCACCGCGGGGGCGATTTTCATCATCAACCGCGGGTCGAAGGGCTTGGGAATCAGGTACTCGGGGCCGAAGGCGAGCTTCTCGCCTGCGTAAGCCGCGGCCACCACCTCGCTCTGTTCGGCCTGCGCGAGCTCGGCGATCGCGTGCACCGCCGCGATCTCCATCTCGTCGGTGATGGTGGTCGCGCCCGAATCCAGCGCACCGCGGAAGATGTACGGAAAGCACAGGACGTTGTTGACCTGGTTCGGGTAGTCCGTGCGGCCGGTGGCCATGATGGCGTCGTTGCGCACCGCCGCCACGTCCTCCGGCAGGATTTCCGGGTTGGGGTTCGCCAGCGCGAGGATCAACGGCCTGGGCGCCATGGACTTGACCATCTCGGGCTTGAGCACGCCACCGGCGGACAGGCCGAGGAAGACGTCGGCGCCTTCCATGACCTCGGCCAGCTTGCGCGCCGAGGTCTTCTGCGCGAACTGGATCTTGTCTTCGTCCATCAGCTCGGTGCGGCCCTCGTAGACCACACCGGCAAGATCGGTCACCCAGATGTTCTCGCGGGGCAGGCCGAGTTTGACCAGCAAGCCCAGGCAGGCCAGTGCGGCAGCGCCTGCGCCGGACGTGACCAGCTTGACCTTCTTGATGTCCTTGCCGACCACCTTCATGCCGTTAAGGATGGCCGCGCCGACGACGATGGCCGTGCCGTGCTGGTCGTCGTGGAAGACCGGGATCTTCATCCGTTCACGCAGCTTGCGCTCGACGTAGAAGCAGTCCGGGGCCTTGATGTCTTCGAGGTTGATGCCGCCGAAGGTGGGCTCGAGCGCCGCAATGATCTCGACCAGTTTGTCCGGGTCCTTCTCGGCGATCTCGATGTCGAAGACATCGATGCCGGAGAACTTCTTGAACAGCACGCCCTTGCCTTCCATCACCGGCTTGGCCGCCAGCGGGCCGATGTCGCCCAGGCCCAGCACCGCGGTGCCGTTGGTGATGACGGCCACCAGGTTGCCACGCGCGGTGTACTTGAAGGCGTTGACCGGGTCGGCCACGATCTCTTCGCAGGGGGCAGCCACGCCGGGCGAGTACGCCAGGGCCAGATCGCGCTGGTTGGACAGGGGCTTGGTGGCGGCGATGGCCACTTTGCCGGGCGTGGGGCGCTCGTGATAGTCGAGCGCGGCCCGGCGCAGTTCGGCGCGCTTGCTTTCGGGATTGCTGGGTGCGGTCATGCGTGTCTCCGGCCGTTGTTCTTTCTGCCATGCGAAAGGCGGGTCCGCATTCTAAATCCGGCCTCGGGGGAAACCCGCACATGGCCGAGCCGCCCTGCGGGTGAAGGCGCTGTGACGGCGGTGTGGGGAATCGGTTCGCGGGCCGCGAACCCTGAGCGCACTCTCAGGCCAGTGCGGCGTGGCGGGCCTGTTCGGCGGTGTGCAGTTGCAGGTGGGCGATGGCTTGGCCGGGCGCGCATTCGGCCACCACCTGGCGCGCGCAGCCTTCGCACCGGCCGCATTGCGTCGCCACACCCAGCTCCAGCTGGATGTCGTCAAAGCCCATGCCCGCGCGAGCGCACTGGGCGATGGTTTTGTCACTGACGCGGCGGCAAACGCAGACGATCATGGGGATGGGCAGAATGAAACGCCTGCAAATGATAATGGATCGCATTCATTCGGCAAGCCCCCATGGACACCGCCCGACGGGCGGTGTTCGCCCAGCCCCGATCAGCTCGCCGAGCCCATCTGGCTCTGCAGGTAGTTCGGCAGGCCGACCTTCTCGATCAGCTCGATCTGGGTCTCCAGGAAGTCGATGTGCTCCTCGGTGTCGTCAAGGATTTCCTGCAGGATGTCGCGCGAGACGTAGTCGCGCACCGACTCGCAGTGGGCGATGCCGTCCTTGATGGTGCCCTGCGCACCGCGCTCGAGCTGCACGTCGCAACGCAGCATTTCCGGCACGTCTTCGCCAATGTGCAGCTTGCCCAGGTCCTGCAGGTTGGGCAGGCCGTCGAGCATGAAGATGCGGTCCATGAGTTTGTCGGCGTGCTTCATTTCGCCGATCGACTCCTCGTATTCCTTCTTGGCCAGCTTGTCCAGGCCCCAGTGCTTGAGCATGCGGTAGTGCACGAAATACTGGTTGATGGCGGTCAGCTCGTTCTTCAGTTGCGCCTGCAGGTGCGCAATCACTTTGTCATCGCCTTTCATGGCTGCTCCTTTCGCGGTGAGGGGAGGCGGCATTGTGGGCCGAAGCCCATGCAGCCCAAGGGGGGTACTTTCTGCAAATGAGAATTATTCTCATATGATGCACTCCTGTCACCGCTGGAGCACCCGATGAAAACCGACCCGACGAGCCATTGCGACGAGGAATACACGCTGCCGCCGACCGAGGCGCTGCTCGCTGGCACGCTGGCGCTGATGACGGGCTGTGCCCAGCACAGCGGGCCGGTGCGTCAGCGCGAATTGATGGTGGGCAAGGTGGTGAGCAACCTCACCGAACTCGCGCAGCACCCGGCGCTGTCGGCGCCGATGCGCTTGCTGCTGGGGCGACTGAGCGCACGCTGGTTGCTTGAACTGGGCAGCACCGCGGCGCCCTCACCCGGGCTGACGCCCATGCCCGAGCACCGCACCCTGCAGTGAGTTGACGCGGGTCAGGCGCGCATCAGCGCTTCGATGGCGTCGGGCGCAACCGGCACATCGCGCGTGATGAGCTCGCAGCCATCGGCGGTCACCACCGCGTCGTCCTCGATGCGGATGCCGATGTTCCAGAACTTCTCGGGCACGCCTTGGGCGGGGCGGATGTAGAGGCCGGGCTCGATGGTGAGCACCATGCCCGGACGCAGAATGCGGCTCGGACGGTCCTTGATGAGTTCACCCGACAGCGGGTCCTTGCGCTCGCTGACTTTGCCGACCTCCCCGGGCTCCACATAGCTGCCGCAGTCGTGCACGTCCATGCCCAGCCAGTGGCCGGTGCGGTGCATGTAGAACTGAAAGTAGCTGCGGTTGGCAATCACGTCGTCCGCCGTACCGAACTTGCCCTTGTCGAGCAGGCCGAGATCGAGCAGGCCCTGCGCGAGCACCTTCACGGTGGCATCGTGCGGATCGACGAAGCGCGCACCGGGCTTCGTGGCGGCCACAGCCGCGTCCTGGCTCGCCAGCACGAGTTCATACACCGCGCGCTGCGGCCCGCTGAAGCGGCCGTTGGCGGGGAAGGTGCGCGTGATGTCGCTCGCGTAGCCGTCGAGTTCGCAACCGGCGTCGATCAGCACAAGTTCACCGTCGCGGATGGGGGCGGCGTCGGCGCGGTAGTGCAGGATGCAGGCGTTGGCGCCCGCGGCCACGATGCTGCCGTAGGCGGGGTACTGCGAACCGCCCTGGCGGAATTCGTGCAGCAGCTCGGCGTCGAGGTGGTACTCGCGCACGTCCTGCCCGGCGCGCAGCATGGCCGCGCTGCGCTGCATGGCGCGGATGTGGCCGCGCGCGCTGATCTGCGAGGCGCGGCGCATGATGGCCAGCTCATGCGCGTCCTTCACGAGGCGCATGTCGTCGAGCAGGGTGCACAGGTCGCGCTGGGTTTCGGGGCACAGCGCGCCGTAGCGCACGCGTGCGCGCACCTTCTGCAGCCAGCCGTCGATGCGGCCTTCCAGCCCGGCGTGGGTGGCGAACGGGTACCAGACCACCGCGCGGTTTTCGAGCAGCCGGGGCAGGCGCTGGTCGAGCTCGGTGACGGGGAAGGCCTCGTCCACGCCCAGCGCGGTGGGGGCCGCATCGGGCCCGAGCCGGATGCCGTCCCAGATCTCGCGCTCCAGGTCCTTGGGCTGGCAGAACAGCGTGACCCGGCCTTCGGCGGTGATCAGCAGCCAGGCGTTGGGTTCGGTGAAACCGCTCAGGTAATAAAAGTAGCTGTCGTGCCGGTAGAGGAAGTCGCTGTCGCGGTTGCGGGGGCGTTCCAGCGCCGTGGGCACGATGGCGATGCCACCCGGGCCGAGTTGCGAAGCCAGGCGCGCGCGGCGCTCGGCGTAGAGGCGGAAATGGGTGTTGGCGTCCATCGCGCCATTGTGGCGGCTAACGGTTCAGTTCGGCCAGGCGCTCGGGCGTGCCCACGTCCGTCCAGGGGCCGCGGTAGAGCTCGGCGCTCACCTGGCCCGCGTCCATCGCACGGCGCAGCAACGGCGCCAGCGGCTCGGCCGTGCCCTGGGGGTTGCCGGCCAGGATGTCGCACCACGGGGCTTCGAACAACGCGCGCCGGTACAGGCCGATCGTGCTGTAGGTGAACCGCTCGGCGCCCCCGTTGAGCGCCAGACCCTCGGCGCTCAGGCCGAAGTCGCCCCTGGGGTTGTGCGCCGGGTTGGGCACCAGCCAGAGGTGGGCGAGCCGGTCGCTCTGCGCGAAGCGGGCCATGGCCGTGGGATCGAAGGGGAAGCCGGGCGCGAACACGTCGCCCGCCACGACCCAGAACACCTCGGCCAGCAAGGGCAGGGCCCGGACGATGCCGCCGGCCGTTTCCAGGGCGTAGCCGAAGTCTTCGCCTTCGGCCGAGTAGGCGATGTCCAGGGCCTGACCCTGGCTGCTGCGCGGCTGCGCGCCGAAGTGCGCGGGAATCTGCTCGCCCAGCCAGGCGGTGTTGATGACGAGCGGGTGCGCGCCTGATGCCGCCAGGGCATCGACATGCCACTGCAACAAGGCCTTGCCCTGCACGGGCAGCAGCGGCTTGGGCGTGTGGTCGGTGAGCGGGCGCATCCGGTTGCCGCGGCCGGCGGCAAGGATGATGGCTTGAGCGGCGAGGGCCATGGTGAAGGCATGACTGTAGCCGGCTGCGTCGAGGCCTGCCTGTATCGCCCACGCGCGGTGGCTGCCGGGGCGCCGCCGCTAAAATCGCGGGTTCTTCTCAGGCCGGCCGTGTGAAACGGTCCGCGCTGCGCCCCTTCCCATCCCGAGGTCTTCATGAGCGACTCCTCCGTCGTCAACGTCTCTCCCCTGGTCATGGCCAACGCCATCCGCGCGCTGGCGATGGACGCCGTGCAGGCTGCCAATTCCGGGCACCCCGGCGCGCCCATGGGCATGGCCGACATGGCCGTCGCGCTCTGGGGCCGCCACCTGCGGCACAACCCGGTGAACCCGCACTGGCCCGACCGCGACCGCTTCGTGCTCAGCAATGGCCACGGCTCGATGCTGATCTACGCGCTGCTGCACCTCACGGGCTACGCGCTGCCGATGCAGGAGCTGAAAAACTTCCGCCAGTTGCACAGCAAGACCGCGGGCCATCCCGAGGTGGGCATCACCCCCGGCGTCGAGACGACGACCGGCCCGCTGGGCCAGGGCATCACCAACGCGGTGGGCATGGCGCTGGCCGAGAAGCTGCTCGCGGCCGAGTTCAACCGCCCGGGCCATGAGGTCGTCGACCACCGCACCTACGTGTTCCTGGGTGACGGCTGCCTCATGGAAGGCATCAGCCACGAAGCGGTGGCGCTGGCCGGCGCCTGGAAGCTCAACAAGCTGATCGCGCTGTACGACGACAACGGCATCTCCATCGACGGCAAGGTCACGCCCTGGTTCATCGACAACACCGCGTTGCGCTTCACCGCCTGCGGCTGGAACGTGATCGGCCCGATCGACGGCCACGACGTGGACGCGGTGGACCGCGCCCTCGGCGACGCGAAACGCCACGCCGACGCGCCCACGCTCATCATCTGCAAGACGGCGATCGGCAAAGGCAGCCCGAACCGCGCCAACACCGCCAAGGCGCACGGCGAGCCGCTGGGCGCGGAAGAAATCAAGCTCACGCGCGCCGCGCTGGGTTGGCCGCATGAGCCTTTCGTGATCCCCGACGACGTGTACGCCGCCTGGGACGCCAAGGCCGCGGGCAAAGCCGCCGAAGCCGCCTGGAACCAGCGCTTCAACGCCTACCGCGCCGCCCACCCCGAGCTCGCCAGCGAGTACCTGCGCCGCATGAAGGGTGAGCTGCCCAAGCGCTTCGCCCAGGTGGCGGTGGACGCAGCCGTGCAGGCCCACACCAAGGCCGAGACCGTGGCCAGCCGCAAGGCCAGCCAGCTCGCGCTGGAGCACTTCACCGCCGCGCTGCCCGAGCTGCTCGGTGGCAGCGCCGACCTCACCGGCTCCAATCTCACCAACACCGCGTCCACGCCCGCGCTGCGCGTGGATCTGGCCGGCCAGGTGGTGCGCGACGACCAGGGCCGCCTGGGGCGCCACATCAACTACGGCGTGCGCGAATTCGGCATGGCCGCCGTCATGAACGGCGTGGCGCTGCACGGCGGCTACATCCCCTACGGCGGCACCTTCCTCACCTTCAGCGATTACTCGCGCAACGCCATCCGCATGGCCGCGCTGATGAAGCAGCGCGTGATCCACGTCTTCACGCACGACTCCATCGGTCTCGGCGAAGACGGCCCCACGCACCAGTCGATCGAGCACGCTGCCAGCCTGCGCCTGATCCCCAACCTCGACGTCTGGCGCCCTGGTGACACGGCCGAGACCGCCGTCGCCTGGGCCGTGGCGCTCGAGAACAAGGACCGGCCCACCGCGCTGCTGCTGTCGCGCCAGAACCTGCCGTACGCACCGAAGAAAGACCTGAGCGACATCGCCAAGGGCGCCTACGTGCTGTCCGAGCCCGCCGAGGTCGGCCTGAAGAAGAAGGCCCAGGCGGTGATCATCGCCACCGGCTCCGAGGTGCAGCTTGCGCTCAAGGCGCAGGAACAGCTGGCCAGGGAACACGGCATCGCGGTGCGCGTGGTTTCCATGCCCAGCAACACCCGCTTCGACCGCCAGGCCCCGGCCTACAAGAAGGCCGTGCTGCCCGCCGGCCTGCCGCGCGTGGCGGTCGAGATGGGCGTGACCGACGGCTGGTGGAAATACGGCGTGTCCGCCGTCGTGGGCATCGACTCCTACGGCGAATCGGCCCCGGCGCCGGTGCTGTTCAAGCACTTCGGCTTCACGCCCGAGAACGTGGCGGACACGGTGCGCGCCGTGCTCGCGAAGCAGTGACCCTTTCTGACATCAACCCCTGGAGATAAGAGCATGACGATCAAGGTCGGTATCAACGGATTCGGGCGCATCGGGCGCATGGTGTTTCGCGCGGCGGTGGCCAACTTCAAGGACATCGAGGTGGTGGCGATCAACGACCTGCTCGAGCCCGACTACCTGGCCTACATGCTCAAGTACGACAGCGTGCACGGCCGCTTCGAAGGCGATGTGCAGGTCGACGGCACCAACCTGATCGTCAATGGCAAGAAGATCCGCCTGACCGCGGTGAAGGACCCGTCCGAGCTCAAGTGGGGCGAGGTCGGCGCCGACGTGGTGATCGAGTCCACCGGCATCTTCCTGGACAAGGCCGGGGCCGAGAAGCACCTGGCCGCCGGCGCCAAGAAGGTCATCATGTCCGCGCCCAGCAAGGACGACACGCCCATGTTCGTCTACGGCGTCAACCACGACACGTATGCCGGCCAGGCCATCATCAGCAACGCCAGCTGCACCACCAACTGCCTGGCCCCGGTGGCCAAGGTGCTCAACGACAAGTGGGGCATCAAGCGCGGCCTCATGACCACGGTGCACGCCGCCACCGCCACGCAGAAGACGGTGGACGGCCCGAGCAACAAGGACTGGCGCGGTGGCCGCGGCATCCTGGAGAACATCATCCCCAGCAGCACCGGCGCGGCCAAGGCGGTGGGCGTGGTGATCCCGCAGCTCAACAAGAAGCTCACGGGCATGTCCTTCCGCGTGCCGACCTCCGACGTGTCGGTGGTGGACCTGACGGTGGAGCTGAGCAAGGAAGCCACCTACAAGGAGATCTGCGCGGAGATGAAGGCGCAGAGCGAAGGCGCGCTCAAGGGCGTGCTGGGCTACACCGAGGACAAGGTCGTGGCGACCGACTTCCGCGGCGACGCGCGCACCTCGATCTTCGACGCCGACGCCGGCATCGCGCTGGACGGCACCTTCATCAAGGTGGTGAGCTGGTACGACAACGAGTGGGGCTACTCCAACAAGTGCCTGGAGATGGCGCGCGTGGTGGCGAAATAAGTCCACTGGCTGAAGCGAAAGGCGCCCTCGGGCGCCTTTCGCGTTTCCGGGGGGCGTCGCGCGCACGACACCACGATCCGATCAGCCATTGACACTAGACCGACCGGTCTAGAGAATGGCCGCCATGCCCGCCCCACCCCCACCCGAATCCGGCACGCGCGACCGCCTGATCGCCGCCATGACCGACGCCCTGCGCCGCCGCGGCCTGCACGGCATCGGCCTGACCGAGCTGCTGCAGGCGGCCGGTGCACCCAAGGGCGTGCTGTACCACCACTTTCCCGGTGGCAAGACCGAACTCGCCATCGCCGCCATTGACCGTGTCGTCGAGCGCATGACCGGTGGCCTCGACCAGCTGCTCGCCACCACGCCCGACCCGCAGGCCGCCATGCGCCTGTGGATCCGTGGCGCCACCGAACGGCTGCAGCGCACCGGTTTCGAATCGGGCTGCCCGCTGGCCACGGTGGCGCTGGAATCCACGCCCGACGACAAGGCCCTGCGCGAAGCGCTGGCACGCGCCTTCGCCCGGCTGCGCGAACGCATCGCGCAGGGCCTGGGCACCGCGGGCATGCCCGCCGAGCGCGCCGACGGCGTGGCCGCGCTGGTGGTGGCCGCGTACGAGGGCGGGCTGCTGCAGTCGCGCGTGGCGCACAGCATCGAGCCGGTTCAGCGCATCACCGACACCTTGCTGGCGCTGCTGCCCGCCAGCCCCACCCAGGAGAACCCGTCATGACCCCCGCCACCCGCGATGCCGTGCGCATCGAACCGCTCACCCTGCTCGCTGCCGATGGTTACCCGCTCTCGGCCCACCGCTACCACGCCGCCACCCCACCGCGGGCCCACCTCGTGGTGGGCGGTGCCACGGCCGTGCCCCAGGGCTTCTACAAGCGCTTCGCGCAACACATGGCGGAGCAGGGCATCGATGTCCTCACGCTCGACTACCGGGGCATCGGCGCGTCCGCGCCGACAACGCTCAAGGGCTTTCGCATGGACTACCTCGACTGGGGCCGGCTCGACCTGGCCGCGGGCGTGGCCCACATGCGGGCGCCCGGCGTGCCGCTGTGGCTGGTGGGGCACTCCTACGGCGGCCACGCCCTGGGCCTGCTGCCGCACCCCGAACACGTGGACGCGGCCTACACCTTCGCCACCGGCGCCGGCTGGCACGGCTGGATGCCGCCGCTGGAGCGCCTGCGGGTGCAGTTCATGTGGAACGTGCTCGGCCCGCTGATGACGCGCGTGGCCGGCTACCTGCCCTGGAGCAAGCTCGGCATGGGCGAAGACCTGCCGATCGACGTCTACCGCCAGTGGCGCCACTGGTGCCGCTTCCCGCGCTACTTCTTCGACGACCCGCGCATGCGCGAGGTCACCGCCCGCTTCGACGCCGTGCGTTTTCCCATCGTCGCCGTCAACGCGCTGGACGATGCCTGGGCACCCCCTGCTTCGCGCGACGCCTTCATGGCCGGCTACCGCAACGCCCCGGTCAAGGCGGTGACGCTCGACTCGCGCCGCGCGGGCCTCGGGCCGATCGGCCACATGGGCTACTTCCGGGCGCGCGCCCAGCCCTTGTGGAACGACGCGCTGGCCTGGTTCGATCACCAAACGTTGGGCGCCACCCACGCGGCGTGAGGTTTTTCCTTCGCCGGGGGGGTGAATTGCTCCGCTCGGTGAAATACCCGTGGGCGGTAATCGTGACGGGTGGTAAAAATCCGCATGCCCGCGAATCGTTTGTTTGGCGTCGCCCGTCGCGGGTTGGCTTGCGCTCTCCTCGTCTTGGCCGTTTTGCCGGTCGGCGCGACATCGCGCGACGCTTCCCCCGCCTTCGGCCTCATCGTCGGTTTTCGCGCGGACGCGGACGAACTCAACCGTGAGATCACCGCCCGCGGCCCCTGGGCCGACCGCCGTAAGCGCGAGCAGGCCGCCTGGGAGCAGGCCACGCGGCGCTCGCGAGATCGCACACAAGCCCTGGCCAAGGCGGTCGGGGTGCCGGTTGCTGGCGTCGGCGAAGCCGGCCGTGCCGCGCTGCTGCGCCTGAAGAAACCCGTCAAGGGGCGTGAGCTCGACGACCTGATGCGCCGGTTGCGTTTGCACCCCGACGTGGCCTGGGTCGAGCCCAACGTCTTCGAGCCCCGGCAACTGGTGCCCTCCGATCCCGCCTGGGCCTCGCAGTGGCATCTGCGCGAACCCGGCACCGTTCACGGCAACTTCCAGCCCGCCGCCCTGAACATGCCCCCCGCCTGGGACATCACCACGGGTGCTGCCGGCACCGTGGTGGCGGTGGTCGATAGCGGAGTGCACTTCCTGCACCCCGATCTCGCCGGGCGCCTGCACGCGGGCTACGACTTCGTGAGCGAGCTGTCGGTGGCCAACGATGGCGATGGCCGCGATGCCAACCCGTCCGACCCCGGCGACTGGATCGATGCGGTCGACCAGACCAACCCGCTGTTCGCCGCGTGCGACATCGCCAACAGCTCGTGGCACGGCACCTTCATCGCCGGCCAGATCGCGGCCGTGCCCAACAACGGCATCGGCGTGGCCGGTCTGCACTGGAACGCGCGCGTGCTCCCGGTGCGCGTGGCGGGCAAGTGCGGCGCCCTGCTCTCCGACCTGCTCGACGGCACCCGCTGGGCCGCCGGGCTGCCGGTGGCTGGCGTGCCGGCCAACCCCACACCCGCGCGCGTGATCAACCTCAGCTTCGGCGGCAGCGCCGCGTGCGACGGGGCCTACCAGGCCATGGTCGACGACGTGACCGCGGCGGGCGCGTTGCTGGTGGTGGCCGCCGGCAACAACGCCACCGCGCTGCGGCGCCCGGCCGATTGCGCGGGTGTCATGGCCGTGGCGTCGGTGCGCCGGGATGGCGCCAAAGCCGACTACTCGAGCTTTGGTCCGAACGTGGCGCTCGCGGCGCCGGGCGGATCGAACGAACTCGGCACGGACACCCTGCTCCACAGCACGTCCAACAGCGGCACGCGGGAACCCGTCTCTCCCATCCACGGCTACTTGCAGGGAACGAGCTTCGCCGCCCCCCAGGCGGCGGGCGTGGCCGCGCTCATGCTGGGCATCAACCCCAGCCTCACACCGAGCGCGCTGATCGAGCGCATGAGGGTCGGGGCACGGCCCCACACCACCTACATGGGCGCCGCCTGCGGCCCGGCCAACAGCAGCGTCTGCAATTGCACCCACACCACCTGCGGCGCGGGCCTGCTCGACGCCGCGCGCTCGGTGCAACTGGCCAGCGGGCCCGCCGCCGTGATCGAGCGCGTGGGCACCGTGCTGCCCGGCACCCGGATCACGCTCGACGGGCGGGGCAGTCTCGCCATTCCCGGGCGCAACGTGGTGAGCCACCGCTGGAGCCTGGTCAGCGGGTCGGCGCCTGTGGTCATCCCGGGCAACACGCTGGCGCTCACCGACGTGCAATTGCCCGCCGCCGTTGAGGGCCGCTGGGTGTTTCGCCTCACGGTGGAAGACAACCAGGGCGATGAAGGCAGCGACACCGTGGCGGTGGTGGCGGCGATTCCGCCGCCGCAAGGCGGTGGCGGGGCGTTGGGCTGGTGGTGGGGTGCCGGGTTGTGGGCCTGGGCCCTGGCCTTCGCGCGGCGCCGTCAGCGCGGCTGACGCGTCAACCGTTCAAGCGCAGCGCTGCAGGCTGCGCCCGCCCATGGCCGGGCCGAGTGCGTCGATGCGCTGGCGCTGGGCTGGCGTGATGGCGGGCAGGCGCAGGTTGAAGGTCAGGCTTTCGGCGCGTTCCTGCACCACACGTGCCGTGCGCACGCCGCGGCGCTCGGCCGTCTGCAGGCCTTCGCGCGCCGCCGGCTCGCTCGAGAAGGTGCCCACCGCAATGCCCGGGGCGAGCCCCGGCGTGTTGACGTCGCGGAAGTCGATGCCCATACCCCGCAGTTCGGCCTTCTTGCGGGCGGCCTGCTCGGCGCTGTCGTAGCGCCCCATGTAGACGATCCAGCGGCCCGGGTTGCGCACCTCGGCGAGTTGCCATGCGCTGTCGGCCAGCCCCAGCAGACGCAACTCGGCGCGCAGCAGTTCGGCCTGCTCGTCGGTGAACCCGCCGGCCTGCCAGCAGCCCGGCGGGGCGTCGGCCGGTGCCGGGGCCGTGGGGGCCGGGGGTGGGGCGGGATTCGCCGCCACCACCGCTGGCGGGCTCGGCGCCTGGGTGGCCGATGCGCTTGCCGGCGGGGACGGGTCGGGCGATGCCACGGGCGGACGGGCCGGAGGCCGCACCGGTTCGGCGCCGCGCGGGCCGTTGAGCAGCCGCAGCCGCTCGGGGTCGATCTGCCGCTCCAGGCGCTGTGGCTCACGCGGTTCGCTCGCCGCGGGCCAGCCGAAGGCCACCAGGTGGCCCTGTGTGCCCGCGTAGTAGATGGCGTTGGCGGCGACCAGCACGATGACCAGCCACCTCAGCATGGGCGCACGCTCACCTCGGCGCTGTCGATGCGCCGCAGCCGATCCCCCACGAGCACACGCAGCGCGCCGTCGTCGGCCACACCGCAGGCCGTGCCCTGGGTGCCGTCGCTCAGGGTCACGGCGCGGTCCTTCAAGGCGTCGCGGGCGGCGAAGCGGGCCGCAAAGGGGGCGAAGCCCTCGGCCTGGAAGCGCTGCACGTCGGCCACCAGCGCCGGCACCACGCGCTCGAGCAATTCGGCCGCGGTCACGCCCATGTCCACCTCGGCCAGGCCGGCGGGGGCGGTGGCCGGCAGCGCGCCCGCCGGCATCTGCTGCACCGCGGCCTCGGCCGGGCGCGCCACGTTCAGGCCCACGCCGATGACCACCGCACGCGCCTCGGGGCTGTCGTTCAGACCGGCGGTTTCAACCAGGATGCCGCCCAGCTTGCGCTGCATCAGCCACAGGTCGTTGGGCCATTTCAGGCGCACGTCGGGGTGCAGGTGTTCGGCCAGGCTCACGCCCACGGCCAGCGACAGGCCCGACCAGTTGCGCGGAGCGAGCATGAGGCCCAGCGAGAAGGTGAGCGACCGGCCTGGCTGGCTGTGCCAGCCGCGCCCCAGGCGCCCGCGCCCAGCGGTTTGCTGCTCGGCCACCAGCAGCACGGGGTCAAGCGGTGCGGCGCGCGCCCGCCGCATGAGTTCGGTGTTGGTCGAGTCGATCTGCGGCAGCACCTCGACCGTGAAGCCCGGCAGCGTGGGCACCACCGCCTGCCAGATGGCTTCGGCGCTGGCGCCGAGCGTGGCCGCCGCGATCATGTTCAGCCCAGCTTCGTGGCGCGCCCGCCCTTGGCGGGTGCGAGCAGCGTGCCGCGGCACTTCTTGGCGCCGCACCAGCACGGGTACTGGGCCTTGAGCTTGGGTGTCAGGGGCTCGTCGATGACGAGGCCGTAGTCGTAGAACAGTTCTTCACCGGCCTTTATGTCGCGTCTGCTGCGGATGAACACGCGACCGTCTTCCACGTCGGCTTCGCAGTTGGGCTTGCAGCTGTGGTTGATCCAGCGCGCCGAGTTGCCCCCGTACTTCGCATCGATCACGTGCTCTTCGTCGATGTGGAAATAGAAGGTGTGGTTGGGGTCGCTCGGGTCGTGCGGGTGGCGGTCCAGCGCCTCGGTCCAGGTGATGACCTCGCCCGTGTACTCGATCAGCGTCTCGCCTTCGGGGATGTCGACCAGCGCGAAGACGCCTTTGCCGTGCACCCCGGAGCGGCGTGTCTGGATGCGGCGCGCATCGCCGGGCTTGGCGGGGGATTTCGTGCGCGCGGCAGGCTTCCGAGGGGTTTTCGTCACGTCGGATTTCTTTGGTAAGGTTGTTTTGTGCGGGTGCGCGCGTGGGTGCGCGCACGACAAGCGCGCGCTCATGTGCGTGCGCGCCTGCGCGTGTGGGAGCGGATTGTAGAGATGAAAACCCTGGTCATTGCCGAGAAGCCGTCCGTGGCACAAGACATCGTGCGCGCGCTGACTTCGGTCGCGGGCAAGTTCGACAAGCACGACGACCATTTCGAGAACGAGCGCTATGTGGTCACCTCCGCGGTGGGCCACCTGGTGGAGATTGCCGCGCCCGAACAATTCGACGTGAAGCGCGGCAAGTGGAGCTTCGCGCACCTGCCCGTGCTGCCGCCGTACTTCGAGCTCAAGCCGATCGACAAGGCCAAGTCGCGTTTGAACGCGGTGGTCAAGCTCGCCAAACGCAAGGACGTCACGGCGCTCATCAACGCGTGTGACGCGGGGCGTGAGGGCGAGCTCATCTTCCGCCTGATCGAGCAGTACGCCGGGGGCCTCAAGGGCGGCAGTTATCAGGGGCTGGGCAAACCGGTGAGCCGGCTGTGGCTGCAATCCATGACGCCTGCCGCCATCCGCGAGGGCTTCGAGCGCCTGCGCAGCGACGCGCAGATGCGCGGCCTGGCCGACGCGGCGCGCAGCCGCTCCGAGGCCGACTGGCTCGTGGGCATCAACGGCACGCGCGCCATGACGGCCTTCAACTCGCGTGACGGCGGCTTCTTCCTCACCACCGTGGGCCGCGTGCAGACGCCCACCCTGTCCATCGTGGTCGAACGCGAAGAGAAGATCCGCGCGCACCGCCCGCGCGATTACTGGGAAATCCACGCCAGCTTCCTGGCCGAGGCCGGGGAGTACCCCGGCAAGTGGTTCGACCCCGATTTCAAGAAGCCGTCCGGCGACGATGCCGACCCCGACCTGCGCGCCGACCGCGTGTGGGATGTGAAGCAGGCACAGGCGATCGTCGACGCGGTCCGCGGCAAGGCCGCGAGCGTGAAGGAAGAGAGCAAGCCCACCACCCAGGCCTGTGGCCAGCTCTACGACCTGACCAGCCTGCAGCGCGAAGCCAACGGCCGCTTCGGCTTCTCGGCCAAGACCACGTTGCAGCTGGCGCAGAGCCTGTACGAGCGCCACAAGGCGCTGACCTACCCGCGGACCGATTCGCGCGCGCTGCCCGAGGACTACCTGGGCACCGTGAAGGACACCTTCGAGATGCTCGCCGGCAGTGGCATGGCGCACCTGGCCCCGCACGCGAAGACGGCGCTGGGCAACGGCTACATCAAGCCCAGCAAGCGCATCTTCGACAACAGCAAGGTCTCGGACCACTTCGCCATCATCCCCACGCTACAGGCGCCCAGCGGCCTGAGCGAGGCCGAGCAGAAGCTCTACGACCTGGTGGTGCGCCGCTTCATCGCGGTGTTCTTTCCCAGCGCCGAGTTCCTGGTCACCACGCGCATCAGCAGCGTGCTCAACCACCACTTCAAGACCGAAGGCAAGGTGCTGGTCAAGCCGGGCTGGATGGCGGTGTATGGCAAGGAGGCCGCCGAAGACGTTGAAGGCG